>NZ_JAGIOA010000001.1:1242883-2485766 GCF_017876435.1 Microbacterium phyllosphaerae
CCCTCGGCCGCCGAGCTCTACGGACTCAAGGTCACCCGCCGCGTGCTGTCGGCGTTCATCCTCTCGGGTGCGCTCGCCGGCCTCGCCGGTGTGTTCTACGCCGCGCGGTACGGGTCGATCAGCTCGCAGGCCGGCTCCGGATGGGAGCTGGATGCGGTCGGCGCGGCCGTCATCGGCGGCATCGCGATCACCGGCGGCGTCGGCACGGTCTGGGGAGCGGCCATCGGCGCGATGCTCCTGATGACCATCAACCGCGCGCTGCCGATCCTCGGCATCCCCGACTTCTGGCAGCGCGCCGTCGTCGGCGTGCTCATCATCGGGGCCATCGTGCTCGACCGCGTGCTCGCCGTGCGGCAGAGACGCCAGCTCATCGAGGCAAGGGACGAATCATGACAACGACGACGACCACCTCGTCCACCCGCGTCATCCGCGACTACGACCGCCCGCTCTGGCGGCGCGTGTTCGTCAACCGCGAGTTCGCGATCATCGCCCTGCTGGTGCTCGTGACGATCGTCGCCGCAGTGTCGATCCGCGGCTTCGCACAGCCGATCACGGCCAACTACCTGCTGCTCGACGTCGCGCCGATCCTGCTCATCGCCCTGCCGATGACGCTCGTCATGATCACCGGTGAGATCGACCTGTCGGTCGGCTCGATGGTCGGGCTCGCGAGCGTCGTCACGGGCGTGCTCACCGAATCCGGTGCGCCGTTCGAGGTCGCGGCCCTCGCGGCTCTGCTCGTCGGTGTGGTCGGCGGCGCGTTCAACGGGTTCCTCGTCACGATCGTCGGTCTGCCGTCGCTCGCCGTGACGATCGGTACCCTCGCGCTCTTCCGCGGTCTCGCGGTCGGACTGCTTGGCACCACCGCCGTGACCGACTTCCCCGAGACCTGGACGGCGCTCGCGAAGGCGAAGATCGCCGGCACGACGATCCCGTACATCGTGATCCCGTTCCTGATCCTGCTCGTCCTGTTCGTCGTGCTGCTGCACTTCACGCCGTTCGGCCGTGGGGTGTTCGCGATCGGACTCTCGAAGGACGCCGCCCGCTTCTCGGGAGTCAACGTCGAGCGCACGAAGTTCATCCTGTTCGTGCTCTCGGGCGTGGTCGCAGCCTTCGCCGGCATCTTCTACACGCTGCGCTTCGGGAGCGCCCGAGGCGACAACGCCACCGGGCTCGAGCTGCAGGTGATCGCGGCCGTCGTGCTCGGCGGGGTCTCCGTCTTCGGCGGACGAGGGCACCTGCACGGCGTCGTCGCCGCCGTGCTCCTGATCGGGGTCCTGGGCAGCAGCCTGCGCCTCGCCGGCGTCACCTCCGACGTCATCAACATCATCACCGGCGGTCTGCTGATCTTCTCGGTCGTCGCAGCCAGCGTCCTCGCCTGGGCGCAGCGCGCCCGTGCGAAGGCCGGTCCGCCGCTCCGCGTCGCAGCCTCCCCCGCACCATGAGGCAGCCTCTCATCGCCGGCATCCGCCTGCGGTGATCATCACGAAAGGAAGAACAATGACGTTTGCACGTAAGAAGATCGCTGCGTTCGCGGCGGTCGCCGTGGCCGCAGCGCTCGTGCTGACCGGCTGCGCCGACACCAGCGGCGGCTCCGGCGGCTCCGGCTCGGAGGGCGACGGCGGGTCCGACAACTTCGCGATCACGTTCCTGCCGAAGAACCTCGGCAACCCGTACTTCGACACCTCGAGCGAGGGCGGCAAGAAGGCCGTCGACGAGTTCGGCGGCACGTTCGCCGAGGTCGGTCCGGCAGAGGCCACCCCTGACGCGCAGGTCAGCTACATCAACACCGCGACGCAGCAGGCCGTCGGCGCGCTGGTCGTCTCGGCCAACGACCCGAAGGCGATCTGCGACGCGCTGAACGAGGCGCGCGACGCCGGCGTCAAGGTCGTCACCTTCGACTCCGACACGAACCCCGAGTGCCGCGACCTGTTCATCAACCAGGCCGACTCCGAGGGCATCGCCAAGGTGCAGGTCGACCTGATCGCCGACCAGATCGGTGGCGCGGGCGAGGTCGCGATCCTGTCGGCATCCGCCAACGCGACCAACCAGAACGCCTGGATCGACCTGATGAAGGAGTACGTCGCCAGCGAGTACCCCGACATCACGATCGTCGAGACCGTCTACGGTGACGACGACGACCAGACGTCGTTCGACAAGACCGCAGCCCTGCTGCAGAGCCACCCGAACCTGAAGGGCATCATCTCGCCCACCACGGTCGGCATCGCCGCTGCGGCACGCTACGTGTCGACCTCGGACTACAAGGGCAAGGTCGCGATCACGGGTCTCGGCACGCCGAACCAGATGCGCGAGTACGTCGAGGACGGCACCGTCACCGCGTTCGCGCTGTGGAACCCGGCCGACCTCGGCTACCTGGCGGCATTCGCTGCCAAGGCGCTGATCGCGGGAGACATCACCGGTGAAGAGGGCGACACCTTCGACGCCGGAGACCTGGGCGAGTACACCGTCGGCGCCGACGGCGTCGTCCTTCTCGGCGACCCGTTCGAGTTCAACGCGGACAACATCGGCGACTTCGACTTCTGAGTCACCTCATGAGGGGCGTCGGGCTTCGGCCCGGCGCCCCTTTCGTGTGTCCGGGGGCAGGCCGCAGCTCTCCGCCCGTCCTGCGCGTGTCCCGAGCGACACACCTGCATGCCGAAGGTACGGATGGATGCCGAGAAAGGGTGTTCTCGGCATCCATTCGTGATCCGGGCAGCCACCTGTGCACTGTGGTGTCAGTCACCCGAGAGCAGAGGCGGGTCCGCGCGGGTCGAGGGCAACCCGATCGACGGACGTCCGCCGCTGCATCCGTCCCGCGGGGCGTAGATCCCGCTCGGGGCGGCATGCCTGATACACATGGCTGCCGAAAGTACGGATGGATGCCGAGAAAGGGTGTTCTCGGCATCCATCCGTGATCCGGGCAGCCAACTGTACGCAGCGGCGTCAGTCGCCCGAGAGCAGAGGCGGGTCAGCGCGGGTCGAAGCGCTCCGGCTCGTGGGTTGCCGCGACGAGCGCGCGCAGCTCCTCGAGCGTCGACGGCGCGGCGCCGAGGGCACGCGCCTGCACGAGCACGTTGCCGAGGGCGGTCGCCTCGACAGGCCCCGCGAGCACCGGAAGGCCGGTGCGATCGGCCGTCGCCTGGCACAGCAGGCGGTTCAGCGAACCGCCACCGACCAGATGGATGCTGTCGAGCTCGCGCCCCGACAGATCGGATGCCGTCTGCACGGCGTCCGCGAACGCCGTCGCGATCGACTCGACGATCGAGCGGGCGAACGCCGGCCGCGTCGACGGAGCATCCGCCCCGAGGAGCGCCGCGATGCGCGCCGGCATATCGCCCGGTGCGGCGAGCGACGCGTCGTTCGCGTCGAACAGCGGCACGTCGGCGTCGACCGCCGATGCCGCAGCCAGCAGCTCGGGCAGGTCGATCGACGAGCCGTCCTCCGCCTCCCACGCGCGCACGGTCTCGCTCAGCAGCCAGAGTCCCGTCACGTTGTGCAGGAAGCGGTAGCGGCTGTCGACTCCCAGCTCGTGCGTGAAGTTCGCCTCGCGCGCGGCATCCGTCAGCACCGGGTCTGTCAGCTCGACGCCGACCAGGCCCCAGGTGCCGCACGAGATGTACGCGGAGTGCGGGGTCGACAGGGGAGCGGCGACGACGGCGGATGCCGTGTCGTGCGAGCCGACCGCGATCACGGGCAGGTCCTTGCCGATGCGTTCAGCCAGGTCGGCGCGGAGCATGCCGATCGTCGCGCCCGGGTCGACCAGCGGAGGCAGGATCCCCGACGGGATGCCGAGGCGATCTGCCAGCTCGGTGTCCCACTCGCCCGACTCGACGCCGAGCAGACCCGTGGTCGACGCGTTCGTGCGCTCGGCGACGGCCGTTCCGGTGAGCAGGAACGCGATGAGATCAGGGATCAGCAGGGCGGTATTGGCGTCGGCGAGACGGGTGTCGACACGGTACTGGTACAGCGTGTTGAACGGCAGGAACTGCAGTCCGTTGCGCTGGTACAGCTCGGCGAACGGAGCGATCGCGTGCACTTCGTCGACGCCGCGCACGGTGCGGTCGTCGCGATAGTGGAACGGCTCGGCGAGAAGCGCGCCGTCGTTCAGCAGGCCGTAGTCGACGGCCCACGAGTCGATGCCGATGCTCTCGATTCCCGGCTCGCGGCGCACGGCCTCGGCGAGGCCTTCGACGACGTGCTCGTAGAGAGCGCCGAAGTCCCAGTGTAGGCCGTCCTCGCGCTCGACGGGTCCGTTCGGGAACCGCGAGACGAGTTCGAGGTCGAGCCGGCCGTCGCCGATCCGCCCGATCATGACGCGACCGCTGGTCGCCCCGAGGTCGACGGCGGCGACGGACCGGACCGTCATCGCAGGAACGCCGCGGCGACGCCGGAGTCGACCGGGATGTGCAGCCCGGTGGTGCGGCTGAGTTCGGGGCCGGTCAGCACGTACACGGCATCCGCCACGTTCTCGGGAACGACCTCGCGCTTGAGGATCGTACGGTTCGCGTAGAACTGGCCGAGGTCCTCTTCGGCGACGCCGTAGGTCGCGGCGCGGTTCGCACCCCAGCCCGAGGCGAAGATGCCCGAGCCGCGCACGACGCCGTCGGGGTTGATGCCGTTGACACGGATGCCGAACTCGCCGAGCTCGACGGCCAGCAGCCGCACCTGGTGCGCCTGATCGGCCTTCGTCGCCGAGTAGGCGATGTTGTTCGGGCCGGCGAAGACGGAGTTCTTCGACGAGATGTAGATGATGTCGCCGCCGAGCTTCTGGTCGATCAGCACGCGTGCCGCGGCCTTCGACACGAGGAACGAGCCCTTGGCCATGACATCGTGCTGCAGGTCCCAGTCTTTCTCGGTGGTCTCGAGCAGCGGCTTCGACAGCGAGAGTCCGGCGTTGTTGACGACGAGGTCGACGCCGCCGAAGGCGAGCACGGCGTCGTTCAGCGCGGCCTGGATCGCATCCGCGTCGGCGACGTTCGCCGCGACGCCGATCGCGACGTCGGTGTTTCCGAGCTCGGCGGCAGCGGCCTTGGCCTTCTCGAGGTCGAGGTCGGCGATGACGACGCAGGCGCCCTCGGCTGCGAGACGGGTGGCGATCGCCTTGCCGATGCCGCTGGCAGCACCGGTCACGAACGCGATGCGGCCCTGGTGCGACTTCGGCTTCGGCATCCGCTGCAGCTTCGCCTCTTCCAAAGCCCAGTACTCGATGTCGAACTTCTCGGCGTCGGAGATGGGGGAGTAGGTCGACAGGGCCTCGGCGCCACGCATCACGTTGATCGCGTTGACGTAGAACTCTCCGGCGACCCGGGCGGTCTGCTTGTTCGCGCCGTACGAGAACATGCCGATGCCGGGCACGAGCACGATGAGCGGGTCGGCGCCGCGGATCGCCGGCGACTCGCTCGTCGCGTGTGCGTCGTAGTACGCCTGGTAGTCGGCGCGGTACTCGGAGTGCAGCTCGTGCAGACGGGCGATCTGCTCGTCGGCGGATGCCGTGACCGGAAGGTCGAGGATGAGCGGCTTGACCTTGGTGCGCAGGAAGTGGTCGGGGCAGCTGGTGCCGAGGGCCGCGAGCTCGGGGGCGCGGTCGGAGGCGAGGAAGTCGAGCACGACGTCGGAGTCGGTGAAGTGGCCGACCATCGGCTTGTCGGTCGATGCGATGCCGCGGATGGTGCCGGCGAGGGCGGCGGCGCGCTCGCGACGCTCAGCCTCGGGGAGGGCCTCGAAGCCGGCACGGACACCGCCGAACGGGTCGGCCTTGCCGTTGGCCTCGATGTAGGCGGCTGCGGTGTCGATGATCCACAGCGAGTTGGCCTCGGCCTCCTCCGACGTGTCACCCCAGGCGGTGATGCCGTGTCCGCCGAGGATCGTGCCGATCGCCTGCGGGTTCTTCGCCTTGATCGCGGCGATGTCGAGTCCGAGCTGGAAGCCGGGACGACGCCACGGCACCCAGACGACCTTGTCGCCGAAGATCTTCGTGGTCAGTGCTTCGCCGTCGGCGGCGGTCGCGATCGCGATGCCGGAGTCGGGGTGCAGGTGGTCGACGTGTGCGGCGTCGACGAGGCCGTGCATCGCGGTGTCGATCGACGGGGCGGCGCCGCCCTTGCCGTGCAGGCAGTAGTCGAACGCGGCGACCATCTCGTCTTCGCGCTCGAGGCCGGGGTAGACGTCGACGAGCGCGCGCATGCGGTCGAGGCGCAGCACCGCGAGCCCCTGCTCCTTCAAGGTGCCCAGGTCGCCGCCGGATCCCTTGACCCACATCAGCTCGACCGGCTGCCCCGTGACCGGGTCGGTCTCGGTACCCTTCGCCGACGTGTTGCCGCCGGCGTAGTTGGTGTTCTTGGGGTCGGCGCCCAGGCGGTTCGACCGCTCGATGAGGGCGGCGGCGGTGGGGTTGGTCATGGCTGTTCCTTGTTCTCGGGAGAAGTGGCGAGGATGCGGGCGGCGAAGCGGTCGATCGATGCTGTCGCCCCCGCGTGTTCCGGTCGGTTGAGGTGGCCGTGGCGGGTGCCGGGCTCGGTCGAGATGTCGAGATCGACACCGGCGGCTGTCAGCGAGGCGCCGAAGGCCTCACCCGAGACGCGCAGCTCGTCGACCTCGTCGTTGATCATGATCGTGGCGGGGAAGCGTGAGAGCTCTTCGACCGATGCGGTGCCGGACACCGCGTAGACCTCGGCGTCGTCGACAGAGCCGCCGAGGTAGTTCTCGTACATGACGCGAACCGGGTCGGGGCCGAACGTGTCCGCCTCCGGATCCGCGTCGAGCGCCGCGCGCAGCGCAGCATCCGGTGTTCCCTGCACGGCGTGCAGCGTCGGATACGCGAGCACCGCGAGAGCGGGGACGGGTCCGGAACCGTGGCTGAGGCGGAGCGCCGCACCGGTCGCGAGGTTGCCGCCCGCGCTCGCTCCGCCGATCGACCACGGACCGTCTGCGAGATCGGAGTCGACGGCCCAGCGGAAGGCGGCCTCGACTTCGTCGGAGGCGACGGGGTAGTGCACGCCGTCGCGCTCGGGGGCTCCGGCGGCCTCGGCCCAGGCGCGGGGGAACGGTGCGAGGGAATAGTCCACAGACACCACCACGATGCCGCGGTCCGCGAAGCTCCGCGCGACCCAGTCGGCCTCGGGCATCTCGATCTCGCCGGCGGCGAACCCGCCGCCGTGCACCCAGACGAGTCCAGGACCCGCGGGGTTCTCCGGCGTGTACACGCGCACACGCAGCGGGCCGTGCGGTCCGTCGAGAACCTGATCGCTCACAGCATCATCCGTTCTGTCGATGGGGCGTCCGGGCGCGGGGATCGGCTCCCGCACCCGAACGGGTCGATGCGCTCAGGCGCCCCAGCCGGCCTGGACGCCGCCGACGCGCTCGGCGGCGATCTTCTGCTGGTAGCCCGACTCGGCGTAGGCCGCCATCGGGTCGGCGGCCAGACCGCGCGACTCGCGCCACTCGGCGAGGGCGGGGCGCACGTCGGTGTAGAACGCGTCCATGAAGACGGCGTTCGCAGCCAGCACGTCGCCGGACTTCTGCGCCGCGGCCAGGGCGTCGCGGTCGACGATCAGCGCGCGGGCCGTCATCTCCTGCACGTTCAGCACCGAACGGATCTGGCCGGGGATCTTGTCTTCGACGTTGTGGCACTGATCGAGCATGAACGCCACATCGGGGTTGTTGAGGCCGCCGCCACGGACGACCTCGAACAGGATGCGGAACAGCTGGAACGGGTCGGCTGCGCCGACGATGAGGTCGTCATCGGCGTAGAAGCGCGAGTTGAAGTCGAACGAGCCGAGCTTGCCGAGGCGCAGCAGCTGCATGACGATGAACTCGATGTTGGTGCCGGGGGCGTGGTGGCCGGTGTCGAGGCACACCATCGCCTTGTCGCCGAGCGACGAGACCTGGGCGTACGACGTGCCCCAGTCGGGAACATCGGTGTGGTAGAACGCCGGCTCGAAGAACTTGTACTCCAGCACGAGGCGCTGGTCGTCGCCGAGGCGGGCGTAGATCTGCTGCAGCGACTCCTGCAGGCGGTCCTGGCGGCCGCGCAGGTCGGCCTGGCCGGGGTAGTTCGAGCCCTCGGCGAGCCAGATCTTCAGGTCGCGGCTGCCCGTGGCATCCATCACGTCGATGCAGGCGAGGTGGTGGTCGATCGCCTTCTGGCGGATCGCCGCGTCCTCGTGCGTCAGGGCGCCGAACTTGTAGTCGTCGTCCTGGAACGTGTTGGAGTTGACCGTGCCGAGGGTCACGCCGAGATCCTCAGCGTGCTTGCGCAGATCCGAGAACGAGTCGACGAGATCCCACGGGATGTGCAGGGCGACCGCGGGAGCGAGCGCGGTGTACTTGTTGACCTGTGCGGCATCCGCGATCTTCTCCCACGGATCGCGCGGGGTGCCCGGCGTGCCGAACACCTTGAAGCGGGTGCCGGAGTTGCCGAACGCCCAGCTGGGGAGCTCGATGCCCTGCTGCTCGAGAGCTGCGAGGTTGTCGGACGAGAGGATGCTCATGAGGCGCTGCCTTCGGTGTCGTTGCGGCTGTCTGTGTCGGATGCTGTGGAGTCGCCGGCATCGGCGAGCTGGTCTTCGAGGTGGAACACCTCGGTGAGTGTCGTGGCCGCCTGATCGGGGCGGCCGTGGAGACCGATGAAGAAGCGGCTCATCTCGGCCTCCCAGCGGGCGGCGACGGGGGATGCGGCGAGGTAGGCCTGTGCGGCGTCGTCGTCGTCGACCTCGTAGTAGCCGATCAGCGTGCCGCCGTCGGCGAGGAACAGCGAGTAGTTGCGGCGGCCGGCGGCCGCGATCTCGGCCAGCATCTCGGGCCACACGGGCGAGTGACGGGCGAGGTATTCGTCGAGCAGTTCAGGACGTACCTGCAACTGGAACGCGACGCGGGTCATGATCGTTCTCTCTTCATCGAGTGGTTTTGAATCGTTTCATTCAATGTCTCAACACTAGCATGGCCGGCCGCTCTGTCAAGCGACCGGCCATGTCTCGGATGGAGCCGCGGATCACCGCACCGTCACGGTCACGCTTCTCGAGGCCGTGGTGCCTGCGGCGTTGGAGAACTCGGCGATGTATGCGTACGTGCCGGGTGCGCGTCCGGTGATCGCTGTCTTCGCGCGCTGCGCCGAGGGGGAGGCCGCCACCAGTGCCTGCGTGTCGATCAGCACCCCGTTCTCGTAGAGCCGGTACTCGGTGCCGTTCGTGCCCCACCAGAGATCGGTGGTCGCCGTGTAGCTGCCGTCGCGATCCCAGTTGTCATGGCTGACCACGGGGACCCCGGGGGCTGCGTCCTTCACCTTCACCGTGACGGATGTCGTCGCTGTCGTCCCCTTCGCATTGATCAGGTCGCCCGTGTAGACGTAGGTGCCGTTCGCTCTGCCGCTCACCGCGACCGTGGTGAGCTGGGCCTTCGGCGAATCGGCGTCGAGCAGCTTCGTCGCTATCAGCGTCCCGTTCTCGTAGAGCCGGAACACCGCGCCGTTCACACCGTGCCAGAGGTTCATCGACACGGTGAACTCACCGTCGTGCAGACCGGTGTCCCAGCCCGAGTCCGTCGACAGCGTGCCTCGGGCGGGCTTCGCCGCAGGGCGTTCGTCGTCGTAGACCAGGATCTGAGCCTCGGCACGGGTGACCAGGCCGTCGTGGTTGACCGCGTTGACCGTGACGGTGTGCGTTCCGGCGAGGTCGGCCAGATCGATGCTCTGTCCCGGCGCGATGGGTTCGCCGTCGAACGTGATGTCGAGTGTGCGCACGCCCGACTCCGGATCCTCGGCGGTCACGTCGACCGTGAACGTCGAGGTGCTGGGGAGCAGGGTGCCGTCCGCCGGCAGCCCCGAGATGACGGGAGCCGTCTGGTCGACTGCCCCCGACGGGTCACCGGTGACCGCGATGCGCGGAGCCGGCGGCTGTTCCATGCCCTCGCCGAGGAAGAAGCTCGTCTGCGGCGGCTGGTTGTAGCCGGTGTTCTGCCAGGCGACCGAGAGCCGGTACACGGGGTCGTGCATCAGGGTCCGCAGGCGCAGATCCGTCTCGTCGATGGTCGAGTAGACCCGGAGCTCGGTCGAGTCGTCGGAGCGCCAGGCGATCTCCTCCCGCCAGTCGCCGAAGAGGTCCGCCTGCAGGTTCGGCGTCCCCTTGGTGCTGTTGTTGGAGAGCGCCCCGTCGGCCTCCAGGATGACGTCGCTCGACTCAGTCTCCCAATTCCACTTCGACACGGTCGGCACGCCTGTGGACGTCTCGGCGTTCCAGTCGTGGTCGACGATCTCCCGCAGCGGGTCTGCGTCGAACCAGGCGAGGAAGTTCGCCGCGGGGATGCGCTCGCCGATGAGCTCACCCGAGGACGACCGCAGCTGGCCGACGGGGGAGTTCCACGCGGCGTCACCGCCGATCGCCCAGCCTTCGGCGCCCTCATGCCGGGGATCGATGTCGCCGGAGGCGGCGCGGCCGGTGTCCTTGGACGCGGGAATCGACCACAGCACCTCACCCGTGCGGGCATCGCGCATCGTCGCGCCGGAGTTGCCCGAGGCTTTCATCTCCTCGTGCGCGGCGAACACCTCGAGGCCGGGGTTCGACGGAACGAGATCCGAGACATGGATCGCGTCGCCGTGACCGAGCCCTGTCGAATACAGGAGCGTGCCGTCGTCGTCGACCGTGGCTGATCCGTACACGATCTCGTCCTTCTGGTCGCCGTCGACGTCGGCGACCGACAGGTTGTGGTTGCCCATCCCGTAGAAGCCCTCGTTGCCGGCCTCGTTCGAGTCGAGCACCCAGCGCTGCGTGAGCGTCGTGCCGTCGAAGTCGTACGCGGCCATCACGGCGCGGGTGTAGTACCCACGGCTGAAGATCGCGCTCGGGTGCTCGCCGTCGAGGTACGCAGTCGCCGCGAGGAACCGGTCGACCCGGTTGCCGTAGGTGTCGCCCCACGATCCGACGTCACCTCGGGCCGGCACGTAGTCCACGGTGTCGACCGCAGCCCCCGTCAGGCCGTGGAAGACGGTGAGGTACTCGGGCCCGGTCAGCACGTAGCCCGTGCTGTTGCGGTGGTCGGCGCTCGCGTTGCCGATGGGCTGTCCCACGCCGTCGATCGTGCCGTCGGCGGTCTTCATGATCACCTCGGCGCGACCGTCGCCGTCGTAGTCGAACACCTGGAACTGCGTGTAGTGGGCGCCCGCCCGGATGTTCACGCCCAGGTCGATGCGCCACAGGCGCGTGCCGTCGAGACGGTAGGCGTCGAGGTACACGTTGCCGGTGTAACCCGACTGCGAGTTGTCCTTCGAGTTCGAGGGGTCCCACTTGACGAGGATCTCGTACTGCCCATCGCCGTCGAGGTCGCCGACGCTCGCGTCGTTGGCGCGGTACGAGTACGGCTGTCCGTCCTTCGTGTACGCGTCGGCAGGCTTGTCGAGAGGGATCGAGAGGTGGTCGCCGTCCTGCACTCCGAACTCGTCCGTCACCGTGACCTCGCGATCGTCGATGAGGCTCGTGACGAAGTACGTCGAGTCGCCCGAGCCGTCGGCGTCGAGGAGGTTGGTCGAGTCGGTGATCGGCTCGTCCGTGATGCGGGTGCCGTCACGGTAGACATGGAAGGCGATCGCATCCGGGTCGGTGCCGAGCATGCGCCAGCTGACCAGCACGCCGTCGTCCGTCTGCACTGCCGCGGGGGCACGGTCGAGATACTCGGCCTGCCGCTGCAGCACGGTGGCCGCCTCCGTGCTCAGCTGCGCGGAGTCGGGTCCTGCACCACCGGCGTTCACCGCGACAGCCGTGTAGTGATACGGGATCGTGGTCAGCACGTCGGTGTCGACGAAGCGGTTCGCGCTGGCGAAGCCGGCGAGTTCACCGCGCTCCCCCTCGATCTCGGATCGGAAGACCATCGTGTACACGGCGGTGCTCGGCTGCGCCCACGAGATCTCGACCTCGCGCTTCTCGAGCCGGTCGACCGCGAGCGCGGTGGGCGCCGACGGCACGTCGACCGCCGAGTCCACCAGCGAGACGTCGACGGATGCCGAGGGCACCGACTCGAGTCCGGTCTGGTCGACAGCGGTGACGTGATAGACGTAGTCGAGTCCCAGGCGGGCGCCGGCATCGACGAACGAGGCCGTCGTCGTCTCGCCGACGAGGGTCGACGACCTGTCGAACGCCGAGGTGCGGTACACCTTCCAGCTCATCCCCGGCTCGGCCGCCCAGGCGAGGGAGACGGTCGGCGCCGCAGGATCCGCGTCCACGTCCGTCACCTCGAGCCCCGCCGGGCCCAGCAGGATCGGGGTCACCTCGATGCCGTTGAGGCGTGTTCCTGCGGCGGCACCGTGCACCCGCACCGTGAGCTGACCGTCGGTGACGAGCACAGGGCCGCGGACCGATGAATTCACCGAGCCGGAGCCCGCATTGCCCGTTCCGAAGGCCTTGCCCTCGATGTCGAAGTTGGTCCGGGTGGAGCCGATCCAGTCGCCCGAGTAGGTCTTGACCGAGTAGGTGCCGTTCGGCACGTCGAGGAGGAACTCGCTCGAGTCCCCGGGGAGGATGAAGTCCCGCTCGAGGTCGCTCGCGCCACCCGCGGTCCCGCGGTCGCGCCCGGCGTTCGCGGCGAGCGGGGTCGCGAACCCGAATCCGGCGTCATCCGTGTACCCGTCGTCGGGGTTCACCTCGGTGTAGCCCGGCATCACGACACCGCCGGTGAGCTGGAAGTCGAACTTCCACTTCGCCTGCTTGGTCGAGAAGCTCACGGTGTTCGACGCGTCCGAGACACCCCGGCCGTTCACCGCGAACACGCGATAGCGGTACCCCGTGCCCTCGGCGAGGCCCTGCACGATGGCGCTCGTCTGCGTGGTCGTGGTCACCAACGACCAGACCTGCTCGGGGTCGGCGGTGGCCTGGCGTTCGATGCGGTAGATGTCTGAGCCCGAAGACGCATTCCACTGCAGCACGGCACCGGCATTCGAGATGGAGCCGGCCACGAGATTCGCGGGTGCGGCCGGCACCGCGGCGGGCGGCTCGACGTCGACGACCTTCGCGGCGAGGGGGTCGTCGAGCGCGGCGACATCCTGGGCGATCAGACGAGCCATCTGGATCGCACCGTAGTCCTGGAAGTGCGTGTCGTCCTGGGTGCCGGACGGGCGTCCGGGGAAGATGCCCGGATCGACCCAGAGGAACACCGACTTCGCGGCCTCCGGGCCGATCTCGTCGAGGTAGGCACGGCTCGACGCCGACAGGTCGACGAGCGAGACGCCCTCTTCGTGCGCGAGCTCGATCATCTTGGCCACGTACTCGGGGAAGCTCACGTTGGCAGCACCCGTCTCGGCATTGAAGCTGCGGCGAGAGACCGGGGTCACGAGCACGGGGGTGGCGCCGCGCTGGCGGGCCCCCTGCACATAGCTGCGCAGGTACTCCTTGTAGTCGGAGGGAGACGCGTAGCGGTCGTCGACGCCCTGAGTCGCGTCATTGTGCCCGAACTGCACGAACAGATAGTCGCCGGGGCGGATTCCGCGCAGGATCTCGTCGAGGCGGCCCTGCGTGATGAAGTTCTTCGACGACCGTCCGCCGATCGCGTGGTTCGCGAACGCGACGTCATCCGCGAAGAAGCGGTCGATCATCTGACCCCAGCCCGCCTGCGGCGCGAACGTGTCGGTGTACGTCTGCACGGTCGAGTCACCGGCGAGGTACACCGTCGGCAGCGCCCCGGGCACCCGGCTCGTCTGGCGCGTGATGGTGAGCGCGTCGAGCGCTGCCGCCGAGCCGCCGACCTGCAGGGTCAGACGCCCGTCGATGAGAGCGATCGGAAAGGCCATCTCGAGATACTCACCTGCGGGCTTGGCCGTGGTCTGCACTTTGGCGATGCCCTCCGCGGTGATCGCGATCTCGCTCGCCGCGCTGCGGTCGCCCGCGATGACGGTGACGAGGTAGTCGCCCGCCCCGAGCTGCACCTCGAAGGTGCCTCCCTGCGCTGCGACGTGGTCTCCCCGCAGCGGGTCGTCGCCGCCACGATCGACATCGGGTTCGGCGGAGGTCGGAGCGGTACTGAAGCCGTATCCCCATTCGTCGGAGAACCCGACCGTCGAGGTGACGCCGACGGCGCCGTCGGCGAGGGCGCCGGGGCCGAAGTCGAAGACGATCCGGTCGCCGGTGGGCAGGGGCGCCGGCGCCGCGTAGACCGCGGAGTCGACGGTGACGGATGCATCGGAGGCACCGGCCGCATTGCGTGCGATGACGCGGTACGACCACTTCTCGGACGTGTCGACCGTGTCGGTGAATGCGGGAGCGGACACCGTGGCGACGGCGGCGAAGGGACCGTCGGCGCCCGCCCTCTCGACGACGTACTCGTCGGCGTTCGGCGTCGCGGTCCAGGTCAGTGCGACGCTCTCCTTGGTCACCTGCGCGACGGCGAGTCCTTCAGGCGCCGCCGGCGGGGCGAGAGCCGGGATCGCGCCGCTGCGCACCTCGGCGGTGCGGGCGGACACGAGCCCGTAGGAGTTGACGGCTTCCAGCGCGTAGGCGAAGGAGTCGCCCTCGGCGACTGCGGTGTCGGAGAACGTCGTCGTCTCGATCTCGGCGATCCGACTGAAGTCGCCGACCGAATCGCCGTCGACATCGGCTCGGAGCACGCGATACGAGGTGGCGCCATCCGCGGGAGCCCAGGAGAGATCGACCGTGTTCCAGGCGACCTTGGCCACCGCGAGCTCGGCCGGGACGGCCGGGAGCACCGGGGCGACGACGAGTCCGTTGACGTAGGCCCCGAGGCCGCTTCCCGTGAAGCCCACGGTCAGCTGGCCGTCCTCGACCTTCGTGCGGAACGTCTCGGTGGCGGAGCCGCCTTTGGAAGAGAGCAGTCGAGTCTGCGCGACCCCCTCGAGCGTGAGCGTGGCGTTGGTGCTCGACGCGGTCGCGAGGGCGTCGCCGATCGTCACGGTCACGTCGTACTCGCCGGCGGGCACGCTGTCGATCAGGAAGCCCCACGAGGTCCCCGCGACGAAGTCCTCGGCGACCGGGTCTGCCGGAGTGCGGTTGCCGGTGCGGTCACGGGCGAACAGGGCGACACCGCCGGGAACCGTCACCCCCCACCCGGATGCGGCGGTGTAGAGCGAGGTCGTGAGCACCGGCTCGTATCCTTCGGCGACCGGGCTCGTGGCCGTGCCGAAGTCGAAGCGCCAGGCGCCGTCGGCGGCCGGTTCGAGTGCGGCCGACGCCGGGACGGCGGTCATGGTCGCCCCGATCACGGCGGCGATCGTGGCGGCGGCGAACCCTGCGCGCAGGCGCGAGAACGGACGGGACTTTCGTGCAGAACGGGTGGAATGCTCCACGGTTCCTCCTTGGACATCACTGGCTAAGGGGTACGACTGAGAGACCCGCGTCGGTGCGGATATCAAAAGGGGGAGCCGAGGCGAAGAGACCACTGCGTCTCGGCCGATTGATGGATCCGAATTGCCCCGGAAAACGTATTCCCGAGGGTTGGCACCGATCCTTGCATGCGGCCGGACGCAGTGGCAAGAACTTTCTTGAGACGTTTCAGGGCGGCTCTCGGATGGGAGCCCGGAGGCTCGCGCGGGTGCCGACCGTCCTGCGGGCGGGACGCGCTAGAGCGCGCTGATCACCGCGTTGTCGAGCTCGTCGGCGTCGACACCGGGGCGGACGGCGGCGTTGGTGAGCAGCACCCAGGCCACTCCGGCACCGGGGTGCACCCAGAACTCGGTGCCGGCCCAGCCGCCGTGGCCGAAGACGTCGCGGTCGACGAGCCCGGGGGCGCGGGAGCGCAGATTGAACGTGAAGCCCCAGTCCTGACCGCGCTCGTCGGGGTACGGGTCGAGGCGGGGGATGTCGCCCGTAAGCGGACGCCGCATCATGGCGAGACCGGCCGGAGAGAGGATGCCGTTGCGGCCGCCCTTGTCGATGCGCAGCAGCTCGGTGCCGAGGTGCAGCAGGTCCTCGGCTCTGCCGAGCAGGCCCGCACCCGGGGCCCGCGTCGCGTGGAACCGGTCGAGGTCGAGGCCTCCCGACGCGGCATCCGGCACTCCGATCGACTCCGCGGTGTCGAGGGTCAGGCCGATCGCGCCGATCTGCGCGGCCCACTCGAGAGTGCCGTCATCCCAGGTCGTGTCCGTCGCATGCTCGATCAGTGCCGCGATGCCCTCGAAGGCGAGTGTCGAATAGCGCGACGCGGTTCCCGCCGCGAAGTCCCGCCCGCGGGTGAGCAGTTCGTGGCGCAGCGACAGCGCCGTGTCGAGTGCCGGCTCGGAGATTCCCGACGTGTGCGAGGCGAGATGCCACAGCCGCACGATGTCATCGCGAGACGACCCGAAGTCGGGGAGTGCGTCGGTCAACGGAGTGTTCGGGGTGAGCCGGCCGCGCTCGATCGCCCTCGCTGCGGTGATGCCCGTGAGGACCTTCGTGATCGAGAACAGCGGGTAGACGGCATCCGTGGCGGCGCCGAACCCGTCGAGGCCGACGATGCCGTCGGCCGTCGCGATACCGACGACGGCGGTGGGCAGCCTCTCCGCATCCACGTGGCGGCGGGCCCAGTCGAACGCTGCGTCGAAGGTCATGTGTGTGCTCCCGGCCGGATCAGGTCGTCACGCTTCCCTGGCGACGATGGTGACTCTACGATAGGACCATGACACAGAAAGCGCTTTCCCACCCGGCCGCGCTCATCGACGGTCAGCACCCGACCCGTTCTGTGTTGCGTCTCGTCGCGCGCCGCCCCTGGCGCCTCACGTTCGCGATCACCGCGTTCGCGGTGAAGGAGATCCCGCTGTGGTTCCTGCCGGTGATCACCGCCGCGATCATCGATGTCGTGGCGAGCAAGGGCGACGTCACCGAGGTGCTCTGGTGGTTCGCGCTCGCCGCCGTCCTCCTGCTCCAGAACTATCCGAACCACATCATCTACACGCGCAACTTCATGACCGTGGTGCGCGACCTCGGCGCCGATCTGCGCAACGCCCTCACCGCCCGCCTGCAGAGCCTGTCGATCGGTTATCACACGCGCATGAGCTCATCGATCGTGCAGACCAAGGTCGTGCGTGACGTCGAGAACGTCGAGCTCATGCTGCAGCAGGTCACGCATCCACTGCTCTCGTCGACCATGGTCATGCTCGGAGCGCTCGCCATGACGGCGGTCACGGTGCCGCAGTTCCTGCCCGTCTATGCTCTCGCCGTGCCCATCGCGATCGGCATCCGCTACGGCATGCGCAACCGCTCGAAGCGCCGCAACGAGGTGTTCCGCCGAGAGATCGAGACGCTGTCGGCGCGCGTCGGCGAGATGGCCTCGCTGATCCCGGTGACCCGGGCCCACGGCCTCGAGGAGACGGCGATCACGCGAGTCGCGGGCGGCGCCGACGGAGTGCGCCGGGCGGGCCTCGACCTCGATCTTCTCAACGGCCGCGTCGCCTCGATCTCGTGGGTCGCGATGCAGCTGCTCGGGGTCGCGTGCCTCATGCTCGCCGCCGTGTGTGCGCTCACGGGTTTCCTGCCCATCACGCCCGGTGAGGTCGTGATGCTCTCGAGCTATTTCACGCTGCTGACCGGCGGACTCACGCAGCTGCTCATGCTCATCCCCGTCGGTGCCCGCGGTCTCGAGTCCGTCCGTTCGATCGCCGAGGTGCTGCAGGAGCCCGACGTCGAGCAGAACTCCGGCAAGCGCACGGTCGCGGCCGTCACCGGCGAGATCGTGCTCGAGTCGGCGACCCATCGATACGCGGATGCCGAGGACGATGCCCTGTTCGAGATCGACCTGCGCATCGCGCCGGGGGAGACGGTCGCCTTCGTCGGGTCATCGGGGTCGGGCAAGTCGACGCTCCTCAACCTCGTGCTCGGCTTCGTCCGACCGACGAGCGGCCGGATCATGCTCGACAAGCAGGACATGCAGGAGCTCGACCTCCGGACGGTGCGTCGATCCATCTCGGTCGTCCCTCAGGAGTCGGTGCTGTTCGAGGGGTCGGTCTTCGAGAACATCGCCTACGGCATGCCCGACGTCACTCCGGATCGGGTCGAGCAGGCGTTGCGGGATGCCAACGCGTGGGAGTTCGTCAGCGAGCAGCCTCACGGGTGGGACACGGTCGTCGGCGAGCGAGGGGCACGGCTCTCGGGTGGGCAGCGTCAGCGACTGGCGATCGCCCGCGCACTGGTGCGAGACCCCAGGATCCTGCTGCTCGACGAAGCGACGAGCGCCCTCGACCCCGAGTCCGAGGGGCTCGTGAAGGAGGCTCTCGAACGGCTCATGCGCGGGCGCACGACCCTGGTCGTCGCCCACCGCCTGTCGACGATCCGTCAGGCCGACCGCATCATCGTCCTCGAACACGGACGCATCGTCGAACAGGGCTCGCACGACGAACTGCTCGCCGCCGACGGGCGCTACGCTCGGCTGCACCTGGTGCAGAACGGCCTGAGATGACACCGACTCACCGTCCTGAGGAGGACCGATGACTTCCGAGAAGACCCTTCGCGCTGCCCTGGTGGGTACCGGATCCGTCGCGAACTCGCACGCCCGCGCAGTCGCCGCGTATCCGCGAGCCGAGCTCGTCGCCGTGGCCGACCTCAGCCTCGAGAAGGCCCAGGAGTTCGCCGGCCGATACGACATCGCCGCGGCCTACGGCGATCTCGAGGAGATGCTCGCCGCCGAGCACCCCGACGTGGTCCTCATCTGCACGCCTCCCGCACCGCACCGGGCGCAGTCGCTGGCCGCGTTCGCCGCGGAAGCCCACGTGATCGTCGAGAAGCCACCGGCACCCTCCCTCGATGAACTCGACGAGATGCGCGCGGGCGCTCTCGCGGCCGACAGGCAGCTCGCCGTCGTGTTCCAGCAGCGCACAGGCACGGCCGCCGCACACGTCCGGGGGCTGCTGCAGAGCGGCGCGCTCGGTCGTCCGCTGGTCGCGGTGTGCCAGACGCTGTGGTTCCGTGGCGCCGACTACTTCGCCGTCCCATGGCGGGGCAAGTGGGAGACCGAGGGTGGCGGCACGACGCTCGGCCATGGCATCCATCAGATCGACCTGCTCGCGCATCTGCTGGGCGACTGGTCGTCGGTGCAGGGCCGGCTCTGGCGGCTCGACCGCGAGACCGAGACCGAGGACGTCTCGACCGCCACGATCGTGTTCGAGCAGGGCGTGGTCGCGCAGGTCGTCACGAGCGCGGTGTCGCCTCGAGAGACGAGCTCGATCCGCATCGACACGCAGAAGGCCACGATCACCGTCGACCATGTCTACGGACACGGGCATGAGAACTGGCGGATCACCCCGGCCCCAGGGTTCGAGGCCGAGGCCGAGGGGTGGGTGTTCCCGGATGCCGAGGAGCGCAGCGACCACGAACCGCTGCTGCGCGACGTGTTCGACGCTCTGCTCGACGGCGGGTCCCTGCCGTCGACCGCGGATGCTCCCTCCCGATCGCTCGAGATCGTGGCGGGGATCTACGCGTCGGCCGCAGCTGACGGCGCGGTGATCACGCCCGAGCTGCTGGCCGCTCACCCGACGCATCGGGCAGGTTTCGCGAGCCCGGTCGCAGACCTGCGCCGATGATCGAGCTCTACCGCGACCCCGTCTACGACGGCGCGACGGATCCGCGTGTCGTGATCGACGCGGACGGCCTCTGGTGGATGTTCTACACGCAGCGACGGGCGAGCCTCGAGGACTCGGGCCCCGGTGTCTCGTGGATCCACGGCAGCAGGATCGGTGTCGCCACCTCCGCCGACGGCGTGGAGTGGACGTACGACGGGACTCTCGAGCCCGCCGCATCCGGCCTCGTCCTGGAGTCCGGGCCGCCGCCGGCCGAAGTCGACCGCACGCACTGGGCTCCCGAGGTCGTCTGGGACGGCGCGCGGTGGCGGATGTACCTGACCGAGATCGACGGCATCCCCGACCGGTGGCCCGGGTTCGTGCGCGAGATCGTCGAGTACGTCTCGGACGACCTTCGCCACTGGAGCCGTCGCGGCGCGCTGGCGCTGAGCAGCGACCGCGTGATCGACGCGGCCGTCGCTCGCACGCCTGACGGGCTCTGGCGGCTCTGGTACAAGGACGAGGCGGCGGACTCGGTCACGATGGTCGCGTCATCCGCCGACCTCGGTGAGTGGAGTCTCGACGGCGTGGCCGTCGGTGGGCGACCGCACGAGGGCCCGACCGTGTTCGAGCTCGGTGGCTTCTGGTGGATGATCGTCGACGAGTGGCGCGGCATGGGCGTGTATCGCTCGGATGATGGCATCGGCTGGGTGCGTCAGGGCGGAGAGGATGCTGTCATCCTCGCCGACCTTCCCGGCGGAGGGCACGGCAACCACGGCGCTCATGTGCGCGACGGTGATGAGCTGTGGTTCTACTTCTTCGGCACCGCCCATGACGCTCCCGTGCACGCGGCGACAGGGGAGCAGCGGCGCGCGGCGGTATATCGGTTGGGTCTCGACGTCGATGCCGGGAACCTGGTCGTGGAAGACTGGAAACCCGGACGGTAATCGATGTAATCCTGGTGAGAATTGCCGGTTGCGAAACGTTTCAATCTGGATTAGCGTGCAGGTAAGCGTTTTCCCCGCACTTCGGAGATCGCATCCCGCACCACATGGACACAGGCGTTCCGCGGCACTGCCGAACGAGGACGTTCACCAGAGAGGACAACGATGTTCAGCAAGAAGCGTCTGGCGGCCGCAGCGGCCGTCGCCACCAGCGCAGCGCTGGTGCTCGCCGGCTGCGCCGGCGGAACCCCCGAGGCAGGGGCCACCTACGACCCGGATGAGAA
Source organism: Microbacterium phyllosphaerae (assembly GCF_017876435.1). Lineage (NCBI taxonomy): Bacteria > Bacillati > Actinomycetota > Actinomycetes > Micrococcales > Microbacteriaceae > Microbacterium > Microbacterium phyllosphaerae. The sequence goes on from NZ_JAGIOA010000001.1 coordinate 1,263,565, forward strand.
GGTCACGCTCGACCTCGCTTTCTGGGGCAACGACGTCCGCGCCGACCTGTACAACAAGGCGATCGAGGCGTTCAACGAGGAGTACCCGAACATCACGGTCAACGCGACCTTCCTCGGGTTCCCGGAGTTCTGGGAGAAGCGCCAGACCGAGGCCGCCGGTGGCGGACTCCCCGACGTGATGCAGTTCGACTACTCGTACCTGCGTCAGTACTCCGAGAACGGCCTGCTGCTCGACCTCGAGCCCTACCTCGGATCCGTCATCGAGACCGACCCGCTGCCCGAGAAGATCCTCGGCATCGGCGTCGTCGACGACACGACCTACGGCATCGCGACCTCCACCAACGCGTGGGGCATGTTCACGAACCCGGCGCTCCTCGAGACCGCGGGCGTCGAGGAGTTCGCCGGCGGCGACTGGGAAGACTACGACGAGTGGATCGGCGAGGTCACCGACGCCAGCGGCGGCGCGTTCTGGGGCGGGTCGGACTGGACCGGCCGCATCCAGAACTTCGAGATCCAGCTGCGCAGCGAGGGCAAGAACCTGTTCGACGAGGACGGCACCCCCGGCTTCGACGAAGACCGTCTGAAGGAGTTCTGGGAGTCCGGCGACGACATCCGCGACGGTGCTGTGGTTCCACAGCAGACGGTCGAGGAGCTCAACCCGCTCAGTGCCTTCGATGCGGCGAAGAACGCCAGCGAGCTGACCTGGGACAATTTCGGTGCCGGCTACCTCGCCAACCTCGGCGAGAACTACACCGAGCTCGGCCTCGTGGCTCCTCCCGTCACCAAGGACGGCGCGAAGGACCTCTACCTGAAGCCGTCGATGCTCCACACGATCTCTGCCAAGACCAAGCACCCGGAGGCGGCGGCGACGCTCGTCAACTTCCTGGTCAACTCGCCCGAGTCCGGTGAGATCTTCGGCACGAACCGTGGTCTCCCGGCATCCGAGACCGCTCTTGAGGCGGCCGACCTCGACCCGATGAGCCAGCTCGTCAAGGACTACGAGGACTCCATCGCCGACCGTCTCGGCGACGCCCCGCCCGTGCCGATCGTCGGCTACGGCACCCTCGAGGAGAAGTTCCGCGTGCTGGGCACCGAGCTGAACTTCGGCACGACGACGGTCGACGAGGCCGTGAAGCAGTTCTTCTCCGAGATGGACGTCGTCCTCAACCAGTGATTCCGTCGGTGGGCCGGGCGATGTCCGCCCGGCCCACCGCACCCCACCCACTTCGGAAGGAGCTGTCATGAGCACGACGGCGACCAGGACGATCGTCACGGGCAAGAAGTCCGGGCGAGGGCGGGCGCTGCGCAGCGGCCGCCGCCCCGAGAACGAGCCCGCACGGCCCGGCCAGCGCGCGCGTCTGCGTCGCGAGACCGCGACCGGCTATGCGTTCCTCACCCCATGGCTGATCGGCTTCTTCGGGCTGACCGGCGTGCCGATGGTGTACTCCCTGTACCTGTCCTTCACGAAGTACAACATCTTCCAGCCGCCCAAGTGGATCGGCCTGGACAACTACATCCGTCTCTTCACGAGCGATCCGAACTTCATCCAGTCGGCGCAGATCACCCTGGTCTACGTGTTCATCGGCACCCCGATCACCCTCGCCGCGGCGCTCGCGGTCGCGATGCTCCTGAACTACCGCGACAAGGGTGCGGGCTTCTTCCGCTCGGCGTTCTACGCCCCGTCGCTCATCGGCGGTTCGGTCTCGGTCGCGATCGTGTGGCGAGCGATGTTCTCCACCGACGGCCCGGTCGACAGCGGCCTGCAGATCTTCGGCGTCGACCTCGGAGGGTGGATCGGAAACCCGAGCCTCGTGCTCCCGATGATGATCCTGCTCGCGGTGTGGCAGTTCGGCGCCACGATGGTGATCTTCCTCGCCGGTCTCAAGCAGATCCCCAAGGAGCTGTATGAGGCGGCCGAGATGGACGGCGCGAACGCCTACCGCCGGTTCCGCGCGGTGACCATCCCCATGCTCTCGCCGGTGATGTTCTTCAACCTGCTGCTCGGTCTGATCGGCGCCTTCCAGGTGTTCGCCTCGGCGTACATCATCTCGAACGGCACCGGCGGTCCCGCCGGCATGACGAACTTCATCACCGTGTACCTGTACAAGCGCGGATTCTCCGACGGACAGATGGGCTACGCCGCGGCGATCGCCTGGGTACTGCTGGTCGTCGTCGCGATCATCGCCTTCATCCTCTTCCGCACCCAGAGGTCGTGGGTGCACTACTCGGGAGACGACAAATGAGCATCACCACCCCCACCACCGAGGCCGTCGTCACTGCATCCGCCTCCACGCCTCGGCGCAGGATCAAGCGCAAGACCTGGCAGACCGTCATCTGGTTCATCGGTCTGATCGTGCTCACCGCAGTGGTCCTCTATCCGCTGCTATGGCTGTTCCTGTCGACGTTCAAGCCGAACTCCGAGTTCGGTCAGAACCCCGGTCTGTTCCCGCAGGCGCCGACCGTCGAGAACTACGGCAAGGTGATGGAGGGCATCGCCGGAGTGCCGATGTGGCGCTTCTTCCTGAACTCGCTGATCCTCGCGGTCTCCGCGGTCGTCGGCACGGTGCTCTCGTCGGCGCTCGCGGCGTACGCGTTCGCCCGCGTGCAGTTCAAGGGTCTGGGTGTGCTGTTCGCCGCGATGATCGGCACGCTGCTGCTGCCGTTCCACGTCGTGATCATCCCGCAGTACATCATCTTCAATCAGCTCGGCTGGGTCGACACGTTCATCCCGCTGATCCTGCCGAAGTTCCTCGCCACCGAGGCGTTCTTCGTCTTCCTGCTCGTGCAGTTCATCCGTCAGATGCCGCGCGACATGGACGAGGCGGCCCGCATCGACGGTGCGGGGCATCTGCGGATCTTCTGGTCGATCATCCTCCCGCTCATCAAGCCGGCGCTGATCACCTGCGCGATCTTCTCGTTCATCTGGGCGTGGAACGACTTCCTCGGCCCGCTGCTCTACCTGACGAGCCCCGAGAACTACCCGCTGCCGATCGCGCTGCGTCTCTACAACGACCAGACCTCGTCGTCCGACTACGGCGCGACGGTCACGGCCTCGTTCGTCGCGCTGCTGCCGGTGCTGCTGTTCTTCGTGGTCTTCCAGCGCTTCCTCGTCGACGGTGTCGCCACCCAGGGACTGAAGGGTTAGTCATGTCGGTGATCAGCGCAGACCGTCGGGCCCACCGGGCGGCGAAGCGTGAGGCGCGCTCCGGCGCCGGCCCCACGGTCGCCGGCGTCGAACCCGGGGTGAACCCCGGCGCGACGGCGAAGTTCGGTCTGTTCGGCGAGGTGCTCACGGTCGGGCTGCTCATGACGATCATCGCCCTGGGCGTCGTCACCCTGCCGATCGCGCTGGCCGCCGGCATCCGTCATCTGCGGCGCTTCGTCGCGGCCGAGGACTCGCGCACCGCGCTGTTCTGGGAGGACGTGCGCGCCGGCATCCTGCCGTCGCTCGCCGTCGGTGTGCCGGCTGCGCTGATCGCGACGGTGCTCACGATCGACGTCGTGCTCGCGGGGTCGGGTGCGCTGCCCGGTGGTGAGGCCATCGCGGTCGTCGGCTGGGCGGGGCTGCTCGCTCTCGCCGTCGCCGTGCTGCTCGCCGCAGGTGCCTGGTCGCCGACGCTCGGATGGAAGGACGCCGTGCGTGCGGTGCCCGGAGCCATCAGGGCGGATGCCGCCGGCGCCGCGTACATCGCGGCCGCCGCGGTCTTCACCGGAGTCGTGACCTGGGCGCTCGCGCCCCTGTTCATCGCCGGAATCGGGTGCGCGGCGCTCGCCGTGGTCGCCGTGCCCGCGCGTCGCAGGCGTGGAGAGAACCGCGCGGGATGAGAAGGTAGTCGTTGGCGCACGCGCGGACGGACGGAGGCACGCCATGGCGGTAGGGGTGAAAGACGTCGCGGCTGCGGCCGGCGTCTCGGTCGGCACCGTCTCGAACGTGCTCAACCAGCCGGAACGCGTCTCGGCCAAGACGGTCGAGCGCGTGCAGCGGGTCATCCAGGAGCTCGGCTTCGTGCGCAACGACGCGGCCAGGCAGCTGCGAGCAGGCCGCAGCCGCAGCATCGGACTCGTCGTGCCCGACATCGGAAACCCGTTCTTCGCCGAGGTGGTGCGCGGGGCGGAAGACAGAGCAGCGGATGCCGGCATGACCGTGTTGCTCGGCAACAGCGACGAGCGGGATGAGCGCCAGCTGGCGCATCTCGAGCTGTTCCAGGAGCAGCGGGTGAACGGCGTGCTGCTGACGCCCGCCTCCGACGACCTCTCGGCCGTGCACCGCTTCGCCGCGGGTGGCATGCCGGTGATCCTCGTCGACCGCGAGGTGGAGGAGGGGCTTCTTCCATCGGTCTCGGTCGACGACGTCGAGGGCGGCCGACTCGCCGCCGAGCACCTGCTCGCATCCGGACGACGCCGACTGGCGTTCGTCGGTGGACCGCAGTCGGTGCACCAGGTCGCGGATCGTCTTCGCGGTGTGCAGGCGGCCGTCGCCGCGCACCCCGAGGTGACGCTCGAGGTCTTCGAGCAGACTGCCCTCACGGTCCTTCAGGGGAGGGCTGCGGGTGAGGCCATCGCGGCACGGCCCGCTGACGCGCGACCGGACGCCGTCTTCGCCGCGAACGACCTCCTGGCCGTCGGACTTCTCCAGGCATTCAGCTTCGGCTCCGCGATCCGCGTGCCCGACGACATCGCCATGGTCGGCTATGACGACATCGACTTCGCCTCGGCGACCGTCGTGCCGTTGAGCTCGGTGAGGCAGCCGGCTCGGCTGCTCGGCTGGACCGGGGTGGATCTGCTGCTCAAGGAGCTCGACGGCGTCGAACACGACCGGCGCGTGCGATTCCAGCCCGAGCTCGTCGTGCGGGAGTCCAGCTCCGGCGGAGCCTGAGGTCGGATTCGTGACTGCCGGTTCACGATTCGTTCCAGCCACGGGAACCCGTTATGCTTGCAAGGTGCATCCGCTCTTCACGAGTCGGATGCCTGGAGACGTCGCATAGTCCGGCCGAGTGCACCACCCTGCTAAGGTGGAGTCCCCTCACGGGGACCAGGGGTTCAAATCCCCTCGTCTCCGCAGTATGAATCCCTGCTCCGGCAGGGATTTTCTGCGTTCAGGAGGTGATCCGGATCTCCTGCGCGGTGAGGGCATCCGCAAGGTACGACGCCGTCGTGCTGTCGCTCGCCGAGGCGACGGCCCGAGGAGTTCCCTCGGCCACGACAGCACCGCCGAGGTCTCCGGCTCCGGGCCCCATGTCGATCACCCAGTCGGCCTGCGCGACGACGCGCATGTCGTGCTCGACCATCACGACCGTGTTGCCGGCATCGACCAGGTGCTGAAGGTGGACGAGCAGCCGATCGGTGTCGGACGGATGCAGCCCGGAGGTGGGCTCGTCGAGCAGATAGAGGGTGTCTCCGTGCTGCGCACGCCGGAGCTCTGACGCCAGCTTCACGCGCTGCGCCTCGCCGCCGGAGAGCTCCGTCGCCGACTGGCCCAGCGGCAGGTACCCGAGTCCCACGTCGAGCAGGGCGTCGAGGTGTCGCGCGACGTCGGCGTCGTCGTCGAACAGAACACGCGCGTCGTTCACGCTCAGGGCGAGGACCTCGGCGATCGTGTGCCCGTGGAGTTCGATCTCGAGGGTCTCCGGGTTGTAGCGCGTGCCGCCGCACGTGCTGCACGGGGCATGGACGGTGGGGAGGAAGAGCAGCTCCACCTCGACCGTGCCCTCGCCCTTGCAGGTGGGGCATCGTCCGCTCGGGAGGTTGAACGAGAACCGGCTCGCGGCGTAGCGCCGCCGGCGCGCCTCCGGAGTCGCGGCGAACAGAGCGCGCACGCGGTCGAAGAGCCCCGTGTACGTCGCCACGTTCGATCGTGACGTGCGACCGATCGGCTTCTGACTGACCTGCACGACGCGACGCACCCGGCCGGCGGGGCCGGACGCACGCCCCGTCGTCTCGCTCGTCGGCGAGGTGAACAGTGGGTCCGCTGTCGTGCTCTGCGCGCCTTCCGACGCGTCGACCGACGCGCTGTCCACCTCGCTGGACAGGCTCCTCTGCAGCAGGTCGGGAAGGGCCTGGGTGACGAGAGACGACTTGCCCGAGCCTGAGACACCTGTGACGGCGGTGAGGCAGCCGAGGGGGATCGACACCGACACGCTACGGAGGTTGTTGCGCGAGACATCGGTGAGTACGAGCTCGCCATCCGGCTCGCGAGCGGCAGGCTTCGGTGTCGCCGGCTGCTCGGTGCGCGGGTCGTCGGCGAACAGGTATCGCCGTGTCTGGGAGCGTTCGGCTTCTCGGAGCCCGTCGATCGGCCCGGAGTAGACGATCTCGCCCCCGGTCGCTCCCGCACCGGGGCCGATGTCGACGATCCAGTCCGCATGCCGGATCACGTCGAGGGAGTGCTCGACGAAGAACACCGTGTTGCCCGAGTCTCTGAGCGAGCGGAGGATGCGCACGAGCGCTTCGCCGTCGGCGGGATGCAGCCCGGCAGACGGCTCGTCGAGCACGAACATGACCCCGAACAGCTGCGAGAGCACCTGGGTGGCGAGCCGCATGCGCTGCAGTTCGCCTGAGGAGAGCGTGGGCGTCGAACGGTCGAGCGAGAGGTAGCCCAGACCGAGCTCGACGATGGGCGAGACCCGATCGCGCAGCTCGTCGACCAGCCGGTGCGCCGCGAGGCGCTTCTCGGGTGAGAGCGCCTCGCCAGCAGGCCCGCCGGCACTCGACTGGTCGCCGGACGGGTCGAGGGCTGTCTCGAGCAGAGTCGCGAGATCGGCGAGCGGCAGCCCGGCCATCTCTGTGATGTCGAGACCCGCAAACGTCACGGCGAGAGCCTCGGGCTTCAGCCGCCGTCCATTGCACATCGGACACCGGACGCTGACCATGAAGCTCGCCGCCTTCTCGCGCATCTTCGCGCTCTTCGAGTGGGCGAAGGTGTTGAGCACGTACCGCTTCACGCCGACGAACGTGCTCATGTATGACGGCTCGATCCCGGCCGCGACGGCCTTGCGCACCTGCGCCGGACCACGGTCGGTGAACACCGGAACCTGAGGGGATTCCTCGGTGTACAGCACCCACTCACGCTGCTCCTCGGGCAGATCGCGCCAGGGGATGTCGATGTCGTAACCGAGAGAGATCAGGCTGTCGATGAGCTGTTTGCCGTGCCATGCCCTCGGCCAGGCGTCGAGAGCACGGTCGCGGATCGTCAGCGACTCGTCGGGGACCATGAGGTGCAGAGGTACGTCGTAGACCTGCCCGATCCCGTGGCACCGAGGGCACGCGCCCTGGACGGTGTTCGCCGAGAAGTCCTCGGCGAACAGCGGTTCCGCCCCCGGCGGGTACGTCCCGACGCGCGAGAACAGCATGCGCACGACGTTGCCGATCGACGTGGCGCTGCCGACGGTCGACCGAGCACTGCCGGCGGTGCGCTGCTGGGGGAGGGCGACCGCAGGCGGCAGCCCCGCGATGGCATCGACGTCGGGGATGTCGACCTGGCTCATCAGGCGCCGCGCATAGGGCGCGACCGACTCGAAGTATCGACGCTGGGCCTCGGCGTACAGGGTGCCGAACGCGAGGGAACTCTTGCCCGAGCCCGAGACGCCCGTGAACGCGACGAGGGCGTCGCGGGGGATCCCGACGCTCACGTCGCGAAGATTGTGCACACGTGCGCCGGTCACGACGATGGCGTTCGACGTGCCCGAGAGCTTCGACGGTGGGGTCCCGCCCATCATGGACCTCTTCTCGTTTCCCGCGGACCGCGGGGTGGATGCGACGATCGCCGACACTGCGCCACGCTACCCGGCCCGTCGGACTTCGTCGGAGTCCTTGACAGCGGGCTGTCCGACCCGACGATCTCGGCCCGGCGCCGTGACGATCGCAGATCGCGACGCGTGGCCGTCTAGGTCGTGGCAAGCGTTATCCTGAAGCCCTTCCCCCGTCTCGCACTTAGGAGCATCCTCCATGCCCATCGCCGCTGATGACCCCCGCCTGACGCAGGCCTACGACGCCGCATCCACCCGCTACACCGACGTCCCGTTCCAACGCGCCGGGGCGAGCGGCGTGCAGCTGCCCAAGGTCTCGTTGGGGCTGTGGCAGAACTTCGGTCGCGACCGCACCTTCGACAGCCAGCGTGAGATCGTGCTGCACGCCTTCGACCGCGGCGTCGTGCACATCGACCTCGCCAACAACTACGGCCCGCCCTACGGTTCGGCCGAGTCGACGTTCGGAGCGGTGCTCGACAGCGGCCTGGCGCGCTACCGCGACGAGCTGTTCGTGACGACCAAGGCCGGATACGACATGTGGCCGGGGCCGTTCGGTGACGGCGGATCCCGCAAGTACCTCACGCGCTCGCTCGAGCAGAGCCTCACGCGCATGAACACCGACTACGTCGACGTGTTCTACTCCCACCGCCCCGACCCCGAGACGCCTCTCGAAGAGACGGTCACGGCACTCGCCGACATCGTGCGCAGCGGCAAGGCGCTGTACGTCGGCATCTCGAACTACCCGGCTGAGCTCGCCCGTCGGGCATACGAGCTTCTCGCCGAGCAGGGAGTGAAGCTGCTGCTGCACCAGCCCCGTTACTCGCTGTTCGACCGCACGCCCGAGGCCGAGCTGTTCCCGGCGCTGCGTGAGCTGCAGGTCGGCAGCGCGGTGTTCTCGCCGCTCGCGCAGGGCCTCCTCACGGCGAAGTACATCGACGGCGACGTGCCTGCCGACTCGCGCGCGGCCAACAGCCACTTCCTCAACGGATCGGCGCTCACCGACAGCTACCTCGAGCGCATCCGCGGTATCGACCGCGTCGCGAAGGAGGCGGGCCTCTCGATCCCGCAGCTCGCCGTCGCGTGGGTGCTGCGCGACCCGGTGGTGACGACCGCGATCATCGGCGCATCGCGCACCGGTCAGATCGATGACGCCGTCGCCGCGAGCCAGGTCGTGCTCTCGGTCGACGTCATCTCCGCCCTCGAGGAGTTCGCGGCCACGCCCGGCGCGACCGTCGTCTGATCGGCATCCGCGCGTCGGATGCCGCGGCGAGTCCTGCCGCACGCTCGTCTCGTCAGAGCGTGCGGCAGGACTTTTCTGCGGGCTTCGCGTAATGAATCGGGGCGTTGCCGCGTCTGGTTATCGGGGCACCTGACTTCAGGGAGCACCCGGAACCGACCTGGGGAGTACCGATGACAGTCGCAGACGCCGAGTTACGTGCGCGCCAGTGGATTCACCGCAGCCCGCTTCCGCTGCCCGAGCTGGCTTTCCACCACATCCTCGCGGCGATCCTCCGAGGCGAGTACTCGCCGGGCGACAGGCTCAACACGGCGCGCTTCGCCGAGGAGCTTCACATGTCGCTGAACCCGATCCGCGAAGCGATCATCCGGCTTCGCGACATCGGACTGGTGGAGGTCACTCCCGCCCGCTACACGAAGGTCGCGGACTTCACCGCGGACGAGTCGCGCGCGGCCATCGGTTACGCGGGCGTGCTGGCCGGCACGGCGCTGAAGGCGATCCTGCCGACGATCTCATCAGAAGGGCTGTCGGATCTCGTGGCCTGTGCCGAGGAGATCGGCGAGGCTGACGGGGTCGATGGCCGTAACGCCGCGGTGATCGCTTTTCTCACCGCCGTGGCCGACCTCATGGAGCATCCGCGGCGGGCCATCCACCTCGTCGAGACGACGATCCTGGCCCAGTGCGCGCTGCAGTTCGGCGAGGTCGCAGGCCGAGACGAGTCGACGCCGGCGCCGTTCCGCGCGGCCGAAGCCGTCGGGCACGCGATGCGGGCAGCGGATCCGGACCTCACCGAGGCGGCCGTTCGCACGCTCTTCGAGCATCTCGCGGAGTCCTCGGCTGCTGTCTCGAGATCAGCTCCGTCCCGTCTTCGGGATGTGGAGCCCGCCGCCTGACGCCTCGATAGAGTCGCATGCATGACTGCGACGAAGGTGTTGTTCATCGGTGGGACCGGAATCATCTCCTCGGCGGCGAGTGCGCTCGCCGCATCTCGGGGGATGGAGGTCACGCTGTTGAATCGAGGGCAGTCGCGCCGTGAGCCCGCCCCGGGCGTCGAGGTGCTGACGGCGGATGTGTCGGATGCCGCGGCGGTCGACGCTGCTCTCGCCGGTCGTGAGTTCGATGTGGTCGCCGACATGATCGCCTTCACCCCCGAGCAGGTGCAGCGCGACATCGACCGGTTCGAGGGACGCACGGGTCAGTACGTCTTCATCAGCTCGGCATCCGCGTATCAGAAGCCGGTCGCGCGCCTGCCGATCACCGAGTCCACGCCGCTGCGCAACCCGCACTGGCAGTACTCGCGCGACAAGATCGCCTGCGAAGACCTGCTCTCCGCCGCGTATCGTGAGCGCGGGTTCCCGGTCACGGTGCTGCGTCCTTCGCACACATACGACAGATGGACGATCCCGGCCTTCGGCGGGTGGACGGCGATCGACCGCATCCGCCGCGGTGAGGAGATCATCGTGCACGGCGACGGCACCTCGCTGTGGACGCTCACGCATTCGAGCGACTTCGCGGTGGGCTTCGCCGGACTCCTCGGCAACCCCCTGGCATACGGTGACACCTTCCAGATCACCAGCGACTTCGTCTACACCTGGAACGAGATCTACTCGATCCTCGGACGAGCGGCGGGCGCCGAGCCGAAGATCCGATACGCGACGAGCGCGGCGATCGAGGCTGCCGCGCCCGAGCGCGCCGGTCAGCTCACCGGCGACATGGCGCACTCGGTCATCTTCGACAACACGAAGATCCGTCGAGTCGTGCCCGACTTCAACCCGGTCGTCCCCCTGCACACCGCGGCGCGGGAGATCATCGACTGGCACGATGCGCACCCCGAGCTGCAGCGCGTAGACCCCGCCATGGACGCGCTGTTCGACCGCCTGCTCGCCTGACGGCGCTGCTCAGGCGGCGGACATCACCGCGAGCACGCCGGCACCGAGCGCCGTGTCGGATGCTGCAGGTACGGTCGCGTCCATGGGTATCGCCGACTGGTGGGAGGGCGTCGTTCTCTGGTGAACGGCGACGGTTGGCGCTGGATCAGCGAATGGATGAAGAGCCCCGGTTTCGCCGGCTTCGCGGCCGTCATCGCTGCCACGCTTGCGTTCGCCGGCGCCAGGCATCAGGCACGTTTGAACGCATGGTGGCAGCGCATCGAATGGGCATTGAATCTCTACACCGGGTCGAACAGTTCACAGCGGGAGCGAATCACCGGCTTGGCCGCCATCGCAGCGCTGCAGCAGAGCCGACTGGCCCGCAGGGGCGAACAGGAACTGGTCAGACGGATCGTCGACGCGAACACTTTGGACCTGTTCGGGGATGGTGCCGAAAGCGACGATCTGGGAGATATCGGCGCAGTGGCGGGCACATCGACAGAATCTGGAGATCGCTGCCTGGATGAGTCATACTCGGATCAAGAAGCGAAGGAGGAGACGGATGACGAAAAGTGAGTTCGAAAAGCGAGCTGGACGGCCGGTTCCCTCTGAGGTCGAGCGACAGCTTGCTGCCACGATTCGAATGCGTGCAGACAAACGACTCAAGGCCGAGACGCCGGACTGGATCCGCAAACTCGCCCAGGCATCCTGACTGCCCAGAAGGCCCCGGTCCCGAAGATGGTGGGAAGGGCCTTCCGCTCTTTTGGTCTGCTCAGGCGGCGGACATCACCGCGAGCACATTGCCCGCAGGGTCGGTGAACCACGCGATGTCGGGTCCTCGATCCGGCCCGCCGCGGAGGATCCCCTTCTCGTCGGTGGCGAACTCCGAGTCGTCGTAGATCTTCGTCACGACGCCGCGTCCGTTGAGCTCGTCGACGGCTGCGTCGATGTCGTCGACGGGGAAGTTCAGGATCGTGAAGCTCGCCGGGGTGTGGTTCGGCTTGGCGTAGACGAGGATCGATCCGCCGTCGGGCAGATGGATGTCGAGGAAGCCCATGGCATTGGTCGTGACGTCGAACCCGAGGGTGTCGCCGTAGAAGGAGCGGGCCGCGTCGATGTCGTCGACGCTGAATCCGCTGAACGCGTGCGTGGTCTGAAAGGCGGTCATGCGTTCAGCATGCGCCGCTCGTCGCGCGGTGTCCAGACCCTATGGGTGCACCTGATTGACGAGGTCGTCTCCGGCGGCGAGCCGGGTGACGTTCTGGTCGACCAACTGTGCGGCGCCGACGGGGCGGTTGCCGGCGATGTGCGGCGTGATCAGCAGGTTCGGCGCATCCCACAGCGGATCGGATGCCGGAAGCGGCTCGGACTCTGTGACGTCGATCGCGGCCGCCCGCAGCCGCCCCGAGGCCAGTGCGTCGATCAGCGCGCCCTCGTCGACCGTCGCACCGCGGCCGACGTTCACGAACGCAGCGCCGGGCTTGAGCGCGCCGAAGACCTCAGCATCGAACAGGTCGGTGGTCTCGGCCGTCGCGGGGAGGATCGACACGAGCACATCGGTCTTCGCGAGGATCGCCGAGGCATCGGCATCCGCGTGCACCGGGTAGCCCGACCGGGTGCCTGCCGTGCGGGCGATGCCCTGGACATCGGCGCCCAGGGCCGTGAGGAACGGCGCGAGCGTCGAGGCGATCGAGCCGAAGCCCCAGATCGTCACCCGCGCGCCGGCGAGCGTGTATGAACGCTGCGTGTCGGGCGCGCTCTGCGCGTCGTTGAAGTCGTCGTCCCAGCGGTGGTCGCGCTGCGCGTCGTGCAGACGGTCGAGACGCCGCACCGCGCTCAGGATCAGCGCCAGCGCGTGCTCCGCGACCGGTCCGTCGTGCAGCGAGCGACCCGAGCAGATCCGCACCTCGTCACCGAACCCGGCGCTCAGAACCGCATCGGCACCCGAGGCGAGCGCCTGCACGAGCCTGAGTTTCGGCAGCGCGCGGGCAGCATCCTGCAGCCAGGCCGACGAGTTGTGCCAGACGACCAGCACCCCGGCGTCGCGGTGCTCGGCGGGGATCGCGGCATCGATGTCGTAGACGACGGTCTCGACGTCGGCGGTGACCGGCAGGTCGATGGTGTTCGGGATCAGGATCTTCATGGGGACTCCGCTTTCACGCTGGTCGTTGAGGGGATTCGGTCGACTCACGCCACACGATCGTGAGCAGGCCGTCGGGTTTCCGGGGTGGCTCGCTGCCCCGCACGGCGGCGATGAGCCGCTGCATCGAGTACGCACCGAGGCGTTCGCGGTCCTGCACGACGCTCGTGAGCGACGGGACGAGGAACGCGCTCTGGTGGTGGTCGTCCCACCCTGTCACGGCGACCTCCTGCGGGAGCCTCCATCCGCGGCGCGTGGCGGCTCGGATGGCGCCCGTGGCGATGACATCGTTCGCGGCGATCACGGCGAGCGGGGGAGTGTCGTCGGGCAGTGCGTCGATGGCATCCTCTCCCGCCTTCCCGCTCCAGTCGCCGCCGGTCACGCCGAGGGACTCGAGTCCGAGTCGATCGATCGTCGCGAGGTAGGCGTCTCTGCGGGCTCGGGCAGAGGGGAAGTCCTCAGCGCCGGCGAGGTGGATGAAGCGCCGGTGCCCCTGGGCGGCGAGCCGCTCGATCATCTCGACGATTGGGCGCGAGTCGGTGAACTCGCCTGTCATGTGCATGGCGTCGTCGAACTCGCCCACCGAGAGCACGATCGGCCCGCCGCCCGTCGTGTCGGTGAAGGGCAGTGGGGTGAAGCCGAGCACGCCCTCGTACTGCCCCGAGTCGACGACCTCGGCCAGACGCTCGACGCGTTCTGCCGCGTCGTCGGGCAGGGTCACCACTTCGACGACGTACCCCTCGTCGCGGGCAGCGGCGATCGCGCCCGACAGCAGAGTGAGCGGATTCATCGTGGTGATCGGCACGACGACAGCGAGGCGACCGGTGCGTTGCGTGCGCATCGATCGTGCGGCGAGGTTGGGCCGGTAGTTGAGCTCGGATGCCGCGCGCAGGACTTTCTCACGCGTCGCTTCCGAGATCCCGGCGCGGCCGGTGAAGACGAACGACACGGTGGACTGCGACACCCCGGCCAGATGGGCGACGTCATGGCTCGTCGGGCGCTTCTCCATGGCATCCATCCTCTCGGGGGTTGACGTGGCCGGTGTCTCCCTCGATAGTATCTACTACGTCTTAGTAATACGTAGTAACACCTCATCGAGGAGGCAGAAGATGCTCAGGGTCGGAATCATCGGCACCGGCGGGATCGCCGACGCGCACATCAACGGATACCTCGCCTTCCCGGGCGAGTGCGAGATCGTCGCGCTGGCCGACGTGGTCGCCGGCAAGGCGGCGCAGAAGGCTGAGACCTTCGAGCTCGCAGCCGCGGCATTCGATGACCCGCTCGCCATGATCGCCTCGGGTCTGGTCGACCTCGTGAGCGTCGCCACCCCGCCCTCGACGCACGCGGCCCTCGCGATCGCCGCCCTCGACGCCGGCATCGACGTGCTGGTCGAGAAGCCCATGGCCCCGTCGCTCGAAGAGTGCGATGCGATGCTCGCGGCGCAGGAGCGCTCGGGACGAGTGCTCTCGGTCGTCGCGCAGAACCGGTTCCGCGACGACCTCGCAACCCTGAAGGACGTCGTCGATTCGGGGCTGCTCGGGTCGATCTCGCACGTCCGCGTCGATTCGGCGTGGTGGCGGGGGCTGCCCTACTACGACCTGTGGTGGCGAGGGACATGGGAGAAAGAGGGCGGGGGATGCACTCTCAACCACGCCATCCACCACATCGACCTGCTGCTGTGGCTGCTCGGCAGTCCCACCGAGATCACCGCGATGCTGGCCAACGCGCAGCACGACAACGCCGAGGTGGAAGACCTCTCGGTCGCTGTGTTCCGCTACGACCGGGGCCTCGCGCAGCTGACCAGCTCGGTCGTGCACCACGGACAGGAGCAGGCGATCGTGATCCAGGGCGCGAATGCTCGGGTCTCGCAGCCGTTCTCGGTCGTCGCAGAGCGCGCTCGCGCCGACGGCTTTCCGGAGCAGGGTGGCGATCCTGAGGTGGTGGCGCGCATCGAGGCGCTCGTCGCCGACCGCACTCCTCTTGCTCATCTCGGGCACGAGGGGCAGATCGGCGACCTGCTCGGCGCGATCCGCGACGGCAGGTCGCCCATCGCCGGCGGGCACGACGGACGCAACGCGGTCGAGGTCGTCACGGCCATCTACAAAGCCGGGTTCGAGAGGCAGTTCGTCTCCCTCCCGATCTCGGCGTCCGACCCGTACTACCGGGCCGGCCAGCTCGTGGCGAACGCACCGCACTTCTTCGAGAAGAAGGCCTCACTGATCGAGGCGGCATCGTGACCGCATCCTCGTTCCCCGGCGGCACCTCGCTGTCTCATCTCGACGTCTACACGGATGCCGCACCCGACGGCATCTGCGGAGGCAGCCCCCACATGCACCTCGTCTCGACCGAGGCGTACGTGGTGATCTCGGGGGAGGGCGCGCTGCAGACCATCGATGGCGACGGCTTCCGAGAGACGCCGTTGTCGGCGGGAGCGGTCGTCTGGTTCACCCCCGGCACCATCCACCGTGCGGTGAACCGCGGCGACCTGCGCGTCGTCGTGTTGATGAGCAATGCCGGGCTGCCCGAGGCGGGCGATGCCGTGATGACCTTCCCTGCAGAGATCGTGGCCGCCCCGGATGCCTATGCGGCAGCGGCGTCACTCGGAGCCGAAGACGGGCGCGCAGAGCGAGCATCCGCACGCCGCGATCTCGCCGTGACCGGGTTCGAGACTCTGCGTGATGCGGTCGTCGCCGGCGACCGTGCCGCGCTCGACGCCTTCCGCGCTGCGGCCGGTGCGCTCGTGCGTGATCGTGCCGAAGCCTGGGGCGATCTCGTGCGAGAGCGTCCGCTCGCCCAGGCCGAGCAGTCGCTCGCGCTCGCCGAAGCGGTGGCATCCGGTTCTGTGACGCACCTCGCCGGCGCCCGGGTCCACCAGGCCCTACCCTCGGTGGGGGAGCGCGGATTCGGCATGTGCGGACGCCTGCGAACCTATGACGTGACCGACGAGGAGACTGACCGATGACCCGCACGTACACCTTCGATCCGCTGCCCGAACCGGTCGTCGGCCCCGGCGAGTTCGTCTTCGCAGCCGTGGGGCTGGCGCACGGACACATCCACGGGATGGTCGAGCAGCTCATCGACGCCGGCGCGACCCTCTCGCTCGTCTTCGACGACGATCCCGCGAAGGTCGCGGACTTCGTCGCACGGTTCCCGCAGGCCCGCCCGGCCGCGAGCGAGCAGGAGGTGCTCGACGACCCCGAGGTGCAGCTCGTCGCGAGTGCATCGATCGCGAATCAGCGAGCGCCGCTCGGGGTGCGCGTGCTCGATGCGGGCAAGGATTTCTTCGCCGACAAGCCGGCGATCACGACGATCGACGACCTCACGGCTGCTCGTGACGCCGTCGAGCGCACCGGCCGCAAATTCGCCGTGTACTACGGCGAGCGGGTGCACTCCGAGGCGGCGATCCTCGCGGGCCAGCTGATCGAGCAGGGTGCGATCGGCACCGTTCTGCAGGTGGCCTCTTTCGGGCCGCACCGCATCGGCACCGGGCGCCCCGACTGGTTCTACGATCCCCAACAGTACGGCGGCATCATCTGCGACATCGGCAGCCACAACTTCGAGCAGATGCTCTATTACACCGGCGCGACCGACGGAGAGATCGTCAGTTCGACGGTCGCCAACTACGCGCACCCCGAGACTCCCGGGCTGCAGGACTTCGGAGATGCGCACGTGGTGCTCGACAACGGCACCACCGGATATGTGCGAGTGGACTGGTTCACCCCGGCGGGGCTCGACGTGTTCGGCGACGGCCGCACCGTGCTGCTCGGCACCGACGGCTACATCGAACTGCGCAAGTACGTCGACATCACGACCGACACCGGGGGAGGGCAGGTGCTGCTCGTCAATCAGGACGGTCAGTTCCGGTTCGATGCGACCGGTCAGACGGGGTATCCCTTCTTCGGGCAGCTGATCCGAGACTGCCTCGATCGCACCGAGAACGCGATGACCCAGGCGCACGCTTTCACGGCGGCGGAGCTCAGCATCATCGCACAGCGCGATGCGCGGGTGCTCGCCGGCTGACGGCATCCGCCTTCACCTGCTCGGGAGGAGAACGACGCTTCGGGAGGACGGATGCTGTGCATCGCTCCTCCCGAAGCGCAGTCCTCCTCCCGAGCGGGTGTCTGCCGCGCGACGAGCCGGTCAGCCGACGAGCTGGGTCGCCTGACGCGCGGCGCCGAGGGCCACGTACTCGCCGGGCTCCGGGACCTCGACCGTGAGACCGAGGATCTCCGGTGCGATCCGACGTACGGCTTCCGATTGCGCGCCGCCGCCGATCAGCAGGGCGCGCTCGAGCGGGATGCCGAGGTCGCGGAGCGCGTCGAGTCCGGCGCCGAGGCCCCGCAGCATCCCCTCGACGGCGGCGCGGGCGAGGTTCTCCCTGGTCGTCGACGCGAGTGTCATGCCCGTGAGGGATGCCGTGGCATCCGGCAGATTGGGCGTGCGCTCGCCCTCGAAGTAGGGGAGCAGCGTCAGCCCGTCAGCACCGGGAGTCGACCGCAGGGCGAGAGCGCTGAACTCATCGTGCGTGACCCCGAGCAGCGCAGCCGTGACGTCGACCACTCGAGCCGCGTTGAGCGTCGCGACCAGCGGAAGAAAGTTGCCCGAGGCGTCGGCGAAGCCGGCCACGGTTCCGGTCGGGTCTGCGATCGCCGTCGTGCTGACGGCGCACACGGTTCCCGATGTGCCGATCGACACGACGACGTCGCCCGGCACGGCTCCGAGTCCCAGGGCTGCTGCCGCGTTGTCGCCCGCTCCCGTGCCGACGCGTCGCCCGGCCGCATCCGTCACCGCCTCGTCGTGCGCGAGCACGCGGGGGAGGACGGCGTCGTGGCCCAGGGCGGCGGCCAGGAGCTCACGGTCGTACTCTCCGGTCGCGGGATTCCAGTATCCGGTTCCCGACGCATCCGACCGGTCCGTGACCAGCTCGTCGAGGGCGGGATTCTCGGGTCCGAAGCCGCGCAGCCGCCAGGTCAGCCAGTCGTGCGGCAGCGCCACCGCGGCGACCCGCGCGGCATTCTCGGGCTCGTGGTCGCGAAGCCAGCGCAGCTTCGTGATCGTGAAGGATGCCACGGGCACGAGCCCCGTGCGGGCAGCCAGCTCCTCGGCACCGAATTCGTCGATCAGATCCTGCGCCGCTCCGGCCGACCGGGTGTCGTTCCACAGCAGAGCGTCGCGGATCACGGCGCCCGTCTCGTCGAGTGCGACGAGGCCGTGCTGCTGACCGCCGATCGACCACGCCGCGATGTCGTCGAGCGACCCTGCCTCAGCGATCGCCGCGCTCAGCGCGCGCCACCAGGACTCGGGGTCGACGGACGTCCCGTCGGGATGCGACGCGCGGCCGGAGCGGACGACCGCTCCGGTCGACGTGTCGACGACCACGACCTTGCAGGACTGGGTCGACGAGTCGACCCCGAGAACCAGCGGCATGACGATCAGCGGACGCCGAGCAGGTGCTCGGTCGCGAGCTGCTGCAGTCGGACGAAGCCGAAGCCCTTGCCTCCGAAGTACGAGTTCGCGTCGAACTCCTCGTACGCCGAGCGGTCGGCGAGGAAGTCGTCGTAGGACTCGCCGGGGTTGAGGGTCGGCGTCGAGAGCTCGTCGACCCGGGCGGCGGCGAGCGCCTCCTGCACCTCGGGGTCGGCGCGGAACGCCGCCGCCCGCTCCTTCAGCAGCAGGTAGGTGCGCATGTTCGCGGCCGCCGAGTCCCAGACGCCCTTCTCGTCTTCCGTGCGGCTGGGCTTGTAGTCGAAGTGGCGGGGGCCGTCGTAGGCGGGCACGCCGCCGGGTCCGCCGTTCTCGAGCAGGTCCACGAGCGAGAAGGCGTTGTGCAGGTCGCCGTGACCGAAGACGAGGTCCTGGTCGTACTTGATGCCGCGCTGACCGTTGAGATCGATGTGGAAGAGCTTGCCGTGGAAGAGCGCCTGCGCGATGCCGGCGGTGAAGTTGAGCCCCGCCATCTGCTCGTGACCGACCTCGGGGTTCACGCCGACGAGCTCGGGGCGCTCGAGCGAGTCGATGAACGCGATCGCGTGGCCGAGCGTCGGCAGCAGGATGTCGCCTCGGGGCTCGTTCGGCTTGGGCTCGATCGCGAAGCGGATGTCGTAGCCCTTGTCGGTGACGTAGTCGCCGAGCAGGTTCACGGCCTCGCGGTAGCGCTCGAGGGCCTGACGGATGTCCTTGGCGGAGTCGTATTCGGCGCCCTCGCGGCCGCCCCACATGACGAATGTCTGCGCACCCAGCTCGGCGCCGAGGTCGAGCTGGCGGAAGACCTTGCGCAGCGCGTAGCGACGCACGTCGCGGTCGTTCGAGGTGAAGCCGCCGTCCTTGAAGATCGGTGCGCTGAACAGGTTGGTGGTCACCATCGGCACGACCAGGCCGGTGTCGGCGAGCGCGCCCTTGAGGCGGTCGATCTGCGTCTGGCGCTCGGCGTCGGTCGAACCGAACGCGAACAGGTCGTCGTCGTGGAAGGTCAGGCCGTAGGCGCCGAGCTCGGCGAGCTTCTCGACCGCGTGCACGACGTCGAGGGCGGGGCGGGTCGGGCCGCCGAACGGGTCGGCTCCGTTGTATCCGATCGTCCAGAGGCCGAAGGAGAACTTGTCGTCACGGGTAGGGGTTGGCATGGCTGCTCCTGTGCAGTTCGCGGATAAGTTGTGATTGACAACATATCTCATGACAGAAGATGCGTCCACCCCTTACAGTGAAGGGATGCCGACACCGCCGAGCCCCGCGCTGGGCACCCGCCCGCACAATCTCGCCCGCATCCTGCGGCTCGTGCACGAAGACGGCGCGCAGTCGCGGGCGGCGCTGACCGAAGCGACCGGGCTCAACCGGTCGACGATCGCCGATCTGGTCGCCGAGCTGGTCAGACGTGGTCTCGTCGACGAACGGGTGCCTGATCTCCCCGGCCGCGTGGGGCGCCCCTCGCCCGTGGTGACCGCATCCGCGCGAGTCGTCGCGATCGCGGTGAACCCCGAGGTGGATGCCGTCGAGATCGCCGCGGTCGGCCTCGACCGCAGCATCCTGGTGCGCGAGCGACTGCCGAACGCGAGCGTGCCCTCGCCCGGTGAGGTGACGCAGACGATCGCATCGCGTATCGACGCATGGCGGCAGGGGGTGCTCGCGGATGCACGAATCGAGGCGGTGGGCATCGCCGTGCCCGGTCTCGTCCGGACTTCGGACGGCGTCGTCCGCAACGCCCCGCACCTGGAGTGGCGCGACGTGCCTCTCGCCGACCTCGTACGCACCGCGACCGCAGCGCCGACCTACGTCGACAACGACGCGACCCTCGGGGTGATCGCAGAGCACCGCTACGGCGCGGGCCGGGGAATCGACGACATCGTCTACCTCAACGGCGGGGCCTCGGGCATCGGTGGCGGCCTCATCATCCACGGACGCCCGGTCGCGGGGGCAGGAGGGTATGCGGGGGAGTTCGGGCAGAATCGTCCGCGCATCTCGGCGGACGACGACCGTCGTACCGCCGACGGCGTGCTCGAGACCGAGGTGAGCCGTCGGCTGCTGCTCGAAGCCGTCGGCCTCGACGCCGCCGACGACGAGACGCTCGACGCCGAGCTGACCTCGTCGGAGTCGTCCGCGGTGGCCGACGAGGTCACCCGGCAGGCGCACGTGCTCGCAAGTGCACTGGCCAACGCGGTGAACGTGCTCAACCCGGCGCTCGTCGTGCTCGGCGGATTCCTCGCCACGATCGCCGACCTGCGCACCGAGCAGATCACCGCCGACGTCGGCATGCTCGCGATGTCGGAGAGTGTCGAGGGGCTCGAGATCCGCGCGGCAGCGCTCGGTGCCGACCGGCTCCTCATCGGTGCGGCCGAACTGGCGTTCGCCGAGCTGCTGGCCGATCCGGGGGAGCGCGGCTGATCCGTCGCCGCGACTGATCGCATCCGACGCGGATGATCGGGTGGTGCGGGACGCGCTCGACGGACGATGGTGGGGAAAGGAGGACCTCATGATCGGAATGCTCAACGCCCTGGTCGATCTCGTGGAGGCGGAGGTGTCGGAGATCGACGTCGCCGAGTTCGCCCGCACGCACGGCACGACCGAGTATCACCTTCGGCGCATGTTCTCGGCCCTGGCCGGCATGCCGCTGTCGGAATACGTCCGACGCCGTCGGATGACGCTTGCGGGAGCCGAACTCGTCTCGGGTGCGCCGAACATGCTCGACGTCGCCGTGCGCCATGGCTACAGCTCGACCGAGGCGTTCGGCCGCGCGTTCCGTGCTGTGCACGGGATCAGCACCGCCGACGCACGCCGGGACGGGGGTCCTCTCCGCACACAACCCACGCTCCGGTTCCGCCTGAGCGTCGAAGGGAGTACCCCGATGGACGTCACCATCACCACCATGCCTGAGCTCGTGCTCGTGGGGCATGCCGCACGAGTCCCCCTGATCCATGTCGGAGTCAACCCGCACATCCAGGCTCACATCGCCTCGATCGCGCCGGAGGAGCACGTCAGGCTCAAGCACCTGAGCGACCGAGAGCCCGCGGG
This sequence comes from Microbacterium phyllosphaerae, assembly GCF_017876435.1. Classification (NCBI taxonomy): domain Bacteria; kingdom Bacillati; phylum Actinomycetota; class Actinomycetes; order Micrococcales; family Microbacteriaceae; genus Microbacterium; species Microbacterium phyllosphaerae. The sequence goes on from NZ_JAGIOA010000001.1 coordinate 1,285,057, forward strand.
GATCCTCGCTGTCACCGGCGACCTTGAACCGGATGCGGCCGAAGGCACGGAGCTGACCTATCTGCACGGAGTCTCCGTGCATCCGACGGCTGCGGTTCCCGATGACCTCGACATCCTCCGGGTCGATGCCGGTCACTGGGCGGTCTTCGCCGCGTCCGGCCCGTTCCCCGAGACCCTGCAGGATCTCTGGGCGGCGACGGCGACCGAATGGTTCCCGTCGAACCCGTGGAGGCTCCGACCGGGCCCCTCGATCGTCCGGTACCTCGAGTTCACGGGCACGCACGCGGCGTGCGAGCTCTGGCTCGCCGTCGAGCAGGACTGACCGTGATCGGGTGGGTGAGGCGTCGTGACGCGCATCACCCACCCGATGTCCGCCGGACGTGCGACACTGTGCGGGCGGCCACGCGCCGCCTCAGGGTGGAGAGAGGACACGGGGATGACCGCGGTCGATCCGAAGAAGTCGCTGGATGCGTATCGCGCGAAGAAGGGCGAGTTCCGCATCCTCGAGGTCCCGGCGATGCAGTACCTGATGATCGACGGCGCGGGAGATCCGAATACGGCGACGGCCTATTCGGATGCCGTCACGGCGCTGTTCCCCCTCGCCTACACGCTCAAGTTCGAGAGCAGGAAGCAGCTCGGGATCGACACCGTCGTGATGCCGTTGGAAGGACTGTGGCACGCACCCGACATGGAGTCGTTCACCACGAGGCGAGACAAGTCCGAGTGGATGTGGACGCTGATGATCATGGTCCCCGACCACGTCACGCGCGTCATGTTCGATGACGCCGTCGATGCCGTGGCCGCGAAGCTCGCGAAGAAGAAGCAGGATTCTCCGGCTCTGCGATCGGTGCGCCTCGAGACCCTCCACGAGGGACTCTGTGTGCAGACCCTGCACGTCGGCTCGTACGACGACGAGGCTCCTGTGCTCGACGATCTGCACCATCGCTTCATCCCCAGCAGCGGCCTCGGCATGACGGGGCTGCATCACGAGATCTACCTCAGCGATGTCCGTCGGGTCGAACCGGCGAAGCTCCGCACCATCCTTCGGCAGCCCGTCGCGCGCATCGGCTGACCTGCCGCGCGTCGGCGCAACCCCCACGGGGCGGTTCGCGTCCGGCGATATCCTTCGAGGATGGGCACCCCGAAAGACGTCGCACGCACGGCGCAGCGTTCTGACGGCTTCCGACGCACGGCTCGCGCGGGGTTCGTGGTCGTCGGGCTCGTCCACATCATCATCGGAGCCCTCGCCGTCTCCATCGCCACGGGCGGAGGAGGGGATGCCGATCAGGACGGCGCGATGCAGGTGATCCGGTCCACACCCGTCGGCGGACTGCTGCTGGGTGGAGTGGCTGCGGGATTGATCGCGCTGGCGGTGTGGGAGGTCACGAGCGGACTGCTCTCCGCCAACCGAGACGACGCCCGCCGCTGGGGGCTGCGACTGAAGATGCTCGGCATCGCCGCCGCCTACCTCGTGATCGCCGGGCTCGCACTCGTGTTCGCCTTCGGAGGAAACATCGAATCCGAGCAGACGATGCAGACCCTCAGCAGAGCGATACTCGCCGCGCCGGGCGGAATCGTCCTGCTCGTCATCCTCGGCCTCAGTGTCGCCGGAGCGGGCGCGGGGTTCTTCGTGATCGGATGCACGCGCGGCTTCGAGAAGACCATGGACATACCGGCGGGGCCGTCTCGCGTCGGCATCGTCGCGCTCGGCAGCGTCGGCTACATCGCGAAGGGGATCGCGATCATGGTGACCGGCTCGCTCTTCGTCGTCGCGGCCTGGACTCAGGACCCCGACAAGGCGGCGGGCCTCGACGGCGCGCTGCGCAGCATCACCGATCTGCCCCTCGGTGAACCTCTGCTGTGGCTGGTCGGTGTGGGCCTCGCCGTCTACGGCGTCTTCTCGATCGTCCGCGCGCGCTTCGCGCGGATGTGACGCGAGGCCTCAGGCACTCGCAGGCTTCTCGCTCCACACCAGCAGGAACACACCGAGTCCGATCATGAGCCCGCCACCCGTGGCGCTCATCGCCTCGATGCGGCGCGGGGATCGACCGAACCACTCGCGCGCGGCGCTCGCCAGCAACACCCAGAGCGCATCGCAGGCGACGCCGATCATGACGACGATCGCCCCGAGCACGAAGAGCTGCATCGGCACCGACCCTGCGTGCAGGTCGACGAACTGAGGAAGGATCGCGAGGAAGAACGCGATCGACTTGGGGTTGGTGACCCCGACGACGAACCCCTCGACCAGCAGACGAGGGCCTGACCTTCGCGGCACGGGCCCGGTCATCGCCTCGGCGGCGTCCCGCCGATGCCGGATGGCCTGGATGCCGAGGTAGATCAGGTAGCCGGCGCCGAGCACCTTCACGATCGTGAAGAGCACGACCGACTGCGCGACGACGGTGCCCACGCCCAGCGCGACGGCGACGACCAGCACGATCGACCCGATCGCCGTGCCCACGATGCTGAGGAACCCGCCGAGCCTGCCGAGGGACATCGCTCGCCCGATCGTGAACAGCACGGTCGGACCCGGGATCACGACCATGATGAACGCCGCGACGACGAAGGTCGTGAGGGTCTCGACGCTGAACATGCTGCGAGCCTAGGGCAGCTCCCACCGAGCCGATCCGAAAAAGTTTCGGCGGGACCGTCATGAAAGCTCCGCGCCGGGGTCTGGGTATGTGACGGGCAGCCTCTGTTGCCTGTATCGCACTGGGGACAACACAAGAACTTCGGGGACAAGGCTCACGCCGACGTCGCTTCGCCGTACGCGGTGGCGCGTCCGGCGTACCGGGATTGGGACACACATGAGCATTCGCTCACTTCACCGCACGACGCCCAGCTCGTCGCGCACAGCGGCCGTGCCGCGCCGACGGGCGTTCACACGCCTTCTCGGCGTGCTCGCCGTCGCCGGTGTGCTCGTCGCAGGAGGCACGCTGGCTCCGAACACGGGCATCACGGCTGCGGCCACCGTTCCCGGGACTCCCGGCACCCCGCAGGCGGGAACGCCGGTGTACACCGAGAACTTCTCGAACCAGAACGCATCTCTCGCCGCCATCAGCCTGCTCAACTACACCGGCGGCGCTGCGGCGGCCAACTCGACGTACACCGCCTCGACGCAGTACCTGCCGGCCGGCAACCAGTGCGACGGCTGGGTCATGAGCAGCGTCACCCCCACCGCGCCCCTCACCGACCTCGGCTGCCTCAACAACGTCGGTACGACGTGGCCCTCTCTTCAGCAGATGGCCACCGCGCTCGGCGTGGCACAGGGGCAGACGGCCGCCCAGGCCACGACGAACCAGGTGCTCACGTCGTACACGAACGCGACGACCGGCGTCATCGCCGCGGGCACCCAGTTCCGCACCGTGAACACCATCCCGGCGGTGGGTGGGCACTACTACGCCGTCTCGGCGTACTTCGCCGCGGTGAACTGCCCGGCCGCCGGACCGAGCGAGCGCTTCAGTCTCATCGTCAACGGGAGCCCGCTCGTCCTGAGCTCCGGCCTGAACCCCTGCAACCCCGCGTCCCCGACGCCGTGGCAGACGCAGACCGCGAAGCTGCAGTCGGCGGCATACATGGTGCCGGTCGGCACCTCCGCCAACCTCGGCCTCGAGCTCTACAACGCGACCGCGACCGGAAACGGCAACGACGTGGCCTTCGATCTCCCGCAGATCGTGGACGTCACGCCCCAGCTCGACAAGTCGTTCAGCCCGACCGTGATCCTGAACGGCGCGACGTCGAAGATGACGCTGACCGTCACCAACACGAGCGACCTGATGGCCAAGACCGACTGGTTCATCACCGACGCGCTGCCGGCGAACCTCAAGATCGCCGCAGCGCCCAACGTCGGTGGCACCTGCGTGCAGCGCGCGGGCGCGGCGTACGCGGTGACAGCCCCGGCCGGTGGAACCTCGGTCTCGGTCACCGGCGGTGACCTCGCGCTCGGCGCGGCCTCCTGCACGATCACGGTCGATGTGACCTCGACGGTCAACGGCACGTACATCAACGGTCCGGCGAACATCACCACGAACCTCAACCCGCCGGCCAACGCGTCGCTCGAGGTGATCCAGCCGTCGATCGACATCGTCAAGCGCATCACCGCGGTCAACGGTGTCGCCGTCACCAGCGACACCGACCCGGACAAGGTGTACAGCAAGGTCGGGGACGTCATCACCTACTCCTTCGTGGCGACCAACACGACTCCCAAAGCCGCGACCAATACGACGCTCAACACGAACCTCAGCAACGTGCGCATCACCGAGGACGCTTTCTCGGGTGTCGGCGACATGACGACGCTGTCGTGCACCCCGGCACAGGGATCCACGCTCGCCAGCGGGGCCACGATGACCTGCACGGCGACCTACGTGGTGCAGCAGACCGACCTCGACAACGCACCGCTGACCAACGTCGCACGCGCCACCGGAACACCGGCGGTCGGGCCCGATGTCACCGACACGGATGACGAGATCATCCCGGCCGTATGGACTCCCACCATCGTGCTCGACAAGACCGCGTCGGTCGTCGACGTCGACCACGACGGAGTGACCGGGCTCGGTGATCACATCATGTACGCCTTCGACGTGACCAACACCGGCAACGTGACGGTCGCGAACATCACCGTGATCGACGACCGGCTCACGCAGCGGAACATCACCGTCACCTGCACTCCGACCACGATCGCGCCGACCCAGATCGCGCACTGCGTCGCCAACGCGCCCTACGTCATCACCCAGGCCGACGTCGACGCGAAGAAGGTCGTCAACACGGCCTACTCGACGGGCAAGGACCCCGACGGCGGACCGGTTCGGTCGAACGACGACAGCACCCAGACCCCCATCGAGCCCTTCCGCATCCCGCTGAAGATCGAGAAGGTCGGCGAATCCTCCGCCGACACGTGGGTGCGGATGGACGGATCCTCGTTCGCGGTGCTCGCAGACGCGAACGGAGCCCCGGGCGCCGCCCTCCCGTTCACGATCAAGGACGTCGAGACCGGACTGTTCCAGATCGACAGCATCCCGGCGGGCACGTACTGGCTGAGCGAGCTGACCGCACCAGACGGATTCAGCCTGCTCGCAGCTCCGGTGAAGTTCATCATCAACGCCGACCGCACCGTGAGCATCGTCTCGGGTGGCGACGCCGCCGTGACCGCTGCGGGCCAGATCATCACCGTGCACGACGTGCCGGCGATGAACCTGCCGACCACCGGAGGGACGGGGCCGCTGCCCTACATCCTCGCCGGTTCCCTGACCGTGCTCATCGCCGGCGGACTCGCCTTCCGGATCCGTCGTCGTCATGCCCGCGCCGATGCGCACGACCCGCAGAGCTGATCTGCACCTCCTGACCCCCATCACCTGAAACCGCCAGGGCGACCTGGCCACCGAGAGAGAGACACAGTGAACAATCCGAACACCTGGCGCGGCTCCCGCGTCCCGGCAGGCCTGCTCGTCGCAGGCGTCGCCGCCCTGACCCTGGCCGCACCGGCGAGCGCTGCGACCCCGAACCTCGTCGACCCCGACGCCACCGGCTCGCTGACGATCCACAAGTTCGAGGCTCCCGAGACGCCGACCGGTCTTCCGAACGACGGCACCGAGCAGAACGTCGCCCTGGCTCCTCTGCCCGGCGTCGGCTTCACGGTCTACAAGGTCGACACGATCGACCTCACGAGCAACCAGGGATGGGTCGACGCGAACGACCTCGCAGACCTCGCTCCCGACAGCGTCGCCGACATCACGGCGGCCGGCTACACGGCCAGTGCCGTCGGCGGTCAGACCCTGACCGACGCGAACGGCGAGATCGCCCTCGCGAACCTCGACCTCGGTCTGTACTTCGTGGTCGAGACGGCACCGCTGAGCGGATCGACCGCGGTCGCCCCGTTCCTCGTCACGGTGCCGCTGACCGACCCGGCGTCTGACGACAACTGGCTCTACGACGTGCACGTGTACCCGAAGAACGCTCTGACCAGCGCGACCAAGACGGTCGAGGACTCAGAAGACGTCAAGCTCGGCGACGACATCGACTACACGATCACGACCGACATCCCGAACGTCGCGACGATCGACGGCTACAAGATCGTCGACACGCTCGATGCCAAGCTCGACTACGTCAGCGCAGCCGTCACGCTCGTCGACGGCACCCCGCTGGCAGCGACCGACTACACGGTCGTGCACGATGCCGCGACGAACGCCGTCACCGTCGAGTTCACCGCGTCGGGCCTCGCTGTCCTCGCCGCTCACCCGACCACCCAGGTGCAGGTCGTGCTCACGGCCGAGGTCAACACGGTCGGCGAGATCGCCAACACCGCGGTGCTGTACCCGAACCTCGGCTCCTACACGGTCGCCCCGGGCCAGCCCGGCGGCCCCACGGTCACCCCTGAGGTCATCACCAAGTGGGGCGACATCACGGTCGAGAAGACCGACAAGGCCGGCGCTCCGCTGACCGGTGCGGTGTTCTCGGTGTACCCGACGCAGCAGGACGCGATCGACGGCACCAACGCCATCGCACTCGGCGGATCGACCGACTTCGCGGTCGCCGCTGACGGCACCGTGACCATCTCGGGTCTGCGCTACTCCGACTGGGCCGACAACGCCGCTGTCGCCGTCGGCGACGACGGATACCAGACCTACTGGCTCGCCGAGACCGTCGCACCTGACGGATTCGAGCTGCTCGCAGCGCCGATCGAGTTCACCGTCACCGCGGCCACCACGGCCGTCGGAGTCGACCTCGAGGTCGTCAACGTCCCCTCGAACGCGGGCTTCAAGCTCCCGCTGACCGGTGGCGCCGGAACGACCCTGTTCCTCGCCGGTGGCATCCTGCTCCTGGCCGGAGCCGTGCTCCTCGCTATCCGCAGCCGTCGCAAGGCGAACGCCGAGGCGTAAGCCGAAGACCGGCCGTGCGGGGGAGGTGTTGAGGTCCCTTCCCCCGCACGGCCCATTCGTGTCCGCACCACATCCGCACACATCCGCCCCACCTCCACTTCTCATTCACTCGGAGAGCTCCGCATGACCCTCATCGACGCATCCGCTCCGGATGCCCGCACGACGCCTCCCGCACGTGTCCGCGCGCGGCGCGCGCGCTGGGGGTGGAGCCAGACGATCGTCATGCTCATCGCCACGATCGGAATCGTCGTGCTGGTCTACCCGACTGCTGCGTCATGGTTCTCGGCATGGAGTCACGACACCGACGTCGACGGGTACGTGCAGTCCGTCGAGCAGGTCCCCGACGAGGCGATCACGCGGATGCTCGCGGATGCGAAGACCTACAACGAGAACCTTCCGACCGGGCCGCTGCGCGATCCGTACGCGCTCGGAGCCGACGGCCAGCAGACCGCGATCGGCGAGGGAGCCGCTGCCTACTTCGACACCCTGAACCCCGACGGCACCGACGCGATGGCGCGTGTGCGGATCCCCAAGATCCACGTCGACCTGCCGATCTTCCACGGAACGAGCGAAGACACCCTCGCACGAGGGGTGGGCCATCTCTACGGATCGTCGCTCCCCGTCGGCGGACCGGGGACGCACACGGTGCTCACCGGACACAACGGGTTCGTGCAGGCGACCCTGTTCGATGACATCGACGAACTCGTCGAGGGCGACGTCATCGTCGTCACGACCCTGGGCGAAGACCTCTACTACGAGGTCGACCAGACCATGACCGTGCTTCCGGACGACACCGAGGCGCTCCGCCAGGTGCCGGGCAAGGACTACCTCACGCTCGTGACATGCACCCCCACCGGGGTCAACACGCACCGCCTGCTGGTGCGCGCGGAGCGCGTCGACGCCCCCTCCGACGCATCGGCCGTCACCACGATCGACGACGCGACCGGGCCGGCGGGGTTCCCGTGGTGGGCGCTGCTCGTCGTCGGGGTTCCTGCCCTCACGGCCATCATCGTCATGCCGCGTCGTCCTCGCGATCGGCGCTCGCGGCGCCGCGCGACCCACGTCGAGGGAATGCCGGCATCGTGACGGCCCGCATCGTGACGGACGGCATGGTGACGGCCCGCATGCCTGCGGAGGACGCCGAAGCGAGCCGAGTCGACGGAAGCGTCGGTCGGGCTCCGATCTCCGAGCCGGAACCCGTGCCGCGACGGCGCCGACGACGGGTGGGACTGCTCGCATGCAGCATCCTGCTCGTCGGTGTCGGGATCGCCTTCCTCACCGCGTCGATCTTCGCGCCCGCCATGGTCGACAGGGTGACCGGAGACATCAAGGTCAGCGTGCAGAAGCAGCTGCAGCAGATCTTCGCCCCCGATGAGCTGCCGGTGATCCGGCTCGGCGCAGAAGGCGGCATGGTCGAGTTGGACCACTGCGACGGCACGTTCACCGAGATGATCAGCTACCGGATCGACGGCGTCCCACCTCTCTTCGCCGCGCACAACAACTGCGGGGGCGACGTCATCCTCGGGTGGGAGATCGGTCAGCGTGTCAGGGTCGACGGTTCCGACGTCGTCTACGAGGTCGTAGAGGAGCGGCACACGCCCAAATGGTCGAATGTCGAAGAGCTGGTCGGAATGTCCGGCGAGTTCATGGTGCAGACCTGCTTCTACGGCGAGAACAAGATGCGCTTCCTCGCCCTCGCGCCCGTGGGCACGCCGTCCGACGCCGGCTGATGAACCCCGGCGCAGCGAATTTCCGGGCGATTCGTCACGATTCTCGGTCGTTAGGGTCTTGTAAGTATGGCCATCGGCCTTGCGTCGGTTTCCCGGCCGACGCGCCGCTTCGCGAGACTCGTCCACTCCCCGGCCGACTCACGCACTGCGGAATCGACCCTTACGAGAGTCGGAGGGACGAGGCACCCCCAAAGCCTCGTCCCTCACCCGCCACGAAGGCGCCGGCCTCTCGGTGGATGCCCCTTCTCTCCGGAGCAGCATGAACCATACGACCCCCCTCGACGGTGACGACGAACTGCCGACCGAACCGGCTGACGATGAGATCATCAGCGCCGTGCGCGGTGGCGACATCGGGGACTTCGCGCTCCTGTGGCGGCGACACGTGGCCGCCGCCCGTCGTGCCGCCCGCGCCATCTCTCCCTCCGCGGATCCCGACGACCTCGTGAGCGAGGCGTTCGCGTCGATCCTGCGGGTGACGAAGGCGGGTGGCGGCCCGAGCGACGCCTTCCGCCCTTACCTCCTCGCGACGCTGCGCAACACCGCCGCTCGATGGTCGAGAGGGGCGGGGATGCTCTCGATCGAGGTCGTGTCAGAGCTCGAGCTGGCTCCCGAAGGCAACGACCCGATCGAGCGGATCTCCGAGCGGTCGAGCGTCGCGGCCGTCTTCGGCACGCTGTCGGCTCGGCACCGGACGCTGCTCTGGTATCTCGAGGTCGAGGGCATGAAGCCACGCGAACTCGCGCCGCTCATGGGAATCACACCGAATGCGGTGTCGGCGCTCGCGCTCCGTGCCCGCGACAGCTTCCGCCGGGCGTGGTTGGAGGCGCACATCCACGACCCTTCGCGTTCCGACGACTGCCGCTGGTTCTGCGAGCGAGTCGTGACGCAGCGAGAGCGTCGTCTGCGTGGTGACGACGCCGTTCGATTCCGGGCGCACATGAGCACCTGCCGTGGATGTCAGCTCGTCGCGGCCGAGATCGACACGGTGTCTCAGCGGCTCCGCACGGTTCTTCCCGCGGCTCTCCTGGGTGGAGTCGCGGCGGGGCTGTACCCCGACTACGACGCGGCGTCGGCGGACGACTTCCCGGATGCGGAGCCGTGGTCGGAGCTCGTGACGTCAGGCTCGTCCGCGTCGGCCGCGCACGCCCTGTCGATACCCACCGTCACGGCGCTGACCGAGGGCGTCGGCCTCGCCTCGCATGTTGCCGCATCCGTCGCCGTGTCGGTGGGTGGGTGGGCGGCTCTCGTCGCCGCCACGGTGGTCGCGGCCGGGGCGGTCGTCGTCGCCGGCGCGCTGCTCGTCGTGCCCGCCCCCGAGGCGACCGGTGATGCCTCGTCGATCATCGAGACGCAGCTGCCGGCCGAGGAGCATCCCGCGGGCGGCCACGCTCCGGATCCGGCCGAGGTCACACCGCTTCCCTCCCCGTCTCCCGTGATGCCGGACACGCCGGACACCCGCGACGTATCGTCGGTCCTGGTCATGCGCGGCGATCCCGATCTCGGCGGCGCACCCGCATCGCCGGCTCCGGTGGCGTCGCCCGGGCCCGTGGCGTCGGAGCTCACGACGGAGCCGGGCGGATCATCGTCGCCCGGCACCGGCACCGGCACCGGCACCGGCACCGGCACCGGCACCGGCACCGGTACCGGTACCGGCACCGACTCGAACGTCGACGCCTCGTCCCTCGACGGCCACGTCTTCGGCATCACGCGGTCGATCCCCGCTGGCACGCGAGTGCCCCCTCGCATCGAGGGGACGGGTACTCCGGGGTCGCGCATCACGGCGTTCGACGAGAACGGCGAGCCCCTCGACGCCGCGACGGTCGATGACGACGGCGAGTTCGTGCTCGATGTGTCGGGCGATCGCGTGCATCAGGGAATGACCGTGCGGGTGCAGCAGCATGACCCGCGCACCGGGATGACCGAGTGGGCAGACGGCATGGGCCCGCTGGTGTTCGCGGTCCCGGACGTGGCGATCGGCGACCCCGACCTGTGTCGGCTGCCATCCGAACTCGGCGGGGCCTGTCTGAGCCTCCGTGCAGAGCGCGGAGCCTGGGTCGAGTTCTTCGACGCGCAGGGGCGGTCGCAGGTGATCCTGATGCCTCCGGCGACCGCGGCGTCCGGGCGGGTCGACCTGGGTGTCGCAGCGCCCATCGTCGCGGCCCGGTACGTCGACCCGTCGACGGGGCGCTCCGGAGTGACGGTCTCGTTGCCGGAGGCCGTCGGATGATGCATCAGGCGGATCCGCGCGACGCGACGGACAGTCGCAGCCACAGCCACAGGCGCGTATCCGGCGAATCGAGATCGATCCCCAGGTCGTTGCGCACGACGTCGAGGCGATACCGCACGGTGTTCTGGTGAACGTGCAGAGCGGTGGCCGTCTCCCGAACGCTGCCGAGATGATCGAGGTAGATGCGCATGGTCCGAGAGAGGTCGGTTCCCTGCGCGGCATCGTGCTCGGCGAGGATGCTCGCGGAGTCGCCGACGGCCGCGTCGAGTCCTTCGATCAGGTCGGTGACCTGCAGGATCGCCAGGCGGTCGCGCATCTCGTGGAACGTGGCGATGCGGACCTGCCTGTGTCGATCACCCGATATCGGCGAGGCCATCAGTACGCCTGCGGTGGCGCCCGCCTCGCGGTGGGACCTGGCGATGCCGTTGATGTCGTACGCGCGGGTGCCGATCCCGGCGAGCAGCGCGGCGTCGGTGCGGATGACCGAGTGGGCGAACGTGTGGGCTCGCGCCGCGATCGATCCGGGGATCAGAGTCACCACCTGCGTTCCGATGACGGCGCTGTGCGAGCCGGGGAAGGCGGCGCTCGACACGCTGGTCGCCAGATGCAGCAGACGGTGCAGGCCGCGCATCGCATCGACCCCGTCGAACGTGTCCACCCGGAAGCACACGATCGTGCAGCCGGCCTCGGGGCGGATGAGCAGCTGCGACGCCGCGCTGCGGGCGTGGCGTTCGTCTTCGAGAAGAGTGCGCAGGAGGCTCGAATTGCGTTGATCTCGATCGGCGGCGTCCTCCCGGGCCCGAAGCAGGTGCTGCGCGGCGATCGGCTCCATCTCCTCGAGCAGTCGCTGGGTGCGCGCCGAGAGCGACGGATCGACCTGGATCACCCACAGAGAGCCGAGGAGCTCACCGGACGCCCGCACGGCGATGCCGACCCGGCCGAACTGATCGGTGTCGGACGGGAAGTGCCGGGCATCGTGAGCGCGAAGCAGCGACTGGTACTCGACGTCGGACGAGATGGGGATCTCCTCCTGCAGCAGCAGTGTCGTGCGTCTCCTGACGTCGTCGATGGGCTGTTCGCTGTGTGTGGAGTAGCCGACGACCTGACCGGTGGCGTCGACGACGCTGACCGCGCCGTCCGCCAGAGTCGCGAGTGCATTGGCGAGGCCGAAGAGGTCGCCCATCCGCACTCCGGTGACATGCCCGATCGAGTGGGCGCTGAGCAGCGATCTGAGGATGTCCGCGAGCTGTGCCCAGTCGCCGTCGAGGTGGCGGAGCACGGGGAGGGAACGCTCCCAGTCGGGGTGCTCGCCGGACGGGGTCGCGTCCTCCGTGCGGCGGGCGACCAGCGCGGCAGCCCCTGCGGCAGCGAGAGCGGTGGCCAGCGCAGGCAGATCGGTCGGGGCCACCCCGGCCGCGAGCACGATGCGATCGCGATAGTCGGCCACGTCGACCGCCGGATCGTAGAAGTCCACCCCGGTGAACGTGGTCGCGGTGGCCTCGGCGTCGCCGGACGACGACGAGAGAGCACCGTCGCCGACGAGCAGGGCATCGCGCAATGTCGGTGAACTGTCGTCGGGAGGATCCAAAGGTACATCCATGGAAACTTCTCCATTCGAGGAAGGCAACTCTCATAGCAATCTACATATCGGTCAGATCGGTTGCCCGTAAGACTGAGAGTACGAGGTCGAAGGGGCACCTCGTGAGAAATCCGACCATCGCTCGCATTTCCCGTGCCGATGGACTCCGGGCACCGTCGCCCCGACAGGACACTCCTATGAACAGCACTCACGCTTTCCGGCGCCGGTCGATGACGACCGTCGCCATGCTCGGCGCGGCGATCCTGCTCGGCGGCTGCGCGGCACAGGGCACGACCGAGCCGCCCGCGGACGAGATCACGATGAAGCCGGTCGCCGACGCCGTCGCGCTCCTTCCGGACGCCCTGCAGGACGGGGGGACGCTGCGTGTCGCCATCCCGACGAACGAGCCGCCCACGCAGTTCTATCGCGAGGGCACGCAGGAGATGACGGGGATCAACCCGGACATCGCGCGACTGATCGCCGGGGCGCTCGGCCTCGATCTCGAGATCGATGTGACCACGTTCGACACGATCATCCCCGGCATGAGCGCCGGTCGCTACGACCTCACCGTGTCATCCATGACGCCGACGGAGGAGCGCATGAAGCAGCTCGACTTCGTCGACTACGTGCAGATGGGAAGCGCGCTCGCCGTGCCCACGGGCAATCCTCAGGACCTCTCCTTCGACGGGCTCTGCGGCAAACGCGTGGCTGTGCTCAAGGGGTCGTATCAGCTCACCGTGAACGTCCCCGGCCTCGACCAGGCCTGCCAGGATGCGGGGGAGAAGCCGCTCGACATCCTGCAGTTCCAGGACACGAGGCAGGCCGTCTCGGCGCTGTTGAGCGACCGTGCCGATGTCGTCTACGCGGATTCGCCGATCCTCGGGTACGCCGTGTCGCAGGACTCGAAGCTCGAGGTCGGAGACGAGAACGACTTCGCGCCCGTCGCCGTCGGCATCCCCCACGACGCGGGCACTCTCGATGCGATCGCCGCCGCTCTCGACGCGGTCATCGCCTCGCCCGAGTACGAGAAGCTCCTCGCCGACTACGGCCTCGAGTCGATGGCCGTCACCGACGCCCGTGTCAACGTGGCGCAGGGCTGACCCGATGACCACGATCGATCAGGGTGCCTCCCCGGGGGGAGAGCCCGCAGGCGATGTCACCGGGCTTCAGCGCACGCTCACCTCGCTGGAGGTCCACAAGAGGCGCCGGTTCGGCATCCTCATCGGTGGCGCTCTGTTCTGCCTCTTCGTCGTCTTCTTCCTGATCGACGTCGCCACGAATCCGCGGTTCGGCTGGCCCGTCGTGGGCGCCTACCTCTTCGATCCGCAGGTGCTGCAGGGCATGCTGCTGACCCTCATCCTGACGGTCGTCTCGATGACGGCAGGCATCATCCTCGGTGTGGTCCTCGCCATCATGCGGGTCTCGGGCAACCCCGTGTTCGCCGGGGTGAGCGGTGTCTACGTCTGGTTCTTCCGCGGCACCCCGCTGCTGGTTCAGCTCATCTTCTGGTACAACATCGCAGCCCTCTACCCGGTCATCGCCTTCGGCCTGCCGTTCGGCGGCCCGAGCATCGTCCTGGGGTCGGCCAACGTCCTGATCACCCCGCTCGGCGCGGCCCTGCTGGGGCTGTCCTTGAACGAGGCGGCGTATATGGCCGAGATCATCCGCAGTGGCATCTCGTCGGTCGACGAGGGCCAGCTGGATGCGGGACGAGCGCTCGGCATGACCCGATCGAAGCTGCTGCGCCGTGTGGTGCTGCCGCAGGCGATGCGGGTGGTCATCCCGCCCACGGGCAACCAGGTGATCTCGATGCTGAAGGGCACGTCGCTCGTCAGTGTGCTCGCGATCTCCGATCTGCTGTACGCGGTGCAGTCCATCTACTCCCTCAACTACGAGGTCATCCCGCTGCTTCTCGTCGCATGCATCTGGTATCTGGTGCTGACCACCGTGCTCAGCATCGTGCAGTCCCGGCTCGAGGAGCGATACGGGCGAGGCTTCACACCGCGGCGGGTCGTGCGGGTCAAGAAGACGAAGGAGCCGGTCGCATGACGCGCAACATGGTCGAGATCCGCGGGGTGCGCAAGGCCTTCGGCCACAACACCGTGCTCAAGGACGTCTCGCTGCAGATCCCCACGGGGTCGGTGACGTGCCTGATCGGCCCCAGCGGGTCGGGCAAGACCACGCTGCTGCGATGCGTGAACCGGCTCGAGACCGTGGACGCGGGCATCATCCTCGTCGACGGCGAGCTCGTCGGGGCCACGCGCCATCGTGGGCGGCTGCTCGAGGCCAAGGAGTCCGCGATCGCGAAGACGAGGCGTCACACCGGAATGGTGTTCCAGCGATTCAACCTCTTCCCGCACCGCACCGTGCTCGAGAACGTGATCGAGGGGCCGACCCAGGTGCTGGGGCGTCCGCGCGCTGACGTCGTGAACGAGGCGATGGTGCTCCTCGAGCGGGTCGGTCTGGCCGACAAGGCGGTGTCGTACCCGCAGGAGCTCTCGGGCGGACAGCAGCAGCGCATCGCGATCGCCAGGGCGCTCGCGATGAAGCCGAAGCTGATGCTCTTCGACGAACCGACCTCGGCACTCGACCCCGAACTGGTCGGAGAAGTCCTCGCCGTCATGCGCGACCTCGCCGATGAGGGCATGACGATGATGGTCGTCACTCACGAGCTCGGCTTCGCCCGAGAGGTCAGCGATCAGGTCGTCTTCATGGCCGACGGGGTCGTCGTCGAGAGCGGAGCGCCCGACGAGGTCCTCGCTCGACCGCAGCACGAGCGCACCCAGGCGTTCCTCTCCCGAATCCTGCACTGACCCATACCTCACAGGAGCACGACGTGCACAACATCCACAGCATCGAAGACCTCAGGAACCGCGCCCGCCGACGGCTGCCGGCCATGGTGTTCGACTTCATCGAAGGCGGGGCTCTGGACGAGCTCACCCTTCGACGCAATCGTGAGGCACTCGACGCCCACCTGCTCACCCAGCGGGTGCTCGTCGACACCTCGCAGCGCCACGCGACGACCAGCATCCTCGGAACCCGACTCGACCTTCCCCTGGTCGTCTCCCCCATGGGTCTCCTGACGGTGTGCCACCCCGACGCCGACGTGGCCATCGCGCGGGCAGCCGCGACCGCAGGAAGTGTCTTCGTGCACAGTCCGTGGTCCGGCTGCTCGCTCGAAGAGGTGACCGATGCCGCGCCGGGGCGCGTGTGGGCTCAGATCGCCTTCTGGAACGATGCCGCAGAGACCAGACGTCACATCGATCGTGCCCAGGTGCTGGGAATCGACACGCTCGTGGTCGCCGGAGACGTGGCCGTGTCGAGCAAGCGCGACCGAGACCTCAGGCATGGGACGGGGATGCCGCCACGGCCGCCCCTGCGCGACGTCGTCAACACGGCGCTCCACCCCGGCTGGGTCTTGCGCTGGCTCCTCGGGCGTTCTATGACGTGGGGGAACTACCGCATCGACGGGAGGGCCATCCGCATGCGCGAGATGGAGGCGTGGATGGAGCGCAACGAGAACCAGACGGCGACGTGGGATGACATCGCCCGACTTCGCAGCAGCTGGACGGGGAACATCGTCGTCAAGGGCGTCATGACACCCGAGGACTCGCGCCTCGCGATCGAGCACGGCGCCGACGGGGTCTTCGTCTCGAACCACGGAGGTCGACAGTTCGACAGCCAGCAGGCCACGATCGAGGCACTCCCAGGGGTCGTCGATGCGGTCGACGGACGGGCGGCGGTGATCGTCGACGGCGGCGTACGACGAGGATCCGACATCGCGAAGGCGCTGTCCCTCGGGGCCGACGCCGCCGCGGCCGGTCGCCCGTTCGCGCTCGGATTGGCGGCGGCGGGCCAGGCCGGGGTCGATCGCGCGTTCGAGGTGCTCCACGACGAGCTCCTGACGGTCATGGGCTTCCTCGGTGTGACGCGCGTCGACGAGATGCCCTGCACCCTCGTGGATTCGACGGGGCTGCGTCTCGAGGCCGCGGTCGCAGCGATCGAGGCGTCGCAGTGAGCACCGTCGCAGGGGCCGCTGCGTTCGGCGCGGGGGAACCGGCGCCGGAAGGGGCGCGATGATGAGCGCGGCGACGCCTGTCGACGTGCGCACACGCATCGACCCGGATACGAGCGACGACGACCTCGTCAGGGCGACCAGAGCGGGCGACAGCCGTGCCTACGGGGTGCTGTGGGATCGTCATTCGCCCGCAGCGTTGAGAGCGGCCCGCTCGATCACGAGCTCGATCGACCCCGACGATCTGGTCAGCGAGGCGTTCGCGAAGACCTTCAGTGCCATCCGCAACGGCGGCGGCCCGACCGAGGCGTTCCGCCCGTATCTCTTCGCCGCCGTACGCAGCGCGGCCGCCACGTGGGGAGGGAAGCAGAAGGATCTGGCCCTCGACTACATCGATGAGCTCCCGGTCGACGACACGGAAGACTCCCTCGATCTCCTCTCCGACCGCGCACTGCTGACCTCGGCGTTCAAGGACCTCCCCGAGCGGTGGCGCACGCTGCTGTGGTACCTCGAGGTCGAGGGCATGAAGCCCCGCGAGATCGCGCCGCTCATGGGGATGACCCCGAACGCCGTCTCCGTGCTCGCGACACGAGCCCGCGAGGGATTCAAGGTCGCCTGGCTGCATGCGCACATCAAAGAGCCCGGGCGCGAGGCCGAGTGCCGCTGGACCTGCGAGCGCATCGTCGCTCAGGGCCGCAAGCGGCACGTCGCGCGTGCGGATCGCGCACGGTTCGAGTCGCATCTCGAGAGCTGCCGTCGGTGCACGATGGCGAGCGCGGAGGTCGCCCAGGCGTCATCGAAGCTGCGCGCCGTGCTGTTGCCGGCGATCATCGGCGGCCCTGCCGCCGCGGCATACTCGGCGGCATCCCCGGCGCCCGCCTCGGCCGCGGTCGTTGCCGGAGCCATGCCCAGGGGCGCGATGCCATGGCTCGTCGTGGGGGGCACGGTCGTCGTCGTGACGGTTGCGGCCGCGATCGTCGCGGTCGCCGCTCAACTCGCACCGAGCGAGACCCCGGCAGCCGACGGAGCCCCCGCGCTCGTCGTCGAGTCGCCGGCACCGATCTCGACACCCGTCTCGCAGGAGGCGCCGGTCGTGCCCACGGTCCCGGTCATTCCCGTTGCTCCGCCCGCGACCGACCCGGACGCGCAGACGCTCCCGGAATCGCCGGCGGAGCCCGCGCCGGACTCGGTCGTCGAGCCTGCACCCTCTCCGCAGATCGATGAGGCGACGACTCCGCTCGAACCACGTTCGCGTCCGCAGGTGCGTCCCCCGGCGGCCCCGCCCGTCGTCGAGCCGATCGACGAGGTGCCGGTGACGATCTCCTGGATCATCGCGCCCGGATCGACAGACATCCCTCCCATCACCGGATCCGGTACCCCCGGTGCGCAGATCGCGATCATCGACGAGGGGGGTCTCGTCGTCGCGACCGCGATCGTGGACGAGGCGGGCACGTTCTCGGTCGTGCCCGACGCCGACGCGCTGCACCAGGACATGTCCGTCTCCGTGCGTCACACGGCGCCGGTCACCGGGGAGGTCACCGTCAGCGACCCGATCGGGCCGATCGGCTTCGACACCCCGGTGCTCGCCGATCATTCGAATGGGTTCCTCGCCCGCACGGATATCGACGGTGACGGCGAGCATGACGATCTCGCGCTCGTCGTGCAGGGCATCGTCGGCGCGACGGTCTCGGTCTCGCTCGACGGCGGCGCCGCATCGACGGTGCTGCTGTCCGACGCGTCCACGGTCGCGACACTCCTCGACGTCAGGCCCGGGCTCCATCGGGTCACGGTGCGATACGTCGACCCCGTGACCGGAGCCCTCGGGGTGGCCGAGGTCGACCGCATCCTCGTCTCTCCATGAGCTGCGGGGTCGCTCCGCCGTGACCCCGCAGCCCGCGCCAGATGAGAAGCTTGAACGATGAGCACTCCCCGCGATTCCGATCAGGTCGCCCCGCCGAGCGACGCTCCTCTGACGGATCGCGAGGTGCGGCGGCTGCGCGAGGACTTCCCGATCCTGCAGGTCGAGGTCAACGGGCATCCTCTCTCGTACCTCGATTCCGGCGCCACATCGCAGCGTCCGTTCGCGGTGCTCGATGCCGAACGCCAGTTCGCGACGACGCTCAACGCGGCGGTGCACCGCGGGGCGCACACGCTCGCCGCAGAGGCCACAGAGGTCTTCGAGGATGCCCGTGCCACCGTCGCCCGGTTCATCGGCGCCGACGAGGGCGAGATCGTCTGGACCTCGAATGCCACAGAGGCGTTGAACCTCGTCGCCTACTCGATCTCCAACGCGTCGCTCGGACGAGGCGGAGCGGCTGCCGAGCGACTGCGCCTGCGCGAGGGCGACGAGATCGTCACGACTGAGATGGAGCACCACGCCAACCTCATCCCGTGGCAGGAGCTCGCGGCGCGCACCGGGGCGACCCTGCGGGTGATCCCGCTCGACGACGACGGTGCGCTGCGTCTCGACGCCGCTGCCGAGCTCATCACCGCGCGCACCAAGCTCGTCGCGTTCACCCACGTGTCGAACGTGCTCGGCGTGATCAACCCCGTCGAGCAGCTCGTCGCCCTGGCGCGCGCCGTCGGCGCGTTCGTCGTGCTCGACGCCTGCCAGTCGGCTCCCCATCTGCCGCTCGACGTCCGGGCTCTCGATGTCGACTTCGCCGTGCTCTCCGGGCACAAGATGCTCGGGCCGACCGGCATCGGTGCACTCTACGGCCGCCGCGAGCTGCTCGAGGCCATGCCGCCGTTCCTCACCGGCGGCTCGATGATCACCACCGTCACCACGACGGAGGCGTCGTACCTGCCACCGCCGCAGCGATTCGAAGCCGGCACCCAGCGGGTGTCGCAGGCGATCGCGCTCGCCGCGGCCATCGACTACCTGACGGCGGTGGGGATGCCGCGCATCGCCGCGCACGAGGCCGCCTTCGGGGCGCGTCTCGTCGAGGGACTGAGCGCCATCGACGGCGTCCGCGTGCTCGGAGCCGGCATCGACCTGCCGCGCGTGGGGCTCGCGAGTTTCGACGTCGACGGCATCCACTCGCATGACCTCGGCCAGTTCCTCGACGACCGCGGCATCGCCGTGCGAGTCGGGCACCACTGCGCCCAGCCGCTGCACCGACGCCTCGGTGTCACCTCGTCGACCAGGGCGAGCACGTATCTGTACACGACCGATGCCGAGATCGACGCCGTGCTCGACGGCGTTCAGGGTGCCATCGACTTCTTCCGGAGGGGCGCATGAGCGACCTGCAGAACCTGTACCAGGAACTCATCCTCGACCACTCCCGCACCCCGCACGGGTTCGGGCTCCGCGGCGAGGTCGCGGCGCAGTCGCACCAGGTGAACCCGACCTGCGGTGACGAGGTCACCCTGCAGGTGCATCGCGCCGGCGACGGCAGCATCGAGGCGATCGCGTGGGAGGGCCACGGCTGCGCCATCTCACAGGCATCCGCGTCGCTTCTCGCCGAGCTCGCCGAGGGGCTGACGGTCGAGGATCTCGAGGTGCGGATCGCGGCGTTCCGCGAGGCCATGCGCTCGCGAGGCAAGATCGAGCCGGACGAGGAGCTGCTCGGCGACGTCGCAGCCCTGGGTGGAGTCTCGAAGTACGTGGCCCGCGTGAAGTGCGCGATGCTCGCCTGGGTCGCCGTGGAGGACGCGCTGCACAAGGCGTGAAGGCGAGGCATGGGTCGTCCGCGGTGAGGTGCAGGATGGAACCATGCCGCTTCTTCTGACTCCTCTGCCTGCCGACCGTTTCGACGACTGGCTCGCGACCACTCGCGTGCGACTGATCGCGCTCAGGCGGGAGTCGGGGATGCTCGTCGGCGAAGACGCTGCGGCCCGTGTCGATGAGTTCGTCGGCGAGCTGCTCGCGGAGGGCCACGAGACGCCGACGTCGCTGATCCTGGAGATCGAGGACGACGGAGTCGCTCTGGGCACGGCCTGGCTGGCCGCGAACAACGGCGTGCTGTTCCTCGTGGATCTCGCTTTCGGCGTCAGCCCGAGCGAAGCACAGCGCGGCCGACTGCTCGCGGAACTGCGGACCCTCGCCCGTACACAGCAGGTCACGCGGATCAGCATGGGCGTCTACGCCTCCGACAGTGAGAGCCGCGCGTTCGTCGAGAGCGGTGGATTCGAGGTCGCCTCGATCCAGATGCTCCTCGAACCGCTCCCGTCGCGCGAGGGGCGCTCGCGTGTGGTCGTGAGCCCGATGACCGCGGAGCGCTTCACGAGCTTCGCCGTGGCATCCGAAGCCGCCTTCGCCGCGGATCTCGCCGCATCAGGCCGATACTCGGAGGAGGATGCGGCGGTCGAGTCGCACCGACAGATGCAGCTCGAACTCCCTGACGGAGTCGCGTCGGAGGGGCAGGAGCTGTTCGTCGCCGAGGTCGACGGCGATGAGGTCGGGGTGCTCTGGATCGGTGTCCGAGCTCGTGCCGGACGCCCGCACGCCTTCATCCTCGACATCGAGATCGCCGAGGGGCATCGCCGCAGAGGGTACGGTCGCGACGTCATGCATGCGGCCGAGCGGGAGGCCCGTCGGCTCGGTGCGGACTCGATCGGCCTGCATGTCTTCGGCTTCAACACCGGCGCCATCCGGCTCTACGAGAGTCTGGGGTATCGCCGCGTCGAGGAGCGCTTCCTCCTCACCGTCTGATCGTGCGACTCGCAGCGTCACGGAGGGAATAGCCCCGTCGCCCAGGCGTTGCCCCGAGCATGACAACTCTCGGAATCATCGGTGCAGGACACATCGGCAGCCAGGTCGCGCGCGTCGCGGTCGCGAACGGCTACGACGTGGTGATCGCCAACTCGCGCGGCCCGGAGACACTGGCAGGTCTCGTCGACGAGCTCGGCCCGCGGGCGAAGGCGGCGACGGCCGCGGAGGCCGCTGCGGCGGGTGATGTCGCCGTCGTCACGGTGCCGCTCGGCAAGATCGACGCTCTCCCCGTGGAGGAGCTCGCCGGCAAGATCGTGCTGGACACGAAC
This sequence comes from Microbacterium phyllosphaerae, assembly GCF_017876435.1. Taxonomy (NCBI): domain Bacteria; kingdom Bacillati; phylum Actinomycetota; class Actinomycetes; order Micrococcales; family Microbacteriaceae; genus Microbacterium; species Microbacterium phyllosphaerae. Next base: position 1,306,463 of record NZ_JAGIOA010000001.1, read on the forward strand.
AACTACTACTTCGAGCGCGACGGTCACATTGACGCCCTCGACAAGGGGGAGACGACGACCTCGGAGCTCCTGCAGAAGCAGCTGCCGACGTCGCGGATCGCCAAGGCCTTCAACCACATCTACGCGGCCGACATCACGACCGACGGCACCCCGGCCGGAACCGAGGGGCGCCGCGCGCTCGCGACCGCGGGCGATGACGCCGAGGCTGTCGATTTCGTCACGCGCTTCTACGACGAGGTCGGCTTCGACACGGTCAACGTCGGTCCGCTCAGCGAGTCCTGGCGCGTCGAGCGTGATCGTCCCGCCTACGTCGTGAAGCAGACCGCGGAGGAGCTCACCGCGAACCTCGCCATCGCGAACCGCCTGCCCTGAGCGTAGGCGGACTGGGCGCGGATGCTGCGGCATCCGCGCCCTCTTCTGTCTCGTCCGCGCGTGAGTGGTGCGCAGACGAAATAAATCCCCCGTTGGGATACCAAAACTTGTCGATCCGCTCTCCGGGTGGGACAATCTCGGTATGGCGGGGGTGGGGACTGCCGGCGAACTCGAGTCGGTGAGGGTGACGCGCATTCTGCGTGATGACATCATCCTCGGGCGTCGTGTGCCCGGATCCCGGCTTGTCGAACGCGATATCGCAGCGGAGCTCAACGTGTCGCGGCTGCCCGTGCGCGAAGCGATCCGCACGCTGGTCGGCGAGGGAGTGGTCGTCGCGAGGCCGCGCACCTGGGCCGTCGTGCGCGAGTTCACGCACCGTGACATCCAGGACTTCGGCGAGGTGCGCGAGGCGATCGAGACCCTGATCTTCGTCTTCGCGGCCGAACGTCACGACGATGCGGGGATCGCACGGCTGCAGGCGTCGTACGAGCGTGAACTCGCGGCGTCGAAGGCGGGGGATGTCGAGGCGGCGCGGATCGCGGCAGGGGAGTTCCACGAGATCTCGGCCGAGCTCGCGGGCAACGAGATGCTCGGTGAGCTGATCGGCGTGTTCGTCACGCGCCTTCGGTGGCTCTTCGGACAGCACGATGACCTTCTCGCCATGGCGGACGAGCATCGGGTGATCCTCGAGGCGGTCGTCGCGCGCGATGTCGAGAAGCTGCGCTGGCTGATTCCGCGCCACCTCGCGAGTGGCCAGGCGGCGGCTGAGCGTCGTCTTGCCTCGCCCACGTACTCGATCTGAGGCATCCCCGCGTTGAGGAATACCCCGACGCGGGGTACTGTTGTGACGAGAGAGATACCCCAGGGGGGTATCTGACTCTGTCAGGAACAGTCGAGAGGGAACGCACTGATGAGCACCACCACCTACTCCGTCACCGGTATGACCTGCGGGCACTGCGAGGGCTCGGTCCGCAGCGAGGTCGCGAAGCTCGACGGTGTGACCGGCATCGAGGTCAGCGCCGCGTCGGGCAGCCTGGTCGTGACATCGGCCACCGAGCTCGACGACGCCGCTGTGTTCGCCGCCGTCGATGAGGCCGGCTACAGCGCCGTCCGCGCCTGAGGGGCGATCATGTCAGCCGAGGCGGTGTCGTACGACCTCGAGATCGAGGGCATGACGTGCGCGTCGTGCGCCTCGCGCATCGAGAAGCGACTCAACCGCATGGAGGGTGTGGCTGCGACCGTCAACTACGCGACGGAGAAGGCGCACGTCGAGGTCGCGCCCGGCATCGCCGTCGAAGACCTCATCTCGGAGGTCGTCCGTACCGGATACGCAGCGGCACTCCCGCGCGAGGACGACGCGCCCGACGTCGATCCCGCCTACCGCCTCCTGCGGCTCCGCCTGATCGTCGCGGCCGTGCTCGCGGTTCCGGTGATCGTGCTCGCGATGGCGGAGCCACTGCAGTTCCCGGGGTGGCAGTGGGTGTCGCTCGCCCTCGCCACGCCGGTCGTCACCTGGGCGGCCTGGCCGTTCCACCGGGCGGCGGTGCTGAACGCGCGCCACCGGGCCGTCACGATGGACACGCTCATCTCGGTCGGTGTCGGAGCGGCCTATCTGTGGTCGCTGTATGCGCTGTTCTTCGGCACCGCGGGCATGTGGGGGATGACCCATCCGTTCCGATTCACGATCGAACGCGGCGACGGCCTCGGCAGCATCTACCTCGAGGTGGCCGCGGGCGTGACGATGTTCCTCCTGCTCGGCCGGTTCCTCGAGCAGCGCTCGAAGCGTCGTGCCGGAGCGGCTCTCCGCGCTCTGGGCGAGCTCGGCGCCAAGGACGTCTCGGTCCTGCGCGACGGGCGCGAAGAGCGGATGCCGCTCGAGCGGCTCGCAGTGGGGGAGCTGTTCGTCGTCCGACCCGGCGAGAAGATCGCGACCGACGGGATCGTGCGAGAGGGGTCGTCTGCGGTCGATGCCTCGATGCTCACGGGCGAATCGGTCCCGGTCGAAGTGCGAGCCGGGGATTCGGTCACCGGCGCCACCGTGAACGTGGGTGGACGCCTGGTCGTCGCCGCGACACGGGTCGGTGCCGACACCCAGCTCGCTCGCATGGCACGCCTCGTCGAAGAGGCCCAATCGGGCAAGGCCGAGGCCCAGCGTCTCGCCGACCGGCTCTCGGCGGTGTTCGTGCCGATCGTGTTCGCCATCTCGGCCCTCACCCTGGTGGTGTGGCTGCTGGTCGGCGGCGGTGCGGCTGCCGCGTTCACCGCAGCCGTGGCGGTCCTGATCATCGCGTGCCCCTGCGCCCTCGGTCTGGCGACGCCGATGGCACTGCTCGTCGGCACCGGTCGAGGTGCCCAGCTCGGTGTGCTCATCAAGGGACCGGAGGTGCTCGAGTCGACCAGACGCGTCGACACGATCGTGCTCGACAAGACCGGCACTGTGACCACGGGGCGGATGACACTCGTGGACATCATCGTCGCGGACGGGGAGGACTCCTCCGACGTTCTCCGCTACGCGGCCGCGGTCGAAGAGGCATCCGAGCATCCCATCGCGCAGGCGATCGTGCGGGGCGCCACCGAGCGCCTCGGCGACCTGCCCGCCGTCGCGGACTTCCGCAATCTTCCGGGCCGAGGTGTGACCGGCATCGTGGATTCGCGGGCGGTGATCGCCGGTCGCCCCTCGCTCCTGGAGGACTGGGCGCTGCGCCTCGACGGGGAGCTCGCTTCCGCCTTCGACAGCGCGGAGGCGAACGCACGCACTGCCGTGGTGGTGGCGTGGGACGGCCGCGTGCGCGGTGTCCTCGTGGTCGCGGATCAGGTGAAGCCGACCAGTGCCGACGCGATCGCCGCGCTGCGGGAGCTCGGGCTTCGTCCGGTGCTGCTCACCGGCGACAACGAGCGCGCGGCGCGGAGCATCGCCGGCGTGGTGGGCATCGACGAGGTGCGCGCAGGAGTCCTTCCCGAGGGCAAGGTCGAGGTGATCACCGTTCTGCAGGCACGCGGTGCCGTCGTCGCCATGGTCGGCGACGGCGTCAACGACGCGGCGGCCCTCGCACAGTCTGATCTCGGGATCGCGATGGGCACCGGAACCGACGCCGCGATCGAGGCATCAGACCTCACGCTCGTGAGAGGTGACCTCTGGGGGGCGGTCGACGCGATCCGCCTGGCGAGGCGGACCCTCGGCACGATCCGCGGCAACCTCTTCTGGGCACTCGCCTACAACGTCGCGGCGATCCCGCTCGCGGCGCTGGGTCTGCTGAACCCCATGCTCGCCGGCGCGGCGATGGCGTTCTCGAGCGTGTTCGTCGTTCTCAACAGTCTCCGGCTTCGTCGTTTCCGGAGCGCGGCGGGCGAGATGGTGCGCTAGAAAGGCCCCTGTCGCGGGGATATATTGAGCCTACGGAATCGTTCCGGATAATCGTCTTGTTCTGGGGAGCGATATGAGGGCTGTCGCTGTCGTCACCGGGGGGCTGCTGCTGATCGGCGGAACGGTGCTCGTCGTGGTCGCCGACCAGCAACGGGTCGACTCCCTCGACGAGGTGCGAGCAGCCGTCACGCGGGCCGAGGAGAACCTCGACGCGACCCGCGACGCCAACTACCTGCTCGCCGAGAAGCTGACCGCTCTGCGTGCGACCATCGCCGAGCAGGAGACCGAACTCTCCGACACGACGGGCTTCCTGCGATGAGGCGACAGTCGTGATCCGGAGGGTGTTCTCGGTCAGCGTGGTCGCGGCCGTGCTCCTCGCCTCGGGCGTCGTGGGGCGTGCCGCGGCTCTCGACGAAGACAGAGCTGCCGCGATCGCCGAGCTGCAGAGCCTGTCGCAGTCGACCCGTTCGGCCCAGATGCGCACCGATCACCTCGAGGGAGCGATCGACATCGCGGAGAAGGAGACGGACGATCGTGCGGCGGTGCTCGCGGTGCGTCCTGCCTTCGTCGACGAGATCGACGCGCTCAGCGCCGCGATCGCGGCCGCCGACGGCAAGGTCGACACCGCCGCGCATCGGGCTGCGGCACTGTCGGCCCAGCAGACCGTGCTCGATGAGCGGAAGAGCCCGGCCACCGTGATCGCGGCGACCGCCACCGTCCATGCGCTCATCGACAAGGTCGGCGACGACGTGACCACCTGGGAGGCGGCGCAGTACGCCGCGCCCGCAGGGCCGGCCTGGTCGTCGAGCGGACCCGACGGATACGCGAGGGTGCGTGCCGCTCTCGACGTGGTCGGCGGCACAGGCGTGGGGCTCTACGAATCAGCCTCGTGCGCAGGGGGATCCGCTCCCGCCTGCGCCAACAGCAACGGGTACATCAAATACCGGGCCGACATCGTGGACTGGAGCCCCGAGCGGCTGAGATGGGCTATGGCGCACGAGCTCGCCCACATCTACCAGTTCCGCGTCTGGGGAGCCCTCACGTCGTCGGGGACGTACGGCTCGCTCTTCGGAGGCGACCCCGAGTTCCTCGCCAACTGCATGGCCGTGGTCAGAGGGTTCCCCGGTGCGGTCGGATGCGACGGCGACCAACAGACGTGGGCGTCGGCGATCTGGGTCGGGTCGGTCAGGTGAGTCACCGGGCCGGAGTCGTGGTGTCGATCGCCTCTCGCAGCGGGCGACGCATCACGCGCCAGTAGCCCGCCGGCGCGAGCCGCACCAACACGTCGACGAGTCGAGCCTCCCTGCCGACCATCGTGCGAGCCCGGCGTCGTTCGGTCGCGCGAACGATGAGGGCTGCGGCATCCACCGGCTCGGTGTGGTACATCGCCGCCTGCGCGGCTGCCGCTCTCGCCGCCACGGCGGGATCGATCGCCGCGGCATACCGTCCGTGCAGGATGATGCCCGTACGCACGCCGGCCGGGTAGACGGCGCCGACCGTGACCGACGTGCCCTCGAGCTCGTGCCTGAGCGCCTCCGAGAAGCCTCTCACCGCGTACTTGGTCAGCGCGTAGGGGATCCGCCCCGCAGGAGCCGCCAGGGCGTACACGCTCGCGAGGTGGGTGACGTGCGCGGCGGGCGCGGTGCGCAGCGCGGGCAGCAGCGCCTTCGTGATCGAGACGGTGCCCCACAGGTTCACGTCGGTCAACCAGCGCATCTCCTCCATCGTCAGCTGCTCGAGGGTGCCGAGCATCGACGAGCCGGCACAGGTGATCAGCGCGTTGATGCGCGGATGCGACGCGATGATCTCTCGAGCGGTCGCGAACACGGCCTCATCGTCTCGGAGGTCGACGATGTGCGTGGTGACCGTGGCACCGGCGAGCTCTGCCACCAGCATCCCGAGCGCCTCGGCGTTGTGGTCGATCAGCGCGAGGTGCACACCGTCCGCGGCGAGGATCCGGGCGATCTCGGCGCCCATTCCGCTCGCGGCTCCCGTGATGACCGTGGTGCTTCCGGTGAGGGTGAGACGCGTCATTGCACTCCTCCTGGCGGCGACCGGGAGTGCCGCAGGTGATCGAGCAGGTCTGTGCGACCCGATTCCGATCCATTCTGGCCCACTGCATCGGGGAGCGATACCGGTACGCTCGAAGAGAGGAGGTAGCGGTGGGACGAACTGCGGATGCCATCGCCGAAGGCGTTGCGATCGCGACCGCTGCCGCGCGCCTCGCCGTGAAGAATCACATCCTCATCGGCACGATCGCCGAGAACGGCGTGTTCGACACCGACAAGTACGTCGCCGATGCGCGCGAAGCGCTGCGGGCGATGGCCGAGGAGTCCGAAGAGGTCGAGCGCAACCTGACGGAGCTGCGCAAGCGCGCTCGCGGTCGCCACTCCGACCCTTCGGGAACGCACGACTACCGTGACCGCGATGTGCGCAACCTCCGACGCCGGGCCAAGCAGTCGCGCGGCGTCGCGACGAAGCTGCGCGAGACGATGGAGAACGAAGCCGCGTTGCGTGCCATCGTGGAGGAGGCCCGAGAGGGCGCCTGGGCCGACGTGCGCCACAACCTCGATCGTCGGCTCCGCGTCGAGGGCATGCGTCCCGACCAGGACCCCGACTACGATCGCATGCGCGAGGCCCGGATGCAGGCTCTTCGGCTCGTCGACCTGCAGGCTCTGTCGTCCCTGCAGCGTGCGAAGGCGAAGCGGAAGAAGAAGCAGAAGGCCGCCGAACACGACGAGTGACCTGCTCGATTCGCATTCGAGTGGTGACTGTTATAGGCTGTTCCACGGCCCGCTGAGCGGTCCAGGAGCGCCCGTAGCTCAATGGATAGAGCATCTGACTACGGATCAGAAGGTTAGGGGTTCGAGTCCCTTCGGGCGCACATCAGCTGAAACCCCCGTCGCGAAAGCGGCGGGGGTTTTGCGTTTCTTGCGGAGTGCTCGACTGCATCCGGCGCGCACGGAGCGAAGGAGAAGACGCGCAGCGAAGGACCTCTCGCCAGGAGTCCTCCATTGTTAAGAGAGTTCTCCTTCGCAACGGGTGCGTCGGCGCTCGGGTCAGTCCCTGCGCCACATCTCGCCGAGGGTGGACGTACGGGGGAGCAGGCGAGGCTCGAGCGTCACGCTGCGTGACGGGGCGCCCGGGTTGGCGATGCGCTCGAGCAGCAGGTCTGCGGCGACGGCGCCCATCTCCTCGCCGGGCTGGCTCACCGTGCTGATCGGGATGGCGCTCTCAGACGCGAAGTGGTTGTTGTCGTAGCCGGTGATGGCGATGTCGCCGGGTACCGAGAAGCCCGGCACCTCGTTGAGGATCTGGATGAGGCCGATCGCGACGAGGTCGGATGCCGCGACGATCGCATCGTATGTTCCCGCACCGCGCTCCAGGATCTGCCGCCCGGCATCCCGGCCGTGACGGATGTTCACTCCTCGGGTCTCGAGGATGTCGATCGACGCGTCCGGATGCGCGGCCGTGGCCTGCTCCGCGCCCTCCCAGCGCTGGTTGACCGCCGTGAGGAATCGGGGCCCGCCGACGAACAGCAGCCGCCGTCGACCGAGGGCGATCAGATGCGAGGCCGCCAGTGCGCCGCCGTGGCGTTCGTCCACGATGACCCCGGGGTACGCGAGCGAGGGGGACTCGAAGTTCGCCAGCACTGTCGGTGTCGTGCGGTTCGCCGGATGCGGCGACTTCGCGAGGGCCGTGTCGAGAGGAGCGAGGATGATGCCGGCGACACGTGAGCGATCGAGCAGCTCGAGATTGTGGATCTCGCGATCGGGGTCGACGTCCGAGTTGACGATGAGGACGTCCATCTTGTGGCGTCGCAGGGCGCGTTCGGCGCCCCGGGCGATGTCGACGAAGAACGAGTTCCCGAGGTCGGCGAGCACGAGGCCGACAGACGTGCTGTTGCCCGCAGCCAGCGACCGCGCGGCATCGTTGCGCACGAAGCCGAGCTCGGCGATCGATGAGAGCACCCTGCGTCGCGTCGCTTCGCGCACCTTCTCGGGGTTGTTCAGGGTGTTGGAGACGGTGCCGAGGGCGACCCCTGCGTGGGCAGCCACGTCCGCCATGCTGGGCTTCGTGCGCCCTGACGGGGGAGTGTCGGTCACGTCATCCTCCTCGGCGTCGTCGCCATGACCTGGTTCTTCAACTCTAGAGCATCCGATGTCATGAAGCGCTTCATTTCTGATTCGTAACGGTCTTGACATGCCCTTTTTTCGTATGGCATGGTGTGAATGAAGCGCTTCAAAAGAGGCGTCGCTCTTCAAGGAGGAACAGTGACCACAGCAATGAGGCGCGCCCGTCGCCTGGCCCCCGCAATCGCGCTCATCGGCGTCGGTGCTCTCGCACTCTCGGCCTGCTCAGGAGGCTCGGGGTCATCGGAGTCGGGCGCCGGTGACGGAGAGTTCACCTACCTCGGTCAGACCGAGAACACCACGATCATCAACACGCTCGAGAGCCTCGCCGGCGACCAGTGCAAGGCCGCCGATGAGGCAGCGCCGCTGACGTCCGACGACATCTCGGGCACCCAGTGGGACCAGCAGCTGCAGCTGCTCGCCAGCCAGGACGGTCTCTCGGACATGCAGATGGCCGCCGGCACCCCGGCGCTCATGTCGGAGTTCATCGACGGGGGCAAGGTGCTCGACCTCTCGAAGGCGCTCGATGACCTCGGCGTCTCGGACCGACTCGTGCCCGCAGCCGAATCCACGGTCAAGGCCCTCTACGGCGACGGTGCGCTCTACGCGCTGCCGACCGAGTTCAACATCGAGGGCTTCTGGTACAACAAGGAGCTCCTCGCCGACAACGGCGTCGAGGTTCCCGAGACGTGGGACGACCTCGTCGACGCCGCCTCGACGCTGAAGGATGCCGGTGTGCAGCCGTTCGCGACGGCAGGCAAGGACGGCTGGCCCGTCACCCGCCTCGTCGGCGACTACATCTTCCGCACGCTCGGCGCAGACGCCCTGCAGAAGGTCGCCGACGGCGACGCCAAACTCACCGACCCCGAGTACGTCGCCGCGGCCGATGCCGTCGCCGAACTCGGCAAGGACGGATTCTTCGGTGACGCGGTCGGATCGATCGACTACAACGCCTCGATGAACCTGTTCCTCACGGGCAAGGCCGCCTTCTTCTACATGGGCAGCTGGGCTCTCGCGAACTTCAACGACGAAGAGCAGAACCAGATCGGAGCCGACAACATCGGCTTCGCCCGCTTCCCCGACGTCGAGGGCGGAAAGGGCAGCATCGACGAGATCCCGGCGAACGTCGGCATCCCGGTGATGTTCGCCGAGAAGAACTACGACGATGACTCGGCCGCGTGGCTGAAGTGCATCGCTGAAGGATACGGTGACACCGCGCTGAACGAGAGCGGCGTGGTCTCGGGCTTCGTGGTCGACAACCCGCCGGCAGATCTTCCCGAGACGACCAAGATCGTGCAGGAGGAGATCGCGAACGCACCCTCGAGCGTCCTGTGGTTCGAAGCGCTCTTCACGCCCAAGGCCACCGGCATCAGCCAGAACAACGGTGCGGGCCTCGCCAACGGCAGCCTGTCCGGCGAAGAGTTCATGAAGCTCGTCCAGGCAGCCAACGACGAAGGCTGACCTCTCCCGGGGCGGGCGATCGCTCGCCCCGGGATCGCTCTGGTCGCATCAGGAGATCCACCATGCACAAAGTCCTCGGTGACAAGCGCGCCATCTTCGTCCTCCTCGGACCCGCGCTGCTCGTCTACTCGCTCGTCATGCTCGTCCCGATCGTGTGGTCGCTGTTCTACACCGTGCAGGACGGCAACCCCATCACCGGCTTCACATTCAACGGCTTCGACAACTTCATCAAGTTCTTCCAGGACCCCGCCGCATGGGACGCGATCCTCTTCACGTTGAGGTACGCGCTCATCCTCACCGCGCTGCAGGTGATCGTGGGGTACCTGCTCTCCCTGATGTACGTCTTCTGGCTCCGCAAGGGGTCGGGCCTCATCCGCACGATCGTGTTCTTCCCCGTCGTGCTGCCCACGGTGGCGGTCGCGCTGCTGTTCCAGCGCCTGTTCGAGGCGGCGCCGACCGTCGGACCGGTGAACTCGTTCCTCGGCATCCTCGGCGTCCAGAACCTCGACTGGTTCGGCACCCCCGACGCATCCTTCTGGGTCATCATCGCCATGGACCTCTGGCGGTCCATGGGCTTCTACGCGGTGCTGCTGTATGCGGGCCTCGTCGACATCCCCGACGAGCTCATCGAATCGGCACGCATCGACGGAGCATCCGGGTGGAAGCTCATCCGCACCATCGTCCTGCCCCTGTCGCTCCCGGTGCTGCTGTCGTCGATCATCTTCAGCATCAACGGCACGCTCAAGGTGTTCGACACCGTCGTGGCCTTGACCAACGGCGGGCCGGGCAACGCCACCACGCCGCTGACCCTGTACATGTTCCGCACCTCTTTCGCCTACGGCGACTACGGGTACGGCAGCACGATCGCGCTCATGCTGACGATCCTGTGCCTGCTGTTCACGGTCTTCATCTTCCGCTCCACCCGCCGCGACCTGACGAAGGACTGAACCAGTGAGCGCTACGACCGCCATCGTCACAGGCACCCCGCTGCCCACCCGACGCGACGTCGACCCGAACAGACGGGGCGTCCGCGACTTCTTGCGTCGGCTCCCGATCCGCCTGCTCATCGCCGTTCTGCTGATCGTCGAGGTCTACCCGATCCTCTGGATGCTCCTCGGATCGTTCAAGACCCAGAGCGAGTTCCTCAACGAGCCGTTCTGGGCCCTGCCGCAGTCGTGGGACATCGTCAACTACATCGAGGTGTTCACCACCGGCGAGTTCGGCAAGTACATCGTCAACAGCGTGATCGCGGTGTTCCCGTCGCTCGCGATCATCCTGGTGTTCGGAACCGCGGCCGGCTTCGCACTCGAGGTCATGGTCTGGAAGGGCAGGGGCACCGTGCTGCTGCTGTTCCTCGCCGGCATCATGGTGCCCGCGCAGATGATCCTGCTCCCGCTGTTCACGATCTACTTCCGCACGAACATGACCGGCACGCTGTGGCCGCTCATCATCACCTATGTGGCGTTGGGCATGCCGTTGACCGTGTTCATGATGGCGACGTTCTTCCGGTCGGTGCCTCGCGAGATCTTCGAGGCGTCGACGCTCGACGGAGCGTCGATCTTCCGGTCGTTCTTCTCGATCGGGCTCCCTCTGGTCAAGAACGCGCTGTTCACCATCGGGCTCGTGCAGTTCTTCTTCCTCTGGAACGACCTGCTGATCGCGCTGACGTTCACCAACAGCAGCGATCTGCGCACGATCCAGGTCGGACTGCTCAACTTCACGGGGGAGTACGGGGCTGTGCAGTACGGACCGACCTTCGCCGCGATCTCGGTCAACGTGCTCGGAACACTGCTCATCTACGTGTTCCTCAACCAGCAGGTCATGAAGGGCCTGACCGCAGGATCGGTGAAGGGCTGACATGACGAACATCATCGAGATCTGGCTGGAGAACAGGCGAGGCGGGGCAACCGTCGGGATCGGAGAGGCTGAACCGCGGATATCCTTCGTGGCGGATGCCGTGGCGTCGGCGTTCGAGGTGGAGTTCACCCTCGAGGGCGGCGCGGCACAGACCGCGCAGGTCACGACGACCCAGCTCATCGCATGGCCTTTCGCACCCCTGGCTCCGCGAGACGGAGGCGAACTGCGTATCCGCGCCTCGGACGCCGAGTCCTGGAGCGAGCCGATGAGGATCGAGGCCGGTCTCGGCGATGACTGGCAGGTGGACTTCGTGTCGCCGTCGGTCGCAGCCGACCGTGACTCGCCCCGGCCGGCATACCTGTTGCGGGCCGTCATCGCCGAGGGGGCGCTGCCCGAGGACATCGCACGGGCGCGGGTCTACTCGACCGCGCACGGCGTCTATGAGCTCGAGGTCAACGGAGAGCGCATCGGCGACGACGTGCTGGCGCCGGGGTGGACGAGCTACAGCCACCGCGTCCGCTATCAGACGCACGACGTGACCGCGGCGTTGCGCGGTGGCGAGAACGTGCTCGGCGCCTGGCTCGCCGACGGCTGGTACCGAGGTCACATCGGCTTCGACGGCGGGGTCTGGGACATCTACGGATCCGACGTCGCCCTGCTCGCGCAGCTCGAGGTCACCACGGCAGACGGCACGACACATCACGTGCCGCTCACCTGGAGTGCAGCGCCGTCGCCGATCACCTCGGTCGGTCTGTACGAGGGGGAGGCCTTCGACGCCCGGCTCGCGCAGGACGGATGGTCCGCACCGGAGTTCGACGCCTCGGGCTGGACGCCGGCGGTCACGCTGCCCCGAACCGACTTCCGTGCGGCGATCGAACCGCCCACCGCGCTGCCCGTGCAGGAGACCGAGACCCTTCGGCCGGCGGCGATCACACGCCAGCCGAGCGGGCGCATCCGCCTCGATTTCGGTCAGAACATCTCGGGCGTCCTGCGCATCCGGGTCCGAGCGGATGCCGGGCACACGGTGACGCTGCACCACGCGGAGGTGATCGAGAACGGAGAGCTCGGCACCCGCCCGCTGCGCGCGGCGACCTCGGTCGATAGCTACACGGCCGCGGGGATCGGCGAGGAGATCTACAGTCCTCGGTTCACGATCCATGGATTCCAGTACGCCGAGCTCGAGAACTGGCCGGGCGAACTGCGCGACGGAGACGTCGAAGCGGTCGTGATCCACACCGGAATGCGCCGCACGGGGTGGTTCGAGTCGTCGAATGAGGGACTTGACCGGCTACACTCCAACGTCGTCTGGAGCATGCGCGACAACTTCGTCGATCTGCCGACCGACTGCCCGCAGCGTGACGAGCGGGTGGGGTGGACGGGCGACATCCAGGTGTTCGCACCGACGGCTCTTCGGCTGTTCGCCGCGCATGGCACCCTCACCGGATGGCTGCGCGACCTCGCATTCGAGCAGGCCGACCAGGGGCACGTGCCCAACTTCGTGCCCTGGGTGGAGTGCGGCTTCCCGAACTTCCCCACCGCTGCCTGGGGCGACGCGGCCGTGATCGTGCCGTGGGAGATGTATCGCAACGACGGCGATCTGCGCATCCTCGCCGACCAGTACGCCAGCATGCGCGGCTGGGTCGACCTCGTCGACGACCTCACCGGCCACACCGGACTCTGGAACACCGGCTTCCAGCTGGGAGACTGGCTCGACCCGACCGCGCCGCCCGAGGACCCGGGCAAGTCGCACACCGACAAGTACCTGGTCGCGACCGCATATCACGTGCGTACGGCGCGCATCGTGGCGGACACGGCAGCGCTGCTCGGCGAGACGGCGGATGCCGCGCACTATCGCGCGATCGCCGATCGCGCGGCACGGGCGTTCCAGAACGAGTTCCTCAGCGACACCGGACGCGTCGTCAGCGACACCCCCACCTCCATCGCCGTCGCGCTGGTCTTCGACCTGCTCGAGAACGACGAGCAGGTGGTCCGTGCCGGAGCCCGGCTGCAGGAGTTGGTCGGTGCCGGCGGGTTCCACATCTCGACGGGGTTCGTCGGGACGCCGATCATCTGCGATGCGCTCGTGCGCGCCGGGGGCATGGACTACGCCTATCACCTGCTGCTGCAGGACGAGCTGCCCTCGTGGCTGTACCCGGTCAGCATGGGGGCGACGACGATCTGGGAGCGATGGGACAGCATGCTCCCCGACGGGTCGATCAACCCCGGTGACATGACGTCCTTCAACCACTACGCGCTCGGTGCCGTCGCGGACTTCCTCCACCGTGCGGTGGCGGGGCTCGCAGCCGATGCGCCGGGCTGGGAGCGCATCCGCTTCGAGCCGCGGCCCGGTGGAGGTCTCGACCACGCGAGTGCCCGGTACGACAGCGTGCGAGGTGCTGCGTCGATCTCGTGGAAGCGCGAGGGCGAGAAGCTGTCGATCGAGCTCGAGGTGCCTGCGGCCTCCGCCGGCGTGCTGGTGCTGCCGGGGTCGGATGAGCAGGTTCCCGTCGGCCCCGGCCGACACTCGTTCACCACCACATTCCGGTCCGTCGACGACGACCCCGAGCGCCCGTTCTTCGGCTGGCGCCGACCCGAACCCGTCCTCGAGACTGAGGGAGCAGCATGACGCAGCAGCACATCCGACCGGGGCAGGTGTGGCTCGACACGAAGGGCGAGCGCATCCATGCGCATGGCGGATCCGTCCTCACGGTCGACGGCGTGCACTACTGGTACGGCGAGAACAAGGAGTTCTCCACCCCCGGCAGCGGCGTCTGGCACTGGGGCGTGCGGTGCTACTCGTCGACCGACCTCGTCAACTGGGACGACCGCGGTGTCATCATCCCGCCCGACGAGGATGACGAGTCCTCGCCGCTGCATCCGGCGCAGGGCCTCGATCGTCCGCACATCATCTTCAACGCCGAGACCGGAAAGTTCGTGTGCTGGGTGAAGGTGATGACGAAGGGGTCGGTGCAGCGCTCGACGGTACTCACCGCCGACAGCATCCTCGGTCCGTACGAGATCCAGCGCACCTGGCTGCGACCCCTCGACATGAGCGCCGGCGACTTCGATCTGGTCGTCGACCCGCACGACGGCAAGGGGTACTACTACTTCGAGCGGGTGCACTCCGAGATGATCTGCGCCGATCTCACCAGCGACTACACCGACGTCACCGGGTACTACTCGACGCACTTCCCCCAGCCGCAGCCTCCCTTCGTGCGAGAGGCGCCCGCCCATTTCCAGAGGGGCGGCCTGCACTATCTGCTGACCTCCGGCACGACCGGGTATTACCCGAACCCCTCGGAATCGGCGGTCTCGCGCAGCTATCACGGCCCGTTCGAGGTGCTCGGCGACCTGCACCCCGACGATGATTCGCGCACGTCGTTCCATTCGCAGATCTCGTCGGTGTTCCGCCACCCGGGCAAGAAGGACCTCTACATCGCGATCGCCGACCGTTGGCTCCCGCGATACCTCGAGCACGGCGATCGCGCTCGTCAGGCATTCATCGAGCACTTCGCACCGGGGAGGGACGGCGATGAGCCGATGGAGGAGTTCGCCTACGTCGACACCTCGATCGCCGACTACGTCTGGCTGCCGATCCGTTTCGCCGGCGATCGCCCGATCATCGAGTGGCGAGAGGAGTGGTCGCCCGACGAATACGAGGACGCCTGAGTCGGATCAGTCGAGCAGGCTGGTGATCGCGGGGTCTCGTCGCGCGTAGTCGGCGGCGGTGGTGAGGATCACATCGCGCATCGCGGCGACGGCGACCGCAGGAGTGACATCCGCGCGATGCGCGAGACTCACGGTGCGCCTCATCATCGGATGCGTGAGTCGCACCGAGCGGAGCGCCGGCTGGTCGAACAGCACCATCGCCGGAACCACGGCCACGCCCACCCCGCGTTCGACGAAGCGAAGCACGGCATCCATCTCCGCCCCCTCCAGGACGTGATTCGGGGTGATGCCCGCCGAGCGGAACGCGGCGTCGGTGGTCGCGCGCAGCTCGTAGGTCTCGTCGAGGGCGATCAGTGGGAGCGTGGCGAGATGCTCGAGACCGATCGCGGGCGTGATCGCGACGGGAGGCTGGGATGCCGCGGAGACCACGACCAGTTCCTCGGTGAGCAGAGGCATGCGCGTGAGACTGAACCCCGACGGGGGCGGGCCCGTCGACTCGGTGATCAGTGCGATGTCGACGGCGCCGACCGCGAGCTGGTCGACCAGCAGCCGTGACCCGCTCTCGTCGAGGTGCAGGTCGACACCGGGGTGGGCCGCGTGGAACGCGCTGATCGCCTCGGCGACGAGGCTGATGCAGAGGGTCGGCGGAGCACCGAGCCGCACACGCCCCCGACGGAGCCCCGCGAGCTCACCCATCTCGTCACGGATGGCCTCTGCCTCGGCGAGCATCCGCTGGGCGCGGGGGAGCAGCGCCTCGCCCGCTGCCGTGAGCGCGATGTGCCCGCGCGCGCGGTGGAAGAGCTCGGCGCCGAGCTCGCGCTCGAGCGTCGAGATCTGCCGACTCAGCGATGGCTGCGCGAGGTGCAGCGACTCGGAGGCGCGGGTGAAATGGCCGAGGCGGGCGACCTCGACGAACCCGCGGAGCTGCTCGAGGTTCATGTCTGCAGTCTATCGATTCCAGTAGAACTATGCATTGGAGTTATTAGGACGCCCTAACTAGCGTGAAATGCATGAGTACTCGCGAACGTCAGATCTCCACCACGGTCCTCGTCATCGGGACCGGCGGATCCGGGCTGCGCGCGGCGATCGAGATCGCCGAACACGGCATCGACGTCCTCGCCGTCGGCAAACGCCCCCGACAGGATGCCCACACCTCTCTTGCCGCCGGCGGCATCAACGCCGCTCTCGGAACCATGGACGAAGGCGACAGCTGGCAGCAGCACGCCGCCGACACCATCAAGGAGAGCTACCTGCTCGCCAACCCCCACACGGTCGAGATCGTGACGCAGGGCGCCGAGCGCGGCATCCGCGACCTCGAACGCTGGGGCATGGACTTCGCCCGAGAAGACGACGGCCGCATCTCGCAGCGGTTCTTCGGAGCGCACACCTTCCGTCGCACCGCGTTCGCCGGTGACTACACCGGCCTCGAGATCCAGCGCACGCTCGTGGCCAAGGCCGAACAGCTCGAGGTGCCGATCCTCGACCACGTGTACATCACGCGCCTGCTCGTGCGCGACAACGTCGTGTTCGGCGCCTACGGGTTCGACCAGTCCGACGGCACGCGCTACCTGATCCACGCGGATGCCGTGATCCTCGCGGCCGGCGGACACAACCGCATCTGGCGCCGGACGTCGTCTCGCCGCGACGAGAACACCGGCGACTCGTTCCGCCTCGCGGTCGAGGCCGGTGCGCGACTGCGTGACCCCGAGCTCGTGCAGTTCCACCCGTCAGGCATCATCGAGCCCGAGAACGCCGCAGGCACCCTCATCTCCGAGGCGGCGCGCGGTGAGGGCGGCATCCTGCGCAATGCGCTCGGCGAGCGGTTCATGTCGAAGTACGACCCCGAGCGCATGGAGCTGTCGACCCGCGACCGCGTCGCGCTCGCCGCGTATACGGAGATCGCCGAGGGGCGAGGCACCGAGAACGGCGGCGTCTGGCTCGACGTCTCGCACCTGCCGCGCGAGACGATCATGACCCGGCTGCCCCGCGTCTACCAGACGATGATGGAGCTGCAGATGCTCGACATCACCACCGATCCGATCGAGATCGCGCCCACCGCGCACTACTCGATGGGTGGTGTGTGGGTGCGTCCGGAGGACCACCAGACCGATGTCGACGGGCTCTATGCGATCGGCGAGGCCTCCAGCGGACTGCACGGGGCGAACAGGCTCGGCGGCAACTCACTGATCGAGCTGCTCGTCTACGGCCGCATCGTCGGTCAGGCCGCGATGGAACATGCGGCGGGTCTCGACGCCCAGCGCCGGTCGGCGGATGCCGTGGCTCAGGCCCGCGCCGAGATCGACGACCTGCTCGCCGCGGACGGTCGTGAGAACGTGAGGGCCTTGCAACGCGCGATCCGCAACACCATGACCCAGCACGCGGGCGTGGTGCGTTCCGAGGAGGGACTGCGAGCGGGCCTCGCCGACCTCGACATGATCGAGGGGCGGATGGAGGACATCGGCATCCACCCCGACATCGCCGGGTTCCAGGACCTCGCCCACGCTTTCGATCTCAAAGCGTCGGTGCTCGCCGCCCGCGCCACGATCGAGGCGGCGCTGGAACGTCGGGAGACACGCGGATGCCACAACCGCAGCGACTACCCCGACACCGACCCCACGCTGCAGGTCAACCTGGTGTGGTCGCCCACCGGCGGAGTGACGCACGAGCCGATCCCCGAGATCCCCGCGGAGATCGCGGAGCTCATGCGCGAGGTCGACACCGAGGGCAAGCTCGTCGAGTAGTAGTCGGCATCCGCCCCCGCTCCCGGCGCGGGCCCTGTCGACGTGATCGCCCTCCGGCGGCAGGGCTCGCGGCGGGAGCGGGGTAGGAGTCGCTCAGTCGCCCTCGTCGGTCTCCGGACCGTCGATGACCCCGATCCCGACCGCTTCATGGTCGGGCTCGGGGTCGTTGCGTGTCGGGGCCTTCGGCTCCTCCGACGGGTCCTTCTCGGTGCTGGGCTCTTCGAGCTCGTCGTCGGCGGGGATCTCCGACGGATCGGCGTCTTCGGGCGACTCGGCCTCTGCGGGTGCGTCCGTGCTCTGCCCCGGGGTCTTGAACTCCCCGGCGTCGCCGGACGACGGGGTCGGGGTCGGCGTCTGGGCCTCGGGGTCGAGGTCTGCCGTCGGGTCCTGGGCGGGTGTGCTGTTCGTCATGATCGTCCCTTTCGCATCGAGTGCGTCACCAGCTTGAGGCGTCGACGCGCGGGGATGAAGGGGCTTGACGGCGGCGTCGGGATCGTCTGTACGACGGTTCACGACGTACGCTGGGGAGGTGACAGCGTACGTCTCGGCCTTCGATCTCTTCTCCATCGGAGTGGGCCCCTCGAGTTCCCACACGGTCGGGCCGATGCGGGCCGCTCTCGAGTTCGCCCACCGCCTGCGGTCGACCGGAGCGATCACACGCGTCGCACGCGTGAGCTGCACCCTCTACGGCTCCCTCGGAGCCACGGGAATCGGACACGGAACGCCCGATGCCGTCGTCGCGGGACTCCGCGGACTCGCTCCCGAGACCTGCGATCCGTCGGAGGTGCGCTCCGCCTGGACCGATCTGCGCGAGGGGGCGACTGTACGGATCGACGGCGTGCACGAGATCCCGTTCTCCAAGACCGACATCGTGTTCGAGCCGCGCACCCGCCTGCCCGGCCACCCCAACGCCATGACGCTCGTCGCAGGGGATGCCGACGGGCAGATCGTGGCGGAGGAGACCTACTACTCCGTCGGCGGCGGGTTCATCCGTCGCGATGGTGAGGAGGCGGCGATCTCGACGGCTCCGCTGCCGTACTCGTATGCGGACGCCGCATCGCTGCTCGCGCTGTGCGACGAACACGGGCTGTCGATCGCTGAGATCGCCCGCCTGAACGAGACCGCGCAGCGCTCGGAAGAGGACGTCGCCGCGGGACTCGACGCGATCTGGGATGCGATGGCCTCCTGCGTCGACAACGGCCTGCACTCCGACGGCGTGCTCCCCGGGATGCTCAAGGTCAAGCGCCGCGCGAGCGCGATCCGCGGTCAGCTCGAAGAGGCCGAGGCCGGTGGGCATCGCGAACTTCCCGGCGAGTGGCTGGGGGCCTTCGCGCTCGCCGTCAACGAAGAGAACGCGGCCGGTGGGCGGGTCGTCACGGCGCCGACGAACGGCGCCGCCGGCATCCTTCCCGCCGTCGCGATGTACTGGTGGCGGTTCCTGGCCGATTCCGGCCTCGGAGCCGGCAATGCGGTCACCCCGTACGGCGAGCTCGTCGGGAGCGCGTTGCTCGGCTTCGGCGCGGAGGCGTCGCTCGTCGCGGTCGGAGCGATCGACGACCCCGACGCGGTCGCCGAGGCGAACCGACGCCGCGGCATCCGGCGCTTCCTGCTGACCGCCACCGCGCTGGGTTCCCTGTTCAAGGCGAACGCGTCGATCTCGGGGGCGGAGGGCGGATGCCAGGCCGAGGTCGGCTCGGCGTGCGCGATGGCCGCCGGCGGCCTGACCGCCGTGATGGGCGGCACGAATCGGCAGATCGAGAACGCCGCCGAGATCGCGATGGAGCACCACCTCGGACTCACGTGCGACCCCATCGGCGGTCTCGTGCAGATCCCGTGCATCGAGCGCAACGCGATCGCCGCCTCGACCGCGGTCACGGCGACACGCCTCGCCCTTCGCGGCGACGGCAGTCACTACGTCTCGCTGGACGCCGTCGTCGAGACCATGCGTCAGACCGGCATCGACATGTCGACGAAGTACAAGGAGACCAGTGAGGGCGGCCTCGCGGTCAACGTCATCGAGTGCTGAGCCGACGGCTCCGCGGCCGTGTCGGCGACCGCGGCTAGCCTTCTGCAGAGGGAGGCGAGCATGGAATCGATCTGGACACCGGGCAGTCGTCGGCGGCGCGAGCAGCCGGTCGTGGCGGTGAGCGCGAATGACGACGCTCCCGAGCCCGGTCGGCTCTGGCCCACGAGCATCCCCGCCGTCGCCCAGGTGCTGCGCGAGGGGATGGAACTGTCTCCCGGCGTGACGTTTCTGGTCGGCGAGAACGGCAGCGGCAAGTCGACGATCGTCGAGGGCATCGCGATCGCCTACGGCCTCTCGCCCGAGGGCGGCTCGCGCTTCGCCAGGCACAGCACGCGAGCCACCGAATCGCCCCTGTCGGAGTGGCTGCGATTGCAGCGAGGCGTCGGTGCCGATCGGTGGGGCTTCTTCCTGCGGGCCGAGACGATGCACTCGTTCTACACGTACCTCGAAGAGAATCCGTCGCCGAGTGGCGACGTGCCGTTCCACGAGATGAGCCACGGGGAGTCCTTCCTCGCGCTGCTCGACAGCCGTTTCGACTCGCCCGGTTTCTACTGTCTCGACGAGCCCGAGGCCGCGCTGTCGTTCCAGTCGACGCTCGCGCTGATCGCTGTGATGCAGCGGATCGTCGACGACGGAGGGCAGGTGCTGTGCGCCACGCACTCGCCGGTGCTCGCCGCACTTCCCGGTGCACAGATCCTCGAGGTCGGCGAGTGGGGCATCCGCCCGGCAGAGTGGAACGATCTCGAGCTGGTGAACCACTGGCGCTCGTTCCTGCAGGACCCACCTCGGTACCTGCGGCATCTGCTCGACTGACGACGCCGCCTGGTCGTCGTCGTAGGCTGGCGCCATGACCGAGCAGCGTGTGCCGAAGAAGCGCGGGCGTCCCCGCGGCGTCTCCGACTCACGCGAACGCATCATCGCCGCCGCCGTCGACGAGTTCGGCGAGCACGGCTACGACGGCTCGACGATCCGTTCGATCGCCACCCGCGCCGACGTCGACTCCGCTCTCGTACACCACTACTTCGGCACCAAGGCCGACCTGTTCGCCGAGGCGGTCGGGATCCCGCTGCGCCCCGACATCGACGTGCCCGCCATCGTGGCGGGTCCGCGTGACGCCGTCGGGGAGCGTCTCGTGCGCTACGTGCTCGAGGCGTTCGAGCAGCCGGACATCCGCCGCCGCGGAGTCATGCTCATCCGCACCGCGATCGGCAGCCGGCTCACGACGCCGCTGCTGGCAGAGTTTCTCGCGCGCGAGCTCATCGGCAAGATCGCGAAGTCGATCGGGGTCGCGGATGCCGATCTGCGCGCCACCCTCGTCGCCTCGCAGATCGCTGGTCTGCTGCTCACCCGGTACGTGCTGAAGCTCGCGCCGATCGCCACGGCATCCGTCGACGACATCGTCTCGCACGTCGGCCCCACGGTGCAGCGCTACCTGTTCGAGTAGTCCGGACACCCGCGATTCCACGGTCCGTCCCGCTCTGTCCGCGAGCGTGCCGATGGGAGCTGTGCCCGGCACGCATGAACGCACCGCGAACCCATTGACCTCCGTCACCTCCGCGCGCATAATTCATCACATGATGAATAACACGGCGGTGGAGATCACGGGACTCCGTGTGCGCCGGGGGAAGACCGCGGTGTTCGACGGCATCGACCTGACGATCCCGCGCGGTGAGATCACGGGCCTGCTGGGGCCGTCCGGGTGCGGCAAGACGACGCTCATGCGCTCGATCGTCGGGGTGCAGCGGATCGCCGACGGCACGGTGACAGTGCTGGGGGAGCCCGGCGGCTCTCGACAGCTGCGACACCGGGTGGCGTACGGCACGCAGGGCGCGGCCGTGTACGGCGACCTCACCGTGCGACAGAACCTCTCGTATCTCGCCGCGGTGCTGAAGGCGCCGAAGGGCGATGTCGACCGGGTCATCGAGGAGGTCGGGCTCGGCGCGCAGGCCGGTCAGCTCGTCGAATCGCTCAGCGGGGGTCAGACCACGCGGATCTCGCTGGCGATGGCCCTCATCGGCACGCCGGAGCTCATCGTGCTCGACGAGCCGACCGTCGGCCTCGATCCGGTGCTGCGTGTCGAGCTCTGGGACCTGTTCCGAGGGCTCGCTGAACGCGGAGTCACGATGATCGTGTCGAGCCATGTGATGGACGAGGCGCTGCGGTGCGATCGACTCGTGCTGATGAGGAGCGGGCGCATCATCGCCGACACGAATCCTTCCGCGCTGCTCGCTGACACCGGCACCGCAGACCCCGATGCGGCGTTTCTCGCCCTGATCGAACGAGACAGCCGTGAGCACGAGGGCCATGCACCGCCCGCCACACGGCGCGAGCGACGGGGGACGGCGCAATGAACGGCCGACGGATGCTCGCGACCGCCGCACGGGTACTCGGCCAGCTGCGCCACGACCCACGCTCGATCGCTCTGATGCTCATCGCCCCGAGCCTGCTCGTGGGTCTCTTCGCCTGGTTGTTCAGCGACCAGGACGGAGTGTTCGATCAGTTCGGCGGTGCGATCCTCGCACTGTTCCCCTTCATCGTGATGTTCCTGATCACGTCGATCACGACTCTGCGAGAGCGGCGTTCGTGCACGCTCGAGCGGCTGATGACGACGCCCCTGGGCAAGGCCGACTTCATCCTCGGGTACGCCCTGGCGTTCGGCCTCATGGCGCTGCTGCAGGCCGTGATCACCGTGTCGTTCGCGGTCGGAGTGTGTGGTCTCGACGTCGAGGGCGAACTGTGGCAGCTCGGACTCGTCGCGGTGGTCGACGCGCTTCTCGGCACGGCGCTCGGTCTGCTTGCGAGCGCGTTCGCCCAGACAGAGTTCCAGGCCGTGCAGTTCATGCCCCTGCTGGTCTTCCCGCAGATCATCCTCGGCGGGCTCTTCATGCCGCGCGACCAGATGCCCGACGTGCTGCACGCGATCTCGGACTGGCTGCCTCTGAGCTACGCGATCGACACGATCAACGCAGTGACCGCAGGCGACGACGGGTGGGACGTCTACGGACCGCTACTGGTGGTCGTCGCGTTCGGGGTCGGCGCGCTCGTGCTCGCGTCGCTGACTCTGCGGCGCCGCACACCCTGAGACCTGCTCGAGAACCACTCAGCGCGCGGAGCGGTTCTTGGTGTGCCTGGTCGGCACCGCGGCCCAGGGGTCCTCCGGCCACGGATGCTTCGGGTAGCGTCCGCGCATCTCGGCGCGCACCTGGGAGTACGGGCCCGACCAGAACGAGGCGAGGTCGTCGGTGACCGCGAGCGGACGCCCTGCGGGAGACAGCAGGTGGAACAGCACCGGCACGCGACCGTCGACCAGCCGCGGGGTCTCCGCCCAGCCGAAGCACTCCTGCAGCTTCACTGCGACGACAGGACGCGCGGTCGCATCGTCGTGTGGCGGGTAGTCGATGCGGATGCGGGAGCCGGTGGGCACCTCCAGCCGGTCGGGAACGAGCTCGTCGAGGCGCGTCGCGTCAGGCCAGGGGAGCAGTCGGCGAAGAGCCGACGTCAGATCCAGCCGGCTCGCGGGCGCGCCACCCGCGAGGGCATCGAGCTCCGGCGCCAGCCAGACATCGACCGCCTCGGTGAGCCCGGTATCCGAGACATCGGGCCAGGGATCGCCGAATTCTCGTCTCACCAGAGCCAGACGGCGACGGAGGCCGTCGGCGCCTTCGGACCACGACAGCATGCCGAGGCCATCTCGTCGGATCGCCCGGCGCACGGCATCCCGCCCCTCCTGGGCCGATGCGCGCACCGGTGACGAGGAGCGCAGGATCGCACCGAGGCGTCGTTCGCGTCGCGCCTGGACGCGGCCCGCGGCGAACTGTGCCTCGACGCGGTCGGTCATGAGGTGACTCGCGGCGCTCTCGATCTGCGTCTCGGTGAGCACAGCCGCGGATCGGATGATCGCGCCGGATCCCGCTGCCGCACGGGCCGAGGCGCGCGCGACGTCGGCGACAGCGAGCCACTCGACCGCCGCGAGCGGTCCACGCACTCCTGCGCGGGTGCCGGATGCCAGCAGGAACGTCGCACCCTCGGCGGTGCGTTCGACGCGGTGGGCTATCCGCTCGGGGAAGGCCAGCGCGATCACGAGGCCGACCCCATCGAGGCCCGAGCGCGCGCCCGGCGTCGCCGCGACCATGCGCTCGAGACGATCGGCATCGGTGCGCCAGCGGCGGGCATCAGGGGCGCGACCGCCTCGCAGCGCGATGATCGCCTGGGCGATGTCGGCTTCGGCGATGCGCAGGTCGCCACCCAGGAGAGCGACGACCTCGGCGGCGAGTCGAGTCCCGACCACGGGGCTGCCGTCGCGCAGAGCGCGGGCGAGCCGCGGATCGGTAGGGATACGAGCCAGGATGCGGCCCTCCGCGGTGGCGCGCCCCTCGTCGTCGATCGCTCCGAGACTGCGCAGCACCTCGGTCGCATCGGCCAGGTTCTGAGCGGGCAGCGGGTCGATCATCCGCAGACCGGCGCCGCCAGGGGCACCCCAGCAGGCGAGCAGCAGGGTGGCATCCGCGAGGTCGGTCACCGCGATCTCGGGAGCGGGACGCGCAGGAGCCGCCGCATAGGTGCGCTCGTCGGCGCAGCGGATCACCGTGCCGGGGCCCTGGCGGGTGGCGCGCCCCGCACGCTGCACACACGACGAGCGGGAGGCGGCGGCGGTCACCAGGCCCGTCATCCCGCGGGCGGCGTCGCGCTGCGGCTGCCGCGACAGGCAGCTGTCGACGACCAGACGTACGCCCGGCACCGTGAGCGAGGACTCGGCGAGCGACGTCGTGACGATGATGCGCGCAGGAGCGTCCGGTGCGCGGCCTCGGATCACGGCATCCTGCTCAGCGGCCGGGATCTGCCCGTGCAGCTCGCGCACGTCGAACGCGCCGTTCGTGTCGCGGATGCGGCGCGCGATCTCCGACACCTCACGAGCGCCCGGTGCGAACACCAGCACGTCGGCCTCGGGGGCGTCGCTGATGAGCTCCCGGGCGGCGGATGCCGTGGTCGCGGCGACGTGGTCGAGGAACCCCCAGGTGACCCCGCGCTCGTCCAGTCGGGGCACGGGACTCGGAGCCCAGCGTTCGGTGAGCGGGAAGGCGGGGACGTCGTGGTCGATGATCGGTGCGGGGTACTCGTCCGTGCCGAGGACGGCCGAGATGCGAGGCGCATCGAGGGTCGCCGACATGGCGATGACCGTGAGGTCGTCGCGCAGCTCGCGCACCTCCGAGAGCAGGCCGATCAGCAGGTCGGTCTCGAGTGCCCGCTCGTGCACCTCGTCGATGATCACGGCGCCCACCCCGTCGAGACCCGGGTCGTCGAGCATGCGCCGCAGCAGCACTCCGGCCGTGACGAACTCGACCCGTGTCTCGCGTCCTGCGGAGCGCTCGCCGCGGACGGTGAAGCCCACCCGGGTGCCGAGCGGTGTGCCGTCGAGGTGAGCGAGTCGCCGGGCGGCCGCTCGGGCGGCGACGCGGCGGGGCTGGGTGACGATCACTCGACCCGTCATCCTCGAAGCGACGAGCGGCGGCACGAGCGTGGTCTTCCCCGTCCCGGGGGGAGCGCTCACCACCACCGACCGACTGGCATCGAGCGCTCCGGAGAGTTCGTCCAGGGCGGCCGCGAACGACAAGCCTGCGCCGATGGTGGCGAGGTCGAAGGCGGGGGCGGGCGTCATCCGTCCAGTCTGCCTGTTCTCCACGATGCCGGAGACGACGGATGCCGCGACCGATCCGGCCGCGGCATCCGCTGTGTTCTGTGTGCTGACTACTCCGCTGCGGGAGCCGGCGGGGCCGGCGGCGGCGGGGTGGTCGGGGCCGAGCGGCGCGTCGTCGGAGCAGCGGGCGCGGATGCCGAAGCGACGCCCTCCCCGATGCCGCGACCGACGGCCTGGCCCTGGATGATCGACGCGAGGTCGAGCCCGGTGGCCGAGCTGACGCTGTCGAACACCGACTTCAGCGCCTTCGCGCTGTCGGCGCCGACGACGTTCGATGCGCCGTCCTCGCTCGAGCCGCCGATGATCGACACGTTGCCGATCGCGGCGTACCCCTTCGAGAACTCCGCCATGATCGACGGCAGCACATCGAGCACGCGCTGCGACAGGAATGCATCCTGGTTCGACGCGATGGCCTTCGCCTCGGCCTCGACGGCTGCGGCTCGCGCCTCACCCTCGGCGCGGATGGCGTCGGCTTCGGCGTTCGCACGCAGACGACGGGCCTCGGACTCCGCCTCGGCCTGGGCGCGCAGCGCGTCGGCCTCACCGGTCGCACGGGCGATCGCGGCTGCGGCCTCACCGTCGGCCTTGGCCTTGTCGGCCTGTGCCTGCTGCTCGGCGATGCGAGTGCGGGCCTCGGCCTGCTTGACCTGCTCGATCGCGCCGGCCTCGGCCGCACGCTCACGGGTGTAGAGCTCGGCCTGTGCGCGGGTCTCGGCCTCGTACCGCTGGGCGTCGGCGACGCGCTTGACGTCGGCGTCGAGCTGAGCCTGACGGTTCTCGGCCTGCTGCTGCAGAACGGCCTGCTGAGCCTGCTCGCGGGCCAGGTTCTCGGCCTGCTCGGCCTCGGCGCGCGCACGGCCGATGCCGGCGTTGGCGTTGGCGGTGTTGGTGTCGAGAGCGGTCTGCTCGACCAGGTTGGCTTCCTGGTTGGCGATGTTCTTCTGGTTGATCGCACGGTCGGCGTTGGTCTGCGAGATCTCCGCCGACTGACGCTTCGCCTGGATCTCGGGAGCTCCGAGCGACTGGATGTACCCGACCTTGTCGGTGATGCCCTTGATCTGGAACGAGTCGAGGATCAGACCCTGCTCGGCGAGCTCCTGCGAGACGTCGGCGGCGATCTGGTCGGAGAACTTCTTGCGCTCTCGCATGAGCTCGACGACCGAGAGGGTCGCGACGATGCCGCGGAGCGCACCCTCGAGCTGCTCGGTGGTGAACTGCTCGATGGCCTTGTCCTGCGAGGCGAAACGCTCGGCGGCGCGGCGCACGAGGATGGGGTCTGAGCCGATCTTCACGATCGCGACGCCGTCGACGTTGAGCGTGACGCTGTCGAGCGACTGGGCCTCGGCGTTGAGTGAGACCTGACGCGAGCGCAGCGAGATGATCTCGTGGCGCTGCGTGATGGGGTTCACCAGCGACTTGCCGTTCACGATGACCGTGACGGGCGACTCCGACATCTCGTCTCTGGTCGTGCCGTCGGCGGCGATGACGGCGCGCTGCACCTTCTGCTTGCGTCCCGAGATGACGAGCGCCTCATCGGCACGCGCGACCTTGATCCAGCTGCGTGCGAACAGCAGCAGGATGAGCAGGACGACGACGGCGGCGACGACTGCGATTCCGACGATGACGAGGATGCCGACGATTCCGGCGATCTCCATGGATGACCTCCCTGGTTCCCCCCGAGGGGGCGGTCTTGGATGCCGGCGCGGCCGCGCGGGCGTTCACGCTCCACCCTGCCAGAAAAGCGCAGGAGCCGTCGGGGGCACGAATCCCCGTCTCGGGAACTGCGGCACCGGGGAAAGGGTCAGCGACCGCGGAGCTTCTCAGCCAAGTCGTGGAGCGTCTTCAGCTCGGCGTCGTCGAGCACAGACATGCGCTTGGCGATCGATCGACCATGAACGGTGGCGACGCTGCGGAACTCCCTCGCGCCTGCCTCGGTCGCCGTGATCAGAGCGCCGCGCCCGTCGTCCGGGTCGGGGCACTTCGAGACCAGGCCGCGGGAGACCATGCGGTCGATCAGGCGCGAGACGCTCGGCTGGCTGATGAGCATGTTCGCCGTCACATCGCGCAGTCGCGCCGACATGCCGGGGGAGCGGGTGACCGTGAGCAGCACGTCGTACTCGGCCTGACCGAGATCCGTGTCCTCGAAGTCGGCGTTCATCTCGGTGAACAGCTCGTGCTGCGCGCGGAACAGGCTCTCCCATGCCTCGAGGGCGAGCTTGCGATCGGTCATGGAGAACAGATTACGGCAACAGTAAAGGGCCGGTCGGAGAGGCTCCCGACCGGCCCTTGTCCCTTGCACCAAGAGTGTCCTGCAATCACATGCGGTGTATGCCACAGCAAACATTCACCGTGCGATCACTCTATAACGGCGAGATAACGAATGCAACGGTTTGGTCACGAAAATGTTCGGGGTCCGTGATCGGACAGTCGGATCACCCGTCGACGCAGTCGCGGATGTCGTTCCACGCGGACGTCACGCACTCCTCGAACAAGAGCTCGGGTGGCCCTTCGAGCCACCGCTCCATCGCCAGGTCGAAGCACGTCACTGCTACAGCTGCCAGCGTGTGCGATTGCCGAGGGTCGATGCCGCGCTGACGCAGGGATTGCTCGATCGCGCGGGCGAGATGCTGGCGTTGGAGAAGCTCACGCTCGTGCAACGCAGGCTCGCTGTGGACGACCTTGCGACGACGTGCGATCGGTTGCCGCCAGTCCTGGATGCCACGAGCCGCCGCACTGAGGCCGGCCCGCACCGTGGCCGGCGCCGAACTCTCGGGTGGGGCCGCCGCCATGAAGTCGCTGATCGCGTGCGGAAACTCGCGATCGCGCAGGAACAGGACATCGCGCTTGTCCGCGAAGTGCCGGAAGAACGTCCGAGTGGTCAAACCGGCCGCTTCGGCGATCTGCGGAACCGTCGTCGCCGAGAACCCCTGTCCTTCGAAGAGGAGTATCGCCGCAGCTTCGAGCCGCAGTGCAGCGTCCGGTGACCATCGTGGCATCTGACCATGATGTCACAACGTGTCGTCAGGTGTACAGTGATGACACGAGATGTCATCGATTGCGAAGAGCGGACGGATATGAGAGTCAACACTGCGGCGTGGATCGATTCCCCCTACGCCGACCTGGTGGTCCGAGACGCACCGATGCCCGAGCTCGAGCCCGGACGGCTGCTCGTCGAGGTGCGGGCGGTCGCGGTGAATCCTCTCGATGCGATCATCCAGTCCAACGGTGCCGTCATGTACGGATGGTTGCGCTACCCGGTGATCCTCGGAGAAGACGTCGCGGGCGTCGTGGTCGGGGTCGGCGCCGAGGTGACGAACTTCTCCGTCGGCGATCGCATCGTCGCGTACGCGATCGGTCTGGAGAAGGGCCGGGACGCGATCTCCGAGAGCGGGTTCCAGGCCTACGTCGCCGTCGATGCGGCCCTCGCCGCCGCTCTGCCCGACACCTTGCCCTTCGAGGAAGCCGCCGTGTTGCCCCTGGCCGTGTCGACAGCGGCCGCCGGTCTCTTCGAGAGCGAGCAGCTCGGCCTGGACTACTCAGGCCTCGCGAACTCCGCACCACGCGATGAGATCGTCGTGGTGTGGGGCGGTGCGACCGCTGTCGGCGGCAACGCGATCCAACTGGCTCGAGCTGCCGGCTACCGCGTCATCACGACGGCGTCCGCCCATAATCACGACCGGATGAGCCAACTCGGCGCAGAGGCCGCATTCGACTACCACGATCCGGAGGCAGCCGACCGGATCGTCGAGGCGGCGAACGGATCCGTCATCGCGGGCATTCTCGCCGTCGCAGTCGGGTCGGCAGAACCCTGTCTGCGTATCGCGCGCGCGACAGGCGCCACGCGGATCGCGATGGCGAGCCCTCCTGTCTCCTTCTACGAACAGCCCCGTCGACCTGGCCTCTCCCTGACCCGGATGCGCCTGTTCCTGCGCCTGGGAACGCGAACGGCGATGCTGCAACTGCGCAGCCGAGCCCGAGGGATCCGAGCCTCGTTCATCTGGGGGAGCGCTATCGCGACGTCTCTCGTCGGCCCCGCCGTCTGGGGAGACTACCTCGGCGCAGCGCTCGCCTCAGGCCGTCATCGTGCGTATCCGAGACCCCGCATCGCGGGGGAGGGGCTCCCTGCGGTTCAGGGAGCGATCGACACGCTTCGCGCCGGCGTGTCCGCGCAGAAACTCGTCGTCACCCTTGAGTCGACACCGACGAGCTCCTGACCCGGTGACGCCTCACGACCAGGTCGGGCGGTGAAGAGGCCCGCGAATGCGCGGTGGTCGACGGGCAGAACGAAAGAGACGGACGCCGACGCCGACGCCGAGGAGGCCGGCGGCTACTTCTTCGCCCAGGTCGCCGGAGCCCACTGTGTCGCGTAGGGGAGCGGCAGACGGTGCAACTCCTCGAAGGCGAGCTCGGCCGTGATCGGGTCTTGGGCGGTGATCGCGGCGTCGAAGCGCTGCCAGCAGTCGGCGAGGAGATCCCAGTTGGGCTCACGGGAGTCGATGGTGAGCTGCACTTGGAAGGTCAGCCGAGCGACGGTCTCGACGGCGACGCCCTTGAGCACGGTGTTCGGGCACAGTCCGATCATGGTGCTGTAGATCCGGAGCGCGGCATCCATGTGCGCTCGAGCGTTCCGCGCGGTCACGGCGTCGCGTGCGTCGGCGACCACCGACAGGAGCCTGGGGATCGCCGCCGGATCGAGGGTCGGCACAGTGACGCGCACGACACCGCCGAGCACGACGCCGAGCGTCTGGATGTTGGCTTCGACCACCTCGGGGTGCGCGTCGACCACCTTCGTGTGCGCCTGGGGAACGATCTCGACGAGGCCGTCTCGCTGCAGGTTCATCAGCGCATCGCGGATGGGAGTGCGCGAGATGCCCAGCCACTCCTGCAGGGCGACGTCTTCGAGGTGCTCGCCCGGTTGGAAGGAGCCGTCCATGATCGCGTCGCGGATCGCGTCGTACGCCTCGTCCTTCAGCAGTCGGCGCTTGAGCTCGGGCTTCGACGATGTGGGTACGGGCATGAAGACCTCCGCGTCAGATGTCGTCGAGTGCGCACCGAGCGGCATCGCACACGGCGCCCGTCGACAGGACGAACGACCGCGCATCAATTCTAAAGTATTAATTTTGCATATATCACTGCGTGGTCAGACGGGCAGAGCGCTCGCCGCGGGAGCCTTCGATTCTCCGACAACCCAGACGAAGTCCGGGGGCCGACCGTTCATCGCACGCCGCACTTCGGCAAGA
Source organism: Microbacterium phyllosphaerae (assembly GCF_017876435.1). Classification (NCBI taxonomy): domain Bacteria; kingdom Bacillati; phylum Actinomycetota; class Actinomycetes; order Micrococcales; family Microbacteriaceae; genus Microbacterium; species Microbacterium phyllosphaerae. The sequence continues at coordinate 1,337,021 of NZ_JAGIOA010000001.1, forward strand.
TCGCGGCCGCGTCGTTCATCGGCGTGATCCCGGTCTTCGCCGCCGCGGTGTTCTTCCAGCGCTGGCTCGTCGGCGGTCTGACGACGGGCGCAGTGCGCTGAGACACCGGGAGATCGCGCTCAGCGTCATGATGGCCTGGGGCGTGGGGAAGCAGCTCTAGGATTGCGATTGTCCGCCGTCGCAGCACGCGGATGCAGGTCGGAAGCCCGGTGTTGGGGAACACCCCTCGAGTCCTGGTGATCATCGAGCTCGATGCCGGGAGGCCATCTTGAACGATGCAACCGACGCCCCTTCGGTCGGACGCATTTCCCCACTGCACGCTCTGGAGCAGGCGATCGAAGCTGCCGACTGGCCGGCTGCCACGAGTGCCGTGCGCGACGGATGGTTCGTGCTCGCAGGCCCCGACGCGGCGGATGCCGCCCGTGAGCTCCTCGACCGAGTTCCGCCAAGTGCATTGCGCGGCGAGCCGCTGCTCGCGATGGAGTTCGGCATCCTGCTGAACCAGACGCGATTCCACCGGCTCCGGGCGCTGAGGTACTTCATCATGGCGGTCCGGGCGGCGAGGTCGGGGCGCAACACCGAGCTCAACCCCGTCGATCGCCTGATGATCCGCTCGTCCGAGTCGGCCGCGTTCCGCCTGCTCGGCCGCACGAATCTGTCAGTGAACGCAGCACGGGCCGCGATGGAGCTCGCCCACGCCCTGAGCGACGACGATCGCGCGTCGATCACCGAGCTGCCTCGGATCTTCGCCGTGCTCGGCGTCTCGTTCCACCACGGCGGTCTCACGAGCGAGGCCTTGCACGCGGCAGCCCTCGGGCTGGCCGAAGCGCCCACGACCGCGCCGTCGAACGGCATGGGAGCGCTGGCGCTGCTGTGCGGCATCCATGCTCTGCGCGGAGACCTCGCCCATGCTCGGGAACACCTGGAGTACGCCCGCACAGGCCCGTGGTCCGACACGCAGCGCAACTCCTATTCCGGTGTCTTCTACCGGCTCGCAGAGGCGGCGATCGCGCTCGAGGGCTTCGACGCGCAGACGGCGCGGAGTCAGCTCGATCGTCTCCTCGCCACCACGACGGGACGGCACGCGAACGAGCACTGGACGACGATCGTCGAGACGCAGGCTCTGACCGCGCTCGTCGAGGGACACCCCGGACGCGGTCTGGCGGAGCTCGACGAGATGGTGGAGTTCCGAGGCGCCGAGGGATCGCACCGGGCCAGGGCGCGTCTCGCACGCATCCGCTCGCTGCTGCAGCTCGCGCTCGGCAATCCGGACGGAGCCGCCGGCGTCCTCAAGCGCGACGTTCCCGACGAGGCCACCGCCCGGATCGAGCGCGCGCGGATCGCCCTGTCGCTCGGTCAGACCGGGACAGCCCTCACCGAGCTGCGTGCGATCGCGGCCGAGCACCTCTCGACCAGGCAGTCGGCCGAGGCGGCCGCGATCGACGCGGCCGTGCTGCTGCGGATCTCGCCGACGCCGCGGCGGGCCGGTGTCGTGCAAAGGCTGGGGGCACTCCTCGATCGATCACAGCTGCGTCTTCCTCTCGCTCTGCTCCCGCCCTCTGATCTTGAGCGCGTGCTCGAGGCTCTGGGCGAGGCGGGGTTCGCCCACGTGGCGTCCGACTCCTCCCTCCGCTCTCTGCTCCCGGACGTCGAGCCGGGTGGGATGCTCAGCAGGCGCGAGCTCGCCGTGCTCGCGCAGCTCGTGCACACGGCGTCGATCTCCGAGATCGCTGCGGCGTTGGTCGTGTCGTCGAACACCGTGAAGTCGCAGGTGCGCAGCATCTATCGCAAGCTCGGGGTCTCGAACCGCGAGGATGCGATCGCGGTCGCCCTCGAACGCCATCTCCTGGCCCCTTCGGAGTGATCGTCCCCTCGCTGCACAGGGCCGCGCGCTGCCCGGGGTGAAAGCGGGGTGAAAACCGATATTTCGGAGTATCTCCGCCGATAACGTTTCGCCCGGGGGAGGTGCGGTCCGCGCGCCCCGAGCAGCATCGAGAGGGGACACGGCCGTGGCCGAATCAGTCATCCGCCGCGCGCAGCGGCAGCGCAGGAAGAGGCGCGACCTCTCCATCGAGGGAGTTCGTCGTCGCACCGGATGGGTGGGACTCCTCGCCGCTCTGATCGTCGCCTTCGCGACCCTGACACCCGCTCCCGCGATGGCCGCGGCGACAGCGATCACCCTGACTTCGGCGGCTGCCACCGCGAAGAGCGGCACCGCGACCACGTTCACCATGACGGTGAGCTGCAGCACCGACGGCGGCTGCACGAACTCGACGGTGACGATCCCCACCACCACGATCACCGGGACCCCCTCGATCACCGATTTCGGTCCGTGGATCGGGAACAGCTCGTGCGCGGGCGTCACCAAGACCGTGACGGCGGGGCAAGTGGTGTTCACCTACGGCACCCTGCCGACCGGTTCGAAGCAGTGCACCTTCACGGTCACGGCCCCCGAGTACAAGACGCTGAACAACACCGTCGCCACGATCACACCGACCCTCGCCAGCTCCAACTCCGACTCGAGCACGGCGACGCCGCTGACCCACACCATCACGGCCGGTTACAACGTGAGCCTCACCAACGGCACCCCGGCCCGAGTCATCTCCGGCTTGCCCTTCGAGTACACGGTCACCCTGTACTGCGGTCTCAACGGTGCATACACGGGCGACATCGGGGTCTCGGCCATCAGGATGTCCAGCACGCTCCCCAGCAACTTCGAGTACCAGTCCTACCGCCTGCGCACCGGTGTCCCCGGCACGGTCTCGTACGACCCGGCGACGCGGGTCTTCTCGTACTCCGACCCCACAGGCACCGCCTGCGGAAACCCGCCGCTGAACAACGGCAACATGATCACCATCTACGTGTCGGGCAAGGCGGCGACGAACGGCGTGCCGAACCCTGTGGGAAGCCAGGTCTGCAACTCGTCGACCGCGTCGTGGACGTACATCGACGGCACCCCCGGATCGGCCACGTCAACGCGCGTGTGCAGCCCGGTCATCACGCTGGCGACCACCGTCGCCAAATCGACGACCGCCCCCTCGACCATGAGCAACATCGGGTACTTCACCGCGGCCGACGCCGGCACTCGCGCCTCGCACACCTACCCGGGCGACTGGGACCGCACCGGAGCGTCCGCCTACTACGACATCACGATGAACACTGTGCCTGCGACGACGAACGCAGGAGTGTCCTACGACATCGAGGACCCTATGCCGTGTCTCACGAACGGGGCGAACAACAACTACTCGTCCAACGCCGTGGGGGCCTACTGTCAGAACCCCGGCTTCGTCCCCACGCTCGTCGTCCCGTTCGGGTTCACCGTGACGACCGCAGACGCGATCACCGTGATCCGCACCGACGGATCCAGCGCCAGCATTCCCTACACGGCGGGCCGAGGGTGGGTCGTCCCGACGACCCCCGCGGTCGCTCAGATCGACGTCCCGCCGTTCGCGGCGCAGGGCACGAACACCGCGGCGACCATGAGACTGCGCATCCTCGGCTACGCCGCGAGCGGTGTGCCCGCACCTGCGGTGCTGACGAACCAGGTGTCGTCGACGCCGTATCTGTCGGAGGATCTCAGCACCCCGATCGTCGCCGCGCAGAAGGCGACCTCGCGCCTCCAGGTGGAGATGCCCCCGGCGAACGACGCCGCCTTCATCTACCCCGGGCTGACGACGTCTCAGGTCGGAGCGACCTGCAACGCGACCGTCAGTCTGAACAGCAGCACCAACGGCGCGTACAGCAACCGCATCGAGATGCCGACGGCTCCCTCCAACGCGGTGTACATCGACTACCTGGCGCCCGCGGGCGCAGTGACGGTGACTCCGGCGACGACGGCCTTCAGCTTCGCTTCTCTCAACCCGAACGGCAGTGGCGGCAAGACACACACGTCGTCGGCGGTCGCTCCGACCACGACCCAGAACTACAACGGCACCGGGCGAACCCTCGTGCGATGGACCATTCCCGCAGGTGTCGTGACGGTCCCCGGGTACTACAACATCCGATCCGCCACGACGCTCTCCACGCTCGCTCTGGAGCCCGGATGCGCGGGGACCTACACGAGCGACATCACGGTCGGCTACGGTGCGCCGATCGCCCAGTGCTACTTCAACAACTACGTGAGCGCGCACATCGAACCGGCGCCGATGTACCCGTTCGGCACGGCAGACCTGCGTGCGAACGCCTCACCCATCGCGAACAACTACTGCGGCTACTCGAGCAACATCCAGATCGCCGCGATCAACCCCGGGTTCACGGTCGACAAGACCGTGCAGGGCAATCTCGACGCCGCGCCGATCGGCGGCGGAGGCACCGGTCATGTGAGCGTCGACGGGGGACAGGCGTCCTACACGGTCACGTTCAAGAACACGGGCGAGTCGACCCTGGCGAACCCGGTCATGTACGACCTGCTGCCCCGCATCGGAGACACCCGCGCATCGTCGACGGCACCGCGCGGATCGCAGTTCGCCGTGACGCTGACCGACATCGACGCGCTTCCCACCGGACTGACCGTCGCGTACTCGCGGGCCACGAACCCGTGCCGACCCGAAGTGCTGACCCCGAACGCGGGATGCGTCGACGACTGGACCACCACGGCACCGGGCTCGCTTGCGAGCGTCACCGCTCTCAAGTTCGTCTACAGCGGCAACATCCGCGTCGGCTCGAGCTTCTCGGCGACCTACTCGGTGAGCACGCCGGCGTCGGCCGCGGGCAACGTCGCCTGGAACAGCATCGGCACGAACGTCACGGCCGGTGATGCTCTCGTCGGCAAGGCCGAGTCATCCCTCACCGGGCTCCAGGCGCAGAGCGCGCATCCCGCCATCACGAAGACCGCGGACCGCACGACGGTGGATGCCGTCGGGCAGCCCGTCGTCTTCACCTTCACGGTGACGAACAACACCGCGGTGACGCTGAGCGACGTGCGGGTCACCGACGCGCTGCTGAACTCGGCAATGTCGAGCGTCGCGCCGACGCCGGTGTGCTCGTCGCTCACGACACCGGCCGGTACGTGCTCGGGCGCATCGACGACTCTCGCAGCCGGTCAGTCGGCGGTCTTCACCGCGACATATGTCACGACGCAGGCAGACCTCGACCACGGTTCGGTCTCGGACCAGGCCACCGCCACGGGAACGCCGCCGACGGGACCCGCTCTCAGCAACAGCACGGGCGTCGTGAAGGTGACCGCCGCGCAGAACGGAGCGCTGACACTGTCGAAGACCGCGGAACAGGCGACGGTCGACTCGGTGGGCGATGTGATCGACTACATCTTCGCCGTGACCAACTCGGGCAATGTGACACTGCGGAGCCTCGCGATCGATGAGACGGGCTTCAGTGGCAGCGGCTCGCTGTCGGCGATCTCGTGCCCGACCGCGCCGCTGGCGCCCGGCGCATCCGCCGAGTGCACGGCCTCGTATCCGGTGACTCAGGCGGATCTCACGGCAGGCTCGATCGAGAACACCGCGACCGCCTCGGCAAAGGACCCGGCAGGCGCATCCGTCGCGTCGCCCACCTCGACCGCGACCGTCGAGGTCGACCAGGTCGCCTCGCTCGGTCTCGTGAAGTCCGCGTCGCCCTCGGGTGCCGCGGCGTACGATGCGGGGCAGGAGATCACCTACTCGTTCGTCGTGACCAACACCGGCAACGTGCCGGTGACCGACATCACCGTCGACGAGATGGCCTTCACCGGGTCCGATGCGCTGTCTGCGATCGACTGCCCTGCAGATGCGCTGGCGCCGACCGAGCAGGTCACCTGCACGGCGACCTACACACTCACCCAGGACGACGTCGATGCCGGGTCGCTCACCAACACGGCCCAAGCGTCGGGGAGCGGCCCCGATGGCGCAGTCACTTCGGAGGAGTCGACCGTCCGCACCCCGCAGGTGGCCGACGCGAGCCTGACCTTGACGAAGACCGCGAGCACGGGGTTCGTGAACGCGGCAGGCGACGTCGTGACCTACACGTTCACCGTGCGCAACGGCGGCAACGTCACGCTCCATGACGTCGACGTCGAGGAGACCGGCTTCAGCGGCAGCGGCGGCACTCCGGTCGTCTCCTGCCCGTCCGACAGCCTCGCGCCCGGACAGCAGCTCGTGTGCTCGGCCGACTACACGGTCACGCAGGCCGACATGAACGACGGCGGGCTCGAGAACACCGCTCGCGCGATCGCGCTCGACACCGCCGATGAGACGGTCGAGTCGGAGGAGTCGACCGCTCGGGTCGTCGCGAACGCCGCGCCCGCGCTCTCGGTGGTGAAGACGGCCGATGTCACCTCGTACAGCGAGGTCGGCGACGCGATGACCTTCTCGTTCCTGGTCACGAACACCGGCAACGTCGTGGTCGAGAACATGGAGATCGCCGAGCGTGTCTTCACCGGGTCGGGAGCCCTGAGCAGCATCGCCTGCCCGGTGTCCGAGCTCGCGCCGGCGGAGTCCACCACCTGCACCTCGGACTACGAGGTGACCCAGGCGGACGTCGATCGCGGATCGATCGCCAACACGGCGGCGGCCTCGGCCGAGACCGGAGCGGGCGGCGCGGTTCTCTCCGACCCATCGACCGTGACTGTGGCAGCGGCTCAGGCGCCCGAGCTCATCCTCGAGAAGACGGTCGCACCACAGGACGCGGATGCGGCGGGCGACGAGGTCGTCTACAGCTTCCACGTCACGAACTCGGGCAACGTCACCCTGACGGGGCTTGCGATCGCCGAGACGGCGTTCTCCGGGACGGGTGCTCTGGTGACCCCGGACTGCGGAGCGACCCTCGCTCCGGGCGAGGACGCGACCTGCGACGTCAGGTATGCGCTGACTCAGGCGGACGTCGACGCGGGGGAGATCTCGAACACCGCGACGGCCACGGCATCCGGCTCGGGTGCGGACGTGAGCTCGGAGGAATCGACAGCGCTCGTCGCCGTCGAGCGCCAGCCGGAGCTCTCGCTGGTGAAGTCGGCCGACGTCGCCGATCCGGAGGACATCCGGGCGGGCGATGTGATCACGTACTCGTTCGTGGTCACGAACGCCGGGAACGTCACGGTCTCCGATGCTCAGGTGGTCGAGGGAACGTTCACCGGAACGGGTGATCTGGGCGACCTGACGTGCGAGAGCGACGATCCGCTCGCACCCGGCGACCAGCTGATCTGCTCGCTCGACTACACCGTGACGCAGGACGACGTGGATGCCGGCGAGCTGGCGAACACGGCGACCGTGACCGGATCAGGGCCCGAGGGCACCGAGCCGCCGACCTCGACGCCCTCGACCGTCGAGCTGCCGGCGCCGGCGAACCCGAGCCTCTCGCTCGCGAAGAGCACCGACGCCACCACGGTGAGCGAGGCGGGTCAGATCGTGAGCTACACGTTCACGATCACGAACACGGGCAACACCACGGCACGGGCGGTGACGGTGAGCGAGGACTCCTTCACCGGTCACGGTGACGACCCCGTGGTCGCGTGCCCGACGGATGAGGTGCTGCTTCCCGGGGAGGTCGTGGTCTGCTCCGCGACATACACAGTGACCGCGGCAGACCTCGACGGCAGCGCTCTGATCAACACGGCGAGTGCCAAGAGCATCGCCCCCGACGGCACGGCGGTCTCGTCGGATCCGTCGACGGCGCGGATCGATGACGTGGTCACGGCCGAATCGCCCGAGGGGGCAGGGCTCGCGGTCACGGGCGGCACGCTCGCGTGGGGGGCCGCGATCCTCGCGCTCTGCCTGCTCATCGCGGGTGGCGCCCTCGTCGCGGTGCGGCGTCGCCGGCAGGTTCAGGACTGACCCGAAGCGGCCTGAGCGGAAGTCCCCCGGTCGACACCGACCGGGGGACTTGCGTGTGCCGTGGATGCTTTCGCAGCCGTAATATCGGTGTATGCAGACCTCCGCCGACGAGGCCCCCGACCGTCGCGGAGCGCCGAGCACCAGGGCGTACCTCCAGGTCGCGGCGTTCTCGGCCGTCCAGGCCGTGATCGTGATCGCGATCGCACCGATCACCCCGCACATCGCCGCGTGGTTCCCGCCGGCGTACGCGCTTGTCGCCGGGGTGCAGACCCTGATGATCTTCGCGGCTCGGAGGTTCACCGGCATCGGCTGGGGAGCGACGCTGGCGGCCGGTCTGACCGCGCTCGTCTGCGGCCCCTTCACAGCGATCGGGTGGCTTCTGGCCGTGCCGCTCATGGCGGCGGGCGCTCTGTTCGACATCGCCCTGACGGTGGCGCGACGCCGGGCATGGAGTGAGCGCAAGGATGCTGTCGTCGTGGGACTGGTCGTCGGCACCGCCCTGTTCGTCGTCTCCCTGCCCGTGATGTCTCTCGACCATCTCGGCCCTGTCGTCGTCGCCCTGACGCTGCTCGCGCGGATCGTCGCATCCTGGGCCGGCGCATTCCTCTCCGCACGTCTGGTCGCGCGTCTCGAACGCGTGGGAGTCTCGCGCACCGCGCCGGCGCCCGCACAGACGCGGTGACGTAGCGGGTCCACGACGCCGCGCGAGCACCCCCTCGTGGACGACGCAGTACTGGAATATCGGCACTGTATTCCGGTAATCGCGTAATCATCCGGCCTTTCTCTGATCTCTTAGATGAGTCGCGACTGGGAGCGACTCGAAATCGGACTGGGGATGACGATGACCGGGGAGAACATTGCCGTGCGCGCGCACGGAACGACGATCGGCCGAGGAACGGCGATCGGCGGAGAGAAGAAGGCGCTTCGGGGGCGAGTCGTCTCGATCATCGTGGGGATGGTCGTGGCGGTCGTGGGGATGCTCGGGGCCGCGTCGCCGGCTGCGGCAGCACCCACGGTGACCTACCCCGGAGCCATCAGCGCCGTGGCGCTCGAGAATCAGCACGGCGACGGGCCGCTGGGGCAGTGGCAGACCGTGCGGATCACCGGTGAGTGGGCGGTTCCTGCGGGAGCTCAGGCGGGTGAGACCTTCGGTATGACACTGCCGGACGAGTTCAGCAGACAGGCGGCGGGGGTCTTCACGATCACCGATCCGGTGACCGGCGAGATCATGGCGAACTGCACGGTCGCTGCCGGACAGGGTCCTGATCTGGTGTGCACTCTGACCGATGCCGTCAACGGCAAGGAGGACGTCCGCGGATCGTTCTGGATGCAGGCGACCGCCTCGCAGAGCACCACGTCCGAGACGGTCTCGTTCGACCTCGGCGACACCATCGAGATCGTCGACCTTCCGGGCGACGGCGGCGTCGTCCCGGTGAACCCCGCGGAAGAGGAGCAGCCCTACAAGTACGGCGATGCGACGGCGACCGATGGGCTGCTCAAGTGGGTCGTGGGGATCCCGAGCGGCTTCGTCCACGACGGAACCTTCACGATCGCGGACACCCTCGACGCAGGACTCACGGGGCACCACTACACCGGTGACGTGCGTCTCAGCCAGCGTGCGGTCGCGAACGGGGTGCTGGTCGGCGACTGGACGGTCGTCGACCCCGCGAAGTACCAGATGACCGTCGCAGACGACGGCGGCTCATTCGACTTCGCGGCATCAGGTCTGCCGGCCGGTGGCTTCGCTTACGAGCTCCTGTACTACACGCAGGCCGACGGTCCGGTGGTGAAGGGCGAGGTGTTCGGCAATCACGCGATCGTCGACACGGTGGAGACGTCTGCGACCCACACGGTCACCGAATCCGGCGGAGGAGACGGCAGCGGAGTCGTCTACACGACCTTCGGGATCTCGAAGACGCTCACGGGGGCGCAGGCCGACGCGGCGCGCACCGCGACCTACACCGTGAAGTACTCCATCAAGGGAGCGGATGCTCCGGCGAAGACCATGGTCGTCCCGGTCGGGCAGGCGGTGGTGAGTGATCGTGCGCCCCTCGGATCGACCTTCGTGATCGAGGAGATCGACCTTCCCGTCATTTCGGGCGTGACCTGGGGTGCCTGGAGCATCTCCGGCGACGGGGTGGTCGATGCGGGGAACGGCACCTACGAGGTGACACCCGGATCCGCTGCGGGGGTGACTCTCACGCTCACGAACGTCGCCAACCCGACTCCTGTCGTGAAGCCCACTCCGGCGCCGACACCCGCGAACGTTCCGACGCCGACGCCGACGCCGACGCCCGTCACGGTGCCCGGGTCGCTGGCACTGACCGGCGGTGACAACGGTTCCGGATTCCTGGCTCTCGCGGTCGCCCTGATCGTCGGCGGAGGGCTCGCGACCGGGATCGCCGCGAAGCGGAGGTCGAGCGCCGCACGCCGCTGACCGCAGCACGAACCCGACAGCGGGTGGTCACCCTGTGGTGACCACCCGCTGTCGGTGCGGTGACGAGATCAGCGGATCGCGTAGACCGCGCTGCCCACGATCACGGCGACGATGGTGGTCCAGCCGATGATCGCGACGGCCTGCCAGATGAGGATGCGCACCTTGCCGACGCCGGCGGCGGCGAGCATCGTGGCGGTGAACTGGGTCGGCAGCAGCAGCGGGCCGAGCAGGCTCACCCCGGGAACGCCGTAGCGCTCGAACGCCCTCTGGAACTTCTCCCTGCGTGCGCCGCCGCGCTCGGACTCCGCGGGGACCGACTCGACGCCGCCGCTCGTGCCGGCGAGCACCGCCTCGCGGCTGCGACTGCGGTTCACGATCGCGGTGCGGGCCCCTGAGCTGGCGATCGCCAGCACGGCCACGCAGAGGAAGTTGCCCACCATCGCCGCGATGGCGGCGACGACGGGGTGGATGCCGCCGATGATGCCGATCGACACGGCGCCCTCTCCCTCGATGAAGGGGATGGCCCCGGCCAGGGCGACGATGAGCGGCTGGACGAGTTCGGGCACCTGGGCGACGAAGCCCTGGAAGGTCTCGATGAGGTTCATGGAGTGCTCCTGACGGTGTGAGCGCCGGAGTCCCCGACGCGATGGATCCAGTTCATCGCGTCCCCTCGCAGAGCGGCAGTGTCGAGCCGTCACTCTTTTCCGGGTGCTTCACCCGCCGCATCCGTGACATCTGTCACGCCCGTATGGTGGGGGCATGCACAGCCCTTCCTCGGTCGTCGAGCCGCTCGGCGATCCGTCGCTCGGAGCCCGTCAGCTCGCCCGCGGGATCACCGCCACCTGGTGGTACACGTTCTCCGCCGTGGTGTTCCTCGAGCTCTTCCTCGTGCTGGTGTGGACACTCGAGGCGTTCGCTGCACCCGGAGACGCGATCGCACCGGTGGTCGTCGGCCTCGGTGGCATCGTCTGGTGGCTGTCGACCATGATCCTTCTCTGGGCCTACCGGCACCGCGTCGACGCCGAGCCGGGCATCCCGTGGGCGCGCATCGTCCCTCCGCTGCTCGTCGCCACGGGGTACGGCGCACTGGCCGGGATCGTGGCAGACAGCTGGCTGCTCGCGCTCATGCCGATCGCGCAGTCGGTCGTGCTCCTCAACTGGCCGCGCGGAGTGCGGCTGCGGATCGTGGTCCTGACGACCGCGCTGCTCTTCGCGCTCGCGTTCATCGACGGGGCCCGCGGCGCGATGGAGCCCGGTGCGCCCGGATGGCTGCCCGCTCTGTATGCCATTCTCATCCCCGCGATGTCGGTGAGTTCGCTCTGGTGGTGGGACGTGCTCGTCACACTCGATCGAGCGAGGGCATCGGAGGCGCGGCTCGCGGCGACCCAGGAACGTCTGCGGGTCGCCACCGATGTGCACGACCTCCAAGGGCATCATCTCCAGGTGATCGCGCTGCAGCTCGAACTCGCCGAGCGACTCATGGGGCGCGATGCCGAGGCTGCCCTCGAGCAGCTGCAGGCCGCCCGGGTGAGCGTCGACGAGGCGCGGCAGGGCACGCGCGATCTCGCGACACGGTTCCGCTCGGTGCCGCTGGGCGACGAGGTGGCCAACGCTCGAGACCTGCTCAGCGCTGCCGGACTCGAGGTGGAGGCAGAGATCGCTACGGATGCCGATGACGCACCGGCATCCGCTCTGGGTCCCGTGATCCGAGAGACGACCACCAACGTGCTGCGCCACGGCGGCGGACGCCACGCGCGGCTCACCCTCACCAGGGTGCCCGAGGGGTGGCGCTACGAGGTCGTGAACGACATGAGCGTCGAGGTCGTCGCCGAGTCTGTCGGCTCGGGGCTCGACGGAGTGCGGCGCCGCATCGCGGAGGTGGGTGGCACGTCGGATGTGCATGCGGCGGGAGGCGATTTCGTCGTCGTGGTGACCGTGCCGGCGGGCGACGATGCGTCGTTCGCTCGAGGAGGTTCACGATGATCCGCGTGCTTCTGGCCGATGACGAGGGGATGATCCGTTCGGCGCTCGCCGCGCTGCTGAGACTCGAGGGCGACATCGAGGTCGTCGCGGAATGCGCCGACGGCGAGCAGGCGGTGGCCGAGGCGCTGCGGTTGATGCCCGACGTGTGCCTGCTCGACCTCGAGATGCCGGGGCTCGACGGCGTCGAGGTCGCCGAGAGGCTGAACAGGTCCATCCCCACCCGCTGCGTCGTCGTGACCCGTCATGCCCGGCCCGGCGTGCTGAGGCGGGCGCTCGCCTCGGGGGTCTCGGGTTTCCTGCCCAAGTCCCGTGGAGCCGATCAGGTCGCCGACGTGATCCGCAGGGTTGCGGCGGGCGCGCGCTATGTGGACCCGGAGATCGCGGCGGATGCGCTCAGCGACGAGCGGTCGCCGTTGACCGATCGTGAACTCGACGTGCTGCGGGCGGGCCGCCGAGGCCAGACGACAGGGCAGATCGCGAAAACGCTGTCGCTGGCGCCCGGCACGGTGCGGAACCACATCTCCGCGGTGCTCGCGAAGCTGTCGGTCGGAACCAGGCAGCAGGCGGTGCTCCTCGCCGAAGAGCGCGGCTGGATCTGAACGCGAGAGCGCTGCGCCCGAGCCGGGAGACGGAGGGCGGGTGAGGCCGTGGGAGGTGGCCCCACCCGCGAGCCACGCGGAAAAGGGGAGAGCGCGGCCCGGACGTGGAGCGAGCGCTTACCCCCAGCCTCACTCCACGTCTCACATGCAAGACCCGCAGATCGCAGGATCGTGACGCGGGTGGCGGAAATCTCCGCAGACCGCGTCGTCAGCGGCCTTCGTGGTGGTCGTGGTGGTCGTGGTGGTCGTGCTCGTGGTCGTGCTCGTCTTCCAGGATCATGCCGACGGATGTCGCGCAGGCGTCGCCCTTCCACGCCTCCACGCCTTCGCGTATGGCGAAGAACGCGATGACGAGTCCGGCGACGGCATCCGCCCACCACCAGCCGAACAGGCTGTTGAGGGCGAGGCCGATCAGCACCGCAGCTGACAGATACGTGCAGATCAGCGTCTGCTTCGAATCGGCGATGGCCGTGGCCGAGCCGACCTCCTGCCCGGCGCGCCGCTCCGCGAGGGACACGAGGGGCATGATGACGACGCTGAGCGCGGTCAGGACGAGTCCGACGGTGCTGTGCGCGGGGCGATCGCCGCTGATCAGCGAGAGTGCCGACGATGCCGCGACGTAGATCGCGAGGGCGAAGAAGGCGACGGCGATCACCCGCAGTGTGGGCTTCTCCCATCGTTCGGGGTCGCGTCGGGTGAACTGCCAGGCGACCGCCGCGGCCGACAGCACCTCGATGCTCGAGTCGAGCCCGAATCCGATCAGAGCCGCGGAGGATGCGACCGACCCGGCCGTGATCGCGACCACCGCCTCGATCAGGTTGTACGCGATGGTGAATGCCACGATGAGCCGGATGCGGCGATGGAGCGTCGCGCGGCGTGCGGGAGTGAGTGCGGTCGTCGTCATCAGCAGGTGCATCCTTCTCCGTCGCAGCAGTCGGGTTCGACGATCAGCACGACCTGCAGCAGTGCGTCGAGGGCCGGCGAGAGATGGGGGTCCGCCAGCTGGTACCTGCTGCGTCGCCCGTCCGGAACGCTCTCGACCAGTCCGCAGCCGCGAAGGCACGAGAGATGATTCGACAGGAGCTGTCGACTGACACCGAGCTGCTCCGCGAGATCGGAGGGATACGCGGGATCGTCGCGGAGCGCCAGCAGGATGGCCGCGCGCGTCGAATCCGACAGAGCGTGCCCCAGCCGGGCGAGTGCTGCGGTGTGGGTGGGCGAAGCCGTGAGAGTCACGGTCATCACAGTACAGCCGATGATGAACTCAGCGAAATCTGAATCGAGCGTCGGCAACATCGGCGAAACGTCCGCTCGGTACCGTGGCACAGGCGACGGACGCCGAGAACGAGGAGACGAGCAGCATGAGCGTGACGATCGAGCGCGTGGCCTGGACGCATCCGGATGCCGAGCGGCTTCGCGCGGCTCAGAGGGTCGAGCTCGACGCTCGCTACGGCAGCGATGATCACGAGCCGGGGATCGTTCCCTCGGCAGACGACGTGCCGGTCTTCCTGCTCGCGCGCGACGCGCACGGAGAGGCGATCGTGTGCGGTGGACTGCGGCTGCTCGACGACGAGGCGCTCAGCGACGGTGTCGCCGAGATCAAACGGATGTACGCCGCCCCGCAGGCGCGTGGCACGGGAGCAGCCACCGCGCTGCTGAGGGCTCTCGAAGGGGCCGCCGGCGAGCTCGGCCTGCGTCTCCTGGTGCTCGAGACCGGCACGGCTCAGCCCGATGCGGTGCGCTTCTACGAACGGGAGGGCTACGCCCCGATCCCGCTCTACGGGCACTACATCGGCAGCGATCTCTCGCTCTGCTTCGCGAAGGCGCTCGCCGCGGCGTGAGCTCCGCAGAGACGAGCCGCCCCGATCAGTCGGCGGGGCCGACGATCACGGCCGACTCGGGCGAGAGCGCGATCATCCGCGCGCCGATCCGGCCGGGGGCCGTCTCGAGCAGCACCCGGGCGTCGGGCTCCAGCTCGAACTCGACCTCCTCGCCGGTGAGGTTCACGAGCACGGAGAGGTGCCCGCGATCGATGCGGTACGCCCGCGCATCCGGAGCTGCATCCCGGTGCGAGACGGTGACGGTCGTGTGCGCCATGTCGGGGTCAGTGAATTCGGCGCGCTCCTGCCGCAGTGAGATCAGGCGGCGGTAGAGATCGAGCAGCTCGGCGTGCGCCGGAGTCAAGACCTCGCTCCAGTCGAGGTGCGAGCGCTCGAACGTCGCCGGATCCTGTGGATCGGGCACCAGCGACGGGTCCCAGCCCATACGGGCGAACTCGGCGATGCGCCCCTCGGCGGTGGCCCGGGCGAGCTCCGGTTCCTTGTGCGAGGTGAAGAACTGCCAGGGCGTCGACGCTCCCCACTCCTCGCCCATGAACAGCATGGGTGTGCCCGGGGCGGTCAAAGTGAGCACTGCGGCGACCGCGAGACGGCCGGGCGACAGCGACGCCGAGAGGCGGTCACCGGCAGCACGGTTGCCGATCTGGTCGTGATCCTGCGCGAAGGTGACGAGGCGCCAGGCGGGGACGCTCGCAGGCAGGGGAGCGCCGTGAGCGCGACCGCGGAACGACGAGTACGTGCCGTCGTGGAAGAAGCCGCCCTCGGAGACCTTGACCATGGCGTCCGGTGCGGCGAAGTCCTCGTAGTAGCCGTCGGTTTCACCGGTGAGGGCCACATGGACGGCGTGATGCCAGTCGTCCGACCACTGCGCCGTGAGTCCGTACCCGCCGGCGTCGCGCGGAAGGATGAGGGTCGGGTCGTTCAGGTCGGACTCCGCGATCAGGCTGAGCGGTCGTTCGAGCCGAGCGGAGAGCGCGTCGACGCGTTCGGCGAGCTCCTGCAGGATGTGCGGCGTGCGCTCGTCCTGGAGCGCATGCACGGCATCGAGACGCAGCCCGTCGACGTGGAAGTCGCGCAGCCACATCAGTGCGTTCTCGATGATGTACTCGCGCACCGCCGACTCGTCGAGGTTCACCGAGTCGCCCCACGCGGTGTGCTCGCCGTCACGCAGGTACGGCCCGAACTCGGGCAGGTAGTTGCCGCTCGGGCCCAGGTGGTTGTAGACCACGTCCTGGATCACTGCGAGGCCGCGGGCGTGCGCGGCATCCACGAGGCGCTGGTAGCCGGCGGGGCCGCCGTAGCCCTCGTGCACCGCGTACCAGAGCACGCCGTCGTAGCCCCAGTTCCACTCGCCGCTGACCGCGTTGACCGGAAGCAGCTCGATGTGCGTGATCCCGAGCCCGACCAGGTGATCGAGGCGCCCGATCAGTGCGTCGAGGGTGCCATCGGGAGTGAACGTGCCCACATGCAGTTCGTAGATGACCGCGCCGTCCAGCGGCCGCCCCGTCCAGCTCGTGTCGGTCCACTCGAAGCGCGAGGCGTCGAACAGGGCGGATGGTCCGTGCACGCCGCGCGGCTGTCGCCGCGATCGGGGATCCGGTCGCAGATCGTGGCTGCCGTCGAGGAGGAAGCCGTACCGCTCGCCCTCTGACATGGCCACGTCGGTCCGCCACCAGCCGGGATCCGATTCGGCAGGCGTCATGTCGTGCTCCGAGATGAGCACGCAGGCAGGGGTCAGCCGACGCAGGCGCACGCTCTGCGCGCGCGGCGCCCAGACAGGGATCACCGATCCTCCACCAGGAGCGCCACCGGATAGGTGTCGAGCAGGTCGGTGAGTCGGACGGGGCCGCCGTCGATCTTCCGACCGGTCAGGACATCCACCGAGGGCAGATCACGATGCATCAGGACGGTGTCGCCCCAACCGCCTCGCCGCGCCAGACCCACCGGCAGTCGAGTGGCGACGGCGATCACGCCGCCTCGATCCATCGCGATCGCATGGTCGGACGCCTCGCCGGCGACGCCCGCGGCACGGTACCGGTCGAAGAGGTCTGCGTGATCGCGCCGCAGCCGCAGGGTTCTCGAGGTGATGAGCATCTTCGCGAGGCCCGAGTCGTCGATCGGAGGGAGGATGCCCTGGGCGGCGTCCTCGTCCAGGAGGCGCAGCAGCGCGGCTCGCTCGGCGAAGTCGACCGGTCGACGGTTGTCGGGGTCGACCAGCGAGTGGTCCCACAGCTCGGTGCCCTGATACACGTCGGGAACACCGGGCGCCGCGAGCTGGAGCAGCTTCGCGGACAGCGAGTTGATGCGGCCGGGGGTGACGATCTCGGCCACGAAGCGCTCGACGATCTCGCGTGCGGGTCCGTTGGCAGCCTCGGCGATCGCCGTGACGCCCTTCTCGAACGCGGCGTCGGGATGCTGCCATCCGGTGGCCTCGGCCGCCTCACGAGCGGCCTTCAGTCCGTACGCGGTCAGCCGTTCGGTCGAGATCGGCCACGCACCCACAGCTGCCTGCCAGAGCAGCGCGTCGAGAGGGCCGTGCCCGGTCGAGGCGACGGCACGGAGCTCCGTCAGAGTCTCGGACCAGCGCTCCGGGACCTCCGCGAGCACCGACAGTCGGGCACGGACGTCCTCGGAGCGCTTCGTGTCGTGCGTCGACAGCGTGGTCATCGAGTGCGGCCAGGAGGCGAGTCGCGAGCGTTGGGCGTCATGGAACGCATCGACTGAGATCGAGCCGATCGAGGGGTCGCCGCCGACCTCGGTCAGCGTTCCCAGTCGGGTGAAACGGTAGAACGCGGTGTCTTCCACGCCCTTCGCCATCACCGCTCCGGTGACCTGCGGGAACCGCTCAGCCACCTCGAGCGTCGTGTCGAAGAGCAGCGGCGCGAGTTCGGCGATCGACTCGGCGAGATCGGGCCGTCGGCGGGCGGCGTCGTCGATCGCGTGCTGCAGGTGTTCGCGCCCCGCCGGCAGATACGCGCGGTACACGGGGAAGCTCGCGACGATCTCGGTCAGAGCATCCTCCGCTCCGACGATGCCGAACGGCAGCGCGCGCACCAGTCGGCGGATCTCGGACTGCAGCAGCTCGTCCGCGATCTTCCGCTTGGTGGTGAGGATCAGGTCGTGCCACGACTGCGCGGCGGGCAGACCGGTCTCCGCACGCAGGTGGGCATCGAGGGCGTCGAGTTCGTCGACGCCGTTCTGGTCGATCAGGACCCTGTCGATCTCGACCAGAGCGTCGTAGCCGGTCGTGCCGTCGGTTCGCCACCAGGAGGGCAGCTCCTCCCCGGGCTCCAGGATCTTCTCGACCAGGGTGTAGGCGGCGCCGGTCACGTCGGCGAGATGCTCCAGATAGTCTCCGGGGTGCGCCAACCCGTCCGGGTGATCCACCCGGAGTCCGTCGGCGAGCCCGTCGGTGATCCACCGGGCGATCTCCCGGTGCGACTCGTCGAAGACATCGGGGAGCTCGACGCGGATGCCCGCGAGCTCTGACACCGCGAAGAAGCGGCGATAGTCGAGGTCGGTGTTCTGGTCTTCCCAGAAGCGCAGTTCGTAGTGCTGGGCGTCGAGGAGAGCCGGAAGGTCGTCGGCCAGAGCTCCCGTCCCGGGAGCCAGAGGCAGCACATGATCGAAGTAGCTCAGGGTCCCGTCCGGCGCATCGTCGGCGGGGGTCGTGTCGATGACGATCTCTCCCGCGGCGAGGGCCTCGGTGGGCGTCGACCCCAGGATCGGCAGCCGCACACGTCCCTCGGCGACACGCTTGTCGACGTCGAAGGCCACGGCGTGACGTGATGCGGCACCGAGCCGCAGCATGTCCCACCACCAGAGGTTGGCGCGCGGGATCGCCACTCCGACGTGGTTCGGCACGATGTCGACCAGGATGCCGAGTCCGGCCGCGCGCGCGGCGGCGGCGAAGCGCTCCAGGCCCTCGGGGCCGCCGCGAGCGTCGTCGACCCGCGAGTGGTCGACGACGTCGTATCCGTGATCAGACCCCGGCACCGCTGCGAGCAGCGGCGAGAGGTACGCCCAGGACACGCCGAGATCGGCGAGGTACTCGGTCACCGCCGCGGCGTCGTCGAGAGTGAACCCGGCGCGGATCTGCAGGCGATACGTCGACCGTGGGCGCTGGGTCATCGAGGCAGCTCCGGGCTCGGTGCGGGTGAGGGCGTCTCGGCGCGCTCGGTCTGGATACGCAGGGAGGCCTCGACGGAGTCGTCCGTCGGCACCTCGGTCTGGTCGACCTCGCGCAGCACCAGCAGGGAGTGCGCCTCGAGAGTCACGGGCGCTCCCGCGTCGAGCGGCTCACCACCCGCCCGGTCGGAGGCGGTGTCGATCGCCACCTCCCAGGCGCGTCCGTGCCGGTCATCCGGAAGCACGGCGTCGATCGCCTCCGCACCGCTGTGGAAGTAGACGAGGAAGTTCTGATCTGCGACGGGCCGGCCGCGGCGGTCCTTCTCGCGGATACCCTGCCCGTTGAGGAACATCCCGATCGCGAGACCGAAGCCGGAGTCCCAATCCTCCGGTTCCATGCGACGTCCGTCGGGTCGCAGCCACACGACGTCGGGGACGCGCTCGCCGTCGTCGGAGCGCACAGGGCGCCCGTCGAAGAAGCGACTGCGCCGGAAGGTCGGATGCGAGCGGCGGAGTCTGGCGACGGCCGCGGTGAACTCGATCAGCGGGCGATCCGCCGCATCCCAGTCGACCCAGGTCAGCTCGTTGTCCTGGGCGTAGCCGTTGTTGTTGCCGTCCTGGGTGCGGCCGAGCTCGTCGCCGTGGGCGATCATCGGCACGCCCTGCGACAGCAGCAGCGTCGCCAGGAAGTTGCGCTGCTGTCGTGCGCGGATGCGGTTCACGGCCTCGTCGTCGGTCGGCCCCTCCACTCCGTTGTTCTCGGAGCGGTTGTGCGATTCTCCGTCGTTGTTGTCCTCGCCGTTCGCGTCGTTCTGCTTCTCGTTGTACGAGACGAGGTCGCGCAGCGTGAAGCCGTCGTGGGCCGTGACGAAGTTGATGGATGCCACCGGACGCCGACCGGAGTGCTCGTACAGGTCGGCCGAGCCCGTGAGGCGCGAGGCGAACTCGCCGAGAGCCTGCGGTTCTCCGCGCCAGAAGTCGCGCACGGTGTCGCGGTACTTGCCGTTCCATTCCGTCCACTGCGGAGGGAAGTTGCCCACCTGGTATCCGCCGGGACCGACGTCCCACGGCTCGGCGATGAGCTTCACCTGGGAGACGATCGGATCCTGCTGCACCAGCTCGAAGAAGGCCGCGAGCCGGTCCACGTCGTAGAACTCGCGCGCGAGGGTCGAGGCGAGGTCGAAGCGGAAGCCGTCGACATGCATCTCGGTGACCCAGTACCGCAGGGAGTCCATGATCAGCTGCAGCGCATGGGGGTTGCCCGCGTTGAGGCTGTTCCCGGTCCCGGTGTAGTCGGTGTAGTAGCGGCGGTCCTCTTCGAGGCGGTAGTACGCCTCGTTGTCGATGCCCCTCATCGAGAGCATCGGGCCCATGTGGTTGCCCTCGGCGGTGTGGTTGTAGACCACGTCGAGGATGACCTCGATGCCCGCCGCGTGCAGAGCGCGCACCATCGCCTTGAACTCCTGCACCTGCTGACCGTGCTGCCCGCTCGAGGCGTAGTCGTTGTGCGGCGCGAAGAACGCGAGGGTGTTGTAGCCCCAGTAGTTCGTCAGCCCCTTCTCGAGGAGTGTCGAGTCGTAGACGAACTGGTGCACCGGCATCAGCTCGATCGCGGTCACTCCGAGGTGCACGAGATGGTCGATGACCGAGGGGTGCGCGATCGCCGCGTAGGTACCGCGCAGCTCCTCTGGGACGTCGGGATGCCGCTCGGTGAGGCCCTTGACGTGCGCCTCGTAGATCACCGTCTGCGCGTACGGGATCTTGGGCAGGCGGTCGCCTGCCCACTCGAAGAAGGGGTTGATGACGACGCCTTTGACCATCGTCGCGGCAGAGTCCTCGTCGTTGCGCGAATCAGGGTCGCCGAAGTCGTAGCCGAAGAGCGGCTGGCCCCAGTCGATGCTCCCCGCCACCGATTTGGCGTACGGGTCGAGCAGGAGCTTGTTCGGGTTGAACCGCTGGCCCTGGGTGGGGTCGTACGGGCCATGCACGCGGTATCCGTAGAGCTGCCCCGGCTGCACCGACGGCAGGTAGCCGTGCCACACGAATGCGTCGACCTCTTCGAGAAGCACGCGCTCCTCGGCGCCGTCGTCGTCGAAGAGGCACAGCTCGACCTTCTCGGCGCCTTCGCTGAACAGCGCGAAGTTCGTGCCCTGTCCGTCGAAGGTGGCCCCGAGTGGATACGGCGAACCGGGCCAGACGTCGTGGCTCACAGAGCGCGCCGAGTCGCGACGGCGCGGTGCAGCACGGTCTTCACCGCGTCATGGAAGTCATGCACCTGGGCGACCTCATCGGCCTGGTGATAGGGGTGTCCGACGTAGCAGACGAACACAGGATGCACGTGTTCCACGTAGCCTACCGGGCCCTCGTGGAGGACGGCATAGCGGTCGAGGTCGACGCGTTCGTACAGGGGCTCGACCGGCGTCGGTGCTTTCGCGGGAGCCTGGCCTTCTACGGGCTGGTGGTCATGCGCGGTATGGGTCTTCGCAGTCATGAGGGCTCCTGATTCTGTTGATGGACTCCACGCTAAGAGGTGAGAACCGGAAGCGGAATACCATTGCCTCCGCGCGTCAAAGGCGCTAGGTCCACGGATGACTTCCCCTGGGCGCGGTAGCCTCTCGCCATGTCCTCGTTCGGAACCGTGCTGTCTCCCGTCGGTGAGATCGGCGTCGTCAGTGACGGGACCGCGATCCGACGGGTCACCTGGAGGTCTGATCCGCCGCCCGACACGGATACCGAGCCTGATCCTCTCCTCACGGAGGCGCTCGATCAGCTGGCCGCGTACTTCGGCGGAGCGCTGCGGGAGTTTGACCTGCCCGTCGATCTCGGGCGGCAGACAGACACCACCCGCGCGGTGCTGATGGCGCTCCACGAGACCGTCGGGCATGGCGAGACGCTGACCTACGGCGGTCTCGCTCGACGCAGCGGCACCGAGGTTCCCGCGCGGGGGATCGGGGCGATCATGGGCGCGAATCCCGTGCCGATCATCGTGCCATGTCATCGTGTCGTCGCGGGCGACGGGTTGGGCGGCTATTCCGGAGGTGCCCCGGGCCAGGGGCTCGCGACCAAGCGCTGGTTGCTCGAGCATGAGGGCGCGCTGCCCGCATCCCTGTTCTGATCGAGCGGGCCGCCGCTCTTCGTGAAATCAGCTCCCGGCCACCTGCGACAATGGAAGTCCCGTGCCGATTCCGAACCGAGGAGCACCCGTGCAGTACATCTCCACCCGTGGCGGCATGACGCCGATGCCGTACTGCGAGACCCTGCTCGAAGGGCTCGCGCCCGACGGTGGTCTGGCTGTTCCCGAGACGATGCCCACGGTCGACGGCGAGACCCTCGAGCGCTGGCGTGCGCTGACGTACCCACAGCTGGCGACGGAGGTGCTGGCTCTCTTCGCGACCGACATCCCGCGGGTCGACCTCGCACGCATGACCGCTGCCGCGTACGAGCCGTTCCCCGAAGAGGTCGTTCCGCTGCGGTCCATCGATGACGACCTCACCCTCGTGGGGCTGTCTGAAGGACCGACTCTGGCTTTCAAGGACATGGCCATGCAGTTCCTCGGCCAGGTCGTCGAATACGCCCTGGAGCGCAAGGGCTCGGTGCTCAACATCCTCGGTGCGACCTCGGGCGACACCGGCTCTGCTGCCGAGCACGCTCTGCGCGGCAAGGACCGCATCTCGGTCTTCATGCTGTCTCCCAAGGGGCGCATGAGCGCCTTCCAGCGTGCCCAGATGTTCTCGCTCGATGACGAGAACATCCACAACATCGTCGTCGACGGCGTCTTCGACGACTGCCAGAACCTCGTCAAGCATCTCGCGGGCGATCTGGACTTCAAGCGCGCCCAGCACCTCGGTGCCGTCAACTCCATCAACCTCGCCCGCATCACCGCTCAGGTCGTCTACTACTTCTGGGCATGGCTGCGCGCGACGGATGCCGGCGGCTGGACAGAGGTCTCCTTCACGGTGCCGTCGGGCAACTTCGGCAACATCCTCTCGGGCTTCTTCGCGAAGCAGATGGGTCTTCCGATCCGTCGTCTCGTGCTCGCCGCGAACGAGAACAACGTCCTCGACGAGTTCTTCCGCACCGGTGTCTACCGACCCCGCAGCGCCGCTCAGACCCTCGCCACATCGAGCCCGTCGATGGACATCTCGAAGGCGTCGAACCTCGAGCGCTTCATCTTCGAGCTCGTCGGCCGCGATGCCGCTCGCGTCGTGAGCGCCTGGCAGGAGCTCGACACGCAGGGCTACTTCGACTTCACCGCGGATCTCGAGCGCTTCGTCGAGGAGTTCGGCATCGTCAGCGGAACCTCCACCCACGCCGATCGGCTCGCGACCATCAAGGCGGTCTACGACGCCTCGGGCGACATCGTCGATCCGCACACCGCGGACGGGGTCAAGGTCGCCCGCGAGTACCTCGAGCCCGGAGTGCCGATGCTCGTGCTCGAGACCGCGAAGCCGCAGAAGTTCGCCGAGACGATCCGCGAGGCGATCGGCGTCGAGCTGGAGTACTCGTCCGAGCTGCGCGCGATGCTCGACGCCCCGCAGCGCACGACCGAGATGGCCGATGACGAGCACGAACTCCGTGCTTTCATCGAGGCCAAGGCGCTGCGCTGAGTCGACACCGCAACAGCGACCATCGAGACCCCTCCTGCCGATCACGGCAGGAGGGGTCTCGCGTTCACTGGATCGGGCCGGGTCGGCAGCAGGTCAGGCCGGGTCGCCGTGCAGCATCCACGGCACGCCGAACCGGTCGACGAGCATTCCGAAGGTGCCGCCCCACGGCGGGGTGTCGAGCGGCATCGTGATCGCCGCGCCGTCGGCCAGGGCGTCCCAGACCTCCTGGGTGCGCTCCTGCGTGTTGCCGCTGAGCGACACCGAGAATCCCTGGGGCGGTTCGAACGGGATGCCGTCGGGGGTGTCCGACGCCATGAGTACAAGCCCGTCGGGCGTGGTGAGCTGTGCGTGCATCACGAGATCCTTCTGATCGGGGTTCTGGACCATGTCGGGGAACTCGCCGAACACGTTGATGACGAGCTCACCGCCGAGCACGCCCTGATAGAACTCCATCGCCTGCCGCGCCTCGGTGCGGAACGAGAGATACGGGTTGAGATTCGCCATGACTGCCCCCAGTGATGTGATGCGGAGTCGCCGTCGACCCCGCTGCACGCTCATTCTTCGCCGGGGGTCGGACATCCGCAAGAGCGTGCGCTGCGGCTCAGACGGGGAGCGCTTTCACCGCCGCCGTGAGCACCTGGGGCACGGTCGGAACACCCTCGGCGCGGAAGACCTCGGTGCCCGAGACGTCGCGGATGATGACGGTCGGGGTGAAGCGGATGTCGAGCGCCTCGGCGGCGTCGGGCTCGCGCGCGACGTCGATCTCGGTGATGGTGGCATCCGGGAGGAATCGTGCGGCGTCGGTGAGCACCGCGCGGGTGCGTGAGCAGGCTCCGCAGAATGCGGAGGTGACGAGCGTCAGTTCCATTGGGCCCCTCTCGGTCTTCCTGATGCAACCGGCGGAGTGACCCGGATGTTCCCCGAGATGCTCAGAACTCGGTGCGCTTGACGAGCCCGCGGTTCGTGCGGATGTGCTCGTAGTCCCACTGGATCAGGCGCGATTCGGCGAGCCAGCCGGCGAGCGCAGCGGTGTCGACCTCGGTGGCGTCGAGGTACCTCGCCTCCGCAGCCTGGAACGTCCCTGACGCGGTCAAGCCGTCGCCGGCGAATGACTGTCCGCTCCAGAACATCAGGCGGACGGCATCCTTCAGTCGGTGGTAGCCGACGATAGGGTTGCCGTCGAGGAACCACACCGGATGCGCGTGCCACACCTTGCCCGAGGCCTCGGGGAGTCCCTGCTCGATCTCGGCGGCGAGTACATCGCAGATCTCCCTGTCCTCGGGTGCGAGTCTGCCGTGGTAGTCGTCGATCTCGGGTGCGCGGCTCATGGTGTGAGTATGGCCCGCGCCTCGGCCGGCGTCGAGAGTCAGTCGGTCTTCGTGTCGGCGCGCGGGTGGAGCAGGCCCGATGCGGCACCGAGAGCCGCCCCGACGATGGTGTCCACGATGCGCTCGAACGCGACGTCCATCGATCCGATGTCCCCGGTCGCGGCGCCCGTGAGCAGCAGCACCAGCGGGGTGATGAAGACGAGCGCCAAGGCGTAGTGACGAACGACGACGAGCTCGATCGTGAACTGCAGTGCGCCCAGCAGCAGCGCCAGCCACAGCCCGGACGGATGCAGCAGCGCCAGGAGGGCATACACACCGGCGCCGACGACGGTGCCGAGCATGCGGTGCAGTCCGCGCTGCACGGCGGCGCGACGCGCGGCGGCGACGCCGATCACGGCGACGGCGGAGCCGACGATCCAGTATGTCCGCGTCGGGTCGATCACCAGGCCGAGCAGCACTCCGATGACCGCGACGATGGCGACCCGCAGGAGCAGCATGCGCGAATCGGCGGTGAAGGCGGGGCCGGGCAGCAGCTCACGGAGCGGTCGGGCGCTCATCGCGCGTGTACGAGGACGCAGCAGTGGCGCCATCGCGACCAGATACGAGAACAGACAGCCTGCCGCGAGCGCTGCGATGTAGACGAGCGGTGCGATCGGCGAACTGGCGATGACGTGGGCGGAGAGGCCGAAGACCAGCACGAAGAACAGAGGACCGGGCGGGCCGAGGCGGAACCCGAATGCGAGCGCCGCACTGGCGATCGCGACCACGACGACCCCGATGCTCACGAGCCAGGCGTTCGCAGAGGCTGCGACGCCGAGGGCGGCGCTGACGATCAGGCCCGCCGCGACGAACGGCAGGATCCTCGCCCGGTCGAGGACGGGCGCTGTGCCGGCGAACAGGACGGTGAAGGCGCCGGATGCCGCGATGTAGCCGAGCGACGGTTCGCCCAGAAGGGTCATGACCGCGATCGGGACGGCGATTCCGAGCGCGGCCTGCGTCGCCAGGTGCCAGCGCGGACCGCGCTTGGGGGCGAGGGCGAACAGACTCATCCCTCCATTGTCTCGCGGCTCACGCACCCCTCATGACTCGGCCGCATCGTTCGGGTCGCAGTTCGTGCCGCGCGACTCGGCGGCGCACGGCACGAACTGCGACCGGAGTGCCCCCGCGGATGCGTCGGAGGGCCGGCGCTACGATGGCCGACGTGACCGAACCTCGCCCCGGAATCGCCGAGCGCCTCTCGCAGATGATCCAGTTGCCGACGGTCTCGGCCGAGCTCGAGGAGCGCGGACCCGGGCCGTTCGAGGACTTCGTCACGCTGATCGCCGACCTCTACCCGCTCGTGCACGAGAAGCTGACGCTCGAGCGGCACACCGACTTCGGGCTCCTGTTCCACTGGGCGGGCAGCGGTCCCGCGTCCGACGGGCCCGTCGTGCTGATGGCTCACTATGACGTGGTGCCGGTCGACGAGAGCGACGCGTGGACGCATCCGCCGTTCGCCGGGGTCGTCTCAGGCGGCGTCGTGTACGGGCGCGGGGCGCTCGACGACAAGGGGCCGCTGATCGTCGTGCTCGAGGCGGTCGAGAACCTGCTCGCCGACGGCTTCGTCCCGGCTCGCGACGTCTATCTGTCCTTCGGCGGGAACGAGGAGACCTACGGGCGAGCGGCGGAGGAGATCGCGCGGGTGCTCCGTGACCGCGGCATCGTCCCGTGGCTGGTCGTCGATGAGGGCGGTGCGGTCGTCGATGCTCCGCTGCCTTTCGTCCCCGGACGCGCCGCCATGATCGGCGTGGGGGAGAAGGGCGTCATGACGCTCACGCTCTCGGCGCGCGGCGAGGGCGGTCACGCATCGGCGCCCCCGGCGCTGACTGCGGTGCGCCGAGTGGCACGCGCGGTCGACCGGCTCGGTCCCACCACGTTCCGTCCTCGGGCCTCCAAAGCCATCGGACGGATGCTGTCCCAGCTCGGCGCTCAGACCCCCGGGCCCGCTCGGCACCTTCTCCGTCTGCTCGGATCCGCGCCGTTCCTCACCGGGCAGGTCTTCGCGGCGCTCGGCGGCGAGCCGGCCGCGCTGGTGCGCACGACCGTCGCGCCCACGATGCAGTCGGGAGGAACGGCGGCGAACGTCCTGCCCTCGCAGGCGACGGCGACCGTGAACCTGCGGATCGCGCTGGGCGAGACGACGCAGCAGACAGTGCTCCGGGTGCGCCGACGCATCCGGGATCCGCTCGTGAGCGTGATCGTCGAGGAGGCGAGCGAGCCGTCTCCCGAGTCCTCGACCGACAACGTCCAGTTCGCTCTGCTCGCGGACGCGCTCGCGGTCTCGCACCCCGGCGTCCCCGCAGTGCCGTACGTGATGATGGCGGCGACGGATTCGCGTCACTTCCACCGGTTCGCGCCCGCCGTCTATCGCTTCGCGCCGCTCGACATGTCGAACGCGCAACGGGCGTCGATCCACGGCGTCGATGAGAACGTCGAGATCGCCGCTCTCGAGCGGGGGGAGCGGTTCCATCGCGCTCTCCTCGAGCGGCTAGGGTGATCTCACCCTTGTCCGGGCGCCTGAACGCTCGGATCAGCCTTTTTCTCGAGGAGCCGCGATGACGCGCAGTCGGACTCTGGGCACCCTGGCGACAGTCGTCGGGTTCCTGGCCTTCGTCGAATTCACCAGCGGTGTCCTGCAGGGCTACTACACGCCCATGCTCACCGACATCGCGCGGCACCTCGGCATCCACGATGCCGACGTCAACTGGCTCGAGGGCACGCAGCTCATGCTGTCGGCTCTCGTCGTGCCCGCGTTCGCGAAGCTCGGCGACATGGTCGGCCACAAGCGGATGCTGTTGATCTCGACCGCGTTGACCGCTGCGGCGGCGCTCGTCCTGCCCTTCACCGACTCGTTCCCCGTGTTCCTCATCGGCTGGACGCTGATGGGCTTCTACGTCGTGTGGCTGCCACTCGAGATCGCCCTGATCTGGTCGCGCTCGCGTCGCATGGAAGGGCGCTCGTCGATCACGGCGAAGGCCGCGGGGCTCCTGGTGGCGGCGCTCGAGGGCGGAGCGATCATCGGCGCTCTGGTGGGTGGCGCGCTCATCGATGTGCTGCCCCTCACGGTCGTGCTCCTGATCCCCGCCGTGCTCATCGTCGTGTGCTTCTTCGTGATCCTGTTCGGGGTCAAGGAGTCGCCCGATCCGACCGGCGGTGTCTTCGACACGGTCGGTGTCGTCCTCATCTCGATGGCGCTCATCTGCTTCACCGGTGGACTCAGCCTGCTGCGCCTCGAGGGCGGGCTGGTCAACCCGTGGTCGTGGGCCGTCGTCGTCCTCGGTCTTCTGCTCGTCATCCCGTTCGTGCTCTGGGAGCTCCGCTGCGACGATCCGCTCATCGACGTGCGCATGTTCCGTTCGCCGGCGCTCGGCCCCGTGTTCCTGACCGCCGGACTGTTCGGCGTGAGCGTCCTGGGCGCGCAGGCGCCGCTGTCGACCTTCGCTCGCACCAACCCGGGCGTGTACGGCTATGGACTCGGAACGACAGGCTTCGCGACCTCGCTGATCATCGGCCTGTATCTGATCGCGATGATCGCGGGTGCGCTGCTCTTCCCGGTGTTCGCCCGCCTCCTCACTCCGCGGATCACGCTGATGGGCGCATCCCTGCTGGTGGGCATCGGGTTCCTGCTGTTCCTTCCTTTCCACGACTCGTACCTGCAGGTCGTGACGAACATGGTCGTCGTCGGACTCGGATCCGGGGCACTCGTGGCGGCTCTTCCGGCCGCCGCGGCCTCGGCGGCTCCCGCCACGCAGACGGGCGTCGCGACCGGACTCACGAACTCCGTGAAGACGGTCGGTGGGGCGATCGCCTCGTGCGTCTTCGGGATCGCGCTCCTGAACGGCGCGAGCGGCGCAGTCGAGGGCACCGCCGGATCGTTCGCGGGGTACATCACCGTCTGGGTGGTCTGCGGCGTCACCGCACTCGTCGCGGCCGCCATTCTCGTCTTCGTGCCGAAGGAGGCGTTCACCGACCGGACGGATGCCGAGGCGGTGACCGCCCCGGTGGTCTGACGTCAGTCGCGGTCGAGGCCGAAGGTGCGCTTGACGACGGCCTGCATGTCGCGGTCGAGTCCGTCGATGCGCGTGTTCACGGTGTCGAAGCGAGCGTTCATCTCTCCTCGGAGACCGCCGATCTGGGCGTTCATCTCGTTGCGGAGGCCGCCGATCTCGGTGCGGACGACGCGGATGAACAGGGTCGAGACGACGGTCATCATGCTGAGCATGAGCGCAATGAAAGAGCCGATCATCGTCCAGATCTGAGCGTCGTTCATGAGGTGCACCGTGTCATCCTCGCATCCTTCCAGGGAGGAAACCCGAATCGGTCGGCTGTATGCCGCCATCCCGTCGTGCGGGGAGAACTCTCGCGACGGGACGGATGTGCAGGAGGAGCCGACGGACATGGTCCGCCGGCTCCTCCCTCCACTCAATCGCCCTTGACGTTGACGAGCTGACGCAGCGTGTGCCTGATCTCGACCAGGCTCGCGGCATCCGCCATCACCTGATCGATCGGCTTGTACGCCTGGGGGATCTCGTCGATGAACGCGTCCGTGTCGCGGAACTCGATCCCCGTCATCGCCTCGCGCAGCTGCTCGTGCGAGAAGGTGCGCCGTGCCGCAGACCGTGAGTATTCACGACCCGCGCCGTGCGGTGACGAGTTCAGCGACTGGGGGTCGCCGAGCCCCTCGACCACGTACGACGCGGTTCCCATCGAGCCGGGGATGAGCCCGGGACGACCGGCATCCGCCTGGATCGCACCCTTCCGCGACACCCACACCTGCTTGCCGAAGTGCCTCTCGGACTCGGTGAAGTTGTGGTGGCAGTTGATGCGCTCCTGCTCGTCCACCGGCGTTCCGAGGAACTCCGACAGCTGCCGAGCGACCCGATCCATCATCTCCTCGCGGTTGAGCAGAGCGAAGCGCTGTGCCCACCGCAGCTCGCGGATATACCGCGTGAACTCGGGAGTCCCCTCGACGAGGTACGCCAGGTCGGGGTCGGGCAGCTCGATCCACCACTGCTTCGCCGCTCTCTGCGCGACGGTGATGTGGTGGCCGGCGATCTTGTTGCCGACGCCCCGCGATCCGGAGTGCAGGAACAGCCACACCCGGTCGAGCTCATCCACCGAGACCTCGATGAAGTGGTTTCCCGAGCCGAGGGTCCCGAGCTGCAGTCGCCAGTTCTTCGCGTACGACTCCGGGTCGAAACCGTTCGTCTCGGCGAGCGCCTCGAGCTCCGCGATGCGGGGCTCGGCGGTCGCGACCACCTTGTTGTTGTAACGTCCGGCCGACAGCGGGATCGCGCGCTCGATCTGCTCGCGCAGCTCGGCGAGATCGCGACCGGCGAGGTCGTCCTTCGTGAACTGGGTGCGGACGGCGATCATGCCGCAGCCGATGTCGACGCCGACGGCGGCGGGGATGATCGCGCCGAGCGTCGGGATGACCGAGCCGACCGTCGCCCCCTTGCCGAGATGCGCATCGGGCATGAGCGCCAGGTGCGGGTGGATGAACGGCATGCGCGCGGTGGTGATCGCCTGATCGAGCGTCTTCTCGTCGATCAGCGACGCCCACGAGAGCAGCCGTGTGGAGAGCCTCTCCATGATTCCTTTCCTTATGTGATGTTCAGCCACAGGTCGGGGATCTCGTGAGAAACAGAAATGCCCCGAACCTGACGGTGCGGGGCATGAGGACAGCGGATGCTGTCACACGGCGCGCGCCGGAGGGTACGACTCGTAGCGGTCATTGCGCTTCGACTGAAGCGGCAAGACCGCGGTGAAGGGGAAGTTCCGCAGGGCGGTCATCCGTCGTCTCCTCGGCGTGAATGCTGTGCGCGATCGGCACAGCTTTGCCACACTAGGGCGCGACACGCCCGGGAGTCAAGCGGAGACGCGCGGCGGGTTGTGCATGAACTCGACGCGGATGCCGCTGTCGTCCTCGACGAACGAGGCGTAATAAGTCTCGCTGAACCGCTCGTAGATCTTGGGCTCGCGCACCACGGTCCACCCCGCGGCGACCGCGACGGCGTGCAGGCGGTCGACCTCGTCGCGGGACTCGACCGCGAACGCGAGGTGCTGCCATCCGACGCGACCGTGCACGTGCGGACCGCCACGCTCTTCGCGCGGGGCGAAGACGATGATCTCCGTCTCCTCGCCGTGGTGCCACGAGATCCCGCCCTCGGCTTCGGACCCGAATTCGTACCCGAGAGCGGTGAGCACGGGGTGGAACTGTGCGCGCCCGCGCTCGAGGTCGCCGACGGTGATGCCCAGGTGATCGAGAAGCGCCATGCGATCAATCTCGCAGGCGCTCAGAGCTCGATGCCGTGGTCCTCGTCGTTGACACCCGCGTTGCGGCCGCGGCGGGATTCGTAGCCGATGAACCAGCCGAGCCAGACGATCGCGGCCAGCAGGATGCCGAGCCACACGTTCTGGAAGATCAGGCCGATCACGATGCCGAGGATGAGGAGCCCGGCGGTGACGAGGAAGCGGAGGGTGCGGCGGGACATGGCCTCAGCCTAGAGGCGATCCTGTTCCGGCGCGCGGGTCAGCGACCGCGGTGGTCTTCGGGGGAGAGGCGCGGTCCGCGGCGCGGCTCGCTGACTCCGCTCGCGAAGATCAGCCGGATGACCCGCTGCCGGTGCCCGGCCCACGGCTCGAGGAGCTCGAGCATCCCGTCGTCGTCGGTGCGATGACCCGTGAGTGCGTAGCCGACCTCGTGGGCGAGGTGGTAGTCGCCGACGCTCACCGCATCGGGGTCGCCGAGGGCTCGGATGCGGGTCTCGGCCGAGGTCCACAGCCCCACGCCGGGGAAGCTCGTCAGCACGCGGTCTCGGTCGTCGCCGGTTGCGGCGGCCAACAGGGCACGGGAAATGCTGTCGGCGCGTTCGGCCACTCGCACGATCGTCTTCGACTGCGGCGGCTGCACCGCGACGCGATGCCAGTCCCACGAGGGGATGCGGCGCCACTCCGCGGCCGTCGGCGCGGTGTACATCGGTCTCGGCGACGGCCCCGGCGCACGTTCGCCGAACTTCGTGACGAGCTGTCGCCAGGCGCGGAAGGCCTCGAGACCCGTGACCTTCTGCTCGATGATCGCGCACGCGAGAGCGTCGAACACGACACCGGTGCGGGCGAGACGCAATCCGCGCGTGCGGCGGGCCACCTCGGCGATGAACGGATGAGGCGACGGGTCGAAACCTGAGGGGTCGTCGTCGGCACCGCAGAGGGCGGGCACGCTGTCGAGAGCATGCTCGGCTCCTGCTCCCCACGCGGTCGCCCTGATCTCGTCGCCGTGCGCGCGGAGCGCGAGCGTCGTCGGACCCAGGGGTGTGCGCAACGCGCGCCAGATGACGGGGCCGTCGTACACCATGGTCG
Organism: Microbacterium phyllosphaerae; assembly: GCF_017876435.1. Lineage (NCBI taxonomy): Bacteria > Bacillati > Actinomycetota > Actinomycetes > Micrococcales > Microbacteriaceae > Microbacterium > Microbacterium phyllosphaerae. Next base: position 1,369,099 of record NZ_JAGIOA010000001.1, read on the forward strand.
GGTCGCCGGGACCACGGCGAAGCATCCCCACCGTGGCGCGCAGATCGACCGGCGCGACCGGGCGGTAGACGGTCGTCCGCGGTGGGCTCTGCGGTGCTGCGTCCGCAGCTCCAGCATCCGCGGTCAGGGTCATGCGCCCACCATACGTGGCGGGGCTGACACTCGGATCAGAAGCGGTCGGGCGAAGGCGTGCCGTGGCCGTAGCGGATGACGACGTCGGCGTGACGGTCGAAGCGGTAGCCGATGCCACGCACGGTGCGCACGATGTCCTCGTAGCGGCCGAGCTTGGCGCGAAGGCGCCGCACGTGCACGTCGATGGTGCGCTCACCCGGGGTCTCGTCGTCCTGCGCCTGCCACAGCGCCGAGACGAGCTCGCTGCGCTCGATCGTGCGTCCCTCGCGGAGCACGAGGTACTGCAGCAGCTCGAACTCCTTGTAGGTGAACGCCGCGGACTCTCCGTCGATCAGGACGCGCTTGCGCGAGATGTCGACGACGACGCCGCCTTCTTCGTCGGTGGTCTCCTCCTCGGCCGCGGCCTTGGTGCGGGCGATCGCGCCGGGCTCGTGCAGTGCGAGGCGGACGACGTCGAGGTCACGGCCTCCGGACCCGTGCGGTGCGAGGGCGACGGTGGCGTGGGTCTCGGCACCGGGTGCCAGTTCGGCGAGGGTGCGACGCAGAGCGTCGACGAGAAGCGGAAGGCTGACGCCGGCCTCGGCCGCCTTGATCTCGTCGAGTCCGACGTAGAGGGCGAAGCCGCGGGGCGAGCGCACGGCGGGAAGATCAGCATCGAGCTGCGCGGCCGCGGGCTCCGAAGACACGGTGCGGACGGCGGAGGTGGCGGCGGGACGCTCGAGAAGTGCGATGTTCGACATGATGATGAAGTCCTCAGGACGTGAGCCGGAGAGAGGCTCTGATGCGTTGCATGAATGACCGGGCGAGCCGGAAGAGCGAGCAAAGGGTGGATGCTCGAAGACCTGTACCTCGCAGATCGCGAGAAGTCAGGTCAGACGGAGTGGCTGTTCGTTCAGCGACACATTCGGCAACACATGCCAACGCGACCGGGCATCATCATCCCGGCAGTCCTGTTCGCCTCCTGGGCGGACAAAGGGCTTGCGTTGGTAGTCATGGGGGGATTATGTCGGAAGAAGTCCGCGCGTGTCAAAACGGCCGTCGGTGCCAGGTGCGGGCGTAACGTGGTTCGGGTGACCACCTCGACCCTCGCCTCCGGCTTCATCCTGACCGACGAGAAGGACGCATCGCGGTACACGCTGACGCGAGACGGCCAGCTCGTCAGCGTGCTCGACTACCGTGACGACGGACGCACGATCGCGCTCACGAGAGCGTTCACAATCCCGACTTTCCGCGGTCACGGCTACGCGGGCACGGTCGTCGAGGGTGCTGTCGCCGACATCGAGGCGCGAGGCGATCGCAAGGTCGACGCCGTCTGCTGGTACGTCTCGGACTGGTTCTCTGCACACCCTGAACACGCGACGCTTCTGCGTTCGCGCTGATCTTGATCGTGTGACGCTGTGTTACGGCGCGGCGTCCTGCCAGGATGAAGGCATGAAACTCGCAGAGGCCCTCACTGCCCGCGCCGATCTGCAGCGCCGCATCGAGCAGCTGCGCGCGCGCATCACCGCGAACGCCCGCTATCAGGAAGGCGAGGAACCGGCGGAGGATGCGTCGGCTCTGCTCGTCGAAGCTGACGCCGCCCTGGAGCAGCTCCGCGACCTGATCAGACGGATCAACGCAACGAACTCGCGGCTCGACCTCGGCGCGGACGGGACGATGACGGATGCGCTCGCCGCGCGTGATGTGCTCCGTCTGCAGCATTCGCTGCTCGCGGACGCCGCCGCTGCGGCATCCGGCGCGAACGACCAGTTCCTCCGGCAGATGCGGTCGGAGCTGCGGCAGATCTCCGCGCTCCCCGTGGCCGACCTGCGCTCGCGCGCGGATGCGGTTGCGCAGGAGCTGCGCGAACTCGACAATCGGATCCAGCAGGCGAACTGGCTGCACGACCTGAAGGAGTGAAGAGCGGAAGTCGGTAGTCACGACGAGGCGGGCACAACCCCAGCCGGAGGGGCAATTCCGGCACATGTCGGGCGGAGGGCAGCCCAGATTCGCATCGCGTAGCCCCGCACCCCGCACATGTGATCGCGCATCGCGCATCTCGCATCACCACGTGCCGATCATCGTGACGAGGGTGGGTCAGGGGACCTTCCGCTCGTACTCACACAGCCTCACCTCGGGTAACATGGATCTTCTGCTCAGCCCCGTCGGCTGAGGTGGTCAGGCGCTCTCAGCGCGCTGGTCCGAGGCTCGAAACCTCCGGCATCGTTCCCGACACCGGAGGTTCTTCCATGTCATCGTCGTTGCGCGCCCGCCCCCAGACCAAGTGGTGGGCGCTCGCCGTCATCTCTCTCACGCAGCTGATCGTCGTCCTCGACGGCACCATCGTCAGCATCGCCCTCCCGCGGGCCCAGGCCGATCTCGGCCTCAGCGACGGCCAACGGCAGTGGGTCGTCACCGCCTACGCCCTCGCGTTCGGAGCGTTGCTGCTGCTCGGCGGTCGCATCGCCGACTACCTCGGGCGCAAGCGCACGTTCATGATCGGCATGGTCGGGTTCGGCGCGGCATCCCTCTTCGGCGGTCTCGCGCAGCAGGGATGGGAGCTCATCCTCGCGCGCGGTCTGCAGGGCGTGTTCGCCGCGCTCCTCGCCCCGGCGGCGCTCGCTCTGTTGACCGTCACCTTCCCGTCCGGACGCGAGCGCAACACCGCGTTCGCGGTCTTCGGAACGGTCGCGGGAACGGGCGCCGCGATCGGACTGCTGCTGGGCGGATTCCTCACCGAGTTCACCGACTGGCGCTGGTGCCTGCTGGTCAACCTCTTCTTCGTCGCCGTCGGTCTCGTCGGCGGTGCGCTCTTCCTCACCGAGAGTCGCGCCGAGGGCGACAACCGCTACGACGTCTGGGGTGCGATCACCGTGACCCTCGGACTCGGAGCTCTCGTGTACGGATTTAGCCTCGCGGAGAACGGCTGGGGAGACCCTCTGACGATCACGTTCCTCGCGCTCGGCGTGGTGCTGCTCGGCGTGTTCGTGTGGGTCGAGAGTCGGGTCTCGCAGCCGCTGCTGCCGCTGCGAGTGGTCGCGGACCGCGTGCGCGGCGGTGCGTTCCTGATCCAGGGAGTCGCCGGAGCGATCATGATCGGTGCGACGCTCTACCTGACGTTCCACCTCCAGTTCGTGCTCGGCATGGGCGCACTCCCGGCGGGCGCAGCGACTCTTCCGCTGCCGATCGCCACGATGATCATCGCCCCCGTCGCGACGAAGCTCCTCACCGTGATCGGCCCGCGTCCGATGCTGATCGTGGGGCCGCTGATCGCCGCGGCCGGTCTGTTCCTGCTTTCGGGAATCACCCCGGACGGGGCGTACATCGTGCAGATCGCCCCGGCGCTCGTGCTCCTCGGAGTGGGCATGGGCTTCGTGTTCATCCCGCTGCAGAACCTCGCCCTGACGGGAGTGGCACCGCACGATGCGGGCGTCGCATCGGCCGTCGCCAACTCCGCGATGCAGATCGGCGGATCGATCGGCCTGTCGGTGTTCACCGCGGTGTACGCGGCTTCGGTGGGCGGGCACGCGCAGGCGGACCTCACGCCGTGGCAGCTCACCGAGGCGTACGGCTGGATCTTCATCGTCGCGTCGATCCTCATGGTCGTGGCCGCCGTGATCGCCGCCGTCATGGTGCGCGGCACGAAGGACGAACTGATGCCGGCGCAGCCGGGAATGGCGGTCGGCGCGCACTGAGGCGCTCGCGGCGTCCGTTCCGCTCGCGATCCGGTCGGATCCGGCGTCAGGAACGGATGCCGCGGCACGCCTCGGACCGAATGTCGGTGGGGCTTCGTACCGTGTGAGTATGCGCATCCTGCACACCTCCGACTGGCACATCGGCCGCACCTTCCATGGCAACTCGACCATGGACGCGCTGGCCGAGGTGCTCGGGGCGCTCACCGAGCAGGTGCGGGAGAACGCGGTCGACGTCGTGATCGTCGCGGGTGACGTCTTCGACTCCGCGACGCCGGCGGGCGCTGCGTACACGCTGCTCGGCGACGCCCTGGTCGCGCTGCACGAGACGGGCGCGCGGGTGATCGTCACGAGCGGCAACCATGACTCCGCCGCTCGCCTCGGATTCCAGGCGCGTCTGCTGCGCGACGGCATCCATGTCCTCACCGACCCACTCGCGATCGGCACACCGGTGACGCTGGCGGATGCCGACGGGCCGGTGCACTTCTACGGCATCCCGTACCTCGAGCCCGCGATCGTGCGTCAGCACTGGAGCGGGGTCGAGCTGCGCACCCAGGCGCAGACGCTCGCGCATGCGATGGATCTCGTCCGTGCCGGTATGGGGGAGCACCCCGGTCGATCCGTCGCGATCGCGCACTGCTTCGCGGCGGGGGTCGACGCGACTCTGGGCCTGGAGCGCGAGGTCCGCCAGGGCGGGCTCGACGTCGTTCCGCTGTCGGTCTTCGACGGGCCGGACTACGTCGCCCTCGGTCACATCCACGGGCGCCAGCAGATCAGCGACCGCGTGCGCTATTCGGGGGCACCCCTGCACTACAGCTTCGGCGAGAAGAGCAAGCCGCGCGGATCATGGCTCGTCGAGCTCGACGCGGCCGGGCTCGCCTCGATCGACTGGCTCGACCTGCCCGTCCCTCGTCGGCTGGTCACGCTCACCGGCATGCTCGACGAGATCCTGTCCGACGAGAACGTGGCGGCGCACGCAGGCGACTGGGTGTGCGCGGTGTACACCGACGCGCTCGCTCAGACCGAACCGATGCGTCGACTCCGCGACCGGTATCCGCACTGCGCGATGGTGCAGCACCAGCCGTCCGAGACGGCGGAGCGGATCGAACGCTCCTACGTCGAGCGACTCCGCGGTGCGGTCACCGACCCCGAGCGCATTGAAGCCTTCCTCGAGCATGTCCGATCAGGGCACGGTCCGAGTGCGCGCGAGGGCGAGCTGATCCGCGAGGTGCTCGACGACCGCGTGCGCGCAGAAGCGCTGATCTAGTCCGGTGATGATTCGCCATGGCCACGCTCTGACAGCGAAGACGGTGCGCTGATGCAGCTGCACCGACTCCAGGTCGAGGGATTCGGCCCCTTCCGTGACCGTCAGGTCGTGGATTTCGACGCATTCGCCGACGACGGCATCTTCCTGATCGCCGGGCGCACCGGCGCCGGAAAATCGAGCATCCTCGATGCCGTGTGCTTCGGACTCTACGGCGGGGTGCCGCGATACGAGGGGGGCGAGAAGCGGCTCCGCAGCGATCACTGCGAACCCGACGATGTGACGGAGGTCGTGGTCGAGTTCAGCACCTCGGCAGGACGCTACCGTGTCACTCGGTCGCCCGAGTACGAGCGGCCCAAGAAGCGCGGCGGAGGCCTGACGGTGCAGCCCGCCGCCGTGCAGCTCGACACGCTCGTCGGCGGGGAATGGGTGGGGATGGCCGCGAAAGAGCGCGAAGCCGCCTACGAGCTCGATGAGATCCTGCAGCTGAGTCGTGAGCAGTTCCTCCAGGTGATCCTGCTCGCTCAGAACCGCTTCTCGGAGTTCCTGCTCGCAGGAAGCAAAGATCGGCAGGCGCTGCTGCGGCGTCTTTTCGGTACGGAGCGCTTCGAAGACGTGCAAGCCCGATTCGATGAGCGACGCAAGGCCACGGAACACGCGCTGGGCGCACGACTGGCGACCGTCTCGGCGAGGCTCGACGAGGGCGAGCGGCTCGTGTCGAAGGCCGAGCTCGGTCCTGGCGCCGTCGACTCGCCGGACGGCGAGGTCAGCACCGAAGAGCCGGGTGCGGTGGCGACCACCGACGAGCGTCTCGACGGCTTGAGACAGGCGAAGGCGCGCGCGGACTATCGCGCCGAGCGGCGGGCGGCTGAGCGCCTCGATGCCGAGAGGCGCTCCGTCGAGGCCGATGCGGCGCTTGCGACGCTGCGTGACGAGCAGCGCGCGCAGGTCGAGCGAGACCGCGCCAGACTCGCACTCGCGCGCCTCGAGGCCGAGGAGCCGTCGATCCGCGACGCACGCATGGAGTGGGAGAACGCCAGAGCGGCCGACGTGCTGCGCGGCCCGATCGACGCGGCGGTCAAGGCGGGTGCCGCGCTCGACGCTGCGGTCGAGGCGGAGGCACGGGCTCGAGCCGCCTGGGAATCGCACGGAATCGACGTCGGTGACCTTGCCGTCTGGGCTGCCGAACGCACGAAGCTGACGGGGGCATGGGAGCGGGCGGCGGAGCTGGAGAGGTCGGCCCCAGGGCTCGACGCGGAGCTCGCCGCAGCCGTCGATGTGCTGACGGAGGCGAAGATTCGCGTCGAGGCGGGCGCGGCCGAGCGTGCGGCGCTTCCCGCGCAGCTCGACGAGCTCACTCGTGAGCGCGACGAGGCGCGCCGGGTCGCCGACCGCACGAACGACCTGGCCACGGCGCGAAACGCCGCAGCCGCACGCCATGCGGCTGCGCTCGAGGTGGCCCGGCTCGAGGTCGACCGCATCGCGGCGGAACGGGCGCTCGCCGACGCGAGCGCCTCGCTGGCCTCCGCGCAGTCGCTGCTCGCGCGGCTGCGACAGCGTCGACTCGACGGTTTCGCCGGTGAGCTGGCCACCGCCTTGCGCGAGGGCGACGCGTGTCCGGTCTGCGGTTCGCGCGAGCATCCGGCGCCGGCCGTCCATGCAGATCCCGTCTCCGCGGATGACATCGATGAGGCGGAGTCCGAACGCGACCGCCTCGCCCGGGGCGAACGAGAGGCGTCGGAGCTCGTCTCGACGTTGCGCGCCGAGCTCGCCGCGGCCGTGACGAGGGCAGATGGCAGAGATGCTGAGTCCGCGGGTGCTGAGCTCTCGCTCGCGACGGACGAGCATGCGCAGGGCATCGCCGCGATCGAGCAGATGCGAAGGCTCGACGAGGTGCGCGACACGCTGATCGAGCGCATCCACCGACTCGACGCCGAACACGACGCCGATGCCACGGCTCTCGCCACGGCCCGCGAGACACAGGTGCTGCTCGCACAGCGAGTGTCCGAGACGCGCGCGGCGGTCGCCGAAGCCCGGGGCGAGTTCTCCTCGGTGGCAGACCGGCTGGCCGCGACGACCGCCGAGATCGGTGCGGCCGTCTCACTGGTCGAGACGTCTGCGGAAACGGTGCGCAGAGCCGAGACCGCGACGGCGGCGAGGGCCGAACAGGACGCCGCGCTCGAGGCATCGGTCTTCGACGACGCTGCGGATGCAGAGGCGGCCCTGCGATCCGCGGCCGCGATGACCGCACTCGAGAACCGGATCACCACGCACGCGGTGCAACGCGAGAAGGAGCGGGCGATCCTTCTCGATCTCGAGCTCCGCACGCTTCCCGAGGAGCCGATCGACCTCGAACCCGCGGAGCACGAATCACGGGCCGCACGTCAGAGGTGGACGACGGCGGTCGACGACGCCGGGAGAGCCGCGGGCGTGGCCGACCAGCTCACCGCGATCATCGATTCTGCCGCCGCCGAGCACGCGCGCGTCGCAGGCGACTCCGCCGACTTCGAGATCCTTCGAGGACTGGCCGACACCATCGCGGGCCGCGGGGCGAACACTCGCAAGATGACCCTCGAGACGTTCGTCCTCGCTGCCGAACTCGAAGAGATCGTCGACGCCGCGAACCGTCGCCTCGGTGACATGTCGACCGGGCGCTATCAGCTCCGGCACTCCGACGCCCTCGCCGCGCGCGGAGCGGCGTCGGGCCTGGGCATCGTCGTGTTCGACGCCTTCACCGGACAGACGCGCCCTGCGCAGTCGCTCTCCGGCGGAGAGACGTTCCTCAGCTCACTCGCGCTGGCACTCGGTCTCGCCGAGGTCGTCACGGCGCGTGCGGGCGGCATCCGTCTCGACACGCTGTTCATCGACGAGGGGTTCGGGTCCCTCGACGGCGACACACTCGACATCGCGATGCGCACGCTCGACGAGCTCAGGCAGGGCGGCCGCACGGTGGGCGTGATCAGTCACGTCGAGGCGATGCAGGAGCAAATACCGGCGCAGCTCCGAGTGCGTGCGACGTCGGAGGGGCCGAGCGTCATCGAATCACGCTGAGGTCCGCGCCATCCTCGCCGCCCCTCGGTCAGCGTGCCATCATCCTCAGACGCCGTACTCCCGGCGGATCACCTCTCGCAGCTGCACGCTGCACCGCGCGATCGCCTCGCGGAAGTCGACCAGTGCGCCGTCTTCGGCCCGGTCGGAGATCGCACGGAACGCGCGGATCGGCACACCGAACTGCTGCGCGACCCAGATGTACGCATAGGTCTCCATGTCGACCAGGCCTGCGCCGGACGGTCGGATGACGGCGGTGATCCCGGCATCTCCGACGAAACTGTCGCCGGTCGCGATCAGCACGCCCTCGCGGCCGGTCGACACGCGAGCGGGCAGAGACACATGCTGACCTGCGACACCGTCGAGGTCGAACACGTCGTGCTGCAGTGCGCTGCCGATCTCATGCGCGGTCGCGTCGAGTTCAGGGTCGATGCCGCCGGCGGTCCCGACGACCACCACCTCGGAGTACTCCTTGGCATCGAGCGCACGCGTCAGCGCGAACACGGCCTGCATCTTGCCCTCGCCGGTCACGAGCTGGTCGAACCCCTCGAGCTCCTCGGGGAACGCTGCGAGTTCGGAGGCCATGGCTGCGACGAGAAGTTTCACCCCGCCATCCTCTCAGGTGGATCGACCGCCGCGGAGCCGACCGCGCGCCGTCGACGTCATCTCGATGTAACACTGGGGGAGGATACTGACGTCGGCCAGACCGGAGGAAGACATGACCCTGCAGCAGCAGATCTCTGAAGCACTCGGTGTGAAGTCCGAGATCGACCCCGAAGTCGAGGTGGAGCGCCGGGTGGGGTTCCTCGTCGACTATCTGCGCACGACAGGAGCGAAGGGCTTCGTGCTCGGGATCTCCGGCGGGCAGGATTCGACCCTCGCCGGTCGCCTGGCGCAGCTCGCGGTCGAGCGCGTGCGCGCCGAGGGCGGAGAGGCGAAGTTCCTCGCGGTGCGCCTGCCGTACCGGGTGCAGAAGGATGCGGCGGATGCCGAGGCCGCGCTCGAGTTCATCGCACCGGACGCCTCGGTCGAGGTGAACATCCAGAACGGCGTCGACGGCGTCGAGGAGGACATCGAGTTCGCCGTCACGAGCGACATCAGCGACTTCAACCGCGGAAACATCAAGGCGCGCGTGCGCATGGTGACGCAGTACGCGCTCGCCGGGCACGACGGTCTCATCGTCATCGGCACCGACCATGCGGCTGAGGCGGTCACGGGCTTCTACACGAAGTTCGGTGACGGCGCGGCCGACATCCTTCCGCTGTCGGGCCTCAGCAAGCGCCAGGGGCGCTCGCTGCTCCTCCTGCTCGGAGCGCCCGATCGGCTCGCGTACAAGGTGCCGACGGCCGACCTCCTCGACGGCCAGCCCGGCCGAGCCGACGAGGACGAGCTGGGGCTCACGTACGAGCAGATCGACGACTTCCTCGAGGGGCGATCCGTCGACCCCGAGGTCGCGGGGCGCATCGAATCGCGCTACCTCGCGACCCAGCACAAGCGTCACCTTCCGGTCACTCCCGACGACACCTGGTGGCGCTGACACGGCCCGCACGGTGAGCCCGTGTCGGATGCCGCGGCTAGTGTCGAAGCATCCGAGAGAACGGGAGCATCGTGCGGATCGACACCCAGGCGCAGCGCGTCATCTGGAGCGCCAGCGACCTCAAGGCCGCCGCCGAATGCGAGTTCGCCTGGTGTCGCGCGATCGACGCCAAGCTCGGCCGGGTGCCGGCCGTCGAAGAGCCTGAAGACGCGACTCTCGCGCGCGCCGCGCTGCTCGGAGACGTCCACGAGCAGAACGTCCTCGCGCGGTACATCGACGACCTGGGCGACGATCGGGTGCACCGCATCGAGAAGGTGTCGTCGGTCGATGCCGAGGCCCTCGCGGCCGCTGTCGACGAGACGGTGCGCGCACTGGAGTCCGACGCGGTGGTCGTGTTCCAGGCGGCATTCGCGACACCCGAGTTCGTCGGGTTCGCCGACTTCCTGAAGCGAGACGACGACGGGCGCTGGCGGGTGCAGGACTCCAAGCTCGCGCGCAAGGCTCGGGTCACGGCTCTCATGCAGCTCGCGGCATACGTCGACCAGCTCGACCGACTGGCGATCCCTCGCTCCGACGAGGTCGACCTCATCCTCGGCGACGGTTCGATCAGCACGCATGCCGTCGACGACCTGCTTCCGCTCTTCCAGGTCAGAAGGGCTCGTCTGCGAGCGCTCATCGCCGACCGCAGGATCGATGACCCCTCGCCCGACACGGCCCTGGCGTGGGGCGACGACCGCGGCGACCTCGAGATCGTGGCATGCGGTCGCTGCGCCACCTGTGAAGAGCAGGTGATCGCCCACCGTGATCTGCTCATGGTCGCGCGCATGCGGCCCGTGCAGCGCGCTCGGCTGCGCGCGGCCGGCATCGAGACGATCGACGCGCTGGCCGCCGCAGCGGTTGCGCCGGAAGGCATGAACGTCGACACCTTCGAGACGCTGCGCGCGCAGGCGCAGCTGCAGCTGAGGGCGGATGCCGAGGGCGCCACGACATACGACGTGCACTACGCGGCGGCGATCCATACGCTGCCGGTTCCGAGTCACGGCGACATCTTCTTCGACTTCGAGGGCGACCCGCTCTACACCGAGCCCGCGCCGGACGGCGCCGCGCATTGGGGGATCGACTACCTGTTCGGATGGGTCGACAACGCCGACCAGTACACCGCGCTCTGGGCGCACGACTTCGCCGCCGAGCGTGAGGCGTTCGAGCGGTTCCTCGACTTCGTCGCGGTGCGGCGCGCCGCTCATCCCGGGATGCACATCTACCACTACGCGCCCTACGAGACCTCGCACCTGGTCGCGATGGCGGCTCGGCACGGAGTGCGCGAGGGGGAGATCGACCGGCTGCTGCGCGAGGGCGTGTTCGTCGACCTGTATCCGCTGGTGCTGCGCACCGTGCGGGTGGGGTCGAGGTCGTACTCGATCAAGAAGCTCGAGCCGCTGTACATGGGCGACGATGTGCGCACGAGCGATGTGCAGAAGGGCGATGACTCGATCGTCCAGTACGTCGCCGCGAAGGAACTGGCCGCAGCGGGGGAGCAGACCGAGGCTGATGCGGTGTTCGCCGATCTCGCCGACTACAACCGGTATGACTGCGTGTCGACGCGGCGCTTGCGCAACTGGCTGATCGAGATCGCGAAGAAGGAGGGGGTGAACCCCGCACCGCCCGATCAGGCCGACGAGGTGATCTACGAGCCCTCGCCGCGGTCGGTCGCGCTGCTCAGCGATGCCGAACGTGCCGTCGATGCAGGCGGAGACGGGCAGGTGCATCGCATCGCGGCCGCTGCGATCGACTACTTCCCCCGCGAGGCGAAGAGCTTCTGGGTGTCGCACTTCCAGCGGCTGCGTGAGCCCGTGACGATGTGGGACGCCACGCGCGACGTGGTGCGGATCGACAGCACCACGTCGACCGTTCGGCGCGACTGGAGCGTCGCGGAGGGGCGTCGTGTGATGTCACGCGACATCGAGGTGCGCGGTGAGGTGTCGCCGGGCACCACGCTCGGTGCCGGCTCTCAGCCGTTCGCGCTCTATGCGGTGCCCGCCCCGTTCGACACCGAGTTTCCCTCGCGTGCCGTGCACGTGCCGCACACCGTGACGGTCGCCGAGGTGCTCGACGACGGCTATCTGATCACCGAGACGGCGATTCAGGGGCAGACCTGGGACGAGCTGCCGCTCGCCCTGACACCCGCCGCACCTCCGCGCGTCGTCTCGCTGCAGGGCGCGATCGACGAGTGGGCCGACACCGTGCACGCCGCCGCACCGGGCTTCCCGCATGACGCCGCGACCGACATCCTGCGCCGCATCCCGCCGCGCACGATATCGGGAGACGCGCTTCCGGCGAACGACGACGACACGATCGACGCGATCGTGCGCGGCATCCTCGACCTCGATCGCAGCTATCTCGCGGTGCAGGGCCCTCCGGGCACGGGCAAGACTTACACGGGCTCCCAGGTGATCGCACGCCTCGTCAACGACCACGGCTTCACCGTCGGTGTGGTGGCGCAATCGCACGCGATCATCGAGAACCTGCTCGAGCGGGTGGTCGCAGACGGCGTGCCCGCGGCGCAGGTGGCGAAAGCGCCGAAGGACCCCTCGATCGACCCGTCGTACACGGTGATACCCAAGAACGGCATGGCGTCCTTCCTCGGCGAGCACACCGATCACGGCGCGGTCGTCGGAGGAACCGCCTGGGACTTCAGCAACACGTCGCGCGTCGACCGAGCCGGCCTCGACCTGCTCGTGATCGACGAGGCCGGGCAGTTCTCCCTCGCCTCGACCATCGCCGTCGCGGCCGGAGCCAAGCGCCTGCTGCTGCTCGGCGACCCGCAGCAGCTTCCGCAGGTGAGTCAGGGTGCGCACCCCGAACCAGTCGACACCTCGGCCCTGGGGTGGGTCATGGACGGCGACGCGGTCGTCAAGCCCGATCACGGCTACTTCCTCGCACGGTCGTGGCGCATGCACCCGTTCGTCGCGGCACCCGTCTCGGCACTCGCCTACGCCGGCCAGCTGGCGTCAGCGCCGGGAACCGAGCTGAGATCGCTCGAGGGAATCGACCCGGGATTGCATGTCGCCCCGCTGCGTCATCGCGGCAACGCCACGCAGTCTCCCGAGGAGGCGGCGGAGGTCGTCTCGCTGGTGCGAGACCTCGTCGGCCGACCCTTCACCGACAACGACGCGGATGCCACGACACGGCCGCTCGCGCAGAGCGACATCATCGTCGTCGCGCCCTACAACGCGCAGCGTCAGTTGGTTCTCGACGCACTCGCGGCAGCAGGGTTTCCGGATGTGCCCGTCGGCACCGTCGACAACTTCCAGGGCAAGGAGGCGGTGGTCTCGATCACCTCGCTCGCAGCATCCAGCGGCCGAGACGCCCCGCGCGGCCCCGAGTTCCTGCTGCTGCAGAACAGGCTGAACGTCGCGATCTCGAGAGCGCAGGTCGCGGCGTACCTGATCCACTCGCCGGCGCTCCTCGACGATCTGCCTCGCACGCCTGAGGGCGTGGCGCGTCTCAGCGCCTTCGCCCGACTGGTCGGCGCCGCAGGCTGAACCGGGCGCCGCGTGACGGAGAGGAAGACGATGCACACGACGGACGAGATCCTCCGTGCTTCGGCCGCGTGGGTGTGGTTCCCTCGCGACAGCGAGCATGAGAAGGCCGATCTCCAGCTGGTGCGGTACCCCGAGCGATTCGGTGGGGGCGTGCGAGGATCGCAGGTCGCCTCCGACGCCGATGCGGTCGCCGTCGTGGAGCGCGCCGTCGAACGCACGCGTTCGTGGGGAGAATCCGAGCTGCGGTTCTGGACCAACGCCTCGGACGCACCCGACGTCGAAGACGCTCTTCGTCGTCGCGGAGCCGAGCACATCGACACGGTGGCCGTGTTCGCGCGCTCGATCGACGCTCTCTCGGTCGACGTCCCCGACGACGTGAGGGCAGAGGTCGTGTGCACGCTCGATCAGGTGCGCGAGGTCGACGCGATCAACGTCCCCGTGTGGCAGCAGCAGCCACTCGACGACGATGGGCTCAAGACGGAGCTCGACGAGGTGACCTCGACGCTCCACGCCGGAACGCAGGTCCGTGTGCTCGCTCGCCTCGACGGTCGGGCGGTGAGCACCGGAGGGTGCACGGTCGTCGACGGATTCTCTCGACTCTGGGGCGCCGCCACCCTCGAGAGCGCCCGTGGTCGAGGCACCTATCGCGCCGTCCTCGCCGAGCGCCTTCGCGTGAGCGCGTCATTCGGGGCGACCACCGCGCTCGTCAAAGGACGCACGGCGACGTCTGCGCCGATCCTCGCTCGGGCCGGCTTCACGCATTACGGAGACGAACGCGCGTACCTGCTGAAGGTGTGAGCGTGGCTGAGGGACACTCCGGTCGCGAACGACGGCGCGAGACCCTCAGACCGTGCCGTACAGGCGGTCTCCGGCGTCGCCGAGACCCGGGACGATGTAGCCCTTCTCGTTCAGGCGCTCGTCGAGAGCTCCGAGCACGAGTGTGACATCGCGGTCGCCGACGAGCGCCTCGATCGCGGCGACACCCTCGGGCGTGCCCAGCAGGCAGATCGCCGTGACGTCCTTGGCTCCTCGGTCGAAGAGGAACTGGATCGCAGCGGCGAGAGAGCCGCCGGTCGCGAGCATCGGGTCGATCGCGAAGCACTGGCGGTCGCTCAGGTCGTCGGGAAGGCGCTCGGCGTATGTCGTCGGCTCGAAGGTCGTCTCGTCTCGGACCATCCCGAGGAAGCCGACCTCTGCGGTCGGCAGCAGCTTCACGAGGCCCTCGAGCATGCCGAGTCCTGCGCGCAGGATGGGCACCACGATCGGTCGGGGTTCGGAGATCTTCACACCCATCGTCTTCGTCACCGGCGTGGTGATCTCGATGGGGCTGACCTTCACATTGCGGGTCGCCTCGTACGCGAGGAGGGTCACGAGCTCCTCGGTCAGCTGACGGAAGACGGGCGACGGTGTGCGGTGGTCGCGCAGGACCGAGAGCTTGTGAGTGACGAGAGGGTGGTCGGCGACGTGGACACGCATGGATACAGGCTAATGCGCCGGACGCCCTCGCACGACATCGGATCCGCGGGACGGCCCCGTGGCGGCGCGGCCGCGCTGTCGTAGGCTCGACCCATGACCGCTGCCGACCGCACCGCGATGGCTCGCGCACTCGAGCTCGCGGCAGATGCCGCGGCGGCATCCGAGATCCCCGTCGGTGCGGTCGTGCTCGATGCGGACGGGCGCATCGTCGCCGAGGGGCGCAACAACCGCGAGGCGACGCACGACCCGACAGGTCACGCCGAGGTCGAGGCGCTGCGGGGAGCAGCGGCATCCGTCGGTTCGTGGAATCTCGACGGCCACACTCTGGTCGTGACTCTCGAGCCCTGCCTCATGTGCGCGGGGGCGATCCTGCAGGCGCGCATCGGTCGAGTCGTGTTCGGGGCATGGGACGACAAAGCAGGTGCTGCGGGATCGATGTACGACGTGCTTCGCGACAGGCGGCTGCCGTATCGCGCCGAGGTCGTCGGCGGCGTCGAGGCGGACGCCGCCACGGCGCTGCTGCGGGACTTCTTCGAGCAGCGCCGGTGAGCAGGCAGGACGAGCGTCAGTCCGAGGACTTGAGCACGAAGACGTCGGTCGAGGGCTCGGGGTCGAGCGACGGTCGGTATACGTCCGGCTCGATGTAGATGACCCGCGCGATCGGCAGCGCCTCACGGATCCGTGCCTCGATCGCATCGATGTCCACCGCCGCCTCACGCAGGGGCTTGTCGGCGTTCAGGGCGATCTTCGCCGCGACCATCAGCTCATCGGGTCCGAGATACAGGGTCTTCATGTGGATGATCTTCTCGATCTCGTCGCCGGCGTTGATCGCGTCGACGATGCGGTCGTGATCGGCCGAGGTCGCTCCCTCGCCCACGAGGAGGCTCTTGGTCTCGACCCCGAGCACGATCGCGATGACCACGAGCAGGATGCCGATCATCAGCGTGCCGAGTGCATCGAAGACCGGGTTTCCGGTGATCACGGTCAGGCCCACGCCGAGCAGTGCGAACGTGAGTCCGGTGAGG
This sequence comes from Microbacterium phyllosphaerae, assembly GCF_017876435.1. Classification (NCBI taxonomy): domain Bacteria; kingdom Bacillati; phylum Actinomycetota; class Actinomycetes; order Micrococcales; family Microbacteriaceae; genus Microbacterium; species Microbacterium phyllosphaerae. The sequence continues at coordinate 1,384,794 of NZ_JAGIOA010000001.1, forward strand.
GCCCCGACATCCTCGAGCAGCACGACCGGCAGCTCGGGTGCCTTCGCGCGCCGGACGAACGACACCCAGGACTGGTCCTTGTCACGGACCAGGTTGCTCTCCTTCACCGCGGTACGCAGCGAGAACGACTCCAGGCCGATCGCGACCACCAGCACGACGATCGGGAGCCACCACCACGTCTTGTCGAGCTCGTGAGGGTGGGTGAGCTTGTCGATCGCCTCGTAGATCGCGAACAGGCCGCCGACCGAGAACAGGATGATCGAGACCACGAACGCGTAGACATAGCGCTCGCGCCCGTAGCCGAACGGGTGAGCCCGATCGGCTTCCCGCTTCGCCTTCCGCCCGCCCAGCATGAGCAGCAGCTGGTTTCCGGAGTCGGCGACCGAGTGGATGGCCTCGGCGAGCATGGATGCCGACCCCGAGAGCGCCCACGCGAGGAACTTCGCCAGGGCGATGCCCAGGTTCGCCAGGAATGCCGCGATGATCGCCTTGCTTCCGCCCGATGCACTCATGCGACGAGTCTAGATCGACTACCCCGCTGACGCCGGGTACGCCCGCCGTAGGATGACGACATGGCTGACTCTCTCCCCGCTCTCGCGTTCCTCGGTGCCGGTTCTATGGGCGGTGCGATCCTCCGAGGGGTGGTCGCGTCCGGCATCCGCGTCGACGGAGGCATCACGGCGACGAACCGCACCCCCGAGAAGGCCGCGGCGTTCGCCGACCTCGACGGCGTGACGAGCATCGCCCTGTCGGAGGCCGCCGACGGCAACGCCGATGCGGTGTCGGAGGCTCGCATCGTGCTCATCGGGGTGAAGCCGGCGATGGTGCCGGATCTGCTCCGTGAGATCGGGCCGCACCTCGCCGACGATGCGATCGTCCTGAGCCTCGCCGCGGGCGTCACCCTCCAGACCTTCGCCGACAACCTCGGCGCCGACGTCCGGGTCATCCGATCGATGCCGAACACCCCGTCGACGGTGGGCAAGGGAGTCACCGGGCTCGCGGCCGGTGCGGCGGCATCCGCTGAAGATCTCGCACTCGTGCACTCTCTGTTCGAGACGGTCGGTGCGGTCGTCGAGGTGCCGGAGTCGCAGATCGACGCGCTCTCGACCATCTCGGGTTCGGGCCCGGCCTACGTCTACCTGCTGATCGAGGAGCTCACGAAGGCCGCCGTCGGGATGGGCTTCAGCGAGACCGACGCACGCACCATGGTCGAGCAGACCTTCATCGGAGCCACCGCACTTCTCGACGCATCGGGGGAGGAGCCCTCCGAGCTCCGTCGCCGCGTCACGAGCCCGAAGGGCACCACGGAGCGGGCCGTCGCCGTGTTGCAGGAGGCGCACCTCGAGCGCACGTTCGCGGATGCCGCGGCTGCGGCTCTCGCTCGGGCGAAGGAACTGGCGGCCGGAGCCTGACATGCAGCTGCGGTTCTCGGGAGAGATCTGGTTCTGGCGCGGCCCCGCGCCGTTCCACTTCGTCACCGTGCCGCCCGCCGAGAGCGAGATGATCGGCGACGTCGCGAGCGTCGTCACCTACGGGTGGGGCATGATCCCCGCGTCCGTGACGATCGGGAGCACGACGCTGACGACCGCGCTCTGGCCGAAGGACGGCGGGTACATCGTGCCGATCAAGAAGGCTCTGCAGGACCGCGAGGGCGTCACGATCGACGACGTCGTCGAGATCACCCTCGACATCGACGCCTGACGCGCGAGCGGATGCCGCTCAGCGGTCGAGGGCGGCGAAACGCTCGATGTCGCTGTTGGTGCCCGACACGATGATCAGGTCGTGGTTGGTGACGATCGTGTTCGCCTCGGCGTAGCGGAACGGTTTGCCAGGGCTCTTCACGCCGACGACCGTGACCTTGTACTTGCTGCGCACGCCCGACTCGTTCAGGCCGACGCCGCGGATGAACTTCGGCGGGTACATCTTGGCCAGCACGAAGTCGTCGTCGAAGCGGATGAAATCGAGCATCCGCCCCGAGACGAGGTGTGCGACGCGCTCGCCGGCCTCGCGTTCGGGGTAGATCACGTGGTTCGCGCCGACGCGGGCGAGGATCTTGCCGTGCGACTGCGAGACGGCCTTCGCCCAGATCTGCGGGACCTTGAGGTCGACGAGGTTCGCCGTGATCAGCACCGATGCCTCGATCGAGGAGCCGACGGCGACGACGGCCACCTGGAAGTCCTGCGCACCGATCTGGCGCAGCGCGTCGATGTTCTTCGCGTCGGCCTGCACGGTGTGCGTGACGCGATCCGACCACTTCTGCACGAGCTCGAGGTTGTCGTCGATCGCGAGCACCTCGCGGTCGAGGCGGTCGAGTTCGCCCGCACAGGCGGCGCCGAACCGGCCGAGACCGATGACGAGGACGGGCGCGTCGCCCCGGAGGACTTCAACCAACGATCGGCCTTTCCACGGGCAGTGAGTAGTACTGCGTTCGCGATGTCGCGGCGACGGCCGCGGCGAGAGTCACTGTACCAACGCGCCCCATGAAGATGGTGGTCGCGAGGACGTAGGTCGCGGAGTCGGGGAGCTCTGCGGTGAGACCGGTCGACAGTCCGACGGTGCCGAACGCCGATATCACGTCGAAGAGCACGTGACTGATGTCGGCCTTGGTGATCTGGGAGATGATGATGGTCGACAGCGCGACGATGGTCGCGCCCCACGCCACGACGCTGAGGGCGACGCGCTGCACGTCGCTCGGGATGCGGCGGCCGAACGCCTCGACCGACTGGCGCCCCTTCGCCTCCGACCACACGGCGATGGCGAGCACGGCGAGCGTCGTGACCTTGATTCCACCGGCGGTCGAGGCCGAGCCGCCGCCGACGAACATCAGCATGCTGGCGGCGAGCAGCGACGATCCGTTGAGGTCGTCCATCTCGATGACGTTGAAGCCGCCGGACCGCGTCATCGCCGAGAGGAAGAAGGCCTGGAACGTGGTGTCCGCGGCATCCATCGATCCGAACGTCTTCGGGTTGGCGTATTCGAGAATCAGGAAGACGGCGGCTCCGAGCACGAACAGGAGAACGGTGGTGACGAGCGTGAGCTTGGTGTGCAGCGACCACTTCTTCACGTGCCAGACGTGCTTGGCGAGGGTGTAGATCACCGGGAAGCCGATGCTGCCGAGGAACACTCCGACCATCAGCAGCGACAGGACGAGGTAGTCGTCGGCGAACACGGCCACGCCGCCGGCATTGGGGGCGAAGCCCGTGTTCGTGAACGCCATCGCGGCGAAGTACGGCGCCTCCCACAGGGCGGCGATGGGCTCGACTCCGGCCATCACGAGGGCGGGGTAGAGGAGGATCGCGAGTGCCCCCTCGATGATGAGCGCCGAGACGGCCACCGTCGTGAGAAGCTGGCCGACCTCGCCGAGGCGCACGGTCTGGCTCTCGTTGACCACGCCGCCATGGGCCCGCATGGGGTTCGTGTCGCCGGCGGCCATGAGCTTCGCTCGAAGACCCAGTCGCTTGGAGATGAGCATGCCCATCAGAGATGCGAGCGTGAGCACACCGAGCGCGCCGATGTTCACGCCGACGAAGATCAGCACGTGACCGAACGGCGACCAGTGCGTGGCCATGTCGACGGTGGAGAGGCCCGTGACGCAGATCGTGGACACCGCGGTGAACAGCGCATCGGCGAGTGGCGTGACCGTGCGGTCGGCGGAGGCGATCGGCAGCGACAGCAGCACGGTGAAGACGAGGATGAGGAGCGCGAAGATGACGATCGCGAACCGAGAGGGCGACGACGTGATGATGTGCTTGCCCCAGGAGGCGGCGTTCTGGAGCCGCTGTCGAGGAGACGACGCCGAAACGATGCCCGACATCGCGTCCCCCTTCGTTCTCCTGCCGCGCGATCCGCGGACGCACGACGCCGATCGCCGAGCCTTCGTCATGGTACTCCGTGCCGGGGACGACTACCCTGATCACATGACGGACATCTTCGACGTGATCGCAGACGGTACGAGGCGAGACATCCTCCAGCTCCTCCTGCGTCGCACCACCGAAGGGGATGCCGGCACCAGCGTCAGCCACATCGTCGCCGACCTGGGCATCAGCCAGCCCACCGTCTCGAAGCACCTGAAGGTGCTGCGCGAGGCAGAGCTCGTCAGCGTGCGTGAGGATGGCCAGCGCCGTTTCTACAGTCTCGCCGTGGAGCCTCTCGAGGTCGTGGACGACTGGCTCGTGCCGTTCCTGATGGACGCGTACGGCGACGACGCGCCCGACATCGACTACCCCGGGCAGCCGCTGCCCGACGGCGCTGCGCACGCTGCAGAGGTCGTGGGTCGCGCCGCGGCATCCGCGAAGCACGTCGTGGCGAACGCTCTCAAGCGCCTCGGGGGCTGACTCCGAGCCCGGACACACGTCGCCCCTGACGATCGGGGGGCTCTCGTCAGGGGCGAAGCCGCGGGCCCCAGCCCGCGTCGACTCGGATGGTGCCATCGTGAGTCTTGGGCTCACCTTCTCAGAGCAGTCTGAGCGGATGCGGCATACATCCTATGTCTCCGCTGGGACTCCCGTCGCGGATGCTCACTGATCACACAGGCCACATGGGTTTACACGCGTCCCAGGTTCCCCATAGAGTGTGCTCAAATCCAGAAAGGGGTACGTGGGATGCCCGAGGTTCCTGATGTCCGGTTCCTGACGGTGGCTGAGGTCGCCGAACTCATGCGCGTGTCCAAGATGACCGTGTATCGGATGGTGCACGCTGGGGAGCTGCCCGCCATCCGCTTCGGTCGCAGTTTCCGAGTGCCGGAGTCCGCGGTCGCCGACGCACTGCAGCGTCCCATCGCCGACGTGGGTTAGCTCTGCGATGTGCGTGTCTCGCACTTCACCGGTACGGTGACAGAGAGGCCCGTTCAGTTTGCTAGACTGATCCGAGGCATTTTTCCGTGCCCGTACCCGGGTGTCCGTCACCGACGACACCCAGCCACTGACTTAGTGAGGTTTCCGTGGGTTCTGTCATCAAGAAGCGCCGCAAGCGCATGGCGAAGAAGAAGCACCGCAAGCTGCTTCGTAAGACTCGCCACCAGCGTCGCAACAAGAAGTAAGCGACCAGACACGAGCGCCTGTCTCCGGACGGGCGCTTTGTGTCTCTACCCCCGGATTCCCCCTCGTCGCAGGAGCACGCCATGAAGTCGATCACCGTCACCGAGCTCGCCGAGCGCTCGAACACCCCGCTCATCGATGTGCGAGAGGTGAGCGAGTTCGCCGCAGGCCACGTGCCCGGAGCCGTCAACATCCCGATGTCCGAGATCGGCAACCGTCTGGAAGAGCTTCCGGCCGAGTCGTTCGACGTGATCTGCCAGGCCGGCGGCCGCTCGGCCCGCGTCGTCGAGGCGCTCGAGTCGCGTGGCTACGACGCGACGAACGTCGAGGGCGGCACAGGAGAGTGGATCGCCCAGGGTCGCGCTGTCGAGTTGCCGTCGGCGTGACAACGCTGACCCTCATCGGCAAGCCCGACTGCCATCTGTGCGACGTGGCATCCGAGATCATCGACGCGGTCGTCGCCGAGATGCCGGATGCCGCTGCAGAGCGCATCGAGATCGTCGAGGCGTCGATCCAGGACGACCCCGCTCTGTATGAGCTGTGGTGGGAGAAGATCCCCGTCGTGCTGATCGACGGAGACCTGCACGCGCACTGGCGTCTGTCGGCCGACCGCCTGCGCGAAGCGCTCGACGCGGCCGTGCTCGACGACGCACTGAAGAAGGAACAAGCATGATCCGTCACGTCGTCACCTGGAAGCTCGCCGCAGAAGATGCCGAGGAGCGCGCCGAGCAGGCCGCCGAGGTCGCCCGTCGACTGAACGCCCTCGACGGAGTCGTGCCGCAGCTGCGCTCGATCTCTGCCGGTGCGAATGTCGCCTATCCCGATGCCAACTGGGACGTCACCCTCGTCGCGGACGTCGACTCCCTCGCCGCGCTCGAGGAGTACCAGGTGCACCCTGCGCATGAAGAGGTCGTCGGATACGTGCGTTCCGTGGTCGCCTCGCGGGTGGCCGTCGACTTCGAGGTCTGACCTGTAACACGGCCGTCATATTCGGTCACACTTGCAACACAAATGTGATCCGCGGAGGGCCACCCACGGCCTGTTCGGCCTGTGGGCGCATGTTTAGATGTTCTCCTACCCGTCCGTGGGGATCACACCCTCGTCCTTCAGGAGCTGACATGCAGCGTCGCAACATCATCGCCGGGATCGCGCTCGCCGCGACCGCCACCCTCGCTCTCGCGGGCTGTGCAGGCGGAGCAGGAAGCGGCGGATCCGGTGAGCCGGCGGCCGGCGACGAGTACGACCTCGTCGAGGCAGGTACCCTGACGGTCTGCTCCGACATCCCCTATGCGCCGTTCGAGTTCGAGGGAGACAACGGTGAGTACACCGGTTTCGACATCGATCTGCTCGACGCGATCGCGAAGGAGCTCGACCTCAAGCTCTCCGTGCAGGACGTCGGCTTCGACGCGCTGCAGTCTGGGACCACGCTCGCCGCAGGCACCTGCGACGTGGGCGCATCCGCGATGACGATCACCGACGAGCGCAAGGCGAACATCGACTTCTCCGAGCCGTACTACGAGTCGCTGCAGTCTCTCCTCGTGCGCACGGACTCGGGCATCAAGTCGATCGACGACCTGTCGGGCAAGAACGTCGGCGTGCAGCAGGGCACCACGGGCGAGGCCTACGCGACCGAGAACGCCAAGGGCGCCGAGCTCGTGCAGTACCCGTCCGACGGCGAACTGTGGCCCGCGATGCAGGCCGGTCAGATCGACGCGATCCTGCAGGACCAGCCGGTGAACCTCGAGCATGAGAAGGCCGACAGCGCCTACAAGATCGTCGAGGAGTACGAGACCGGGGAGTCCTACGGCTTCGCATTCGCGAAGGGCGAGAAGGACACGCTGCGCGAGGCGATCGACGGCGCGCTGCAGGACCTGCGCGACAGCGGCGACTACCAGACCATCTACGACAACTACTTCACCGCGAAGTAATCGGCGAGCGACGTAGAGCAGGGAGACCTTGACAATGGCGTTGAGGCGCACCACGAAAAGCAAGCTGTATCGGTACACCGTCTATGCGGTGCTGATCGCCATCGTCGTCTGGGCGGCGGTCAGCACCGACTGGGCGAAGATCGGTCCGCTGTTCTTCAACCCCGAGATCGCGGCCAAGATGTTCCCCGGGATCATCACGACCGCACTCGTCAACACGCTGTGGTTCACGGCGGTCGCATTCGTGGCCGGTCTTCTGCTGGGAGTCGTGCTCGCACTGCTGAAGCTGTCGAGCATCGGGCCGTTCCGGTGGATCGCCACGGCCTGGATCGAGCTGTTCCGCGGGCTTCCCGCGATCCTCACGATCTTCGGCGTCGCATTCATCCTTCCGATCGCGCTGGGTATCTCGGGGCGTGACCTCGGCGGCCCGGTCGTACTCGGACTCGTCGGTCTCATCCTGGTGGCGTCGGCCTACATGGCCGAGACGATCAGGGCAGGCATCCAGGCGGTTCCCAAGGGGCAGACGGAGGCGGCTCGTTCGCTCGGCATGTCTCCGATGAAGACCACGTTCTGGATCATCGTGCCGCAGGGGTTCCGCATCATCATCCCGCCGCTCACGAACGAGTTCGTGTTGCTGCTGAAGGACACCTCGCTGCTGTTCGTGGCCGGGACGTTCATCTGGTCGAAGGAGCTCACCAACTTCGCCCGTGACGCCGCGACGCAGAACACGAACGCGACGCCGCTGATCATGGCGGCGATCCTCTACCTGATCGTGACGATCCCCCTCACGCGCTTCAGCGCGTACCTGGAACGACGGATGGCGAAGCAGCGATGATCACCGATCTGATTGATGTCCACGCTCCTGCGATCGATCTGCAGGGGCTCGTGAAGAGCTTCGGCGACAACGAGGTACTCAAGGGCATCGACCTCACCGTCACAAAGGGCGAGGTCGTCTGCATCATCGGCCCGTCGGGTTCGGGAAAGTCGACGCTGCTGCGTTCGGTGAACCTGCTCGAGGAGCCGACGGGCGGCAAGGTGCTCATCGAGGGCATCGACATCACCGACCCCGACGTCGACATCGACCGGGTGCGCACGCGCATCGGCATGGTGTTCCAGAGCTTCAACCTGTTCCCGCACCTCGACGTGATGGGCAACCTCATGATCGCGCAGCAGCGCGTGAAGAAGCGCTCCAAGGCCGAGGCCGAGCGGATCGCGAAGGAGATGCTGGGTCGTGTCGGGCTCGCCGAGAAGGCCGACGCCTTCCCGGGCCACCTGTCCGGCGGACAGCAGCAGCGCGTCGCGATCGCGCGCGCACTCTGCATGAACCCCGACATGATGCTGTTCGACGAGCCCACCTCGGCGCTCGACCCCGAACTCGTCGGCGAGGTGCTGCAGGTCATGCGCTCGCTCGCGGACGAGGGCATGACCATGCTCGTGGTCACGCACGAGATGGGCTTCGCCCGCGAGGTCGGGTCACGTCTGATCTTCATGGACGGCGGTCACATCGTCGAAGAGGGCGACCCGCGCGAGGTGCTCGCCAACCCGCAGCATCCGCGTACCCAGGACTTCCTGGCCCGCGTGCTCTGATCGTCCGATCTCTTCATACAGCGACCCCCTCCTGCTGAATCAGCAGGAGGGGGTCGCTGTGTGGAGTGTCGGGTGGCGGCGTCAGGCCTCGACGACCTCGGCATCGGCGGCGTTGCGGCGCACCGAGTCGATGCCGTTCAGCGCGGCGGCCTTCGAGGAGTAGCCCTCGCTGATCGCGATGACCTCGCCGTTGCCGGACTTGAGGCGGAACCGGTACTCGCCGGACTTGTCGGTGTACAGCTCGAACTTGCCTGCCATGAGGCGTCCTTTCTCTCAGGAGTCGAGGGAGCGACGCCCTCGGGTTCACGGTATCCCGGAGTACTGGCTCAGGGAAAGAGGGCGGTTCAGCCCCGAGGGTGCACTGCCACGGGCTCGGGCGCGACGGCGATCCGCACCCGGTCGCCGAACGCCGGGTGGATGCCGGGTGCGTGCTGCAGACGCACGAGCTCGCCCGACTCGGTGCGCACGAGCGTGCGGCGCATGCTGCCCAGGAACGTGCTCTCCTGCACGAGTGCGTCGGTCGCGGCATCCGCCTCCGAGGCGAAGTGCACGTTCTCGGGGCGAAGGTAGACGTCGACGGGACCGTCGGCCGGAGACTGCAGAGGCAGGCGCTGCCCCCAGACGACGACGTGGTCGCCCTCGGCGACGCCCGACACCACGCTCGACAGGCCGACGAACGCGGCGACCCCTGCGGTCGACGGCGTCGTGTAGAGCTGCTCGGGCGTGCCGATCTGCTCGATCCGCCCGGAGTTCATCACCGCGATCCTGTCGGAGACGGCCAGCGCCTCCTCCTGGTCGTGCGTCACGAACACGGTGGTGATGCCGAGTCGCAGCTGGATGCGGCGGATCTCGTCCCGCAGCTGTACGCGTACCTTCGCGTCGAGTGCCGACAGCGGCTCGTCGAGCAGCAGCACCTTCGGCTCGGTGACCAAGGCGCGGGCGAGTGCCACACGCTGCTGTTGTCCGCCCGACAGCTGATGCGGGAAGCGGTCGGCGAAGTCGGCGAGACCCACGAGCGCGAGAGCGTCGAGTGCCCGCTTCGCCGCCTCAGCCTTGCCCACGCCGCGGCGACGCAGACCGAAAGCGGTGTTCTCCGCGACGCGCAGATGAGGGAACAGCGAGTACGACTGGAAGACCATCCCGATGTCGCGCTTGTTCGTCGGGACCCGCGAGACGTCGCCGCCGTCGAGGAGCACGGCGCCGCTGTCGAGGCCTTCGAGCCCTGCCAACACCCGAAGCAGCGTGGTCTTGCCGCATCCGGACGGGCCGAGCAGCGAGACGAACTCACCGGGCGCGATGTCGAGGTCGACACCGTGCAGCACGGTGGTGCCGGAGTAACTCTTCACGATGTCCTGAAGCTGCACCCGCGTGCCCTCACCGGCCTCGGCGAGCAGCATGTTGTCGGCGGTCTGGGGGAGGGTCATGAGCGGGCCTTTCCGGTGCCGCGGGCGACGCGGCCGATGACGAGGAGCAGCAGGAAGACGAACAGCAGCGCCAGCAGGGTGAAGATCGCCGGCGCGTACGGGTCCTGCTTCTGGACGACGACCATGGCGGTCTGGAACACCTGGCGGTTCAGGAGCGAGGCGATCGTGAACTCGCCGAGCACGACCGCGATCGAGATCAGCGAGGCAGCGAGCAGGCCCTGGCGCAGGTTCGGGGCGAGCACCTTGAGCACCACCGTCGGCCAGCTCGCCCCGAGCGAGCGTGCGGCCTCTGCGAGGGTGCGCAGGTCGGCGGCGTCGATCGACGCCTGGATCGACCGGTACGCGAACGGCAGCACGGTGATGCCGTAGGCGAAGGCCAGAGTCCAGGTGCCGGTGCCGAGGGAGCGACCGATCTGCAGGTAGATCGGCGCGAGGCCGACGACCAGCACGATGGCCGGGATCGAGATCGGCAGCAGCACCGCGAACTCGAAGAGCGGCTTGAGCTTCGCGAAGCGCAGGTTCACCAGGATCATGGTCGGGGCGAGCAGCAGGAGCACGATGGCGACCGTGACCACGGCGAGGATGAGCGAGTTGCCGAGACCCATCCAGATCGGCTTGATCGCTGCCGACTTCGCCGGATCGAACAGCGCGACCCAGCGCTCGAAGCCGAGGGTCCCGTCGGTCTGGCGCAGCGTGTACAGGAAGGTCGAGATCAGCGGGATCGCGAAGAATGCGCCGACCAGGATGCCGATGACCCAGCGGGTGACGGGGGAGGGGGCGAGGCGGTTCACGACTGCCACCTCGCTGCCCGGCGCTGGACGAGCGAGTACAGGGCCATGACGACTCCGACGATCACGATCATGCCGAGCGCGAGGGCACCGGCGAGATTCTCACGGCCGAGCACGGTCTCGCTCGTGAGCGCGGCGCGGATCTGCAGAGGCACGATCTGCGCGCCCTGGCTGGCGAGGGCTGCGGCGGTCGCGTACGACGAGAATGCGTTCGCGAACAGCAGCAGCAGGCTGGCGAGGAACGAGGGGGCGAGCACCGGGATGCCGATGCGCAGCCAGAAGCTCGAGCGCGTGCCGCCGAGTGTGAGGTTCGCCTCGGCCCACTGGGGCTTGAGCGCGGCGAGGGCGGGCATGAACGTGATGACCATCAGCGGGATCTGGAAGTAGATGTACGGAAGGATCAGACCGGGGAGCTCGTAGAGCCAGGTGCCGTTCGCGAAGATGTCGATGCCGAAGGTGTCCTGGAGGAACAGCTTGAGCACGCCCTGGATGCCGATCGTGGCGATGAAGGCGAAGGCGAGCATGACGCCGCCGAACTGGGCGAGCACGCCGGCCGCGGCATCCACCGTCGAGCGCACGGCGCCGTCGGGATTCATGCCGAGCAGTGCGTAGCAGACCAGGGCACCGACGACGGCGCCGATCACGGCGGTCAGCAGGGACACTCCGGCGGAATTCGCGAAGGTGTTGAGGACGACGGGATCCCCGAGAGCGGAGACATTCGACCATGTGAACGTCCCGTCCTTCGTGAAGAAGCCGGAGCCGATCGCGAGCACGGTCGGCACCGCGAGGAAGAGCAGCACATACGCGGCGAACGGCACGAGGCCGAGCCACGCGACGGACGGCGCGGAGCGCTGGGCCCGCGAGGAGTTCGCGGGCCCAGCGCTGTGCGCTGCGGGGGAGACGGGGGCGGATGCCGACGCATCCGCCCCCGCTGCGGTGGCAATGGTCACTGGACCGCCGCTGCCCACTTCTCGCCGAGAAGCGTGCCGGCGTTCGTCGACTGCTCTTCGGTCGGGACGACCGTCTCGCTCGGGACCTCGGGAAGGGCCGCTGCGAGGTCGGCGTCGATCGTGCCGGCCTCGGTCATGGCCTCCATGCGAGCCGGGCGGGCGCCGCCCTTGAGCCACAGGTTCTGCACCTCGTCGCTGTACAGGAACTCCTGCCACAGGCGTGCGGCGGCCGGGTTCGGGGCATCCTTGTTGATCGCCTGGTTGTAGTAGCCGGCGTAGCCGGTGCCGTCGAGGACGACGACCTTCCAGTCCTTGTTGCCGTCGTCGCCCTGGGCGTGAGCGGCGTTCAGGTAATCCCAGTCGAAGACGACGGGGGTCTCGCCGCTCGCGACGGTCGCCGTGGTGACGTCGACCTTGAGCAGGTTGCCGGCCTTCTGCAGGTCGGAGAAGAAGTCGATGCCCGGCTGGAAGTCGTCGAGGGACCCGTCGGACTGCACCGTGGCGAGACCGACGGCGGCGAAGGCCGCACCGGCCTGCGTCGGGTCGCCGTTGATGGCGACGGCGCCCTTGTACGCGGCGTCCTTCAGGTCGTCGAGCGACTCGGGGGCGTCGAACTTCGAGGAGTCGTAGCCGATCGACATGTATCCGCCGTAGTCGCCGACGAAGAGGCCGGTCTTCTCCTTGAGTGCGTCGGGGATCTCGTCCCACGTCTGCACCTGGTACGGCGCGAACACGTCGGTGTTCTGCAGCGCGACGGTCAGGCCGAGGTCGAACACGTCGGGTGCCGTGTCGAGGCCCTCGTTGGTCTTCGCGGCCTGGATCTCCTCAGCGCTCGAGACGTCGGGGGAGGCCTCGTTGATCGTGATCTCGGGGTACTTCTCGGCGAACAGGTCGAGGATCTCGCCGTAGTTCGCCCAGTCGCGCGGAAGCGCGATGACGTTGAGCTGGCCTTCGGCCTTCGCGGCCTCCTCGAGATCGGCGAACGTGCCGAAGTCCTCGACCGAGGTCGCAGCGGCGGCGTCGACCGCCTCGCTGCCGGCAGCGGGCGCCTCAGAACCGGTGGCGCAGGCGGTGAGGCCGAGCGCGGCGGTGGTGAACAGGGCGATGCCGGCGCCGATGCGCGCGCGGCGGTGGAAGTTCGTCATCAGGGTCCTCTCGGTGCCCGGCGCTGTGAGCCGGATTCGGGTTGCGAGAGGACACTATGAGCCGCGGGTTGCCGATGATCCCGGCGCGGGTGAACGCGAGGTGTCCGGGGTGTGGCGGGTCGGCGCAGGGCACTCAGCCGTGCGGCAGGGTGTATTTGAAACCGACGTGCGAGCCGACGTAGCCGAGACGTTCGTAGAACCGGTGGGCGTCAGTGCGGGCGGCATCCGAGGTGAGCTGCACCATCGCGGCGCCCAGCGCCGGCGCGGCGTGATCGGAGACCCAGCGCATCACGGCTGATCCGATGCCTGACGAGCGCAGGTCGCTGCGGACCCGCACGGCCTCGACGAGAAGCCGCTTCGCGCCCCGTCGGGCCATTCCGGGGATCGAGGTGAGCTGCAGAGTGCCGACGACGACTCCGTCCAACTCGACCACGAGCAGATCGTTCGACGGATCGGCGAGGATCTCGTCGAGCGCGGATGCGTACGCAGGGCGGTCCTCAGCGGAGGCGACGTCGCCCCGCGCGGCGCTGATGGGGTCATCCGACAACAGGCCGATGATGGCATCCGCATCTGCGGCCACCGCTCGGCGCAAGGACGCGGCGCCCGCTCGGGAGTCGATGGAGGAGGACAGGGGGAGAGCGTCGAGCATGTCTTCAGTCTGACATCCTGGACGGATGGACATCGGCAGTGTGCTCGGGCTCGAGCAGCTCACCTGGGGCACGCTGATCCTCGTGGTCGTCGCGGCGTTCGCGGCGGGCTGGATCGATGCCGTCGTCGGCGGTGGGGGGCTGCTGCAGCTTCCCGCCCTGCTGCTGATCCCCGGCATCTCACCGATCCAGGCGCTCGCGACGAACAAGCTCGCTTCCGTCTTCGGCACCGCCACGAGCAGCGTCACCTACTATCGACGCGCGAAACCCGACATCCGCACCGCTCTGCCGATGGCCGCGATCGCGCTCGTCGGATCTTTCGGCGGAGCCGCCGTCGCCACCGTGCTGCCCGCTGCCGCGTTCAAGCCGATCATCGTGGTCGCTCTGCTCGCCGTCGCGCTCCTCACCGCCTTTCGACCGCAGATGGGGGCCGCGACGCGGCTGCGCTTCAGCGGTCACAAGCATCACGTGATGGCGGGGCTGTCAGGTCTCGTGATCGGGTTCTACGACGGGCTGATCGGGCCGGGCACCGGCACGTTCCTGGTGATCTCGCTCGTCGCGCTGCTGGGCTACGACTTCCTGCAGGCGAGCGCGAAGGCGAAGATCGTGAACCTCGCCACGAACACCGGCGCTCTGCTGCTCTTCATCCCCCACGGCGCCGTGCTGTGGCTGCTCGGCGGCATCCTCGCGGTCGCCAACGTCGCGGGCAGCTATCTCGGCTCGCGCATGGCGATCTCGCGGGGCACGACCTTCATCCGCGTCGTGTTCCTCGTCGTGGTGGTCGCCCTCATCGCGAAGCTCGGCGTCGACGTATGGAACGAGAACATCGCGCCGGCGCTCGCCGCCCTGCGCTGAGCATCCGTCCCGCGATCGCGCCTCCGACGCGAAGGCCCCCTCCTGCGGAGCAGGAGAGGGCCTCATGATGCGAAGGTCAGGCCTCGTCGTCTTCGGGCTCGAAGTCCACCCCGGCCTCGGCGCGCTGCTCCGCGGTGATCGGAGCAGGGGCCGCAGTCAGCGGGTCGAAGCCGTTGCCCGACTTCGGGAACGCGATGACGTCGCGGATCGACTCGGTCTTCGACAGGTGCTGGAGCACGCGGTCCATGCCGAGCGCGATCCCACCGTGAGGCGGGGCGCCGAACTTGAACGCGTCGAGCAGGAAGCCGAACTGCTCCTGCGCGACCTCGTCGCTGATGCCCATGACCTCGAACACGCGCTTCTGCACGTCTTCACGGTGGATGCGGATCGATCCGCCGCCGAGCTCCGAGCCGTTGCACACGATGTCGTACGCGTAGGCCAGGGCCGAACCGGGGTCGGTGTCGAACGTGTCCTGGAACTCCGGCTTCGGGCCGGTGAACGCGTGGTGCACGGCGGTCCAGGCGCCGGCGCCCACAGCGACGTCACCGGATGCGACGGCATCCGCCGCAGGCTCGAACATCGGTGCGTCGACGACCCACGTGAACGCGAACTCGTCGGGGTTCAGGTAACCCAGGCGGCGACCGATCTCGACGCGAGCAGCACCGAGGAGCGCACGGCTCTCCTTCGTCGACCCTGCGGCGAAGAACACGCAGTCACCCGCGGCCGCGCCGACGAACTCTGCGAGACCCGCCTGCTCGGCTTCGGACAGGTTCTTGGCGGCGGGGCCGCCGAGCGAACCGTCCTCGTTGAAGAGCACGTACGCGAGGCCGCGGGCGCCGCGCTGCTTGGCCCAGTCCTGCCATGCGTCGAGCTGCTTGCGGGGCTGGCTCGCGCCACCCGGCATGACGACGGCACCGACATACTCGGCCTGGAAGACGCGGAACGGGGTGTTCGCGAAGTACTCGGTGGCCTCGACGAGCTCGAGTCCGAACCGCAGGTCGGGCTTGTCGGAGCCGTACTTCGCCATGGCGTCGGCGTAGGTCAGGCGCGGAAGCGGGGTCTGCACCTCGACGCCGATGGTCTTCCACATCGCCTGGATGAGCGACTCCATCAGCGTGATGACGTCTTCCTGGTCGACGAAGCTCATCTCGATGTCGAGCTGCGTGAACTCCGGCTGACGGTCGGCGCGGAAGTCCTCATCGCGGTAACAGCGAGCGATCTGGTAGTACTTCTCGACGCCGCCGACCATGAGCAGCTGCTTGAACAGCTGCGGCGACTGCGGCAGCGCGTACCAGCTACCGGGGTGCAGGCGAGCGGGCACGACGAAGTCGCGGGCGCCCTCGGGCGTGGAGCGCGTGAGGGTCGGCGTCTCGACCTCGGTGAAGTCCTCGCCGTGCAGCACGTCGCGGACGGCCTTGTAGACGTTCGAGCGCAGACGCAGAGCGGATGCCGCGGCGGGGCGACGCAGGTCGAGATAGCGGTACTTGAGGCGGGCCTCTTCACCGACCGTCTCGGTGTCGGCGACGGCGGTCGACACCTGGAACGGCAGAGGAGCGGACTCGTTCAGCACCTCGACGTCGGCCGCGATGAGCTCGATGTCGCCGGTCGGCAGGTTCGGGTTCGCGTTGCCCTCGGGGCGACGGGACACCTCGCCGGTGACCTTGAGGACGAACTCGTTGCGCAGCGGGTGCGCGACCTCTTCATCGCGGATGACGACCTGGGCGATGCCCGACGCATCCCGAAGATCGATGAACGCGACTCCTCCGTGATCACGACGGCGATCGACCCAACCCGAGAGGGTGACGGTCTGACCGATATGCTCGGCTCGCAGTGAGCCTGCCGAGTGGGTGCGAAGCACGGAGGATTCCTCCTGATCTGGGAAATGGTGAACCCGCCCATTCTACGTGGGCAGGTGCCGCCTCCTCCGCCCGCGGCATATCGCTCAGTAGGATCGCCACGACAGCCGCTCGACCAGCGAAAGGGTCACCATGGACTCCAACGGCATCTCGGATCTGTACGCCTCGATCTTCTCGGGCACGACGGGCCTCATCGCCCTCGTCTTCTACGTGCTCGTCGTCATCGGCCTGTGGAAGGTGTTCACGAAGGCGGGGTACCCCGGCATCCTCGCGATCATCCCGATCGTGAACGTGGTGTTCCTCGTGAAGATCGCCGGCATGTCCGGGTGGCTCGCGCTGCTCTACCTCATCCCGATCGTGGGTTTCATCTTCGGGATCGTCGTCGCGATCAAGCTCGGCGAGCGTTTCGGCAAGGGCGGACTCTTCTCGTTCTTCCTCCTGTTCGTCTTCCAGTACATCGGGTATCTGATCATCGGCTTCGGCAGCTCCCGCTACCGTCAGATCTGACGTGGCGGCGTCACGACTGCACCTTGTCCGTCACGGCGAGGTCCACAACCCGAAGCGCGTCCTCTACGGTCGCCTACCGGACTACCACCTGAGCAGGGCTGGTCGGAAGATGGCGCAGGCGGCCGCCGATCATGTCGCCTCTCTCGACAGGCCGGTGGCCGCGCTGTACTCCTCGCCGTTGGAGCGCGCGCAGGAGTCAGCGGAGCCTTTCGCGTCCGGATTCGATCTGGTGCCCGAGATCGACATCCGCATCATCGAGCCGACGAACGTGTTCGAGGGCACGCAGATGCGGCGCTCGCTGATGAACCCGCTCAACTGGTGGCATCTGCGGCAGCCGGCTCTTCCCAGCTGGGGCGAGCCGTACACGTCGATCGCCGAGCGGATGCTGGGGGCCATGGGCGAGGCCTGGAAGGCGGCGGACGGCGGTGATGTCGTCATGGTGTCGCACCAGGCGCCGATCTGGATCACCCATCTTCGGGTCGCGGGTCTGCCGCTCCGACACGATCCGCGCACGCGGCGCTGCGCTCTCTCGAGCGTCACGTCGTTCGAGCTCGTCGGCGATGTGTGGCGCGAGGTCGCGTACGCGGAGCCGGCGGCGACCGGCGGCGCGGTCGACGTGGGAGCGGTCTGACCTCCTTCGCGTTCGCCTCCGCCTTCGAATCGCGCACCTGGCAGATTCTGCTTCTCGATATTTGCCAATTGCGCGATTCGAAGCATTTCAGGGGGTCAGGTCATCAGCGACTGGATGACCCCGACCGCCGCCATCTGACCTGCCGCGGCGGCCAGCAGTACGGAGGCCATCGGACCGGGCAGGGATGCGCGGTGCGCGAGGTCTCCCGCGGCGAAGATCCCAGGCAACGACGTGCGACCGAACTCGTCGATCTCGATCGACCCGGACGGCAGCATCTGCAGACCGAGCTGATCGGCGAACGGTGCGCGGTGCCGCAGGGAGGCGGCAGCGACGAACACGCCGGCGACGGAGTGCTCAGTGGATGCCGTGGTGACGCGCACGCCGTCGGCATCCGGGGCGACCGCGGTCACGGGCTCCGGGCTGACTCGCGCGCCCGACTCTTCGAGCGTCCGGGCTTCGTCGGCGGTGAAGGCGGCCTCCACGGGGAAGACGGTGATGTCCGAGACGATCCGGCCGAGGAGGCCGATCAGGTGCTCGGCGCGGGGAGCGGGTCCGAGGATGCCGATGGACCGGCCCGCGTGCTCGTGGCCGTCGCAGAACGGGCAGCTGAACGCCTTCGTGCCCCACAGCTCCTGCAGCCCGTCGACGGACGGAAGATCGTCGGCCACGCCCGTGGCGAGGATCACGTGGCGCGCATCGACCGCATCCCCGTCGGCGAGTGAGACGGCGTAGCCGCCCTCGGTCGCGGTGACGGTCCGGGCGCCGACGTCGCGGATCTCGACGTCGGAGTACTCGGCGAGCTGTGCCTTGGCCGTCGCACGGAACTCCGCGGGCGGAGTGCCGTCGTTCGCGACCACGTTGTGCATGTGCAGCACGGTGCCGTTGCGGTACTCGCCGGAGTCGAGCAGCAGTGTGCTCCGGTGCATCCGCCCGAGTGTGAGTGCCACCTGCAGGCCGGCGGGGCCTGCGCCGATCACGATCGCGTCGTACATGTGGGGTCCTTCCGAGGGGTCGCGCTTGCGTTCGTCCCCAGTCTGTGACTTCATGTCAACATGAAGTCAAGCCTCGAGAATCCGTGGTCCGTCGGCGAGGTCGCGGGCCGCTTCGATGCATCAATCGTCATTCCGTTGTTTCGACACTCTCCATGGGAAAGTGTCATACCTGAGTCGCAGTGCGCTACTCCCGCCGATCTGTCTCCTTCTTGGCCGGACTCGCCGTCGGCGGACGGTGACGGGGAGGCCGCACGACTGTTGGCTCTCCGAGTGCCAGACGCGATCCCCTATCGCAGCGTACGGAAGGCCGCCGACATCGCCGGCGCTGATGAGGGAACGATCCGGAACATCCTGACTGGGGTTTGCTGGCCTGATTTGCGAACAATTGTGCGGCTTGAAAAGGGGCTGGATATCCCGCTGTGGCCTGTTCGCGGAGCTGGCGGTCGGCGCGCGTGAAGATCATGAGCATAGGCGACGTGGCTCGTGTGATGGGGCTACCGACCAACGTCCTCCGGCACTGGGAGACCGTGGGCTTGCTGTCGCCAGAGCGGGATGGCAGTGGGCGGCGGCAATACGACGAAGACCAGATCGTTCGAATCGCAGTCATCCAGCGGAGCAAGGGTGCGGGGATGTCGCTGGAGCAGGTCGGGGTCATGCTCAACGACGGTGCCAGGGAGCGGCACGAAATTCTGCGGAAGCATCTCGATGACCTTGACCGACGCATGGAAGACATGCGACGCTCGCGGGCGATGGCTGAACACGCGATGAATTGTCGATCCCATGACATCGCGACGTGCCCGCGCTTCCGAGCCGGGGTCGAGGACGTCATGGCGCGCTTCTGAGCCGCGACCGCATCGCCCTCACCTGAGAAAGGTCGCCCGACCACTGGCGCCTTCGCAGAGTTCGGCTGTCATCGGGCGATGCTTTCGATATGGGACCGAAGGCCGAACAATGGTGCCTCTTCGGTCGTGCCGCTCTCGTCAGTGGTACGTGGAATGACAGGACATGTTTGAGGGTATCCTGTCATTACCAATGACAGGAGTGGTATGGACGAGTCCTTCGTTAGCAGCGAGCTGACGCGCGTGCGAGGTCAGCGGAAAGCGCTTGAGTTCTCGCGTTTTGCGCACGACCAGGCCATCGCTGTGGGTCAGCGGGCCCTGCAGCTGGCGGAGGACCAGGGTCTGTCCGTTGTGGTCGATGTCCGGCGTGGGGAGCAGATCGTGTTCCATGCGGCGCTTTCGGGCACTACTGCAGAGCATGACGATTGGGTTCGTCGCAAAGTGCACACCGCCGTACGACATGAGGTTCCGAGTTATGAGTTCCTCCTGCGTCAGCGGCAGTCCGGCCGAGTGCCCGACTGGTTGGATCCCACCGAGTTCGCCGTCGCGGGCGGCGCGGTTCCCCTCTTCATCGCGGGCAGCGTCGTGGGCATCGTGACGGTCTCCGGTATCGTCACCTCGCCCGAGGGGGACCATGATCTTGCGATGTCAGCGCTGGACGTGCTCCGTGGCGAGACGGAGAGGCCATAGGGTTCTGCCATGCGCGATGATGTCATGACGATCGACCGGCGCTCACCGGTGCCGTTTTACTCTCAGCTGAAATCGCTGATGCTCGCCGACATCGCCGCGCGAGGACTCGAGCCAGGGGATCGCATCCCCACCGAGCGAGAGCTCTGTGACACCTATGACGTGTCGCGCACCGTGGTGCGCCAGACCCTTCTCGAGTTGGAGCATGAAGGCGTCATCAGTCGAGAGAAGGGGCGCGGCACTTTTCTGGCGGATCGGCGGTCGTCAGCCGGATTCGGTGGGGCGCTCGTCGGAACATTTGAGGACATCCAGAGCGAAGAAGGTCATCAGCACTCTCGAGTCATCCGCCGGGGGATCGTGCCTGCGCCGCCGCGCATCGCCGACGACTTGAGCCTCGATGAGGGGGCAGAGGTCGTCGAGATAGAGCGCATCCGCGAAGTTGACGGAGTGCCCTGGGCGTTCACGCGCACCCACCTGCCGCTCGACATCGGACGCCCTCTGCTCGACGTGCCGCTCGAGGACGTATCGCTGTTCGGGATCCTGGAGCGCGAGTTCGGTGTCACTTTCGACCGGGCGCGGCGCTCCTTCGTCGCGGAGCTGGCATCTCAGCAGGTCGCCGACGCGCTGCGTGTCGATCTCGGCTCGCCGATCCTCGCGATGAGGAGCGTGTCCTTCGACGAATCCGGTCGCGCTGTAGAGCGGTTCGCAGGCTTCCATCGGGGCGATCTGAGTCGCCTCGATGTCGAAGTGCAACACACCCGGAGTTGACATCCTGTAATTACCAATTGCATCATTGACTTGTCAGCCCCACCCGAGGGGCTCGTTTCGAGCAATGGAGCAGAACATGGCAATCAAGCCGCGGACAGGAATCCTCCTGGGTGTCGCCGGCGTCGCCGTCGCAGCAATCGCAGCGACCGTCGTCGTGAACGTCGTCAACAACTCTGGCGGCGACGAGAACGTCGTCACCTGGTGGGTTCCGGACTGGGATTACGACGCAGCGGTGGAGCTCGTCGCCGCCTACGAAGCGGACAACCCGGACGTGAGCGTCGAGATCGTCCAGACCACCGGCGACACGGTCGCAAACCGCACCGCGGTCGCCCTGGACTCGGGCAACGTCCCCGACGTGATCACCGAGTCGATCTCGCGCGTGCGCACCTACGCCGATAAAGAACAGCTCGCGGACCTGAGCGGCCTGTTCGGCGCCGACATCCCGACCGACGACTTCGCGCCCGGTCTCGTCGACGCCCTGACCTTCGACGGCAAGACCTACGCGATGCCGTACCGGTGGGCGACCAACGCCCTCATCTACAACCCCGAGCTGTTCGCGGCGGCCGGCATCGACGCTCCGCCCGCGACCTGGGACGAGTTCGTGGAGGATGCCAAGATGCTCACCTCGGGGGATGTCGTGGGGACGGCGTGGCCGATGCAGGGTGAGCCGAGCGATCTCACGCTGCGATTCCTCGAGTTCGCGGTCTCCGACGGCGCCGACATCGTCGACGGCGCACCGGAACTCAGCGAGGACTCGACCCAGGCGGCAGTCGAGATGATCGGCGGATCGGTCCTGGACGGCTGGGCGAGCCCGAGTTCATTCGAACTCGACAACACGGCGATCCGTGAACTGTTCCTCCAGGGTCGCGTGGCGATGTACCCCGGTGGTGTGTTCGACGTGGCGGAGGCCCAGGCACAGGGCGCCCCCATCGCCACCGCAGTGCTTCCCGGCCTGGACGGGGCGGGCACGGCCCTCGGCGTCGGCTGGGCCCACCTCGTTCCGGCGAAGAGCGCGCATCTCGATGCCGCGAAGGACTTCGTCGCCTTCCTCGCCGAGCCCGAGAGCATGGCCGCGCTCACCCTGACCTTCCCCGCCCGCATCAGCGCCTCGGAGGACGAGAAGTTCCAGACGCCCGAGCGGGTCGCGTATGCCGAGCAGCTCGCGGAGCATTCGGTGCCCGCCCCGAACGATCCGCGCTGGACCGGTTCGGTGCAGGCCGTGCACGACCAGATCCAGGAGGTCGCCCTCGGCCGCAAGACAGCTGAGCAGGCCGCCTCCGACATCCAGCAGATCGTCGACCAGGCGTTCGCCGAGTAATACCCGAGACAGATAGCAGAGAAGATGTCGACGCAGAGCATCATCA
This sequence comes from Microbacterium phyllosphaerae, assembly GCF_017876435.1. NCBI lineage: Bacteria > Bacillati > Actinomycetota > Actinomycetes > Micrococcales > Microbacteriaceae > Microbacterium > Microbacterium phyllosphaerae. The sequence continues at coordinate 1,406,795 of NZ_JAGIOA010000001.1, forward strand.
CGGGGACGACCGGGGCACGCCGCCGGTCCGGCCGCCCGGTGGCCCTCATGCTCCCTGCGCTCGTGCTGACCGTCGTGCTGATGGTGGTGCCGATCGGCACCACCATCGTACGGGTCATCGCGGACGGGGGAGAGGGTCTTGTCCGACTGTTCGCCGCGCCCAACATCGGGCCGGTGATGTGGAACACCCTGGTGTGGACTGTGGGGTCGGTGATCGGCGGGATCGTCATCGGCTACCTCGGTGCTCTCGTGCTCCAGTCGAAGCACCTGCGGCTCGTCGGACTGTGGCGAGGTCTCGTCATGATCCCCTGGATCATCCCGGGTGTCGTCGCCGCGACCGTGTGGCGATGGACGCTCTCCACGGACTACGGCATCCTCAATCAGACACTTCTCGATGTCGGCCTGATCGATTCCCCGGTGCGGTGGCTCTCCAACCCCGACATCGTGCTCATCGCCGTGGCTCTCATCCAGATCTGGGTGACCGCACCATTCGTCATGCTCATGGTCTCGGCCGCGCTCACCGGCATACCCGAGGAGCGCTACGAGGCGGCCCGGCTCGACGGTGCCGGCAGCGCCACGATCCTGTGGCACATCATCCTTCCCGCGATCCGCACGACCACCGGAATCTGCATCCTGACCCTCGCGATCTGGGCGCTCAACTCGTTCACGATCATCTACGTCACCACGAGCGGTGGACCGGCGGGAGCTTCGACGATCCTGCCGATCCTGCTCTATCAGGCCTTCCAGCAGGGCGACCAGACCCTCGTCTATGCCGTCGCATTCGTCCAGCTCATCATCGGTGCGGTGTTCGCCGTCCTTTTCGCACGAACGATGCGCACCGACATCGAGGAGCAGTCATGAAGAATCGCGCCCTCGCCCGCCCATTCGCCGTCATCGGCGTCTGGTTCATCCTCGCCCTGATCCTCGTCTGGTCGCTCGCACCCGTCGTCGTCATGGTCTTCACCTCGTTCAAGCCCCGCGACGAGATCTTCCAGGTCCCCACCCGTCTCCTTCCGGACGTGTGGACCTGGGACAACTTCGTCACCGTGTTCACGGCATCCAACATGCCAGGAGCGCTCCTGAACTCCATCGTCGTCGGGCTCCTCGTCGCGGCAGCGACCCTGATCTTCTGCTTCAGCGCCGGTTACGCGCTCGCGCGGTTCAAGTTCCGCGGCGCCCGCCCGATGGCGCTGTTCATCCTGCTGGGCCAGGTCGTGCCGCTGACCGTCGTCCTACTGCCGCTGTACCAGATCGTGTCGTCGATGCAACTGCTCGACACCACCATCGGCCTCGCGTTCGCGCACCTCGCCATCACAGTGCCGCTCGTGACGTGGATGGTCCGCAACCAGATCGCGGCCATCCCGGTCGATCTCGAAGAGGCCGCGCAGATCGACGGTGGCAGCCGTTTCGACGCGGTCACCTACATCACCCTGCCGATCTGCGCGCCGGGACTCGTCGCCGCCGGCATGTTCGCCTTCCTGCAGTCCTGGCACGAGTTCCTCTTCGCCTCGGTGATGACGAGCTCCACCGCGGCGCGCACTGCACCCGTCGCGCTCACCGAGTTCGCGAACGAGTTCAGCGTCGACTGGGGCGCCACTATGGCGGCATCCGTCGTGCTCACCGTGCCCCTCGTCATCGCGTTCATCGCTCTGCAGCGCTACTTCGTCGGCGGACTCACCGGAGGGGCGGTCAAGGGATGAAGATCGTCGACATCCGCTGTGCCCGCATCGGCCGCAGCCCGATCATCCGCGTCCTCACCGACGAGGGCATCGACGGCTTCGCCGAGATCGAGTTCTCCAAGCCGCGCGCGGTCGCCGGATCTGTCGACCTCTACCGGTCCCTGCTCATCGGGCAAGACCCGACCGAGGTGGAGCGGTGCATGATCCGCATCCGCCGCTACGGGGCGTCCAAGCCCTGGGGCGCCGTGGTCAGCGCCATCGAGATCGCGCTGTGGGACATCGCCGGGCGCGCGCTCGGAGTGCCCATCCACCGGCTCCTCGGCGGCAAGGTGCGCGACCGCATCCGCGTTTACAACGGCGGCATCCGCACGACGCTCGGCAACCACACGCCGGAGGACTACGCCGCGTCGATGCAGTTCATGGTCGACTCGCCTGAGGGATTCTCGATCTTCAAGGAAGGCGTCGGACTGCACGGCTTCATGGCGCCGAACACGCCCGATTTCCTTTACGGCGAGCTGCGTGAGGGACCTCTGCACCCGAATCGTGGGTCCCTCACCCCGCATGGCATCGGGCACATCGTCGACTGCGTCGCGGCGATGAAGGACGTCATCGGCCCGCACCGCCGCCTCGCGCTCGACATGGGGCCTGGGTTCACGGTACCCGATGCCATCACCCTGCTGCGCGCCCTCGAGCCCTTCGACATCGCGTGGGCGGAGGACCTGCTCACCGGCGACTTCGTACCCTGGAACGATGTCGCGGGCTATCGCGAGGTGACGACCGCAACGACGGTACCGACGCATACGGGAGAGCAGCTGTATCTGCGACAGAACTTCCGGGAGCTCATCGAACAGCGCGCCGTCCGAATCATCGGCCCGGACCCCGGAGACGTCGGCGGGCTCGCGGAGTTCAAGTGGATCGCCGAGTACGCCGACCTGCACGGCGTACAGGTCGCCCCGCACGGTGTGAGCAGCGGACTCCTCGGCCTCGCGGCGCTCATCCAGCTCTCCGCGACTCTGCCCGACAACCTCATCGCCTTCGAATACCCGGTGTCAGCGGATGCCTGGTGGTACGACATCCTCGACGGCTTCGACGACACCATCGTGGTCGACGGTCACGTCCGCGTCGGCGACCGACCGGGACTCGGCGTCGACTTCGACCGCGAAGCCGCGACCGCGCACCTCGAGCCGGGCGCCGAGGATTTCTTCGACTGGAACATCAAGGAGCACTGACCCATGGAATGGAACCTGCGCGCCCTCGGAGGCACAGGACTGCAGATCACCCCGCTCACTGTCGGCGGCGCCCCACTCGGGTCGATGCCGAAGAACTTCGGCTACGACGTCGCGGAGGAGCAGGGAATCGCCACCGCGCTGGCCGCGCTCACCGGCCCGATCCGCTCCATCGACACGTCCTGCGCCTACAGCGACGGGGAGTCGGAGCGCCGCATCGGCAAAGCCATCGCGCAGATCGGCGGTGTGCCCGACGACTTCGTGCTGGCAACGAAGGTCACGCGCGACCTCACAACCGGCGACTTCTCAGGCGCCCAGATGCGTCGCGCCATCGAGGGCAGCCTCGAACGGCTCGGCGTGGACCGCGTGCCCCTCCTCTACCTTCACGACCCCGAGAACACGACGTTCTCCGAGGCGACTGCACCCGGTGGTGCGGTCGAGGTCGTGCGGGCGCTCAAGGACGAGGGCATCGCGGGGGCCATCGGCGTCGCCGGTGGCGACACGACCATCATCACCGAGTACGTCGAGACCGGCTTCTTCGACGTCCTGCTCACGCACAACCGCTTCACGCTGGTCAACCGACGGGCGGATCGGATGATCGACACCGCCGTGGAGCGCGGCATGGGCGTCGTCAACGCCGCTGTGCTCGGAGGTGGCATTCTCGCCACCGGTGCAGGCTCCTCGTCACGCTACGGGTACCGCGAGGCACCCGAAGAGCTCCTGGCCGCCATCCGTCGCATCGAACAGCTCTGCGCCGACGCCGACGTCACCCTCGCAGCGGCCGCACTGCAGTTCTCCGCCCGCGACCCGCGCATCGCCACGACCATCGTCGGCGTCTCTCGTCCCGAGCGCATTGACGAAAGCGTCGCCGCCATCACCCAGGACATCTCCGACGAACTCTTCGCAGAGGTCGACCGCATCGTCGCCGACCTGCCCGCAGACCTCGCCGGCCCCCGCTGAGAAAGACATCATGACGATCCGCACCGCCATCATCGGCTACGGCACCGGGGGACGCGTCTTCCACGGCCCCCTCATCGACGCCACGGAAGGACTCGAGGTGTCGGCCATCGTCACCTCGAACCCCGACCGCTCACAGCACGCGCAGGGGCGCTATCCGCGTGCCGCCGTGTTCGACGACGTGGATGCGCTCTTCGCCGCAGGAGGCTTTGACCTCCTCGTCGTCACCAGCCCGAACGAGACCCACGTGCCCTTCGCGCGACGCGCGGTCGACGCCGGCATTCCCGTCGTGCTCGACAAGCCGCTCGCCACCTCGGTCGACGACGCACGAGCGATCGTCGACGATGCCGAACGCGCTGGCGTGCTTCTCACGGTGTTTCAGAACCGGCGCTGGGACGGCGACTTCCTCACGCTGCGAGAGGTCATCGCTGAGGGCGCTCTCGGCGATATCCACCAGTTCGATTCTGCTTTCGAGTGGTGGGCACCGGAGCTAGGCGCCCGTTGGAAAGACACAGCCTCCCCCGAACAGGGCGGCGGGATCCTCTTCGACCTCGGACCGCACCTCATCGACCAGGCGCTCATGCTCTTCGGCGATGTCATCGACGTGCACGGCGAACTCGATAACCGCCGCGGCGGGGGTGCTGACGACGACGCGTTCGTCTCGCTCACTCATGCATCGGGCGTTCGCTCGCGCCTGTGGATGAGTGCCATCGCACCGTCCAACCGGCCGCGGTTCCGCGTCGTCGGCTCGACTGGTGTCTTCGAGTCCCATGGGCTCGACCCGCAAGAACAGCAGGCCATCGCCGGGATGCACCCGACCGAGGCGGGGTTCGGGGTACACGACGATGGACGCGTCGCCACCCTCAGCACCGCCGACGGCGACCAGCCCCTGCCGTTGTGTGCGGGCGAGCATCGCGCGTTCTACGCGCTGCTCCTCGAGGCACTCACTGCGGGTCGGCCCCTCCCCGTCGATCCAGCTGACAGCATTCGAGGCCTGCAACTCATCGAGTCTGCTCGAGGGGCCCGATGACCGCCCGTCTTGCCCTCCCCCACGTCATCGAGCGCGATGGAATCGTTGCCGTCCTCCGTGCGCCGGACGCCGATGCGTACTTGGCAGCATGCCAAATACTCATGAACGAAGGCATCAACGCCATCGAACTCACTCTGACGACTCCCGGAACCCTCCGCGCCCTTCCGTATCTCCGTGCCCATCTCCCGGAGGCAACTATCGGCGTCGGCACCGCGCTGACCGGTGCTCACGTCAACGCCGCAATCGATGCAGGTGCAGAGTTCATTGTCACGCCCATCGCTGACCCGCAGCTCGTCGACGCTGCCATCCGTCGTGGCACGCCTATCATTCCCGGTGCCTTCACCCCCACGGAAGTGCATGCCGTCTGGGCGGCTGGTGCCTCAGCGGTCAAGATCTTCCCCGCGGCGACGGTCGGAGCCGACTACCTGCGTCAACTCGCAGGGCCGTTCCCTGAGCTCACGATCATGCCTTCCGGGGGAGTCGGCCTTGATGACATCCCCTACTGGATCGGAGCGGGGGCCGTCGCGGTCAGCCTTGGCGGGCCGCTCCTCGGGGATAGCTTGGTTGGCGGCGACCTTCGCGAACTCGCCACGCGTGCTCAGGTAGCTCTGACCGCCGTCGCGTCCGCTCGGACCCATAGATGAGCGCACCACGGGTAGTCACACTCGGCGAAGCGCTGGGATTGTTCAGCACGGCGGGTCCTGACGGATTAGACCGAGCAGAACACGCTCGCATCGCTACTGGCGGAGCTGAAGCGAACGTCGCCATCGGACTCGCCCGTCTCGGGATCGACGTCGCCTGGCTTGGACGTGTCGGGGAAGACGAACTGGGGCGACGTATCGTGCGTGAGCTGCGCGCCGAGGGCGTGCATACCGCAGCGATCCAGGACGCCGCCGCGCCGACTGCGCTCATGTTGAAGGACTCTTCGCGCCCCGGTCGCACCACTGTTCGCTTTTACCGCGAAGGAAGTGCTGGCAGTCGGCTAGAAGTAGCGGATGTGTCTCGACTCGATATTTCATCGGCCTCCTGGCTGCATATCACCGGCATCGCGCTGGGCATCTCGGGTTCCGCTCGCGACGCGATCCTTCATGCCGTGCAGGTTGCCGTGGAAAACGACGTCTCAATATCGTTCGATGTCAATCACAGGGCAAGTCTCTGGGGATACTCGGACGCTGCGCCCTGGTACCGAAGAGTCGCCGCCACCGCGTCCGTCGTGTTTGGCGGCGACGACGAACTGCGGGCTATGGTGACCGCTCCGGACGACTCCACTCCTCACCAGCTTGCTGCCCAGATCGCGGCGCAGGGTCCGGGCGAAGTGGTCGTCAAGCTCGGAGATCGCGGTGCGGGTGTTCTTGCAGACGGAGCCTGGCTCGAAAGACCCGCCCAGCCAGCCCGCGTCATCGACACTGTAGGAGCTGGCGACGCCTTCGTCGCTGGGTACATCTCCGCACGCCTGAACCATGCGACGGTGAGCGAAGCGCTCGACCGTGCCTTGAAGACAGGAGCGGCTGCCTGTCAGCATCCGGGGGACTGGGAGGGGGCGCTGAGGATGCATGATCTGCACGCCGCGGATGACACGCTGAGAGTCGACCCGGTCCAACGCTGAGTGGTCTCGCGTCATGCCATGGCGGGGCGCGTTCTACCGCCCTGCGGCGCCCGGCCCACGCATAGGAACCCCTGCGTAAACTGGGAATCGTGCCACGCGTCTCGACGGTTCTTCCGGTCCGCAGCGGCCGCTCCTCCCGCATCCGGCATTCTCGCCGCGCGGTCGGTGCCGCGCTCGCCGCGGTGCTCGCCATCGGTCTGAGCGCCTGCGCTCCCGATCCTGTGAACGACTCGTTCCTCAGCGGAGACAACCCTGGCTACGTGGCGGCAGACGGAGCGATCGTCGAGATCCCTGTCGCCGATCGTGGCGAGCCCGTCGGAGAGTTCGGCGGTGTCACCGAGGACGGCGAGGACTTCAGCAGCGCCGAGCTCGAGGGCAAGGTCACGGTCGTCAACTTCTGGTACGCCGGATGCGCGCCGTGCCGCGTCGAGGCGAAGGATCTCGAGAGCGTATGGCAGGACCAGGGCGGCGACGACGTCGCCTTCCTCGGCATCAACACCCGCGATCAGGCCGACACCGCCAAGGCCTTCTCCGCTGAGTTCGGCGTGACCTACCCCAGCCTGATCGACGTCGACACCGCCGAGGCGAAGCTCGCGTTCGCGGCATCGGTTCCGATCCAGGCGACGCCGACCACGCTCGTGCTCGACAAGCAGGGCCGGGTCGCGGCCCGCATCATCGGCCCCATCGACGGCACCTCGATCCTCTCGACGCTCGTCAAGGACGCGCTCGCGGAGGACTCGTGAGTCTCGCGGGAGCGGCGTGAACCCCGAAGCCATCATCGGATCGGGAGCCCTGTGGCTCGCGATCCCCGTCGCGATGCTCGCCGGCCTCGTGTCTTTCCTGTCGCCCTGTGTGCTGCCGCTGGTGCCCGGTTACCTCGGGTTCCTCGGGGGAGCTGTCACTCCGCGCCGTGCGGCGACCACCACGGACGGCACCGCCGTCGCGACGGTCGAGGCCCCTCCTCGCAGCCGACTCGTGCTCGGCGTCCTCCTCTTCATCCTCGGGTTCAGCCTCGTGTTCGTCTCGCTGACAGCACTCGGCGGGCTCGCCAACGTCTTCCTGCTGCAGTGGGGTGAGCTGGTGACGCGCATCCTCGGCGGCGTGATCATCCTGATGGGCCTCGTGTTCCTCGGCCTGTTCGGCTTCGCCCAGCGCGAGCTGCGCTTCCACGTCGACTCGAAGGCCGGGCTGATCGGCGCACCGCTGCTGGGCATCGCGCTCGGCATCGGTTGGGCGCCCTGCCTCGGCCCGACTCTCACCGCGATCTTCGCCCTCTCGTTCAACCAGGGAGACCCGGTGCGTGCCGGCCTGCTGGGCCTCGCGTACTCGCTCGGCCTCGGCATCCCCTTCCTCCTGGTCGCTCTCGGCTTCGGATGGGCGACCAAGGCCATCGGTTTCCTGCGCCGTCACATCCGCGTGGTCAACGTCATCGGCGGCGTGCTGCTGATCGTGCTCGGCCTGCTGATGGTGACCGGGCTCTGGACCGACATCATGTCGCGACTGACGGCGGTGATGAACAGTGTCGTCCTCCCGCTCTGATCAGAAGAAGACGCATCGGAAGGATGACGTGAGCAGCACTACCGACAGGTCCAGCGATCCGCTCCGACCGTCAGACCACGTCGACGGCGAAGAGTCGATCACCCAGCCGCGCCTCGGCTTCGTGGGCTGGCTGCGCTGGGGATGGCGTCAGCTGACCTCGATGCGCACCGCGCTGATCCTGCTCCTCGTGCTCGCGATCGCGGCGATCCCCGGCTCGATCTTCCCGCAGCGGATGGCCGACCCCAACGGCGTCACGCAGTGGGAGCGCGACAACCCCGATCTCTTCCCCGTGCTCGACGGGCTGAAGATGTTCGACGTCTACCTGTCGCCGTGGTTCTCGGCGATCTACCTGCTGCTGTTCGCCTCGCTGGTCGGCTGCGTCATCCCGCGCATCCGCCACCATGCCAAGGCCCTGCAGGCCCGACCGCCTCGCACCCCTGCGCGGCTGAAGCGGCTCGCCGACTTCCGCGCGCTCGAGCGCACCTCGACGGATGCTCCCGCTGACGCGGCCGCGTCGATCGACATCGCCCAGAAGCAGCTCAAGGCGCTCGGATACCGGGTCGAGCGCTACGACGACAAGCGGTCGTCCTCGGTCTCGGCAGAGCGCGGCTACTGGCGCGAGACCGGCAACCTGCTCTTCCACCTGGCTCTGGTCGGCGTGCTGATCACGGTCGGCGTGGGCGGCGGATTCGCCTACACGGGTCAGCGCGTGCTGGTCGAGGGTGAGACCTTCGCCAACACCCTGCTCGACTACGACTCGATGAATCGCGGACGTTTCGTCGGCGACGGTGCCCTCGCTCCGTACTCGATGCGTCTTGACAGCTTCGACGTCACGTACCAGCCGTTCGGCGAAGCCGGATCGGGGCAGGCGGGCAACTTCTCGGCCAACGTCACCGTCCAGGAGAACGGCGAGGAGCGCACCGGGGCGGTCAAGGTGAACGAGCCGCTGGCGGTCGCCGACGACAACGTGTTCCTGCTCGGCAACGGCTACGCGCCGACCATCACCGTGCGCGACCCCGACGGCGAGGTGGTGTTCACCAACAGCACCCCGTTCCTGCCGCAGGACAACAACATGACCTCGCTCGGCGTCATCAAGATCCCCGACGGCCTCAGCGAGCAGGTCGGCCTCGTCGGCTTCTTCTACCCGACCACCGCAGTGCTCGACACGGGCGCCTTCTTCTCGGGCTTCCCCGAACTGACCAACCCGACGCTCACGCTCGACGTCTACACGGGAGACCTCGGCATCAACGAGGGCATCCCGCGGTCGGTCTACGTGCTCGACACGACCGGCATGACCAAGGTCACCGGACGCACGACCGATCTCGAGTCGATCGAGCTGACACCCGGCCAGACCGCCGACCTGCCGAACGGCATGGGCACCGTCACCTTCGACGATGAGTCGCCGGCCGGGGCCACCGACGCCTCGCAGTCGGTCAAGCGCTTCGCGTCGCTGCAGATCCACCGCGACGCCTCCGGGCCGTGGGTGCTCGGCTTCGCGCTGCTCGCCCTCGGCGGCCTGATGCTCGCTCTCTTCATCCCTCGTCGCCGCGTCTGGGTCAAGGCGACCGCCGCAGACGGAGTCGTCTCGTTCGAGTACGCCGGTCTCGCCCGCGGCGAGGATCCGACGCTCGCATCGGCCGTCGACGATCTGGTGGCGGGTCACGCCCGGCTGCTGGACGCCGCCGGGGTCACCGAGGCGATACCCGAGGACGAGGATGCCGACGAGTCCGCGGCCGCTGACGTCGCCGCGCCCGCCGCGCCTCGTGCCGCTGAGACCGAGCCCGACGGCACCCCTGACACCGACTCCGAGGGCGATCCCGACCGCCCCGCATCCGACATCCCGAAAGTAGACTGACATCATGTTCGACCTCGAAGTGATCTCGCCGATCCTGCTGTGGACGGCGATCGCGATCTACGCGGCGGCCTTCGTGGCCTTCGCCTTCGATCTCGCCCGCCGGTCGCAGTTGTCGGCCGATGCGGCGAGCGTCCGCGAGTTCGAACTCGTCGGTGCCGGCTCCGGAGCCCGAGGGGGCAAGGCGGCCAAGGGTGCCTCGACGGCATCCGACGCCGCACCGCAGCGTTTCGTGATGGCCCGGATCGGCACCTCGCTGACCGCTCTGGCCTTCGTCTTCCACCTCGCGGCCACGCTCACCCGTGGTTTCGCCGCCGGTCGTGTGCCCTGGGCCAACCTGTACGAATTCGCGATGATGGGCACGCTTCTGATCGTCGCGGTGTTCCTCGTGGTGCTGACGCGCGTCGATCTGCGCTTCCTCGGCACGTTCATCACCGGGCTCGTCGTGATCCTGCTCGGGCTCGCCGCCACGAACTTCTACGTCGACGTCTCGCCGCTGATGGACCCTCTCAAGAGCGTGTGGCTCGTCATCCACGTCTTCGTCGCGTCGCTCGGCACCGCGTTCTTCGCACTCGCCTTCTCCCTGTCGGTGATCCAGCTGATGCAGTCCCGCCGTGAGCGTCTGATCTCCGAGGGCGCCGAGAAGACGGGGCCCGGATTCCTCCGCACCTTCCCCGGCTCCGAGCGTCTCGAGAGCATGGCCTACCGGTTCACGATCATCGGGTTCATCCTCTGGACGTTCACGCTCATCGCCGGGTCGATCTGGGCCTACTACGCCTGGAGCCGCTTCTGGGGCTTCGACGTCAAGGAGACCTGGACGTTCGTGATCTGGGTGCTCTACGCCGGGTACATCCACGCACGTGCGACCCGTGGCTGGCGCGGCAACCCGTCAGCATGGCTCGCGATCGTCGGCTTCTCGGCCGTGATGTTCAACTTCACGATCGTGAACGTCTTCTTCAAGGGACTGCACGCCTATTCGGGCCTGAGCTAGACCGCCCGAGCACGTTCAGCGGAACGAGCGCAGTCCGAAGGGGATGACCTCGGCGTGCTCGACGCCGTCTTCGTACCAGACGAACTCCGCCTCGGAGATGGTCTCTGCGGGGCGCTTGCTGAGCGATCGGCGCGACTTGTGCGACAGCTCGGTCCAGGCTGCGACCGACAGGGTCTTCGCGTAGATCACCGAGAGGTGGAACGTCCATTCGGCGGTGCTGCGCTCGTCGAGGCGACGGAAGTCGGTGGTCTCGAGTGCCGTGCTGAGGTTCGCATACGCGGACACGAGGGATGACGTGCGCGTGAGCCGCAGAATCACGGTCTGCCAGGGGGTCGGGAACACGTCGACGGCTTCCGCGATGACCTCGACGGGGCGCTGCGCCACCGCCCACTCACGGATCAGCGTGAGGAGCTCTTCACGTCGCTCGGGTTCGTGGAAGGCGCGCAGCGTGACGTGCTCGGTGTGCGGGTGCGGAGCATCCATCCGCCCGAGCGCAGATCTCTGTTCCGCTCGGTAGACGTCGGAGACGGCTCTGGTCGGGCGCAGCACGAGGTACTGCTGCCCTTCCAGCGATGCGAGCTGGGCGGGCGAGGACATGAACGGGCGGCGCATCTCCTGATCGTACGTGCGTCGACAGGTGCGCGCTGACCGTGGCGTCTCGAGCGGGCACGGAATCGGAGCCGAGGTCGGGATGCTCAGGCGGTCGCGAGGGCCGCTTTCGTCGAGGTCGTGCGCCGCAGCGTGACCGCCAGTGTCGTCGCGACGAGCGACAGCACGCCCCACACGATGAGTCCGGCGGCGGCGCCTCCGTTCGCGGCGATCAGCCCGGTGAAGGCCGGAGCGGTCGGCAACGCCGCACCGAGGTCGGCGAGCCACCCTGGCACCGTCGAGATCAGGCCGGTCGCGATCGCGAGTACGCCGACGAGCGCGCTGATCCAGCGTCCGATGCCACCGAACACCGCGACCAGGGCCTGGTTCACGGCGGCGAAGACGATGCCCGCGAGCACGGCGATGCCCGCGAACGCCCACCAGGTGCCGGCGTCGTAGCTCGCCACGATCTGCACGATGAGCGAGACCAGCAGACCCTGGGCCGCACCGATCGCCGCGGCGGGCGCGAACGCGCGCAGCGCGAGTCCGGCCGACGAGCGGCGTGACGTCAGTGTGCGGGCGGTGTGGGCGCGCATCACGAGGAACGAGGCGAGAGCGCCGAACCACAGCACGACGGCGGCGAGAAGCGGGATCGCGGTGGGGCCGAAGATCGTCGTGCCGTCGGCGCCCTTCGACGCGACCGGGTCGGCGATGACAGACGCGAGTGAGGTCGACTCCGAGTCGCTGAACGAGGGGAGCGAATCGGATGCCGTGCGCAGGCCACCCGCGAGGTCGCCGGTTCCCGTGGCGAGGGTGTCGAGCCCTGTCGAGAGTTCCGTGGCGCCGGTCGCGAGTTCGGTCGCACCGCTGGAGAGCTGGTCGGCTCCGGTCGACAGCGCACGCGCACCGGCGGCGGACTGGTCCAGTCCCTCCGAGGCGAGCTGCCTCAGACCGTCGGCGAGCGTCGTCGCGCCGGCTCCTGCCTGGCCCATCTGCGTGGCGAGAGTGGTGAATGCGGAGGGAAGGGTCGCGATGTTCGGCGCGACCTTCGTGAGGTAGCCCGAGGCGGTTCCCGCCGACTTCGCGACGGCCGCCGCGTTCGCGGCCTCGGTCGCCAGCTCTGCGCAGAGATCCCCCGACACGGCAGGGTCGCAACTCGCGGCCATCTCACCGAGCTTCTGCGCCAGGGCGGCAGACTTCGTCCCCGCATCCGTCGCCGAGGCGGTACCGGTCTTGATGGCCCCGACGAGTGCCGGCATCTGTTCCGCCTGGTCGCTCAACGCCGCCGCACCGTCGGTCAGGCCCTGACCGAGAGTGGATGCGCCGCCGGCGGCATCGCGCGTCTTCGAAGCGAGGGTGTCGAGACCGGATGCGAGCGACGAGGCTCCCGTTCCGAGTTCGGCGGCACCCGACGCCAGCTGTGTGGCCCCGTCCGGGATGGCTGCGGCGCCCGTCGCGGCATCCCGTGCTCCGCTGGCCAGCTTCACGGCTCCGTCCGCCGCGTCGCCGATCTGGTCGCCGATCGTCGTGAAGCCCACCAGGATGTTCTCGGTCGTCGCCTCCGAGAGAAGCGTGCCCATGCTCGAGGCCGCGACGTTCGCGATCTGGCTCGTGATGAGGTCGTCGGCGACGAGCCCGTCATCGGGGGTGGTGACCTTGATGGTCGCCTGCTCGGCGTCGCCACCGCCGTCCGAGATCGCCTGACCCGCGGAGGTCGCGGCCGCCGAGAAGTCCTCGGGGATCGTGATGACCGCCTGGTAGGAGCCGTCGGCGAGTCCCTCGGCAGCGTCGTCCTCGTTCGAGATCACCCAGGTGAGGTTCGAGTCGAGGTCGTCCGAGCCCTCGACGAGACCAGAGGCGAGCTGGCGTCCGAGGGGGGTGAGCTGTCCATCGATCTCGACGGGTTCGTCGAGGTTGACGATCGCAGCGGTCATCGAGTCGAGTCGCTCGGTCGGATTCTGCAACGCGGCGACCAGGATGCCGCCGACAGCCGCGGGCAGCATCAGGATGCCGAGGATGGTCAGCCACGTGATGGGCTTGCGTGAGCGTGCGCGCTCGATGGGGAGGGTCATGCGGTCACCTCGGTCGATTCGGAGGATTCGTCGGCGCTGTGGGGCGCGGAAGCGAGTGCGGCGGGTGCGTCGATGGCGATCACGTCCGCGGGGCCACGCCCGGCGTCCGTGAGCACATCGAGGGCGATCTCGGGAGTGAGCGCGGTCAGCAGCACCGCGGTCGAGCGGCGCGCATCGCGCAGGCGGGCGGCGAGCTGGTCGCGCTCGGAGGGCGCCAGGCGATCGATGCCGTCGATCACGACGAGGGCGGGGCGTCCTCGCAGAGCCTCGGACAGATCGGTCGACAGATCGCCCGCATCCGTGATCATCACCGCACCGACATGCGCGCGCACCCAGGCGGCGCGGCCGGGAAGCAGGTGGCCCGCCACCCGGAGGCGACCGTCGTCGGGTGTCACGCGGCCTGCGATGCTCAGAGACAGGGCGCGCAGCGCGCCGGGTGATGATCCGGTCAACACCGCGGCCGCACCCGGAGCGAGGCGGACGTGGAGCCCGTCGATGCCGGCATCCGCGATCGTCAGGTCGTCGGCCGCGACGACCGAGTCGTCTCCGGGCCACGCGGCCAGATGGCGCTCGCGCTCGACCGCCTCGCCCTCGATGTCGACGCTGGGCAGGATCTTCTCCAGCCACGCCGGGATCTCCCAGGCGCGCTCGCCGAGGATCGCCATCAGCGCGGGGATGAGCGTCATTCTCACGAGGAACGCGTCGATCGCGATACCCGCGGCGAGGCCCAGCGCGATCGGCTTGAGCGACGAGTCGCCCTCGGGCACGAACGCCACGAACACCGCGAACATGATGAGTCCGGCTGCCGTCACGACCTTGGCCGATCCGGTGAAGCCGCTGCGCACGGCACGCAGAGCAGCGGCGCGACGGGTCGCCCGATCGGGGCTCTTCCCCTCGGGGTCGTGCACGAAGTCCTCTCGCATGCGCGACACGAGGAAGACCTGGTAGTCCATCGCGAGGCCGAACAGCACGCCCATCAGGATGATCGGCATGAAGCTGATGATCGGACCGACCTTCGCGACGTGCAGGAGATCGGCGAACCAGCCCCACTCGAACACCGCACCGACGACGCCGAATCCGGCGACGATCGACAGCAGGTAGCCGGCGGCGGCGGTGATCGGCACCCAGAGCGAGCGGAACACGATCGTGAGCAGGACCAGCGACAGGCCGATCACGAAGATGCCGAAGGGGAGCAGGGCGTTTCCGAGCTGATCGGAGATGTCGATCCCCACGGCGGTGAAACCGGTGACCTTCAGGTCGATGCCGAACTCGTCGAGCCACTCGTCGTGGTGCGATCGCAGCTCGCGCACGAGATCCGCGGTCGCCGGGTCGTCGGCCGCCGTCTCGGGAATGATCTGCACGATGCCGGTGTCGGCCGTCTCGTTCGGGGTCGAGAGGGCGACCTCCTTCACGCCGTCGATCTTGGCCACTGCGTCGCCGAGATCGTCCATCAGGGTCACCGGATCGGTGGACGTGACGATCGTGCCGGTCAGGATCAGCGGGCCGTTGAAACCGGGGCCGAACTCCTCGCCGACGAGGTCGTAGCTCTGACGGGCCTCGGAGTCCTTGGGGAGCACGCCGGCGTTGGGCAGGGCGAGGTTCAGGCTCAGCGCCGGCACCGCGACGATGCCGAGACCGATGACGACGGCGAGAGAGACGAGGATCGGGCGCTTGGTCACTCCGGTCACCCAGCGCTCGCTGAAGCGGCGGCGAGGGGCGGGAGCAGGCTTTCCCTCTTTCGCCTTCGGTGCCTTGCGAGGGCGCCCTGCGACGCGGCCCTTCATGAAGCCGAGCAGAGCAGGAGTGAGGGTGACCGCGATCGCGACGGCGACGGCGACGGCCGCCGATGCGGCGATGCCCATGGTCGTGAGGAACGGGATGCCTGCGAAGCCGAGGCCGATCAGGGCGATGAGCACCGTGACGCCGGCGAACACGACGGCCGAGCCTGCGGTGCCCACGGCGCGGGCCGTCGACTCCTCGGGGTCGACACCCTCGCGGACCTGATCCTGATGTCTGGCCATGATGAACAGCGCATAGTCGATGCCGACCGCGAGCCCGAGCATGAGCGCGAGCAGGGGAGTCGTCGACGAGACGGTGGCGAAGGCGGTGGCCGCGAAGATGCCGGCCATCGAGATGCCCACACCGAGGATGGCGGTGAGGAGCGGCAGCCCTGCGACGACGAACGAGCGGAACGTCACGATGAGCACGAGCAGGGCGATGAGGAGACCCACGGCCTCGGTGAGGGTGACTCCGGGGACCGACGTCGCGAAGAGGTCGCCGCCGAGCGCGGTCTGGGAGCCTGCGGGGAGCTCGTCGGCGAGATCGGAGACGACCGCCCGGAGGTCGTCCTGCGTCTTGTCCGACACGTCGCTCGCCTGGCCGTCGAACTGCATGCGGATGATCCCGGCGGTCTCGTCGTCGTTGATCATGCCGCTGACCATCTCATCGAACGGCGACGTGGCCGAGAGCACGGAGTCGTCGAGATCGGCGAGCTCGGCGACGGCATCCTCGATGTCGTTCCGATAGGCGTCGTCGGTGATGGAGTCGCCGTCAGCCGCGACCACGATGATCTGCGCACTGGTTCCGCTGACCTGAGGGAACGACCGGTTGAGCTGCTCGAGACCGGCCTGGGACTCGGTTCCGGGGATCGAGAAGGAGTTGTCGGTGCCCGCTCCGAGCACGAGCGCGCCGGCCCCGGCGATGCCGAGCGCGAGGAGCCAGGAGACGAGGACGCGCCACGGGTGGCGGTACGACCAGCGGCCGAGCGAAGACAGGAGGGTGGACACGGAACTCCTCAGGGAATGCGGGCTGGATACACAGGTGTATCCAATACATAGATGTATCGTAAGGTGATCCGAGCCCCGGAGTCTGTGTACGGGGTGTGAGAATGAGAGGCAGGAGGATTCGATGACGACGCCCGCCACCCGCAGTCGCGAGAACACGCGAGCCAGGCTTCTGGATGCCGCAGCCCAGGTCTTCGCCGAGGTCGGCCTCGACGGAGCATCCGTGGAAGCGGTCTGCGACCGCGCCGGGTTCACACGCGGCGCGTTCTATTCGAACTTCGAGTCGAAGGACGAGCTGTTCCTGATGCTCGCCGGGAGCGTCGCAGAGCAGCGCGTCAGTGCCGTGCGCGCCCGTGTCGAGGAGATCGCCGCGGACGGCGGTCTCTCCGAAGGATGCGACCCGGTCGAGCTGGTGCAGCAGATCATGGATGCCGGCGGCGACGACCGCCTCGGCGTGATGCTCATGAGCGAGATCCGCATCCGCGCTCTGCGGGACGCGCAGTTCGGCGCCGCCTACCTCGTGCAGGAGCGCGAGATGGTCTCGAGCATCGCGACGATCATCACCGACATCGTCTCGGTGAGCTCGCTCGAGCTGAAGGTTCCGGCCGAAGAGGCCGCGCGCATGCTCATGATCATCTGGGAGGGCATGACCGTTCGCGGCGCGATGGCCGGGCAGGACTCCGATCAGCTGCGCCACTCCGGCAGCGAGGAGCTGGGCAGGCTCGTGCAGCTGCTGCTCGCCGAGTGACCCGGGACCCGCAGATGCATGCCGAGATCACACCTGCATGCCGAAAGGGCCCGTTTCGACCTGCATCCGTGTTCTCGGCATGCAGATGAGCGTCGATCAGCGTGCGTCGAGCACGGCGTAGCACCGCGCGAGGCGTTCGAGCCACCAGTCGCGGCGGTCGCTCGATGCCGCGAGGCGGGTGAGCGCCGCCTCATCGGGCGTGACCCGCGCCGCGGGGATCGATCCGTCGACCGGACGGAGGTCGGCGACGTCGTCGAGGAAGAGCGACGCGGTGCCGAGGCCGCAGTCGTAGTCGAGGGTCGGCAGGGCCGCAGCGAGCGCCGCGCCCTGCGACAGCCCGATCGCGGTGTCGAGCGCGCTCGAGACGACCACGGGCAGGCCGGCGGCCGTGACGATCTGCAGTGCGTGCGTGATGCCGCCGAGCGGCTGGGCCTTGATCACGAGCAGGTCGGCGGCCTTCTCGCGAGCGACGGCGAGCGGGTCGGACGACTTGCGGATGCTCTCATCGGCGGCGACCGGGATGCCCATGTACTTCACCCGCGTGCGCAGCTCGGCGAGCTCGGGCACCGTGGCGCACGGCTGCTCGACGTACTCGAGGTCGAACTCGTTGAGCGCGTGCACCGCGTGCTCGGCCTCATCGACGTTCCACAGTCCGTTGGCGTCGACGCGGATGCGGCCCTCGGGCCCCATGGCCTCGCGCACCGCTCGCACCCGTGCGATGTCGTCGGCGAGAGTCTGCCCGGGTTCGGCGACCTTGACCTTGGCGGTGCGGCAGCCGGCGAATCGCGCCAGCACCTCGGCGACCCGGGAGGCGTCGATCGCAGGGATCGTGGCGTTGACCCCGATCCGCTCGCGGAGAGGTTCGGGCTGCGGTCTCCAGGCGAAGTCGATCGCCGCGGCGAGCCAGGTCGCCGCCTCGGCGTCCTCGTATTCGAGGAACGGCGAGAACTCCGCCCACCCCTGCGGTCCCTCGACGAGCAGCGCCTCGCGGGTGTCGACACCGCGGAATCGGGTGTGCATGGGCAGGGAGACGACCCGGGCCGAGCTGAGCAGGTCTGCGAGCGGTGGGAGCATGTGCTCATTCTGCTCCGTGCCCGCTCGCCGATGGCATCCGCCGTGCCGAAGGCAGTGAGTCAGATCAGTCGCTTCTGCAGTTCGCCGAGTCGCTCGCTGGGCAGGAAGCCGAGCAGCGTGTTGACGGCGAGCATGTGCGCGTTCGATTCGGCGTTGTAGGTGTAGACCGCTGTCGTCCGGGGCGCCTCGCGGTGCAGCGTCCGCAGATTGGTGACCTTCACGGCCATGCCGAGACGATGCCCGCGATCCGCCGCGCGCACGAGAGTTCCCCACTGGTACGCGTTTCCGTCATCGGCGGAGACGACGAGCTGGGAGTATGCGGCCGCACCGCCGTCCGGGGCGAGGGCGATGGTCCCGAACGAGAGGCGCCGCTGTCGCTCGATCAGATCTTCGCTCTCGCGGATGCTGTCGACGTCGGGCTTCTGCGGTTCGATGTCGAGGTCGCCGGTCGGTGCCTCGGTCTCGAGCGTGGCGTCGAGGATCGTCCAGCGTTCCACGACTTCGTCGGGGATCCGGCCGACCCAGCTGCGGATCTCATATCCCTCGGTGGAGCCGGCGATCTCGGCCTCGATGCGGTCGAGCAGCGAGGGCTCGACGGGCAGGACGAGTCGGCTCTGCACGTCGCCGAGGGCGAGCGCGTATCCGCGGGCTCGGGCGAACTCGCGCCCGGGCGACCCAGTCCCCTCCGAACCGCGCTCGTAGGGCCAGGAAGTCGATCCGTGTGCCGTGGTGCGGCCGGATGCCACGGCTTCGCCCTCGAGGAACGCCAGCGCCTCCGAGCCGATGCCGCGCCGTCTGTGGCGCGGCGGCACGCTGACCGCGAGGTGCGCGACGTGCGTGTTGTCCTTGAGTGGCAGCGCGAGGCTCGCGGAGCCGACCACTTGATCGTCGGCGCGCAGCAGGTATGCGCGCCGATCGACCACGGCGGATTCCTGCTGCAGCTCGCTGCGGCATTCGGAGAGCGACCAGACGACGGCATCCGTGCCGCGGTCGGCACGCTCGGCGGTCGCGTACGCATTCCACCACGCGTCCACGTCGGCATCGTGCAGAGGGTCGATGCGCGAGATCTCGATGGCCATGCGCCCACGGTACTTGCTCTCGCAGGCGGCGCCGTCTGCGTCTGCAACCTCGTCGGGAATAGGCTGGATGCTGTGACCAGCGCATTCGTCTCAGACCTGTTCGACCCGGACGAATGGGTGCTCGCGCCCGGGGCCGAGGACTACACCGACATCACCGCCCACGTGAGCACCGACGGCGGAGTCGCGCGGATCGCGTTCAACCGTCCTGAGGTGCGCAACGCCTTCCGACCGCACACGGTCGACGAGCTGTACCGTGCGCTCGATGACGCGAGGCAGAACCCCCGTATCGGAGCCGTGCTGCTGACGGGCAACGGCCCGAGCCCGAAGGACGGCGGCTGGGCCTTCTGCTCCGGGGGCGATCAGCGCATCCGCGGACGCGACGGCTACAAGTACTCCGACGATGAGACGACCGTGCACGACCCGGCGCGAGCCGGCCGACTGCACATCCTCGAGGTGCAGCGACTCATCCGCTTCATGCCCAAGGTCGTCATCGCGGTCGTCCCTGGGTGGGCGGCAGGCGGCGGACACTCGCTGCACGTCGTGTGCGATCTCACGATCGCGTCGGCCGAGGAGGCGCGGTTCAAGCAGACCGACGCCGACGTGGGCAGCTTCGACGCCGGCTACGGCTCGGCCTACATGGCGCGGCAGACCGGGCAGAAGTTCGCGCGAGAGGTGTTCTTCCTCGCCGAGGAGTACTCGGCGCAGCGTGCTTACGAGGCCGGTGCGGTGAACCGCGTCGTGCCGCACGCCGAGCTCGAGCGCGAGGCGCTGAAGATGGCGCGCACCGTTCTCACCAAGTCGCCGACCGCCATCCGGATGCTGAAGTTCGCCTTCAACGCGGTCGATGACGGGCTCGTCGGCCAGCAGGTGTTCGCGGGTGAGGCCACGCGTCTCGCCTACGGCACCGACGAGGCTGTGGAGGGGCGCGACTCGTTCCTCGAGAAGCGGGATCCGGACTGGACGTCCTTCCCCTGGCACTACTGAACGCCTGACACTGCGGAGCGGAACGGGAATCACATGGTCGCGTTGAGATCGACGGATGCCGAGGATCCGGCCGAGCTCCGCGACGCTCTCGAGCGCGCGCTCGACGGCGGGCCTGCGCTGGGATTCGGCATGCTCGGCGACGCCCCGAGTTGGGTGCCCGAGGGCACTGCGGTCGTGATCGCGACCTCGGGGTCGAGCGGCATCCCCAAGCGGGTCGCCCTGAGCGGCGAGGCTCTGCGCGCGAGCGCGGACGCCACGGCAGCGAGGATCGGCGCCGGCCGCTGGCTGCTCGCTCTGCCCGCGGGCTACGTCGCGGGACTCCAGGTCATCGTGCGGTCGCTGGTCGCGGGCACGCATCCGGTCGCGCTGAGCGGCCGGTTCTCACCCGCATCCTTCGCGGAGTCGACCCTGTCTATGCTCCGTCCGTCGTCCGCGGCATCAGGCTCGATCCCCGACCTCTACACGTCTCTCGTCCCCGCGCAGCTCTCGACACTGCTCGATGCGGCGGATGACGGCCCTGTGCTCGCCGCCCTGCGGGCGTACCGTGCGATCCTCGTCGGAGGGCAGGCGCTGCCGGAGCCGTTGCGCGATCGCGCCGCAGATCTCGGAGTCCGCCTCGTGCGCACGTACGGATCCACAGAGACCAGCGGAGGATGCGTGTACGACGGCGTGCCGCTCGACACCGTCGGCGCGCGCACCGTCGACGGCGAGCTGCGCATCGCGGGCCCGATGCTCGCCGACGGGTACCTGGGCGACGGAGAGCTCACGGCGAAGAACTTCTCGCGCGACGAGCACGGCATCCGCTGGTACCACACGGGTGATCTCGGGCTCCTCGACGACGGCGTGGTGCGGGTGCACGGCCGCGCGGACAACGTGATCGTCTCCGGCGGCATCAATGTCTCCCTCGACCGGGTCGAGAGGCTCGTGCGCCGCATCCCCGGTCTCACGGGAGCGGTCGTGGTGGGTGTCGAGGACGAGCGCTGGGGCGAGGCATCGGTGATCGTGGCGCCTCGAGGTGAGGCGCTGCGGCGCAGCGAGTCCGAGCAGCTGTCGCACGCGCGTGACGTGGTCGCGGAAGAGCTGGGCAAGCACGCCCGACCCGCGCGGCTGATCCTCGTCGACGAGCTCGACGTGCTCTCGTCAGGAAAACCTGACCGCGAGTCCATCAGGCGAGCTGTCGCAGAACTGCACTGACGGTCGATTCGCCGCGGCGGGAACTCTCCTGCCAGAGTGGGGCATGGCCACCTACACGCACGGACATCACGAGACCGTCCTCCGCTCACACAGCAGCCGCACCATCGCGAACTCGGCGGAGTACCTGCGACCGCACCTCACCGCGGGCGCACGACTCCTCGATGTCGGAGCGGGCCCCGGCAGCATCACGGTCGACTTCGCCGGCGTCGTCGGTCACGTCACGGCGACCGAGATCGACGAGAACGCCCTCTCGCTGTCGCGCGATCTCGCGGCGAGCAAGGGGCTCACGAACCTCGACTTCTGCGTCGAGGACGTGCACTCACTGAGCTTCGCCGACGACAGCTTCGACATCGTGCACGCGCACCAGGTGCTGCAGCACGTCGGCGATCCGGTGCAGGCACTCCGGGAGATGCGTCGGGTGACGGCACCCGGCGGGATCGTCGCCGTGCGCGACGCCGACTACGCAGGCTTCATCTGGTTCCCGGTGCTCCCGGAACTCGACCGGTGGCTCGACCTCTACCGACGGGCGGCGCGAGCGAACGGCGGCGAGCCCGATGCAGGGCGGCGCCTGCTCGCCTGGGCGCGGGCAGCCGGATTCGACGACGTCACGGCGACGACCTCGAACTGGACGTACGCGACACCGGAGGACCGCGCCTGGTGGGGCGGCATGTGGGCCGACCGCATCCTCGAGTCCGCGCTCGCCCGGCAGCTGGTCGACAGCGACATGGCGACGTCCGCAGACCTGCAGGCGATCAGCGACGCCTGGAAGCGCTGGGCCGATGACGGCGACGGCTGGTATCTCGTGCCGCACGGAGAGATCATCGCGCGCGCCTGATCCACCCGGTGGATACATCTGCAGGCGGATGCGGGGCGGAAGCCGTGCCGCGTAGCGTGGAGGAGTGATCCGCCCGCTCTCCCGCACGGCGCTGATCCTCGACATCGTCGGGGCGGCGCTGCTCTTCGTCATCCTGACCCCGTTCTCGATCGTGTTCTACGGCCCGGGGGCCCTGGGCGAGGGTGTCGACGGGATGGCGGTCGTGGCGGTCGTGGTGCCGGGCATCCTGATGTTCGGCGGCGTGGCGATCGGCAGGCTCGCGCCGGGGCTCGCGCTCGCCGCGGCCTGGGCGGGTGCGATCGTCCAGATGCTCGCCGGATACGGCCCCCTGCCCATCGACCTCGCGATCCTTCTCGTGCTGTACGCGACCGCCGCCTGGGGCTCACGGGCCGTGCTGTGGTGGGGGTTCGGATCAGCGCTCTTCGGTGGGTTCGTCGCGGCCGGCTTCCTGGTCGTCGTCACCGGGGTCGCTTCCGGTGCCAGCGGGTGGGACCAGCTGACCACCGGCACGCTGCTCCTCGCGGTCTCCGTGCTCGCGCTCGGATTCGCCTGGGTGTGCGGGTTGCTGTGGCGCGTGGTGCTGCGGGCGCGGAGCACCCGATCGGCTCAGCTGCAGGCGGAGTCGCTCGCTGCCGAAGAGCAGGAGCGTGTGCGAATCGCCCGTGACATGCACGACATCGTCGCGCACTCGCTGGCCGTGGTGATCGCACAGGCCGACGGCGCCCGGTATGCCGCGGCCGCGAAGCCGGAGGTGGCCACCGAAGCGCTGGGCACGATCGCGCAGACGGCCCGTGGCGCGTTGAGCGATGTCCGGCTGTTGCTCACCCAGCTGCGCCACCGTCAGGGCGACGGCCCCCAGCCCACTCTCGCCGACCTCGAAGCCCTGTTCGCGCAGGTGCGGCAGGCGGGCATCGAGCCGCGCATCACGGTCGACCCCACACCACCCGGCGAACCGCCCGGAGCGATTCAGCTCGCGGTCTACCGGATCCTGCAGGAGGCGCTCACCAACGCCATCCGGCACGGCGACGGTGCCGTCGACGTGCACCTCGCCTGGCTTCCCGAGCGCGTCGACATCCAGGTGCGCAACACCGTCGGCCGCGAGCAGACGCAGTCCGGCGGTGGGCACGGCCTGATCGGTATGCGGGAACGTGCGCAGCTGGTCGGCGGTAGCCTGCAGGCGGAGCGCCAGGGCGTGCAGTTCGTGGTCCGAGCGTCGCTCCCGATCGGAGAAGCCGAATGATCAGAGTCGTCCTCGTCGACGATCAGGCGCTGTTCCGCGCCGGCATCCGGATGCTGCTCGCCTCTCAGCCCGACATCGATGTCGTCGGCGAAGCCGGAGACGGACGGGAGGCGATCGAGCTCGTCCGCGCGACCCGCCCCGATGTGGTTCTGATGGACATCAGGATGCCGGTGATGGACGGACTCACCGCGACGGCCGAGATCCTGACCCAGCCCGACCCTCCTCGTATCGTGATGCTGACGACGTTCGACCTCGATGAGGCGGCGGCCCGCGCGATCCGGCAGGGCGCCAGCGGCTTCCTGCTGAAGGACGCGGATCCCGAGTTCCTGCTCGCCGCGATCCGCACCGTCCATTCGGGGTCGAGCGTCATCGCGGCATCCGCGACCCGCGAGCTGTTCGCGCACTTCGCCGAGGCGCCGAAGCCGGTGCCGGCGCAGTTCGAGGCGCTGACCGATCGAGAGCGCGAGATCTTCGCCCTGGCGGCGAGGGGCCTGTCCAACTCCGAGATCGCCGCCCGTGAGTACCTCAGCGAGGCCACCGTGAAGACCCACATCAGCCGCATCCTCACCAAGCTGACGCTGCGTGATCGAGTGCAGCTCGTGGTGTTCGCGTTCGAGCACGGACTCGCCTGAACACGACACGCGTCGTCTCGAGATCATCCTTGCGATGTACACGGATGCGCCGTCAGGGCGACGCGGCAGCGTGGTCGTGCTCCGTAGCGTCGAAGGCATGGAGATCACGACCACAGACCTCGGCCTCGCGGCCCGCGTCCAGCACCTCGACAAGACCTACGGCGCAGGCGAAAGCACCGTCCGCGCGCTCGACGACGTCAGCGTCGGCATCCGCCGCGGTCAGTTCACCGCGATCATGGGCCCCTCCGGCTCGGGCAAATCCACGCTGATGCACATCATGGCGGGGCTCGACAGCCCGACGCAGGGGCGAGCGTGGATCGGCGACACCGAGATCACGGGCCTCGGCGACCTCGATCTGACGATCCTGCGACGCCGTCGCGTCGGGTTCATCTTCCAGGCCTTCAACCTCGTGCCCACTCTCACGGCGCACGGCAACATCATGCTGCCGTTCGAACTCGACGGGCGGCGCCCGAGCGCGATCGAGAAGGCCCGCATCGACGGTCTGATCGAGACCCTCGGGCTCGGCTCGCGGCTGCAGCATCGTCCGCATCAGCTCTCGGGCGGCCAGCAGCAGCGTGTCGCGATCGCGCGGGCGTTGGCGACGGCGCCCGACCTCGTGTTCGCCGATGAGCCGACCGGGAACCTCGACTCGAAGACCGGGCGAGAGGTGCTGCAGCTGCTCGCCGCCGCGAGCCGCGAGCACGGGCAGTCCATCGCGATGGTCACCCACGACGCGATCGCGGCAAGTCACGCGGATCGGGTGCTGTTCCTCGGCGACGGACGCATCGTCGCCGACCACCCCCGTCAGAGCGCCGAGGAGATCTCGGCCTACATGCTCGCTGCCGAGGTGGCGGCATGACCGCCGTCGAATCCCCGATCCGCACGGTCGTCCCGCAGACCGCGGCGACGGGACCGCGCCTGGGATGGTTGCGTGACCGGGGCATGGGCGCCAGCATCCTCGTCGCCGCTCTCTCGGCCGCTTTCGGAGTCGTGCTGGTCGAGACCACCGCGTACCTCGGCGCCGTGCTGCAGGCCGACCCGTTCATCGGCGACAGCGAGACCCTCGCCTTCATCGTCGGCCTGCTCTCCGTCCTTCTCACGGGAGTCGCGATGTACGTCGCGGCGATCGTCACCGCCAACACGTTCTCGACGATCATCGCCGGCCGCACACGTCAGATCGCGCTCATGCGCCTGATCGGTGCGACCGCTCGGTCACAGCGCGCGGAGGTGGGCACGCAGGGATTCGTCGTCGGCGTCATCGGTGCCGCACTGGGGCTGCTGGCCGGTCTCCTGATCGCCGCGGTCGGCGTGCAGATCGGCTCCCAGCTGATCGCGAACGTTCCCGAGGGCTTCTCGCTCGCACAGCCCTTCATCGCTCTGCCGGCTGTCGGCGTCGCCCTCACGACCTGGGCTGCTGCCTGGGCGGGGTCGCGCCGGGTGCTCGACGTCACGCCGCTGCAGGCGATCGGCGGCTCGGTCGAGCGCACGCACGACGAGGTCTCGCGCGCAGGCCGTCACGTCGGTGCCTGGGTGCTGCTCGTGGCCGGGGCGCTCCTGCTCGCGGCCGGTGTCGTCGTGGGGCTGGTGCATCCGCTCGGTGTCGTCGTCGCGTTCGTCGGCGGGCTGCTGTCGTTCACCGGGCTCGCGCTCGGAGCGGTGCTGTTCATGCCTCCCGTGCTGCGACTGGTGGGGCGGATGTTCGGGTCGAGCGCCACCGCCCGGCTCGCCGCCGAGAACGCGCTGCGCTACCCCGAGCGCTCGTCGCGCATGGCCATCGGCGTGGTCATGGGGGTCACCCTGGTCACGATGTTCGCCGTCGCGCTCGAATCGGTCAAGCAGATGCTGATCAGTCAGGTCGACGGCGAGACGCCGGCCGAGTTCTTCACGCCGTTCGACGCCTTCGCCGCGGTGATGATGGTGCTCGTCGCCGTGTCTGCGGTGATCGCGGCGGTCGGCCTGGTCAACCTGCTGACGATCGGAGTCGTCCAGCGCCGTCGCGAGCTCGGACTGCTGCGCTCCATCGGTCTGTCCAACGGCCAGGTGCGCCGCATGGTGCTGCTCGAGGCCGCGCACATCACGGTGGCGGCCACTCTGACCGGTCTCGTGCTCGGGACGGTCTACGGGTGGATCGCCGCGCAGTCGCTGCTCGGCTCCACGCCGACGCTTCCGGACTTCGAACCGGCGGGCCTCGTCGCGCCGCACGTGCCGTGGCTGCCCATCGTGATCATCGTCGTCGCGACCGCCGTGCTCACCCTGGTCGCGGCCGCCGCTCCGACCAGGCTCGCCACCCGTGTGGTGCCTGTGGAGGCGCTCGCCGCGGACTGATCCGTTCGCCGTCACCCACGCCCCGATGACACGTGCCGTCATCGGGGCATGGTCGTGCACGGGCTCGTCCTAGGCTGGACGGATGCCGTCTCCGTTCGATCAGTCCACGTATCAGGTGCGCCTCGAGTGGGGTGTCGAGGGACTCGGGCGTCTCGCGCCCGCCGACGTCGTCGTGGTGGTCGACGTCCTGCGGTTCTCGTCGACCGTTGCGGATGCCGTCGCATCCGGCGCCTCGGTCTCGCTCGACGATGCCGAGCGCTGGTCGCGCAACGGTGCAGCGGTCGCCGCCGCTGCGAAGGATTCGGTGGTCCTTCTCGGATGCCTCCGCAACGCCTCGGCGGTGGCACGAGCGATCGCCGAGCTGCAGGAGCGCAGACAGGCGCGGACCTCGGTCGCCGTGATCGCCGCGGGGGAGGCCGACGCTGCCGGGGCCGTGCGCTTTGCGGTGGAGGACCAGCTCGGCGCGGGCGCGATCGTCGCCGCGCTGACCGATCTGGGCATCGACCACACCGCACCCGACGCCGCCGTCGCCGCCGAAGGGTTCCGCGCGCTCCGGCGCGCCCTGCGTCACATGATCAACGCCAGCGGATCAGCGCGCGAGATCGCCGACGGAGTCGCCGCGACCGAGCGGATCACGGCTGCGGGTCTCCTCCCGGTGACGCCCGCCGGTGCCGCCGAGCTCGACGCGCATGATGTCGTCCCCGTGCTCCGTGAGGGCGTCTTCGTCGCCTTCGGCTGAGCGGTCATCGTGTACTCGGCAACAGGCCGGGCATCCGACGGACTATTCGAACGCTCCGACGTAGGGTCGTGAGATGAGGTTCGTCCCCGCTCTCGTCCTCGACGCCGTGCTGGTGCTCGTGTTCGCCGTGATCGGTCGTGCATCGCACGACGAGGATCCCGGTGGCTTCCTGCTCACGGCCTGGCCGTTCATCGTCGCCCTCCTGCTCGGCCATCTCGTCGCCGCTCTGCTTCCGGGCAGACCGCGTCGGCCGTGGTCACTCGGCTGGGGCGCGGTCGTCTGGGCTGTCACGGTCGTCGGAGGGATGCTGCTGCGGGTCGTCTCGGGAGACACCGCGCAGGTGGCGTTCATCATCGTGGCGACGCTCGTGCTCGGGATCTTCCTCGTCGGCTGGCGGGCCGTGGCGGCGCTGCTGCGTCGGCGTGCCCATCGCGAGCGGCAGAGCGGCGGCGCGGATGCGGCCGAGGCGGCAGGCGGCGAGCGGATCGACGACGGTGTGGTCGCCTCGTCGGAGGATGCCGCGGAGCAGTCGCCCGACGCATCCGGGCCCGACGCCGTTCCGGATTCCGACCCCCACACGCGCTGACCCCGACGCGCTGACCCCGATCGGGTCAGCGTGACATCTGGGCGGCGAGCCGGGTGTCGGCGCTGATCTCGCGTCGGGTCCAGTCGAACAGGTAGCGAGCGTCGTACGAGCGTGAGCAGCGTGCGCACGAGGTCGCACGCGACGGGCGCCGATGGCGGTAGGTGACGTGGCCCGACGGGCACCGCCCCACCCACGGGGCGAGTTCCACGGCCGTCTCGCCGTGGTGCGTGGTTCCGCCCACGTAGCCGAGATCGCGGGCCACACGCTTCCACGCGGAGCCGTGCGCCGCCTCGTGCCCGGCCAGTGCGTGCGCGACCTCGTGCAGCAGCACCTGGTGGATCTCGTCGTCGTCGAACCGCGCAGCCAGATACCGCGACACTGTGATGCGCTTCTTCGAATAGTCGCACTGCCCCGCACGACGTTTCGCATGGTCGAAGTCGAACGACCAGCTGTCGTCGAGATGCATCGTGATCAGTGCTTCGCCCCAGACGCGCACACGGTCAAGTTCGGCCATGCGATCAGGCTAAGCCATGCCGCCGACATCGCGGGCAGGGGCGCGTCAGCCGGCGACCAGCTGCGATGTGCGCCGTCGCTCGGCGGCCTCGATCGCGAGGAGCACGGTCTCGAGCTCACGATCCTGGGCTCCGGCTTCCCGACGCAGGAACAGAGACTGTTTGAAGCTCTCGCGGGCCGTCTCGTAGTCGCCGGCTTCGTAGGCGTTCTTACCGTGGTGGTGGTGGGCGAACGCGGCGATCGACGCCCAGCGCTGCCCTTCGGCCTCGGCGGCGCACGTGGCGAGCTCCTGCTCGGCGGCGGCGTGGGCGCCGCGGTGCTGGAGGACGGTCGCGTGCAGGACCCGTGCTCGGAGGACGTCCTTGCGGGTGCCCGCCATACGAGACTGGCGCACGGCTTCATCGGCCAGCGGCAGAGCTTCGTCGAGTCGATCCAGCACCTTGAGGAGCCAGACCCGTTCGAGCAGCGCCGGAAGGCTCCGCTGGTTCTCGATCTCCTCCAGTCGTGCCGAACACTCGTCGAGGTCGACCAGCTCGCGAAGGCTCTCCTGGTCGTATCCCTGGATGAAACTCATTGCTCTCCTTCCGCAGCGTCCCCCGTCCAGTGTGCCTCGCGACCGTCTCGTCGTCGGGGCGGCACGCCCCACGGGCTCCGCATCCGGAACCGGATCCGTGCCTTCAGCGCAGGAACAGCGATGCATCCGGACGCGGTGACGCCACGGCATCCGCGTCCGTCACCACCCGCGCACCCTGGACGAACGCCGTCACCTCTGCGCCCTGGGCGATCTTCGCCGGATGCGGACCGGCGGCCAGCATCCGCGGGAGCCATTCGGTGGGGAGCGGGGCGGCCGAAGCCGCGATCACGAGGTTGCCGAAGCGGCGCCCCTTGAGCACCTGGGTGTCGGCGAGCACGCCGATCTCGGGGAGTACCTCTGCGATCGTCGCGACCTGACGTCGTGCGAAGGCCAGGCCGGGGCCGTCGGCGACGTTCACGAGCAGCACGCCGCCGGGGGAGAGGAGTGCGGAGAGCTCGTGGTAGAACTCCAGGCTCGTGAGGTGCGCGGGGGTCCGAGCGCCGGAGTAGACGTCGGAGACGACCAGATCGCAGCTGCCGACGATGGCCGGGGGCAGTCGTGTGATGCCCTCACGCGCGTCGCCGATCCGCAATCGGATCGCCGCGCCCTTGGGAAGCGGCAGATGCTCCCGCACGAGCGTCACCAACGGAGCCTCGAGCTCGATGACCTGCTGTCGAGACCCCGGTCTCGTCGCGTCGATGTAGCGGGGGATCGTCAGGGCGCCGGCACCCAGATGCACGACGGTGAGGGGACCGGCGGGCAGCTGGTCGATCACGGCGCCCATGCGCACGATGTACTCGAAATGCAGGTGCGTCGGGTCATCCAGGTCGACGTGCGACTGCGGGGTGTCGTCGACGATGAGCTCGAATCCGCTGGTGAACTCCGACGGGATGATCCGCGCGACGCCGCCGTGGTCGAGTCTGGCCTGAGGATGCTCGGTGTCTCGCGCTCGCGTCCTGCCCATGCTCCGAGACTACGCGCTCACTTCGCCTGGTTGCCGACCGAGCAGGTGTCCTGGTCGACGCTCTGCCCCGAGATCTCCGGAGGCAGCGTCGCCCGCGTCTCGGGCGTCGCGGTGGGCGCGGGTGTCTCCGTCGTGCCCTCGGACGGGGCGGGGGTCGCGAGCTCCACGCTCCGGTGAGTGGAGACATCGCCCGAGAGCGCGATGGGCTCCCCGGCGACGAGCGCGGCCCACAGCGGGGCGGCGGCATCGTAGTTCGGCACGACCTTGATGCCGGGGTTGTCGGGGTCGTCCAGGTTCGGGTATTGCGCGAACACGAAGTCCGAGAAACGCACGTCCTTCAGGGCGAGGGCGAGCTGAGTCAGCGTCAGCGGGTTGCTCAACGACTCGCTCGGCACGATGTTGTCGGCGACGGTGTTCATCAGCCGCAGCACCTTGGCAGGGTCGGTCAGAGTCTCGGCGCTCAGTATCTTCTTCGCGAGTCGCGACATGTACTGCTGCTGGTTCGAGATGCGGGCGAGGTCGCTCTCGTCGCCGACTCCGTGACGCGTACGGATGAACGCCAGTGCGCTCGCACCGGAGACGGTGTGGGTGCCGACGGGCAGATCGATGCCCGCCTTCGAGTCGTGGATCCCGTCGCCCGCGACGCACACCTCGACGCCGCCGATCGCGTCGGTGATCGAGATCACGCCGTCGAAGCTGATCTTGGCGGCGAACTCGATCGGGAGCTCGCTGAGGTCGCTGATGGTCTTCGCGACGCACGAGATGCCCGCGTGGTCGAAGAGCGAGTTGAGCGGAGCCTTCGACATGGCTGACGCCGTCGATCCGTCTTCTCGCGTGCACTCCGGCACCTCGACCATCAGGTCTCGCGGGAAGGACACGACCGTGACGTTGCGCGGTGCGGCCGACACGTGCACGAGCAGGTTCACGTCATTGCGGCTGCCGCCGTCCGCCTTCTCGCAACGCTCGCCGAGCAGCTGCGTGGAGATCTCGCCGCACTCGTCGGTGCCGACGATGAGTATGCTGAAGGCCTTGTCGCTCGGGTAGGCGCCCAGTGACGGGGGAGCGATCTCGGCGTCATCCTCGAGAGCGACCGCCCCCTCTCCGACCCGGTTGAGCACGTCGATCACGATGAAGCTCGCGACCGCGACGGAGGAGACCAAGAGCACGCCGAGAGCCACCGCCAACAGCTTGAGGAAGGTCGACAGCGCGCTGGGTGTCGGCAGATCGGCATGGCGCGCGACCGTTGCGCGCTTCGGGTCGTCGAGAGGCCCTGGCATGCGGCGAGCCTACCCGGGGATGGCGATGTTACGGCCGCATGACGTTTCTGAGAATAACTTGCAGGGAATTAGTTAGTGATGAATACTTTTTCCTACGTGGTAGGCACCCGATGCCGCCAGGACGTTCAAAGAGGAGAACCCTGATGCACAAGCGCATTCTTCCGGCCGTGGCGCTCGGCGCCGTGGCCACCCTGGGGCTGGCGGCCTGCGCCGGCGGCGCAGACAACGGTGGAGCCGTCGACGGAGAGGGCCAGGAGCTCACCGTCTGGATCATGAAGGGCACCAACCCCGACGCGAGCGCGTTCTACGACGAGGTATCGGACGCCTTCGAAGACGAGACCGGAGCCACGGTCAAGATCGAGGAGATCCAGTGGGCCGACGCCCACGACCGCTTCGTCACGTCGATCGCCGGTGGCACTACGCCCGACATCGCCGAGACCGGCACGACCTGGACCGCCGAGTTCGCCGACGCAGGCGCGCTCGAGGAGCTCGACGAGTACGTCGACGGTGAGAAGGGCCTGCGCGACGACCTGGTCGAGGGCCTCGCCGTCGCCGGCACCTACGACGAGAAGCTTTACGGCATGCCGTGGTACGCCGGAGTGCGTTCGATCGTCTACCGCACCGACGTCTTCGAGGAGCTCGGTCTCGAGGCTCCCAAGACGTGGGACGACATCGTCACCGCGGGCGAGGCCATCAAGGCAGCCAAGCCCGACATGCTGCCCTTCCCCGTCGCGGGCGACGCCGAGTTCCAGGTCTACCCCTGGGTCTGGGGTGCGGGCGGCGAGATCGCGACTCTCGACGGCAAGACCTGGACGAGCGAGCTCGACAGCGATGAGTCGCGTGCCGGCATCGAGTTCTACACCGGTCTCGCGACCGAGCACGGCTTCTCGTCCGCCGGTGCGACCACCTGGAAGGAGACCGACCTCCGTGACTCGTTCACGCAGGGCAACGTCGCCATGATGCTCTCCGGCTCGTGGACCCCCAAGGCCCTCATCGAGGCGAACCCCGACCTCGAGGGCAAGATCGGCGCTGCAGTGATCCCCGGCGAAGACGGCGGCATCGCTCCGTCCGTGCTCGGCGGCTCGCACCTCTCGGTCTTCAACACCACCAAGAACGCCGACCTCGCGTGGGAGTTCGTCAAGCTCATGACCACGGGCGAGTTCGCCGAGAAGTGGGCCGACGAGACCGGATACTTCCCGGGCGTCCAGTCCGCGATGGAAGAGGCACTGGCCTCGACCGACCCGCTCGTCGCTCCGTTCGCGCAGCAGATGGTCGAGGGTGGCGCATCCGTGCCGGTCACCCCGAACTTCGGTGCGGTCCAGGCGAAGAAGACGACCAACTCGATGATCCAGGCCATCCTCAGCGGGCAGAAGGACGTCGACACGGCGACCAAGGATGCCGCTGCTGAGATGACCGAGCTGCTCAACAAGTAAGGCTGTATCCCTTCATGTCGATGGTGCAAGCGCCACTGCCGGCCACGAAGGCGGAGTCCACCTCCGCCTCCGTGGCCGGTGGCCGGCCGCGCAAGCGAGGACTCTCGCTGCTCACGGCCCGCCCCTGGCTCCTTCTCGCTCCCGGGCTGGTCATCCTCGCGGTGCTCATGCTTTGGCCGCTCATCCAGGTCTTCATCTTCTCGCTGCAGGACTACGGCCTGCGCGAGATCAACACCGGTGAGAACAACTGGATCGGCATCGACAACTACGTCGAGGCGCTCACCAACCCGACACTCTGGACGGTCGTGCTCCCGAACACGGTCGGCTTCGCAGCCGTCGCGGTGTTCGTCACCGTCGCCGTCGGCACGCTCGTCGCCCTGCTGCTCGCGAAGCTGGGCCCGGTCTGGCGAACCATCGTCTCGAGCTGCATCATGGTGGCCTGGGCGATGCCCGCCGTCACCGGAACCTACGTCTGGACGTTCATCTTCGACGCCGACCGTGGCATCTTCAACACCGTCCTGCAGGATCTCGGCCTGATGGACGACCCGGTGAACTGGTTCACCAACCAGTGGTCGTTCTACGCGATCGTGCTGCTGAACGTCGTGCACCATGGCTTCCCGTTCGTCGCCATCACGGTCCTCGCCGGTCTCCTCGGCGTCTCGAAGGAGATGCTCGAGGCGGCGGCCCTCGACGGCGCCAACGCCTGGATGCGCTTCTGGAAGATCATCTTCCCGACCCTCAAGCCCGTCTTCTCGGTCGTGATCATCCTGTCGACGATCTGGGACTTCAAGGTCTTCGCGCAGGTCTACCTGATGCCCGGCGGAGGCGGCGGCAACCGATCCGTGCTGAACCTCGGAGTCTGGTCGTACGTCGAGTCCTTCGGGCAGAACCGCTACGGGTTCGGTGCCGCGCTCGCCGTGCTCCTCACCCTCGTCCTGATCGGCATCACGATCGTGTACATCCGCTCCCTCATGAAGGAGGACGAGCTGTGAACCCCCGCCCGTCTGTCATGTCGCGGGTCGGCACCGGTATCGCGATCGCGGCCGTGCTGATCTTCACGCTCTTCCCCGTGTACTGGATGGTCTCCAGCGCACTCGACGCCAAGGCGTCCAGCGGAGGACAGTCCCTGCTGCCGCAGGAGTTCACATTCGACAACTTCGCGTTCGTGCTCACCGACGGCGGTTTCGGCACCTACCTGCGCAACTCCGCGATCGTGGCTCTCGTCACGGTCCTCGTCAGCGCTCTGGTGTGTCTGCTCGCTGCCGTCGCGGTCGCTCGCTTCCGCTTCAAGTTCCGCACCACGATCCTCATGATGATCCTCGTCGTGCAGATGGTGCCGCTCGAAGCCCTCGTGATCCCGCTGTTCCTCCAGGTGAAGAGCCTCGGACTGCTCAACAGCATCCTGGGTCTGATGGTCGTCTACGTCGCCCTCTCGCTCGCGTTCGGAATCTGGATGCTGCGCGGATTCGTCGCCGCCGTCCCGGTGGAGCTCGAGGAGGCCGCGTACATCGACGGTGCCAGCTGGTGGCGGATGTTCCGCTCGATCCTGCTGCCGCTCGTGATGCCTGGTCTGGTCGCGACCAGTATCTTCAGCTTCATCACGGCCTGGAACGAGTTCATCTTCGCGATGACGATCCTCGGCAGCGCGACCGACCAGTACACGGTGTCGATCGGTCTCAAGTCGTTCTTCGGCCTGCACTCCAACGACTGGGGCAGCATCATGGCCGCGTCGACGATCATCACGATCCCCGTCATGATCTTCTTCGTGATCGTGCAGCGTCGGCTCTCGGCCGGCATGGTGGCAGGAGCGGTGAAGGGATGACCGACGAGCTCGAACGACTCGCGAATGCGGTGCTGTGGCCCGGGTTCCTCGGAACCGAGGCTCCGCAATGGCTCGTCGCAGAGCTCGAGGCCGGCCTCGCCGGTGTGGTCTACTTCGGCCAGAACATCGGCGACGAGCTGTCCGAGTTGAGTGCTCGGATCCTTCGCGCGAACCCCGACGCCCTGATCGGCATCGACGAGGAGGGCGGCAACGTCACCCGCCTCGAGTCCGCCACCGGGTCGACGCTCCCGGGCGCGGCTCAGCTGGGCATCGTCGACGACGTCGAGGCGACGAGAGCGTCGGGCGCGGAGCTCGCTCGACGTGTCGCGGCGATCGGCGGCAACGTGGTGCTCGGCCCGGTCGCCGATGTGAACACCGACCCGCGCAACCCGGTGATCGGTGTCCGTTCGTTCGGCAGCGACGAGGCGGTCGTCTCGCGACACGTGCTGGCGGCCGTCGACGGCATCCAGAGCGGTGCTGCGGCGGCCTGCGTCAAGCACTTCCCCGGTCACGGCGACACCCATCTGGACTCGCACCACGCGCTGCCGGAGATCTCTCTCGACATCGAGGAATTCGAGAGGGTTCACCTCGAGCCCTTCCGAGCGGCTGTGGCCGCAGGCGTCGATTCGATCATGACCGCGCACATCGTCGTCCCCGCCTGGGGACCGCAGCCCGCGACGCTCAACGCCCGCGTGCTCGGGATGCTGCGCGACTGGGGCTTCGACGGCGTGATCATCACGGACGCCCTCGACATGGCGGCGATCCGCGAGACCGTCGGCATCGGAGCGGGGGCAGCGAAGGCCCTCGCCGCCGGCGCCGACCTGCTGTGCATCGGAAACCCCACCAATCGCGGCGAGGCGACTCTCCCCGATCAGGACCAGCGCGACTTCCACGAGGCGCGTGACGGGATCGTGGCCGCCCTGCGCGACGGCACGCTGTCTCGCGCACGTGTCGAGGAGGCGGCACGCCGCGTCGGAGTGCTGGCTGCGACGCTGCGCAGGCGCGCCGGTTCGGCCGACGCTCCGTCCGACTTCGACGCGAGCGAGATCGTCGGGCGCGCGGTGACGGGTGCGACCGCGGATGCCGAGGCGCTGGCCGTGGTCGATGCGCGGCGCCGATCCACGCTCGCGGTCGACAGCGCGTCCGCGTACGTCGCCGAGGCGCTCGCCGGCGACGGATATCGCGTGCGCGTCGACGTGGCCCGTGCCCCGCTCGCAGAGCAGGATGCCGCTCTGGACGCCGCCGTCGACGACGACGGACTCACGGTGATCCTGATCGACCGCGCCGACGCGGACGAGGCCCAACGTGCCCTGGTCGACCGAGCGGCGACGCGGGACCCCGGCGCGGTCGTCGTCAACGTCGGACTCGCACCGCAGCGCCTCTTGGCCGTACCGGTCGTCGAGGTCGGAGCGGCCAGCCTGATCGGCGCGCGTGCGGCACGCGAGCGACTGATCGCGAGCTCGGTCCACGACGATGTGACGTCACGCCCCGACACAGATCCGGCCGACTGAGGCAGGATGACACCGTGGACGCAGACGTTCTCGCGCTGGTGCGCCGATCCGTTCCCCGCCTGAGTGCCGCAGAGGCACGAGTCGCGGAGACGATACTCGGCGACCCCACGCTCGTCGTGGACCTCGCGATCAACGACCTCGCCCAGCTCTGCCACACGTCGCTCTCGACGGTGGCGAGGTTCGCGCAGTCCCTCGGCTTCAGCGGGTATCGCGAGCTCAGGGTCGCCGTCGCCCGCACGGTGACACTCGCGCAGGCGCAGCAGGCACGCTTCGGACTCGACACCACGGCGATCGATCCGGATGACGAGCCGGCCGCGATCGCCGCCAAGCTCGCCGCACAGGAGATCGACGCGATCGAGAAGACCGCGCTCGGCCTCGATGCCGCCTCCCTCGACCGTGTCGCCCTCGCGCTGGTCGCCGCGCGGCATGTCGATCTGTTCGGTCAGGCGGCGTCGTCCCTCACGGCGCAGGACCTCCAGCAGAAGCTGGCCCGCATCGGATGCTCCGTCGCGCACTCGGCCGATCCGCACCTCGCGCTGACCACCGCGTCGCTGCGCACGCCAGAGGATGTGGTGATCGCCTTCTCGCACAGCGGGGAGACCCACGAGGTCGTTCGTGCCGTGGAGGTCGCCCGCGACGCCGGTGCGCTGTCGGTCGCGGTCACCAGCGCGCCCGACTCGACGCTCGCCCTCGCGGCTGATCTCGTGCTGCTCACCTACGCGCAGGAGTCGCCGTTCCGCATGGCGGCGATGTCGAGTCGCATCGCGCAGCTCGCCCTCGTCGACATCCTGTTCGTGCGTGTCGTGCAGCACAGGGGAGAGCCTGTCGTGATCCCGCTGCAGCTGACGCACGATGCGGCGGCCTCGAGACGACGTCGCTGAGAACACCCCCGCGCTGTCGTGCGGGGTCCCGTGTCAGACCACGTGATCGCGGGTGCTGATCAGCGCCCGCGTGGCGATCCGATGAGCCCGGGCGAGGCTGCCCGTGAGTGACAGTCCGGTGAGGATGCCGGCGAGGAAGCCGGCGGCGAACGCATCTCCCGCGCCGATCGACTCGACGACCGGCACATCGAGTGCCTCGCTCTCGGTGCGCTCGGACCCGTCGAAGGACACGGCGCCGGACCGGCTCGTGGCGATCAGATACCGCGCTTCGGGGAACAGCTCGCGCAGGCGATCGGGGTCGGCCGTGCCGAACACGGCCTCGGCATCGGGCTGCGTGCAGAACACGATGTCGGCGCGGCGGGCATAGGACGCGATCACTGCGCGCCCCTCATCCTCTCGACCTCGCCACAGTGCGGGCCGCCAGTTCACATCGAAGCTGATCAGGCGGCCCTCGCGCGGTGCATCGAACAGGGCATCCTGCGCAGCCCTCGTCGAGTCGGAGAGCGCGGGGGTGATGCCCGAGGTGTGCACCAGCGCGGACTCGGCGAGCAGGTCGGATGCGGGGGACGACTCGAAGGTGTCGGGCGACATCGCCGAGGCCGCGGAACCCGAGCGGTAGTAGTGCATCGTCCCGTCGATCGAGCCGTCGGGACCCGACGAAAGCTCCTTCACATAGAGGCCGGTGGGAGCATCCGGGTCGATCTCGATGCCGCGGCCGTCGACCCCGTGCTGACGCAGCTCGGCGGTGAGGAAGCGTCCGAATCCGTCGTCACCGACCCTCGATACGACAGCGGTGCGGATGCCGGCCGAAGCCAGCGCGATCGCCGTGTTCCACTCCGCTCCGGCCAGTGAGCGGTGGAACGTCCGCGCTTCTTCGAGGGGGCCGGCCGTGGCGGGGACGAAGGAGACCAGACCTTCGCCGACGCAGACGGCGAGAGCGGAAGTGTCGGGCACGTTCTGGACATTACCGGATCGGTCGGAGGGGGGAACTTCCGATACCGGAATGCAACCTGGAAGTGTTTTGCATCGGTATGCCCACTGGGTAGCGTCGAGGCATCACCGTTTCCGGAGTCGACGACGCCTCCGGAACGCGCACTGCAGCGCTCGACAGGAAGGTCACACAATGCACCATGAAGTCATGCGTCGGCGAGGTCTCATCGCCGTCACGGGAGCAGCGCTCGCCGCGCTGGTCCTCTCGGGATGCGTCGCCAGCGAGCGCGGCGACGACGGCGGAGAGGCATCCGGAGATGTCGACGGCACGTTCGTGTTCGCCGCATCGTCGGATCCCGCCAGCCTCGACCCGGCATTCGCCCAGGACGGTGAGAGCTTCCGCGTCTCCCGACAGATGTTCGAGGGACTCGTGGGCACCGAGCCCGGCACGGCCGACCCCGCTCCGCTCCTCGCCGAGTCGTGGGAATCGTCCGAAGACGGCATGAGCCACACCTTCGAGCTGAAGAAGGACGTCACCTTCCACGACGGCACCCCGTTCAACGCCGAGGCCGTGTGCGCGAACTTCG
This sequence comes from Microbacterium phyllosphaerae, assembly GCF_017876435.1. Classification (NCBI taxonomy): domain Bacteria; kingdom Bacillati; phylum Actinomycetota; class Actinomycetes; order Micrococcales; family Microbacteriaceae; genus Microbacterium; species Microbacterium phyllosphaerae. The sequence continues at coordinate 1,445,045 of NZ_JAGIOA010000001.1, forward strand.
ACCGCTGGTACAACTGGACGGGCCTCGCGGCCTCCGAAGCCTTCGGCTACTACTACAACAAGCTCTTCAAGGGCTACAAGGAGAACGCGGCGGATGCCGTGTACAAGTCCTGCACGCCTGACGGCGACCTCTCGGTCACGATCGAGCTGAACAAGCCGTTCGCCGGTTTCGTCGCGTCGCTCTCGCTTCCGTCGTTCTCGATGCAGAGCCCGTCGGCCTTGCAGGAGTTCGGTGCCGATGACGTCAGCGGCTCGGCCGAGGCTCCCGTGCTCTCCGAGTACGCGATGGGTCACCCGGTCGGCACCGGCCCCTACCAGTTCGACGAGTGGGCGCCGGGCGAGCAGGTCACGCTGAAGGCCTACGACGACTACTGGGGCGACGCCGGACAGATCGACGAGATCATCTTCCGCACGATCGACGACCCGACCGCTCGTCGCCAGGCTCTCGAGTCCGGCTCGATCGACGGGTACGACCTCGTCGGACCCGCCGACACCAAGGCGCTCGAGGACGACGGCTTCACCATGGTGTCGCGCCCTCCGTTCACGATCCTCTACCTGGCGTTCAACCAGGCCGTGCCTGAGCTGCAGGACCCGAAGGTCCGCGAAGCGCTCTCGTACGCGGTCGACAAAGACGCGCTGATCAGCCAGGTGCTCCCCGAGGGCACGCAGAAGGCGATCGAGTTCGTTCCCGAGGTCGTCAACGGCTACAACCCCGACGTCACGACCTACGACTACGACCCCGAGAAGGCCAAGGAACTGCTCGCCGAGGCAGGGTACGACGAGTCGAACCCGCTGAAGCTGACCTTCAACTACCCGGTCAACGTCTCCCGTCCGTACATGCCGGACCCCGAGCAGATCTTCACGGTGCTGTCGTCGCAGCTCTCCGAGGTCGGCGTCGAGACCACCCCGGTCTCGGAGGAGTGGGTGGAGTACCTCGACCGCACCACCGGCACGTCCGACCACGGCATCCACCTGCTCGGCTGGACCGGCGACTACAACGACACCGACAACTTCGTCGGCGTCTTCTTCGGCCAGAAGAGCTCGGAGTGGGGCTTCGACAACCCCGAGCTGTTCCAGAAGCTCAACGAAGCGCGCGGCGTCTCGAACCTCGAGGACCAGACCGCGCTCTACGAGGAGATCAACGAGATGGTCGCGCAGTTCATCCCGGGCGTCCCGCTCGCGCACCCGGCGCCCACACTGGCGTTCGACCCGCGTGTGAAGAGCTACCCCGCCAGCCCGGTGAACGACGAGGTCTTCACGGACATCGTCCTCACCAAGTAGGTCTGACCGACTGAGATGCCCACCCGGGTCTCCGCGCTCGTCGCGGGGGCCCGGGACCGGCGTACCTTCTGATCAACGGAGACCTCTTGCTACGTACCATCGGCAGGCGACTGCTTTTCCTCATCCCCACCCTGATCGGCCTCAGCATCCTGCTGTTCGCCTGGGTCAGGGCCCTGCCGGGCGGCCCCGCCGTCGCACTTCTCGGTGAGAAGGCGACTCCGGATGCCATCGCCAGGGTCAACGAGCTCTACGGCTTCAACAAGCCACTCATCGAGCAGTACTTCATCTGGGTCGGACGACTCCTTCAGGGTGACTTCGGAACGTCGATCCAGACGAACCGACCCGTGACGGAGGAGTTCTTCCGGCGCTTCCCCGCGACGATCGAGCTGAGCGTCCTGGCGCTCATCTTCGCGATCGGCGTCGGGATACCGCTCGGATACTGGGCGGCCCGCCGCCACGGCAAGTTCACCGACCACGCCTCCGTGGTCATGAGCCTGATCGGCATCACGATCCCGGTGTTCTTCCTGGCGTTCATCCTGAAGTACGTCTTCGCGGTGCAGCTGGGCTGGCTGCCGTCCGACGGCCGGCAGAACCCGCGAATAGACGCGACGCATCCCACGGGGTTCTACGTGTGGGACGGGATCATCACCGGGGAGTTCGATGCGTCGTGGGACGCGTTGCTGCACCTGGTGCTTCCCGCCCTCGCACTCGGAACGATCCCGCTCGCCATCATCGTCCGCATCACCAGGGCCAGTGTCCTGGAGGTGCAGAACGCCGACTACGTGCGCACCGGTCGAGCCAAGGGCGTCGGATCGTCGACGCTGCGCAACAGGTTCATCCTGCGCAACGCGATGCTGCCCGTCATCACGACGATCGGCCTGCAGACCGGACTCCTGATCTCGGGTGCCGTGCTCACCGAGACCGTCTTCGCGTTCCCCGGGATCGGCTCTTTCCTGGCCCGAGCGATCTTCACCAGGGACTTCCCGGTGCTGCAGGGCTTCATCATCTTCATCGCCATCGCGTACGCGCTGATCAACCTCGCGGTCGACGTGTCGTACAGCTTCATCGATCCGAGAGTGAGGGTGCAGTGATGTCCCGTCTCGGCCTCTGCAAGATCGTTCTCCGAAAAGAGGTGACGTCATGAGCGTCGCACTCCCACCCGCACAGGGCGGCGGGATCATCGACACCGTCGCCATCGCCCAATCCGATCTGAAGGACGGACCGGGAGGCTTCTGGCGAGACGTGTTCCGACGTCTCCGGCGCAACCCCACCGCCTGGATCGGCGCGGGCATCGTGCTCGCCTTCCTTCTGGTGGCGGCACTCGCACCGGTTCTGGCCCCGTACCCCGAGACGGCCCTGCCCGGGGCGAAGTACATCACGCCGACGTACATCCCCGGACCAGGGGAGCTGCCCGGATTCCCGCTCGGCCTCGACCGCTTCGGCGGCGACGTACTCTCCAAGCTCATCTGGGGTGCCCAGGCGTCACTGCTCGTCGGCGTCATCTCGACGGCGCTGGGTCTCGTCGGCGGCATGGTGCTGGGGCTTCTGGCCGGCACCTTCGGCGGCTGGGTCGACACGGTGATCATGCGCATCGTCGACATCATCCTGTCGGTCCCGAACCTGCTGCTGGCCGTCTCGATCGCGGCGATCCTCGGTCAGACGCCGTTCGCGGTGATGATCGCGATCGGTGCCTCGCAGGTGCCGATCTTCGCCCGACTGCTGCGCGCGTCGATGCTGCAGCAGCGATCCAGCGACTACGTGCTGTCGGCCCAGACCCTGGGTCTCGGTCGAGGCCAGATCACGATGTCGCACGTGCTGCCCAACGCCATCGGCCCGGTGATCGTGCAGGGGACACTCACGCTCGCCACCGCCGTCATCGATGCGGCGGCGCTGTCGTTCCTCGGTCTCGGCGGCGGTCGCCCCGAGACGGCCGAGTGGGGGCGCATGCTCACATACGCGCAGGCGGAACTCGCCATCGCACCGTGGTTGGCATTCCTGCCAGGTATCTGCATCGCGGTCACCGCGCTCGGCTTCACCCTGTTCGGTGAAGCGCTGCGCGAGGCCATGGACCCGAGGACGAGAGCACGATGAGCGCTGCGAAAGAGAACCAGGTGCCGAACGCACCGCTGCTGTCGGTCGAGGGCCTCGCCGTCGACTTCGCCACCATGGACGGCGTCGTGCACGCGGTCGAGGGCGTCGACCTCGAGATCGCACCGGGGCAGACCGTCGCGATCGTGGGGGAGTCGGGGTCGGGCAAGTCGACGACCGCGATGGCGATCATCGGCCTGCTCGCCGGCGGCGGGCGCGTGGCTGCCGGCAGCATCCGCCTCGACGGTCGCGAGATCGCCCACGCCCCGGAGAACGAGCTGCGGATGATCCGTGGTCGCGACATCGGGCTCGTGCCGCAGGATCCGATGTCGAACCTCAACCCGGTCGCCAAGATCGGCACTCAGGTGGCCGAGACGCTGCTCGCGCACGGACTCGCCACACGGCAGAACGTGCAGCAGAAGGTCGTCGAGGCCCTCACCGCCGCGGGGCTGCCGGATCCGGAACGCCGCGCGAAGCAGTATCCGCACGAGTTCTCGGGCGGTATGCGCCAACGCGCTCTGATCGCGATCGGTCTGGCGTGCAAGCCGCGTCTGCTGATCGCCGATGAGCCGACGAGCGCGCTCGACGTCACGGTGCAGCAGACGATCCTCGATCAGATCGGTGAGATGACGCGGGAGCTCGGCACCGCCGTGCTGCTCATCACTCACGATCTGGGCCTCGCGGCCGAACGGGCCGAGCGGGTCATCGTGATGCACCGCGGCAAGGTCGTCGAGCAGGGGCCCGCGAAGCAGATCCTCGAGGATCCCCAGCATCCGTACACGCAGTCTCTCGTGCAGGCGGCGCCGTCGGTGGCTGCAGCGCGTCTTCGGCCCGAGGCCTTCCGCGTGGAGGACAGGCAGGCTGCGTCGTCGGATGCCGAGGGGTCTGCGGACGCCGAGGCTCCGGGCACCGCGACCGCCGCCGACAACATCGTCGAGTTCGAGCACCTCACCAAGGTGTATCCGGTGCGCGGGCAGAAGGAGGACTTCGTCGCCGTGAACGACGTGTCTCTCGCGATCCCGCGCGGTGAGACGGTCGCGATCGTGGGTGAGTCGGGGTCGGGCAAGACGACGACGGCGCGGATGCTGCTGAAGATCATCGAGCCGACCAGCGGGCTGATCCGCTACGAGGGCAAGGACGTCGCCTCGCTCACCAAGGCCGAGACGCGCGACTTCCGCCAGAAGGTGCAGCCGATCTTCCAGGATCCGTACTCGAGTCTGAACCCGATGTTCACGATCGAGCGACTGATCGCCGAGCCGCTCGACTTCTACAAGCGGGGGAGCGGTGCCGACCGCCGCAAGCGCGTACGCCAGCTGCTCGACGATGTGGCGCTGCCGCAGTCGATGCTCCGGCGCTACCCGTCGGAGCTCTCCGGCGGTCAGCGCCAGCGCGTCGCGATCGCCCGTGCGCTCGCGCTGTCGCCCGAGCTCATCGTGTGCGACGAACCGGTGTCGGCTCTCGACGTGCTCGTGCAGGACCAGATCCTGAACCTGCTCGGAGACCTGCAGCGCGAGTACGGACTCAGCTACCTGTTCATCTCGCATGACCTGGCTGTGGTGCGCCTCATCAGCGACTACGTGTGCGTGATGAAGGACGGATCGCTCGTGGAGGCGGCCTCGTCGGAGGAGATCTTCACGAACCCACGCGATCCGTACACGCGACGTCTGCTGGCGTCGATCCCCGGGAACGAGCTCAACATCGCCTCCTGAGGCGATCCGGTCGACCTTCTTCGGATGCCAATACCGCAGCATCCGAAGAAGGTCAAGGATCGAGCTTGCCATGTCGCAAGATCGCGCGTATAGTTGGTAGTTGCGCTCGCTTCTCCGTGCCCTCATATGGTGGTCGGCATCTCGTTGAGCAAACGGGCGCACACTCACCTGACGACAAAGGAATCGAGAAGCCCTGCGGGGCTCACGGAGGTTATTCCCTTGGCTGCTGCTCGCAACGCATCCACCACCACCACCACTAAGAACGGACGCGGAGCATCCCGTCTTTCGTTCGCCAAGATCTCCGACACGCTGACGGTCCCTGACCTTCTCGCTCTGCAGACCGAATCCTTCGGCTGGCTCGTCGGCAACGACGACTGGAAGGCTCGCGTCGCAGAGGCCAAGAAGGCCGGCCGCACCGACGTGAACGAGAACAGCGGTCTCGGCGAGATCTTCGAGGAGATCTCTCCGATCGAGGACCTCGGCGAGACGATGCAGCTGTCGTTCACGAACCCGTACCTCGAGCCGGAGAAGTACTCGATCGAGGAGTGCAAGGAGCGCGGCAAGACCTACGCTGCTCCGCTGTACGTCGAGGCCGAGTTCATGAACCACCTCACGGGTGAGATCAAGACCCAGACGGTCTTCATGGGCGACTTCCCGCTTCAGACCGGCAAGGGAACGTTCATCATCAACGGTTCCGAGCGCGTCGTCGTCTCGCAGCTCGTGCGTTCGCCCGGTGTCTACTTCGACAAGACCCCCGACAAGACGTCCGACAAGGACATCGTGTCGGCGCGCGTCATCCCGAGCCGTGGTGCATGGCTCGAGTTCGAGATCGACAAGCGCGACCAGGTCGGCGTCCGCGTCGACCGCAAGCGCAAGCAGTCCGTCACCGTGTTCCTCAAGGCGCTGGGCATGACCAGCGAGGAGATCCTCGCGGAGTTCGCCGGCTACACCTCCATCGAGGAGACGCTCGCGAAGGACACGATCGTCACCAAGGAAGATGCGCTCCGCGACATCTACCGCAAGCTGCGTCCGGGCGAGCAGGTGGCCGCCGAGGCCGCGCGTGCGCTCCTCGACAACTTCTACTTCAACCCGAAGCGCTACGACCTGGCGAAGGTGGGTCGTTACAAGATCAACCACAAGCTGGGCCTCGACGCCCCGCTGACCGACTCCGTCCTCACGGTTCAGGACATCGTCGCGACGATCAAGTACCTCGTCCGCCTGCACGCAGGCACCGAGGAGACCTTCCCCGGCATCCGCTCGGGCAAGAAGGCCGAGATCCGGATCGCGACCGACGACATCGACAACTTCGGCAACCGTCGCATCCGCGCGGTCGGCGAGCTGATCCAGAACCAGGTCCGCACCGGTCTCTCCCGCATGGAGCGCGTCGTCCGCGAGCGCATGACCACGCAGGACATCGAGGCGATCACGCCGCAGACCCTGATCAACGTGCGCCCCGTCGTCGCCGCGATCAAGGAGTTCTTCGGAACGTCGCAGCTGTCGCAGTTCATGGACCAGAACAACCCGCTCGCGGGTCTGACCAACAAGCGTCGTCTCTCGGCCCTCGGACCCGGTGGTCTGAGCCGTGACCGCGCCGGTGTCGAGGTCCGTGACGTCCACCCGTCGCACTACGGCCGCATGTGCCCGATCGAGACGCCTGAAGGCCCGAACATCGGTCTGATCGGTGCTCTCGCGACCTTCGCGCGCATCAACTCGTTCGGTTTCATCGAGACCCCGTACCGCAAGGTCGAGGGTGGCGTCGTCACCGAGCACATCGACTACCTGACCGCTTCCGAAGAGGTCGACTTCAACATCGCGCAGGCCAACGCCCCGCTCGACAAGAACGGTCGCTTCCGCGAGAGCCACGTCCTCGCACGCCCCAAGGGCGGCAGCGGTGAGGTCGACCTCTTCCTCCCGGAGGAGATCGGCTACATCGACGTCTCGCCGCGCCAGATGGTGTCGGTCGCGACCTCGCTCGTGCCGTTCCTCGAGCACGACGACGCACAGCGCGCCCTCATGGGTGCCAACATGCAGCGTCAGGCTGTGCCGCTGCTCCGCAGCGACTCGCCGCTCGTCGGAACCGGTATGGAGGGCTACACCGCCATCGACGCCGGAGACGTGCTCACGGCCGAGAAGCCGGGTGTCGTCTCCGAGGTCTCCGCAGACCGCGTCACGGTCATGCTCGACGAGGGTGGCACGCAGGACTACCACCTGCGCAAGTTCGACCGCTCGAACCAGGGCACGTCCTACAACCAGAAGGTCGTCGTCAACGAGGGCGACCGCGTCGAGGTCGGAGAGGTCATCGCCGATGGCCCCGCCACCGAGAACGGCGAACTGGCACTCGGAAAGAACCTCCTCGTCGCGTTCATGACGTGGGAGGGCTACAACTTCGAGGACGCGATCATCCTGAGCCAGGACCTGGTGAAGGACGACACCCTCTCGTCGATCCACATCGAGGAGTACGAGGTCGACGCCCGCGACACGAAGCTGGGCAAGGAGGAGATCACCCGTGACCTCCCCAACGTCAGCCCCGAGCTGCTCAAGGATCTCGACGAGCGCGGCATCATCCGCATCGGTGCCGAGGTCCGCCCCGGCGACATCCTCGTCGGCAAGGTCACGCCGAAGGGTGAGACCGAGCTGTCGGCTGAGGAGCGTCTGCTCCGCGCGATCTTCAACGAGAAGAGCCGCGAGGTCCGTGACACCTCTCTGAAGGTGCCCCACGGTGAGCAGGGCACGATCATCGCCGTCAAGGAGTTCAACGCCGAAGACGGTGACGACGAGCTCGGCTCCGGCGTCAACCGCCGCGTCGTGGTCTACATCGCCCAGAAGCGCAAGATCACCGAGGGTGACAAGCTCGCCGGTCGTCACGGCAACAAGGGTGTCATCGCGAAGATCCTCCCGATCGAGGACATGCCGTTCCTCGCGGACGGAACGCCGGTCGACATCGTGCTGAACCCGCTGGGTATCCCGGGTCGAATGAACTTCGGTCAGGTGCTCGAGACCCACCTCGGGTGGATCGCGAAGCAGGGTTGGAAGGTCGAGGGAACCCCGGAGTGGGCTACCAAGCTCCCGAAGGATGCCTTCGAAGCCGCCCCCGGCACCAAGGTCGCGACCCCGGTGTTCGACGGAGCGAGCGAGGAGGAGATCGCAGGTCTCCTCGACTCCACCATCCCGACCCGCGACGGCATCCGTCTGATCGACTCCAGCGGAAAGGCCCAGATGTTCGACGGCCGCTCCGGCGAGCCGTTCCCGGCGCCGATCTCGGTGGGCTACATGTACATCCTGAAGCTCCACCACCTGGTCGACGACAAGATCCACGCGCGTTCGACTGGTCCGTACTCGATGATCACCCAGCAGCCGCTCGGTGGTAAGGCGCAGTTCGGTGGCCAGCGATTCGGTGAGATGGAGGTGTGGGCCCTCGAGGCCTACGGTGCCGCTTACGCGCTCCAGGAGCTCCTCACGATCAAGTCCGATGACATCCTCGGCCGCGTCAAGGTGTACGAGGCCATCGTCAAGGGCGAGAACATCCAGGAGCCCGGCATCCCCGAGTCCTTCAAGGTGCTCATGAAGGAGATGCAGTCGCTCTGCCTGAACGTCGAGGTCCTCTCGGCCGACGGCACGCTGGTCAACCTCCGCGACACGGACGACGAGGCCTTCCGCGCTGCGGAAGAGCTCGGCATCAACATCTCCAGCCGCTTCGAGGCCGCCTCGATCGACGAGATCTAAGGTTCAGGCCGCCGCCTGAGCGTGCAGCTCCGGCGGCGGCCCACCTCCCCGATTTCTTCAGAAGAATTCCTACACAGGAGAATTTGTGCTCGAGTCAAACACTTTCGATGAGCTTCGCATCGGCCTGGCCACCGCGGATCACATCCGCGCCTGGTCCTACGGCGAGGTCAAGAAGCCTGAAACCATCAACTACCGCACCCTGAAGCCGGAGAAGGACGGTCTCTTCGGAGAGCAGATCTTCGGCCCGTCCCGCGACTGGGAGTGCGCCTGCGGCAAGTACAAGCGTGTCCGCTTCAAGGGCATCGTCTGCGAGCGCTGCGGCGTCGAGGTCACCAAGTCCTCGGTCCGTCGTGAGCGCATGGGTCACATCGAGCTCGCCGCTCCCGTCACCCACATCTGGTACTTCAAGGGTGTTCCCTCGCGTCTGGGCTACCTGCTCGACATGGCGCCGAAGGACCTCGAGAAGGTCATCTACTTCGCCGCGTACATGGTCATCTCGGTCGACGAGGATGCTCGTCACCGCGACCTGGGCACGCAGGAGAACAACATCCGCCTCGAGCTGAAGACGCTCGGAGACCGCCGCGACGCGAAGATCGCCGAGCGCCTGGCACGCCTGGAGGAGGAGCTCGCTTCCCTCGAGGCAGAGGGCGCCAAGGCCGACGCGAAGAAGAAGGTCAAGGACGCCGGCGAGAAGGAGATGTCGCTCATCCGCAAGGGTGCCGACGAGGCGATCGCCAAGCTCGAGCGCGTGTGGGAAGACTTCCGCACCCTCGAGGTCGGTGCACTGCGCCCCGAGGATGACGTCTTCCACGAGCTGCAGGACCGTTTCGGTCAGTACTTCGAGGCCTACATGGGCGCCGAGTCGATCCAGCGTCGCCTCGCGGCGTTCGACCTGGCCGCCGAGGCGGAGAGCCTGCACCTGCAGATCTCCGAGGGCAAGGGCCAGCGCAAGATCCGTGCGATCAAGCGCCTGAAGGTCGTCAACTCGTTCCTGGAGACCGGCATGAGCCCGGCCGCCATGGTCCTCGACGTCGTTCCGGTCATCCCGCCGGAGCTGCGCCCGATGGTGCAGCTCGACGGTGGCCGCTTCGCGACCTCCGACCTCAACGACCTCTACCGTCGTGTGATCAACCGCAACAACCGTCTTCGTCGTCTGATCGACCTCGGTGCCCCCGAGATCATCGTCAACAACGAGAAGCGGATGCTGCAGGAGGCCGTCGACGCACTGTTCGACAACGGTCGCCGTGGTCGTCCCGTCACCGGTACCGGCAACCGCGCCCTGAAGTCCCTCAGCGACATGCTGAAGGGTAAGCAGGGTCGTTTCCGCCAGAACCTGCTCGGCAAGCGCGTCGACTACTCGGGCCGTTCGGTCATCATCGTCGGCCCGCAGCTGAAGCTGCACCAGTGCGGTCTGCCCAAGCAGATGGCTCTGGAGCTCTTCAAGCCGTTCGTGATCAAGCGCCTGATCGACCTCGGTCACTCGCAGAACATCAAGGCGGCCAAGCGCGCCGTCGAGCGCACCCGTCCCGAGGTCTGGGACGTGCTCGAGGAGATCATCCGCGAGCGTCCCGTGCTGCTCAACCGTGCACCCACGCTGCACCGTCTGGGCATCCAGGCGTTCGAGCCTCAGCTCGTCGAGGGCAAGGCCATCCAGCTGCACCCGCTCGTCTGCGCGGCGTTCAACGCCGACTTCGACGGTGACCAGATGGCCGTCCACCTGCCGCTGTCGGTCGAGGCTCAGGCCGAGGCCCGCGTGCTGATGCTCGCGTCGAACAACATCCTGAAGCCGTCCGACGGACGCCCGGTCACCCTGCCTTCGCAGGACATGATCATCGGTCTGCACCACCTGACCACGGTCAAGGCGGGCGCAGCCGGTGAGGGCCGTGCATTCGGTTCGGTGGGCGAGGCGATCCTGGCCAAGGACGAGGGCACCCTCGACCTGCAGGCCAAGGTCCGCATCCGCATCCCGGGTCTGACGTTCCTCGAGGGCGAAGCGCCCGAGGGCTACGAGCGCCACGGTCTCGTCGACGCGTCGCTCGGACAGGCGATCTTCAACGACACGCTGCCGAAGGGCTACCCGTTCGTCCGCGAGCAGGCTGACAAGAACAAGCTGTCGCAGATCGTCAACAAGCTGGCCGAGGAGTACCCCAAGGTCGAGACGGCTGCGTCGCTGGACCGCATCAAGGACGCCGGCTTCTACTGGGCCACTCGTTCGGGTGTGACCGTCGCGCTGAGCGACATCCTCACGCCGCCGAACAAGGCCGAGATCGTCGCCGGTTACGAGAAGCAGGCCTCGAAGGTCCAGTCTCAGTACGAGAAGGGTCTGACGACCGACACGGAGCGTCGCCAGGAGCTCATCAAGATCTGGACCGAGGCGACCGACGAGGTCCAGGCCGCGATGAAGGCGAACTTCCCCGAGGACAACACCATCAACCGCATGGTGTCGTCGGGCGCCCGTGGTAACTGGCTGCAGATCCGGAACATCGCCGGTATGCGTGGTCTGGTGAACAACCCCAAGGGTGAGATCATCCCGCGTCCGATCATCTCCTCGTACCGCGAGGGTCTGTCGGTGGCGGAGTACTTCATCGCGACGCACGGTACCCGTAAGGGTCTGGCTGACACCGCTCTGCGTACCGCCGACTCGGGTTACCTGACCCGTCGTCTGGTGGATGTCTCGCAGGACGTCATCATCCGCGAAGAGGACTGCGGCACGTCGAAGGGCCTCGAGCTCCCGATCGCCGCTCCGAACTCGCAGGGCGAGCTGGTGCGTGACGCGAACGTCGAGAACTCGGTGTTCGCTCGTACGCTGGCCTCCGACGTGGTCGACAGCAAGGGCGAGGTCCTCGCCTCTGCCGGCGACGACGTGGGTGACGTGCTCATCGACAAGCTGGTCGCCCTGGGCGTCGAGAGCATCAAGGTGCGCTCGGTCCTGACCTGCGACTCCGCCGTCGGTGTCTGCGCGCAGTGCTACGGACGTTCGCTCGCGACGGGTAAGACCGTCGACATCGGCGAGGCCGTCGGCATCATCGCGGCCCAGTCGATCGGTGAGCCCGGTACCCAGCTGACGATGCGTACCTTCCACACCGGTGGTTCGGCTTCGGCCGATGACATCACGCAGGGTCTGCCCCGTGTGCAGGAGCTCTTCGAGGCGCGTACCCCCAAGGCTGCGTCGCCCATCGCAGAGGCCGACGGTCGCATCACGATCGACGAGACCGACAAGGCGAAGAAGCTCATCCTGACGCCCGACAACGGTGACGAAGAGGTGATCTACCCGGTTCTGAAGCGTGCGACGCTTCTGGTCGAGGACGGTCAGCACGTCAGCGTCGGTCAGCCTCTGCTGGTCGGAACGCTCGACCCCAAGGAGGTCATGCGTGTCATGGGTGCCCGCGAGGTGCAGCGTTACCTCGTCGGCGGCGTGCAGGGCGTGTACCGCTCGCAGGGTGTGCCGATCCACGACAAGCACATCGAGGTCATCGTCCGTCAGATGCTCCGCAAGGTCACCGTCGTCGATCACGCCGACACGACCCTGCTCCCGGGTGAGATGGTCGACCTCAAGCGCTACCAGGCGATCAACCGCGAGGCTGTGGCAGAGGGCAAGCGCCCCGCGTCGGGCCGTTCGGAGCTGATGGGTATCACGAAGGCGTCGCTCGCGACGGAGTCGTGGCTGTCGGCCGCCTCCTTCCAGGAGACGACCCGCGTGCTCACCGAGGCTGCGATGCAGGGCAAGCGCGACCCGCTGGTCGGTCTCAAGGAGAACGTCATCATCGGAAAGCTCATCCCCGCCGGAACCGGTCTCTCGAAGTACCGCGACGTCACGGTCGAGGCGACGGAAGAAGCCAAGAGCGAGCGCTACCCGAACCGGATCTTCGCATCCGACGGTGCGTACGCTGACGGCGACTTCGGTTACGTCGACTTCGACGCGTTCTCGACGGACGACATCACGCCGGGTACGTACAACTGACGTACTGAGTGAGTGAGAAGGCCCCGGGTGATTCGCCCGGGGCCTTCTTCGTGCCCGGATGCCGGGGAGGCGGCCGGTCGGCGGTGACTGCGGCGCGTCAGTCGAACAGGTGGGCGATGATGCTCGACGTGTAGCCCTCGGGGGCGAGGTTCGAGTACTGGGAGTCGATCAGCACGTCGTCGCGCCAGAACAGCGTGCGGCCGTCGGTCACGGGGTACTCCGTGTTCTGCCAGGTCTTCTCGCAGCGTGTGCCGTCGTCCGGCGTGAAGCAGGTGAAGCCCTCGTCGGCGACGAGCGCGTTGAGCATGTCGAGGGCGGGACCGCGGTTCATGAGCGAGATGGTCGTGACGAGTCGTGTGGTGTCGGCTGCAGGGTCGGCCCAGATGCAGGTGAGGCTGCCGTCATCGCCGACTCCTGAGGGGCCGAAGGCCGCGTCATTCAGCGGCACTCCGTCGAGCTGCGCGAGGACGTCGTCCGAGAGGATCGCTCGGCAGTCGGTCGGCAGCGTGATCGGCGCCGTCGTGGGAGTGGGGGAGGGCGACGGAGAGGGTTCGGCCGTCGCATCCGCCGTCGAGGTCACGGAAGGGCTGGGCGACGTGCCCTGCCCATCGGCCCCGGAACCGCCGGGACCGCAGGCGGTCAGCAGTGCGATGAGCAAGACGGCCCCAGCGCCGGTGGCGAGTCGCGCGTTCATGCGCTCACCGTAATGGTCGGTAGTACCCGCGCGATAGAGGCAGACCGCGGCGCCGAAGATGTCGTGTGCGCGGTAGTGTCGGCGGAATGAGCGTTGAATCCTCCCGTGCGTCCGGTGCCGTCGTCGTCGGAGACGCGTTGATCGATGAGATCCGTGACGATGCCGGAGTGCGCGAGCTCGTCGGTGGCGCCGCGTTGAACGTGGCCGTCGGGCTTCGACGACTCGGCGTACCGACCACGCTGATCGCGATGGTCGGCGACGATGAGGCGGGCGCGCACATCCGCGAATACCTCGTGGACCATGACGTCCGTCTGATCGCGAGTGAGGCTCCGCTCGGCTCCTCGCGGGCGATCGTGCAGCGAGGAGCCGACGGCGAGCCCGTGTACGTCTTCAATCAGGCGGCGCAGCAGCGCAGCATCCGCTACTCCGCCGAGGCCGCGCGGGCTATGGCCGATGCCGGTCTGGTGGCTGTCAGCTGCTTCCCGTTCGATGTGCCGGCAGAGGTCGACGCTCTCATCGCCGCCGCGGGCGACGCTCGTCTCGCCATCGACCCCAACCCACGCTCAGGCATGCTCAGTGACCGTGAGGAGTTCGTGCGGGGCTTCGAGCGTGCGGCCGCAGGGGCGGCGATCGTCAAGGTGGGCGCAGATGACGCGACCCTGCTGTACGACGGCGACCTCGACGCGCTCCGTGCTCGACTGCGCGGGCTCGGGGTCGGCGCGGTCCTCGCGACAGCAGGTGCTGACGGCGCCGCACTCGAGTCGGATGCCGGTGTCGTCACAGCCCCCATCTCAGCGCTCCCCGGGCGCGTGGTCGACACGGTCGGCGCCGGGGACGCGACGCTCGCAGCCGTGGCGGCGGGGCTCGCTGAAGGCGTGCCGACGGATGCGGAGGGATGGCAGGGCCTGCTCGATCGTGCGATGGATGTGGCCGCGGCGACGTGCCGAGCGGAGGGCGGTCTGCTGCGCACTCCGGAGTCTCTGACGGACGCCGACAGAGGCGTCTTCGGCAGCTGACATCTCGATTTCTCGCGCCTGCCGTTCGCAGGTATGATTATCTATCGTGCCCCCGGTTGGCTGTCGAAGTCGGACGGGTGCGCTCTGGCGAGTTACCCAAGCGGCCAAAGGGATCTGACTGTAAATCAGACTGCATTGCATTCGGGGGTTCGAATCCCTCACTCGCCACCAGAACGAAGGCCTCGATACCCGCGGACACGCGGCGATCGGGGCCTTTCTCGTTGCGGCATCGAGTAGTCGCCCGACTCGATCCGGTGTCGAGTCGCCGACAGCGTCGACGTCTATTTCTAGACGGAGTTCAGATATATCTGGACAGCCGGAATATGCAGGCGCATAATCTGACTCACAGACATGGACCGAGCGAAGGAGCACGCCATGAGCGATCCGAACGAACCTGCGGAACTGTTCGACTCGACATCCGGGCCCACCGGTGCATCGATCACGGATTGGACAGACCTCGGGCGGGAGATGTGGGCGTACCTCACCGGTAGAGGTGCGGCCGTCAACTACACGTTCGACGACATGACCGTCGAGGTTCCCCGCGACATCGGGCCGGATGCGCCGCGCGCGACGTGGAAGTTCAACGGCACACTGCGGGTCACGACCAGTGACAGCGCCTCCGGTGACTCTGGCTCGCGCTGAGGAAGACCCACTCCGATGCTCCGTCTCGATATCGACCTGAATGTGGAGCAGGCTGCCGCTGACGGCGGCCCCCCGACGCGGTTCAGCGTCCGCGCTGCGGGTACGGAGGTCGTCGTGACCTTCGAGTCCAGTCCGGGTCTGGGCGGCATGAGCCGACATGATCTGGCTGAGCTCGGCCCTCTCGCCGACGGACTCGCGCGGCGCGGAATCGCCGTGCGTGTGGAAGGTCCGCGGGGGACTCTCGTCCAGTTCGGCGACGTGAAGCCTGGTCCTGTCGGGCGGGCGATCGTCGGCTCGCCGCACATCAAGCTCGGACATCTCTCGACCCTCCTGTCCGAGGCATCCCACCGCGACGGTGGCGACGGCTTCCGGCTTCCGATGCCGCCGCCCACGCTGTTCCCCCTTGTGCCCACCGTGTCTAGGCGGGTTCGTCGGCGGGTCACGACGACCCACTACCTCCCCGGGTCCGGTCGCCCTCGGTTGATCTTCGCGGTCGGCTCAGGTGACTGGAACTTCAGCAGGCCGCGAGAGTTCGACCTCCTCCCCGGAAGCACCGTCCTCGGGTCCGGACCTGAGGCGGATCTCCGCCTGGAGGGACTGGAAGCGCGTCACGCCGAGATCCGGCACAACGACGATGACGAGTACGTGCTGTACTCGTTCGCCGCGACCGGAGGCGGGCGCCCCAACCTGCCGCACAGCAAGGATGATGCCAGAATCCTTCGGACCGGTTCTCGGATCGAGATCGGAACGTGGCGGCTCGCCTACTACCGCGAGGAGTTCGCCGACCACGGCCGCCCCTTCGGCGGACGCCAGGGCGGCGAGTACGAGTTCCAGAAGCAGCAGCCCGTGCGGCCGTACGGGTCAGGAGAGCTCGGCTGAGTTCTTCGCCGTCTTCCGCGGACGCCGCAGCGATCAGTAGTCGGGATGCAGGCGCAGCCGCGAGGCGATCTGCGCCGCCTGCTCGGCGGGCGTCAGAGCGATGTCGATCTCGATCGACCTCTCGTCGTCTCCGAGCGCTTCGAGCGTCGCGAACTGCGAGTCGAGCAGCGTCGCGGGCATGAAGTGGCCCTGGCGGCGCAGCATCCGATCGAGGATCAGCTCTCGTTCGCCGGCGAAGTGGACGAACGTGACCGCATCGCGGCGCAGCACGTCACGATAGCTGCGCTTCAGGGCCGAGCACGTGACGATGCCGGGTTCGCCGGCCTCGATGCGCTCGTCGATCCACTCGGCGATGCGGTCGAGCCAGGGCCAGCGGTCGTCGTCGTTGAGCGCATGACCCGCCGCCATCTTGGCGACGTTGGCCTCGGGGTGCAGGTCGTCGCCCTCTTCGAAGGCCCAGCCGAGGCGGCCGGCGAGCATCGCGGCGACCGTGGACTTGCCGGTGCTGGCGACGCCCATGAAGACGAGGACGGGAGCGTTGACGGACATCATCATGGCGCGCTCAGACGAAGATGCTCAGGACGAGGACGCCGGCAAGGCCCGTGACGGAGATCAGGCACTCGAGCACCGTCCAGGACTTCAGCGTTTGCGGGATGCTGAGACCGAAGTACTCCTTGATGAGCCAGAACCCCGCGTCGTTGACGTGAGAGAGGAACACGGATCCCGAGCCGATCGCCAGCACGAGCAGCGCGACCATGGGGGAGTCGAGTGTCTCGGTGAGCGGCTGCAGGATGCCGGCGGCGGTGATGGTCGCCACGGTCGCAGATCCTGTGGCGACGCGGATGACCACGGCGACCAGCCAGGCGAGGATCAGGACGGAGACCGACGAGCCCGAGACGAACTGCGCGATCACGTCGCCGATGCCGGTGTCGACCAGCACCTGCTTGAAACCGCCACCGGCGCCGACGATCAGCAGGATGCCGGCGATCGGGCCCAGCGAGGAGCCGACGATGTCGTTGATCTTCGTGCGGTCGAAGCCGGCTCCGCGGCCGAGGATGAAGAATCCGGCGAGCACGGCGATCAGCAGTGCGATGACGGGTGTGCCGAGGAAGTCGAGGGCGACCTTCCAGGGGGCGTCGGATCCGGCGGCCGAGATGTCGGCGACGGCCTTCGCCAGCATGAGGAACACGGGGAGCAGGATGCTGAAGAGCGTGGCGCCGAACGACGGGCGGCGACGCTGGTCGACGCCCTCGTCCTCTTCGGTCACGAACAGTTCAGGAACGGGGACGTCGACCCAGCGGGCCGCGAACCGCGCGAACAGGGGGCCGGAGATGATCACGGCGGGGATCGCGACGATGACGCCGAACGCGAGGGTGAGGCCGAGGTTGGCACCGAGCGCGTCGATGGCGGCGAGCGGTCCTGGGTGCGGCGGGACGAGTCCGTGCATCGCCGAGAGCCCGGCGAGTGTCGGGATCGCGATGCGCATCAGGGGAGCGCCGGAGCGACGCGCGACGAGGATGATGACCGGTACGAGCAGGACGAGACCGACCTCGAAGAACATCGGCAGCCCGATGACGGCGCCGATGAGGCCCATCACCCAGGGGAGGGAGCGTGCGCTGGCCCGGCTGACGAGAGTGTCGACGATGCGGTCGGCTCCGCCCGAATCGGCGAGGAGCTTGCCGTAGATCGCTCCGAGCGCGATCAGGATGCCGACGCCGCCCATGGTCGTGCCGAATCCGGTCGAGAAGCTGGTGACGGAGGCGGCGATGTCCATGCCGGCGATCGCGCCGGTGGCGAGTGCACCGATCGTGAGCGACAGGAACGGATGCAGCTTGACCCACGTGATGAGGACGATGATCACTGCGATGCCGATCACGGCGGCGGTGATGAGCTGGCCCGCGGGGCGGTCGGGTGCTGCGGCGTCGGTGACGGCCGTCATGAGCGCGTCAGCGGCGGGGGTGAAGAGTGCCATGAGCTTCCTTGATCCGGGCGTGGTTTACGACCTTATGCCGTACATAATAAGCACGCATAGCACGTCATGCGCAACATAATCGAAACAAAGGTGTGAGACGTACCGCGTGACGAGGTCGGCGCGGGCATACTCGACATATGACCGTCTCCAGCGCCGGAAGCCCCGTTCACGACTCCCTCGTCGCGGAGCTCGGTCGAGCCATCGTCGACGGCGTGCATGCCCCGGGCTCGCGGATGCTCACGGTCGAACTCGCCCAGGAGCGCGGAGTCTCGCGCTCCGCCGCACGCGAGGCCGTGCGTGTTCTCGAGTCCTTCGGGCTGGTCTGGGTGCGCCGCAAGTCGGGCGTCGAAGTGCGTCCTCGATCGGAATGGAACGTGTACGCGCCGGAGGTGATCGCCTGGACGCTGGCGGGGCCCGGGCGAGACGCGCAGCTCCGCGAGCTCAGCCAGCTGCGTTCGGTGATCGAGCCCCTGGCTGCGAGGCTCGCCGCAGGCACGGCGACCTCCGAGCAGAAGGTCGATCTCGTGTCACTCGTGGTCGCGATGGGGCAGGAGGACCACGACGCCGATCGTGAACGCTACCTCACCGCCGACATCCGCTTCCACCGGTTGCTGCTCGAGTCTTCGGGCAACGGGATGCTCGCCGCTCTCGGTGGCATGGTCGAAGCGGTCCTCCGCGGCAGGACTGCGCACGATCTGATGCCGCATGTGGCGAACCAGAGCGCGGTCCAGTGGCATCGCGATGTCGCGTTCGCGGTGGCGAGCGGTGACGGGGATGCCGCGGCGACCGCGATGCGGAACATCGTCTCGGAGGCGGACGAGGCGATGCAGCGCGCCGCCGAGTAGTCGCGGACCACCGACGCCGGTGACCCGTGGTGTTCATAGACTGGACGGATGCGAGCGCTCACCGAGGCAGACATCCGTGCGTCCTTTCTCAACGCGGACGAGGATGAGCTGCGGGTCATGGAGATGCCGCACGACTTCGTCCTGATCGACTGGGACTATCTGGACTTCTTCGCCTGGCGCGACCCCAGTGCCGGTCGACGCGGCTACATCCTCACCCAGCACGAGGGTGAGATCTCGGGCTTCGTGCTGCGGGTCTCGGATCCCGGCCGGGGCCGGGCGGGCATGTGCAACATCTGCCACACGATGCAGCCCGGCAACCAGGTGGCTCTCTTCTCCGCCCGGCGGGCGGGCGGCGCCGGGGCGCGAGGGGATTCTGTGGGAACCTACATCTGCGCTGACCTCTCGTGCCACGAGAATGTGAGGCTCGCTCACCCGCTCGCTCCCAACGAGGTGCTGGCACCCGGACAGGTGGACATGCGACTCGACGGCACCAGGCGGCGTATGGAGGCTTTCGCCAAGCGGGTGCGGGACGAACCCTGATCGCGATTACCCTGAGGGCATCCGTCCTGTGCTCGAAGGAGAAGCCATGAGCGATGCCATCCTGTTTTCCGTCGATGAGGGGTTGGCCCGGCTCACGCTGAACCGCCCTGCGCGACTCAACGCCTTCAATGCTGATCTCGCCCACGCGTGGCGTGACGCGACGGCGGAGGCGACATCGCGGGCCGACGTGAAGGCGATCGTGGTGGATGCCGCGGGCCTGGCGTTCTGCGCGGGCGGCGATGTCATCGAGATGGCGACGACCATGGGATCGGGCGACGAGATCACCGCGCTCGCCGAGGTCATCAACGCGGGCATCCGGTCGCTGACCGAGTCCGCGGTGCCCGTCGTCGCGGCGGCCCACGGCACGACGGCCGGGGGCGGCCTCGGCATCCTGCTCAGCAGCGACTACGCCGTCGTCGGCTCGCGCTCTCGCCTGGGCAGTCTGTATGCGAACATCGGCCTCACCCCTGATCTCTCCGTCTCGGCACAGCTCGCCCGCGCGATCGGGCAGCGTCGGGCCCTTCAGCTCGTGCTGCAGGATCGCCTGCTCTCGGCCGCAGAGGCCGTCGAGTGGGGGCTCGTCGCGGAGGCCGTCGAAGGGGTCGACTCGTCGGACGAAGCAGAGAAGGTGCGCGCGCGAGCCGAAGAGGTCGCCCGCTTCTGGCTCGCCGGGGCCGCCGAGGCATACGGGCACGCCAAGCGGCTCGTGCGCTCGCAGCCCGAGCGCACGTTCGCCGCACAGCTGAGCGAGGAGGCTCGCTCGATCGGGGCGTCGATGGCGACCCCCGACGCGCAGGCCCGGATCGCCGCGTTCGCGGCCTCGTCGGCACGGAAGAGCTGATCACAGCAGCGCCCCTGACGCGGTTCATGTGTCCACCGCTCGCGACGTCGACCCGGCTCGTCCCTCGCCGCGTGCAAGGATGAACGCAACGCCGCTCAACGAGAGGAATGCGATGTCCCAGCCGGAGATCGCCCAGCAGCCGTCGGCGCTGGTCGAGAAGAAGAACATGTCCCTCCTGATCCGAGGGGCGATCTGGATCGCCATCGGTGCGCTCATCGCTGCCGCGCTCGTCTGCGTCGTGTGGGTGCTCGTCGGCGACCAGGACGGCCTGATCGGTCGCGCCTTCCTGACGATCCTGCTGCTCGCGGCCTTCGCCGGGATCGCGATCCTCGAAGCGGGCCTGGCGCCGAATCGTCCCGACTGGCTCGCGCTGGCGAGCATGGTCACATGGATCGTGGCCCTTCTGGTCGGCGCGGTGAAGATCTGGCTTCCCGAAGACAACCAGTACTTCACGGGCGCGGAGCGTTTCTTCCAGCTTCTGCTGGTCGTCGGCATCCTTCAGCTCGCGCTGCTGCACGTGCGGCTGTTCACTCCGGCAGCACAGCGTCACGTGACGACGTTCACGCGTATCATCTACATCGCCACGGTCGCGTTCCTCGCCGGCCTCGTGGGCATGCTCGTGTTCTTCCTCACGTTCCCGAACACGTTCGAGTACGGAGAGCTCTACTGGCGCATCGTCGTCGCGCTCACGATCCTTGCGGCAGTCGGAACGACGCTGATCCCCCTGCTGAACGCGCTGTTCGCTCCGCGCAAGCCCGCAGCGGCCGCGGCGGCGCAGGGAATCGCGGCGGCTCCCGCATGGCCGTCCTACGCCGACGGCATCACGCCGCTTCCCGTCCTGCCCGACGGCTCACCGGACTGGAACGCCTACTACACCGGACACCCGTCGGCGCCGCAGCAGGCGGCGTTGCCGGCCGCGCCGGCGTCCCAGCAGTTCCCGGCAGCTCCGTTCCCGGTCGCTCCCGAACCCTACGCGCAGGGCCCCGCCGTCCCACCCGCGCCGCAGGCTCCGACCGCGTATCCGCAGGCTCCGGCCACGTACCCGCCGGCTCCGCCGTACCCGCCGCAGTGAGCCTCGAGCTCGAACTCGCCCACCTCGCATCGCTGATCGCGCGCGAGGCCGGCGACCTGGCACGCACGAGGCGCGCCGAGGGCGTGCACCTCGCAGCGACGAAGTCGACACTCGCCGACATCGTGACCGATGCCGATCGCGAGGTCGAGGCACTCATCCGTGCGCGCCTGCAGGCCGCCCGGCCGGGAGACGGGTTCCTCGGTGAGGAGTCCGAGGCCGATCCCGGAGAGACGGGGATCACCTGGGTCGTCGATCCGATCGACGGAACGGTGAACTACGCCTACGGCATCCCCTCCTATGCGGTGAGCATCGCAGCCGTGAGCGGCACCGCCGTGCCGGGGGAGTGGAACGCTCTCGCCGCAGCCGTCTACGCGCCCGCATCGGGAGAGACGTTCACCGCCGCGCGGGGCCATGGCGCGTTCCTCGGCGAGCAGCGGCTCGCGGTCACGTCCGAGACGCCCGCGGGTGCGCTGCTGGCGACCGGGTTCGGGTACGACCCGGCGACGCATGACGGCGACCTCGCGACCGTTCGAGCGATCATGCCGATCGCGAGGGATCTTCGTCGGGCCGGATCCGCAGCGCTGGACCTCGCCTTCGTCGCGGCCGGGCGTCTGGACGGATACTTCGAGCGCGGGCTCAAGCCCTGGGATCATGCGGCAGGAGCACTGCTCGTCAGCGAAGCCGGTGGTCGGGTCTCGCTCATCGACACCGCGTCGCCGAGACCCATGGTCGTCGCCGGTGGTACCCGGGTCCACGACCGCATCCTCGAGATTCTTCGAGATGAAACGTGACGAATTCATGGCATTCCCAGGTCGAGCAGGCTAGGGTTTATCCGATCGTTACTTTCATCGGCCCGAATCGATGAACTTTGTAAGCGCCCCCGAGCTTGACGTTTAACCCGAGAGAATCTGCTTTGCCCTTCGAGAATTCACAGGCTGCCTCTGCGCCCACGCGCCGCTCCAGCCGTCCCCGCACTGCGGCCTTCGAGGCCTCTGCGGCAGGAGTGACGGAAGCCGTCTCCGAAGCCGCACCGGCCACCCCGGAAGCCCCCTTTTCGCGCCGCGCCGCTCGTCAGCGACTGAACACCGCAGAGGTCTTCATCGCTGCGACCGCAGTCGCCGCGGCATCCGCTGCCTCTGATTCGACCGACGTGATCGACCCGACGGAAGTCGCTGAGCCGTCCGTCGACGCCGCCGAGCAGTCGCACGCCGAGCCCGTGTTCGCTGAGGCAGGCGACGCCGCTCAGGCGGACGCACCGGTCGGCGACGCTTTCGAGTCCGCATCCCGTGCGTTCCGCGCCGTCACGACCGAGACCGTCACGGTCACCGAGCCCGCTCCCGAGGCAACGGCCGCAGACGAGGCGCCGGCCGAGCACATTGCCCGTCGCCGCCCGAAGGCCCGCAAGTTCCTCGCCGTCGGCGCGACCGTCGGCGTGATGAGCATCGCAGGACTCCTCGCCGTGGGCATGACGCTCCCCGCCGAAGCCGTTGCTGCTGTCCAGGGCGCGCAGTCCGTCGGAGCGACGTCTCTCGTCGCCGCATCCGGATCGGCTGCCGCAGGTGAGGCGGACGACGAGATCCAGGCGTTCGTCACCTCGTCCGATGTGCAGAACGAGTCGCTCGCGCGCTCGGACAGCTTCTCGACCGTCTCGCTGATCCAGGTGGCGTCGGAAGAGGGCATCAACTACTCCAACGAGGTCTTCACCAACGACCCCGAGGCCGCCATCCAGTGGCCCTTCAAGGTCGGCGTGGGCATGAGCTCGGGCTACGGAATGCGCTGGGGCCGTCTGCACGAGGGAATCGACTTCGTCCCGGGCGAGGGTGCACCCATCCAGGCGATCGCGGATGGCGTCGTGCGCATCGCGACCGAGCAGGGCGGCGCCTACGGCGTGACCGTCTACATCGATCACGTGATCGATGGACAGGTCATCACGAGCCACTACTCGCACATGCAGTACGGCTCGCTCCAGGTCAAGGCGGGGCAGACCGTCAAGGTCGGCGACATCGTCGGGCACACGGGTAACACCGGTCGCTCGTACGGCGCTCACCTGCATTTCGAGATCATCATCAACGGCAGCACGATCGATCCGCTGCCGTGGTTGCGCGAGAACGCGGGCCGGTACTCGTACTGACCCGCCTCGATTTCATGAGGACGCCACAGTGATGGTATTCTCGTGTGGTTGCCCCGCGAGGGGCAGCACGCCCCGATAGCTCAGTGGCAGAGCACTTCCATGGTAAGGAAGGGGTCGTCAGTTCAATCCTGACTCGGGGCTCACAGCGTTCGTATCTGCGATGCGGATGCGGTGTGGCAGGGTAGCTCAGCTGGTCAGAGCGCACGACTCATAATCGTGAGGTCGCGGGTTCAAGCCCCGCTCCTGCTACAGATGAAAACCCCCGGGATTCCCGGGGGTTTTTGCGTTCCCGCTGTCAGCTTCGGTCCGAGGAAGTCAGAGCGCGCTCGGTGAGCTTCGAGTACATGTACATATCGCGGGGTCGCCCGTCGATCCGCATCCAGGCTCGCAGGAGAGCCTCACGCTTGTAACCGGCCTGCGCTGCCACGCGCAAGGAGCCGTGATTACCGGGCTCGATGTACAGTTCGACGCGATCCAGTTGCTGAAGTCTGATCGCCCACGCCGTCACGGTGACCAGCGCATCGCGCGCATACCCACGGCGACGGTGCGACGAAGCGATCCAGTAGCCCACGCTCGCGCGAGCGCCGGCGGCGAAAAAGAGGCCGATGTGCCCGACCGCGCGGTCTTCGAGGTCGGCGATGGCGAACGCATAGCCAGCTCCGGACTTGAGTCGATCGTGTTGGCGACCGATGAATGACAGAGCCTCCGCCTCACCTCTGGTGCGCGGAACAGTCGTGACGAGCGGGATCAGGGAGTCGCCGGATGCCTCCTGCACGACGGCGACGTCTTCCGGGCGCCACTCTCGAAGGCGCGTTCGTTCGCCCATGAGGGTCGGAAGGGCCAGCGGGGTGTCGTTCATGGTCCGATGGTCGCATGGTCATCGTCGACATGGCGAGACCCCCGCAAGGTCGATCCCCTGTCAAGGGGATGCCGTCCGACTCGCGCGGCGGCGAGACTGAACGTCCTTTGCTGCAACAGACGATCGGAGCGAACATGTCAGACCCTCAGGCAACACCGGAATCAGGCTCCGGGATCGAAGCGGTCGGCGTGGACGCCGACTTCGTGACGAACGACCCGGATCCCGAGGTCGACCCCGCGACCCCTGGAGAGGATCAGAAGGCCGACGGCGACAACGCGGATCACCCCGATGAGCTCGAGGTCGGCGACCTTCCCTGATCGCGCAGACGCCACGGGCCCGCTCCTCATCCGAGGAGCGGGCCCGTGGTCTGTGCCAGTGGGTCACCGCATGGTGGGCGGGGCGTCGCTCCGGCCGGCCGAGACGCTGTCCTCGTCGTCAGGCGCGGCGTCAGTCCGTCGTCCAGAGGGGCCGCGCTGCTCGGCCTCCAGACGCTCGGCCTCTTCGCCGCTGATCGCCTCGCCCCGGGCGACGAGTCCGGCCTGATCCGAGAGGGGGATCTGCTTGAGGAACAGCGACAGCACGAGTGCGAGCACGATGAACGGCACGAGGTACCAGAACACGGGTGCGAGAGCATCCGCGTAGGCCGTCACGATGCCGTCTCGCACCTCATCGGGCAGCGAGCTGAGCGTCGCGGGGTCGATCGTCGACGCGGCCTGCGATGCGGCGTCCGGTGAGGCGCCTGCGTCCGCGAACACACCGAGCAGGTTCTCGGTGAGGCGCGTCGTGAAGATCGTGCCGAACACCGCGGTGCCGAGCGATGCGCCGACCTCGCGGAAGTAGTTGTTCGTGCTGGTGGCCGTGCCGATCTCGCCGGACGGGACCGCGTTCTGCACGACCAGGACGACGACCTGCATGATGAGGCCGAGTCCTGCGCCGAACACGAAGAGGAACGTGCAGATCAGCCAGATCGGAGTCTCGGCCGACAGCGTGGTCATCGAGACCATCGCGATGCCGGTGAGGATCGTGCCCACGATCGGATAGATCTTGTACTTCCCGGTCTTCGAGATCGCGATGCCCGAGAAGATCGAGGTTCCGATCAGGCCCACCATCATCGGGATCATCAGCAGTCCGGATGCTGCCGCGGATGTTCCGGAAGACATCTGCAGGAACGTGGGCACGAACCCGATCGCGGCGAACATGCCGATTCCGAGCACGAGACCGATCGCGGTCGCGTTCACGAAGATCGGGTTGCGGAACAGGCTCAACGGGATGATCGGGTCCTGCACCTTCGACTCCGTGATGACGAAGGCGGTGGCCGCGACGATGAGCCCCGCACCCCAGGCCCAGGTGGCCAGCGAATCCCAGCCGAACTCCTTGTCGCCGCCGAAGTCGGTGAAGAAGATCAGGCACGTGGTGGCGATCGAGAGGAAGATCACGCCGAAGATGTCGATCGGCTTCTGAGCCTTCTTGCTCGGCAGCTTGAGCGCCACGAGGGCGATGATGAACGCCGCGATACCCACCGGGATGTTGATGTAGAACGCCCACTGCCAGGTGAGGTGGTCGACGAAGAAGCCGCCGAGGAGGGGGCCGGCGACAGCCGACAGGCCGAACACGGCGCCGAGCGGTCCCATGTACTTGCCACGCTCGTTGGCCGGGACGATGTCGGCGATGATCGCCTGCGACAGGATCATCAGTCCGCCGCCGCCGAGCCCCTGAAGGGCGCGGAAGATGACGAACATCCAGAAGTCCGTGGCGAAGGCGCATCCGACGGAGGCGAGAGTGAACAGGGCGATCGCGACGAGGAAGAGATTGCGGCGGCCCAGCACATCGCCGAACTTGCCGTAGATCGGCATGACGATGGTGGTCGCGAGTAGGTAGGCGGTGGTGATCCAGACCTGGTGGTCGACGCCGCCGAGCTGGCCGACGATCGTCGGCATCGCGGTCGAGACGATCGTCTGGTCGAGGCTGGAGAGCAGCATGCCCGCGATCAGGGCGCTGAAGATGATCCAGATGCGCCGCTTCGTGAGCAGGAAGGGCGCATCCTTGGTGGCGGTGGCGGACATTCAGTCGGCTTTCTGTGATGGTGCGTACACGGTGCGAGCGACTTCGAGCCGACGGCTGACGAGATCGCTGAAGGAGTCGGTCGAGTGGTGGTGGAGCAGCTGGTCCATGCTCAGGCGCACCAGTGCACCGACCGAATGGACGAGTACCTCGGCGCGCAGTTCGGCGCCGGCGCCGCCGCCTGTTCGCCGGACGATCAGCGCCATGTCACGACGTTCGTTCTTGGCGATCTGCTCGAACGCCGCCTTGATGAGGCGCGGCTCCTGCTCGATGATCGCGAACATGGCGGGGGCGTCGTCGAGCGGATTGAACAGGTCGAACCGAGCAATGGTCAGCTCGATGAAGTCGTCGAGCAGGTCACCGGCACGGGCCACGAAGTCCTCTTCGAGTGCCTCCTGACGGGGGTCGATCGCGGCGAAGCCGAAGACGGCGTTCTCCTTGCTCTCGAAGTAGTTGAAGAACGTCCGTCGCGAGACGCCGACCTCGGTGCACAGCTCCTCGACCGTGAAGCCGGCGAACCCGTGTTCAGCGGTCAACCGTCGGGCGGCCTCGGTCAGCGCGCGCGATGTCTCGCGCTTGCGCTGGCCCCGCAATGAATCTGCACTCTGGCTCATAGAGTGCAATATTGCACTCTGAACCTAAGAGTGCACTGTGAAGAAATCTCGGAGCACTTTGTGACGAATGGTTCGTAGCATCCGTCTTAGTGGTGTCGCGGCACTGCGACCCGCCCCCGACGGGGCGGACATTCGGATGAAGGAGCGCACCATGGCGAACGTGACGAACAGCACCGGGTCGAAGGCTCAGGTCGCAGCGACCGAGACGGCAGCGCCGTCGACGGGCCAGACGGTCATCGAGAACGGTGTCGTCGCGAAGATCGCGGGCATCGCCGCTCGGGAGGTGCCGGGTGTCCATGCTCTCGGTGGGGGAGCGGCTCGCGCGGTGGGCGCCATCCGCGACGCGCTCAACTCCACCGATCTCTCTCAGGGCGTCAGTGTCGAGGTCGGCGAAACTCAGGTCGCCGTCGACGTCACGATCGTCGCCGAGTACCCGGCCGCGCTGCACAAGGTCGCCGACGAGGTCCGAGCCGCCATCTCCCTTGCGATGGCCGAGTACGTCGGCAAGCAGGCCGTCGAGGTGAATGTGACCATCAACGACGTGCACATCCCGGCCGACGACGAGCCGGCCGATGACGTTGACGTCGACGGCGGTGCGGAGGCTCGTGTCCTGTGACCCCTCGAGGTCTGGACGAGTGATCGGATCAGCACCTCATGAACTCGAGATCGGATCGGGCATCCCATCCGATCTCGGGTTCGCTCCGAATCTATTCGGGGGCATGGAAAAAGGAGTCCGCGCATGGCTGGGGAACCATTTCGCTCTGCTCTCGAGCAGGCTGACGACCGGATCGTCGCCGGACGCGCGATGGACGGCGACGTCGCCGCGTTCGCGGTGCTCGTCCGCAGGTACACGCCGATGATGCGCGCATACACGCACCGGATGCTGAACGCTTCCGCCGACGTCGACGACATCGTGCAGGAGACGTTCGTCACCGCGTGGCAGCGGTTCTCGGAACTCGACGACCCCGCGAAGGTCAAGAGCTGGCTGATGAGGATCGTGAGCCGCAAGGCCGTGGATCGCATTCGGGCGTTGCGCCCGACACTCGACGTGGATGACATGGAGCAGGCGGCCCCCTCGAAGGACTCGCCTGCACGGGTCGTGGAGGCGCGTGAGGGTGTCGCGGCCCTGGGAGCCGCTCTGCAGGAGCTTCCCGCCGCACAGCGCGAGTGCTGGGTGCTCCGCGAGATGGGCGGATACTCCTACGACGAGATCGCCGCGGAACTGGGCATCTCCGTCTCGACCGCTCGAGGCCTGCTCGCCCGAGCCCGAAAGTTCATGATCGTGCGGATGGAGGCGTGGCGATGACTGAAGAGCAGGAGACTCCCGACGTGCGTCAGCTCGGTCTCGAACCGAGTGATCTCGATGGACACACGCTCGAGGAGCTGACCGACTACCTCGAGGCAGGGCGTCTGCCTCTCGACCTTGACATCGAGGGTTCGCCCGGGTGTCAGCTCGCGCTCGACGCGCTCGAACGTCTGCGCGGGTTGGGTGGGCAGCTGATGGAGGCGGATACCGCGGCGATGCCCGAGGTCGACGACAGCTGGGTCGACCGCATCCTCAGCGGGATCGCCCTGGATGCCCGTGCCGGTCGCCGCATCCCGTTCGAGGAGGCAGAGGCGGGTGTCGACTTCGGGATCACCGAGGGAGCCGTTCGCGGCCTGATCCGCTCTGCCGAGAACGCGGTTCCCGGCATCCTCGTCGGTCACTCGACGCTCGAGGGCGATGTCACGACGGCGGGCGCGCCCATTCGGATCACCATCGAGGTCAACACCCTGTACGGCGAATCGATCCCCGCGGCCGTCGAACGGCTGCGGCAGGAGGTGGGTGAGCGGGTGCACCGGCACACCGACCTCGCCCTGACCGGGATCGACATCACGGTGCGTGATGTCCAGAGGGTCAGCGACTCGACCGAGGAGAAGTCATGACGAACCCAGTGACCCACGAGGGACTCGCGGAGCGCGTGGAGGCGGCGGTGCTCGCGACGACGGGCGTTCGCAGCCTCTATCGCGCAGGTTCGCTGATCTCGAATCTCGTCGGCACGAGCGCGGTCGCGCTCGGCATCAACCGCTCCGACGAACCCCTCGTCGCGGTGCGGATCTCCGGCGATGCCGCGCAGGTCGAAGCATCGCTCGGGATCGAATACTCGGCGGGCGCCGTCGCCACGCTCCGCGAGGTGCGTGCGGTGGTCGAGCGGACCCTCACCGCTGACGGCCTGGCGCTCGCCGACATCGTGCTCACCATCGCGTATGTCCATCCTCGGGAGGCATCGTCGGACTGAGTCCGCGTGAGCACGCAGAGGCGCCGATCTTGGGTGAAGATCGGCGCCTCTTGGCGTTCTGGTGGTGAGGGGTCAGGCGATCGAGCGCAGGCCGTCGACGAGCGGCGTGGTCGGGCGGCCGATGAGGCGCGCGAGCGTACCGTCGGTGTCGGCGAGTGCGCCGGAGCCGATGCCGGCGTCCAGGGCGACCACGAAGCCGGCGGTGCCCTCGTCGAGGCCCGCCGCCAGGAGGCCGGCGCGCTGCTCGTCAGCAGTCAGCGGCTGGTAGGTCACGTCGCGCCCGGAGATCTCCGCGATCGCCGCGGCCAGGTCGGCGTAGTTCCAGGCGACGTCGCCGCCCAGCTCGTAGACCTCGCCGATGTGGCCGTCTTCGAGAAGCACCACGGCTGCGGCATCCGCGAAGTCCCTGCGGCTCGCAGAGGCGACTCGCCCGTCGCCGACGCCTGCGGCGAGGACTCCCGTCTCGGCGGCGCGGGCCAGGTCTGCGGCGTAGTTCTCGGTGTACCAGTTGTTGCGGAGGATCACGGACGGGAGCCCGGAGGCCTGGATGAGCTCCTCGGTGGCCTTGTGCTCGGGAGCGAGGACCAGGTCGCTCGTCGTCGCCTTCGGCGCGCTGGTGTAGACGAACTTCGTGACGCCGGCCTGCTTCGCGGCGTCGATGACGGCCTCGTGCTGGGCGACGCGCTGTCCGACCTCCGAACCCGAGATCAGGAGGACGGAGTCGACGCCGTCGAGTGCCGCCGTGATCGACGAGGGGTCGGTGTAGTCGAGGCGAGCGACTCGCACGCCCAGCCCCTCGGCCTTGGTGACGTCACGAGCACCCGCGACGATCGACTGCGGGTCCGTGCCGCGCTCGAGGAGGCTTGCGATGACGAGGCGTCCGAGATTGCCGGTCGCGCCGGTGACGAGGATGGTCATGGGGTGTCCTTTCGTAGGTGACATGACCCACAACCGTCGGGTAGGAGTGGAACATTCCAGACCACCGGTACCCACTTTGAAGTAAGGTACGTACATGAAGGTTAGTTATGCGCAGATCAGGGAGTCCACCCCGCAGATCTTCGAGCCCGGATGCAGCACCCGCGTGATCCTCGACCACGTCATGAGCAAGTGGGGTGTGCTCGTGCTCTCGTCTCTCTCCGACGGGACGCGCCGCTGGGGCGAGCTGCGACGCGAGGTGGGCGGTATCAGCGAGAAGATGCTGGCCTCGACTCTCCGCACCCTCGCTGATGACGGACTCGTGCACCGCGAATCGTTCCCGACCGTGCCCCCGCACGTGGAGTACAGCCTGACGCCGCTCGGCCGCGATCTGATGGAGCGGATGCTGCCGCTCGTCGAGTGGGTGGCCGATCATGCCGACGGGATGACCGCTCGACGATAGGTCAACGGATTCCGTTGTTGACAACGACTCGTCTCCACGAAATCCGTCGGTCCGAGAAAAGGATTGACGCGATAACCGTAGTGGCCGTATCTTCTGAGCATGTCAGCTACGACGCCGATCCATCTGGAACGCCCCGACGGCAAGGGGCTCGCAACCGGTTCGCTGGGGCTGTGGGGGTCCACGGTCATCGGTCTCGCGTCCACCGCGCCGGTGTACTCGCTCGTCGCCACGCTCGGGTTCGTGGTGCTCGCCGTCGGAGCGCAGGCGCCGATCGCGTTCATCATCGCGTTCGTGCCGATGCTGCTGATCGCCTTCGCCTACCGTGAGCTGAACAACGCCGTGCCCGACTGCGGCACGACATTCACCTGGGGCACGAAGGCGTTCGGTCCGTGGGTCGGCTGGATGGGCGGCTGGGGCGTGGCCGTCGCCGGCATGGTCGTGCTCGCCAACCTCGCCCAGATCGCGTCGGTGTACTTCTGGTCGCTGATCGGGTTCGACCTCGAGAACAACGACTGGCGCATCATCCTCGTCGCGGTTCTCTTCATCGCCTCGATGACGTGGGTGAGCTGGCGCGGTGTCGAGATCGGCGAGCGCATCCAGAACATCCTGCTCGGCATCCAGTACCTCGCTCTCGCGATCTTCGTGGTGGCGGCGCTCTGGCAGTTCTTCGCCGGGACGGCGCCGAACCCGACCCCGTTCGACCTCGAGTGGCTGAACCCGTTCGGCTTCACGTCCTGGTCGGGCTTCACCGAGTCGATCCTGCTCGCCCTCTTCATCTACTGGGGCTGGGACACCTGCCTGGCGCTGAATGAAGAGACCAAAGACCCGAAGCGCATCCCGGGGCGGGCCGCACTGCTGACGACCGTCATCCTGCTCTTCACCTACGTCGGCGTGACGATCGCCGCCATGATGTACGCCGGCCTCGGCGAGACCGGCACCGGGCTCGGCAACGAGGCGAACGCCGACGACTTCTTCCTCGCCATCAAGGACGGCCTGCTCGGACCCTTCGGCTGGATGCTGGTCGTCGCCGTGATCATCTCGGCGGTCTCCTCGACCCAGACGACGATCCTCCCGACGGCGCGCGGCACCCTCGCGATGGGCGTCTACCGTGCTCTGCCCGCGAAGTTCAAGGACGTGCACCCGACCTTCAAGACGCCGTCGTTCTCGACGATCGTCATGGGCGTCGTCGCGTCCGCCTACTACGTCGGGATGACCCTGATCAGCGACAACATCCTGCAGGACTCGATCCTGTCGCTCGGGCTCGCGATCGCGTTCTACTACGCCATCACCGGCTTCGCGTGCGTGTGGTACTTCCGCAAGGACCTCACCACCTCTGCGCGGGACTTCTTCTTCAAGGGGCTCTTCCCGCTCCTCGGCGGGCTCATGCTCACGGGTGCATTCGTGCAGTCGGCGATCGACATGTGGGACGTCGACTACGGCTACACCGTGCTCTTCGGAATCGGCGGCACCTTCGTGATCGGCATCGGCTCACTGGCCATCGGCCTGGTGCTGATGTTCGTCTGGTACCTGTTCCCGCGTTCGAAGCGGTTCTTCCGAGGCGAGAGCCTCAACCGCGACACGCAGGTCATGGTGCCTGACGAGCCGGGTGACTTCATCCGCTCGATCGACGGCGGCATCTGATCGGGATCGGGCGGCGCACGGGTACGCCCTAGGCTTTATCCGTGCGCATCCGGCTCGACATCGCCTACGACGGCACCCACTTCCGTGGGTGGGCCAAGCAGCCCACCCTGCGCACCGTGCAGGGGACTCTCGAAGCGGCGCTCGCGCGCATCGTCGGATCCGACGTGCAGTTCGTCGTCGCCGGGCGCACGGATGCGGGCGTGCACGCGCAGGGGCAGGTCGCGCACGTCGATCTCGACGACGAGCAGTGGGCACGCATCGAATCTCGGCAGGGCCGCACTCCGCAGGACCCGGCGGCATCCATCGCTCGCCGCATGCGCGGGGTGCTCGGTGCGTATCCCGATGCGACCGTGACGCGTTCGTCGATCGCCCCTGAAGGATTCGACGCCCGCTTCTCCGCCGTCTGGCGCCGCTACCGCTACCGGCTCGCCGACGAGGCGTCGGGGTACGACCCGGTCCGCCGACACGACACGACGACGCACCGCGGGGTACTCGACGGCCAAGCGATGGATGCCGCAGCGCGCACGCTCATCGGACTCCACGACTTCGCGGCCTACTGCAAGCCGCGCGACGAGGCGACGACGATCAGGACGCTGCTGGACTATCGCTGGTCGCGAGATGCCGAAGGCGTGCTCGTCGCCGAGGTGAAGGCCGATGCCTTCTGCCACAGCATGGTGCGTGCGCTGGTGGGCGCGTGCGCCGCGGTGGGCGAGGGCCGCCTCGATGTCGACGACCTGACCGTGTTGCGCGACGCACTCACGAGGACCAGCGAGTTCAAGGTGCTGGCGGCACGGGGGCTGACGCTCACCCAGGTCGGATACCCCGCCGACGAGCTGCTCGCGACCCGAGCGGAGCAGACGCGCGCTCGCCGCGACAGCACGAGCGCATGAACGCGTCCACGGCGACGATCGTCGAGGTCTCATCGCGTGGATGGGCGTTCTGGCGTGCTCTGCTCGACACCTGCGTGGGCCTGATCGCCGGCACGGCTTTCACGTTCGTGGGCATCATCGTGATCGGGATCGTGGGGGAGGAGGCCCTGTCATCCCTGTACTGGCAGGTCGACCTCGATCCCCTCTTCCGCGCGAGCATGGGGGTGTTCCTCGTCGCCGCCGCCGTGTTGGCGATCGCCGTGCCCTTCGTCGTGGTCGCCGAGCGCTTCGCGGCACTCCGCGCGGTCGAGGCGGCCGCGCAACGGAATCCGGATGCCGTGCCGCAGCGAACCCTGAGACTCGAACTCCAGAACGCGCCGGCCGACCTGCTGCAGACGACGGGTGCGGTTCTGTTCTGGTGCCTGGCGGGGCTCGGCGGACTCTTCGCGTTGGGGGTGTTCTTCACCGAGGACCTTCGCGAGGATGCGGTGAGCTGGGTCGCGCTCCTCGTGATCGCCGTGCTGGCCTCCGGAGCCGAGGCGGTGCGGCGACTCGGCCGACGAATGGTCGAGCGCGACGCCGCTCGTGTGGGTGAGCTGTGGACCCGGTGGAAGCGGCTCGTGCCGCGAGCGCAGAGAGCAGATGCGGATCGGCGGGAGGCCGCGATGCGCGCTGTCGTGCCCCGCTGGCTCTCGGTTCCGACCGCGCGAACCATCGCTCGGATCGCGAACGTGCTGCTGACCGCGACGCTCGTCTCGCTCGCGGCGTTCATGCTCTCGGTCTTCATGCGCCAGCAGTGCCGCACCTGTGATCCGGTCTACTGGAACGAGCCGATCGAGAACGGCATCGATGTGCTGAGCCTGAGCAGCGGGGCTGCGATCGCGATCTGTGCCGTGCTCGGCATCCTCGCCTGGACCGGCGGCATCGTGCTGCAGTTCCGGAGGGAGCGCGCACTGACGCGGTGGGTGTCGGACGGCATGCCTCGCCGCGTCGACGTGACTCTGGTAGATCCTCTGCTCTCGGGCAACCGGTCGATGGTGCGCCTGCAGATGGGTCTGTCGGCCGCGGGCGCCGGTGCGGCGGTGGTGGGCACCGGGTCGCTCTGGGCGGAGTGGGTGGCCATGGACGCGCGGGCGGTGCTCCTCGCCGCCGTCGTGCTGATCGCCCTCGGTTTCGTCGTCGGTTGGGCGGATGCTCCACGCAGTCGCACAGAGCGACAGCTCGCGAGGGACACGCTGTTCCCGGGCGATGTCGGGCCCATCGGCGACGAGATGAGCACGGGCGCACGGAAGCGCCGCCGCCGACGACGCTGACCCATTCGTGGCCGCCTTCCCCCGAAGGCGGCCACGATGCGGGAGTGCCGCCACGACGGGCCCCAGACCGACGCGGTGGTGACGATCCACAGGCCGAGGGGAGGCGCTGCTGGATCGTATGCTGATATTACGGAGGGCAGGTTCACACTGCGGCGGGGGAACTGTGACGGAGCGGATCGATGAGCAGGGCGGCGCGTTCGCCGCGGCGCTCCGTGCGGCGATCTCCGAACGGGGCGTCACCCTCGCGCGGCTGCGGAGCCAGCTGATCGACGACGGCAACCCGGTGTCCATGGCGACGCTGAGCTACTGGCGCTCCGGCGATCGGCAGCCGGAAGGGCCGCAGTCGCTGAGTGTCGTCGACGGCATAGAGGATCGCCTCGGTCTGCATCGCGGGCATCTGGGCGGTCTGCTCCGGGCGTCGGCTCGACTGGGCACCGTGGCGCCGCCGCGGCTGCCCTTCGACGAGGAGCGGGAGCAGCGGGAGACCGAGGAGACGCTGCGGGAGCTGCGCGCGGCCCCGCAGGATGCGCTTCGCGATCTCTCCACGCACGTGACCGTGTCGGTCGGGGCCGCGGGATCCGTCGAGAAAATCATCATGCGCTCCCTCGTGCAGTCGACGAAGGGGACGATCTCCGAGCTGCCGCTCATCGACGTCGCTCCGATCGAGACCGATGCGATGTCGGTGATCTCCGATGTCGTCGGCGGGCATGTCGACCGCGCGTACCAGCATCCGGGCCGTCTGCTGTCGGGAGTCGTGATCGCGCTCGACGAGCCGATCGAGACCGGTGCGACGACGCTGTTCGAGTTCACCGAGACCTTCCCCGCCGGATACCCGCCGAGGCAGTCCGCGTGGCACGCCACGTCTCGGCCGGCGCGCGAGGCGCTCATCTGGGTGCGATTCCATCCCGACGCCCTGCCGAGCTGGTGCGAGGAGTACATCGAGACCGACGACGAGTACGTGTCGTCGATGCGCTCCGTGCGAGGCGGCTCCGTCCATCTCGCGCGACACGGTTTCGGTCCTGGGGTCATCGGGATCCGCTGGGGGTACGACGAGTGAGCCGCCGCTGCGGCGCGTTCACCGGACGGACGGACGATTGCCACCGGAATCCAAGGCTGACGCACTACCGTGAGGTGGAATGAAGGTCATCTCGTACAACCTGCAGAAGCACCGAGCAGCGGGGGAGCTCTCGGTGCTCGCCTCCGAGCACGATCCCGACATCCTGTGCCTCCAGGAGTGCGATGTCGCCGACCTGCCCGAGACCATCGGCGACCTCACGCTCGCGGATGCGACGCAGGGCAACCGGCTGGGACTCGCGATGTTCTATCGGGCGAGCGAGTTCCATCTGCAGGGGATCCGCACGATCGAACTGAAGAAGTCGCTCCACGACCGCATCGCCAAGCCCGCCCATGAGCGTGTGCTGGGTGCGAGACTCCACGACATCGACGCGGGGCGGGACTTCATCGCGGCGTCGTTCCACGCGGCGCCCCTGACAGCGCTGAACTCGCTGCGTCGCCATCAGATCCGGGCGGCGCTCACCGAGCTCGCGACGCTCGGCGAAGGGTTGCCCCAGCTGATGGTGGGCGACTACAACTACCCGGTCTTCAAGGAGAACCTGGGCAAGACCGTGCGCGAGCACGGCTACGCGCTCACGATGAGCGACGATCACACCTACACGCGGTACCGCGTGTTCCGCGGTCACTACGACTTCGCCACATCGGTGGGTTTCGAGATCCAGCGGGTCACGACCCTTCCCCAGGGGCTCAGCGATCACCGGCCGATCCTGGTGACGACCCGGTTCGACTGACCCGCGGCCGCCGCCCGGTTTGGGAGAACGACCGGAATGGCGTAGGCTGTCTCTTTGGTACTCGACTGCCGAGTGCCGCGAACGTGAGCCCTCCACTGGCGTGTTCCTCCCTCTAGGGAAGAACCACCCCGGAGTGGGATTCACGAACTTCTCCGTTCGAACAAGAAAGCAGCACTATCGTGACGCGCACTTACACTCCGAAGGCCGGCGAGGTCCAGCGTGACTGGGTCGTCATCGACGCCACTGACGTCGTTCTCGGCCGCCTGGCTTCGCACGCCGCTACGCTCCTGCGTGGCAAGCACAAGCCCACCTTCGCAAACCACATCGACTCGGGTGACTTCGTCATCATCGTGAACGCCGACAAGGTCGCGCTCACCGGTCAGAAGCTCCAGAAGAAGCTGGCTTACCGCCACTCGGGTTACCCGGGCGGCCTGAAGTCGGTCACCTACGCCGAGCTCATGGAGAAGAACCCGGTCCGCGCTGTGGAGAAGGCCATCCGTGGCATGCTCCCCAAGAACAGCATCGGCCGTCAGCAGCTGTCGAAGCTCAAGGTCTACGTCGGTGCAGAGCACCCGCACGCGGCTCAGCAGCCGAAGACGTACACCCTCGACCAGGTCGCCCAGTAAGCGCCGTAAAGACTTAAGGACATACTCGTGGCTGACATCCAGGACACCACCGAAAACCCCCAGAACTTCTCGACGTCGACTCCCGAGACCGACGCAGTCGAGGCGGCTCCCCGCCCCGTGCTGAGCGTCCCGGGTGCCGCTGTCGGCCGTCGCAAGCAGGCCATCGCCCGCGTGCGTCTCGTCCCCGGCTCGGGAACGATCACGGTCAACGGCCGCACGCTCGAGGACTACTTCCCGAACAAGCTGCACCAGCAGCTGATCAACGACCCGTTCACGATCCTCAACCTCGCCGGCGGCTACGACGTCATCGCGCGCATCTCGGGTGGTGGCCCCTCGGGCCAGGCCGGTGCACTGCGCCTCGGCATCGCTCGTTCGCTCAACGGCATCGACGAGGAGAACAACCGTCCGACCCTGAAGAAGGCCGGCTTCCTCTCGCGCGACGCTCGCGTGAAGGAGCGCAAGAAGGCTGGACTCAAGAAGGCCCGTAAGGCGCCTCAGTACTCGAAGCGTTAAGGTCCGCTGCTCCGATGCCGATCTTTGGCACGGACGGCGTGCGAGGGCTTGCCAATGGCATCCTCACCGCCGACCTCGCGCTCACCCTGGCCCAGGCGACTGCTGTCGTCCTGGGCCAGGGCCGTACTGCGGAGGCTCGCAAAGCCGAAGGCAAGCGACTCACCGCGGTGGTGGCCCGCGACCCTCGGGTCTCCGGTCACTTCCTCACCGCTGCCGTCTCCGCAGGGCTCGCATCCTCCGGAGTCGACGTGCTCGAGGCAGGGGTCATCCCGACGCCGGCGCTCGCGTTCCTCGTCGCCGATCGTGACGCCGACTTCGGCGTCATGATCTCGGCGTCGCACAACGCCGCACCCGACAACGGGATCAAGATCTTCGCGCGTGGCGGCGTCAAGCTGCCAGACGTCGTCGAGCAGCGCATCGAAGAGGCGATGGCGGGCGAGAAGCTCCGCCCCACCGGCGCGGGCGTGGGCAGGATCATCCGGTTCTCCGACGCTGAGGACCGCTATGTCGTGCACCTCCTCGGCTCGCTCCCGAACCGCCTGAACGGCCTCAAGGTCGTCCTCGACTGCGCGCACGGCGCGGCCTCCGGAGTCTCACCCGAGACGTTCCGCGACGCCGGTGCCGACGTGACCGTCATCGGTGCCGATCCCGACGGATGGAACATTAACGACGGCGTCGGATCGACGCACCTCGACCAGCTCGCCGAGACTGTCGTGCGCCTCGGCGCCGACATCGGCATCGCCCACGACGGTGACGCCGATCGGTGCCTCGCGGTCGATGCGCAGGGCAAGGTCATCGACGGTGACCAGATCATGGCCATCATCGCGGTCTCCATGAAGGAGCGCGGTCATCTGACCGACGACACCCTCGTCGCCACCGTGATGAGCAACCTCGGCCTGCACGTCGCGATGCGCGAGCACGGCATCACCGTCAGGCAGACCGCGGTCGGCGACCGGTATGTCCTCGAGGACATGAACGCGGGTGGCTACGCCCTCGGTGGCGAGCAGTCCGGGCATGTGATCATGAGCGAGTACGCGACAACGGGCGACGGCCTTCTCACGGGTCTCCACCTCGTCGCCGAGATGGCTCGTCAGAACAAGACGATCGCCGAGCTCGCGAGCGTCATGACGGTGTACCCGCAGGTGCTCATCAACGTCCGCGACGTCGACAAGGACGCCGTCGACGGCGACCCGGTCGTCCAGGCGGCCGTCGCCGAGGTCGTGGCCGAGCTGGGCGACACCGGCCGCGTGCTCCTGCGCAAGTCCGGCACGGAGCCGCTCGTACGCGTCATGGTCGAGGCGGCAGACGCCGACTCCGCCCAGGCCTACGCCGATCGTCTGGTCGACGTGGTGCGCGAGCGCCTCGCTCTCTGAACCACCTGAACCACGGCTCGCGCCGCGCGGCACCGTCTTCTCGGTCAGCCGCGCGGCGCGTTCCCGTCGAACTGCTCGATGTATCGCAGCAGCACGCCCTCGCGCAGCGCCCAGGGCGACACCTCGAGCTCGTCGACGTCGAGCGCGGTCATGGCGGTGTGCAGCGAGACCGCTGCGGCGACGATCTGGAACGTGCGATCGGCCGTGATTCCGGGAAGCTCCTGTCGCGCCGATGCGGGCAGGCGCGCGAGTCGCGGGATCCACGAGCCGAGTGACGCACGTGGCAGCACCATGCGCTGGATGCCCGACCAGCCGGGCACGGGATAGCCGGCGAGCTTGGCCAACGAGCGGATGGCCTTCGATGAGCCGACCACGTGGTCGGGCGAAGGAAGAGCGGTGAAGCGGGGGAGCACCTCGGCGAGCGTCGCGCTCGCATGATCGCGGAGCCGCTCGACGTCGTCTTCGCCCGGCGGGTCGTTCGGCAGGAACTGCACGGTCATGCGTCCGGCACCGAGCGGGACGGATGCCGCAGCATCCGGCAGCTCGTCGCCACCCGCCGCGACCTCGAGGGATCCACCACCGATGTCGAGCAACAGGAGCTGGCCCGCGGACCAGCCGAACCAGCGCCGCACGGCGAGGAACGTCAGTTCGGCCTCGGTCTCGCCGTCGAGCACCTGGAGCGGCTGACCGAGCGCCGCCTCGATCCGAGCGATCACCTCGGCAGCGTCCCGCACAGCGCTCGTGGCGGTGGCGAGGAGTTCGTCGACCTTCTCGGACTCGGCGACCTCTCGTGCCCGGCGAACGGCCGTTTCGAGGGCGACCACGCCCTCCTCCGAGATGGATCCGTCGTCCACGAGGTACCGCATCAGCCGCAGAACCGTGCGGTCGCTGGTCGTCGCCAGAGGTCGGCCGCCGGGTCGAACGTCGGCGGCGAGCATATGGACGGTGTTCGAACCGATGTCGAGGACTCCCAGGCGCACGGATAGAGACTACTCGCGCGCCGTTACGATGTATGCGTGACCACCGCCGATCCCACGCTGCCGCTGTCTCCGTACCGAGAGATCGGTCGCGACGAATGGGCGCGACTGGCAGCCGGCCTCGATCAGCCGCTCACCGAGACCGAGGTCGTCGAGCTTCGCGGCATCGGAGACCGACTCGACCTCACCGAGGTGCGTGAGGTGTACCTGCCTCTCAGTCGTCTGCTCAGCCTGTACGCGACGGCGACCAAGCGCCTCGGGGCCGCCACGAGCTCGTTCCTCCAGGAGGACGACACCACGACGCCGTTCGTCGTCGGGGTCGCAGGCTCGGTCGCCGTCGGCAAGTCGACCATCGCCCGTCTGCTGCGGGAGCTGATGAGCCGCTGGCCCGGCACTCCGCGCGTCGAGCTCGTCACGACCGACGGGTTCCTGCATTCGAACGCGGAGCTCGAGCGCCGGGGGCTGATGGACCGGAAGGGGTTCCCCGAGTCCTACGACCGTCGCGCGCTGCTCGAGTTCCTCACCGAGGTGAAGAGCGGTGCGCCCGAGGTGCGGGCCCCCTTCTACTCGCACATGCGGTACGACATCGTCCCCGACGCGCACGTGGTGGTGCGGCGGCCGGACGTCGTCATCGTCGAGGGACTGAACGTCCTCCAGCCGCCGCCCGCGCCCAACGACGTCGCGGTGAGCGACCTCTTCGACTTCTCGATCTTCGTCGACGCCGACACCGCGCACATCGAGAAGTGGTACGTCGATCGGTTCCTCGCCCTGCGTGAGGGGGCATTCTCGAATCCCTCCTCGTACTTCAATGTGTTCGCGCATCTCACCGACCAGGAGGCGATCACTACGGCGCTCGGCTACTGGAACGAGATCAACATGCCGAACCTGGTCGAGAACGTGATGCCGACCAAGCATCGGGCACGACTCGTGCTCAACAAGGGCGTCGATCACAGCGTCGAGAGTGTGCTGCTGCGCAAGCTCTGACGGGCGCGGCGAGTTCGTTCGGAACCTTCGCAAAATGCCCGGCTTATCCTTGACCACATGTGTGGAATCGTCGGATACGTGGGCCCGCGGCCCAGCCAGGACATCCTGCTCGCCGGCCTCGCTCGGCTCGAGTACCGCGGATATGACTCCGCAGGTGTCGCCGTCATCGACGGCGACGGGGCCCTGGGCATGCGCAAGAAGGCGGGCAAGCTCGCCGTGCTGCGCGACTCGCTCAAGGATGCAGCCCTCGCGGACGGCAACACGGGCATCGGGCACACCCGCTGGGCGACGCACGGTGGACCGACGGACGAGAACGCGCACCCGCACCTCGCGGATGACGACAAGCTCGCGCTGATCCACAACGGCATCATCGAGAACTTCGCCGCGCTGCGCGACGAGCTGCTCGCCGACGGTGTGAGCTTCCGCAGCGAGACCGACACCGAGGTCGCGGCCGCGCTGCTCGGCCGTGAGTACCGCAACAACGGCGGTGACCTTCAGCTCGCGTTCCGTGGCGTCGTCAACCGTCTCGAGGGCGCGTTCACTCTGCTCGCGATGCATCAGGACCACCCGGGCCTCGTCGTGGGAGCCCGCCGCAACTCGCCGCTCGTGATCGGCCTCGGCGAGGGCGAGAACTTCCTCGGCTCCGACGTCGCCGCATTCATCGAGTACACCCGCAAGGCGCTCGCGATCGGCCAGGACCAGATCGTCTCGATCACCCCGGATGCCGTCACCGTCACCGACTTCGCCGGCACCCCCGTCGAGGCCGAGCCGTTCGACGTCTCGTGGGACGCCGCAGCTGCCGAGAAGGGTGGCTGG
This sequence comes from Microbacterium phyllosphaerae, assembly GCF_017876435.1. Taxonomy (NCBI): domain Bacteria; kingdom Bacillati; phylum Actinomycetota; class Actinomycetes; order Micrococcales; family Microbacteriaceae; genus Microbacterium; species Microbacterium phyllosphaerae. The sequence continues at coordinate 1,486,546 of NZ_JAGIOA010000001.1, forward strand.
TCGAGCTTCATGGCCAAGGAGGTCGCGGAGCAGCCCGAGGCGGTCGCCAACACGATCCGTGGTCGTATCCAGGGCGATCAGGTCGTGATCCCCGAGCTGGACGGCCTCGACGAGCTGTTCCTCGGCATCAACCGCATCATCATCACCGCGTGCGGCACGGCCGCGTACTCCGCCCTCGTCGGCAAGTATGCGATCGAGCAGTGGGCGCGGATCCCCGTCGACGTCGAGCTCGCCCACGAGTTCCGCTACCGCGACCCGGTGATCGGCGACGACACGCTCGTCGTGTCCATCAGCCAGTCCGGCGAGACCATGGACACGCTGATGGCCGTGAAGTACGCCAGCGAGCGCGGCGCGCGCACGCTCTCGATCTGCAACACGCAGGGTGCGACCATCCCTCGCGAGTCGGATGCCGTGGTCTACACGCACGCCGGCCCCGAAGTCGCTGTGGCCTCGACCAAGGCGTTTTCGGCCCAGATCACGGCTCTGCTCCTTCTCGGACTCCACATGGGCCGCGTCCGCGGATCCGTCGCGGATGCGTCCGCCGACGTCGCCGAGCTCGCCGCCCTGCCCGAGAAGATCGCCAAGGTGCTCGAGAGCGAGCAGGAGCACGTCACTCAGCTCGCCGGCTGGATGGCCGACACCCGCTCGGTGCTCTTCCTCGGCCGTCACGTCGGCTTCCCCATCGCCCTCGAGGGCGCACTGAAGCTCAAGGAGATCTCGTACATCCACGCCGAGGGCTTCGCCGCCGGTGAGCTGAAGCACGGTCCGATCGCGCTGATCGAGCCGGGTCAGCCCGTGTTCGTGCTCGTGCCGTCGCCCCGCCACTCGGCTGTCGTGCACTCGAAGGTCGTCTCGAACATCCAGGAGATCCGCGCCCGCGGCGCTCGTGTGATCGTCGTGGCCGAAGAGGGCGACGCCGCGGTGCTGCCGTTCGCCGACGAGGTCATCCGCATCCCGCTCGCCGGCGCGATGTTCGAGCCGCTGCTCGCGGTCGTGCCGCTGCAGATCTTCGCCATGGCCCTCGCCACGGCCAAGGGGCTCGACGTCGACCAGCCGCGAAACCTCGCGAAGTCCGTCACCGTCGAGTAGTCCTCGGCTGGCTCTCAGCCCCCCTGCACAGGGGCAGGTCAGCACACCTGCAAGTCAGAATCACAGATGCATGCCCAGATGAGCGATCTGGGCATGCATCTGTTTTCTCGACCTGCGTTTGTGCGACACATCATCCGCGCGCCCGCGCGCCCGGGCGATCGCCGCGATGACAGCGCGAGCGACGGCGTCCCAGTCGTGCATGATCATGGCGTAGTCGAAGCGGAGCGTCTCGAATCCGAGGCGGGATGCCGCGGCATCCCTCGTCAGATCCTTGTGCCGCATCTCGGGGCCTTCGTGGTTGAGTCGACCGTCGACTTCGATGATCACCCGTCGCGCAGCCACGAAGTCCACGCGACCGACACCCTCGATGACGACCTGGCAGTCGAGGTGTATCCCGAGCAGATGCAGTCTCAGTCGGAGGATCGATTCGAGTCCGCTCTCGGCATCGGGACGTGCGAGATCGAGGAGCCTGTGGGCTGACTTCGGCAACTCGCGTCTGATCCTCTTGCGATCGTGCGCGGAGAGCAGGCGCAGGTTCCACGCGGACTCGTACGCCGCGAAGAACGCCTCCTGATCGAGGCATCTGTATGCATGCACGAGAGCCGACGCGACCGGAGCCAGCCCGACTCCCGCGGTGCCGGGAGAGTGATGCGGGATGCATTCGCAGGGGGTATGCGGATGCCTGCGCCCGGAGCCGCCCAACCACACATGCACGATCGCATCGACGCTCGGGAGCACCCAGACGCCGTGCGCGCGGAGCGCATCCGCACACGTGAGAGATCCGCCATGCGCCGCCGCGGCGACGACTTTCGGATCTGTGGTCGCCAGAGCGTAGACCCCCTGGCGGACTCGGTTGATGGTGCCGGCGCGCGCGGCAACAGAGAGTTGAGCGCGGGTCGATCCGAACTGCTGTAGATGCCGCCCGCGCGCGATTCCGCCGAGAACGTGGAGGAGCTCCGCCGGTTCGATCATGCTCCGAGCATCCGACGCCTGTGGTGTCGCCGGATGGCAGAAACCCGCGCGTTGGGGAAGACTGCCGACGTCACGATGAGTGTGCAGTCGAAGTCACCCGCACAAATGCATGCTCGAACGACGGATGCAGGTCGAAAACTGGGATCCGAGCGTACGTATGTGATCTCGGCATGCATATGACGAAGCGCCGCGGAGTCGGGGTATTGGGCGGGAGGGGGTGGGAGTCGGGGAGTCGGGGTATTGGGCGGGAGGGGAGCGGGAGCGGGAGCGGGAGTCGGGGAGGCGGAGAGGTGTGGCCGGGGGAGGCGCGGGGCGAGCCCAGCCGAACGGTCCATCCGCCGCGACTAGGCTGAACGGGTGATCATCGGGACCGGCATCGACCTCGTGGACATCCCGCGGTTCGAGCGGACGCTCGAGCGCACGCCACGGCTTCGGGAGCGCCTCTTCGCGCCGGGGGAGCGGTCGCTGCGGCTGCCTTCCCTCGCGGCGCGCTATGCCGCGAAGGAGGCCCTGATCAAGACTCTCGGCGGTTCCGACGGCGTCCACTGGATCGAGATCGAGATCGCCTCGGAGGCGTCGGGGCGTCCGCACTTCGTGTTGTCGGGTACCACCGCCGAGGTCGTCGCCGCGCGGGGCATCACTCGACTCCACCTCACACTCACCCACGACGCAGGGCTCGCCGCCGCATTCGTCGTCGCCGAAGGAGAGCCGCTGTGACCGTTCCGTTCCGCGAGGCGCGCATCGACCTGGATGCGATCACCGACAACGTCCGCCATTTCCGTCGCCTGACCGGAGTGCAGGTCATCGCGGTGGTCAAGGCGAACGCCTATGGTCACGGCGCGGCTCCCGCCGCTGTCGCCGCACTCGCCGGCGGTGCGACGCGCCTCGGGGTGGCCGAGATCCCGGAAGCGCTCGACCTGCGTCGGCAGGGAATCACGGCACCGATCGTCGCGTGGTTGCACGCGCCGGGTGAGCGGTTCGACCAGGCAGCCGAGCACGACATCGAGGTCGGCATCTCGTCGTTCGACCAGCTCGAGGCAGCTGGCGCCGCGGCGTCAGTCGATCGTCCGGTGGGCGTCCATCTCAAGTTCGAGACCGGGCTCTCGCGCAACGGCATCGCACCGGCCGACTGGAGGCGAGTGCTCGCGGAAGCGGCCCGACTCGAGCGCATCGGCCGGTTGCGGATCATCGGACTCTTCAGCCACCTCTCGAACACCTCCGCTCAGGACGATCGCGAGGCGCTCGCGAAGTTCGAAGAGGGCGTCGCGGCTGCGGCATCCTTCGGCATCCACCCCGAGATCCGGCACATCGCGGCGACTGCCGCAGCGATCGACCTGCCCGAGATGCGGCTGGATGCCGTGCGCATCGGCGTCGGCATCTACGGACTCTCCCCGTTCGACGACCGCTCGTCGGCCGAACTCGGACTGCGCCCCGCCATGACGCTGCGCGGCGCGATCGCCGCCGTGCGCCGGGTGCCCGCCGGCACGGGAGTCTCGTACGGCTACGATCACCGTGCACCCCACGACACGACCCTCGTGCTCGTGCCACTCGGCTATGCCGACGGGGTTCCGCGACACGCCTCCGGCCGCCTGCCGGTGTCGATCGGCGGCCGCCGGTACACCAACGTCGGCAGGATCGCCATGGACCAGTTCGTGGTCGATGTCGGAGACGCGCCCGTGTCGATCGGCGACGAGGTCGTGCTGTTCGGTGACTCGACCCTCGGTGTGCCGTCCGCCGCGGAATGGGCGAACGCCGCTTCGACCATCAACTACGAGATCGTCACCCGCATCGGCGCACGCGTGCCGCGGAGGTCGGCATGAGCGTCGACCCCGCATTCCTCGGGCACCGTGAGATCGAGACGTCCGAGGCGATGGAGAAGCTTGGCTTCCGTATCGGCGAGCAGCTCGAACCGGGCGACCTGCTGATCCTCACCGGCCCGCTGGGCGCAGGCAAGACCACGTTCACGCGAGGGCTCGCCGAGGGCCTCGGCGTTCGTGGCCCGGTGCAGAGTCCCACCTTCGTGATCGCACGAACGCATCCGTCGCTGGTGGGGCGGGCGCCGCTGGTCCATGTCGACGCCTACCGTCTCGGCTCGGGGGCCGAGCTCGACGACCTCGATCTGGACCTCGCCCGCTCGGTCGTCGTGATCGAGTGGGGGCGCGGGATGGCCGAGGACCTCGCCGAGACCTGGTGGGACATCGAGTTCGAGCGCCCGGTCGGCGGCGACGACGACCTCGACCCCTCTGAGCTCGATGCCGACGCACCGCGGCATGTCACCATCACGCGGAGCGGACGCTCAGCGATCGCGGGTGGAAGGCCGACTACCCTGGAGGGGTGATCCTCGCCGTCGACACCTCCCTGGGCACCGCCGTCTCGCTCATCGACGACGACGGCACCCGTCGCTCCGACGCATCGGCCGCTGACCCGCTCGGTCATGCGGAGGTCATCGGCGACTTGCTCGTAGGGGCGCTCGACGCCGCGGGCTCGCAGCCGGTCACGCACGTCGTCGCAGGGATGGGTCCCGGTCCGTTCACGGGGCTCCGCATCGGCATCGCGACGGCACGCGCGTTCGCGCTGGGTCGCGGAATCGCGGTCGTCCCGGTGCCGAGCCACTTCGCGCCCGCCCTCACCGCGATCGAACAGGATGCCGTCACGGGGCCGTTCGCGATCGTCACCGACGCGCGTCGTCGTGAGGTGGCCATCACGGTGTTCGACGGGACGGATGCCGACGGCATCCCGCTCGTGACCCGCGACACCGTGCTCGTGCCCCGAGTCGACGCGGACGACCGTCTCGACGGCATCCGGCGTATCGATATCGAGACGCTCTCCGCCGTCGATCTCGCCCGTGTCGGGGGGAGAGCCGTCGCCGCGGGGCGCGTTCTCGCCGGTGACGAGCCGCTGTACCTGCGGCAACCTGATGTCACTGTTCCGGGCGCTCCGAAGAAGGTGGGGCGATGACTCTCCGAGTGGCGACGCCGGACGATCTCGACGCGATCATGGCGATAGAGCATCGCTCCTTTCCCACCGACGCGTGGAGTGCCGAGGCCATGGCCCTGGAACTCGCCAGCCCGCATGGTCGATACCTGGTCGACGAGCTCGACGGCGCGATCATCGGCTACGGGGGAGTCCGAGCTCTCGAGGGCTCTCGCGACGCCGACATCCAGACCATCGCCTTCGACGCGGAGCACCGCGGTGCAGGTCGAGGCCGTGCGCTCCTTCGGGGGCTGCTCGACACCGCGGCAGAGCGCGGAGCGCGCGAGGTGTTCCTCGAGGTCCGCGCCGACAACCCGAGTGCCGAGGGGCTGTACCTCTCCGAGGGATTCGAGGAGATCGGGCGTCGTCCGAGGTATTACCAGCCCGATGACATCGATGCGATCGTGATGCGACTCGCACTGCAGCATCCTCGATCCGCTCACCGCGACGAGCCTGTCACGGATGCCGCGAAGGAGGCGACCGCATGACTGAGCCCCTGGTGCTGGGCATCGAGACGAGCTGCGACGAGACCGGCATCGGGATCGTCCGCGGACGCACGCTGCTGTCGAACACGATCGCGTCGAGCATGGACGAGCACGCCCGCTACGGAGGCGTCGTGCCCGAGGTCGCCGCCCGCGCGCACCTCGAGGCGCTGCAGCCGTCGATCGATGTCGCGCTCGCCGAAGCCGGTGTGCGGCTGGCGGATCTCGATGCGGTGGCGGTGACGAGCGGCCCAGGCCTTGCGGGTGCGTTGATGGTCGGCGTCGGCGCAGCCAAGGGTCTCGCTGTGGCTCTCGACAAGCCGCTCTACGCGGTGAATCACCTGGTGGGCCACATCGCGGCAGACATCCTGACTCCCGAGTCCGAGCCGCTGGAGTACCCGACGATCGCACTGCTGGTCTCGGGCGGGCACACGTCGCTTCTCCACGTGCGCGACCTCACCACCGATGTCGAGATGCTCGGCGAGACCATGGACGACGCGGCCGGTGAGGCGTTCGACAAGGTCGCCCGCCTGCTGTCTCTGCCGTATCCGGGAGGACCGGAGATCGACCGCGCCGCACTCGACGGCGACCCGAACGCGATCCGCTTCCCCCGCGGCCTCTCGCGGGCTTCGGACCTGGCGAAGCACCGCTACGACTTCTCGTTCTCCGGGCTCAAGACGGCCGTGGCGCGGTGGGTCGAGCGCTGCGAGGCCGACGGGGTTCCCGTTCCCGTCGCCGACGTCGCCGCCAGCTTCCGGGAGGCCGTGGTCGACGTGCTGGTGACCAAGGCGCTCGCTGCGTGTGCCGACCTCGGCGTCCCGCGGCTGCTCCTCGGCGGCGGCGTCATCGCGAACCGACGGCTTCGTGAGGTGGCGTTGGCCAGGGCGGAGGCCGCAGGGGTCACCGTGCGCATTCCGCCGCTGTCGCTGTGCACCGACAACGGGGCGATGATCGCGGCTCTCGCGGCCGAGCTGATCTCGTCGGGTCGTCGTCCGTCGACGCTCGCCTTCGGCGCGGACTCCACTCTGCCTGTCACTGAGATCCAGGTCGATGAACGCGTCGCGGTGATGTGATGAGCGACGTGCCCCGTTCTCCCCGCCCCGACGGCGCCGGCGTCGACGGAGTGTCGCGTCCTGCCCTCCCGAACCCGAGCATCGAAGGGCCGAGCGGCGAGGTCGAGCATCCCGCCGGATCGGCACGCATCCCGGGAGCCCGACGAGACGGCTACACGAAGCTCCCCACGGGGCCGGTCGGGATCGAACCCGTCATCGTCAGCGGTCCGGTGGCAGACGACGTCGCGCACGATGCGGACTGGGAACCGGCGACCGGGGCCTCCGCCGTCGATGACACCCGACTCGCGCCGTGGGCGCTCATGGCCGCGATCGTGGCTCTGGCGTCCTCGTTCTTCGTGGGCTGGGGCATTCCGATCGCGGTCGTCGCCGTGATCGCGTCGATCATGTCGCTGCGGCGGCCGGTCGAGAGCCGCGCGATCGCGCGCTGGGCGCTCGTCCTCGGCCTGTGCGCGACCGTCTACAGTCTCGGATGGCTGGTGTGGGCCGGCATGCAGTTCGAGAGGCTCGGGTAGCCGATGCCGGACGCCGACGACGTGGTCGAGCTCCGGGCCCTGCAGGTGCGTGCCTACGGGCGTGCCGGGGCGCTCAGCGAATCCGAGGCCGCGCGTCTGCAGGAGCTCGAGCATGCGCGAGCGGGGGAGAGCGGATCGCCCTCGGCGGTGGAGGCTCCGGATGCTCCGCAGGTGCCGCAGCATCCGGTCGATCTTCCTGCCGCGCAGCCCGCCGCCGCCGACTCGCAGGTCGCCGAGAGCGGTGATGCGCCACCGCCGCACCGTGAATCCGCGCTGACGACACTGCGGAGGCATTGGCGCCTCGTGTCGGTCATCGTCGTCGCCTTCGTGCTGATCGGTCTCGCTCTCGGCTGGTCGCTGTTCTGGGATCGTGGTGCGGCGCCGATGCAGCTGAGCGCGGAGCAGCGGGGATGGCATGACGCGATCCTCGCGTCGGGTGACTTCGACCCGGGATCCTTGCGCGCGATCGACGAGGAGGAGGGTGTCGTCATCTGGTTCGCGACGAAGAAGGACGGAGCCGACGTGTGCCTGGTCCTCGGCGACGGCGATCAGACCGCTCCCGCATGCACGACCCGTGAGCAGGCGCTGATCCAGGGCGTCAGCGCGACGCTCGTGAAGGTCGTCGACGACACCCAGAACTACGACGTCGACGCCCAGATGTTCCTGACGGCCGACGGCGAACCGGCTGTCATCGCTCGCAGCTACATCACGGTCCCGCAGTCGACCACGATGTTCGCGAGCCCCGAAGAGGCATCCACCGCGGCGTCCCTCGCCACGGAGACCGGCTGGGATCGCCGCTCGATCATGGTCGCGGGATACGACGACGGTGTGCCGATCTGGGTGGGAGTGGACAAGGAGGACCAGCGCTACTGCCTCGCCTTCGACGGGTCGATGCCCGATCCGCCGATGTCCTGCGACGACAGCCTGATGCTGACGGATGCCGATCGCACCCTCACGCTCGACATCTCGAAGGACGGAGAGTCGACCCGGTACGAGTACCGGTTCGGCTACGGTCAGCAGTACCTGACCGTGACGAAGGGGCTGGGAGGCGAGGATGCTTCAGGAGACTGATGCCGCAGAGCTCCGTGCCCTCCAGATGAAGGCGTACGGGCGAGACGGCGGCCTGACCGAGGTGGATGCAGCGCGGCTGCGCGAGCTCGAATCGTCTCGGGTGGAGGCGGGGACGCCGCCGGACCCGGAGACGCCGATCTCGGCGGAGATTCCTCCTGCCGGGGATGTCGCGTTAGAGGGCGATTCGCGCGCGGATGCGTCCGGCGTCGAGGGAGCGGATCGGACGATCTGGGGTTCCGGGGACGCCGCGGATCCGGGAACGGCCGCGAGCGACGGCGAGTCGCACCCCTCACCGGGTCTGCGTGGGTCGGTCCGACAGCACTGGAAGCTCGTGGCCGCGGCTGCCGTCGCGCTGGTCCTGATCGGTCTCGGCGCCGGCTGGGCACTCTTCGGTCGGGGAGGCGATGGCATCGTCCTCACGGCCGAGCAGCAGGAGCGTCGGGCCCAGCTGCAGAGCGACGGCGACTTCGACCCCGGCACGCTCCGTGCGATCGGTCGAGACGAGGATGCCCTCGTCTGGTTCGCGACCAAGCAGGACGGCAAGACCATCTGCCTCACCCTCGACGCCGCAGACAAGTCGGCGAGCCAATGCCAGCCCGCCGAGGACCTCGACAACGGCAACGGGATCGGTGTGAGCGTGACGGCGGAAACCGCCGATGACGGATCCGCGGACCAGGTGTGGGCATCGGCGGCGCGGGCGACGACGGGCGAGATCCTGGCGATCGTTCAGCGGTGGAACAGCGGGGGTCAGGACTGGCTGTCGCAGTTCTCCGGTGCCGAGAGGGATCGCGCGGAGGAGCTCCTCGGTCAGGGGTTCGAGGAGTACACGGTCTCGATCGTGGGCTACGTCGAGGATGCTCCGGTGTGGTTCGGACAGAAGATCGAGGACGGCGACCCGTCGGACTGCCTCATCGTGGACCACTTCGGTGCGATCACGTGCAAGACGGCGGGCGAGGCGCAGACCTCCGGCGACGGCATCGCCATCGAGGGAGACTGGGCCGACGGTTCGGCCGCCACCGAACCGTGGAGCATCCGGCTGGAGTTCACTCCGAACGGGACGCCTTACCTCATGATCACGGGCGACCTGCCACCTGGGCAGGTGTCCCCGACGGATACCACCGTGAAGCCCGGGGAGACGCTGGAACTCGGCGGGGAGTACCAGGACCCGATCCAGGTCGAGGTCCCCTCCGAGGACGAGGGATGAACGGCTAGTCCGCTGCCGGAACCCGGTCAGCCAGGATCGCCCGCCGCTGATCGCCGATGCGGGTCAGGATCAACGTCGCCGTCTGGTCGCCCTTGAGGGTCAGCTTCTTCCGGAACGCGGCAGGATCGATGTCCATCCCGCGCTTCTTGATCTCCAGCGTTCCGATGCTGTGGGCCTTGAGCACAGCACTGATCGCCTTCGGATTCGCGGGCATCGTCTCGCGCACCCGGAACGACTGCACGAAGGGACTCGTGAGCGCGGCGTCCGAGGTCAGATATGCGATGCGCTCGTCGAGCATCCCCGCATCCAGGCTTCGAGCGACGTCTCCGATGAGCCGCGCGCGGATGACCGCTCCGTCGGGTTCATGGAGGAAGCCGCCGAGGTCGCGCACCGGAGCGTCGAGCGCGTCCGCCCCCGCCGTGAGTTCGTGCGAGCGGTCTCCGCGGATGACGAGCGCTGCCCGGCGGACACCGTCGCGGGCCAGCGCTCCGGTCCAGAGTACGAGTTCGACGACGCTGCCCTCGGCGCTGACCCACTGGGCCTCGGCGTCGGAAGGAAGCGAATCGCGGTCATGGCCCGGGCCGAGCTTGATGCCCGTCGGTCGGCGGGAGGCGACCTCGAACGCCCAGTCGAGCGACGGTGAGTAGTCCTCGGAAGAGACCCTCTTCGTCTCGCTGTGCCCCGAGGTGCGACGGGCGGGATCCATCCAGATCGCTCTCTCGTCGGTCGGCACGGCCTCCTCCGCGGTGCCCTGTCTCACCACCGCGCTGTCGCCGAAGGGGGCGAGGTTGTACGCCGCGATCGCCGCAGTCACGTCGTCGGCGTCGACGGCGAGCACGTCGAGCCCCGCGCCCGCGAAGGCGAGCGCGTCGCCGCCGATGCCGCATCCGAGGTCGGCGACGCTCGTGAGCCCGGCTCGGCGGATCCGCTGAGCATGACGCGCGGCGACGCCGAGGCGCGTCGCCTGCTCGAGACCGGCGCGGGTGAACAGCATCCTGGCCGCGAAGTCGCCGAACTTGCCCTTCGCCTTGGCGCGCAGATGCGCCTGTCCGACCACGGCCGAGACGAGGTCGGGAGAGTGGCCGGCGGCGCGCAGCCGGGACACCGCACGAGCCACGTCGGCGACCTGCTCGACGGGGCCGAGCGAGTCCAGCAGGTCGAGGCCTTCGGGGGTGAGCAGGGCACGCAGCTCGGACATCTCCACCCGCCCAGCTTAGGCGGCCCAGGTTGTCGTCGATTGGCACTCGCATTGCATGAGTGCCAGCTCACGCCCTAGACTGACTGTTAGCACTCTCGGGTTGAGAGTGCGAAAAAGTCTTCCTGTCAGCGTCAAGAAAGAAGAGGTAGACCGTGTCGGTTTCCATCAAGCCGCTCGAGGACCGCATCGTCATCAAGCAGGTCGAGGCCGAGCAGACCACCGCGAGTGGCCTGGTCATCCCCGACACCGCCAAGGAGAAGCCCCAGGAGGGCGAGGTCGTGGCCGTGGGCCCCGGCCGCATCGATGACAACGGCAACCGCGTCCCGCTCGACGTCGCCGTGGGCGACCGCGTGCTGTACAGCAAGTACGGCGGCACCGAGGTGAAGTTCGGCGCAGACGAGTTCCTCGTCCTGTCGGCTCGCGACGTGCTCGCAGTCGTCGTCCGCTGAGACAACGTCTTCGGAAGGACCCGGATGCATCATGCATCCGGGTCCTTTCTGCATCTCTGCCAGGTGTCGACCGTTTCCTGCCATTCACCCGCGGGGAGCTCGTCGGTCGCACGGCGGGCTGTCGGCCTGGGAATAGTGTTGTGCGGTGACCCTGACGAACGCTGCCACCACCAGAGCCACGCAGACCGCGGGGGTCGCGTATGCAGGCGGGGCGTATCTGCTGTGGGGTGTGCTGCCGCTCTACTTCCTGCTGCTCGTGCCGACCGGACCCTGGGAGGTCGTCGCCTGGCGCGTGCTGCTGTCGTTCGTCTTCTGCATCCTCCTGCTGACGATCACCCGCGGGTGGAAGGCGATCGGCGCGATCATCCGGCAGCCGAGACTGCTCGGGTGGACGGCACTGGCCGGAGTGCTCATCTACGTCAACTGGCAGGTCTTCCTGATCGGCACCCTCACCGGTCACGTCGTCGAGACCAGCCTCGGCTACTTCATCAACCCGATCGCCACCGTGCTGCTGGGCGTCTTCGTGCTCAAGGAACGGATCCGCAGGCTCCAGTGGGCCGCGATCGGCATCGCCGCCGTCGCGGTGATCGTGATCGTCCTCTTCTACCGGTCCTTCCCGTGGATCGCCCTGTCGCTCACGGCGTCGTTCGGCGTGTACGGACTCATCAAGAAGAAGATCGGTCCGTCGGTCGATGCGATCAGCGGGCTCACTCTCGAGTCGTTCTGGCTCATCCCGATCGCCGTGGTGCAGCTGATCCTCGTCGCCACGACTCCCGAGGGCATCACGATGGGCGCCAACGGCACATGGCATGCCGTGCTCCTGGCCTTCGCCGGCGTCGCCACCGCGGTGCCGCTGCTGCTCTTCGCTGCCGGCACCAGACGCATCAACCTCACCGTGATCGGCATGATCCAGTTCGTCACTCCGGTGATGCAGTTCATCATCGGCGCCGCCGTGCTCGGGGAGCCCATGCCGATCGAGCGATGGATCGGATTCGTCATCGTCTGGATCGCCATCGCGGTGTTCGTGGTCGACCTGGTGCTCGCCGCTCGGCGAGGGCGTAGGAGCGCTCACACGAGTCTCGGCTGAAGGGCCGGATCAGCCTGCGGGAACTCGGTGTCGGATCGTTAACGCACCGAAACATCGGCGACCCCTACGCGAAGCTTTTCGGTCCTAGTGTTAGAGCACCCGACCGTGGTCACAATCCACGGCCAGTCACGCAAGGGAGCATCATGACCGCATTCACGCGCTCGCGCAGCGCCAAGATTCTCGCCGGAGTCGCGCTGCTGAGCGTCTCGGCGATCGTCGTCGCAGGCTGTAGCAGCACCCCCTCGGACGAGCCGTCCGACGGCGGCAAGCCCGCCGCCGACCTCACCCTCGAGCTCGGCTCTCTGCTGCCGCAGACCGGTTCGCTGTCGTTCCTGGGCCCGCCCATGGAATCCGGCGTCGGACTCGCGGTCAGCGAGGTCAACGAGGCCGATGCAGGCGTCACGATCAATCTGACCGCCGAAGACGAGGGCGACACCGACACCAAGGCGTACGAGACCTCGATCACCAAGCTCCAGGGTGCAGGCGTCTCCGCGATCGTCGGCGCAGCGGCATCGGGCGTCTCCCGCCTGATCCTCGACGGAAACGTCAGCGCAGGAATCCTGCAGATCTCCGCCTCGAACACCGGTCCGGACTTCACCGACTGGGACGACAACGGCCTGTACTTCCGCACCGCCCCCAGCGACCTGCTGCAGGGCGAGGTGCTCGGCAACCTGATCGCCGAGGACGGCCACAAGACCCTCGGCGTCATCTACCAGAACGACGCCTACGGCACCGGCCTCTTCGACAACATCAAGTCGACGTTCGAGGGCGCCGGTGGCGAGGTCGTCGCCGACGCGTCGTACAACGTCGGTGACGGTCAGTTCGACGCACAGGTCGAGACCATCAAGGCTCAGAACCCCGACGCCGTCGCGATCGTCTCGTTCGACCAGTTCAAGACCATCGCCCCGCTGCTGGTCAACGCCGGCATCACGCCGGACAAGTGGTACCTCGTCGACGGAAACCTGTCGGACTACGGCTCCTCGCCCGACACGAACTTCCCGTTCTCGCTCGAGGGCGCACAGGGCACCAAGCCGGGCCCGGCGCTCGAGGATGACTTCACCGGTCGTCTGCAGACGTTCTGGACGGGTGAGGGCAACCCCGAGGTGAACGACTTCACGTACGCGGCCGAGGCCTACGACGCCGTCGTGCTCGTGGCACTCGCCTCGCTCGCAGCAGGCTCCACCGAGGGCGCGGACATCGCGGCCAAGATGGAAGAGGTCTCGGGCGGCTCGGGCGACGGAGAGAAGTGCACCAGCTTCGCCGACTGCGCCAAGATCATCAACGACGGCGGCACGGCCGACTACGACGGCTACTCCGGCGAGATCACGTTCGATGAGAACGGTGACCCGCAGGGAGCCTCGATCGGCACGTACAAGTACAGCGCCGACAACCTGATCACCCGCACCAACTGATCACGAGCGAAGGCCCCGGATGCAGCATCCGGGGCCTTCGTCGTGCCCGGGCTCCTTGAGGTGCCGTCCACTGTGCGGTGCGGGCGCGGCGCTCGGGCACGAGAGAGGGGCGGATGCCGCAGCATCCGCCCCTCTCTGTGTATGCAGTTCAGGCGGCGTCGGTGCCGAGCGTGCCGAGGTAGAGGCCGATGACCTTCGGATCGTTCAGCAGGTCGCGTCCTGTGCCCTCGTAGGCGTCTTTGCCCTGGTCGAGCACGTAGCCGCGGTCGCAGATCTGCAGGCAGCGACGAGCGTTCTGCTCGACCATGATCGTTGTGACGCCCGCCTTGTTGATGTCGGAGACGCGGATGAACGCGTCGTCCTGACGCACGGGGGAGAGGCCCGCCGAGGGCTCGTCCAGGAGCAGCACCGACGGGTCCATCATGAGCGCCCGAGACATCGCCACCATCTGGCGTTCACCGCCGGACAGCGAGCCTGCCCGCTGCTTCAGCCGCTTGCCGAGCTCGGCGAAGATGCCGGTGACGAACTCGAGCCGCTCGGTGTAGATCTTGGGGTTCTGGTAGAGCCCCATCTGCAGGTTCTCCTCGATCGAGAGCGACGGGAACACGTTGTTCGTCTGCGGCACGAAGGCGACGCCGCGCTTGACGAGCTTGTCCGCCTTCAACCCGACGATGCTCTCGCCGTTGACGGTGATGTCGCCGCTTCGCACGTTGACCATGCCGAAGATCGACTTCAGCAGCGTCGACTTGCCCGCGCCGTTGGGACCGATGATGCCGATCAGCTCACCCTGGCGCGCGACGAGGTTGGCGCCGTTCAGGATGTTCACCCCTGGCAGGTAGCCGGCGTGGACGTCCTTGAGCTCGACGACGACGTCATCGGTCGACGGCGTGGATCCTGCGGAGATGTCGGCGCTCATGCGTTGCCCTTCTGATCGGGATCGGCGGTGCTCGTCGCTTCGAGTTCCGCCTCTGCCTCTGCTTCGATCTGCTCGCGGAGCTTCGCCGCGGCGGCGTTCTCGATCACGGGGATGCGACCGGTGACGGCCCCGAGGTCGAGGTCCTGGTGGGCGCCGAGGTAGGCGTCGACCACGGCAGGGTCCTCCATGACCTCATCGGGCGGACCCTCGGCGACGACGCGACCCTCCGCCATCACGACGACCCAGTCGGCGATGTGGCGGACCATGTGCATGTCGTGCTCGACGAACAGCACCGTCATGCCGAGGCCCTTGAGATCGAGGATGTGGTCGAGGAGCGACTGCGTGAGGGCCGGGTTCACGCCGGCCATCGGCTCATCGAGCATCACCAGCGTCGGGTCGCTCATGAGCGCCCTCGCCATCTCGAGCAGCTTGCGCTGACCTCCCGAGAGCGATGCGGCGAAGTCCTTCTCCTTCGCATCGAGCTTGAAGCGGGCGAGCAGCTCGCGCGCCTTCACCTCGATCTCCTGATCCTGCTTGCGCCACAGGAACGGGAACAGGCTCGACCAGAAGCCCTCGCCGCGCTGGCCGGGAGCACCGAGCTTCATGTTCTCGAGCACCGTGAGCAGCGACAGCGACTTCGTCAGCTGGAACGTGCGCACCTGCCCCATCCGCGCCACCTTGAAGGAGGGGACGCCGGAGAGATTCTTCCCGTCGAACGACCACGTGCCGCTGTTGGGCTTGTCGAATCCGCAGAGCAGGTTGAACAGGGTGGTCTTGCCCGCGCCGTTCGGGCCGATCAGGGCAGTGATCGCCCCGCGGGGGATCTCGACGTGATCGACGTCGACGGCGGTCAGGCCGCCGAACCGCCGCTGCACGGCGTCGGCCACGAGGATCGGATCGACCTTCGGCACTCCGGGGGCCGCCGGTCCCTTCGCGAGACCGGTGGTCTTCGGACGACGGACGCTCCCGGTCTGGGGCGCCGTCTCGACGTTCTCGTCGGGGGTGGGTTCAATTGACAAAGGTCATCTCCCTCTTGTCGCCGAGGATGCCCTGAGGACGGAAGATCACGAGCAGCATCAGGGCGATGCCGACGAAGATGAACACGAGGGTCGAGGCCTGGCTGTCGGACATGGGCAGGATGCCCGCCTTGGCCATCGACGGCAGCAGGTTCGCCATGAACGCGAACACGACCCAGAACAGGATCGCGCCGAGCGTCGGGCCGAAGACCGTCGCCGCTCCACCGAGGAGCAGCACCGTCCACAGGAAGAACGTGAGCGACGTCGTGTAGCTGCCGGGGACCACGGCCGAGGGGAGGACGAAGACGATCCCACCCGCTGCGCCGATGATGCCACCGACCACGAGCGCCTGCATCTTGTAGGCGAAGACGTTCTTGCCGAGCGACCGCACGGCGTCCTCGTCTTCACGGATGCCTTTGAGTACACGGCCCCAGGGGCTGCGCATCAGCGACCATACGAGCAGGATCGCGATGGCGAGCACGATCACCCCGAAGACGCGGTTCCACAGGTCGTTCGCGCTGAGCACCCACGGACCGAAGCCGTAGGTGCCAGGGGGGAACGGGTTGGCGTCGCGGAATCCGCCGTTGAACTGCGCGAGACCGTCGGCCGAGTTGGTGTACTCGTCGAAGATCTGAGTGGTGAACAGCAAGCGCACGATCTCACCGGCCGCGATCGTCGCGATCGCGAGGTAGTCGGCACGCAGCCGCAGCGTCGGGATGCCGAGGAGCACCGCGAAGAACGCGCCGCCCAGGAGCCCGATCAGCATGCCGATCCACCAGGGAAGACCGAAGGTCAGGACCGAGATGGCGTAGCCGTACCCGCCGATGGCCATGAAGGCGGCCATACCGAAGTTGAGGAGTCCCACGTATCCGAAGTGCACGGCCAGACCGGTCGCCGCCAGCGCATAGGCGATGGTGACCGGGCTGATGAGATAGACCGCGGTATTGGAGAAGATGCTTCCGAAGTCCATGATCAGCCCAACCTTTCCTTGCGTCCGAGCAGACCCTGGGGTCGCACGAGGAGGATCACGATGAGCACGACGAGCGCGCTCGCGTACTTGAGGTCGGACGGGATCCAGAGGGTCGAGATCTCGACCGCGATGCCGACGATGAGCGAGCCGACGAGGGCTCCGAACGCGGTGCCGAGTCCGCCGAGCGTGATGGCGGCGAAGATGAGCAGCAGCATCTGCATGCCCATGTCCCACTTCACGCCGGGGCGGAAGTACGCCCACAGGATGCCGGAGATCGCAGCGAGCGTTCCGGCGAGGATCCAGACGTAGCGGACCACCTTGTCGACGTCGATGCCCGATGCCGCAGCCAGCTGCGGGTTGTCGGAGATCGCCCTGGTGGCCTTGCCGATGCGTGTGCGGGTGAGGAAGAAGGCGACGCCGACGATCACGACGATGCTCACGCCCATGCCGATCATGTCGATGTACGAGAGCGAGATCGGCCCGAAGCGGAACGGCTCGGGGCTCGCGCCGGGGAGCTGGCGGGTACCGCCGCCGATCAGGTACTGGAACGCGTACCGGAGGGCGAGCGAGAGTCCGATGCTGACGATCATGAGCTGCACGACTCCGAGGCCGCGTCGTCGGAGCGGACGCCAGATGCCGGCGTCCAGAGCCCAGCCGAAGAGGCCACCGCCGACCACGGCCGCGATGATGCCCAGCCAGAGGGGGAGGTGCCAGAAGCTCGTCGTCACCAGGGCGACCAGGCCGCCCCACGTGACCATCTCGGCGTGGGCGAAGTTCGACAGGCGGGTCGTTCCGTAGATGAGTGCCGCGCCCATCGATGCGAGAGCCAGCAGGAGGCCGAAGTTGAGTCCACCCACCAGGCGCGAGGCCAGCTGGTCGATGAACGATGTCGTCATGCGCTCGCCCTCGCCGAGGAAGAGGTTCATGATCTTCGTGCCGGTCAGGCCGAACTCGACCTCGAACGAGGCCGTGGTGCCCGAGATCGGCTGAGTGCCCTCCGGCAGCTGCGCTGCGTCGACGATCACACCGTCGGGGAGGGTCTCCTCATCGACGGTGAGCGTGTAGGTCTCCTTCTCGGGAACGTACAGACGCCACTTGCCCTCGGCATCCGTCTTCGTCTCGCCCTCGAAACCGTTGCCCTTGATCGTCATCACGACGTCTTCGACGGGGGTGTCGTCGAAGGTGATGACACCGGCGAAGTAGAAGTCTGTGATCTCCTGGCCGTCGTCGGTCTCTTCGGCGGAAGCCGCCGACGGAGGCTGCAACCACAGGAAAGCGATGGCGAGGAGCGACGCCAGCAGGATGATGACCCACCGCATTCCGCTTCGATTCGCCGAGATCGTCGGACGCACAGAACCTCCAGCCCAGTACACAGGCCATGACGGAGTTGTTCATCGGCCTTGATGTACGACGGTATGAGCGTAATGTGTCGGCTCTGTTTCAACCAAGGCACGATCTGCTCACGGTGAGAACGATCCCATCACGAAGTTGCGAAACGCCGCGCTCCGAGCAGCCCGGCGCAGGCTCTTCCGAGGCGGACGCCGGGAATTTCCTCAGCCTCCCCACGCTTAGAATTGGTACACCCTCGCCCAGATCGCGCCCGCAGGAGGACTATCCATGGACCAGCACGACCCCTTCGGCTTCGTCGGACTCACCTACGACGATGTGCTGCTCCTTCCGGGGCACACCGACGTCATCCCCAGCGAGGCCGACACCTCGTCGCGGATCACTCGCCGGATCTCGGTCGCGACTCCGCTGCTCTCCAGCGCCATGGACACGGTCACCGAGTCGCGCATGGCCATCGCGATGGCCCGTGAGGGAGGCATCGGCATCCTGCACCGCAACCTGTCGATCGCCGACCAGGCCGCGCACGTCGATCGCGTCAAGCGCAGCGAGTCGGGCATGATCACCGACCCGATCACGACGACGCCGGATGCGACCGTCGAAGAGGTCGACGCGCTCTGCGCCAAGTACCGCATCTCGGGCCTCCCCGTGGTCGACGCCGACGGACGCCTCGTGGGCATCATCACCAACCGCGACATGCGCTTCGTCTCGGGCTTCGAGCGTCAGACCACCTTCGTGAAGGACGTCATGACCTCCGAGGGTCTCGTGACCGCTCCCGTCGGCGTGGCCGCCGGCGAGGTCATCGCGCTCTTCGCCCACCACCGGGTCGAGAAGCTCCCGCTCATCGATGAGGACGGCAAGCTCGCCGGCCTCATCACCATCAAGGACTTCGACAAGAGCGAGAAGTACCCGCTCGCCACGAAGGACGACCAGGGGCGTCTGCGCGTCGGCGCGGCCATCGGATTCTTCGGCGACGCCTGGGAGCGCGCGGAGGCACTCCGCGACGCCGGCGTCGACGTGCTCGTGGTCGACACCGCGAACGGGCAGTCGCAGGGCGTGATCGAACTGGTCAAGCGCCTCAAGGCCGACGAGAGCTTCGCGCACATCGACGTCATCGGCGGCAACGTCGCGACCCGCGAGGGTGCCCAGGCGCTCGTCGACGCGGGCGTCGACGCCGTCAAGGTGGGCGTGGGCCCCGGCTCGATCTGCACCACGCGCGTCGTCGCGGGCGTCGGCGTGCCGCAGGTCACCGCCGTCTACGAGGCGTCGCTCGCCGCGCGCCCCGCCGGCGTGCCGGTGATCGCCGACGGAGGGCTCCAGTACTCGGGCGACATCGCCAAGGCGCTCGTCGCCGGAGCAGATGCGGTCATGCTCGGTTCGCTCCTCGCCGGAACCGACGAGTCGCCGGGCGAGATCGTCTTCCAGTCGGGCAAGCAGTTCAAGCAGTACCGCGGCATGGGTTCGCTCGGAGCCATGCAGACCCGTGGCAAGCAGACCTCGTACTCGAAGGACCGCTACTTCCAGGCCGACGTCCCCAGCGACGACAAGCTGATCCCCGAGGGCATCGAGGGCCAGGTTCCCTATCGCGGCCCCGTGTCGGCCGTCGCGTACCAGCTGGTCGGCGGACTGCGTCAGTCGATGTTCTACGTCGGCGCACGCACCATCGAGGAGCTCAAGGAGCGTGGCCGCTTCGTGCGGATCACAGCCGCCGGGCTCAAGGAGTCGCACCCGCACGACGTGCAGATCGTCGTCGAGGCGCCCAACTACAAGCGCTGAGCATGATCGACGAAGGGGCCGGATGCATCCGCATCCGGCCCCTTCGTCGTCTGCGCGTTCAGTTGCAGGTGTAGGTGACTCCGTCGACCTGCCACACGCCGGGACCGAGTTCCGCGCACATCGAGAAGAGGTTCGCGAACACCGTCACGAGCAGCACGAGGCCGATCACCGCGATCACGGTGATGATCGCGCCGATGATGATGCCCGCGATCGCGATCCCCTTCGGTGCACCTGCTTTGCCGAGCTTGACGGCCGCCACGATGCTCAGGATGAGGCCGAGTGGGGCGATCACGAATGCCAGGACGAGTCCGGCGATCGCGAGTCCGTTCCCGGGCGCTGCGGCGGGCGGAGTGGCGTAGCCGGGCCCCGCGACCGGATACGCCGCGGGGTTCGTGGCCGGGTCTGCGGGCGGCGTGTACTGCGCGTCGCCGGGAGAGGGCGGGTTCGTCATGGTGTCGCTCCGATCTGGGGTGCGCGGTCGCTGGGGTGGCCGCACTCGTAGCCGAGCGTAGTGAGAGGCGTGGTGTGCGCGCCATCCAGTGTTCGCGGCCTTCCGGATGCCCGCATCACGGCGTACCGTGCCGGTATGTGCCGCAACATCGTTCCCCTGAACAACCTCGAGCCCGCCGCCACGGACCATGAGTGCCATGACGCCGCCCTGCAGTTCGTGCGCAAGATCGCCGGGACGACGACGCCGTCCCGCGCGAACCAGGCCGTGTTCGATCGCGCCGTCGAGGAGATCGCTCGCGCCACGAGAGCGCTCGTCGACGATCTGACGACCACGGCGCCGCGCAAGAACCGCGAGGACGAGGCGACCAAGCGTCGTTCACGCTCGGCGGAGAGGTACGAGGCGATCCGCGTGTTCCAGGAGCAGAAGCGGGCTGCGCGGACCGCATCCTGACACGACCGGGGCGCGCGGAATCCCGGCGCACTGGGTGGCGATTCGGTATGCCAGTATTTAGAGATACCCGCTCGATTTTCCTCGAGCTCCAGACGCGAAGGGCGCCGGGAGCTGCATGCCGGAGCATGACCGGCAGGGAACCTCCCCATTGAGAGCTGCAGATATGCCTCAGGATGCACCCCGCGTCCTGGTCGTCGACGACGACCCGGACGTCGCCCTCCTCGTCAAGACCGTGCTCGAAAGACGAGCCGGCTGTGAGGTCGTGGTCGCGCAAGACGGTCTCTCCGCCGTCGAGCGCCTCACACGCTTCACACCCGACGTGGTCGTCACCGACATCGAGATGCCCGGCCTCGACGGCCTCGAGCTTCTCGCGGAACTCCGGCGGAAGGACCCTCTGGTCCCGGTCATCGTGATGACCGCGCACGTCTCGGTCGAGTACGCGGTCTCGGCGCTGCGAGCGCAGGCTGACGAGTTCCTGACCAAGCCGCTCGACAACGCGCGCCTGGTCGAGGCGGTCTCGCGACTCGCAGCCGAGGGACGCGCCAGGCGAGAGGCAAACCGGTCGCCGGAGGTGATCCTCGCCATCGGCGCCCATCCGGACGACGTCGAGATCGGCGTCGGTGGCATCCTCGCCGCTCACGCGCGTGCAGGCGACTCGATCACCGTGCTCACCCTCTCGCGCGGCTCGCGCGGGGGAGACGCCGAGAGCCGTCAGCATGAGTCGCTCGCTTCGGCCGACATGCTGGGGGCACGCCTCTTCCTCAAGGATCTCGTCGACACCGAGATCTCCGGAGGCGGCGCGACGGTGCGGCTGATCGAGGAGGTCGTGCAGGAGGTGCGCCCGACGATCGTCTACACGCACTCCAGCCACGACCGTCATCAGGACCACCGGGCCGTGAGCGAGGCGACGATCGCCGCCACCCGACGTGTCGGAACGGTCGCCTGCTATCAGAGCCCCTCGTCGACGATCGACTTCCGCCCGACCCGGTTCGTGCGGATCGACCAGGATCTCCCTCAGAAGCTCCGACTGCTCGAGTGCTTCGCCTCGCAGACCGCGATGCGCGACTATCTCGAGCCCGACTTCGTGACCGCCACCGCCCGGTACTGGTCGCGCTTCGGCGGGGGCGTGGCCGTCGAGCCGCTCGAGGTCGTACGCGAGACCGCCGAGTTCATCGGAGCCCACGAGCTCGCACGACGGGAGAGCTGATGACTGCACGCGTACTGGTGACCGGTGCGGGAGGGCCCGCCGGAGTCGCCGTGATCCGCTCTCTCCTGCGTCGCTCCGACCTCGAGGTCTTCGCCGCCGATATGGACGGCTGGGCGAGTGGCATCTACCTGGTGCCCTCCACGCATCGCCGTCTCGTACCGCCGGGGCGAGACGAGGACTTCGTGCCGGCGATCTCGCGGATGGTGGCCGAGGACCGACTCGATCTGGTGATCTCGACGGTCGACGTCGAACTGATCGCGCTGGCCGGACGCCGCGACGAGCTCGCCCCCGCCGTGCTCGCGGCTCCTTCCCAGGACACGCTGTCGGTCGCGCTCGACAAGCTGCTGCTCGCCGAGCGCTGCGAGGCCACAGGTCGCACCCCGCGCACGGTGCTCGCAGGCGCCGACGCCGTGGCCGTCGACTGGGAGTTCCCCGTCTTCGCCAAGCCTCGTCAGGGCGCGGGCAGCCGGGGCATCCGCCTGGTTCCCGATCGCGCGGCCCTCGAGGCGCTGCCGCTGGACGAGGGCCTGATCGTCCAGGATTACCTCCCCGGCGAGGAGTACTCGGTCGACGTGATCGCGGATGCTGCCGGTGAGGTGATCGCCGCGGTGCCCCGCACCCGTGCGAGGGTCGATTCGGGCGTGGCCATCGCCGGTCGCACCGTGCACGACCCCGAGCTCGAGGAGACCGCCGCGGCCGTCGCGAAGGCGATCGGTCTCGTCGGCGTCGCGAACGTCCAGCTCCGCCGTGACCGCGAGGGGCGGGCCGTGCTGCTCGAGGTGAACCCACGGTTCCCCGGGGCGCTGCCGCTCACCATCGCGGCGGGCGTCGACATCCCCTCGCTCGTCGCGGATCTGTTCCTCGGCAGGGAGCTGCCGTCGTCGATCGCCTTCCGTGAGATCGCCTCGGTGCGCTTCCTCGAGGACGTCATCGTCGAGGTCGACGAGGTGCTCGTGTCGGAGCACGCCGGGCATCAGGAGGAGCTGTGAGCGACCCCCTGCTGCGCGGCGATCACCACGTCCATTCGACGTTCTCGGACGACGCCGTCTCGACCCTCGCCGAGAACGTGGCCGCCGCCGCGGCGGCAGGGCTCATGACCCTCCGCCTCGTCGATCACGTGCGCCGGTCGACGACCTGGGTTCCCGATTACCTCGCCGCCGTGGGCGAGCTGCAGGTGCCCGACGGACTCACGATCCTGACGGGCGTCGAGGCCAAGATCCTCGACGCGTCGGGCGAGCTCGACATCCCCCACCTCCCGGCAGGGATCGACCGCATCCTCATCGCCGACCACCAGTTCCCCGGCGTCGACGGTCCGCTCGGCCCGACCGCGGTGCGTGAGCGGATCGCGGACGGCTGGGCGCCGGACGACGTGCTCGACCAGCTGGTCTCGGCGCTGGACGCCGGGATGCGCCGTCATCCGGGCAACCAGCTCGCCCACTGCTTCTCGATCCTCCCCAAGATCGGTGTGTCCGAAGACGACCTCGGTGCCGAGCGGGTGGCCGCGTGGGCGAAGACCGCAGCCGAGACTCACACGCTGGTCGAGGTGAACGAGAAGTGGGGCTGCCCCGGGCCGTTGCTGCTCGACGCCCTGCACGATGCGGGTGCCGAGCTCGTGGCATCCACGGACAGCCACGTCGCCTCCGAGGTCGGGCGCTATGCGCGCGTGGCCGAGCTCCTCTCGCAGCGGAAGTCGCGCTGATGCCCGAGCTGAATCTGGTCGAGACCATAGTCGTCGTCATCCTCTTGCTCTGCGTGCTCGTCGGCACCCTGCCGGTGATCAACACGGGTCTTCAGTTCCTCGCGCTGCCCCTGCACGCGTTCCGCAACCACTACGGCAAGGCGGCGCCGCACCATCCGCGGGTCGCCGTGCTGATCCCCGCCTGGAACGAGGGGCTCGTGCTCGGTCCGGCGATCGAGCGGCTGATGCAGCTCGAGTACCCGGCCGATCGTCTGAAGATCTTCGTGATCGACGATGCGTCGACCGACGACACGCCCTCCGTGGTGGCGGCGAAGGTCGACGCGCATCCGGGTCGGGTCGTGCACCTGCGCCGCGAGCAGGGCGGTCAGGGCAAGGCGCACACGCTCAACCACGGACTCGAGATCGTGCTCGCGGACGAGTGGACCGAGGCCGTGCTGATCATGGATGCCGACGTGATCTTCGCGCGCGACTCGCTGCGCAAGATGAGCAGGCACCTCGCCGACGAGAAGGTCGGCGCGGTCACGGCGTACATCGCCGAGGGCAGTCGCGATCGCAACTACCTGACCCGGTTCATCGCGATCGAGTACGTGATCGGACAGCTGTCCGCGCGTCGCGTGCAGAACGTGGGAGGCGCGATCGCCTGTCTCGCCGGAGGGGCGCAGTTGCACTCGCGGGCCAACCTCGAGGCGATCGGCGGGAGGATCCCGACGGGCACGCTCGCCGAGGACACCATGACCACGTTCGAGGGGCAGCTGGCCGGCCGACGCATGGTCTTCGAACCGCATGCCGTCGTGCTCGCCGAAGAGCCTCGCACGATCGACAGCCTCTGGAAGCAGCGTCTGCGCTGGGCGCGAGGCAATGTGCAGCTGACGTCGATCTATCGGAAGCTGTGGTTCCGACCCAGCCGCGCGCACAACCTGGGAAGCTTCTCCTTCGGACTCGCCTGGTTCACGATCCTGCTCCTGCCGGCCTTCATGGTCCTCGCCGCCGCGGGGATGCTCGCCCTGCTCGTGCTGCACAGCGACATCGCCGATTTCGTGTTCCGTTTCATGTGGATCTCCGCCGCGTGCATCTACCTGTTCTCCATGCTCTACTCGGTGCAGCTGGATCCGCGGATCGGTCGTCAATCGTGGCGTGAGGCACTCATGTTCCCGGGGCTCGGCGCCCTGATCCTGATGGCGATCGCCCTCTTCCCGTGGTTGTTCGAGAGCGGCCTGCAAGAGCTCGGTCTCGCGGTCACGGACCAGACGCGCTTCCTGTGGGCCGTGATCTTCTACCTGTGGGGGCCGATCTCGATGCTCGGGATCTGGCTCGCCCGTGCCGTGGAACCCCTGCCGGCCGGACGCTTCTTCGCCGGGCTCCTCCTCTACGTGTGCGGCTACGGGTCATTGCTCTGCGCCATCACCGTCGATTCGTACATCAAAGAGTGGCGTCGCGCTGACGCCGCATGGATCAAGACCGAGAAGATCGGACGGGTCGACTCATGACCGCCACACCCTCACCCCAGGCGGAGCAGGAGGAGATCGCGACGGACGCCCGTCGCGAGAAGCGCCTCGTACCCCAGGCGCTTCTCGCTCTCGGAATCGTCGTCGTCGTCGTCATCGTGAGAGAGCTGTTCCTGCGATGAGCGGGCGGCCGCTGGCTCTCGTCGTCGAGGACAGCGCGGATCAGATGGACCTCCTCCAGCGGTACCTGGATCGCGAGGGGTTCGACGTGTTCGCAGCGATCGATGCGGAATCGGCCATCGCGGCGTTCCCGACGATCAGCCCGTCCGTGGCCGTCGTCGACCTCCTGCTTCCCGGAATCACGGGTGAGGAGTGCGCACGCCTCGTGCAGGCGAGATTTCCGGACTGCTTCCTGATCGTGAGTTCTGTGCTCGATGTCGCCGACTATCCGGATGCCGATGCGGCGTTGCCGAAGCCGATCGTCGGAGCGGACCTCCGCCGACTGCTCCGAGGCGTGGCGCGATGACCACGACGAACGTCGTCCAGGCGTCGATGGAGCGGGGATGGCGTAAGTACTTCGACAATCCCACTCCGCTGATGAAGCAGGGCCCCACGGCGATCGCGGTCGGGATCGCGGCGCTGCTGATGTGGGCGATCCCAGGGGTCCCCGTCACCGACGCGGTCGTCGCGATCACCGGCATCCTCGCGGTCGCGGCGGTCACCGCGCTGGCCGGCGTCCTCTCCGTTCGCGGCGTGTACGACGGCTGGGTGACGATGCTGATCCCGATCGTCAGCATTATCGGGATCGGCGCGCTGCGTGCGGGCACCGGAGGAGCGACGTCGCTCTTCTCCTCGCTCGTGCTGCTTCCGGTGATCTGGATCGCGGCCGCTCCCGGACGCAGACAGGTCTTCCTCGTCGGCATCTTCACGTCGATCGCGCTCCTGATGCCGAACATCATCGATCCGCCGGAGGACTCGGCCGCCTGGCTGCGCGGCATCATCGGTCCTCTCGTGTTCGCCACGGTGGGCGCGATCGTGAACGAGCTGTCCCGGCTCCAGAGGCTGCGCACGTCGCAGGCCGAGGCTCTCGTCGCCGAGCGGACCGCCGCCCTCGTCGCCAATCAGGCGATGCTCGAGAAGCTCAGCGCCAGCGAGCAGCAGTACCGAGCGCTGTCTGAGTCGTTCACGAGTCTGTGGAACTCGATCACCGGTCAGGCGGTCATCGCCACCGACAACTGCGGCACGATCAGCGCATGGAACCCCGGGGCGGTGCGGTTGCTGGGCATGCCCGTGCGCGACGCGCTGGCCGAGGTGCGCGTCGACCGATTCTTCGAACCGAACGCTCTCGCGCAGTTCGCCCCGAAGGGGGCAGTGGAGACTGAGGATCGACTGCACCCCGGATTGCGTGCACTGTTCGACGAGGCCGATTCCGGTCTGTCGGTCGACTCGCACATCGACGTCATGACGACCGGCGGGTCGACGGTCCCGGCGCGGGTCACCGTGTCGCCGTACCAGGATTCCGACGGCTCGCGACACGGGTACCTGCTCGTGATCACCGATGAGACCCGGGCGGTCGAGGTCGCCCGCATGAAGGACGAGTTCGTCGGCATGATCTCGCATGAGCTGCGCACGCCTCTGAGCGCGATCATCGGATTCCTCGATCTGCTCCAGAACGACCCGGGGCAGCCCCTCACGACCGATCAGCAGGAGTTCGTCGGCATCATCGAGCGCAACGCGCAACGACTGCTCAACCTCGTGGGAGACCTCCTCTTCACCGCTCAGGTCGAATCGGGGAGGTTCCCGCTCGAGCGTCGGGACGCCGACGTCGTCGAGCTCGTGCGCAACGCCGTGGAATCCGCCGGACCCCATGCGCAGCGCGAGGGGATCGAGATCATCGCCGAGGTCCCGACGGCTCCTGTGCACCTGTCGGTCGACTCGGGACGGATCGGTCAGGCGCTCGACAACCTGCTCTCGAACGCGCTCAAGTTCACCGGATCAGGGGGGCGGGTCACCGCGAGCGTGCGGATGCATGACGGAGGCGTTGAGTTCGCCGTCCGCGACACGGGTGTCGGCATCCCGGAGGACGAGCAGGGGATGCTGTTCACACGCTTCTTCCGCGCATCGACGGCGACGCAGAACGCGGTGCCCGGGGTGGGGCTCGGGCTCACGATCACCCGCGCGATCGTGCTGGCCCACGGCGGCACGATGGATGTGACGAGCAGGGAGGGCGTCGGCACCGAGTTCCGGATGCTCCTTCCCGCCGCCGCGCGCACCGAGGCCATCCAGGTCGTCCGCTGACCGCGACCGTCTGCCGGGCTGCGACCTGATAGCCTGGTCGGCTCGCCATGCGGGCGGAAGGACGGCCACGCACGGTGGGATATATAGATGTAGCCGGGGTCTCACTGACCCTGCCGGACGGCAGGCCGTTGCTGGATGACGCGACGTTCCGCGTCGGATCGGGGTCGACGAGCGCGCTCATCGGCCCCAACGGGGCGGGCAAGACGACGCTGCTCCGCATCATCCGCGGCGAGCAGGCTGCCGATGCCGGAGTCGTGACGATCGACGGTGGACTCGGCGTCATGGACCAGTTCGTCGGGCACGGAGAGCCGGGGCAGACCGTGCACGAGCTGTTGGTGCGTGTCGCCCCTCGGCGCATCAGGCAGGCGGCGGAAGTGCTCGAATCAGCCGAGAACGCGCTGATCGAGCGCGACGAGCACGACACGCAGATGGCGTATGCGACGGCGATCGCCGAGTACGCCGACGCGGGCGGCTACGAGCACGAGACGGTGTGGGACCAGTGCACGGTCGCGGCCCTCGGCGTTCCCTACGACCGGGCGCGCTTCCGCGAGCTGACCACGCTCTCGGGAGGCGAGCAGAAACGCCTCGCTCTGGAAGCGCTGCTGCGCGGCCCCGACGAGGTTCTCCTTCTCGACGAGCCCGACAACTATCTCGACGTGCCGACCAAGCGCTGGCTCGAGGATCAGCTGCGGCAGACGCCGAAGACGGTTCTCCTCGTGTCGCACGACCGCGAGCTCCTGGCGCGCGCGGTCGACCGGCTCGTCACTCTCGAACCGGGCGGGGCCGGGGCGTCGGCATGGGTGCACGGCGGAGGCTTCGCGACGTGCCACCAGGCGCGCAGCGACCGGATGGACCGCCTCGACGAACTGCGTCGGAGGTGGGACGAGCAGCACGAGAAGCTGCGCGTCCTCGTCGCGAATCTCAAGGTCAAGGCGTCGGCGAACGACGGGTTCGCCTCGAGGTATCAGGCGGCCCAGACCCGTCTCCGCAAGTTCGAGGAGGCGGGACCGCCCGAGGAACGACCACCCGCACAGGAGTTCGACATGCGCCTCCGGGGGTCGCGCACCGGCAAGCGGGCCGTCGTCGCGGAGCGGTTGGAGCTCACGGGACTGATGCGGCCCTTCGACGCAGAGGTCTGGTACGGCGACCGCGTCGCCGTACTGGGGTCCAACGGGTCCGGAAAGTCCCACTTCCTGCGCCTGCTGGCCCGCGGCGGAAGCGACCCCGACTCGACACTCGGTCATGTGACCTCGACGGGTGAGCAGCTGGCGGAGGTCGCTCACGCCGGCCGCGCGATCCTCGGTGCCAGAGTCGTCCCCGGGCTGTTCGCGCAGACGCACGCGCACCCGGAGTTCGTGGGGCGCACGCTGCTCGAGATCCTGCACCGCGGTGACGAACGTCGGGCGGGGATGCCGAGGGATGCCGCGAGCTCGGCGCTGGACCGCTACGGGCTCGTGCGGCAGGCGCAGCAGACGTTCGAGTCGCTGTCGGGTGGGCAGCAGGCCCGCTTCCAGGTGCTTCTTCTCGAGCTCTCGGGTGCGACACTGCTGCTGCTCGATGAGCCGACCGACAACCTCGACATCGAGTCGGCCGAGGCTCTCGAAGAGGCACTCGTGCGCTTCGAGGGCACTGTGCTCGCGGTCACGCACGACCGCTGGTTCGCGCGCTCGTTCGACCGATTCCTCGTGTTCGGGTCGGACGGGGAGGTGTACGAGGCGGATGCTCCCGTGTGGGACGAGCGCCGGGTCGCACGCGCCCGCTGAGATCGGTCGTTCTGAGCGCGTCCGGCGTCAGGCGAGCCGGAACGCTGCGGCGGCGTGCGCGGCCGGGTCGAGCGCGAGATCGGCCAGCGTGGCGCCGACGCCCGGGGCGAACTTGAACCCGTGCCCCGAGAAGCCCGCTCCCACCACGATCCGTCCCCGCCGGTCGAGCACGAAGGCGCTGTCGTCGGTCGAGGTGTAGGTGCAGCTGATCGGCGAGGCGGATGCCGGGTCGAGGCCCGGCATCCACTCGCGCACGTAGTCGGCCAGCGCCTCGGCATGGGTCGTCCGGTGCGGGCGCGCATCAGGGTCGACGGCATCGCCGACCCGGTGGAACCCGACCTTGACGCCCTCACCCGGCGTCGGCATGCCGTAGACCGTCGCCGGATAGCGGTCGGTGTCGACGTAGTGGTTGAACGACGGCCAGGCGGATCCGTCCACGGGCAGGAAGTGGGCAGGCGTCTCCTCGGTGACCTCGAGCCGGGGAAGCCCGATGCCGGGGAGCATCTTCTCGGTCCATGCACCCACCGTGACGACGGCGACGTCGGCGCGCACGCGGCGCTCGCCGAGGAGCAGTTCGACGCCGGCGTCGGTCTCGTCGATCCGTGTCACCGGGGTCTGCCAGCGGACCTCGCCACCGGCGGCGACGATGCGCTTCTCGAGTTCTTCCAGTGCCGCGGATGCCCGGGCGACGCCGGCGTCGCGGGAGTACAGCACCGGGCCGTCGAATCGCATGCCCGACCAGCGCGATGCGGCTTCGGTCGGCGGAAGGATCTCGGCGTGGATGCCTCGCTCATGGAGGCGGCGTTCGATCGCGGCGACATCGACGTCGCCGTGCGTGACCAGGCCGTGCAGACGAAGCAGCGGCTCGCCGTCGACGGGGCCGAGCGCCTCCCATCCCTCTCGTGCGCGGACGAGGAGGTCGAGGTAGTGCTCCTCGTCGTAGGCGTTGTTGAAGTTGCGCGTCGCACCGTGCGAGGCTCCTTCTCGGTGCCCGCGGGCGAAGCGCTCGAAGACCACCGGTCGGTGGCCTCGCCTGGTCAGTTCCCAGGCTGTGGCGAGTCCCATCACGCCGCCTCCGACGACGGCGACTTCCACGGCATCCACCGACATACTGCCTCCCGATCTCGGTTCCAGTCTCCCAGCCGTCGGCACCTCCGCGCGCGCCCGGTAGTCTGGAGGGGTGACCATGGAGATCGAGCTCGGCCGAGGCAAGCGCGCGCGACGCGCGTACACGTTCGACGACATCGCGGTGGTGCCGTCCCGGCGCACGCGCAACCCGGAGGATGTGTCGACCGCCTGGACGATCGACGCCTTCGGTTTCGGCATCCCGGTGCTGGGCGCTCCGATGGATTCCGTCGTGAGCCCGCAGACGGCGATCATGCTGGGGCAGCTCGGCGGTCTGGGCGTGCTCGACCTCGAGGGTCTGTGGACCCGCTACGAGAACCCCGAGCCGCTGCTGGCCGAGATCGCCGGTCTCGATGAGAGCAAGGCGACGGCGCGCATGCAGCAGCTGTACGCCGAGCCGATCAAGCCCGCCCTCATCACGCAGCGCCTCGCCGAGATCCGCGAGGCCGGCGTCACTGTCGCCGGCTCGCTGACTCCGCAGCGCACACAGGAGTTCTACGACACCGTGGCCGCAGCCGGTGTCGACCTGTTCGTCATCCGCGGCACGACGGTCTCGGCAGAGCACGTGTCGAGCGTCGACGAGCCGCTGAACCTCAAGAAGTTCATCTACGACCTCGACGTGCCGGTGATCGTCGGCGGCGCAGCCACCTACACGGCCGCGCTGCACCTGATGCGCACCGGTGCCGCCGGCGTGCTCGTCGGCTTCGGTGGGGGAGCGGCATCGACCACCCGTGCCACGCTCGGCATCCACGCTCCGATGGCGACGGCCGTCTCCGACGTCGCGGCTGCGCGTCGCGACTACCTCGACGAGTCCGGCGGACGCTACGTGCACGTCATCGCCGACGGTGGGGTCGGCACGTCCGGCGACATCGTCAAGGCGCTCGCGATGGGTGCTGACGCCGTCATGCTCGGCGTCGCGCTCGCCCGCGCCACCGACGCGCCCGGCCGCGGATTCCACTGGGGCCCCGAGTCCCACCACCCGAAGCTCCCGCGCGGTCGTCGCGTCGAGGTCGGCGGCATCGGCACCCTCGAGGAGATCCTCTACGGTCCGGCTCCCGTCGCCGACGGCACGGCGAACCTCATCGGGGCGCTGCGCAAGTCGATGGCCACCACCGGATACTCCGATCTCAAGGAGTTCCAGCGGGTCGAGGTCGTGCTCGCACCCTACGAGGCCTGAGGCTCCGCTCGACACCGTGACTTCTCCCGTACTGTTCCCGCCGACCCTTCGCGAGGTCATGCTCCGGGGACGCTGGATCGGGATGCTCGTGCTGTGCCTGGTCGTCGCCGGCGTGTTCGCCTGGCTCGGCCAGTGGCAGTTGGAGCGTGCGATCGAGACCGATCCGCCGCCCGCCGGAGCGACCGAGCAGGTGCGTCCGCTGACCGACGTGGTCGAACCGGGCGCGTATCTGCCCGAGCCGCTCGTCGGACAGAAGGTCGAGACGTCGGGAACCTGGATTCCGGATGACTTCCTCGTGGTGTCCAGCCGGTTCAACGACGATGTCGAAGGCTACTGGGTCACGGGTCAGCTGCGCGTCGCGGAGCGCACCTCGATCGCCGTCGCGATCGGATGGACCGCCGACCGGTCCGTCGCGGATGACGCCGTGGAGAAGCTGAACGCCGGCGAGGCGGAAGCCTCGATCACCGGGCGTCTGATCTCGGACGAAGGGCCGTCGGCGCCGCCCAAGGACGACCCTCAGCGCATGGACCGCATGTCGACCGCCGCCCTGCTGAGCCACTGGCACGACGTCGATCAGCTCGATGTGTACCGGCCGTACCTGGCGTCGACGACGGCATCGGCCGGACTCGCCGACATCTCGTCTCCGGCGCCCGAGGAGCAGTCTCCGGTGAACTGGCTCAACATCTTCTATGCGGTGGAGTGGGCGATCTTCGCCGGGTTCGCGTTCTACCTCTGGTATCGACTCGCGAAGGACGCCTGGGAGCGCGAGGTCGAGGAGTTCGAAGACGCCGCCGCGGCCGAGACCGCCTGACCCGTCGCGCGCGCCTGCGCGTGGAGCGATGCGCATCCGAGCGCTGACGCCCACGGTATTCCACCTTCGTCAGGGGTGGTTTCCGACGTTCGGTGAGGGCTTGGTTACCAATCGGAAAACTCCGTTGAGGTTGTCTGAGGGCCTCCGTATGCTCGCTCACATGTGCGTCAGCTGAGAGCGCGCAGCCACGGTTTCACGAGAGCCGTCGCCAGACGATACCCGAGGAGACAACACAGATGATGTCCGCTCCCGACGCCGCGAACCACGAGGTTCCCGGGTCAGCTCGCAGAAGTCGGGGGCGTCTCGGCGTCCTCGCCGCCACCTGCGTCGCCGCTCTGGGCGCCAGCGCCCTGATCGCGGCTCCCGCATCCGCCGACGTCTCCGGGACGGGGGTCGTCATCAACGAGGCCTACCTCTCCGGGGGCAGTGCCGGAGCAGCCTTCACGAACAAGTTCGTGGAGCTCTACAACCCCACCGCATCGCCCGTCACGCTCGACGGCATGTCGCTGCAGTACCGCTCGGCGACGGGAACGGGCAACTCCAACGGCGTCGCGCCGCTCACCGGCGTCATCCCGGCCGGCGGCCACTACCTCGTGCAGGCAGGCAGCAACGGCGCGAACGGCGCCGCCCTGCCGACCGCGGATGCGGTGAGCACCCTCAACCCGAGCGGCACCAACGGCACCCTCGCGCTCGTCGACGGCACCGCAGCGGTCGCGCTGACTCCGGGCTCCGTCACCGGCGTCGACGGCGTCATCGACGTGCTCGGCTACGGCACCTCGAACACCTTCGAGACCGCGGCGGCGACGCCGCCCACCGGCAACACCGACGTCAAGTCGCTCAACCGCACCGACGGCAAGGACACCGACGACAACAAGGCGGACTTCAGCCTCTCGGCGACCATCACGCCTCAGAACACCGGCGGCACCGACCCGGGTACCGACCCCGGCACCGACCCGACCGAGGTGTCCATCGCCGAGGTCCAGGGCACGGGCGATGTCTCGCCGCTCAACGGCCAGACCGTCACGGTCGAGGGCGTCGTCACGGCCGACTACCGCACCGGCGGCTACAAGGGCATCGTCATCCAGACTGAGGGGTCGGGCGGAGAGAACGACGCCACCCCCGGCGCATCCGACGGCGTCTTCGTCTTCCTGAACGCGCTCGCGCCCACGCTCGAGATCGGCGATCTCGTCTCGGTCACGGGCTCGGTCAGCGAGTACTTCGGCCAGACCCAGATCAACCCGACCGCACTCTCCGGCGTCTCGGTGGTGCAGGCGGGCGTCGGGGTCCCCGCGCTCACGCCGCTTCCCGACACGGTCGAGGGCGCGGACCGCGAGCAGTACGAGAACATGTACGTCGCACCCGCCGGCACGTACCGCGTCGCGTCGAGCCACCAGCTCTACAACTTCGGAGCACTCTGGCTGAACGCCGGTGCCGACCTCAACGTCAAGAACACCGAGACCGTGCGTCCCGGCGACGAGGCGAAGGCGATCGCTGCGGCGAACCGCGCGAACCGCATCCTCCTCGATGACGGCTGGTCGATCCAGGTCACGAACAGCGGTCACCCGAACGACCAGCCCTACTTCACGAAGGACCTCGTCGTCCGCAACGGCGACACGGTCGACTTCAGCGACAGCGGATACGTGCTGCAGTACGGCTTCGACGACTGGCGTCTGCAGCCGGTCGTGCCGATCGACAGCACCTCGTCCGACGACCTGAAGGTCGGCTTCGCCGCGACGAACCCCCGCACCGACTCGGCACCCGACGTGGGCGGCGACGTGCAGGTCGCGTCGTTCAACGTGTTCAACTACTTCACGACGCTCAAGAGCGAGAACTCGAACGCTCGGGGCGCCGCGAACGCGGCCCAGTTCGAGATCCAGAAGTCCAAGATCGTCGCGGCCATCAACGGGCTGGACGCGGAGATCGTCTCGCTCATGGAGATCGAGAACTCGATCAAGCTCGGCGGCTCGCTCGACGAGGCGCTGGCCGATCTGGTCGACGGACTCAACGACGCTCTGGGCAGCGAGGAGTGGGACTACGTCCGCACCCCCGACGAGCTGAACGACTCGGCGACCACGGACTACATCACCAGCGCGATCATCTACAAGAAGGATGCCGTCGAGACGGTGGGCGACAGCCTGACCGTGACCGACGAGACCGTCTGGGGCAACGCCCGCGAGCCGATCGCGCAGGCGTTCGACATCGACGGACGCGTCGTCACCGTCGTGGCGAACCACTTCAAGTCGAAGTCGGCACCCGAGGGCGGCGGCGCGGAGCCGGCCGACGGCCAGGGCTTCTTCAACGCCGACCGCGTGAAGCAGGCGAACTCGCTCAAGGGCTTCACCGAAGAGATCGAAGAGTCGACCGGCAGCAGCGACATCCTGCTGATCGGCGACTTCAACGCCTACGCGAAGGAAGACCCGATCGAGGTCTTCACGACCGCGGGGTGGAGCGACGTCGCTCGGGAGAAGGCCCCCGAGCAGCACACCTACACGTTCGACGGTGAGCTCGGCTCGCTCGACCACGTGCTGGCATCCCCGTCGCTCGCCGCATCGATCACCGGAGCAGGCGTGTGGAGCATCAACTCGCCCGAGTGGAGCGACCGCGGATACGCGTTCGGCGCCACCGACGCGGGCACGCCGTTCCGCTCCAGCGATCACGACCCGATCATCGTCGGTGTCGCGTCCGAGATCCCGCCGGTCAGCATCGACATCGTCACGATCAACGACTTCCACGGCCGGATCGAAGCCGACGGCGCTGCCGCCGGTGCCGCCGTGGTGGCCGGAGCCGTGAAGCAGTTCCGCGAGGAGAACCCGAACACGATCTTCGCCGGAGCCGGTGACCTGATCGGCGCCTCGACGTTCACCTCGTTCATCAACGACGACAACCCGACGATCGACGCGCTCAACGCCGCCGGTCTCGACGTCAGCGCGGCAGGAAACCACGAGTTCGACCAGGGCTGGGAGGATCTGCGCGACCGTGTGCAGGACCGCGCGGACTGGGAGTACATCTCGTCGAACGTGTTCGTGACCGAGACCGGAGAGCCTGCGCTCGCCCCGGCCTGGGTCAAGGAGCTCGACGGCGTGCGCGTCGGTTTCGTCGGCGCCGTCACGGAGGACCTCGACTCGCTCGTGTCTCCCGAGGGCATCGCCGACCTCGAGGTCCGCAGCATCGCCGACTCGGTGAACGCCGTCGCCGACGACCTGCGCGACGGAGACCCCTCCAACGGCGAGGCGGATGTCGTCATCCTCCTCGTCCACGAGGGCGCATCCAGCGTCGAGCTGTCGAGCATCACTCCGGACTCGCCCCTCGGCGAGATCGTCTACGGAGTGGATGACGACGTCGACGCGATCGTGTCGGCGCACACCCACCTCGCGTACAACCACGTCATCGACGGCCGACCGGTCGTCTCGGCAGGGCAGTACGGCGAGAACCTGGGTCTCATGAACCTCCAGGTCGACCCGAAGACGAAGGAGCTCATCTCGATCACGAACGAGATCAAGCCCCTCACCGCGGCCGGCAAGCCGCTCTACCCGGCCGTTCCTGAGGTCGCCGACATCGTCGCCAAGGCGAAGGCGGAGGCCGATGTGCTCGGAGCGGTGAAGGTCGGCGACATCACCGCCGACTTCAACCGCGCTCGCCAGGCGAACGGGTCGGAGAACCGCGGTGGCGAGTCCACCATCGGCAACTTCGTCGCCGACGTGCAGAAGTGGTCCACCGGCGCGGACATCGCGCTGATGAACCCGGGTGGCATCCGTGCCAACCTCACGTACGCCTCGTCGAACGCCAGCGACCCGAACGGCAACGTCACGTACCGCGAGGCGGCGACGGTGCAGCCGTTCGCCAACACGCTCGTGACGCTGACGCTCACCGGCGCGCAGCTGAAGGGCGTGCTCGAGGAGCAGTGGCAGCCGGCAGGCTCCGCGCGTCCGTTCCTCAAGCTCGGTGTGTCGGAGGGGCTCGTCTACACGTACGACCCCGCAGCCGCACAGGGCTCACGGGTCACCTCGATCACGCTCAACGGAACCGCGATCGACCCGGCGGCGAACTACACGGTGGCGGCCAACTCGTTCCTCGCGGCGGGTGGAGACAACTTCCTCACCTTCAAGGAGGGCACGGGCAAGCGCGACACCGGCAAGATCGACCTGCAGTCCATGGTCGACTGGTTCGACGCGAACAAGACCGCGACCCCCGACCTCGCCCAGCGCGCGGTGGGTGTCTCGGTCAGCGCACCGGATGCCGACGGCTACAGCGCCGGCGACCAGGTGACCGTAGCGCTCTCTTCGTTGGCTTTCAGCGCGGGGGAGCAAGCTCCCGGCCAGGTGACGCTGTCGCTCGGTGACACGCAGCTCGCCGCCGGTGCCGTCGACCCGACGATCGTCGACGCCACCGACGAGGCCGGTCGCGCGTCGCTCACCTTCACGGTTCCCTCGGGCGTCTATGGGGAGCAGCTGCTCACCGTGGCCGTGGCCGGGACCGGGACGACGGTGCAGGTGCCGTTCACGATCGCGGGGGAGGAGCCGGCGGAGTTCGCGGGTTCCATCGACCTCGGGTCCTCGAAGGTGACCGCGGGCAAGAAGCTGAAGATCACCGGTGAGGGCTACGAGCCCGGCGAGACGGTGACCGTCGAGCTGCGGCCCAAGAAGGGTGCGGCCACCGAGGTCGGCACCGTCAAGGTCAAGGCCGACGGCACCTTCTCGACATCGGTCACCGTGCCGAAGGGCACGCAGCCGGGCAAGTACACGGTCGCGGTCGCGCAGGCCGACGGAGACGCGGCCACGGCCACCGTCACCGTGAACCGCGCAGGCGGGATCGGTGGCATCATCGGTGGCATCCTCGACTGGCTGTGGGACCTCCTCAACGGGTGGTTCTGACGCCATCGGGCGTGTGACGCAGGCATGACAGAGGCGAAGGCCGCCGGGAGACATCCCGGCGGCCTTCGTCGTGCGTGCGAGCGATCGCCGCGTCAGGCGGAGATGACCTCGACCTCGGCCTGCGCGAGAGCGGTCGCGAACGCCGATTCCGGGGGAGTGTCCGTCACCAGGTAGTCCGCACGGTCCAGAGTCGTGACCTGCGCGAACAGGCGGCGACCGAACTTCGAGGAGTCGGCGAGGATCGCCGTGCGCTCGGCACGCTGGATCATCTCGGACATCATGTTCGCGTCGCCCATGTTCGACGTCGAGAACCCCGCCTCGTCGATCGCTCCGACGGCGATCAGCGCGAGATCGCAGCGGATGTCGACCTCCGGGCCACCGGGGGTCATC
Organism: Microbacterium phyllosphaerae; assembly: GCF_017876435.1. Taxonomy (NCBI): domain Bacteria; kingdom Bacillati; phylum Actinomycetota; class Actinomycetes; order Micrococcales; family Microbacteriaceae; genus Microbacterium; species Microbacterium phyllosphaerae. The sequence continues at coordinate 1,523,777 of NZ_JAGIOA010000001.1, forward strand.
GTGAACGTGACGGGTCCGGTCGTGGCCTGCGTGATCGCCCTGACGGCTCCGCCGAAGACATACAGGTCGCGGAAGGCGGAGGGCGAGATCTCCGCAGGGATGCGGAGATTGTTCGTGGCGATCGTCAGATCGCGGTGATTGCGGAGAGCACGGGCGAGAGCCAGGGTGGTCGTCCCCGCGTTGAGCATCACGACCGCGCCGTCGTCGATCAGCCCCGCGGCGAGGCGGGCGATCTTCTCCTTCTCCTCGATCTGCATCCGGAGTCGCACATCGAGCGCGCGGTCTTTGAGCTGACCCTCGGCGCTGACGGCGCCGCCGTGGGTGCGGATGACGACGCCCTCGCGGTCGAGCTGGTCGAGATCGCGGCGGATCGTGTCGATGGAGACGCTGAAGTGCTCGGCGAGACCTCCGACGGTCACCTCTCCCACCTGCTCGACATAGGCGGCGAGATCGGCCTTCCGACCAGCGGGGAGTCGGCGCTTCGGCGACGGTGCAGATGCTTCCATGCACACATCTCTAGCACATGTCGGCAGAGAAGTCGGCAGACTTCAGCAGATAACAGCATCCGAGATCTCGGTATGACCAACTTGGTTCTCGCCGGGAAAACAGGGATACAGTCATCAAATCTGTAGTTACATGTAGGAACAAACGCAGATATGTGCTTGACGTTCTCGCAAATGTCGGCATAACATGGCTTAAAACCGCACGAACAAGCATCGAAGCGCGTGTGCGGCACGATCTCGAAGAGGAGAAGTGATGATCACAGTGGGGCGAGGGCGACGCATTCTGAAGCTCGCCGGCGCAGCGACAGCAGCCGTGACAGTCCTGGCCGTGGCAGGTTGCGCGGCTGGCGACAGCGGAACCGATGGAGGGGATGGCGGAGACGTCACCATCGAGTTCGCACAGTGGTGGGAGCCCGAGCTCCCCGACGGTGAGTTCCGGGCGCTCATCGACGAGTTCGAAGACGCCAACCCGGGCATCACGGTCAAGCTCGTGAGCGGACCGTATGCATCGACCAAGGAGCAGCTGTTCGCAGGAGCGGCATCCGGAACCATGCCGGACGTCGTCGGCCTCGACGGTGCGTGGGTGAACGACTTCGCCTCGCAGGGCGTGATCGCCGACCTCACCGCTCTGATGAAGGAGAACGACTACGACGACAGTGAGCTGGCGAGCCAGATCCAGGTCGACGGCAGCACCTACATGATCCCGGTCGTGAACTTCGTCTACCCGATGTTCACGAACGACACCCTGCTGGCCGACGCCGGCGTCACCGCACCTCCCACCACCCGCTCGGAGTTCGCGGACGCCGCATCGAAGGTCTCGGCTCTCGGCGGCGACGTCTCGGGCTGGGTGCTCCCGCTCTCGCTGGAGGCACCGAACGGCGTGCAGAACGATGTCATGTCGTGGGTCTGGGCATCGGGCGGCTCGATGCTCAAGGACGGCCAGCCCGACCTGACGAACGACGACGTCACCTCGGCCGTCGATTTCATCGGCGACATGTGGGATGACGGCTCGATCGCCTCGGGCTCCTTCACCATGAAGGAGCAGGACAAGGTCGAGGAGTTCACCAACGGTCGCGTCGGCATGATGATCGACTCGCTCGCGCACATCAACCTGATCCGTGAGACGAACCCCGACCTGAAGTTCTCGATCTCGGCGCTTCCCGCCGAGGACGGCTACGACGGCGAACGGGGCATCCCGTACGCATCCTGGGGCATCGGCGTCGCCGAGAACTCGGAGCACAAGGATGCCGCGTTCAAGCTCGTCGAGTTCCTGATGAGCGAGCAGACCAACTCGGAGCTCTCGACGATGGCCAAGGCCTTCCCCGGCAACTCGAAGTCCGTTCCCGACTTCGTGAACGACGACGAGCTGTTCAAGCAGGCGTTCGACATCTACCAGGCGGGATACCCGGCGAACGAGTTCACCGGACTCCCCGTGGCGGAGGACCTGATGCGTCAGCTCGGCGAGCAGCTGCAGTCGGCCTTCGACGGTCAGCAGTCGATCGACGACGCGCTCAAGAAGGCGCAGGAGAGCTGGAAAGCGGAGTTCTGATCTCCCGCTTCCCGAATGAACGGGGTGCCGCATCGCGACCGATGCGGTGCGGCACCCGACCAACCAAGGAGCCACGCTTCCCATGAGTCTGAGAACATCCGACGACACCGAGGTGATCGTCACCGGGGTCTCGATGTCGCGTCGCAGGCGGCAGCTGCGCAAGACCACCGAGTCGTACGCCTTCCTCTCGCCGACGATCATCCTGCTCTTCGTCCTGATGATCGTGCCGATCGTCATGGTGATCGGGTATTCGTTCCAGGACAACGTGATCCTGAACAAGTCGCCCGAGTTCATCGGCATCGGCAACTACGTCGAGATCCTCTCGGACCCCCGGTTCTGGAAAGCCACCGGCAACACGATCCTGTTCACGGTGACCAGCGTGGTCGCGCACCTGGTGCTCGGACTCGCCTTCGCGATGATGCTCAACAGCCCGCTGCTCGGCCGCTTCTCGCGCTCCTTCTTCCGGGCCCTGTACGTCCTGCCGTGGCTGTTCACCGTGGCGGTGATCGCCGTCCTGTGGCGCATGCTCCTCGCGCCGAACGGCGTCGTGAACTTCTTGCTCAACACCGACATCGAGTGGCTCGCGTCACCGCAGCTCGCGCTCGGGACCATCATCTTCATCAACATCTGGGCCGGCTACCCCTTCTTCATGGTGAGCCTGCTCGCGGGCCTCCAGGGCATCCCGAACGAGCTGAACGAGGCGGCCACGGTCGACGGCGCGGGTGCCGTGCAGCGGTTCTGGAACGTCACGGTCCCGCAGCTCCGACCGATCATCGTCAGCCTCGTGCTGCTCGACCTGATCTGGACCTCGCAGCAGTTCGCCCTCATCTGGATGACCACCGGTGGCGGACCGATCGACGTGACCGAGGTGCTCAGCACCTTCACCTACAAGCTCGCCTTCGCCAAGTACGACTTCTCGCTCGCGGCGACCTCCGCGGTGCTGGTCCTGCTCATGTCGATGGTGCTCGCCGTCTTCTACGTCCGTCACCAGAAAGCGAGGGACTGATCATGGCTCTCACCGTGCAGAACCAGCGTCGCGTCGCCAAGACCGGCGTGATGATCGGCCTCATCCTCGGTGCCGTCTTCGCCGCAGGCCCCGTGCTCTGGATGCTGTCGAGCTCGTTCAAGTCGAACACCCAGATCTTCGAGCTCCCGCCGCGACTCGTCACCGACACGTTCTCGTTCGACGCGTACGTCGCGATCTTCACGAACCCCGAGACGATGCGGTTCTTCCTGAACAGCTACGTCGTCGCCGGCTCCGTGACGATCCTGACCCTGCTCGTGGCGATCCAGGCGGCCTACGCGTTCAGCCGCTTCGACTTCCGCGGCAAGCGCATCCTGAACGTCGTGATCGTCAGCGTGCAGGCCGTGCCGCCGATCACGCTGCTGATCCCGTACTTCGGGCTGATGGTCGCGCTCGGCCTCTACAACTCGTACCTCGGGCTAATCCTCACCTACATGGTGTTCACGCTGCCCTACGCGATCATCATGATGACCGGCTACTTCAACACCCTGCCGAAGGAGCTCGACGAGGCCGTCCGCGTCGACGGCGCCGGGTCCATGACCGCCCTGTGGCGCATCCTGGTGCCGATCTCGATCCCCGGCATCGTCTCCGTCGGCATCTACACCTTCATGATCGCGTGGAACGAGTACCTGTTCGCGCTCACCCTCACCCGCACGATCGACATGCGCACGGTGCCCATCGGCATCCAGCTGCTCATGGGCCAGCACTCGTACGAGTGGAACCAGATCATGGCGATGAGCGTGCTCGGGTCCATCCCCGTGCTCATCCTCTTCCTCTTCTTCCAGCGGTACTTCATCAGCGGTCTCACGGCGGGGTCCGTGAAGAGCTGACGCAGCGCCGACGGATCAACGACCACCACGAAACAGGAGAATCAAGTGCTCTACACCGGCAAATCCATCCTCGATGTCGCCAACGAGAACAACTTCGCCATCCCGGCGTTCAACATCAGCGACTGGGCGATGTTCAACGGCATCATGGACATCAGTGAAGAGAAGGCCGCTCCGGTCATCATCGCGATCCACCCCGACGAGGTCTCCCACATCACCACCGATCTGATCGCCGCGATGCACTCGCGTGCGCACCGTTCGAGCGTGCCCGTCGCGATCCACTGGGACCACGGCGGAAGCTACGAGCAGATCATCACGGCCATCAAGGCCGGCTTCACCTCGGTCATGATCGACGCCTCGTTGCTGCCGTTCGACGAGAACGTGGCGCTCACCCGCAAGGTCGTCGACGCAGCTCATGCGGTCGGCATCCAGGTCGAGGGCGAACTCGGCACGATCGGCGCGAACGACAGCTACGGCGAGTCGGGTGCAGCCGAGATCATCTACACGAACCCCGCCGACGCGGTGCGCTTCGTCGAGGAGACCGGGGTCGACAGCCTCGCGATCGCGATCGGCACCTCGCACGGCCTCTACCCGAGCGACAAGAACCCCGAGCTGCGCCACGATCTGCTCGAGGAGATCAAGGCCGCGATCGGCATCCCCCTCGTGCTGCACGGCGGATCGTCGAACCCGGATGCGGAGCTCCGCCGAGCGGTCGAGCTGGGCGTCAACAAGATCAACATCTCCAGTGACATCAAGGTCTCGTACCACAACCGCATGCGCGAGGTGCTCGGCACCGATGAGCGTCTGCGCGAGCCGAACGCGATCCAGCCGGCGGCGCTCGAGGCGATGAAGGTGACCGCTGCCGAGAAGATCGATCTGTTCGGGGCAGACGGCAAGGCCTCGCTGTACTGAACTGCGGACAATCAGAGGATGATCGGCGACGTGGACAGAACGCTCGTACTCGGACTCGGCGGCACCGTCGACTATGAGCTCAGGTGGGACTCATCGGTGTTCGACACGCTGGCGCATGCGCACGGCGTGCGGCGCCACGAGCTCACGACCACGGCGCCGATCGTCGACGAACGCTCGCTGCTGGTGGCAGTGCTCGCATTCGTCGCCTCGGGCACGGGGGCGGAGCGATTCGTCGCCTCGTCCGAGGTGATCGAGGACTTCGTCTCGCATTTCGACTACGCGATCACTCTCGGTGGCACCGGGGTGCGGGCGGGCCTCGTGCTCGACGCCCTCGGGCTCCCGAGCACCCAACACCTCGTGAGCATCGACGACAACGTCCGGCGGCTGCTGCCCGACACGATCTCGTACATCTGCTCGGCGACCGAGGACACCCTCGACCCGCACCTGATCGTGCAGTACCCGGTCGGCGCGCACGTGCGGCTCACCGACGGCGATGTGCTCTCGCCCGCGCCCAACCGGCTGATCTTCGCGAACGATCCGCCGAACCGGCGGATGCTGCTCTCGGCCGAACTGCCCGCGTCCCTGTCCGGCGCCGGGGTGTTCCTCGTCTCGGGATTCAACACGATGCAGGATCACGACCTGCTCGAGCTCAGACTCGCCGAGGTGCATCGGGCGATGCAGAGCCTCCCCGCCGACGCTCTCGTCTACTACGAGGATGCGGGCTTCTACACCCGCGACTTCGCCGACACGGTGCGACGACGCCTGCTCCCGCAGATCGACGTCTACGGCATGAACGAGGACGAGCTGCAGGAGTACCTCGGGCGCGCGGTCAACCTGCTCGATACGGCCGACGTCATCCGCGCGCTTCGCGAGGTTCAGACGATCATCCCCGCGCGGGCGCTGGTCGTGCACACGCGCTACTGGGCGATCGCGGTGGGGCCGGACGCCGGCCGCCACCGCTCCGCGCTCGACTCCGCCGTGCGCGTCGCCGCCACCCGTTACCGCGTGGGCGACGCCCTCACCTCGGCCGACATCGATGACACGGCCGCGATGCCTCGTCACGGGGGAGGGGAGGCCCTCGTCGTCGCGGTCGAGGCCGCGCTCCCCGGTGCCGTCGGCGTCGCGGCGTTCTCGCTCGATGTCCCCACGCCGACCACGGTCGGTCTCGGCGACACATTCGTCGGCGGCTTCCTCGCCGGCGCCGTGCTCTCGAAGGAGAACGCATGAACCCCGTCCTGTTGCCCTCAAACAGACCGGCCGAGCGCTTCTACCGCGGTGGTGCGCGCATCAGCGCCTTCCGCGGCGAAGACGCCGCCGAGCCCCGCGAACCCGAGGACTGGATCGGCTCGACGACCACCGTCAACGGCGAACCCGAGCTCGGTCTCACCACGCTTCCCGACGGGCGAGTGCTTCGTGACGCGATCGTGCGGGATCCGGTCGCCTGGCTCGGCGACGAGCACGTCGCACGGTGGGGTGCCGACACGAGACTCCTGGTCAAGCTGCTGGATGCCGGTCAGCGACTGCCCGTGCACGCGCACCCGCACGACGACTTCGCGGCGACGCACCTCGGCCGAGCGCACGGCAAGGCCGAGGCCTGGTACATCCTGCAGGGCGGCACCGTGCACGTCGGCCTTCGACAGGATGTCGAGGCAGACGATCTGGCGACCCTCGTCGAGCGACAGGATGCGACGACGCTGCTCGGTCTGCTGCACGAGGTCGAGGTCGCTGCGGGAGACGTGGTGTGGGTGCCGCCGGGCGAGCTGCACGCGATCGGTGCGGGCGTGCTGCTGCTCGAGCTGCAACAGCCGGAAGATCTGTCGATCCTGCTCGAGTGGGGAGGCTTCGCGATCGACGGCGCGGCGGTCGGCCATCTCGGGCTCGGCTTCGACCTCGCGCTCGCCGCGGTGACCACCCGCGCACGATCGGCCAGCACCCTCGCCGCACTCATCTCCACCGCCCCCGAGTCCGGATCGGCCTTCCCCGAGGCAGCTGATGAGTACTTCCGACTCGAGCGCATCCCTCTGCACGGGACAGCGACCGTCGATCAGGGCTTCTCGATCGTGATCGTGAATGAGGGGGAGGCCGAGATCGGAGCGCAGCGACTCCGCAGCGGCTCGACCCTGCTCGTGCCCCACGCGGCCGGAGCACTCGAGGCGACAGGCGCGGGTGAGCTGCTCGTCGCACGTCCGCCGGCGCCCTGAGGCCGGAATCGACGCGGATTCTCCCCGGCTAGACTGGAGTCATGCCCGAACCGAAAGTCGCCAGCTTTCCGGCGATCCGTGGTGCGCTGAAGTTCTACCAGGTCGCGTCGATCATCACCGGAGTCATGCTGCTCCTGCTGGTCGCCGAGATGGTGCTGAAGTACACGCCGATCCGACTCGAGCTCTTCGCGGGAGGATCCGGCGGCCTGCTGTGGTTCGCTCCCGTCGTCGAGGGCCCTGAGGGCCTCGAATCGACCGGCGACGGACTCAACATCTCGCTCTCGATCCTCGTGGCGCACGGCTGGTTCTACGTCGTCTACCTCTTCGCGTGCTTCCGCATGTGGAGCCTGATGCGCTGGCCTTTCCTGCGCTTCATCCTGCTCGCGCTCGGCGGCGTGATTCCGCTGCTGTCGTTCTTCATGGAGGCCATCGTCGCTCGCGACGTCAAGGCCTACCTCGCTTCGAGGGAGGCCTCCGAGGCCTCCGCCCCTGCCACGGAAGGTGTCCGGTGACCGAACAGTCCGAGACCCAGCAGCGCCCCGCGCTCGTCGTCGATTTCGGCGCGCAGTACGCGCAGCTGATCGCCCGTCGAGTGCGTGAGGCCGGTGTCTACAGCGAGATCGTGCCGCACACCGCCACGGCCGCCGAGATCGCCGAGAAGAACCCGGTCGCGATCATCCTCTCGGGTGGTCCGTCGTCGGTGTACGAGGAGGGCGCTCCGCGCCTCGACCCCGCGGTCTTCGACCTGGGCGTTCCCACGCTAGGCATCTGCTACGGCTTCCAGTACATGGCGCAGACCCTCGGTGGCGAGGTCGCGAACACCGGCCTCCGCGAGTACGGCGCGACGGATGCCGTCATCTCGGGTGACGGCGGAACCCTGCTCGGCGGCCAGCCGGCAGAGCAGAACGTCTGGATGAGCCACGGTGATCAGGTCGCCAAGGCCCCGGAGGGCTTCGATGTGCTCGCCACGACCGACGCCACCAAGGTCGCCGCCTTCGCGAACGAGGAGCGCGGCTTCTACGGAGTGCAGTGGCACCCCGAGGTCAAGCACTCCGACCACGGTCAGCAGGTGCTGGAGAACTTCCTGCACAAGGGTGCGGGGCTCGCCTCCGACTGGAACAGCGGCAACGTGATCGCCGAGCAGATCGAGCGCATCCGCGAGCAGGTCGGTGACGCCCGCGTCATCTCCGCACTCTCGGGTGGCGTCGACTCGGCCGTCTCGACGGCTCTCGTGCACAAGGCCATCGGCGACCAGCTCACTGCGGTGTTCGTCGACCATGGTCTGCTGCGCAAGGGCGAGCGCGAGCAGGTCGAGAAGGACTATGTCGAGTCCACCGGTGTGCGACTGATCACCGTCGACGCGGCCGACACCTTCCTCGGCCACCTCGAGGGGGTCACCGACCCCGAGGAGAAGCGCAAGATCATCGGGCGCGAATTCATCCGCGCGTTCGAGAAGGTGCAGCTCGACCTCGTCGCCGAGGCCAAGGCCTCGGGCGGCGCTCCGGTCAAGTTCCTCGTGCAGGGCACGCTGTACCCCGACGTCGTCGAGTCCGGCGGCGGCGCGGGCACTGCGAACATCAAGTCGCACCACAACGTGGGCGGTCTCCCCGACGACCTCGACTTCGAGCTGATCGAGCCGCTCCGCGCCCTGTTCAAGGACGAGGTGCGTGCGATCGGCCGCGAGCTCGGCATCCCCGAGGCCATCGTCGGGCGTCAGCCGTTCCCCGGGCCCGGCCTCGGCATCCGCATCATCGGAGAGGTCACGCAGGATCGCCTCGAGATCCTCCGCGAGGCCGACGCGATCGCTCGCGAGGAGCTCACCAAGGCAGGCCTCGATCAGGACATCTGGCAGTGCCCGGTCGTGCTGCTCGCCGACGTCCGCTCGGTCGGCGTCCAGGGCGACGGTCGCACGTACGGCCACCCGATCGTGCTGCGTCCGGTGTCGAGCGAAGACGCCATGACCGCCGACTGGACGCGCCTGCCCTACGACGTGCTGTCGAAGATCTCCAACCGCATCACCAACGGCGTCCGCGACGTCAACCGCGTCGTGCTCGACGTGACCTCGAAGCCGCCGGGAACCATCGAGTGGGAGTGACGCAGGAGCTCCCACTCGCCTAGGCACTGCGTGGCACTCGAACGCGCCAGCGGGCGAGTGGGAGTGATCCCGCCGCGGTGACCTCGAACGGGCACGGACCATCACGGTCCGTGCCCGTTCGCGGTATTTCGGGCAGGATGAGCCTATGACCAAGGCGCGGACGAAGATCACGGTTATCGGTGCGGGCAGCGTGGGGGTGAGCGTCGCATATGCGGCGCTGATCCGGGGGAGTGCGGCCGAGGTCGCGCTCTACGACATCGCCACAGACAAGGTGGATGCCGAGGTGCTCGATCTCGCCCACGGCACGCAGTTCACCTCAGCGGCCGTGAGCGGCGGTTCCGATCTCTCCGTCGTCGAGGGCAGCGACGTGATCGTGGTGACCGCGGGGGCCAAGCAGCAGCCGGGGCAGACCCGCATGGAGCTTTCCGGGATCAACGCTCGTCTACTCGAGAAGCTCATGCCGCAGCTCGTCGAGCGTGCCCCGGACGCGGTCTTCATCATCGTCACCAACCCCGCCGATGTGATGACGGTCGTCGCGCAGCGCGTCTCGGGTCTCCCGCCCCATCGGGTGTTCGGGTCGGGCACCGTGCTCGACACCTCGCGGCTGCGCTGGCGCCTCGCGCATCGGGCGAACGTGAGCACTGCGAGCGTGCACGCCGACATCGTGGGCGAGCACGGCGACACGGAGTTCCCCCTGTGGTCGAACGCCACGATCGGCTCCGTCCCCATTCTCGACTGGCCCGCCGAGGAGCCGTTCACGGTCGAGGAACTCGACCGCATCGCGATCGAGGTGCGCGATGCCGCCTACGCCGTGATCCGCGGCAAGGGGGCGACGAACCTCGCGATCGGTGTCAGCTGCGCCCGCATCGCCGAGGCCGTGCTGCACGATGAGCGCGCCGTGCTCCCGGTCGCGACGGTGCTCGACGGCGAATACGGTCTGCAGGGAGTCGCCTTGTCGGTGCCGTCGGTCGTGGGTGCGGCGGGTGCGGTGCCGCTGGCGGAGACGCCCATGAGCGAGCACGAACGAGGGCTGCTGCAGGCCTCCGCCGACGCGATCCGGGCGGCGATCGACGAGCTCGGCTGACCCGGCCGGAAAGAATCTCGAGAAACTTCGACGAGCGTGTCGATCCGGGGTGTTCTCGTTCGACGTCTTCAATGAGAGGGTCGAGAAGCGGCCCCACCCACCAAGGAGAACATCATGAAGTACATGCTGATCATGCGCTCGAACGACGAAGCAGTCGAGGCATACAAGGAGATGCCGTTCGAAGAGGTCATCGCGGCCATGGGCGCCTACAACGAGTCGATGATCAAGGCCGGCGTGCTGGCTGCGGGCGAGGGCCTCAGCGACGCGGCCGAGGGCTTCGTGGTCGACTTCAGCGCCGAGACGCCGCTCATCACCGACGGGCCCTACGGAGAGACGAAGGAGCTGTTCAACGGCTTCTGGATCCTCGAGGTGTCCAGTCGCGAAGAGGCGGCGGAGTGGGCGAGCCGGGCACCGCTCGGCAAGGGGTCGTTCCTCGAGGTGCGTCGAGTGACCGACGAGTCCGACTTCCCGGCCGACAACGAGTGGATCGAGAAGGAGAAGGGCTGGCGCGAGGAGGAAGAGGCGCGTCGCGCCCAGCAGTGAGATGACTCACGACAGCGAGACGGCGCGCTCCGCATCCGACACGGGTGCCGCAGAGCGCGTCACCTCGACGGCAGTATGGGCATTGCAGCGCCAAGCCAGGCGCCGGACCGCAGTTGGTCGATCAGGGTCTGCTCATCCATACCCGCGTCGACTATGTGATTTCCAACGATGATCGCGAACGCCATCGATCGGCGCGCGGCCTCGAACCACTTTTCATCGACTCCGTCGAACGATGCGAACAGGAGCGCGTGCTTCCGCTGATCGAGGCCCGGCGCGAAAATGTGCACCTGTGAAGGCCAGAGGACGGCTGACCACCCTGGGCCAGGCTGGATGAGGTCATCGTTGTCGATCCCGGAGTTATCAGGGAAGCCGGCATCGCGCATGAGGCCCAACGAATAGCGAGCTCTCGACTCGTCCGGGTCGTTGAGGTCGATGATCAGCACCGCGAAGGAGTCGATCCGTACAGGTAAGAGAGCGGGCTTCGTTGCAAGCCGGTGCCCGAACAGAAGGTCGCCGGCGACCAGCGAAGGCGCACGCCGCCGGGTAAATGAATCGAGGGTGTCGGCGAGATCGTGGGCAGCCGCGATCACGCTGTCGACTTCGCTCTGCACCGTTCGCTCGAAGTCGATCTTCACCGAGAGTCGAGCGACAGCAACGCGTCCCTGCTTGGCCGCGTTGTTGAGCACTTGGAAGATCACCTGCCGATCGTCCTGAACAATGTCGTCGAGATTTGCATCGGTTACGAACAATGTCATTTCGCCTGATCTCGCGGCGATCGTCGGCCATTCGGGATTTGCCCATTCGAAAGACTCAAGCACGTCGAGGCCTACCTCTGGGCCGACGATTCGTCCTGACGCGCGTGATGGGTTTATCACGGTAACGCAGTCGGAGAGGAGAGGGCCGGACGCGCCAAGTTTCCCAGTCAGTTCCATGCCTAACGATAAGAACACGTTCATGATCAGCGACATCGAGTCGCCGGACGGCAGGTATTCGCGTTGCAGGGACTGAGGAGCGATGATCACTGCGGCGCGGTAGCCGCCCGCACCGGGCAGAAGGACCGCGGAGACCCGGACATCCTCGAAGCTCATCGGTGCCGCTGCAGTTGAGTAGTAGAGAGCTTCTGAGAACGCGCAGGTTGCGTGTGCGAATCGCACGATCGTCTCGTCGAGGTAGCAATGGACGATTACCGCGATATCGTCGCCTCGCTCGCTGGACACCCTCGTGCCATCGACGTCGCAAATCGCGTCGACATGGTCAGACTTGATGCGATCTGCAACGATGTCCCCGAGTACCTGACGCACTTCGGCTGAGATCTCGATCATCGGATATCCACCGTCACCTCATCGCTTACTGCTTACGAAGATGCCGCTGTCATTGAACCGTGTATTCTGCAGTTCATTTCAGCTATCACATCAGAGATCGGAGCCTTCAGTTGAGTACGACTCTAGACACGGAGCGGCGGCAGCGCACGCCCGAACTGTTCATCGAGGCCGACCTCGGCCCTAGTGTGGACTCAATTCACCTGGCATCGGTCGTCGAGAATCTGGCGCTGACGGTCCAGTCGTTCGCAGCGATCGGTCTGCTGGGCCAGGCGCTTGGTCAGCTCCAGAGCTCCCTCTCCTCGAACGCGGATCTCACGGTGACTCAACTGGAGAGCGAACTCGATCGATGGGGAATCCGCGTGGCGGATGTCGATGAGTTGGGCCACGCGATGCATCAAGCGGCCTTGAACGGGACTGAGAAGCCCGGCGTAGCTCTCGCCCGCGCCGTGACAGCGGTGCCGTTGGTCTTGGCGGGACTCGGGGAACGGGAGGAGATCAGATCACGGTCGCGCGAGCTTCACTACCGGAATCCGCTGGAGTGGATTCTCGAGGTCGCGCCGCTGGCGGTAGGTGGCGTCGTGAGTCTCGTCTGGGTCGTCAAACAGTTCCAAGATGCAAGGAAGCTCCGATGGGACACAGCGCTCGTGAGAGAGCAGGTTCTCAAAGCACGGTTCGATCGAAACCAGAGGACGGAAGACCTGCGCAGAGGTGCTGCGTACTTGGCGGAACTGCGAGGTGACGAAGGCACGTCGGGTGAACGGGCGATCTCGATGGCACTCGTCAAGGCGACGCTGGCGTTTGAGCTTCGAACGAACGGGATCAGTTCCAAAGGGGCAGAGCAGACAGCCAGGCGGCTGGAATTGCTTCCTGAAACACTGCAGATGATGATGCGCACGGAGGATTCGGACTCGGACTCGGACTCCCGATGAGGCTCCGCGCGACAGGCGGGGCACCCGGTTTGGCCAGCAGACCTAGCGAAGTCCGCGGTGGAGAAGCCATATCTCTGGACGCGGGATGACCGGAGCCCACCGTCACTCGTTCAGGCACAGTTCGGAGGGGCCTGAGATGACTCACGACAGCGAGACGGCGCGCTCCGCATCCGACACGGGTGCCGCAGAGCGCGCCGTCGCGGCCGTGTGGCGCATCGAGTCCGCGAAGATCGTCGGCACCCTGACGAGGACGGTCGGTGACTTCGGCCTCGCCGAGGACCTCGCGCAGGAGGCGCTGCTGGATGCTCTGCGGCAATGGCCGATCGATGGAGTGCCCCGCAACGGCGCCGCGTGGCTCACGGCCGTCGCGAAGCGCAAGGCGATCGACGGCTGGCGCCGCCGCGAGCGGCTGGACGACCGGATGGCTGTGCTCGCCCACGACCTGGAGCGCGAGCAGGCCGAGGCCGCAGATGCCGCCCCGTGGGACCCGGATGCCGTCGACGACGACGTGCTCCGGCTGATCTTCATCGCGTGTCACCCCGTGCTCTCGCGAGAGGCGCAGGTAGCGCTGACGCTGCGGGTGGTGGGCGGCCTGTCGAGCGAGGAGATCGCTCGGGCGTTCCTCGTGCCGACAGCCACGGTGCAGCAGCGCATCGTCCGCGCGAAGAAGACCCTCGCGGCAGCGCACGTGCCCTTCGAGATGCCTCCCCGCGACGAGCACACCGCGCGACTCGGCGCGATCCTCGGTGTGTTGTACCTGATCTTCAACGAGGGGCACGCGGCCAGCAGCGGTCCGGACTGGATGCGCCCCGAGCTGAGTCTCGAGGCGATCCGACTCACGCGCGTGCTCGCGGCGCTGATGCCCCGAGAGCGCGACGTGCACAGCCTCCTCGCGCTCATGGAGCTGACCGCCACCCGGTTCCCCGCTCGCGTCGATGCGCACGGCCAACCCGTGCTGCTCGCCGACCAGGACCGGCGCCGCTGGGATCGCAGCCGTATCGCACGTGGGCGTGCCGCCCTGGCGACCGCGGATTCGCTCGGCGCCGGTCGCGGCCCCTACGGCCTGCAGGCGGCGATCGCCGAGTGCCACGCGCTCGCGGCATCCGTCGACGAGACCGACTGGGACCGCATCGTGGTGCTGTACGAGGCGCTCGGCCGCATCGCGCCGTCACCTGTGGTCGAGCTCAACCGCGCCGCAGCCGTGGCGATGGCGACAGGTCCGGCATCCGCTCTGCAGATCATCGATCAGCTCGCCGCCTCGGGAGCTCTCGCCGGCTATCACCTGCTGCCCGCGACGCGGGGCGAGATGCTGCTCCGGCTCGGACGCGACGAGGAGGCCCGCAGCGAGTTCGCCGTCGCCGCCGCCCTCGCGGGCAACGATCGCGAACGCGCGCTCCTCGAGGCCAAGGCCGCGGCGCGCTGACGGCAGACGCACGAAGAACCGCCCCCGTTCGAAGCAGTGCTTCGAACGAGGGCGGTTCTGTTCACCGCGCGGTGCGCGATGTGGTCAGCTGCGGGCCTTGCTGCCGCGGTTGACGACCAGGCCGTAGATCAGCAGCACGATGATCGAGCCGCCGATGGCGAGGAGCCACGTGCCGAGGTCCCAGAACTCCGTGAGGGGACGGTTCAGGATCAGGCTTCCGAGCCATCCTCCGAGCAGCGCGCCCACGACGCCGAGCAGGAGGGTGATGAACCATCCGCCGCCCTGCTTGCCGGGAAGGATCAGCTTCGCGATGGCTCCGGCGATCAGGCCGAGAAGAAGGAATCCGAGAAAGCTCATGTTCAGCTCCTTTGTTTCGTGAGCCCCAGGGTGCCAGGGCTCGTGTGATCCACTGTGCCCTCCCAGCTGATTATCAGCCAACCCCTTGCGCTGAGGCCTTCGAGTATGCAAAGAGGCCCGCCTCCGGAAGGAAACGGGCCTCTTCGATCGACCGGGGGTCAGTTGTTGCCGCGGGCGATCGCGATGATGCGCAGGATTTCGACGTAGAGCCAGACGACCGTGACCATGATGCCGAAGGCGCCGAGCCAGCCGTACTTGCGGGGAGCGCCGTTGCGCACGCCCTGCTGGATCTGGTCGAAGTCGAGCACCAGCGAGTACGCGGCCATGATGACCACGAGAACGCCGATGATGAGACCCAGCGGGATGCCGAGGATCTCGACCTTGCTGAGCAGACCGAAGGCCGCTCCCTCGCCGAGGACGCCGGTCCAGGTGAGGACCACGTTGAGCAGCGAGAAGACGAGGTAGCCGATCATGGCGATCATGAAGATCTTGGTGGCCTTCTTCGACGCACGGATCTTGCCGCTCGCGAAGAGTGCCAGAGTCACGCCGACCACCGAGACGGTGGCGAGGGTGGCCTGGAAGACGATGCCGGGGTACAGCACCTCGAAGAACGCCGAGATGCCACCGATGAAGAGACCCTCGAAGGCGGCGTACGCGAAGATCAGCGCGGGGCGCACCTTCTTGCGTGACGTGAACGAGATGACCATCGCGAGCACGAAGCCACCGAGTGCACCGACGATCCACGGCAGCATGTTCGGCTGGAACTGGTTGTAGGGGTTCTGCTCGGGTGCCGCGACGCCGCCGAGCGTCACGAACCATCCGATGGCCGCGGTGACGAGAAGGATTCCGAAGAGTCCGGCGGTCTTCCAGACGGTGTCCTCGACGGACATGCGGTCGGTCTCGATGGCGCCGGCGGGCGGAGCGGCGTACATGCCCTCCAGCTGTGCGTTCGCAGCAGCGTCCATCGTGCCGTGCTGGAACGACGCGGCCTGTGCGCCCTGAGCGCCCTGCGGCGCACCCGGGTAGGTCGCGACGTTGCGCGGATCCTGCTGCTGGAACGCCGGGTTGTTGAAGGCGAAGTTGCTCATGTGGGCCTCACTCCAAAGTGGGTTGTAGGTCTCTTTCCTCAACGATAGCCGGAATGCCGGTTCATCAGGGTGTCCTACGCTGAGAGCGTGCCCAGGAAATCGCCTCTCGTGATCGGGCACCGCGGTGCGCCCGGTTACCGTCCCGAACACAGTCGCTCCTCCTACGAGCTCGCCCTCGCGATGGGGGTGGATGCGGTCGAACCCGATGTGGTGGCGACGAAGGACGGCGTGCTCGTCGTGCGGCATGAGAACGAGATCTCGGGTACGACGGATGTCTCCGAGCACCCGGAGTTCGCCGAGCGCAAGACGACCAAGCGCGTCGACGGCGAGGCGCTCACCGGCTGGTTCACCGAGGACTTCACGTGGGACGAGCTCGCGACGCTGCGCAGTCGCGAACGTCTCCCCGAGGTGCGAGCGTCGAGTGCGAGTTTCAACGGGTCGCAGGGGATCCTCCGTCTCATCGACGTGCTCGACATCGTGCGAGCGGGGTCTGTCGAGTACGGCCGTGAGATCGGCGTCGTGCTCGAGGTCAAGCACGCGACGTACTTCGCGAGCGTCGGCCTGGACCTCGCGCCGCTCATCGACCGTGATCTGCGCGCCGCGGGGTGGGCGAACGGAGAGCTGCCGCTGATCGTGGAGTCGTTCGAATCCACGGTGCTCGCGCAGCTCAAGGAACGCGGTGTCGCGGCATCCTACGTCTACCTGATCGAGGCCGCGGGGCGACCCTACGACCTCTTCGTCGCACACGGGTCGAAGGGGCAGACGTACAAGGACGCCGTCACCGCCCAGGGCCTCGACGGGTGGGCGGGGCTTGTCGACGGCATCAGCGTCGACAAGCGGATGCTCCTCGCGCGGGGCAACACGATCGTCGAAGACGCCCATGCCAGGGGGCTCACGGTCTTCACGTGGACATGTCGGCCCGAGAACAGGTTCCTGGCGTCGGAGTTCCGTGCGGGTGGGGGCAAGAGCGCGTACGGCGACTACGAGGCCGAGTGGGGAGTCATCGCGCGCACCGGGGTCGACGGGGTGTTCGTCGACCATCCGGATCTCGGTGTCGGGTTCTTCCGAGACTGAGCGGGGTGCTCAGAGCGGGCCGAGCACGTCCGGCACCGCGCGATCGAGATGCAGTGCGCGCAGCGGGGCCAGGATCTCGCGCTCCTCGAATCGGAAGTGCGACTCCATGATCGCGGCGACACCGCCGAGATGTCGTTCGATCGTCTCGGCCCTCTCGCCGTCCTCGACGGCGGTCCGCAGCGCGCCGAGCAGGTGCGCGAGCATCGAGTGATCCTGCATGAGCTTGTCGATCACGTCGCCGAGTTCGGGGTGCTCCGCACGCAGGGCCGGGAACAGGGCACGGTCCTCGCTCAGATGGTGGCCGTCGAGCGCGGAGCAGAAGCCGATGCAGAAGAGGGCGAGATCGGAGGCGGCATCCGGGCGGTCGTCGCCCTCGTCGAGAGCCGCTCGCGTCGCCTCCAGGGCCGCTCGGAGTCGGGTGTGGGCCCGACGCAGTTCCTCGTCCCAGGCGATCAGGCGGTCTGCATCCATTCCGGCCAGTCTAGGTCGGACGGTGCGATCCGTCAGAGGGTGCGATCGAACGCGCCCTTGCGCGACACGATCTCCTTGCCGAGCGGCATCAGCGAGACGGGGACCATCTTGAAGTCGGCGATGCCCATCGGGATGCCGATGATCGTGACGCACAGCGCGAGGCCCGAGACGATGTGTCCGATGGCGAGCCACCAGCCGGCCAGGATCACCCAGAGGACGTTGCCGAGGAAGGACCCGACGCCCGAGGTGGGCTTGCTCACGATCTCGCGCCCGAACGGCCAGATCGCGTAGCGGGCGATGCGGAACGACGCGATCGCCCACGGGATCGTCACGATCGGGATGCACAGCAGGATTCCCGCGAGCATGTACCCGAGGAAGAGGCCGAGTCCGGCGAAGATGAGCCAGATGATGTTCAGGATCGTGCGCACGACACGATCCTCGCACCGTCGCCTGAGCATCTGCCGGTTCGCCGTGGATCCGTTTCGGCCTCCCGGGATCGGGCCGCTGTCGATGCCAGACTGACCGCATGACCGGAATCATCGTCGACAGCGTCAGCAGATCCTTCGGGAGCGTCCACGCGGTGCGAGCCGCGACATTACGGGCGGAACCGGGGCGGGTGACCGGACTCGTGGGCCCCAACGGCGCAGGCAAGACGACGCTGCTGCTCATGCTCGCGTCTCTGCTGGCTCCCGACGCCGGCACCATCCGCATCGGCGGGGTGGATCCGTCTGAGGACCCGCTCGCTGCTCGGCGGCTGCTCGGCTGGATGCCGGACTCGCTCGGCGCCTGGCCCTCGCTGACCGCTCGCGAGACGATCACGACGACGGCGCGGCTGTACGGCATCCCGCCGGCGGAGGCCGCAGCCAGAGCATCGCATCTGCTCGAACTGGTGGATCTCGGTGCTCTCGCCGACTCGCCTGCGAAGGTGCTCTCCCGCGGCCAGAAGCAGAAGCTCGGCCTCGCCCGCGCGCTCGTGCATGATCCGCAGGTGCTGCTGCTCGATGAGCCGGCGTCGGGGCTCGACCCCGAGGCGCGCATCCAGCTGCGGGTGCTGCTGAGACGATTCGCCGCAGAGGGGCGCACGGTGCTGATCTCCAGCCACATCCTCTCGGAGCTGGAGGAGGTCGTCGACGACGCCGTCTTCCTCGTCGCGGGTTCGGTCGTCGATGCCGCTCCCGCGCAGGCGACGGGTCGGGCCTGGCGGATCCGGCTCGTGGGGGCGGATGCTGCGCGGCAGAACGCGGACTCCTGGCAGGTGGCGCAGACGCTCGGCATCCCCGTCGAGTCGCTCGGTGCTGACCGTGGAGGAGTGCTCGTCGGCTTCGAGACCGAGGATGCGGCCGCGCTCGGTCTGCACGCCCTGGTGCACGCAGGACTCAGGGTGTCGGAGTTCGCGCCGGCGCAGAGCGCGCTCGAGCACACGTTCCTCGCCCTGAACCACCAGGCTGCGGCGGCGGCCGCCGCAGCCGCCTCGGCGCCACCGGCATCTGCGGCGCCAACCGCACCACCGACGGCACCGCCGCCCCCGCCCGCCGTTCCGAGCGCCGAGGAGGCGGGAGCATGAGCCTCACGAACATCCGCATCATCGCCCGTCTCGAGCTGACCCAGCGGCTGCGCAGCGTCGGCTGGTACATCCTGCTCGGTGTCTTCGCCGTCGTCCTGATCGGTGTGACGGCGCTCTCCTTCGCGGTCTACGCCTGGGGTGAGTTCATCGGCGCCGGCGTGTTCTCGATCGTCGTGAACATGGTGCTCCTCCTGGTCGCGCTCGTCTCGCCCACGCTGAGCGGAAACGCCATCAACGGCGACCGCGAGGCGGCGACCCTCGCAGCCGTGCAGGTGACTGCGGTCTCGACCGGCGACATCATGCTCGGCAAGCTCGTCGCTGCCGTGGCGACCGGCTTCGCCTTCCTGATCGTCGCGATCCCGTTCCTGGCGATCTCGCTGCTCGGGGGAGGATCGAACCCGCTCGTGCTGCTCGTGTCGCTGCTCGTGCTCGTGGTCGAGATCATCATCGTCGCAGCGATCGGGGTGGGTCTCAGCGGTCTGATCGCTCGCCCTCTGTTCTCGGTCGCGACCACGTACCTCGTGGTCGCCGGACTCACGATCGGAACCCTGATCGTCTTCGCGCTCGGCGGCATGGCGATCCGCACCGAGACGACGCAGTACAGCCGGCCGTACGACGATGTGGGAAACGTCGACTGCGAGTCGTGGGACACCTACACGACCGAGGTGCCCCGCTTCGACCTCGTCTGGTGGGTGCTCGCGGCGAACCCCTTCGTGGTGCTCGCCGATGCGACGCCGACGGAGTTCAGCCCGGAGGGCTACCCCGTCGACATGTTCGGTCAGATCAAGCTCGGCGTGCGCAGCGCGCAGCAATCCCCGATCGATCAGCGCTGGGACGAGTGCTCGTCCGATCCGTACGACTATCCGACCCCGCAGGAGATCATCGACAGCACGGTGCCGAGCTGGTTCGTGGGCCTGGGGGTGCAGATCGTGATCGCCGGCGCGCTGTTCGCCGGGGCCTGGTCGCGCACCCGGACTCCCGCCACGCGGCTGCCCCCGGGGACGCGCATCGCCTGAGCGGATGCCGGTGGACGGCGGACGGTGAACGGCCACTCGCCGTTCACCGTCCGTGCACCGGGGAGACGTCGGGACGCCATGCGGAATCGGTGGTGTGGGGTGATACCCGTCTGCCTTCCTCAGGAGCCCCATGTCCCGCCTGCACTCCGCGGCTGCGATCACGACGGTGTGCGCGCTCAGCGCCGCCGCTCTGCTCGCCGTTCCGCTCGCCGCCACCGGCGCCGAATCCGGTGTCCGCATCAATGAAGTCGAGTCCAACGGGGGCACACCCGGGGACTGGATCGAGTTCGTCAACACGTCGGACGTCGCGGTCGACCTCAGCGGCTACGTCGTCAAGGACAACGGTGAGGACGAGTCCTACACGTTCCCCGAGGGGACGATCGTCGAGCCCGGCGCCTACCTCGTGCTCGACCAGGTGGCGGCGGGAGGCGACGGTTTCACCTTCGGACTCGGCAAGGAAGACCAGGTGCGCCTGTTCGACCCGAGCACCGCGCTCGTCGACGAGACATCGTGGGCGGCTCACGCTGCGGTCACGTGGGGTGCGCGCGAGGTCGAGGGCACCCTGGAATGGGCGGAGACGTCCGAGTCGACGAAGGGCGCGGCGAACGTGTTCGCGGCCGACAACCCGCTCGGCGGCAGCATCGTCATCAACGAGGTGGACTCGCAGCCGGCGGACTGGGTCGAGTTCTACAACGCGGGCGATGCCGCTCTCGACATCTCGGGATACGAGATCCGCGACAACTCCGACGACCACCGCTGGCAGTTCCTGCCGGGCACCGAGATCGCCGCGGGCGAGTTCCTCGTCGTCGAGGAAGGCTCGATCGGACTGGTAGACGGCGTCGAGACCGCGTTCCGCGATCCGATCGGAATCGGCAGCGCCGACCGCATCCGTCTCTTCGATGAGGCCGGCGTGCAGATCGACGACACGCTCCCGTGGAGCGGGCACGCCGCGATCGACGGCGACGTGATCGCCGCGACGCTCGCGCGCTGCCCCGACGGCGAGGGAGCCTTCGTGCTCGCGTACTCGACTCCGGGGGCGGCGAACTCCTGCGTCATGCCCGATGTCGTGATCAACGAGATCGAGTCCAATGGCGACGTGACCGACTGGGTCGAGGTCGTCAACGCCGGCAGCACTGCTGTCGACCTCTCGGGCTGGACCGTGATGGACGGCGACCCCGTCGGCCACGCCGCCGAGACGACACCGCTCCCCGCGGGCACCGTGCTCGCACCCGGCGCCTACTTCGTCTTCGACCAGCCGAAGGACTTCGTGTTCGGCCTGGGCAACGGCGACACGGTCACCCTGCGCGACGCCAACCTGAACGTCGTCGACGAGCACGTGTACGCGGCGCATGCGGCGGGCGTCCTCGCGCGCTGCGCGGACGGCAGCGGCGACTTCGTCGACATCGCGGTCTCGACCAAGGGCCAGCGCAACGCATGCGGCAACCCGGTGCGCATCAACGAGGTCGAGTCCGACGGTGGATCGCCCGGCGACTGGATCGAGCTCGTCAACCCGACCTCGTCGGTCCTCGACGTCGCGGGAGTGGTCGTGAAGGACGACGACGACACCCACTCGTACGTCATCCCGGCCGCCACCACGATCGCCGCGGGCGGATACCTCGTCATCGAGGGCGCCGATCTCGGCTTCGGCCTCGGCGACGGCGACACCGTGCGCGTGTTCGACGGCGACACCGTGCGCGTGTTCGACGGCGACCTGCTCGTCGACTCCACCACCTGGGGCGCGGGGCATGCGGCGACCACGTGGGGGCGCTGCCCCGACATCACCGGCGCCTTCGCCGTGACCGCGGAGAGCACGAAGGGTGCGGCGAACGTCTGCGCCGGCGAGATCGCGGTCTCGACGTGGCCGGGTTCTGCCGACGTCCGCGTGCTCGACACCGTGCCGACCTTCCTCGAGGACAGCTCCGGTCTCGACGTGCAGGAGACGGCAGACGGCTCGTTCCTCTGGGCGGTCGACAACGGTGAGGGACGCATCTGGAAGCTCGAGGCTCACGCAGACGGGTCGTTCTCTCAGATCGACGGGTGGGAGTCGGGCAAGCGCGTGCGATTCCAGCGGGATGCGGCGAACCCGGGCGCTGCGGGGCCCGACACCGAGGGAATCACGGTCGACGGTGACGGCTTCGTGTACGTCGCCTCCGAGCGCGACAACAGCGCCAAGGGCGTCAACCAGAACACGGTTCTCAGGGTCGACCCCGAAGCCGGCAACGGCGACCTCGTCGCGCAGCAGGAGTGGGACCTCACCTCGCTGCTGCCCGCGGTGGGTGCGAACCTCGGCATGGAGGCCGTGCAGTGGGTGCCCGACAGTGCACTCGACGGCGCACTCTTCGACACCAACACGGGCGCGGCCTACGACTCGGCGGACTACGCCGGGCACGGCGACGGGCTGTTCTTCGTCGCGGTCGAGGACAACGGACACGTCTATGCGTTCGCGCTCGGTTCCGACGGCGCGGCGACGCTCGTGTCGGAGATCGCACCAGGTCTCGCGGGGGTCATGGCCCTCGACTACGACAGTGTGCTCGACGTGCTCTGGGCCGTCTGCGACGACGGATGCCACGGGCAGTCCGCACAGATCACGCTGAACGGCACGGCGACGCCCGGCATCGCGCACTTCGCCCGCCCTGCGGGAATGCCCGACATCAACAACGAGGGCTTCGCCACCGCTCCTGCCTCGCTCTCGGTCGGGGGTCAGCGCCCGGTGTGGTGGTTCGCCGACGGCTTCGCATCCGAGGCCTTGCGGGTCGGGACCCTTCCGGGAGCAACGGGAGAGAACCCCGGCGAGAACCCGGGAGAGAACCCGGGAGAGAACCCGGGGGAGAATCCGGCGCTTCCCGGCAGTGCGCTCACCGACGGCAACCGCAACGGCGTCACGGTGAACCCGGCGGTCGCGGCGCGCGGATCGCAGGTCACGGTGACGGCGGGCGGTGACAGCGCCGGTGACGAGATCTCGGTCTGGATGTACTCCGACCCTGTGCAGCTCGTATCCGGCTCGGCAACCGCATCCGGCGCGCTCACGGTGACGATCCCGACGGATGCCGCGCTCGGCGCTCATCGGATCGCGGTCTACTCCGCGACGGGCGACCTGATCGGCTGGGCCGACATCCGCATCACCGAACCCGGCGGACTCGCCGCGACGGGCGCGGACGTGCCTGCTGCGCTGATCGCCCTCGCGCTGATGCTGATCGTCGCCGGCGGGCTGATCGTCCGTCGACGCAGGAGCACCCTCTGAGTCGGACCCCTCCGACACGACGACGGGGAGGATGCGCGGGGAATCGTGCATCCTCTCTCGTCGCCGGGCGGGCCTCGACATGCTGAGCGCTCGCGGACGAGACGCTCACCCGCGGTCGGTGTCGGTGGCGCGGCTTAGACTCATAAGGCCATGACCGAAGCCCCCCTCATCGTCCCCGGATCCGTCGGCCCTCGCCCCACTGGGGAACAGGGGCAGGACGACCTTCTCGCCGGCCTCAACCCTCAGCAGCTCGAAGCCGTGACCTATCGCGGCCCCGCGCTGCTCATCGTCGCGGGAGCAGGGTCGGGAAAGACGAGCGTGCTCACCCGCCGCATCGCCTCGCTGCTGCGTGCGCGAGAGGCCTGGCCGAGCCAGATCCTCGCCATCACCTTCACCAACAAGGCGGCGGGCGAGATGCGAGAGCGCGTCGAGGCGATCGTCGGCGATGCGGCGAGAGGCATGTGGATCTCGACCTTCCACTCCGCCTGCGTGCGCATCCTGCGCCGAGAGGCCCAGCAGTTCGGGTTCACCAAGTCGTTCACGATCTACGACTCCGGCGACTCGCGTGCGCTCATCAAGCGTCTCGTCAAGGAGCACGAGGCGGACGCCTACGGTCTGACCCCCGCGTCCGTGCAGTCCCGTATCTCGAAGCTCAAGAACGACCTGTCGGATGCCGATGCCTATGCGCGCCAGGCCAACATGAGCGACCCGGCGGAGCGGATCTTCGTCGAGCTGTTCGCCGACTACCAGCGCCAGCTGCAGAAGGCCAACGCGTTCGACTTCGACGACCTGATCGGACAGACGGTCTACCTGTTCCGCGCGTTCCCGCAGGTCGCCGACACCTACCGCCGGCGTTTCCGCCACATCCTGGTCGACGAGTACCAGGACACGAACCACGCCCAGTACGCGCTGATCCATGAGCTCACCCGGCCGGTGTCGGGCGACGCCCCCGACCCATATGCCTCGAACGGCATGATGATCTTCGAGCCCGAGACGACCCCCGAGCTCGAGGGCGCGTCGCTCACGGTGGTCGGCGACTCCGATCAGTCGATCTACGCGTTCCGCGGCGCCGACATCCGCAACATCAGCGAGTTCGAGCGGGACTTCCCCGGAGCCCGCGTGGTGCTCCTCGAGCAGAACTACCGTTCGACCCAGAACATCCTCTCGGCTGCGAACTCGGTGATCGGCAACAACTTCGATCGCAAGGACAAGAAGCTCTGGAGCGACAAGGGCGACGGCGACATGATCGTCGGCTTCACCGGGTACTCGCAGCACGACGAGGCCCAGTTCGTCGCCGACGAGGTCGAGGCCCTGCGCCGGTCGGGCATGCCGTACTCCGAGATGGCTGTCTTCTACCGCACCAATTCGCAGTCCCGTGCGCTCGAGGAGATCTTCATCCGCTCGGCCGTGCCCTACAAGATCATGGGCGGCACGAAGTTCTACGATCGCGCCGAGATCAAGGATGCGCTCGCCTACCTCGTCGCGGTGTCGAACCCCGCAGACGAGATGGCTGTGCGGCGCATCCTCAACAAGCCGAAACGCGGTATCGGCGACGTCACCGAGACCACGATCGCGCGCTTCGCCGAGGAACACGGCATCACCTTCCGCCAGGCGCTGTCCGTGCCCGATCAGCTCGGCTTCGGTCCGAAGATCCAGGCCGGGATCGCTCAGCTCGACGCGGTGCTCGCCGAGGCGACCGAGATCATGCTCCCCGCCTCCGGTGAGGTGCCCGCGCCGACGGCGGTCGCCGACGGGCTGAACGTTCTTCTGTCCAAGAGCGGGTACCTCGACGCACTGCGCGCGAGCCGTGACCCTCAGGACGAGGCGCGTGTCGAGAACCTCGACGAGTTCGTCGCCGTGGCGCGCGACTTCGCCCGCAACAACCCCGACGGAACGATCGTCGACTTCCTCACCGAGGTCGCGCTCGTCTCGGACGCCGACGACCTCGATGACGAGTCCGGCTCGGTCTCGATGATGACGATGCACACGGCGAAGGGCCTCGAGTACGACGCCGTCTTCGTCACGGGCGTCGAAGAGGATCTGATTCCGCACCGCATCTCGGCGGGCGAGCCCGGTGGTCCGCAGGAGGAGCGTCGACTCTTCTACGTCGGCATCACGCGTGCGCGCAAGCGCCTGCACCTGTCTCTCGCGATGACCCGCGCCCAGTTCGGCGAGGTCTCGGTCGCGATGCCCAGCCGGTTCCTGCAGGAGATCCCCGCGGGGCTCATCGACTGGCGGCAGTCGCCGGGCGATGTGAACTCGCGTGGGGGAATGCAGTCGCGCGCGCTCAACGCGCGCCGCGCCGGAGGATTCGGCGGGTCGGGCTCGGGCTCGGGCGACCGTTTCGCGGTCACGCAGCTCCCAGGACGCGACTCGCTCAAGCCGCTGTCGACCGCGATGGACAAGTTCCCCAACCGGGTGACGGCGAAGATGCGCGACAACGGCGATCTCGAGCTGGCCACGGGCGATCGCATCCGGCACTCCGATTTCGGGGAGGGGCGCGTCGACGCGGTCACGGGCGAGGGCGCGAAGCGCATCGCGCATGTGCGCTTCGATTCGGCAGGACAGAAGAAGCTCCTGATCAAGGTCGCGCCGATCGAGAAGATCTGAGCGGGTTCGCGGGTTAGGCTGGCTGATATGGCCCTGTTCTCCCGCCGCAAGAAGTCCGCTGACGACGCCGTCGCCGACCAGATCGAGACCCAGACCGAGTCCGAGGGGTCGGCCGTCGACGCTCCCGAAGAGACGGGTGCCGCGTCCGAAGCGACAGAGGCCGCCGAGGCCGCCCCGACCATCGGGATCTCCGTGCAGGCGTTCCGTGGTGTGGGTGCCGAGGCAGGCCCCGAGGTCTCGCTCCCGAGCACCGACGCGTCTCCCGCTTCCCCCGCCGCGACCACAGCCCCGGTTGCTCCGGCGGCGCCTGCGGCTGCCCCGGCGCCGGAGCCCGAGCGCCGCCTCCCGCTGGGCCCGACACTGCCGCCGGAGCAGACCGAGACGGTCGCGGGCATGAAAGACAACGTCCTGCTGCGCGAGTCGCTCAAGCAGGTCGAGCAGGGGGCCACGAACGAGCAGCTGCTCGGCGTGCTGCGCCAGGCGCTGCAGGCGCACCTGTACATCCGCGTGAACGGCGACGCCCGTGCCCAGATCAGCGAGGGCAAGCCCCTGGCCGTCGCCGTCGTCCGAGACGGCGACCGTCAGTTCATGCTCGCCTTCAGCTCGGCCGCCGCCGTCCGCGACTCCGTGCAGCTCGAGAAGGACCCGGCCGCGACGTCCGCCGTCGCGCAGCCGACCACCTCCGTGCTGCAGCAGGTCGTCGCGGGGGAGTTCGCGGGTCTCATCGTCGACAACGCGTCGGCCCCGCACCGTGTGGTGTTCCCCACCGAGCTGCTGCAGAAGGCGCTCGAGCAGGCCGACGTCGACATGACGGTCAAGTCGCTCATCGCCGCGCCCCGTGAGCAGGACACCGCGGCCAAGGTCGGCGAGGCGCTCGCCACGAAGCGCATGTGGGTCGCCGTCAACGAGGGCGACGGCAGCGGACAGGTGGGCATCGCCGAGGCGCAGACGCCCGAAGGCAAGCGATTCCTGCAGCTCTTCTCGCACCCGTTGGAGGTGCTTGCGCTCGGCCGCGGTGATCGCCCGCTGCCCTTCGAACCCGAGCAGCTGGCCAAACTGCTCTCGAGTCACCTCGACATGGCGGGCGTCATCATCGACCCCGCGGGGCCGAGCATCGTCGTCGAGCGCGACGCCCTGACCTCGGTGCTCATCCTGGCCGTCGACCTCGACGCCTGACGGTCTTCCGCGCGTCGCACGTGCGCCCTAGGGTCGGAGCATGGCCTCAGAACGCGTGACCCTGACCGTCGTCGATCCGGACGGTGAGCGCGAGGTCGTGCTCTCGAGCCCGAACAAGGTCGTGTGGCCGAAGGTCGGCATCACCAAGGCCGAGCTCGCGGAGTACTTCCAGCTCGTCGGCGCACCCTTCCTCGAGGCGAACGGCAATCGACCGGTCTCTCTCGAGAGGTTCCGAGACGGCATGGGCAGCGAGGGTTTCTTCTCCAAGAACCCGCCCAAGGGCACGCCCGACTACGTCGATGCGGTGACGGTCACGTACAACAGCGGGCGACGGCATCCGCAGATCGTGCTCAACCGCCCGAGCGCGATCGTCTGGGCGGCGCAGATGAACACGATCGTGTTCCATCCGTGGGCGTCCCTCGCCTCCGACCCCGACAACCCCGTCGAGCTGCGGATCGACCTCGACCCTCAACCGGGCACCGGGTTCGCCGACGCGATCCCGGCCGCGCACGCGCTGCGCGAGGTGCTGCGCGAGGTGGGGCTGGAGGCGTTCGTGAAGACGAGCGGCAACCGCGGGCTGCATGTCTTCGCCCCGATCGAGCCGACCCATGAGTTCCTCGACGTCCGCCACGCGGTGATCGCGGCCGGGCGCGAGCTGGAGCGGCGGATGCCCGAACAGGTCACGATGAACTGGTGGAAGGAGGAACGAGGAGAGCGCATCTTCATCGACTTCAACCAGGCGAACCGTGATCGCACGATGGCCGGCGCATACAGTCCCCGCGCCCTCCCCGAGGCGACCGTGTCGACGCCCGTGCACTGGGAGGAGCTCGACGGCCTCGACCCGCAGGCGTTCACGGTCCGCAGCATCCCGAAGCGGCTCGCAGAGGTCGGGGATCCGTGGGCCGGGAAGCAGAGCGCGCCCGGCCGCATCGACACCCTGCTCGACTGGTGGGAGCGCGACAGGGAGGCCGGGCTCGGCGAGCTGTCGTTCCCGCCCGAGTTCCCCAAGATGCCGGGCGAGCCCCCACGCGTGCAGCCCAGCAAGAAGGTCGCCGCGAACTGGGACGAGAACGGCGACCCGGTCGACGAGTGACCGTCAGCCGATGACGTCGGCGAGGTCGTACCCGTCGACGGTGTCGAGCTGATCGTACGTGCACGAGCGCGCGTCGCGGTCGGGACGCCAGCGCTCGAACTGCACGGTGTGGCGGAAACGGGCTCCTTCGAGCTGGTCGTAGCGCACCTCGAGCACGAGCTCGGGGCGAAGCCGCACGAACGACACGTCCTTCGAGCCACTGAAACGCGAGCGCTCACCTTCGCCTGTGACAGCGTCGCCGTCGTCGTCGCGTTCCACGAGCGGCGCGAGTTCGTCGATGAGCTCCCTGCGCCGCGCGTCGCTCCATGCCGCGACGCCGCCGACCTGCCGCAGCGTGCCGTCGGAGTCGTACAGGCCGACGAGCAGCGAACCGACGCCGGAGCCCGACTTGTGGATGCGGTAGCCGAGGGCGACGACGTCGGCGGTGCGCGCGTGCTTGATCTTGATGAGAGTGCGCTTGCCCGGGGCGTACGGCTGATCGAGGGGCTTCGCGACGACGCCGTCGAGCCCTGCTCCTTCGAACTCCGCGAGCCAGCGCACGGCGGCGTCGCGGTCGCGGGTGGTGCGGGTGATGTGCAGCGGATGCTCGACATCGGCCATGAGCGACTCGAGGCGCGCGCGTCGCTCGGCGAACGGGGCGCTCAGTAGATCCTCGTCGCCGAGGGCGAGCAGATCGAACGCGATGAACATCGCCGGGGTCTCGTCGGCGAGCTTGGCGACCCGTGACGCGGCGGGGTGGATGCGCTGGCTCAGTGCCTCCCAGTCGAGGCGCTGCGCGCCGTCGGGTCCGGTGGCGACCACGATCTCGCCGTCGAGCAGGCAGGGTCCCGGCAGCACTCTGGGGATCGCCTCGACGAGCTCGGGAAAGTACCGGGTCAGAGGCTTCGCCCCGCGCGATCCGATCTCGACGGTCTCGCCGTCCCACGAGATCAGTCCGCGGAATCCGTCCCACTTCGGCTCGAACAGCAGCCCGCCCGTCGTCTTCGCGGGGTCGGGGACGGATGCTGCCGCCTTCGCCAGCATGGGGGAGGGGATGTCGTAGCGCATGGGTCCATCCTGGCGGTGCCAGCGCTGCGGCAGAAGGGGGTGTCGCTCGCGAACGTTCGTCAGGAGAAGAGGTCGTCGAGGGTCACGCGGGTGCCCGCATCCTTCAACGCGGTGCGTGCGGCGTGCCACCCTGCCATGCCGTTCACGCCGGGGCCGGGCGGCGTCGAGGCCGAGGCGAGGTACACGCCGCGCATCGGCGTGCGCCAGGGCGCGGGGCCGAGCACCGGCCTGCGCAGCGCCTGCGGGATCGTGAAGGCGCCGCCGAGGATGTCTCCGCCGATCTCCGACGGGTTGATCGCCTCGCGAGACGAGGCGGGTACCGAGTGGTGCGCCAGGATCAGGTCGCGGAATCCGGGGGCGAACCGCTCGACCTGACGGGTGATCAGCTCCGTCGCGTCGAGGTCGGAGTTCTGCGGCACATGGATGTAGGCCCACAGCACGGCTTTGCCCTCCGGTGCCCTGCTGGGGTCGAAGACCGACGGCTGCACGGTGAGCGCATACGGCCGATCGCTGATCCGGCCACGGGCGACCGCATTCTCGCTCTCCCAGACCTCGGCCGCGGTTCCGCCGATGTGCACGGTCGGCGACTGTGCGACATCCGGGTTCGTCCAGGGGATGGGGCCGTCGAGCGCGAAGTCGACCTTGGCGGCGGCCGGGCCGTAGCGGTACCCGCGGATCGCTCGCGCGTATCCGGCGGGGATGTCGGGGTGGGTGAGGGCCAGACGCGGCGAGGTGTTCAGCAGCAGCAGGTCGCCACGGGCGGGGTCGCCCCAGTCGAGCGCACTCAGGTCCGTGACGTGCGCGCCGGACTCGACGGACCCACCGTGCGCCTCGATGTCGGCAACCATGCTGTCGGCGATTCGCTGGGCTCCGCCGCGCGGGTACATCCATCCGCCGGCGTGCGCCTGTGCGGCCAGCAGCAGACCCGCCGCCGCCCCAGCGAGCGAGGGGAGAGGGGTGTTGGCGTGGGCCAGGACCCCCGACATCAGACCGGCAGCCTCGTCGGTGCGGAACGAGCGCCTGGCGAGCGGCGTGCCCTGGTCGAGCATCCGCAGTGCGAAGCGCAGCGCTGTGATCGGCTCGCGGGGAACACGGAGCATCTGGTTGCCCGTGAAGTCGACGACACCCTCGACGTGGGTGCTCAGCGGACGCAGCAGTGAGAGCCACGCCTGCTCGTCGACGCCGAGGCCCGCGGCGGTGCGCTCGATGTCGCGCCAGGCGATGCCGGCACGACCGTCGTCGAGAGGATGCGCGTACGAGATGTCGGGGGTGATCCACTCGATCCGCTCTGCGAGGCCGAAAGCCTGGAAGAAGGGCGACGACAGCGCTGCCGGATGCACGGCCGCGCAGACGTCGTGTCGGAAGCCGGGGAGCGTGGATTCGGCGGTGCGCACACCGCCGCCGATGGTGCTCGCCGCCTCGAGGACGCGCACCTCGTAGCCGGCGCGAGAGAGGGCCACGGCGGCGGCGAGGCCGTTCGGGCCGGAACCGATGATCGTCGCGCGTGCCATGCGGCCAGTCTTCCATGTCTGGGCGTGAGATCCTTGAGGAGATGAATGAAGTTCAGGGCCCGACCCCCACAGGCAACTCCCGTCCGTATCGCACCCTCGCGGAGGCGCTCCGCGCGCACCGCATCGCCGTCGAGAACCACGAGTTCATCACCGCGATCATGGATGCCGTCCGCATCTCCTCCTACATCGACCGAGGCCGCTACATCGAGGCGATCCGCCGTGGTGAGGGCGCGGCCCTGCACATCGGCAAGACCTACACCAACGGTTTCACGGAAGACGAGGTCGTCGTCATCGGCTCGACGCCCCTGCGTCTGCAGCCGAGCGAGGGCCGCGCACCGTTCTTCTACGTGACGCACCCGAGCGAGTTCCGCCCCATCGCGCCCGTCAAGGCCAAGCGGTCGACCACGCCGCGCGTCGCCGCGGCGCCGAAGGTGCAGCGGACCCCGAAGTTCGTCGAGCGCGACTACGGCGTGTGCGACGTCTGCTTCATGGTGAAGACGCCCGCCGGCGGCTGCGGCTGCGACTGATCGTCGTACCCGCCCGGCCGGTCAGGCGAAGGCGCTCATCCCGGTGATGTCGCGTCCGAGCAGCAGGGCCTGCACGCTCTCGGTGCCCTCGTAGGTGTGGATCGCCTCGATGTCGGCCATGTGCTGCATCACGCCGTTCTCGAGCAGGATGCCGTTGCCTCCGAGCAGGTCACGGGCGACGGACGCCACGCGCCGTGCGGCACGCGTGTTGTGGAACTTCGCCAGCGATGCCTGCGTGGGCCGGAGCTCGCCCGCGGTCTCGAGGTCGGCGAGGCGGCGGCAGTAGAGCTGCATCGCGGTGAGGTCCTCGAGCATGTGCGTGAGCCGCTCCTGCACCATCTGGAACTTCGCCAGCGGCTTGCCGAACTGGATGCGCTCCTTCGAGTAGGCGAGGGCGGCCTCGTAGCAGGCGGTCGCGTGACCGAGCGCGGACCAGGCCACGCCCGAGCGGGTCGCATAGAGCACGATCGAGGCGTCCTTGAAGCTCTTCGTCCTCGGCAGTACGGAGTTCAGCGGCACGCGCACGTCGTCGAAGACGATGTGCGCCTGGTGGATGGCGCGCAGCGACGCCTTGCCGCGGATCGGCGTCCCCGTGTATCCGGGTGTCTCCTGCTCGACGAGGAAGCAGCGCACGGCGCCGTGCTCTGCCGCGGTCTCGTCGTCGACGCGCGCCCACACGAAGGTGATGCCGCCGGAGGCGCCGTTGCCGATCCACTTCTTCGCGCCACGGATGACCCATTCGTCGCCGTCGCGCCTGGCCACCGTCTCGAGCGAGACGGAATCCGACCCATGGTCGGGCTCGGTGAGGGCGAAGGAGCCGAAGACCGAGCCGTCGGCGAGAGCGGTCAGCCACTTCTCCTGCTGCTCATCCGAACCGAAGAGCGCGAGGGTGCGCAGCGCCAGACCGCCCTGCACGGCGAGCACGGTGCCGAGCGACCCGTCGCCGCGCGAGATCTCCATGTTCACGAGGCCGGCGGCGAGGGGAGAGAGTCGGGTCAGCGACGGATGCTCGATGCCGTCGACGACGAGATCCATCTCGCCCATGCGGCGGGCGGCGTCGAGAGGGTACTCGGCGCGATCCCAGGCATCCGCCATCTGCGGCCCGACCTCGTCGATGTACGCCTTCGCGCGGTCCCAGGCCGAGCGGTCGGCGTCGGGGATGTCGGCGAAGACGGCGTAGTAGTCGCTGTCCTGTCGTCCGGTGACGTCGTACGACGAGACGCGCTCGCCGGGGAAGGGGGAGGCTGCGGTGCTCATGGTGACTCCTTCGTGGCACCAAGTATCGTACTCCTCGATACTCGGTTCCACGACTCCGGATGCGACGAAGCCCGCGCGCGGTCAGAGGACCTGCGAGTCAGGCGGGTTGCGCCTCGGTCGGGTGGCGAATCAGTCGAGTTGCGTGCGCAGGCGCCGGGTGACCTCGGCGATCGGCATCGAACGGGGGAACACCGCGACGACGACATCGTCCGGCGCCTCGGCGACTGCTTCGGAGGGCACGCCGTATCGGCGGCGGACATCGGCGAGGGCCGTCTGCAGCGTCGAGAGCGGCACCTTCTTCTTGCCGCGCAGCAGCTGGCGCAGAACGTGGTTGTGCACGGCGGTGACGAGGGCGGAGAATCCGACCGCATCCAGAGGATCGATGCCGGGAAGCGAACTGCGCAGGTAGTCGTCGAACAGCCGCTCGTAGCGGAACACGGTGATGATCTCGCGCTCACGGAGCACGGGCACCTGGCGGACGATCTGATAGCGGCGACGCGCGAGCTCCGGGTCGTGCGCGAAGTGGGCGAAGACCGACTCAGATGCCGCGCACACTGCACCCCAGGGATCGTCGTGCCCCTCGGCGAGGAATGACCGCAGCTGCTCGAGCAGCACCTCGTGGTCGGCGAAGACGACATCCTCTTTGCCGCCGAACTGGCGGAAGAATGTCGAACGCGAGACCCCCGCGGCCTTCGCGATCTGCTCGACGGAGGTCTGGTCGAAGCCCTGTGATGCGAAGAGCTCGAGTGCAGCGGCCACGACGCCGGTGCGCAGTTCTGCGGATTCGTGCATGGGACGAGCCTAGACCTCGGCTTCGAGCACCGCCGACGTTGCGTCTACGATGAGCGGGTATGCGTCCAGGGGGGATGAATGACGATGGTGCTGCGTAGATGGACTGCTCGGGTTGCCGCGGTGGTGTGTGTGCTGGGAGTCGTGCTGGTGCCGAGTGCGGCGGCGGCGCAGGACTTCTCGGGCGGTGGGCCGCTCTGGTACATGGATGCGATGAAGATTCAGGCGATCCATGACGCCGGGATCACGGGGGAGGGCGTGACGATCGCGGTGTTCGACGGCGCACTCAACCCGGAGATCGCGAACCTTCAGGGGGCCGAGGTAGAAGTGCGGCAGCTCGACGCCTGCCCGGATCCACTCGCGGCGGCGGCATCGGACTTCGAAGCACTCCGGCACGGCACGTCGGTCGCGTCGCTGATCGTCGGGAATGGCACTTCTGACAGCGGGGAGGGGCCCGTCGGAATCGCGCCTGGAGCCCGCATCCTCTACTACGGCTCGCTTCAGGAGGGATGCGAGGGAAATCCGTTCCCGGCAGCGCTCGACGACGCGGTCGCTCAGGGAGCAGACATCGTGACCATGTCCGGCGGTAACGGGCGACTGGTCGAAGAGCTCTCGCAGGAATCCGCCGACGGTGTAGCAGCCGCGCTGCGAGCTGGCGTCCTTGTGGTGGCGAGTCTCCCCAACGTGGACTCGGTGTGGGAAGGAGAGCTCGGGAAGATCAACGGCGTGGTGAACGTGGCCTCCGTGGATGCCACTGCTCAGGCGGCTAAGGCACGGGACGGCTCGGACATGATGAACGACGACGTCGATGTCGTGGCCCCGGGGGTCGACGTTGCTGGCGTGGGTTGGGATCGAACGTGGGGGATGTCCACATGGTCCGGCAACTCCGCAGCCACGCCCATCGTCGCTGGGCTCCTCGCGCTGGCGAAGGAGAAATGGCCGGACGCGACCGCATCACAGCTCCTGCAGTCCTTGATCCGCAACACGGGGTCTGCTCCTCATGAGCTGCAGTGGTCGAACACGTTCGGCCACGGGACGGTGAACGCGACCCGCCTGCTGGAGGAGGACCCGGCGCAGTATCCGGACGAGAACCCCCTGTTCACCGATGGACAGGCGCCGACACTCGACGAGGTCTACTCGGCGCCGGAGCCGTCTGCATCCGAGATGCCGGAGGCGCAGGCCGGCGCCGGGCCGCAAGTGCTGCCGTGGTTGCTTGCAGGTGGTGGGGTCGTCGTGGTCGTCGTGGCGGTGACTCTGATCGTCGTCCTTCGCGGAAGACGTGGACGTAGGGAAGTGGTTGGCGATGATGTTGCGTAGATGGACTGCTCGGGTTGCCGCGGTGGTGTGTGTGCTGGGAGTCGTGCTGGTGCCGAGTGCGGCGGTAGCGCAGGACTTCTCGGCTGGGGGTCCGCTCTGGTACGTGGATGCGATGAAGATCCAGGCGATCCATGATGCCGGGATCACGGGGGAGGGCGTGACGATCGCTGTGCTCGACGCTGGCATCAGCCCGGATGTCGCAACACTTCGGGGCGCTGACATCGAGGTGCGGCAGCTTGCGCAGTGCCCTGATCCGGTCGCATCGGTGCCGACGGCGTTCGAGGCGTCGAGCCACGGTACTTCCGTCACGTCGCTGATCGTCGGGAACGGGTCGTCCGACAGCGGCAGCGGCCCGGTCGGAATCGCCCCCGGTGCGCGGATCCTTTACTACGGTGCGCTCCAGGCTTCCTGCGACGGCAACGCCTTCCCGGCTGCGGTCGCCGACGCGATCGCCGAGGGGGCTGACATCGTCTCGATGTCCGGAGGAAACACGCGTCTGGCGGATGAACTGTCCCAGCCTGCCGCCGACGCTGTGGCCGAGGCCTTGCGAGGGGGCGTGCTGGTCGTGGCCGGCCTGCCGAACGCCGACTCCGTGTGGGAGGGCGAGCTCGGCGAAGTCAACGGCGTCGTGAACGTCGCTTCAGTGGACGCCATGGCGCACGCGGCCACACGACGCGACGGCTCACCCATGACGAACGACGACGTCGACATCGTCGCTCCGGGGGTCGACCTGGCGGGACTCGGATGGGACAGGACCTGGGGGATGTCGACATGGTCGGGGAATTCTGCCGCCACCCCCATCGTCGCTGGGCTACTGGCGCTCGCGAAAGAGAAGTGGCCGGACGCCACCGCATCCCAGCTCCTGCAGTCGCTGATCCGGAACACGGGATCGACCCCGCATGAGCTCGAATGGACCAGAACCTTCGGCCACGGGATCGCGAATGCGACCCGGTTGGTGCAGGAGGACCCAGCGCAGTATCCGGACGAGAATCCCCTGTTCACCGACGGCCAGTCGCCGACGTTCGACGAGGTCTATTCGGCGCCGGAGCCGTCTGCATCCGAGGCGCCGAATGCGCAGGCCAACGCCGGGCCGGGAGTGCTGCCGTGGGCGCTCGCAGGTGGTGGGGCGGTCGTGGTCGTCGTGGCGGTGACGCTCATCCTCGTCATCCGCAGAAGACGCGGACGTGGTGTCGCGACGGGCAGTCGCGACATGCTCGGCTGACCCCGTCGCCATACCGATATGCGCTCCCGGCGGCCTTGGGGCCGCCGGGAGCTTTCAGTTCGAGGTAGTAGGCTGGGCGACTGGTCGATGTCTCGACATCGAGAGAATTACCAGACAGCAGCCCAGTGAAGGAACCACAGTGGATCTGTACGAGTACCAGGCACGAGACGTTTTCGAGAAGTACGGAGTGCCGGTCCTCGCCGGCATCGTCGCCGACACCCCTGAGGAGGTGAAGGCAGCCGCTGAGAAGATCGGCGGCGTCGTCGTCGTCAAGGCCCAGGTCAAGACCGGTGGTCGTGGCAAGGCCGGCGGCGTCAAGGTCGCGAAGACCCCCGAAGAGGCTTACGAGGCCGCGAAGGCGATCCTCGGTCTCGACATCAAGGGCCACATCGTCAAGCGCGTCATGGTCGCGCAGGGTGCGCGCATCGCCGAGGAGTTCTACTTCTCCGTGCTGCTCGATCGTGCCAACCGTTCTTACCTGAGCCTCTGCTCGGTCGAGGGCGGCATGGAGATCGAAGAGCTCGCGGTCGAGCGTCCCGAGGCGCTCGCGCGCGTCGAGGTCAACCCGCTGACGGGTATCGACAAGCAGAAGGCGGTCGAGATCGCTCGCGCCGCCAACTTCCCCGAAGACCTGATCGAGAAGGTCTCCGACGTCTTCGTCAAGCTCTTCGACGTCTACAAGGGCGAGGACGCGACTCTCGTCGAGGTCAACCCGCTGGTCCGCACCGAAGACGGCGACATCATCGCCCTCGACGGCAAGGTCACGCTCGACGACAACGCCTCCGAGATCCGTCACCCGGAGCACGAGGCGCTCGAAGACAAGGACGCAGCCGACCCGCTCGAGGCCAAGGCCAAGAAGAGCGGCCTGAACTACGTCAAGCTCGACGGCGAGGTCGGAATCATCGGCAACGGTGCAGGACTCGTCATGTCGACGCTCGACGTCGTCGCCTACGCCGGTGAGAACCACAACGGCGTCAAGCCCGCCAACTTCCTCGACATCGGCGGCGGCGCCTCGGCTGAGGTCATGGCCGCAGGCCTCGACGTCATCCTCGGCGACCCGCAGGTCAAGAGCGTGTTCGTCAACGTCTTCGGCGGCATCACGGCGTGCGACGCCGTCGCCAACGGAATCAAGGGCGCTCTCGAGACCCTCGGCAGCGCGGCCTCCAAGCCGCTCGTCGTGCGCCTCGACGGCAACCGCGTCGACGAGGGTCGCGCGATCCTCGCCGAGTACGCGCACCCGCTCGTCACGCTCGCCAGCACCATGGACGAGGGCGCCGACAAGGCCGCCGAACTCGCCAACGCCTGATCGCAGAGAGACACAAGGACTAGAGAAATGTCGATCTACCTCAACAAGGACTCCAAGGTCATCGTCCAGGGCATCACCGGCGGCGAGGGCACCAAGCACACGGCACTCATGCTGAAGGCCGGCACCCAGGTCGTCGGTGGCGTGAACGCCCGCAAGGCCGGCACCACGGTCTCGCACACCGACAAGGACGGCAACGCCGTCGAGCTCCCCGTCTTCGCCTCGGTCGCCGAGGCCATGAAGGAGACCGGCGCAGACGTGTCGATCGCCTTCGTGCCGGGCGCGTTCACGAAGGACGCGATGATCGAGGCCATCGACGCCGAGATCCCGCTGCTCGTCGTCATCACGGAGGGCGTCCCCGTGGGCGACTCGGCCGAGGCATGGGCCTACGCGCAGAGCAAGGGCAACACGACCCGCATCATCGGACCGAACTGCCCCGGCATCATCACCCCCGGTGAGGCGCTCGTCGGCATCACGCCGGCGAACATCACGGGCAAGGGCCCGATCGGCCTCGTGTCGAAGTCGGGCACCCTGACGTACCAGATGATGTTCGAGCTGCGCGACCTGGGCTTCTCGACCGCCATCGGCATCGGCGGCGACCCCGTCATCGGCACGACGCACATCGACGCGCTCGCCGCGTTCGAGGCCGACCCCGAGACCAAGGCGATCGTGATGATCGGTGAGATCGGCGGCGACGCCGAGGAGCGCGCGGCCGACTACATCAAGGCGCACGTCACCAAGCCGGTCGTCGGCTACGTCGCGGGCTTCACGGCTCCCGAAGGCAAGACCATGGGTCACGCCGGTGCGATCGTCTCCGGCTCCGCCGGTACCGCTCAGGCGAAGAAGGAGGCCCTCGAGGCCGCCGGTGTCAAGGTCGGCAAGACGCCGTCCGAGACCGCCGCTCTGATGCGTGAGATCGTCGAGTCGCTCTAAGCGCTATACTCGAAGAGAAGGCCCTGGACTCCACTCCGGGGCCTTCTTTCATGCCCGGCCGGAGTTCTCGCCGAGTCGCTCCCACATCGCCGCGACGTGCCGTGAGTCCGTCCCGCAGCATCCTCCGATGACCCGCACCGACGGCATCCGCTCGAAGAGCGCGGCCACACGCTCGGCCAGCTCGACCGGGTCGCCGT
Organism: Microbacterium phyllosphaerae; assembly: GCF_017876435.1. Classification (NCBI taxonomy): domain Bacteria; kingdom Bacillati; phylum Actinomycetota; class Actinomycetes; order Micrococcales; family Microbacteriaceae; genus Microbacterium; species Microbacterium phyllosphaerae. The sequence goes on from NZ_JAGIOA010000001.1 coordinate 1,561,982, forward strand.
CGTCGAGGGTCTCGGACTCGTCGAGCTCTGCGTGCGACAGGCGGGAGGCGTTGGGGCGGATGCCGACGATCCGCCGAGCCGTCTCGGCATCCACCGCACGATCGAAGTGGTCGGGATGGGCGCAGTTGAGGAAGTAGGCCTCCGGGGCGTCCGTCGCATCGACCTCCGCGATCGTGTCGGCGAGAGTGCGACCCGACGCGAGCAGCCCGTCGGTCTCGACCGTGAACGAGATCTCGACCTCCACGCCGGCCTCACGCGCGGCGCGGACGACACCGCGCGCCTCCGCCGCGTCGTTGAGGGTGTACGCCGCGATCACATCCACTCCCGCCTCAGCGAGAGCCCGCACCTGGGCGCGGTGGTAACGGTAGGCGTCGTCGGGCCCCGTCGCGGGGTCCCACGCGCCCGAACGGTAGCCGTCGCCCCGAGGGCCGAGCAGGCCCACGATCCGCACCGCAGGCAGACCGGATTCATCAGCGATCTGCTGCAGCAGCCTCACCGCCTCGACGTTGACCCGGCGCAGCGCATCGGCGTCGTACCCGAGCCGAGCGCCCCAGTCGGCGCTGGCTCGCCAGGTGGGCGTCTCGAGGCGCAGCGGAGCATCGTGCGCCCGGGCGATGTCGACGTACCGGCGGTAGTACTCCCGCAGAAGTCTGCGGCCGTCATCCTGATCGACCAGCACGAAAGCGGCGAAGTCGGGAAGATCGATGCCGTGGTGGAAGATCAGATCGGTCTCGAGGCCGCCGTCGGTGACGTATCGGCCTGCGACAGTGGACGCGGACATCGGTGCCTGCTCTCCTCGGGTGCTTCCGGTCTAGCACTGCGCGAGGGGCGGCGCCACGGGTCCCGCACACGACAGAGGGGCGGATGCAGCTCGCATCCGCCCCTCTGTCGTCTGGTCGTCGCTCAGGCGACGCCGAACAGCGCTTCGATCGGCCCGCGGGCGAAGAAGATCACGAAGCCGACACCGACCGCCCAGAGCAGCGGGTGGATGGTCTTGGCGCGTCCGGAGAACGCGTTCACGACGATCCAGCTGATGAAGCCCGCCCCGATGCCGTTGGCGATCGAGTAGGTCATCGGCATGACGGTGGCGGTGAGGAACACCGGCAGCAGCACACGGAAGTCGCTCAGATCGATGTTCTTGATCTGCGCGAGCATGAGCGCACCGACCAGCACGAGAGCGGCGGCTGCGACAGCACCCGGGACGAGCGAGGTGAGCGGCGTGAAGAACATCGCGACGAGGAACATGGCACCCGTGATGACGGTCGCGAAGCCCGTGCGCGCGCCCTCGCCGATGCCGGCGCCGGACTCGACGAACACGGTCGCCGACGACGATGAGGTGCCACCACCGGCGATCGCGCCGATGCCCTCGACGATCAGGGCCGACTTGATGCGGGGGAAGTCGCCCTTCTCGTCGGCCAGGTCGGCCTCCTTCGCCAGGCCCGTCATGGTGCCCATCGCGTCGAAGAAGTTCGAGAACAGCAGGGTGAAGACGAACATCACGAGGGCGACGACGCTGACCTTCTGCAGGTCGAATCCGAAGTCGACCTGACCGATGAGGCTGAGATCGGGAAGCCCGACGATCGCGCCGGTGAAGCCGAAGTCGAGACCGAACGGCCAGATCAGGTTCGCGATCGCGCCGAGCACGGTTCCGCCGACGAGAGCGATGAGGATCGCGCCCTTCACGCGCAGCGCGGTGAGCACTCCGCCGAGCAGAAGGGTGATCACGAAGAGCAGGGTGGGGATCGAGGCGACCGAGCCGCCGATGCCGAGGTCGACGGGCGGCGACGCGTTGCCGGTGGCGGTGACGAAGCCGGCGTTCACGAAGCCGATGAAGGCGATGAACAGGCCGATGCCGACGGTGATCGCCAGCTTGAGCTGCACGGGCACGGCGTCGAAGATCATCTTCCGCAGCCCGGTGGCCGCGAGGAGGACGATGATCACACCGTTGATCATCACGAGGGCCATGGCCTCGGGCCAGGTCACCGTGCCGACCACCGAGAATGCGATGAATGCGTTGATGCCGAGGCCTGCGGCGAAGGCGAACGGCAGGCGGGTGATCAGACCGAACAGGATCGTCATCACACCGGCGGTCAGCGCGGTGGCGGCGGCCACGGCGGTGCCGGCGAGGGTGTTGCCGTCGACGTCGGGCGTCGACAGGATGATCGGGTTGAGGATCACGATGTAGGCCATCGTGACGAAGGTCACCAGACCCCCTCGGATCTCGGTGCCGATCGTGGATCCGCGCTTGCTGATCTCGAAGAAGCGGTCCAAGGAACTCGTGGGTTCGGCCTTGGACGTGGTGGGGGACGGGGCAGTTGTCATCGGGAAACCTCCGCAGGAGACGATATCGTGTCGCTCGCACCGCGCGCGCCCCCAGGCGTCCACAGGCTTCTCGTCGTAGTCTCGATTCGATATGCAACGCCTCCTCGTCGCGCTCCTCGCCGCCTTCGACGCCGCCATCGCTGCGGCGGTGGGCCTCGTCGTACTCCTGGCCCCGTTGACGCTGCTGTGGACGCTCGCCTTCGGCGCGACGGCGGACTGGGGAGCCCTCTGGCCCCTCACCGGGACGCTGTGGCAGTTCGGCCACGGTGTGCCCGTCGACGTCGACATCACGACCGGGGTGCTCCGAGCCGCGGGCATCGCCCCGGACGCGGCCGCCTTCACGCTCTCCGTGACTCCGCTCGCGTTCCTGCTGTTCACCCTGCTCTTCGCGGCACGCTCCGGTGCACGCGCGGCACGCGCGGGCGCATGGATGCTCGGTGCGCTCTCGGGTGCGCTCGCCTTCGGCGTGATCGCGACCGGCGTGGCGCTGACGTCGGACCTCTCGGCGGCTCAGACCGCCCTCGTGCCGGCCATCCTCCTGCCGACCGCCGTCTACCTGGTCGGCGCCGTCTGCGGTGCCGTGCGCATCGCGTGGGAGGACGGCGACGGCGGGTTCCTCGATCGGGTGCACGACGTCGTCGACTCGTGGGGCGACTGGGGTCCTGTGCCGAGCGCCGCCGTGCGCGGGGCGGCGTTCGCCGTCGTCGGAGTGACCGCCGTCTCGGCTCTCGCCGTGGCCGTCATGACCCTGTTCCGCGGCGGCGAGGTGGTCGCCCTGTTCCAGGCCGCGCGCGTCGACGCCCTCGGGGCCGGTGTCATCACGCTCGGGCACCTCGCCTATCTGCCGACGATCATCGTCTGGGCGGCATCCTGGCTCGCCGGCCCCGGATTCGCCGTCGGCGTCGGCACCGCCGTCTCTCCTGCCGGCACGCAGCTCGGCGTGGTCCCGGGGATCCCGGTGCTCGGCCTGCTGCCCGAGAGCGCTTCTATCTGGATGCTGATCGTGATCATCCTGCCGATCGGAGCCGGCGCGTTCGCAGGCTGGGCCGTGCGCTCCCGCCTCGTGTGGGAGGGTACGCCCCTCGGCACGGGGCCTCGTGCGGCGATCGCCGCGGGGATCGGCCTTCTGACGGCCGCGGTCGCCGCCCTTGCGGCACTGCTCGGCGGCGGATCGATGGGCCCCGGCCGTCTGGCCGAGGCCGGACCCGCTGTGCTCCCGTTCGCGCTCTCCTTGGGCGGCGAGGTGCTGCTCGGTGCGGCGATCCTGCTGCTGTCGCCTCGGCACCGTGACGAGCTCGCCGAAGAGCGCACCGATCGATGGGTCGCCGAGATGACCGCATCCGAGCTCTCCGTCGACGCCCGGGGCGATCGTGTGCCCGCCGCGACGACGTGGCCGGCGACACCCTCCGCCTTCGACACCGCCCCTCTCGGAGACGACGGCGGCTTCCGGCTCCCGACGCGGGACCCCGGCGATCCGCTCCGCTGACATGCGGGTCGGGGCGCCGCTGCGGCCCCGGTAGACTGGGCGCGTGCTCACGGTCGCCGTTCTCATCTCGGGCACCGGCTCGAACCTTCGCGCCCTCCTCGAGGCCGCTCGTCACCCCGATTTTCCTGCGCGGGTGGTGGTCGTCGGTGCCGATCGCGAAGCCGACGGCCTCGCTCACGCCGAGGAGTTCGGCATCCCGAGCTTCACGGTTCCGTGGCATGAGCACGAGTCGCGCGAGTCGTGGGGTGAAGAGCTCGGACGTCAGCTCGCCGTCTGGAATGCCGACCTCGTCGTGCTCAGCGGCCTGATGCGTCTGCTCCCCGCCGGACTCGTCGCGGAACTCGCGCCCCGCCTGATCAACACGCATCCCGCGTACCTGCCGGAGTTCCCCGGAGCCCATGGCGTGCGCGATGCGCTCGCCGCGGGTGTCTCCGAGACCGGTGCCAGTGTGATCGTCGTCGACGACGGCGTCGACACCGGGCCGATCCTGGCGCAGGAGCGCGTGCAGGTCCTCGACGGAGACACAGAGCACAGCCTGCACGAGCGCATCAAGCCCGTCGAACGCCGACTGCTCATCGACGTGGTGCGCCGCATCGCGACCGGCGAGCTCTCTCTGTCGTCCGCACCCTGACCCGATCCACGCACGCCACCCTCGCACGAAGGAGCCCATCATGGCCGGCCCCCGCCACGACCACTCGCTGTACCGCGATCGCGACACCGTCCCGGTGCGTCGCGCACTCGTCTCGGTCAGCGACAAGACCGATCTGCTCGTGCTCGCGAAGTCCCTCTCCGAGGCGGGTGTGCAGATCGTCTCGACCGGCTCGACCGCATCCACGATCCGCGAGGCCGGATACGAGGTCACCGACGTCGCCGCCGTCACCGGTGTCGCCGAGATGCTCGACGGCCGCGTCAAGACGCTGCACCCGAAGATCCACGGCGGTCTGCTCGCCGACCTCCGCCTCGAGGACCACGAGCGTCAGCTCGCCGACCTCGACATCGAGCCGTTCGAGCTCGTCGTCGTGAACCTCTACCCGTTCGTCGAGACGGTCGCCTCGGGTGCCGAGGGTGACGACGTCGTCGAGCAGATCGACATCGGCGGCCCCGCCATGGTGCGTGCCGCGGCGAAGAACCACGCGAACGTCGCGATCGTCGTCTCGCCCCAGTCGTACCAGGGCATCATCACCGCGATCGAGAACGGCGGCACGACCCTGACGCAGCGCCGCGAGCTCGCCGCACGCGCCTTCGCGCACACGGCCGCCTACGACACGGCGGTCGCCGCGTGGTTCGCCGAGGGCACGCTGGGCGACGGCGAAGACCTGCCCACGCACCTCACGATCCAGGCCGAGCGCCTCGCGACGCTGCGCTACGGCGAGAACTCGCACCAGCGCGGCGCGATCTACACGCGCGTCGGTGGTCACGGCATCGCCCAGGCCACGCAGCTGCAGGGCAAGGAGATGTCGTACAACAACTACGTCGATGCGGATGCCGCGCTGCGCGCCGCCTACGACATGGTGAAGCCCGCAGTGGCGATCATCAAGCACGCGAACCCGTGCGGTATCGCGACCACCGCACCCAACGCCCTCGACCCGATCGCGAGCGCGCACATCCGCGCCCACGAGTGCGACCCGGTGTCGGCGTACGGCGGAGTGATCGCCGCGAACGGCACCGTGACGCTCAAGATGGCCGAGAACCTCAAGGACATCTTCACCGAGGTCATCGTCGCGCCGTCGTTCGAGCCGGCCGCTCTCGAGGTCTTCAAGGCGAAGAAGAACCTGCGTCTGCTGCAGCTCCCCGAGGACTGGCAGCAGGAGCGCATGGACGTGCGTCTGGTCTCGGGCGGCCTGCTGCTGCAGGACGCCGACCGGTTCCCCGACGACATCGTGTCGGTCGCGAAGAACTGGGAGCTCGTCTCGGGTGAGCGTCCGAGCGACGAGGAGATGGAGAACCTCATCTTCGCGTGGAAGGCCTGCCGCGCCGTGAAGTCGAACGCGATCGTCCTCGCGAAGGACAACGCCACGGTCGGCGTCGGCATGGGCCAGGTCAATCGTGTCGACTCGTGCCGCCTCGCGGTCGAGCGCGCCGGCGACCGGGCCGCAGGATCCGTCGCATCGTCCGACGCGTTCTTCCCCTTCGCCGACGGCGCCCAGGTGCTCATCGATGCGGGCGTCACCGCGATCGTGCAGCCTGGCGGATCGGTGCGCGATGAAGAGGTCGTGGATGCCGCGCGCAAGGCCGGCGTCACGATGTTCTTCACCGGAGAGCGTCACTTCTTCCACTGAGCCGCGCTCGATCCCGAGCCGATCACCGACGAGACCCCCTTCTGCTGTGTTCAGCGGGAGGGGGTCTCGTCGTCCGATCAGAGCCCGCGCACCGGTTCCTGCGGCTCCACCGCGATGTCCGATTTCCGCCAGTCGGTGTCGGAGGCGCGTGACAGAGTGGAGGCATGAGCTTCCCCGTGACCGACTTCGACGAGCGGTATCGCGCGATCAGTGCGCGCGACACCCGCTTCGACGGCCAGTTCGTGACGGCTGTGCGCTCCACCGGCATCTACTGCCGTCCGAGCTGCCCCGCGCGCACGCCCAAGCCCCAGAACGTCACGTTCTATCCGACCAGCGCCGCGGCCCACGAGGCGGGGTATCGCGCGTGCAAGCGGTGTCTTCCGGAGGCTGCTCCCGGGTCGCCGGCGTGGGATCTTCGCAGCGACGTCGCCGCGCGGGCGATGCGGCTGATCGCCTCGGGTGTGGTCGAGCGCGAGGGGGTGTCGGGGCTCGCCCAGCGCCTCGGATACTCCACGCGCCACCTCACCCGACTGCTGTCGACCGAGCTCGGAGCCGGCCCTCTCGCCCTTGCCAGGGCGCACCGAGCGCATACCGCGCGGATGCTGCTCGTCGGCACCGAGATGCCCGTCTCCGATGTCGCCTTCTCGGCCGGCTTCGCGAGCATCCGGCAGTGCAACGACACGATCCGCGAGGTGTTCGGGCTCACGCCGGGTGAGCTCAGGGCCCGACGGCGGATGCCGGCATCCGCTGTCCCCGGATCGATCGACCTCGTCCTGCCGTATCGCGGCCCGCTCGACGCATCCGGAATCTTCCAGTGGATGTCTGCCCGCGCCGTGACCGGAGTCGAAGAGGTCACCGACACGTCGTTCTCGCGGCACCTGCGGATGGCGGGAGGCCCCGCCTGGTTCGAGGTGAGTCAGGATGCATCCGCGCGCCTCCACCTGCGCGCACGGGTGACACAGCTCGGAGACCTCGCCCCGCTCGTCTCGACCGCACGGCGCATCTTCGACCTCGACGCCGACCCCCTCGCCGTCGATCAGGCGCTGAGCGCGCACCCCGAGATCGCTCCACTCGTCGCCCGCACGCCCGGCATCCGCGTGCCGGGGGCAGCCGATCCGCACGAGATGCTGATCCGCGCGATGATCGGCCAGCAGATCACGGTCGTGGCCGCGCGCACCGCGCTCTCGGCGCTCACCGACGCACTGGGGGAGCGGACCGAGCACGGTCTGCTCTTCCCCACGATGTCTGCGATCGCCGAGCGCGGCGCAGAGGTGCTCCGAGGGCCCGGCGCCCGCATCCGCGCGATCGTCGGAGCAGCATCCGCGCTCTGCGACGGCTCTCTGCCGCTCACCGTCGGAGACGACGGGGTCGAGCAGCGCGCGGCCCTCCTCGCGATGCCCGGCATCGGCCCCTGGACGGCCGACTACGTGCGGATGCGCGTGCTCGGCGACCCCGACATCCTGCTCCCCGGTGACGTCGCGCTGCGGGCGGGCGCCGCGGCGTCCGGCCTTCCCAGCGATCCGGCACCGCTGGTGGCCTGGGCCGAGCGTGCGGCGCCGTGGCGCAGTTACCTCAGCGCCCACCTCTGGCGGGCGGCGCCGCCGCGACCGACACGAGCATCCACCACCACGAGCGCGACCGCTGTCGCGACTGCCGTTTCGAAGGAGAAGTCATGACCGCTCTCATCCAGACAATCGACACCCCCGACGGCCCCTTCACGATCCTCGCCGACGACCGGCAGCGCGTGCTCTCGTCCGGGTGGACCAGCGACCAGGCGGCGATCGCCGGTCGTCTCTCGGCGGCCGCGCGGCCGGCGGAGGTCAGCGAGAGCGAGACCGAGGCGGCCGTCGCGGTGCGTGCCTTCTACGAGGGCGATCTGTCGGCGATCGACACGGTCGCGGTGGCGCAGACCGGCACGCCCCTGCAACTGGCCGGGTGGGCGGCGCTGCGCGAGATCGAACCGGGGGAGCCGCTGACGTACACGTCGTTCGCCGCACGTCTCGGCAACCCCCGCGCGGTCCGTGCCGCGGCATCGATCTGCGCGCGTAACGCCCCGGCACTGTTCGTTCCCTGCCACCGCGTGCTGCGCAGTGACGGCACGCTCGGCGGCTTCGCCTGGGGCCTCGAGGTGAAGGCGAGTCTCCTGGCGCGCGAGGCAGGAGTTCGCTGAATCGGGAATCTCTCTTGCGGTCAGCTGGTTCACAGGAATAGGCTGGTGGGCTGTCGCACCGACCGGACGACACAGCCGAGCCCCTGAGGAGGACACCATGACATCGATCGCCGCTGTGCAGATCGCCGCTCTCGGCTCGACCCCGGTGCGCCCGCTCCGCTAGAGCTCTTTCCGCACGCACGACTGCACCGGACGCAGGACTCCGAGAGTCCTTTCGCGCGTCCGCCCCCTTCAGCAACCGCTTCCCCATACGAAACTCGTCTGAGAGACATGTCTTCCTCGCCTTCATCGCAGAACGCCTCACCGTCCTCCGCTCTCTCCACTCCCGCCGCACTGTGGCGCCTGAAGCCCTTCGTCAAGCCGGTCATCTGGAGGCTCGCCGGCGGCGCCGCGAGTGCCCTGGTCGCGGCGATCATCGCCCTGATGATCCCGATCGTGCTCGAACAGATCATCCGCGGACCGGTTCAGGCCGGTGCCCTCGAGGGCATCGCCTGGGGTGCCCTCGCCGTCTTCGGCCTCGCGCTCGGTGAGGCCCTGATGGTGTGGCTGCGCCGTCAGTTCGTGCTCAACCCCGCGACGCAGGTCGAGTACAAGATGCGCACCGAGCTCTACTCACGCCTGCAGACCCTCCCGGTCTCGTTCCACGACCGCTGGCAGTCGGGTCAGCTGTTGAGCCGCATGATGCAGGACATCGGCCTCATCCGCCGGTGGCTGGCGTTCGGGCTCGTGCTGCTGGTGGTCAACATCCTCACGATCGTGATCGGCTCGGTGCTGCTGTTCCGCTGGCACTGGCTGCTGGGTGTCATCTTCATCGTGACCGCGATCCCGCTGTGGATCCGCGGATACCTGTTCGAGAAGCGCTACGGCGCGCTCACGCGTCGCAGCCAGGACCAGGCGGGTGACCTCGCCACCAGCGTCGAGGAGAGCGTGCACGGCATCCGCGTGCTCAAGGCGTTCGGCCGCGGCAAGCACGCGCTCAGCCGCTTCAGCCGCCAGGCCGAGACACTGCGCGAGACCGAGATGAGCAAAGCCGGCGCGATCGCGTCGATCTGGTTCTGGCTCGACCTCATGCCGCAGATCGCCTTCGGCCTGAGCCTGATGTCCGGTATCTGGCTGATCTCGCAGGGCGAGATCGATCAGGCGCAGCTGTTCGCGTTCTTCGCGATGGCCGTCGTGCTGCGGTGGCCGATCGAGTCGATCGGTTTCCTGTTCTCGTTCATGCTCGACGCGCGCACGGCGACAGACCGCGTGTTCGACATCTACTCGGAGACCAACTCGATCACCGATCCCGAGAACCCCGTGCACATCGCGGAGCCCCGGGGCGAGCTCGCATTCGAGGGCGCGCACTTCCGCTACCAGGATGCGGGAGCGCACGAGCGCGACCTGCTCGACGGCATCGACCTGGTGCTGCGCCCTGGCGAGACCATGGCGCTCGTCGGCCTCACCGGCAGCGGCAAGACCACGCTGACCACGCTGCCGACGCGTCTGTACGACGTGACCGGCGGCCGCGTCACGCTCGACGGGGTCGACGTGCGCGACCTCCCGCTCGCCGAGTTGCGCCAGCACATCGCCATGGCCTTCGAAGACGCGACGCTGTTCTCGGCGACCGTGCGCGAGAACGTGCTCCTCGGACGAGCGGACCTCGACGTGCACAGCGACGAGGCCGAGCGTGTGCTGCGCGAGGCGCTCGACGTCGCCCAGGCGGCGTTCGTGGACTCTCTTCCCGACGGTGTCGAGACGGTCATCGGTGAGGAGGGGCTCAGCCTCTCGGGCGGTCAGCGTCAGCGTCTGGCGCTCGCCCGAGCCGTCGCGGCCAACCCGAAGGTGCTGGTTCTCGACGACCCGCTCTCGGCACTCGACGTCGACACCGAGGCGCTCGTCGAAGAGGCTCTGCGTCACGTGCTCGCCGACACCACGGCGATGATCGTGGCCCACCGTCCGTCGACCGTGGCGCTCGCCGACCGCGTGGCGCTGCTCGAAGCGGGCCGGGTCACTGCCGTCGGCACCCACACCGAGCTGCTCAAGACGAGTCGCCACTACCGTCACGTCATCTCGAGCCTCGAGGCGGAAGAGGCCGCGCGCACCGGCGCGATCCCGATCATCCGCGACGAAGACGACGAGATCGACGAGATCGACGCCGCAGTCCAGGCCGGGATCCGCGAGGAGTCCGCCGACGAAGACATCATCACCGAGAAGGAGGTGCAGCGATGAGCTCCGCCATCACCGGAACCCAGGACGAAGACCGCTCCCGCTACACCAAGGAGGAGAGCAGGGCGATCCGTCGCCGGTCGCTGCACCTGCTGGGCTCGCTCGTCCAGCCGCTGAAGCCGAGGATCGCACTCGCCGCGGTCGTGCTGGTGATCTCGACCGCCCTGCAGGTGGCGGGGCCGATCCTGATCAGCATCGGTCTCGACCGTGCGCTCCCCGCCGTGCTCGAGCGTGCCGACTGGATGCCGACCTTCATGATCGGCGGCATCTACCTGCTCGCGGGTGCCGTGGCCGCGGCGATGATCGCCTGGTACGTGATCATCGCGGCCAAGCTCACGCAGGCCGTGCTGCTGGACCTCCGCAAGCGGATCTTCCTGCACACCCAGCGCCTGAGCCTGGAGTTCCACGAGTCGTACACCTCGGGCCGCATCATCTCGCGGCAGACGAGCGACCTCGATTCGATCAGGGAGCTCCTCGACGGCGGTCTCAACGAGCTCGTCTCCGGGGTGCTGTTCGGACTCTTCACCTTCATCGCCCTGTGCGTGTGGGACTGGCAGTCGGGTCTCATCCTGGCGATCGGCGGTATTCCGCTGTTCTTCCTGATGCGCTGGTTCTACTCGCGCTCGCAGCTCGTCTATCGCGAATCTCGCGTGATCAGCGCCAAGGTGATCGTGCAGTTCGTCGAGACGATGACGGGCATCCGCGCCGTGAAGGCCTTCCGCAAGGAGCCGCGCAACGACGTCGCATTCCAGAAGATCGCAGGAGACTACCGAGACGTCAACCGCCGTTCGATGCTGCTCTTCGGCACGTTCGAGCCCGGCCTGATGGGCGTCGCGGCACTCGTGCTCGGCATCGTCGTGCTGTGGGGCGGCATCCGTGTCTCCGAGGGTGCTCTCACGGTCGGTGTGCTGCTGTCGGCGGTCCTGTACGTGCGCAACTTCTTCGCACCCATGCAGGAGATCGCGATGTTCCTGAACTCCTACCAGTCCGCGACCGCGGCGCTGGAGAAGGTGTCCGGCGTGCTCGAAGAGGTGCCGACGGTTCCGGACCCCGAGAAGCCCGTGGACCTGTGGGAGTCGCGCGGACACATCGAGTTCGACGAGGTGACCTTCGGGTACAACGGCGAGAAGACGATCCTGCCGAACTTCTCGCTCGACATCCCCGCGGGTCAGACGATCGCTCTCGTCGGCACGACCGGGGCGGGCAAATCGACCCTGGCGAAGCTGATCTCGCGCTTCTACGACCCGTCGATCGGAAGGGTCACGCTCGACCGCGTCGATCTGCGCAACCTGCATCCGAAGGATCTCCGCCGCGCCATCGTCATGGTGACGCAGGAGGCGTACCTCTTCAGCGGCACGGTCGCCGACAACATCGCACTCGGCAAGCCGGATGCGTCGCTCGACGAGATCAGGGCGGCGGCACGCGCGGTGGGCGCCGACGAGTTCATCTCGTCGCTGCCCGACGGCTACGGCACCGATGTGAACAAGCGCGGCGGTCGCGTGTCGGCGGGTCAGCGTCAGCTGATCTCCTTCGCCCGCGCCTTCCTCGCCGACCCGGCGGTGCTGATCCTCGACGAGGCCACGGCATCGCTCGACATCCCCTCGGAGCGTCTGATCCAGGATGCTCTGCAGACCCTGCTGAAGGACCGCACGGCGATCATCATCGCGCACCGTCTGTCGACGGTCGCGATCGCCGACCGTGTGCTGGTCATGGAGCACGGCGCGATCATCGAGGACGACACCCCCGAGACGCTGATCAGCGGCACGGGCAAGTTCGCCCAGCTGCATGCCGCCTGGCAGCAGACCCTGGTGTGAATCGGCCGGCTCCCGAGCCGGCGCCTGACACCGAGGCCACGACCGATCATCGGTCGTGGCCTCGGTCGTTCGCCTGCCGGCATGCCGAAGCGGTGACGCCTCGGCCTGGGTAGCATCGGAGTATGGACCCGCTGCTGCTCGCCGTCGAGTTGTGGTGGATCGCGCCCGTCGCCGCCGGGGGAGCCGTCGCCGGCGCGGTCGGACTCCGTCGCCGCAGCACGAAGAGCGGCCGCCGGCTCGAGTACGACGCCGCCCGGCACGATCTGAAGGCCGCGCAGCAGACAGCGGTCGAACGACGGATGGCCGTGAAGCTGGCGAGGGCTGACGTCGCTCGGATCTCCGCCGAGCGCAGCGCGCGGCGCGCGACACCCGAACAGGTCGCCGGGGCCAAGAGAATGCTCCGCGCCAAGGAGAACGACGCCAAGGCCGCGAACGCCGATGTGCGCGCCAAGCAGGTGCGGCTCAGCGCTGCGCGCGCGGCGATCCCTGCGGCATCCGCCCCTCGACCGCTCGAAAGGCTGCAGGCGCAGCATGACGCGATCGTCGTGCGCTGGATGCGGTATGAGACCGACGCAGGGCTCCAGATCGCGTACCCGGCGATGACCGACGTCAAGCAGCCGGCGACGGCCGAGTATCTGCGCGCTGCCGGGCACGCGGTCGAGGTTCGCAGGGCGGCCACGGGCCGAGTCAGTGCCACGGACTACGCCGCCTACCGCGATGCCGTCGCCGACCTCGAGCGCGCCTTCGAGGCCGCCGAGCATTCGGCGAGGGTCCAGGCGGGCGAGGCGCCCCAGCCGTCGTCAGCCTGGCAGGATGCGGCGCAGGACATGATCAGCCGCTCCACCGACGCCATCGATCGTGCCGCGGGCGCCGCGGCATCCGCCCTCGCCGCCTGGAACGCACGCAAGCGCCCCGACAAGCACTGACCGCCGTCTCCGAAGAGAAGACGGCGGTCAGTCCTGCTCGTGACGGGGCGTCAGGCCCCGATCGTGCGTGAGGCGATGAGCTCGCGGTACCAGTGCCCGGAGTCCTTCACGGTGCGCTCGAGGGTGTCGAAGTCGACCCGCACGATGCCGAATCGCTTGGCGTAGCCGTATCCCCACTCGAAGTTGTCGAGCAGCGACCACACGAAGTAGCCGCGCAGGTCGACGCCGTGTTCGAGTGCACGATGCGCTGCGGTGAAGTGCCGGCGCAGGTAGTCGGTGCGCTCGGGGTCGTGGACCGCGCCGTCGTCGGCGACCTCGTCGTCGAACGCCGCACCGTTCTCGGTGACCATCAACGGCTGCTCCGGGAACTGCTCCGACAGGGAGACGAGCAGCTCCTCCAGGCCCTCCGGTGCGATGTTCCACCCCATCGCCGTGTACGGACCGGGCTGTTCGACGAACTCGACCAGCTGATCGCTGCCCGGCCAGGCGGTGCCGCCGGCCGCACCTTTGTGCCCGTCATTCTGCTGCTTCTCCGAGAGTCCGTCCCACAGTCGCACGGTCGCGGTGGAGTAGTAGTTGACGCCGAGCACGTCGACCGGCTGGTTCACCGTGGCGAGGTCGCCCTCCTGCACGAACGACCAGTCGGTGACCGATGCGGTGTCGTCGAGAAGGTCCGCCGGATACTCGCCGCGGAGCATCGGGTGCGTGAAGGCTCGATTGGCGAGAGCGTCGATGCGTCTCATCGCTTCGTCCGCTCCATCGCCCTGGCCCCGGAGCACGTGGAAGTTGAGCGTGACCGAGTAGTCGGGATCGCCCGTCGACGTCGCGCGCAGTGCCTGCAGCGCGCGTCCGTGAGCGAGGTTGAGGTGATGGACGGCCGCGAGGGCGGATGCCGGTTCACGGCGACCGGGTGCGTGACCGCCCTGCCCGTAGCCGAGGTACGCCGAGCACCACGGTTCGTTCAGGGTGGTCCAGGTCTGCACGCGGTCGCCGAGTGCTGCGCCCATGATCTCGGCGTACCGCTCGAACGCGTCGGTGGTGGCGCGGGAGGTCCACCCGCCCGCGTCTTCGAGATACTGAGGCAGATCCCAGTGGTACAGCGTCGCCACCGGACGGATGCCACGGTCGAGCAGCCCGTCGACCAATCGAGAGTAGAAGTCGATGCCGGCCTGATTCATCCCTCCGTCTGCGGTCGGGACGATCCGCGGCCAGGCCATGGAGAAGCGGTAGGCCTCCAGACCGAGATCGCTCATCAGATCGAGGTCCTGCTCCACGCGGTGGTAGTGGTCGCACGCCACATCGCCGGTGTCGCCGTTCCACACCTTGCCCGGAGTCCGGCTGAACGTATCCCAGATCGACGGCGTCCTGCCGTCCTCTGAGGCGGCCCCCTCGATCTGGTACGACGCGGTCGCCGAGCCGAAGACGAAGCCCTCAGGGAGGACGAGGCCAGAGCCGCGGTGGTCGCCTGCGGAGGAGAGGATGCTCATCCGGTCACCTCCGACAGGTTCGCCGTGTAGTCCTTCACGACGCCGTCCGGTCCGGTCACGGTCACCGTCGCGGAGCCTGTCCCGCCGGGGAAGACCCGCAGCTCCAGACCGTCGTGATAGTCGTAGTCGGGCTTGTCGGAGCGTGCGCCCCACGGGAGCACGGTGCCGGGGCGCACATACAGCGGCAGGGAGTCGAAGCCGTGCACCTCCCGGCGCCACCCGCCGCCGACCACGGTCTCGCCCGTGAGGAGCGAGGTCCATTCACCTTCGGGCAGGTAGAACTCCACGGCCCCGTCTTCGGAGAACACGGGCGCGACGAGCAGGCTCGAGCCGAGCATGTACTGGCGGTCCAGATATCCGACCGCGGGGTCGTCGGGAAACTCCAGCTGCATCGGCCGCATCAGAGGCACGCCCGTGCGCGACGCGTCGATGCCCTGCTGGTAGAGGTACGGCATGAGCCGCATCTTGAGGTGCGTGAACCGGCGCGTGACGTCGACGGCTTCCTCGTCGAACATCCACGGCACGCGGTACGAGCTCGAGCCGTGGAACCGCGAGTGCGAGCCGAGCAGTCCGAACGCGGTCCAGCGCTTGAAGACACCGGCATCCGGGGTTCCCTCGAACCCGCCGATGTCGTGACTCCAGAACGCGAATCCTGTGAGAGCGAGTGAGAGCCCGCCACGCAGCGTCTCGGCCATCGAGGTGTAGGTCGAGGTCGAGTCGCCGCCCCAGTGCACCGGCATGCTCTGCCCGCCCGCCGTGGCCGAGCGGGCGAAGAGCACGGCATCGTCGGCTCCTCGCGCGTCGGTGAGCACGTCGTGCACGGCCCGGTTGTAGAGGTCGGTGTAGAGGTTGTGCATCCGCTCCGGATCGGAGCCGTCGGCCCACACCACCTCGGTCGGGATGCGCTCGCCGAAGTCGGTCTTGAAGCAGTCGACACCCTGGTCGATCAGGCGGCGCAGATGCCCCTGGTACCACTCGGTGGCATCCGGGTTGGTGAAGTCGACGAGCCCCATGCCCGCCTGCCACAGGTCCCACTGCCAGACGGAGCCGTCGGCCCGCCGCACGAGGAACCCCTGCTCGGCCGCCTCACGGAACAGGGGAGAGCGCTGCGCGATGTACGGGTTGATCCAGACGCACACCCGCAGGTCCTTCTCGTGCAGTCGCGAGAGCATGCCCTCGGGGTCGGGGAACACCCGGGGGTCCCACTCGAAGTCGCACCAGTTGAACTCGCGCATCCAGAAGCAGTCGAAGTGGAAGACGGAGACGGGCAGCTCGTGCGCGGCCATCTCGTCGATGAACGAGTTCACGGTCTTCTCGTCGTAGTCGGTCGTGAAGCTCGTCGACAGCCACAGCCCGTATGACCACGCGGGCACCACGGGCGGGCGTCCGGTCAACGCGGTGTAGCGACCCAGCACGTCCTTCGGCGTGGGGCCCGCGATCACGAAGTATTCGAGCACTTCGCCTGAGACCGAGAACTGCACCCGCTCGACGGATTCCGACCCGATCTCGTACGCCACATGACCGGGGTCGTTGACCAGCACGCCGTAGCCGCGGTTCGACAGGTGGAACGGGATGCTCTTGTACGCCTGCTCGCTCGACGTGCCGCCGTCGGCGTTCCAGATGTCGACGGACTGACCGTTCTTCACCAGTGGTCCGAAGCGCTCGCCGAGACCGTAGATCAGTTCACCGACGCCGAGCTCGAGCTGCTCGTGCACGAAGGTCGATGCGGTCGGCGCGGTGCCGCCCTGACGAGCGTTGTCGACGATGCCGGCATCCACCTGGGCGTCGGGAGCGAGCCGGATGTACCCCTGCGCCTTATGACCGCTTCCCGTGACGCGGCGCCCGTCGACCTCGAAGGAGAGATCCCAGGGTGCTCCGGGAGCGATGCGCGCCACGAGCGATCCCGCATCGAGGACTCCTCCAGTCGGCGACAGCGACACGGTCGCACGCCCCGAATTGACTCCGGAGAGCCCGAAGCCGCCGTGCCACCGCACGCCCTCGTGATGGGCGATCCGCACTCGGACGATGCCCTCGGCAGGAGACGACAGCGTCGTCGTGAGCACCGGGCGGTTCAGGGTGTCGCCGCGCTTGGTGATGGCCATGGTCGGCGCCGTGACGACGATTCCCGGCCCGTCGGGGGTGTCGCTGGTCTCTGCGATGTCGTAGGCCTCCTGCGCATACAGCGCGGTGACGCCCGGACGCAGTTGCCAGAACCCGTCGGTGAACTTCATTACTTGACTGCTCCTGCCGTGATGCCGCGCGTGAGTGTGCGCTGGAAGATGAGGAAGAAGATGAGCGTGGGGATGATGCCCAGAAGCGCAGACGCGCTCGTGGTGGTCACATCCATCAGACGATCGCCCTGCAGCACGCTGATCGCCACGGGGACGGTCTGGTTGGCGTTCGAGGCGAGGAACGTCAGGGGGATGAGGAACTCGTTCCACGTCCAGATGAAGAAGAAGATGAGCAGCACCGACAGCGTCGGGCGGCTGATCGGGAAGACGACCCGCCAGAGGATCTGCCAGCGGCTCGCGCCGTCGAGGGATGCCGCCTCGAGGATCTCCTTCGGGAACGTGCCGTACACCGACGACAGAAGGTAGGTTCCGAAAGCCGCCTGGATGACGGTGAACACGATGATGACCGACCACACGTTGTCGTAGAGTCCGACCGACTTGAACATGTAGTACAGCGGGTAGAGCAGAGCCTCCTGCGGCAGGAGGTTCGCGAGCAGGAACAGCAGCACGATCCAACTCCGCCCGCGCACCCGTCCGATGCCGATCGCGAAGGCGTTCAGCATCGAGATGACCACCGCGAGCACCGAGACGATGCCGGCGATGAAGATCGAGTTCCACACCTTCTCGGGGAAGTTCACCCGCTCCCAGAACTTGATGATCCCGCCGAAGTCGAGGGTCTCGGGGAAGGCCAGCGGACCCGAGGTCGCATAGTCCACCGGCGACTTGAACGAGTTCACGAGCACCAGGTAGAACGGGGCGATCACGAGGAGCGCGCCTATCACCACGAGCGCCAGCATCAGCCAGTCGACCGGGCGCTTCTTGGTCATGCCGCCGCGGGGGCGGGTCTTCTGCGGCTTGCCGGTGACGATGGCAGTGGTGGCGTGCATCACAGACCCGCCCTTTCCTTGCGCTCGAGGGAGTTCTGCACGCGGATGAAGATGATCGACACGATCACCACGACGATCGTGAGGACCGTCGCGATCGTCGCTCCATAGCCCACGTTCCGCTTCGTGAAGAACTCCTGGTACGCGTAGTAGGCGGGAACGAGAGTCGCGCCCGCAGGGCCACCGCGCGTGATGATGTAGACCGGGCCGAACACCTTCAGAGCGGCGATCGTGCAGGTCAGGGTGACGACGAAGATCTCTGGACGGATGATGCTCATGGTGATCGCGGTGAACCGCTGGAACCAGTTGGCTCCGTCGAGCTCCGCGGCCTCGTACAGCTCGGGGTCGACCCGCTGCAGCGCCGCCATGAAGACGACCACGGGGTAGCCGAGCTGCACCCACACCATGACGACCATCAGCACGATCAGGGCCGACGGCATCTGGCCGAGCCAGTCATAGGCGGGGATGCCGAACCACGCGAGGATCTGGTTGAGGGCGCCGTCGCCGCCCGGTCGGACGATCCAGCCGATCACGATGCCGGCGACCGCGATCGGGAGGATCTGCGGGAGGTAGTACGTGGCGCGCAGGAAGCTGCCGATCTTGCCGCCGAACTTGCGACCGACGACGTCGAAGAGGAGTGCGGCGACGATCAGTCCCACGATCGTCGGGACGACGACCATGGCGATGATCATCCACACGGAGTTCGTGAACGAGGTCCAGAAGTCGCTGTCGGTGAGGATCTTCTGCCAGTTCTCGAGTCCGATGAACTCCGGCGTGCGCACACCCTTCCACTTCGTGAAGGTCAGGTACACGTTCCAGATGAGCGGGACGATGACGACGACGAGCAGCAGCACGAAGCCGGGCAGCAGGTACATCCAGTACGCTCCGGTCCCGCCGCTGCGCTGCGGGATCGACGGCTCTTCGGGCGGCAGCGCGGTGCGGCTCTCGCGGCGTGTGGCGAGTGACATGTTCACCTCCAGGAGGATGCGGGGGCGGCGCTGTTCGGCTGCCGCCCCCGCGAGTGGATCAACGGAATTCCGAGGTGCCCTCGTCGTACTGTTCGCCGAGGTTCTTGTTGGTGGACTCGGCATCCTGCGAACCGGTGATGAGGCCCTGCAGCTCCTGCACGATCACGTCGTAGAAGCCGGGGGCGGGCCAGTCCGGGTAGAACGCGAGACCGTCGGCCTCGAGGACGCCGTTGAACGTCTCGATCAGGGCCGCGCTCTTCTCGTCGGTGATGTCCGCAGTCTCCGCGGCCACGGGCAGACCGCCGTTGTTGCCGATGATCGCCTGGATCTCGGGGCGCATCGTGATGTCGATGAACTCATAGGCGAGTTCCTTGTTCGCGGCGTTCTCGGGTACGACCCACAGGTTGCCCGACGAGCCGAGAGAGAGGTCTGCTCCGGGGAAGGCGGTCATCGTCCAGTCGAAGCCCGTGGCCTCGGAGACGAAGCGACCGAACCACCATGAGCCCGACACGAAGATCGGCGAGGTGCCGTTGATGAACGAGACGCCCGCGTCTTCGGCCTTCACCGACGAGACGTCCGAGGCGATGTAGCCCTTGTCGACGTACTCCTGGAGGGTCTCGGTCGCCGAGGTGACTTCGGCACCCTGCCAGTCGACCTCTCCGTCGTAGAGCTGGTACGAGTCGACGAAGCTGCGGTCGCCCTCGAGCAGCGCGAGCTGGTACCAGAGCTGGCCGAGGGGATACTCGGCGCCGGCCTCGGCGAGAGGTGTGATGCCCTTCGCCACGAACGCGTCGAGGACGTCGACGAACTCGTCGTAGGTCGTGGGGATCTCGAGCCCCGCCGCGGCGAAGGCATCCTCGTTGTAGTAGACGCCGACGAACTCGCCGTAGTTCGGAACGCCGAACCAGGTGTCGCCGCCCATGACGCCGTCTTCGGAGTACTTCGCGGTCGTCTGCAGCGACGGCGCGAGCTTCTCGTCCCAGCCGTACTCGTCGACGGCGTCGGAGATGTCGGAGATCAACCCGGTCGATGCCAGGAAGCCGGCGGTCGCGTTGCCCTTGTTGAACTCCATGAGGTCGGGTGCGGCATCGGTGTCGAGCACCTGGCTGGCGGTCTTCTGGATCTGCTCGAAGGACTTCTCCTCGAACTCGACCTTGGCGCCCGTCTCCTCCTCGAAGATGGAGATCGCCTCGGCCCAGGCTTTGCCCATCGCGCTGTCGGCGCCCTCGTAGTGCCAGAGCTTGAGCGTCTGGCCGTCTCCGCCCTCGTCGGCGGAGCCGGCGGTGCAGCCGCTCAGTGCGATGCCCGTCACGGTGAGGGCGGCCAGAGCCGCCAACGTCTTCGTCCTGCGGATGTTGCGTGCCATCGTCGGCACTCCTTTCTCGGTGGCCCTGAGGCCGGACACATCGGTGGGTCGGTCTGTTCAGTTGTGAGTCGGTCATCGTCGAAGCGTTTCGACTCCGACCATGCGGAAGAGATGTCCGCCCGCGGTCACTCCCGAGCAGGGGTGACGGAGCCGGCGGAGTGGTACTCGGGAGGAATGAGGTGGATGCGGGCGGGCATGCCCGGCTCATCGAGATGCCGCACGGCGAGATCGACGGCGAGCTCGCACGACTGCTGCGGCACGAGGGGGATGGTGTCGATCGGCACGGGCAGCGCGGCGGTGTCGAAAGAGGCAGCGGCCGAGATCACCGAGACATCGGAGCCGACGGTCAGTCCGCGGGCGGCGAGGGTCTCGAGAAGCGCCTCGTGCACGTCGCCGACGGCATGCACGATGAATGCTCGATCGCCGCGCTCCAGCGCCCGCTCCGCGGCTGAGCGCACGGCGGATGCATCGGTCGTCGTCACGCCGGTCGTCGCCCATTCGAGGGTGAGGCCTCGTGTCTCGGCCCGATCCTGCACGCCGCGGAGGAGGCGGCGGGGGAAGTTCGATCTGCGGTACGAGACCTCGGTCTGTCCGAGCAGCGTCACGGCGGTGTGACCGGCATCCGCGAGTCGATCCACGGCGATGTGCCCTGCGGCTTCGAAGTCGAGGTCGACGCACGTGAGGCCGTGCGCATCGTCGGGGATGCCGATGAAGACCGTGGGGGAGTGCACCGAGCGCGCGATGTCGGCCCGCTCGTCGTCGGGGGCGACGTCGAGCACGAGGATGGCGTCGACCAGGTTGCTCGCGGCGACGCGGTTCATGCCCTCGGAGGCCTGCTCGTCTGTGAGGAGGAGGATGTCGTACCCGCGGCGGCGAGCGGCCACCGCTGTCGCGAGCACGAACGCCATGTGCGTGGGCGCGTGGGTGTCGGCGCGCAGGGGCTCGGTCAGTCCGAAGATGTTCGTGCGGCGACCCGCGAGCATCCGCGCTCCCGCGTCGGGCTCGTAGCCCAGTGTCTTCACGGCGTCCTCGATGCGGCGACGCGTCTTCTCGGACACCGGACGTTTGCCGCTCAGCGCGTAGGAGACGGTGCTGATCGACACTCCGGCGGCCTCGGCCACCTGGTGGATCGTCGTCATCAGGACTCCATCGTCGCTATCGGGTGCATCGTCGAAGCGCTTCGCTCCGCGCCTCTGAAAGCGATGATAGACAGGCTCGACCGGTGAACGCAACCTTTTTGTGGTCGATCGCAACAAATGCGTCTTCCGTGCGCGGGAGCGTTCCCATGACCGACCGGTCAGGGCGACGGGGCCTCGATGGGGGAGGGGATTCGGGACCCCGCCGCCGGTCTACGAAGTGATGCGGATCTGGGCGATGACTTCGGAGTACTCGGTCTCGCCGACCGGAGTGAAGCCGACGCGGAGGAAGAACGCCTCCGGGCCGTCTTCACCGGCCTCGTAGATGACGTTGACGTGGTCGAAGCCGCGGGCGCGCGCCTCTTCGAGCAGGCTCTCGACCGCGAAGCGGCCGACACCCTTGCCCTGGCCCTCGGCATCGACGTTGATGCGCCACAGCACCGACCGGAAGTGCTCCTCAGGAGCCTCCGCATCGAAGTTGGCGCTGACGAACCCGACGACGTGATCCTCGTCGAGGACGACCCGCTGCCAGGAGGTCTGCGGATTGATGACGGTCGCGGCGATCCCGTAGGACACCGGAGCGAGGAACTGCTCCTGTCCGGGCTTGAGCGACAGGTTGTTCACGGCGACGATCGTCGCAGCGGAGAGTTCGACCATGCGCAGTTCGGACATAGTCACAGGCTAACCCCTCCGGTGGTCACCTGTGCGGAAACGTCGACTTTCGTCAGGGGTCGTCGCGTGTGGAATGCCGGAAGTCGATGCGAGCCCGACCTGTCGGCGGACATGCGTCGGGAGCGCCTCAGGTATCTTGGTATCGAGACAAATATGCCCTCGCGAACGGAGAACCTCCTGGTGACCGACGACGCCATCATCTACACCTACACGGACGAGGCTCCGGCTCTCGCCACGGCTTCCTTCCTGCCGATCATCAAGGCCTACACCGGCCAGGCGGGTATCGAGGTCGAGACCCGCGACATCTCGCTCGGCGGACGCATCCTCGCAGCGTTCCCGCAGAAGCTCACGCCGGAGCAGCAGGTCGGCGACTCCCTCGCCGAACTCGGCGGACTCGCCACGCTCCCCGAGGCGAACATCATCAAGCTGCCGAACATCTCGGCCTCGATCCCGCAGCTCAAGGGCGCGATCGCCGAGCTGCAGTCGCAGGGCTACGACATCCCGGACTTCCCGGACGAGCCGTCCTCGCTCGAGGAGAAGGACGTCCGCGCGCGCTACGACCGCATCAAGGGATCCGCGGTCAACCCGGTGCTCCGCGAGGGCAACAGCGATCGTCGTGCACCCCTCGCCGTGAAGAACTACGCCAAGAAGCACCCGCACCGCAACAAGCCCTTCGCCGAAGGGTCGAAGACTCGCGTCGCCACACTCGGCCACGACGACTTCAAGCACAACGAGCGCTCCTGGGTCGCCGCACACGACGACGTGCTGAGCTTCCGTCACACAGCCGCAGACGGCACCGTGACGGTCCTCAAGGAGGGCCTGAAGGTCCTGCCGCGCGAGATCATCGACGCCACGTTCCTCTCGGCCGAGCACCTCGACGCCTTCCTCGCGGAGACGCTCGAGACCGCGAAGAAGGATGACGTCCTCTACTCGGTGCATCTCAAGGCCACGATGATGAAGGTCAGCGACCCGATCATCTTCGGGCATGTGGTGCGCGCGTTCTTCAAGGACGTGTTCGCGCAGTACGGAGACAAGCTCGCCGCCGCAGGCCTCAACGCCAATGACGGTCTCGGCTCGATCCTCGCAGGTCTCGGCGGCATCGCCGGTGGCGACGAGATCGCGGCCGCGTTCGACAAGGCCATCGCCGAGGGGCCGCGTCTGTCGTACGTGAACTCCGACAAGGGCACCACGAACCTGCACGTCCCGAGCGACGTGATCGTCGACGCCTCGATGCCCGCGCTCGTGCGCAACGGCGGCAAGCTGTGGGGCAAGGACGGCGGCGAGGCCGACACCCTCGCGGTCATCCCCGACTCCTCGTACGCGAGCGTCTACCAGGCCGTCATCGACGACGTGATCGCGAACGGCCCGCTCGACCCCGCCACCATCGGCACCGTCCCCAACGTGGGGCTGATGGCGCAGGCGGCCGAGGAGTACGGCAGCCACGACAAGACGTTCGAGATCGCCGCCGCGGGCACCGTCCAGGTGCTCGACAGCGAGGGCACCGTGCTCATCGAGCACGAGGTCGGCGCCGGCGACATCTGGCGGGCGACCCAGACCAAGCACATCCCGGTCATGGACTGGGTCAGGCTGGCAGTGTCCCGCGCACGCGCCACGGGAGACCCTGCGGTGTTCTGGCTCGACGCCAACCGCTCGCACGACGCGCAGATCATCGCCAAGGTGCACCAGGGGCTCGCGACGCTCGACATCAAGGGCCTCACGATCACGATCCTGGCTCCGGAAGAGGCGACGCGCTACACGCTCGCGCGCATGCGTCACGGCCTCGACACCATCTCGGTGACGGGCAACGTGCTGCGCGACTACCTCACCGACCTGTTCCCGATCCTCGAGGTCGGCACGAGCGCCAAGATGCTCTCGATCGTTCCGCTGCTCGCGGGCGGAGGTCTGTTCGAGACCGGCGCCGGCGGCTCCGCGCCCAAGCACGTGCAGCAGCTCGTCGAGGAGAACTACCTGCGCTGGGACTCGCTGGGCGAGTTCTTCGCTCTCGCCGCGTCGCTCGAGCACTTCGCCGACCGCACCGGCAACGAGAAGGCGCGTGTCCTGGCGGAGACGCTGGATGCCGCGACCGGAACCTTCCTCGAAGAGGATCGTTCGCCCGGCCGTGCGCTCGGAACCATCGACAATCGTGGCAGCCACTTCTACCTCGGCCTGTACTGGGCGCAGGAGCTGGCGACGCAGACGAAGGATGCCGACCTCGCAGCGGCGTTCGCTCCGATCGCGGCCACGCTCGGCGAGAACGAGGAGAAGATCGTCTCCGAGCTCAACGCCGTGCAGGGCAAGGCCGTCGAGATCGGCGGCTACTACCGTCCCGACGACGCGCTCGTGGAGGCCGTGATGCGCCCGTCCGCGACGCTGAACGGCATCGTCGACGCTCTGAACTGATACCGACGAGAAGAGGGGCCGGATGCGAAAGCATCCGGCCCCTCTTCCGTACCCCGCGTTGTCTGCGCAGGGGTCGTGATCAGTAGTGCACCGAGACCTCGAGGCCCACGGGGGACCACTCGTAGACGTACCGGGCGACATCGATCGGCATGTTCACGCAGCCGTGGCTGCGCGGGGTGCCGAAGTCGTTGTGCCAGTAGGTTCCGTGGAATCCCTCGTCGCCGTTGAAGTACGTGACCCAGGGGACGTTCGGCGTCTCGGTGATCGAACCGTCCGGCTCGCGGCTCTTCATGGTCTGCTCGCGCACGTGCGCGTAGACCTTGAAGTTGCCGGCGTCCGTGGGGGTCGCGCTCTTGCCCGAGGAGATCGCCCACGACCGCACGACCGCGCCGTTCTCGTAGAGCGTCGCCGTCTGGCGGCTCAGGTTCACGTCGATCTTGCGCAGCAGGTTGACGGACTCGAACTTGGTCTCCGCGACCTCGATCGGGAACGCGCCCTCGCCGCCCTCGATGCTCGAGGCGACGTCAGCTGCGAGGTTCGAGGTGTCGCCCAGTGCGCGGCCGTTGACCCCGGCGGTCTCGGTGCGAAGGATGTTGCCTGCCGAGTCGACGATGTTGGTCGCATTGACCGGGGCCCGGTCGACAGAGGCTGCGAGCGTGTCGACAGTCGTCTGGATCGCCGTCTCGTCGGCTTGGATGCGAAGTTCACCGTCGTCGTCGATCACCGTGAACCAGGTCGCCGCGACAGCGGGGGCGACGGGAACCGTTCGCTCGTCGCCGATGTAGAAGCCCATCGTGCCGAGCATGGTGTTGATCGACGTGGCCAGGGTGGTGGCAGCCTCGTCGGTGACGGCGGGGGCGGCTTCGGCGGGTCCACCGGGGAACTCGAGGGTCTTTCCGCCGTCGGCGACCGTGTCGACGATCGCGGCGGTGAGCGCGTCGACGTCGACGGCCGTTCCGGGTTCGGACGGCGTGACGACGAACGTCGCGCTCTTCGCATCGAAGACGACTCCGGCATCCACTGGGTCGTCGAAGCTCGACGGCACGGCGGCACGCAGCGCCGACTCGGCCGTGGCGGGGTCGAGCGTGATGTCGCCCGAGACCGGTTCGCCCATCCAGGAGCCGATGTTCCAGAGGGGACGCTCGGCGAAGGCCTCGTCGGCGAGCCCGCGGGCATCGATCGTGGCGCCGAGGTCGGCGCCGGAGAGCACGACGTCGTCACCCGCTCCGGTGAGCGTGACCTCGGTCTCGGCGACATGCGCGTCGATGACCTCGGCGGCGGCGCCGGGCGTGAGCCACCCGACCGGGATTCCCGCGACGGTCGTTCCGGGGGCGATCAGGATCATCGATGCGGCACCGGCGCCGAGTGCGACGGCACCGACGCCCAGGCCGATCCAGAGTCCGAGGCGCTTCTTCTTGGGCGCGGGCTCGATCGGCGCCCAGGCGAGCTCCGGGTCGCCGCTGTCGGGCGGCATGGAGTCGGTGGGGGCGTCTCCTGAGTGGGTGGGCGCGACGGCAGTGAGCTGGTCACCGGAGGCGGTCGCCTCGGTCAGCTTCTCGGTCTTCGCATCCTGCGCTGAGATCAGATCGGTCACGAACATCACCCCCCGGTTTCTCGCGTGCCCTTAGCGATATGCTACGCGATCGCAGGTAACGGGGAGGCAACGGTCGTCAGAGCATCGACGCGCCGATCGGTTCAGTCGGTGACGACAGCGAGTCCGTCGATCTCGACGAGCATCTCCTCGCGGGGGAGACCGGTGAACACGGTGGTGCGCGACGGCAACGGCACCCCGTCGGTGGTGTGAGCCGTGACGAACGCGCCGTACGCGTCGTTCATGATCGAGAAGTCCTCGCGCGTGGTGAGGTACACGCGCAGCATCACGACGTCGTCGAAGGTCGCGCCGGAGGCTTCGACGATCGCCTTGACGTTCTCGAGGGTGCGCGTGGTCTGGGCGGCGACATCACCTGGGAAGAGGTACTCGTTGGTCTGCGGGTCGACCGGTCCCTGACCGGACACCTGCACGATCGGGCCCTTGCGGATGCCCTGCGAGAACGTGTGGGCGGGAGCGGGGGCGGCGTCGGTCGAAACGCGGATCTTCGCAGTCATGCGACCAGCCTAGTAGCCTTGTTAGATGCCTCTACAAATCCCGGATCCTGTACTCGGCGCCTGGACCAAGGGCTTCCCCGCGCATGCGTCGGGGATGCGCCTCTCGGAGGTGCCGGGCGCTGATCTGCACCTCTCCGATCTGGTGACGCCGGTGCTGACCGTCCACGAGTCGGCCCTCGCGCACAACGAGTCGACGGTCTTCGGGTGGGCGGCGTCGCACGGGGTGCTTCTGGCACCGCATGGCAAGACCACGATGGCGCCCGCGCTCTGGCAGCGTCTGCTCGACGCAGGAGCCTGGGGCATCTCTGTCGCGACGCCCTGGCAGGCCGAGGTGGCCGTGGACGCGGGCGTCTCCACCGTCCTGATCGCGAACGCCGTCACCGACACGGCGGCAGCGCATCATCTGGCGGATCTGCTCGCCGCAGACGCAGAACTGCGGATCCTCTGCTGGGCCGATTCCGTGGCGACCGTCGAGATCCTGGCCGGAGCGCTCGCCGGAGCGACGAGACCGCTCGACGTCCTCGTCGAGATGGGCGGGGCCGGAGGCCGTACCGGAGCGCGCACGATCGAGGAGGGGGAGCGCATCGCGCGCTCGATCCTCGCGTCACCCGGACTCCGGCTCGCCGGTGTCACGGGATATGAAGGCCCCTTCGGACCTGACCGCAGCGATGCGTCCGTCGAGGCCGTCGACGCCTATCTGCAGACGCTCGTCGCGCTTCACGAACGACTCGCATATCCGGGCGGAGTCCGACCTGTGCTCAGCGCCGGTGGCAGCTCCTTCCCCGATCGTGCGGCGGCGATTCTGGCCCCGCACCGCGATGACGCCGACATCGTGCTGCGGTCGGGAGCCTTCCAGATCCACGACGACGGCTTCTATTCGCGCATGTCGCCGTTCGGTCCGCTGACCTCGACGGCTCCGCTTCGGTCGGCGATGCACGCGTGGTCGCGAGTCGTGTCCCAGCCGGAGCAGGGGCTCGCTCTCCTCGACGCGGGGCGGCGAGATGTGCCGTTCGACCTCGATCTGCCGATTCCGCAGAGCGTCGACGGCGAGATCACGGCACTGAACGATCAGCACGCCTTCCTCAGCCTCGCCCCCGGGGCCTCCGTCGCCCCGGGAGACGTCGTGCGTCTGGGACTCTCGCACCCGTGCACGGCCTTCGACAAGTGGCGGGTGGTCGCGATCATCGACGACCCGGATGCCACGGATCCCCGAGTGCTCGGGGCGGTGGCCACGTGCTTCTGAGTGCGGAGAAGCCGGTGCGGGTGTACCGGGGCGCCACCGTTGTCGACGGGACGGGCGTCGACCGGTTCATCGCCGATGTCGCCGTCGAAGGCGCGCGCGTCGTCGCGGTGATCCGCGAGGGCGACGAGAGCGTGCTCGAGCTTCCGGCGGCGGCGGTCGAGGTCGTCGCCACGGGCCTGGTGCTCGCGCCGGGGTTCATCGACATGCACGCGCACAGCGAGCTGGCGGTCCTTCAGGGTGCGAGGCACGAGGCGAAGATCCGACAGGGCGTGACCACTGAGGTGCTGGGGCAGGACGGCCTGGGCTACGCGCCTCTCGACGATGCCACAGCGACGGTCATCCCTGCGCAGATCGCGGGCTGGAACGGCACGCCCGATGAGGTTCCGTGGCGCACGGTCGACGATCTCCTCACCGCCATCGACGCGGTGTCGGTCGTCAATGCGGCGGTGCTGGTACCTCAGGGCAACCTACGGATGATGGTGGTCGGACACGAGAACCGTGCGGCGACGAACGATGAGATCGCCGCGATGTCCGACATCCTTGGCGCGGCGATGGACGCCGGCGCCTTCGGGATGTCGAGCGGACTGACCTACACGCCGGGGATGTACGCCGACACCGCCGAGCTCGAAGCGCTGTGTCGCGTCGTCGCCGAGCGGGGCGGATACTGGGCGCCGCACACGCGCAGCTACGGAGGGGCAGCACTGGATGCCTACCGCGAGGCGCTCGACATCGGTCGACGGACCGGATGCCCCATCCATCTCACGCACGCGACCATGAACTTCGTGCCGAACCGCGGTCGCGCCGACGAACTGCTCGCGCTCGTCGACGCCGCCATCGACGACGGCGTGGATGTCACCCTCGACACGTATCCGTATCTTCCGGGCGCGACGACACTCGCGGCCCTACTGCCCAGCAGGCTGGCTGAGAGAGGTGATCTGCTGGGCTCGATCGCCGCACTCGACGCCGAGGGGCGCGAGCTCGTGCGCGTCGAGTTGGAGGAGATCGGCTGCGACGGCTTCCACGGCGAGCGGGCCGATTGGGAAGCGATCCAGATCTCCGGAACGGCCGATCCGGCTCTCGCGGATCTCGTGGGACGCACAGTCGCCGAGATCGCTGCCACGTCGGGCAGGCGCGCGGTGGACGTGGTCCTCGACACGATCCTCGCGGATGCCGGTGCGACCGGCATCCTCATGCACATCGGCGACGAGGACAACGTCCGAGCCATCATGCGCCACCCCCGCCACAGCGGAGGCAGCGACGGGATCCTGATCGGCGCTCGACCGCATCCGCGTGGCCGCGGCACGTTTCCTCGTTATCTCGGACACTACGTGCGCGACCTCGGTGTCCTCACGCTCGAGGAGGCCGTCAGGCACCTGTCGGGCACGCCGGCCGCACGGCTCGGCCTCGATCGAGGAGACGCGCCTCGTGGCGTCATCCGCGAGGGGGCGACCGCGGATCTGGTGCTGTTCGATCCCGAGACCATCGCGGCGGGCGCGACCTTCGAATCACCCCACGCTGCGCCGATCGGGATCGCCGAGGTTCTGGTCGACGGTGTACCGGTCGTGATCGACGGAGCGGTCACGGGGGCCACTCCAGGGCGTGCGTTGCGGAGGACGCCTCCCGCGCATCGTGCGACAGTGCCGTTCGCTCCGTTCGAGATCGACCCGGCCGCGCCGCCGTTCGAGTGGACCGACGACACCCCGATCATCGCGCCTGCGGTGCTCGCCACGACGGCGTCGCGTCTGGGAAGCGTCTCCGCGGGCGACGCGTCGGGGCCAGCGATCTCGCTGCGGATCGACGAGTCCCTCGTGGCCGAGCCTTTCGCCGCCGGACGCGTCGGATCAGAGGCGTATCGGATCTCCGCGTCCGCAACGGGGATCGACGTCAGTGGAGCGAGCCCTGCCGGTGTCTTCCGCGGCGTCACGGTGCTGCGCCAGCTGCGCGAGCCGGGCGTCGCTCGCGCACGCATTCCCGCAGGGACCTGGCAGAGTGCTCCCGCCCACGGATGGCGCGGGGTGATGCTGGACGTCGCCAGGCACTTCCGCCCGGTCGCCGACCTGCGGCGACTGGTCGATCAGCTCGCCGATCACCATCTCACGGTTCTGCACCTGCACCTCACCGACGACCAGGGGTGGCGCTTCGCCGTCCCCGGGTATCCGCGGCTGACCGAGATCGGTGCACGCCGCGAGTCGACGCAGCTCGGACACGGGCCGCTCGCCACGGTGCTGCCCGGCGTCCACGAGGGGTACTACACCGACGCCGAGGTGCGCGATCTCGTCGCCTATGCCGCCGACCGGTTCGTCACGATCGTGCCGGAGGTCGAACTGCCGGGACACATCCAGGCCGGCCTCGCCGCCTATCCGGAGCTCGGCAACACCGATGTCGGAGAGCGTGTCACCGCGCCGTGGGAGCGCTTCGGCGTGAACCCGCGGACACTGGCCCCGACGGATGCGGCTCTCGCGTTCGGTCGGGCCGCGATCGACGCCCTGGTCGATCTCTTCGACTCGCCGTGGATCGGGATCGGTGGCGACGAGGTGCCCGTGATCGAGTGGGAACGGAGTGCCGCGGCGGGGGAGCGGATGCGCGAGCTCGGCCTCGCGACCCCGCATGACGTGCAGCCGTGGTTCACGTCGCACTTCGTCGCGCACGTGCGCGCCCGCGGGCGCACGGCTCTCGCCTGGGACGAGGTGCTCGAGGGGGATGTGCCCGACGGCGTGGAGATCCTCGCCTGGCGCGGGCCCGTCGCGATGCGGGAGGCGCTGCGACGTGGCATCCCGGTGATCGCATGCCCGGACCTCGAGGTGTACCTCGATTACCCGCAGGCGGATTCCGCCGAGGAGCCGATCCGGGTCGGACCGCCGCTGCCGATCGAACGCGCGTACACGCTGCGCGTCGAGGACGGCGCCTCCGGCGGACAGGCCAACGTCTGGACCGAGCACCTGCCGACCCGCGATCGGGTCGATTTCGCGCTGTTCCCGCGGCTCGCCGCGATCGCGGAGCGGCTGTGGGACGGAGGTGACCCTCCGCCGTTCGACGGGTTCGCGCGTCGGCTGCCCGTGCACCTTCGACGGCTCGCGGATGCGGGGGTGCGGTATCGTCCTCTCGACGGTCCGACGCCTGTGCAGCGACGGCCCGGGGTACCAGGCAAGCCTCTGACGAGGGAGGCGCGCGAGGAGATCGTCGCCGGCCTCGTCACCCGTCTGAGGGAGCGGTCGCCCGCCGCGGCCGAGTCGCCCTCATCCTGATGTAACGTTTCGGTAACCCTCCCCGCGCCACTGCGGGCAGGGGTTGCGTAATTTTTGTTCGTAAGGTCTACTAACAAACATGTCCGTATCGGATGAATCGCGTTCATCGACGTCGCCAGACTTCGTCGGTGCGAGCTCACACGCCTTCGGCCCCGGGCGCCATCTGCGTTCCCGTTCGAAGGTCCTCCCGGAGCACGCGCGCGGTCACAATCGCGCACTCGTGCTGCAGACGCTGTACCACTCGGGGGCGATGAGCCGCGCCGATCTCTCGCGGGAGACCGGGCTGACCCGCGTCACCATATCCGACCTCGTCGCGGAGTTCATCGCCGACGGCATCGTGATCGAGATGGGAGTGCGTGAGACGGTCGGACCGGGCAAGCCGCCCATCCTCATCGACATCGACCGCGTCGGCCACCAGATCATCGGTCTCGACCTCTCCGGACCCCACGCCTTCGTCGGAGCTCTGCTGAGCCTCGACGGCGATGTGCTCGAGCGACGGGAGGTCCCACGCCCCGAGACGGCTGACGGAGACGCCGCATACGCCGCGACTCTCGAGCTCGCCCGCGCCCTCGCGGCGACCGCGACGCAGCCCGTCCTCGGCGTCGGGATCGGCACTCCCGGTGTCGTGCGCCCCGACGGCGTCGTGCTCAGCTCGCCCAACCTCGGGTGGAGCAACCTGCCGCTCGAGGCGAAGCTGGGGATCGATCTCGACCTGCCCGTGCTGGTGCGCAACGACGCCAACGCCGCCGTGCTCGCCGAGTACACGTTCGGTGAGGCCAAGGCCGACTTCATGCTCATCAAGATCGGGCGAGGCGTGGGCGCCGGCGTCATCACCGGCAGCCAGCCGCTGCTCGGCAGCCGATTCGCCGCCGGTGAGATCGGTCACGTCGTGGTCGGCACCGACGGAGGACCCCGCTGCGCCTGCGGCAAGGACGGCTGCCTCGAGGCTTGGCTGAGCGAGACACGGCTCCGCCCGGCGATCGATGCCGCGCCGACTTCGCGTGACGAGATCCTGCGCGACGCCGGCACGCGGATGGGCATCGCGATCGCCCCGATCGTGGCCGCACTCGACCTGTCGGAGGTGGTGCTGTCCGGACCAGGCGACCTGCTCGACGGCGTGCTCATCGAGGCGGCGGTCGAGACGCTTCACGCGCGCACGCTCGAGGGAGTCTTCGAGGATGCACTGATCCGGCGCACCCATCAGGACGACATCGTGCTGCGGGGCGCCGCGGTGATGGTCCTCTCCAGCCAGCTGGGCGTCTCGTGACCCGCGAGCTGGCCCCCGTCGTGAGCAGGAGCATCATCCGATGACGGCCGCGATCGACGTCGACCTGGCCGGTCGGCGGATTCGAGTGGGCCTGGACGTCGGCGGCACCAAGATCGACGCGGTGGCGGTGGGGCCCGAGGGAGAGATCCTGGCACGCCTTCGCCGTCCGACGGGATGGGGCGAGGACGCGGTCGTCGTCAGCGTCGTCGAGGCCGTCGACGCGCTGGCCGCCGAAGGCGGTTTCACCCGCTCGGCCATCGAGTCGGTGGGTGTCGGAATCCCGGGGCTCGTCGACGCCGACACGGGGCGAGTGCTGCATGCGGTGAACCTCGGGGTCGAGTCGCTCGATCTCGCGGGACTCGCCGGTCGTCAGCTCGGGATACCCGTGCGCGTCGAGAACGATGTGAAGGCCGCCGCACTCGGCGCCGCAGTGCTGCGCGGCATCGAGGGCTCCATGGCCTACCTGAACCTCGGCACCGGGGTGGCGGCCGGAATCGTCGTGGACGGCACCATCTGGCGCGGAGCGCGAGGAACCGCCGGCGAGGTCGGGCATCTCTCGGTCGATCCGAACGGGCGTCTCTGCGGCTGCGGTCAACGCGGCTGCATCGAGACGTTCTGCGGCGGAGGAGCGCTGGCACGCGCCTGGGATCGACCCGGTGCGCTGCCGGTGCGCGACATCCTCGATTCCGCGGACGCCGGCGACGAGCACGCGATGGCGCTCCGTGCCGATCTCTTCCACGGAGGTGCTGCCGCGGTGCGAGCGCTCGTGCTCTCGGCGGATGTCGAGCGCGTCATCATCGGCGGTGGGCTCACCTCGCTCGGTGACCGTCTCCACGCCGGCATCCGTGCCGCCCTCCGAAGCGGAGCCGAGGCCTCCGCGTTCATGCGTTCCCTGCACCTCGACGAGCGGATCGAACTGCTCCCCGCCGGTTCCCCCGCTGCCGCCTTCGGCGCGGCGGTCGTCGGCGCCACCACCCCCACGAAGGAGATCGTGTCCCATGGCTGAAGTCGTCATCGTCGAGAACGCCGAAGCTGCGGGCGCCCTGGTCGCCGCAGAGATCGTCGACCTGATCGACGCTCGTGCGGACGCCGTGCTCGGTCTCGCGACGGGGTCGACCCCGCTCCCGGTCTACCAGGCGCTGCGCGCCCGACTCGCCGGTCGTGACGTCTCACAGGTGCGCGGTTTCGCGCTCGACGAGTACGTCGGACTCGACCCTGCGCACTCCGAGAGCTACCGGTCGGTGATCACTCGCGAGGTCGTCGAGCCTCTCGGCCTCGATCCGACCCGCATCCACGTGCCCAACGGTGCGCAGGCCACGATCCAGCACGCGGGCGACGATTACGAGCACGCGATCGACGCGGCCGGCGGCGTCGACCTTCAGATCCTCGGCATCGGCACCGATGGCCACATCGGGTTCAACGAGCCCGGTTCGTCTTTCGCATCCCGCACTCGTGTGAAGACCCTCACGGAGCAGACCCGCGAAGACAACGCGCGCTTCTTCGACTCGATCGACGACGTGCCGCGCCACTGCATCACACAGGGCCTGGGGACGATCCTGCGCGCCCGTCACCTCGTGCTGCTCGCCTTCGGTGAGGGCAAGGCTCAGGCCGTGGCGGATGCCGTCGAGGGACCGCTTTCGGCGATCCTCCCAGGATCCGCGATCCAGCTGCACCCGCACGCGACCGTCGTGGTCGACGAGGCCGCTGCGTCGCGCCTGAAGCTCGCCGACTACTACCGCTACACCTACGCGAACAAGCCCGCGTGGCAGGGGATCTGAGGCCTCGGCCGTCAGTGACCGGCTGAGGGCCACGCGATCGGGAGCAGGTGCTCCACGCTGAGCGGGGCCAGCGGCAGCGTCTCGGCATCATCCGGGGTGATCCACCGCAGCTCTGCCAGCTCGGCCTGCACGACGACCTCGGCAGCGGCGATCGAGACTGAGAACGCGTCGGCCACGACCCGATGACCGGGTTCGTTCGCGGCTTCGGAGACGAACGTGCCCAGGGGCTCGAGGTCGCCTTCGTCGAGGCGAAGGCCGAGCTCTTCATGCAGCTCGCGGATCAGAGTCTGCGACGCGGTCTCACCCGGTTCAGGCTTGCCGCCCGGCTGCATGAAGCGGGTCGTGCCCTGCTTGCGGACCACCAGAACACGGCCGGCGTCGTCGACGAT
Source organism: Microbacterium phyllosphaerae (assembly GCF_017876435.1). Classification (NCBI taxonomy): domain Bacteria; kingdom Bacillati; phylum Actinomycetota; class Actinomycetes; order Micrococcales; family Microbacteriaceae; genus Microbacterium; species Microbacterium phyllosphaerae. The sequence continues at coordinate 1,596,359 of NZ_JAGIOA010000001.1, forward strand.
CACCGCCGCACTCACCCGGATGTCAGGCATCGACCGCGAAGACCTTGCCGGGGTTGAGGATGCCGTGCGGATCGAAGACCCGGGTGATCTGACGCTGCAGCTCCCACTGATCGTCGCCGAGTTCATCGGCCAGCCAGCGGCTCTTGAGGGTCCCGATCCCGTGCTCGCCTGTGAGTGTGCCACCCAGGGCGATCGCGGCGCGGAACAGCTCGTCTGCGGCCGCCCAGACCTCTGCGGGAGGCTCCGCGCCCTCGAAGATGAAGTTGGGGTGCAGGTTTCCGTCGCCCGCGTGTGCGACCGTCGGGATGGTCATCGAGTGGGCTTTCTCGATACGGGCGATCTCGTCGAACATCGCAGGCATGGCGCTGCGGGGCACCGAGACGTCCTCGATGAGGGTGGTGCCGAGAGCGGACATCGCCGGATGCATCGCACGGCGGATGGCGAGCAGCCGCTCGCCCTCCTCGCGGTCATGGGAGACCTGGGTCTCGCCGTGGTGCGCGGTGAGGATCGACTCGATCGTGGCGGCCTCGGTGATCGCCGCAGGTCCGTCGGTCTGAATGGTCAGCTGGGCGCTGCCCGCGGAGGGAGAGGGAAGATCGAGCAGCGCGGCGACGGCGGCGAGGCTCGCCGCGTCCATGAGCTCCATGATCGCGGGCTGGACGCCCGACGCCGTCACCGCGGCGGATGCCGCCGCTGCGGAGCGCACGTCGGGGAACGTCGCGGTGACCGTGCAGGTCGTGCCTTCGACGAGGCGGCGGAGTTTCAGGGTCGCACCGACGACGACGCCGAGGGTTCCCTCCGAGCCGATCACGAGCGAGGTGAGGTCGAGTCCGGTGACGCCCTTGACACTGCGGTGACCGAGGTGGAGCAGGCGGCCGTCGGCGAGCACGAGGTCGAGGCCGAGCACCGCATCGCGGACCACCCCGTATTTCGCGCAGAGGAGACCGCCCGCGCCGGTGGCGATGTTGCCGCCCACGGTCGAGATGGCCCGGCTCGCAGGGTCGGGCGCCCACCACAGACCGTGCTCGGCGAGAAGGTCGTTCAGGTCGGCGTTCAGGATCCCGGGTTCGACCACGGCGAGCAGGTCGTCGGCGCGGATCTCGTGGACCGCGGTCATGCGTCGGGTGGAGAGGACGATCTCGCCCGCGCCGCCGTTGGCAGCACCGGCGAGGCCGGTGCCGGCCCCTCGCACCACGACCGGCGTGAGCGTCTCGGAGGCGATGCGCATCACGGACTGGACGTGCTCGACGGTCTCGGCATGGACGACGGCGATCGGACGGCCCGTCGAGGCATGCCCTGACTGATCAGCGCGGGCGTCGTCGAGCGACGCAGGATCGGTGTCGACGAGCGCGCCGAGAACCGTGGTCAGCCGGTCGAGCACGCTCATGCGATGCGACGCCGTCCGCTGACGACACCGGCGCCGACGGCGACCACGGCGAAGGCGATGCCGATGAACGGCTGGTCCATGAGCCACCAGGCGATCGTGACGCCGACATAGATCAGCAGTTCGACGGCCGCGCGGAGGAACGGGTGCAGGCGCAGCACAGCGCGAGGCGAGATGAAGAGAGCCCAGATCAGGATCACGACCACCGGGGTGCCGATGCCGAGGACGATGTTCCAGGGGAACGGCCACGTGAAGAATCCCCAGAGCGCGAGGCTGCCCACGGCGACGACCAGGACGATCGAGCGGATGATGTCGAGCGGAGCGATCTTCGGGCGCTCGACGCCGGGGACGGAAGCGGGATCCTGAGGCATGGATCCAGTCTATTCGCCGTGATGACGCGTCAGAGTGCGGGAGCGGCCTCGTCGACGGTGGTCGCGGCGTCGGGAACGACAGCGGGCTCGGACGGAGCCGTCGTCTCGACGGGAGCGGGAGCGGGTTCCTCGACGGGTGCCGTTTCCTCGACGGGTGCGGGTGTCGTCTCCTCGACGGGAGCCGTCTCCTCGACGACCTCGGCGGGGGTGTCCGCAGCCGGTGCGGGGTCCGAGACCGGGGTCTCGGAGGTCTCTTCCTCGGCCGGGGTGGTGCCGGTGTCGCCGGCGACGTCGTCGACGAGTGGGCACAGGAGACTGAAGGCGAGCGACTCGCGCACGTCGACGAGATCCCACAGCGTGGTCGATGTCGACGGACCGCTCGCGGTCTCCGTCTTGTAGAAGATGTCGACGGTCGCGTTGGAACAGAGCTGGGTCAGTGAAGGGCGCAGATCGATCTCGCCATAACCGAGGGTCGCATCTGCTCGTGGCGAGGACAGAGTCGTCGAGCCGCTTCGGTCGGTGCTGCCGTCCAGCAGCGCGCTCACTGTCGCGCCAGCGTCTCCGGTGACGAACACCGAATAGTGGAGAACGGCCCCGTCAAGAAAAGCGGACGCGCCGGTGACAGTGGGCGTTCCGGTGGGAAGAGCGGGTTCTGTCGGGTCTGTGCCGCCTCCTCCTGGGGTCTCGCCGCCGCCTCCGGGGGTCTCGCCGCCGTCACCCGGGTTCTCGCCGCCGCCTCCGGGAGTCTCGCCACCGTTGCCGGGGGTCTCTCCGTTGCCGGGGTCGGTGCCGCCGTTACCCGGGTTCTCGCCGCCCGGATCGACGGGGGGAGCGGGCTTCACCGTCTCGACGGGCGCGGCGGGCGAAACGATTGCGGGTGCCGTGTCTTCTGCGGGCTCGGGAGTGACGGGCGCCTCGACCGGAGGAGCCTCGGGCTCATCCTCTGTCTTGGTGTCGTCGATGATCAGCGGCTTGTCAGCCGACATCGAGGCGTCGGGTCCGACGTCGGAGCTGATCGAGGAGGAGTCGCTGTCGCCGGCGCTCGGCAGAGATGCCGCCGGATTGGCTCCCGCGAGTCCGGGGATGATCGTGGCCGCGGCGACCACGCCGGCGACGACGAGAGCTGCGGAGCCCACGCCGACGAGGGCGCCCACGCCGCTCAGGATTCCACCGCCCGCAGTCCCGCCGGCTCCGCCGCCCGCCGAACCACCTGCTGCGCCTCCGGTGCTGCCTGCACCAGCGCCTGCGATGCCGCCGGTCGCAGCGCCGCCACCGGCGACGACGACCGCGCCGTGCGTGACAGCGGAAGGCATGGCCGCGAGAGCGACGATCGGGGTGCCGCTGCCCTGAAGAGTCGCGAGGTAACCGGCGGAGCCTGCCACGCCGAGCACGAGCGGAAGAAGCACGAGGGCCAGTCGCTTCGACACGTCCTTCGCCTCTGCGGCGACGATCATGCACCGGGCGCATTCGCCGAGGTGCTGTTCGAGTCGTTTGTGGTCGCGCGTGCTGAGATTGCCGCGCGAGTACGCGCCGAGGTGCTCGATGCTCCACTGGCAGTCGGAGCCGGCCGCGGCGCTGCGCAGATGGGCCTGGATCCAGGCCTCGCGAAGTCCTTCGCGAGCACGGAACGCGAGCTGTGAGACGGCTCCGGCCTTCATGCCGAGAAGAGGCCCGGCTTCCTGCGGCTTCATCTGCTCGATCTCGGTGTACCAGAGCACCTCCTGCCAGCGGGAGGGGAGGCTGCGGAACGCCTGAGCGGTCAGGCTGCGATCGAGCGCCTCGCTGGCAGCCTGCTCGGTGCTGTCAGGGTCGGCGACGGTGTCGAGCTCGTCGATGGCCGACTCGCGGCGGGAGCGACCCCAGGCGGCGGCGGTGTTGCGGATGCTCGTGAAGAGGTATGCGCGGAACGAGCCGTTCGGACCGCCGCCCTTGATGATCGCCTGATAGATGCGCGTGTACGACTCCTGCACGAGGTCGTCGGGGTCGATGGAGGACGTGATCGACCTGGCCACGGACATCCCGGACGGATAGTGCCGCCTCCAGAGTTCGCCGAATGCCGCCGCGTCACCCGAGCGGGTGCGCAGAACGAGATCGGCGTCTGCGATCGGTTCGTCGTGCGAAATGTCGTCGTGGTCCACAGTCATCCATCTGTCGCGGAGCGCGAGTGCGCTTCCACATGAAGAGACGCGTGAACCCCATTTTCATCACGCGCCTTCTCCATTCTCTCTCCAATCTCCCAGGCTCGCCACCCCTTGAAGGAAAGTTCGTTCACGGAGGCTGCTGTCGAGAAACCCCTGTTCAGAGCGATAACGAATCGCGACGGCGAACATTCTCGAAAAAAATCTGAGAAGTCGCGTAATGAATCGAGGGTGCCTTCGTCTCATCACATAGAGACAGCCGACGAGCTCCACCGGGGGGCGGAGCTCAGGCGCTGGTGCAAGGGGTAAGTGCACCGGCATGGCGGGTCGGGCACCTCGGGGGAGGAGCGCTCGGCCCGCCAGCTCTCGACGTGGGGGGAATGTGACGGGGCCGCCGCTCTGGGGAACGGCGGCCCCTCACCCACGAAGAGTGCGACCGGAGAACGCAGAGCTGCGCGTCGATGCGCGCGCGGCGTCCGCCTATGGTCGGTCGCCCACCCACACGCGCACGACGCGCAGCTGCGCATCCAGCAGCACGGCGTCGCCGGCGTACCCGTCGTCGAGACGGCCGAGACGATCGGCATAGCCGATCGCGCGCGCCGGGGTCTCGGTGAGCGCCCGCACCGCCTCGGTCAGCGTCGCACCCGCAGCGACCGCTCTGCGCAGAGCGACATCCTGGGTGAGGGTCGATCCGGCGATCGAGCCGGTGTCGTCCGCGCGCGCGATGCCGTCCTTCACCGTCACGCTGACGGCTCCGAGGTCGTAGTGCCCGTCGGCGCTTCCGGCGGCCGCCATCGCGTCGGTGATGAGCGCGATGCGCCCGGGGGCGGAGTCGAAGACGAGCTTGACGATGTGCGGATCGAGGTGCACGTCATCGGCGATCGCCTCGAGCACCACGCGGTGATCTGCGGCAGCGGCCAGGACAGGCCCCGGGGCGCGGTGGTGGATGCCGGGCATCGCGTTGAAGGCGTGGGTCAGTACCGAAGCGCCGGCTTCGAACGCGGCGACGGCCATCGCGGCATCCGCGCTGGTGTGGCCGACGGCGGCCGCGGCACCCGCATCGACGATGAGTCGGATCGCGTCGAGGCCGCCGGGCAACTCCGGGGCGATCGTCACCTGGCGGATCGTCCCGCGACCTGACTCGAGCAGGCGTGACACGTCGGCGGCGACGGGGTCGCGCAGCAGAGTCGGCTCATGGGCGCCGTGATGCGCCGGGTCGAGGAACGGCCCCTCGAGGTGCGAGCCGAGGATGTCGGCATCCGTCTCCATCAGATCGGCGATGTCGGCCACTCGTCGAGCGAGGTCGTCGAGGGGTGCCGTCACCAGCGAGACGACCGCCCGGGTGGTGCCGTGCTCGCGGTGCAGCGCGCGCGCCGTCCTGATCGCGTCGACCCCGTCATCGAACGACGCGCCTGCGCCGCCGTGCCCGTGGATGTCGATGAAGCCCGGGGTGAGCACAGCGTCGGGCCCCGCGATGACCGTCGCGTCGACGATGTCGTCGGCCGGGGCCCAGGTGTCTCCCACGCCGCGAGCGGTGACCCTGCCGTGCTCGATCCGCACCCACGCACCCTCGACGATCGTGCCGTCGTCGACAAGCCGTGCCGAGTGGATGACGAGTGATCGCGTCGTCGTCGTGTCGGGTGTCATCGCTCGCTCCAGGGGATCTCTTCTGCGGGGTGGAAATCGACGTGCTCAGCCTTCCACAGGGGTGCCATCGACCCGAGGCGGACGCGGAATGACTCCCACTCGCGCTCCGGGGCGCTGCGAGGAGACCACGCGATCTCGGCCTGCGCCGCGGCGCGAGGGAACACCAGCTGCTCGACATCGCTGAACGTGCGGGTGGTCTCACTCCACAGAGGCGCCTCGATACCGAGGATCGCGCTGTCGGGCACGTCGAGCACCTGGGTCGGCTCCCACTCGTACGCCGAGCGGACGTCGATGATCGCCGCCCACGTGAGCCCGAGCGGGAACTCGGCGGTGTACTTCATGTCGAGGTATGCGGCGTCGGCGGCCGACATGATCAGCGCTCCGCCGCGCTCGACGAAATGCGCGGCCTCTGCGGCATGCGTGCCCTCGGGTGTCGTCTTGCCCCAGTACTGCCCGACGGTCCCTTCGGCGATGTCTTTCGCCGCGCCGACCTCGTGCCAGGCGAGCGGGATCTTGCCCTCCTCGAACACGATCGCGGTCGCCCGCTCGACGAACAGATCGAAGTCCGCCTGAGGAGTGCCCAGCGACTCGTCTCCGCCGATGTGGATGTACGGCCCCGGGGTGATCTCTGCGAGTTCCCTCACGACATCGCGGACGAATTCGTAGGTGCGCTCCTCGTGGATGCGAACGCTCGAGTGGCCCACGCCCCAGCCGAGGTAGGGCTCACCGGCGACGGGCAGCGGCTGTCCGAGGCGTGCCGACTCGGCGATCAGGCTGTCGTTCATGACCGGGGCCTCGACGAGGTCGGGGTAGGCGACGCCGATGGCGTGAGTGTGACCGGGCAGATCGATCTCGGGGATCACGATCATGTGGTGCTGGGAGGCATACGCGACGATCTCGCGGTAGTCGTCCTTCGTGTAGAACCCACCCCGGTCGCCGAGCGATGCGGTCGACGACGCGAGCTCGGTCAGCTTCGGCCACGAGTCGATGTGGATGCGCCAGCCCTGGTCGTCGGTGAGGTGCAGGTGCAGGTGATTGAACTTCAGGGCGCTCGTGCTGTCGATGAACTTCTTCACCTCGTCGACGCCGAAGAAGTGGCGCGTGACATCGAGCATCACACCGCGCCGCTCGAACCGGGGCGCGTCAGCGATCTCCGCTTGCAGGATTCCCCATCCGTCATCACCCTCGCGGAGCAGCTGCAGCAGAGTCTGCACGCCGTAGAAGAGCCCCGCCTCGTCACCTCCGACGATCTCGACCGCATCCGCGATCGAGAGGGTGTACCCCTCCGGCGCCGCGGAGGCCGGGTCGACCCGCATCACGACATCCCCGGTGGCGGTGGCGGTGGCGTGCGAGAGACGGATACCGGTGCGCCGCGCCACGGCGTCGATCAGGTGCGCCGTGGAGGGGGAGTCGCCGATGACTCGGGTGCTGTCGGAGATGGGCATCCTGCCCTCGCCGGAGACGACGGAAGCGGGCAGGGGGACGAGAGGCATGGAATGGGGAAGGACCATGAACAAAACCTACCCTGCGCCGCGCCGGGAGCACAGGGAAATCGGCTATGCTTTCACACGTCGCGACTGGCGTCTGGGTGGACTACCACCGGGGAGCGACTGACCACGGAATTCGACCGCGCGCCTGGGCCGATAGGTATACCCCTTCGAATCCGTTGTCAGAGGAGCATGTCATGACCGACCGTTACTTCAACGCCCCGCTCGCCGAGGTCGACCCCGAGATCGCTCAGGTCCTCGATCGTGAGCTCAAGCGCCAGCAGACGTTCCTCGAGATGATCGCATCCGAGAACTTCGTCCCCGTCTCGGTCCTGCAGTCGCAGGGCTCCGTGCTGACCAACAAGTACGCCGAGGGCTACCCGGGTCGCCGCTACTACGGTGGCTGCGAAGAGGTCGACGTCGCGGAGGAGCTCGCGATCCAGCGTGCGAAGGACCTGTTCGGGTCGGAGTTCGCCAACGTCCAGCCGCACTCCGGCGCATCCGCCAACGCCGCCGTGCTGCACGCGATCGCGCGCCCCGGCGACACCCTTCTCGGGCTCGCGCTCGACCAGGGCGGTCACCTGACGCACGGCATGAAGATCAACTTCTCGGGCCGTCTCTACGACATCGTCGCCTACGGTGTGGACCCCGAGACCTCGACGATCGACATGGACGAGGTGCGTCGCCTCGCCATCGAGCACAAGCCCAAGGTCATCATCGCCGGCTGGTCCGCCTACCCCCGCACGCTCGACTTCGCCGCCTTCCGTGCGATCGCCGACGAGGTCGGCGCGCTGCTCTGGGTCGACATGGCGCACTTCGCCGGCCTCGTCGCCGCCGGGCTGCACCCGAACCCGGTGCCGCACGCTCACGTCGTCTCGTCGACCGTGCACAAGACCATCGGCGGCCCCCGCTCGGGCTTCATCCTGACGAACGACGCCGACCTCGCGAAGAAGATCAACACGGCCGTGTTCCCCGGGCAGCAGGGCGGACCCCTCATGCACGTGATCGCCGCCAAGGCGACCGCGTTCAAGCTCGCAGGCACCCCCGAGTTCAAGGAGCGCCAGGAGCGCACCCTGCGCGGCGCGGCGATCCTCGCCGAGCGACTCTCGCAGCAGGACGTGAAGGATGCCGGCATCGGAGTCCGTTCCGGCGGCACCGACGTGCACCTGGTGCTCGTCGACCTTCGCGAGGCCGAGATCGACGGCAAGCAGGCCGAAGACCTGCTGCACGACATCCACATCACGGTCAACCGCAACGCGGTGCCGAACGACCCGCGTCCGCCGATGGTGACCTCGGGGCTGCGCATCGGCACGCCCGCGCTCGCGACCCGTGGCTTCGGTGACGCGGAGTTCACCGAGGTCGCAGACGTGATCGCTCTCGCACTGCTTCCGGGTGCCGACGTCGAGGCCCTCCGCGCTCGCGTCGACGCGCTCGCCGCAGGCTTCCCGCTCTACCCGGACCTGCAGCAGTGACCGCTGCGATCCTCGACGGCAAGGCGGCGTCGGCTGCGATCAAGGCCGAGCTGACCGAGCGGGTCGCCGCGCTGAAGGCGAAGGGCATCGTCCCGGGCATCGCGACCGTGCTCGTCGGCGCCGATCCGGCATCCCAGCTCTACGTCGGCATGAAGCACCGTCAGTCCGAGGCGATCGGGATGAACTCGATCCAGCGCGAGCTGCCGGCCGATGCGACCCAGGCTGACGTCGAGGCGCTGATCGACGAGCTCAACGCCGACCCCGACTGCCACGGCTACATCGTGCAGCTGCCGCTGCCGAAGCACATCGACACGGATGCGATCCTCGAGCGGATCGATCCGGCGAAGGATGCCGACGGCCTGCACCCGACCAACCTCGGCCGCCTCGTGCTGAACGTCAACAGCCCGATCCACACCCCGCTGCCGTGCACGCCGCGCGGTGTGATCGAGCTGCTGCTGCGCAATGACTATGACCTCAAGGGCAAGCACGTGGTGGTCGTGGGTCGAGGGGTGACCATCGGTCGCTCCATCGGCCTGCTGCTGACCCGCCGCGACCTGAACGCCACGGTCACGCTGACGCACACCGGCACGGTCGACATGCCGCGCTACCTGCGCGAGGCCGACGTGATCGTCGCCGCGGCCGGCGTGAAGCACCTCATCCGCGCCGAGGACGTGAAGCCCGGTGCCGCGGTTCTCGATGTGGGTGTGACGCGCGAGACCGATCCCGAGACCGGCAAGAACCTGGTCTTCGGCGACGTGCACCCCGACGTGGCAGAGGTCGCGGGCTGGGTCTCGCCGAACCCCGGCGGCGTCGGCCCGATGACCGTCGCACTGCTCATGACCAACGTGGTCGAGGCGGCCGAACGCCTCGTCTGACGAGCATCGGTCCCGATCTGCGCATCCGGTCCCGATCCGCTGACCTCTCCCGCTGATTCGCCTACGAATCGGGACGACGTCCGCAGATCGGGACCGTCTGCGTTCAGCCGAGCTCGTCGAGCATCCGGCGCTGCTCCGGCGTCAGCCCGTCCTGGAGTTCTTCACGCGCCTCGGCGGTGGCCGGCGTCTCCGCGGAGGTTGAGGCGGATGCCGACGCGGGCGCGGCCTTCCTGCCCGAGACTCTGCCCTGCACGGCGTCATACAGCTCGCCGGCCTTCGCACGCAGCCTGTCGTCGACCTGGTCGTAGATCATCCAGCCGAACAGCAGGAACAGCGGAGGAAGCGCGTAGCTCCAGAAGCCGGAGGCTCGCACACCGCTCAGCCAGACGACAGCCACCCAGATGATCAGCTCGACCAGGTAGACGAGGACGTACTGCACGACCTTCTCGCCGGTCTTCGTGCGGTCGGCCGCGGACTTCGATGCGGCTTTGCGGAAGGCGCCGGTGAGCAGCGGCTTCACGAACAGCGCGGCGAGAGTCAGGATGACAGCGGCCCAGAGTGCGTGGAACCCGACGGAGACACCGGCGGACAACAGGCCGATGAGCAGCAGCACAGCGACATCGAACACGTAGAGGGCGGCGAACCGGACGATTCCGTTCTTCATGCGACCAGAATTCCACAATCCTGGACGCTGCGGCACCTCTCGATCGAGCGCCTTCGGATCAGCGTGCGGGGAAGGCGCGCTCGACCGCATCCACGACAGCGCCGTACACCGAGTCCCACGGCACGATCGGGGGAGTCACGCCTGCGAGCTCGAGACTCACGGCACCGTGCACCTGCGCCCAGACGGTGAGTGCCGCGGCCATCACCTCGGACTCGTCGACCCGAGCCGCGAGCGCGCGCACGAGGGGCGCCATCGCCGTGCTCATGGTCGCGTCGTCCGGGCGGCAGTCTTCGGTGGCCACCCCGCCGCCGAACATGAGGCGGTAGAGCGCCGGGTTGGCCATCGCCCACTCCCGATACGCGAGCCCCAGAGTACGCAGCCCCTGCGGTTCTGCTGCTGCCTGTGCGTCGCCGAACGATGCGAAGCCGTGCTCGATCACGGCGACGAGAAGCTCGGTCTTGCCGCCGTAGAGGGAGTAGACGGCAGAGGTCGAGGTGCCCGCGTTCTGCGCGATGTCGCGGAGACTGATCCGCTCAGGCCCCTTCTCGTCGACCATCATGGCGGTCGCGTCGAGGAGGCGGTCACGCAGCGCGTCGTCGTACAGAGGAGGTCTTGCCATGGGATCGAGCTTACCGTAACGTTGTTGCATAACGCAGTTACATAACTATGTTCCAAGGAGTGAGCCATGACTCAGCAGGTCTTTCCCGGCCGATTCACCGCGGCCCCCGGCCGATCGGATGTCACCGTGTTCCTGATCGGGATGCGCGCGAACAGGTGGTGGCAGATCGGCCGGGTGATGTGGACCGCGAGCAAGATGCCGCCGATGCTGCGTCACCTCGCGACGCACGCGGATGCCGGCATGCTCGGTGCCCACAGCTGGTTCGGCCGCACGACGATCCTGCTGTCGTACTGGGAGAGTCCCGAGCATCTGCAGCGCTTCGCCGCCGACCGGGATGCGCCGCACCTGCAGCCGTGGCGCGACTTCATGAAGACGCTGCAGGGGACAGGCAGCGTGGGTGTCTGGCACGAGACGTATCAGGTCCCGACCGCTGATCTCGAGGCCGTGTACGTCGACATGCCGGCGTTCGGACTCGCGGCGGCCACCACGCACGCACCCGTGGGGCCCGGAACGAAGACAGCGCGCCAGCGGCTGGGCCGCTGACGCGCTGTCTTCGACGAGGATCAGCCCTGGGGGTGCAGGCTGCTCTCGATGTTGGTGATGCGCGCCTGCTCGTCGAAGCGGAACGTCGCCGTGCCCGTGCTGTCGGTGATCGTGGCGCCCGTGAAGGCCTCATCGGTCCAGGTGAGTGTCCAGCCGGCCAGGCGGGCGGCATCCCAGACCGCGGTGCGGGCGTCGGGCAGTGCCAGGCCCGAGAGGATGCGGGGGAGGACGATGGCCGCGGAGGCGACCGTCAGCGGGGGGAGCGGCGCATCGAGCAGGAACACCGCGTACGTGCCACCGCCGACCGGGGCGAGGTAGTACGGCGCCCGACCGGTGAGCTCGACGGCGACCGCGCCGACCGTGTGGGCGGCCTTCGTGATCCACTCGGCATCGCCGGCCGCGTCTTCGGGAAAGGGGAGCTCGGTCTGGCTGAGTTCGGGAATGCCGTGCTCGGTGCCGTAGTCACGCAGCTGCGCGGCGACACCGGCGGCGTCTCCCTGCGGATGCGCCCACGCCCAGAGCAGCGAGCGCGGCCCGGGGGCGATGGTCGCGACGAGGTGTGCGCGCGTCGCGAGCTGTCGCGAGGGGTCGTCGTTCGACGTGAAGGTGAGGGTTCCCGCGGCCATGTCGGCATCCCAGCGGTTGTCGCCGAGGCTCTCGAGAGCCGTGGACAGCGAATCCTGGCGAAGGGCGGTGAACAGTGCGGCACGGTCTGCGAGCGGCTGGAGCGCGGCGAAGGTCATGAGCCCAGTCTCGCCCGGATTGCTATGAATCCGCCAACTCCGTGCGCTCGGTCGCAGCGTCGGCCGGGCGTCCCATGCGCCAGACGCTCGGCACCAGCAGGGTCACCACGGCGATCGCCGCATAGAGGATCCCCGATGTGACGAGCACGGTGGTGACGTCGCTGTGGGTGATGAGCCACCCGTAGACGAGGGTGCCGATGGGCATCACCACGTAGCTCCCGAGCATGTCGTAGCTCGAGACTCGTGACAGCTTGTCGCCCGGGATGTTCTCCATCATCGCCAGGTTCCAGCCCGTGCTGAAGACCTCTGCGCCCGCGCCGGCGATGAAGGCGGCGATGGCCAGCAGGATCACGGCGGGGTGCACGCCGAGGGTCGTGAGGGGGATGGCGAACGCGGCCATGCCGATCATCCCGTAGCGCAGTGGCCGCTTCAGCGGGAACCACATCAGGACGAGGGTCATCAGCAGGATGCCGACGCCTTCGGCGCTGACGACCCAGCCCCAGCCGGCGATGCCGAGCCGTTCGTCGTTCTTCGCGATGTACGGCCCGACGACGCCCCAGGCGCCGATGTGGATCGCGTTCATCACCATGAAGGCGAGCACGATCACCCACAACCAGGTGCGACTCCAGAACTCGCGCCAGCCGACCCGGAGGTCGTGGAACATCGTCGTGCCCCCGGCATGATCCGGAGGAGGGAGTCTGACCAGGGCCAGCACGGGGATCGCGACGACCCAACCGATCCCCTGCACGACCATCGCCCATGCGGGGCCGGCGGCGGCGACCACGATGCCGGCGATGATCGGGCCGCCAATCGTGGTCGCTGAGCGCACGAATGACAGCATCGCGTTCGCCTGTTGCAGATGCTCGGGCGAGGTGAGCTGCGGGATGATCCCCTGCATCGCCGGCAGCACGAAAGCCGTGGAGGCGCCGTTGACGACGGACAGCAGTGCCAGCAGGGGAACCGTGGCGGTGCCGCTGAACAGGAGCGCCGCCATCGCCCCGACCGTCAGGATGTCGATGACGTAACAGGACTGGATGATGAGCGCGCGCGGCAGACGATCCGCGATCACTCCACCGAAAAGGAGGAAGACGATGTTGCTGACGGTGAAGGCGGCGAGTACGAGCGACAGGGAGCGGGCGTCGTTGTCGATCTCGAGCACCGCGAAGGCCAGGGCGATCGACGACATCGATCCGGCGATCAGCGTGATCGCGCGGGCGAGGAAGAACCAGCGGAATCCCTTGTCCTGCATCGCCGCGAGGGCGCGGATCATGACGGCGCCTCGCGTGTGTGCATCCGTCGATCCTCCCACGTCGGTGAGGCGGGGCGAGGGTGTCAGTAGCTGGCGCGGGCCGTGTCGTCGGAGGCGGGGATGAAGCGCGTGGCGAGGGCCTCGGAGGCTCGGGCGAGCATCGCCACGTCGGCGCCGACGGCGACGAAGTCGGCCCCGGCTGCGATGTACGACTCCGCTGCCGACGGATCGAAGGCGTTGACGCCCACGGGCTTGCCTGCAGCCTTCACCGCAGCGAAGACCCGCTCGACGGCGGCGATGACATCGGGGTGCGTCTGCTGACCCAGCAGCCCCATCGACGCCGACAGGTCGGAGGGGCCGACGAAGACCGCATCCACGCCGTCGACCGCGGCGATCTCGCCGGCGGCGGCGACTCCTGCCGTCGTCTCGATCTGCACGGTGAGGGACGTGTGCTTCGCCGAGTCCCGCAGGTAGCCGTCGACGCGGTTCCAGCGGGCACTGCGGGCGAGGGCGCTGCCGACTCCGCGCACGCCCTCGGGCGGATAGCGGGTCGCCGCGACGGCGGCGAGTGCCTCGTCGGCGGACGAGACCATCGGCACGATGAGGTTCTGTGCGCCGAGGTCGAGGACCTGCTTGATCGCGACGGCGTCATTGAACGGCACCCGCACGACCGGAGTGATCGGATACGCGGCGACAACCTGCAGTTGCAGCTGGGTCGACTCGAGCGTGTTCGCCGAGTGCTCCATGTCGATCAGCAGCCAGTCGAGGCCTGATCCCGCGGCCACCTCCGTCACGAGAGGACTGCCGGAGCACGCCCACATGCCGATCAGAGATCGGTCGGAGGTGGCGAGCTGCTCGCGGAAGGAGGGGCTCAGATGAAGCGGCATTCGATCGTTCCCATCGGTCCGTAGTCGCACAGCACCTGATCGCCGCGCGACACCCACATCGGGCGTGTGAACGATCCTGCCAGGATGATCTCCCCGGCCTCCAGACGCGCGCCGTGCTGGTGGAACTTGTTCGCGAGCCAGGCCACACCGGTGGCGGGGTGCCCCAGCACGCCGGCTGCGACGCCGGTCTCCTCGATCTCGCCGTTGCGCGACAGCACGCCGGGCACCCAGCGGAGGTCGATCTCGTCCGGGCGCTTGCGAACGGTTCCGAGCACCATCGCGCCGTACGCGGCGTTGTCGCTGATCGTGTCGACGATCGTGCGCCCCTCGAGCTCGATGTGCGAGTTCAGCACCTCGAGCGCCGGCACCGCGTAGTCGATCGCCGCGAGGGCGTCGTCGAGAGTGCAGTCGGGGCCCTCCAGCGGATGCTTGAGCACGAAGGCTAGTTCGACCTCGATGCGCACGTTCGAGAAGTGATCGACGGGGATCTCGGCTCCCGACTCGTACACGGTGTCGTCGAACATGACGCCGTAGTCGGGCTCGGTGATGCCCGTGGCCTGCTGCATCGCCTTGGAGGTCAGGCCGATCTTGCGGCCGACCAGCCGGCGCCCGGCCGCGATCTGTGAGTCGCGCCAGACGCCCTGGATCGCGTACGAGTCCTCGACCGTCGCCTCCGGATACCGCGCGGTGATCCGAGGGATCACGGAGTGGCTCCGGTCGGCCTCGGCGAGTTCCTCGGCGATCTGCGTGACGGTGTCTGCGGACAGCATCCGTGTCTCCTCTGTGTCTGGACCTGCGTGCGAATCGATCAGAGCTGGTGGCCGAGCTTGTACTCGCCCTGCTTGTACTCGGGCATGGCCTCGTCGTCGTCGGGCCGTGTGTACGAGAAACCGTCGGCGCCGATCGTGACGGCCATCTCGGAGCTGTCGGTGCGCGCCACGACCGGCTGCGGGTTGCCGTCGAGGTCGAGCACCAGCGAGGCCTCGGTGTACCACGAGGGCACGACCGGGTTGCCCCACCAGTCGCGGCGCTGGTTGTCGTGCACGTCCCAGGTGATGACGGGGTTGTCGGGGTCGCCCGTGTAGTAGTCCTGCGTGTAGACCTCGACGCGGTGGCCGTCGGGATCGCGCAGGTACAGGTAGAAGGCGTTCGAGACGCCGTGGCGGCCGGGGCCGCGCTCGATCGCGTCGGAGCGGCGGAGGGCGCCGAGCTTGTCGCAGATCGCGAGGATGTTGTGCTTCTCATGGGTGGCGAAGCACACGTGGTGCATGCGGGGCCCGTCGCCGCCGGTCATCGCGGTGTCGTGCACGGTGGGCTTGCGGCGCATCCACGCGGCGTACACGGTGCCCTCGTCGTCCTGGATGTCCTCCGTCACGCGGAACCCGAGATCCTGCATGAACTTGACCGCACGGGGCACGTCGGGGGTGACCTGGTTGAAGTGGTCGAGACGCACGAGCTCGCCGGGGATGTGCAGGTCGTAGCGCCACGACATCCGCTCGACGTGGTCGGACTGGTGGAAGAACTCGATGGGGAAGCCCAGCGGGTCGACCACACGCACCGAGTCGCCGACGCCCTTGACGAAGCCCTCGGGGTTGCGGCGCACGTCGCAGCCGAGCTCGGAGTAGAACGCGACGGCGAGGTCGAGGTCGGCCGCCGAGCGTACGCGGTACGAGAACGCGGCGACCGCGGCGATCGGTCCCTTGCGCAGCACGAGGTTGTGGTGGATGAACTCCTCGGTCGAGCGGAGGTAGATCGCCTCGTCGTCCTCTTCCGTCACGTACAGGCCCAGGACGTCGACGTAGAACACCCGGGAGGCGGCGAGGTCGGTGACGACCAGTTCCATGTATGCGCAGCGGAGTACATCCGGGGGCGTGCTCTCGGGTGTCGCCACCGGGTTGTCGGTCTGGATCGGAGCCTCCTGGCTCACGTAGTAGCCCGATGAGGTCAGCGTCTTCGCAGTCTTGTCGGTCATTGCAGGGTCCTTGCTCAGTTCTTGCCGAAGGTCGGGTTGTGGGCACCGCCGAGCGTGATGTGCACGCTCTGCTGGTCGGTGTAGAAGTCGATCGAGCGGTAGCCGCCCTCATGGCCGAGGCCCGAGGCCTTGACGCCGCCGAACGGGGTGCGGAGGTCGCGCACGTTGTTGCTGTTCAGCCACACCATGCCGGCCTCGACGGACTGCGCGAAGTTGTGCGCGCGCTTCAGGTCGTTCGTCCAGATGTAGGCGGCGAGGCCGTACTTCGTGTTGTTCGCGAGGGCCAGCGCCTCATCGTCGGAGTCGAACGGCGTGATCGCGACGACCGGGCCGAAGATCTCCTCCTGGAAGATGCGGGCGTCAGGGGAGACGTCTGCGAACACCGTCGGGGCGACGAAGTTGCCCTCGTCGAATCCTTCGGGGCGTCCGCCGCCGGCGACGAGGCGACCCTCGGTCTTGCCGATCTCGACGTAGCTCATCACCTTGTCGTAGTGCTCGGGGTGCACGAGCGCGCCGACCTCGGTGGCCGGGTCGTGCGGGTAGCCCACCGTGACACGCTTCGCCTGCGCGGCGTAGCGCTCGACGAACTCCTCGTAGATCGAGCGCTCGACGAGGATGCGGGAGCCTGCGGTGCAGCGCTCGCCGTTGAGCGAGAAGACACCGAAGATGGTCGCGTCGACGGCGGCCTCGAGATCGGCGTCGGCGAACACGACGGCCGGCGACTTGCCGCCGAGCTCCATCGAGAGTCCCTTGAGGAACGGAGCCGCGTTGCCGAAGATCAGCTGTCCGGTCGAGCTCTCGCCCGTGAACGAGATGAGCGGGACGTCCGGATGCTTGACGAGCGCGTCTCCGGCGTCCTCGCCGAGACCGTTCACGAGGTTGAAGACGCCCGAAGGCAGCCCCGCCTCCTCGAAGATCCCGGCCCAGAGCGAGGCGGAGAGGGGGGTGAACTCGGCGGGCTTGAGCACGACCGTGTTGCCGGTCGCGAGCGCGGGGCCGAGCTTCCACGACTCCAGCATGAAGGGCGTGTTCCACGGCGTGATGAGGCCGGCGACGCCGATCGGCTTGCGGTTGACGTAGTTCATCTGCTTGCCGGGCACCTTGAAGGCGTCGTCGGACTGCGCGACGATCAGGTCGGCGAAGAAGCGGAAGTTCTCGGCGGCACGGCGGGCCTGGCCGAGAGCCTGCGTGATCGGCAGGCCGGAGTCGTACGACTCGAGCTCGGCGAGACGGGCATCGCGGGACTCCACGAGGTCGGCGATCCGGTGCAGCACCCGCGAACGCTCGCGGGGGAGCATGCGCGGCCAGGGGCCCTCGTCGAACGCGCGCTTCGCTGCGGCGACGGCGAGTTCGATGTCGGCCTTCTTGCCGGCGGCGGCGGTGGTGTACGTCTTGTTCGTCACCGGGTCGAGCACATCGAACGTGTCGCCGTCGACCGAGTCGACGAACGCGCCGTCGATGTAGTGCTGGATGTGGTCGGGCAGGTCGGCGGGGATACGGGAATCGGTCATGACTCGTCTCCTGGGTTGTGATGAGAACGTGCGTGAAGCGCATCGAGGAAGGCGTCCCTCGTGCGCAGACGGTGGTTGCGGGCGGCGAGCTCGATGTCGAGCGGGTCTGCACCCGCGCGGATCAGCTCGAGGATCTCGGTGTGCTCCTCGACGGAGTGCTGGGCGCGCCCCGGCACATACGCGAAGGTGGAATCGCGGATGCCGGACAGCCGCGCCCAGCCCCGGTGCACGAGGTCGAGCAGGTGCGGGTTCGGGCACGGCTCGAAGAGCAGCGAGTGGAACTGGCGGTTGAGCTCCGTGAACGCGTGGGGATCGAGGTGATCGAGCATCCGGATCATCCGCTCGTTGACCGCCTCTGCCGCATCGAGCGCCGCAGCGTCGAGGAGCGGCGCGGAGAGCGCGGTCGCCGCGCCTTCGACCAACCCGAGCGTCTGCATGGTGTGCGCGTACTCGCTCTCGTCGACGAGGGTGACGCGCGCGCCGACGTTGCGCTCGAAGGTCACGAGACCCTCGGCCTCGAGGCGCCGGATGGCCTCGCGCACGGGTACGACGCTCATGCCGAGCTCCTCCGCGAGCGAGCCGAGCACGAGCCGGTACCCCGGTCCGAAGACGTGCCCCGAGATGCGGGAGCGGATCCAGGCGTACGCCTGCTCGGACTTGCTTGCGTTCGCGACGGTGGTCATGCGCGCGTTCCGCGGTCGGACGCCGCGCCGGTCGAAGCCTCGTACTTCTCGCGCCAGGCGGCGTTGAGCGGGAACAGCCCGTCGACGGGGTGACCGGCGGCGACCTGCTCGGCGATCCAGGCGTCCTCGATCTCCTGCGCGAGAGTGTCGTCCGCGACCTGCTCGGCGAGAGCAGGCGGGATCACGACGACACCGTCGCCGTCGCCGACGATGATGTCGCCGGGCTGCACGGTCGCGCCGCCGCACGAGATGGTGATGTCGGAATCCCACGGCACGTGCTTGCGGCCGAGGACCGAGGGGTGCGCGCCCTGCGAGAAGACCGGGAGTCCGA
Source organism: Microbacterium phyllosphaerae (assembly GCF_017876435.1). Classification (NCBI taxonomy): domain Bacteria; kingdom Bacillati; phylum Actinomycetota; class Actinomycetes; order Micrococcales; family Microbacteriaceae; genus Microbacterium; species Microbacterium phyllosphaerae. The sequence goes on from NZ_JAGIOA010000001.1 coordinate 1,614,935, forward strand.
TCTCGGCGACCGCGTCGAAGTCGCGCACGCCGCCGTCGGTGACGACACCGGCCGCGCCACGGGCGCGAGCACGCAGCGCGAGGATGTCGCCGAGCGTTCCGGTCGTCGCGTCGCCCCTGGCCTCGATGACGATGATCTCGCCCTCGTCGACGGCATCGAAGGTGCGCTTCTGGGCGTTGTAACCGCCGCCGTGGGTCTTGAACAGATCTTCACGGAAGGGAACGAAGCGCAGCGTCTTCGCGGTGCCGACGATCCTGCTGCCGGGGATGTTCGCGGCGACGCCGTCGATGAAGCACGAATGGTGACCGCGCTTGCGCAGCTGGGCCGAGAGGCCGGCGGTCGGCGCCTCCATCAGCTTCGCGCGCAGTTCGGGGGAGAGGGCGGGCGCGGTCGATTCGGCGGGAAGTCCGGCCTCCTCGCGGGAGCCCCACGCCTCGGTGCGCTGCAGATCGTCGACGGCGGGGAGCGATCCGACCTCGGCATCGAAGGCGATCTCACCCTGCGTCACGGTCGTCACGAGTCGGCCCGAGGTGGGGGAGCCCGCTGCATCCGGAGCATCCACCTCGATCTCGACCACGTCGCCGGGGACGATCACAGAAGACCCGGCGGGAGTTCCGGTCAGGATGACGTCGCCCGGCTCGAGGGTGAAGTGCTGGGAGAGATCGGCCACGAGCTGGGCGAGCGGGAAGATCAGCCCGGCGGTCGTGTCGTCCTGCCGCAGCTCTCCGTTGACCCAGGTGCGGATGCGGAGTGCGGTGGGATCGACGGTGCGAGCGTCGATGAGCTCGGGGCCCAGGGGCGTGTACCCGTCGCCGCCCTTCGACCGGACGTTGGATCCTTTGTCGTTGGCGCGCAGATCGTAGAGCCCGAGATCGTTCGACGCGGTGACCCACCCGACGTGATCCCAGGCATCGTCGAGCGAGACGCGACGGGCAGCGGTGCCGATGACGAGGGCGATCTCACCTTCGAACGCGAGCAGTTCGGTGCCTGCGGGGCGTTCGACGGTGCCGCCGGAGACGCCGACCGAGCTGGACGGCTTGAAGAAATAGGAGGGGGCTGCGGGTCGCCTGCCACGCTGATCAGCACGTGAGGCGTAGCTCAGGTGGATCGCGATGATCTTTCCGGGGCGGGTGATGGATGCCGTCACGGTGCGCCTCCTCGCGCTTTGGTCGACGCCTTGTGCGTCGTATTCGAAATCATATATCATCGTGTCACCCCTCGGCAAGCAACTCGAAATCATCTCGCGAGCGAGCCGTGACAATGCGGTCACAACCAAAGGAGACACCCCTATGAGTGGGCAGTCACAGGCTGGGTTCACACCCACCGGAACCATCGCGACCCCGGCCGATCGGCGCCGTGTCGTGTTCGCCACCGTCGTCGGAACCACCGTCGAGTGGTACGACTTCTTCATCTACGCCACGGCCGTCGGCCTGGTCTTCGGCCAGCTGTTCTTCGAGCCGCTGGGCGCCAACAGCGCCATCATCGCCTTCGCCACCGTCGGTGTGAGCTTCCTGTTCCGTCCGCTCGGAGCCTTCCTCGCCGGGCACTTCGGGGACAAGCTCGGACGCAAGACCGTGCTCATGTGGACGCTGATCCTGATGGGCGCGGCGACGGCGCTGATCGGAATCCTGCCGACCTATGACGCGATCGGCATCACCGCGCCGATCCTGCTGGTGCTGCTGCGCATCATCCAGGGCATCTCCGCCGGCGGCGAGTGGGGCGGCGCGGTGCTGATGGCCGTCGAGCACGCCCCGCGCACCAAGCGAGGCATCTTCGGTGCATCGCCGCAGATCGGCGTGCCGCTCGGCCTGCTGCTCGCATCCGGCGTCATGGCGCTGATGACGGCGATCGCTCCCGGCGAGCAGTTCGCGATCTGGGGGTGGCGCATCCCGTTCCTGCTCAGCGTCGTGCTGATCCTCGTCGGCTACTACGTGCGCCGCAAGGTCGAGGAGAGCCCCGTCTTCACCGAGCTCGCCGAGCGCAAGGAGAAGGCGAAGATGCCGATCGTGCAGCTGTTCCGCAAGCACCTGCTGCTCGTGATCATCGCGGCTCTCGTGTTCGCGGGCAACAACGCCGTCGGTTACATGACGACGGGCGGCTACATCCAGGGGTACGCCACCAACCCCGAGGGTCCGATCGGACTCGAGCGGGGCGCCGTGCTCTGGGCGGTCGCCGGCTCCGCCGTGACGTGGCTGCTCACGACGCTGCTGGCGGGGTGGATCTCCGACCGCATCGGTCGCCGCACCACGTACATCATCGGCTGGGCCATGCAGCTCGTGGGTGTCTTCACGCTGTTCCCGCTGGTCAACACGGGAGAGATCGGGATGCTGTTCGCGGGGCTCGCGATCCTCACGATCGGCCTCGGCTTCACCTACGGCCCGCAGGCGGCGCTCTACACGGAGCTCTTCCCGGCCAGCATCCGCTTCTCGGGTGTCTCGATCTCGTACGCGATCGGTGCGATCGCCGGTGGTGCGTTCGCCCCGACCATCGCGACCGCGATCGTGCAGGCGACCGGCTCGACGCAGGCGGTCACCTGGTACCTCGCCGGTATGACGGTGATCGGCCTCATCGCCACGCTGCTGCTGCGCGACCGCTCGGGCATCCCGCTGGGACCGGACCATGAGGAGGAGCAGTCGGTGAGCCCGATCTACGGCATCGCCAAGGCCTGATATCGGCTGTTATCCCGAGCGCCGCGCTGAGGCATCGCGCTGAGGCATCGAGAACGCACGTCCGCACCGCGCGGGCGTGCGTTCTCGTCTTCTGGGACTCAGCCCTCGAGCGCGTCGCGGATCGCGGATGCCGAACGCCTGAGCCGCTCGGCGATCTCGGCGTCGTCGAGATCGGTGGCGACGTGCACGACGGCGATCGCCGCGGGGCGCTGACCGCGGAGTACGAGGGGGACCGCGACCGACTGCACGGTGGGGATCACCTCGTCGTGGCTCGTCGCGTATCCGCGTGTGCGTGCTTCGTCGACCTCGGCTCGGAGTGCGCTGCCCGCGTCGGCCGGCCATTCGGCGGCGTGGAGCTGCGTCAGGATCGCCTTCCCCGGTGCGCCGACGGTCACGGAGTGGCGCGCGCCGGGGCGCTGGGCGACGCTCGCGATCGCGTGGCGGGGCTCGATGCTCGCGAGCGTGATGCAGTCGTCGCCGTCGAGCACGCCGAGGAAGCAGGTCATGCCGAGTTCGTTCGCGATCGCGGTGATCTCGGGGAGAGCCTCGGCCTGCAGATCGTGGGCGACGCCGGCCGCGAGGGCGGCCATACGGGGGCCGAGAGTGACGGAGCCCGAGCCGTCGCGGCCGATGAGCCGGTGGTCTTCCAGCGTGCGCAGTAGGCGGTAGGCGATGGAGCGGTGCACGTCGAGCCGTGCGGCGATCTCGTCGATCGTGAGGGGAGCGCGCGCGTCGGCCAGCACCTCGAGGATCCGGATGCCGCGGCTGAGCGTCTGCGAGGCCGGAGTGCCTTCGGGCATGCGGGGCTCCCTTGCGTTCCGAGACGAGCGTCTCTAAGCTGTGTTCAATAGTAGAACGTTGTGTTCGAATATAGAACACGATTCGTTCGATGGCAACACCTGACAGAGAAGTCCGGAAGGAATCGACGACGATGCAGTTCCACCACCACGGTTATGTCTCCGGAGACCCCCGCGTGAAGGATGCCGCGGGTATCGGCACAGACCGCCCCGCAGACCTGCCAGACGAGATCGACGTCCTCATCGTCGGCTCCGGACCCGCGGGCATGCTGCTCGCCGCCCAGATGTCGCAGTACCCCGGCGTCTCCACGCGGATCATCGAGAAGCGCGACGGGCGACTCGTGCTCGGGCAGGCCGACGGCATCCAACCGCGCAGCGTCGAGACGTTCCAGGCCTTCGGCTTCGCCGAGCGCATCATCGCCGAGGCGTACAACATCGGCTGGATGAACTTCTGGGGACCGAACCCCGATGCGCCGAGCGAGATCGTGCGCACCTCGCGCACCGCTGACTACGCGTACGACATCTGCGAGTTCCCGCACCTGATCGTCAACCAGGCGCGCGTGCTCGACTACTTCGCCGAGGCCGCGGCGCACGGGCCCGGCAGGATCGCCCCCGACTACGGCATCGAGTTCGTGGGCCTCACGGTGCACGACGAGGATGAGTACCCGGTCGAGGTCTCGCTGCGCTACGTCGCAGGGGAGCGCGCGGGAGAGGAGCGCACGATCCGCGCCAAGTACGTCGCGGGGTGCGACGGCGCACGCAGCGGCGTGCGCCAGGCGATCGGGCGGACGCATGTCGGCGGCAGCGCCGCGCACGCCTGGGGCGTCATGGATGTGCTCGTGAACACCGACTTCCCCGACTGGCGCACCAAGTGCGCCATCAACTCGGAGGCGGGAAACATCCTGCACATCCCGCGCGAGGGCGGCTACCTCAGCCGGATGTACATCGACCTCGGCGAGGTCGCGGACGACGATGACCACCGTGTGCGTCAGACGCCCATCGAGGAGATCATCCGCAAGGCGAACGCGATCCTCAGCCCCTACACGCTGGATGTGAAAGAGGTCGCCTGGCACAGCGTGTACGAGGTCGGCCACCGCGTCACCGACGGGTTCGACGACGTGATCGACGAGTCCGGTCGCACACCGCGGGTGTTCCTCACCGGCGATGCCTGCCACACCCACAGCGCCAAGGCCGGCCAGGGCATGAACGTCTCGATGCAGGACGGCTTCAACCTCGGGTGGAAGCTCGGATCCGTCCTGACCGGACGGGCGCCCGAGGCTCTGCTCGCGACCTACGGCGCCGAGCGTCGGCCGGTCGCACAGCAGCTCATCGACTTCGACCGCGAATGGTCGACGCTCATGGCGCGCAAGCCCTCTGAGATCACCGATCCCAACGACCTCGCCACCTACTACCTCGCCACGGCGGAGTTCCCCTCCGGCTTCATGACGCAGTACACCTCGTCGATGATCACGGGGTCCGACGCGCATCAGGCGCTCGCCGCAGGCTTCCCGCTTGGCAAGCGCTTCAAGTCCGCCGAGGTCGTGCGGGTGGGGGATGGCAACGTCATCCATCTCGGCCACCATGCCAAGGCCGACGGGCGCTGGCGCGTGTACGCATTCGGCGGTCGGGATGCCGCGACGCTCGATACCTGGGCTGCGGAGGCGGGGCCGGTGCTCGCTCGCTTCACGCCTGCGGATACCGATCAGGATTCCGTCTTCGACGTGAAGGCGATCTACCAGCAGCCGTATGAGCAGGTCGAGGTCACGTCGGCTCCCGCCCTGTTCCAGCCGAAGACCGGTCCGCTCGGGCTCACCGACTGGGAGAAGGTCTATGCCGCCGGCCCGTCGAAGTGGACGGAGACCGACATCTTCGAGGCGCGTGAGCTCTCGCGCGACGGTGTCGTCGTGGTGGTGCGCCCCGACCAGTACGTCGCCGCGATCCTGCCGCTGGATGCCGTCGATGAGCTGGCATCGTTCTTCGAGGGAGCATTGCTGCCGGCGTCCTGAAAGCCGTGCGGATCCCTCGCCCGTTCGGGAGGAGAACGCGCGCTCGGGAGGACGATTCGGCGAGATTCCTCCTCCCGAAGCGCAGTTCTCCTCCCGAGCGAGGTGACGCGACGAAGCCGATCAGGCGAGATGCCTCGAACGGGTGAGGGAGCCCTGGTGGGTGTCGGAGGTCCCGCGTAGCCTGAGGGCCGATGGGCGCCGACGCCCACGACGAGGAGTGTGTGATGACCTGGAAGATCGAGCTCATCTTCATGCCGGTGACCGATGTCGACCGCTCGAAGGAGTTCTACACGAAGATCGGATTCAACCCCGACCACGATCAGGTGCCGTATGAGGGTCTGCGTTTCGTGCAGATGACCCCGCCCGGTTCGGCCTGCTCGATCGCCTTCGGCACGGGGCTCGAGATTCCACTCGAGCCCGGGCAGCAGAAGACGATCCAGGTGGTGGTGCCGAACGCCGATGAGGCGAAGGCTCAACTCGAGGCCGTGGGTGTGACGACGAAGGGCGTCGAAGAGCTGGGCTGGGGCCGCTTCGTCTGGTTCGACGACCCCGACGGCAACACCTGGACCCTGCAGGAGTTGCCGGACTACAGCGCGCAGGCCTGACGCGGCGGGCGGCCGGCGGTCAGCGCGCGGAGCGTCAGCGTGCGGAGATCGTGCGCAGCCCCTCGGGCGCGCCTACCGGGAACAGCACGCGGATGCCGGACTCGATGTCGGCGATCGGCGCCCAGCGCACCGGGCTGCCCTCATCGAGGATGCGGAGCTCGGCGTCGAGAGGCACGGCGTCGAGCTCCGCACAGGTCACTGCGAAGACGTGAGCGATCTCGTGCCCGGGTTCGCCCTCGTAGGTGAAGATGTTCTCGAAGACGCCGAGAGGCTCCGCATCCTGGAGCGAGACGCCGAGCTCTTCCATGAACTCTCGACGGAGCGCTTCCGCCGCGGTCTCGCCGAACTCGATGCCGCCGCCGATCGCGCGGAGGAAGTCGAGTCCGCGCGAGCGGTCGTGTCCTTCGAGGGCGAGCACATGCCCGTCTTTCACGGGCAGACCGACGGCGATGTTGCGGATGGCAGGCATCCCGGAAGGCTAACGCAGGTGGCGCGCGGGGGTGACGACGCTCACGAGTTCACGCGGATGATCTCCTGCTGGTACGGCGCGATGACGTCGCCCGAGATGCGGAGGTCGAGCAGGAGGAAGCGTCGCGTCGTGGCATCCTCGTCGGCCCATGTCCTCAGCCGGTCGAGATCCGCAAGGGTCTTCACGACGACGCCCTCGGCGCCGACAGCGGCGCCGAACGCGGCGAAGTCGACCTCGGGGATGCGCATCGGGCCTTCGGCGAGCCCCTTGAGGCCGTAGAGGTTGACCTCGGCACCGTAGGCCGCGTCGTTCCAGATCACCGCGATGCCGCGGCCCTGGGCGGCGCGCACGGCGGACTCGAGGTCGGCGATCGCCATCAGGCCGCCGCCATCGCCCGACGTCAGCACGACGGTCGACTCTCGGCGGGCGAGGGCCGCGCCGACCACACTCGGCCAGCCCTGTCCGATCGACTGGAACGCGGTGCCGACCATCATCATGCGGTCGGGGGCCTCGACCGGCCAGTACATGTTCGCCCAGCCGATGAAGTGCCCGCCGTCGGAGACGACGACGCGGTCGCTCGGCAGCAGCTCGGCGATGCGGCGTGCGGCGGATCGGGGGTCGAGGCGTCCGTCGGCGGCGAGATCGTCACCCTCGTCGTACGTGCGGGCGGCGGCGACGTCGACGGTCTCGCGCCACGGTGCCGACGGCGAGGCGGAGCCGACCCGGGCGACGAGATCCTCTGCGGCGAGACGGGCATCCGCTCTGACGAAGCCGCCGACGTGCGGGTGCGTGGCTGCCGGAGCGATGTCGATCTGGAACACGCGGGTGCCCGGCGCGAAGAGCTCTCCGAAGCGCATCGTGAACTGGTTGAGGGATGCGCCGAACACGACCGCGACGTCGGCGGTGCGGACCAGCTCCATGGCGCCGTCGGCACCGAAGCCCCCGGTCACTCCGAGGTCGTACTGCGACTCCGGGAACACCCCGCGACCGAGTGCGGACGATGCGGTGAGGGCACCGGTCAGGCGGGCGAGCTCGCCCAGTGCCTCACCGGCACCGGCCAGCCAGGCGCCACGACCGGCGAGGAGGAACGGGCGGGATGCCCCGGCCAGCGCTGCGGCGATCTCACCCAGCGTGCCCTCGGCGAACTCGCCGCGAGGGGCGAGCGACGCCGGGAGCCGGGGCGCCGGCGCCTCGGGCACAGCGCCGGCCTCGAGGGCGGCCACGTCGTAGGGGATGGCCAGCACGACCGGCACTCGATAGGTCAGCGCGTGCTCGATCGCGATCACGGTGGTCGCGGCGGCATCCGCTCGGCCGACCGTATACGTGCGGGCGCCGACGGCAGAGGCCAGCGCGATCTGATCGACGTCCCACGGGCGAGGGCCGGAGGTCGGCTCGTCGCCGACCACGAGCACGAGCGGCACATGGGCCTGCACGGCCTCGGCGAGTGCCGTGAGCGTATTGGTGAACCCTGCGCCGTAGGTCGAGGTTCCTGCGGCGATGCGTCCGGACGCACGGAAGTGCGCGTCGGCGGCCACGACCGCACCCTGTTCGTGGCGGACGGCGGTGAACACCGCATCCGTCTGCGTCTCGATGGCATCGAGGAAGTAGGCGTTGCCGTTGCCCATCACGCCGAAGACGGCGTCGATGTGCTGGGCGAGCGTGAGGGCGACGTGCGCGGAGACGGTGGGCATGGGGAAGCCTTTCGAGACAGGGACGGAGAACGTGCGATTCCGTATGTGTCTCGCCCCCGCGTCATCGTGGGGTGCTTCGTGCCTCTTTTTCAGGCACCGGCACCAGAGTGCGCCGGACGAGTCGATCCTACAGCCGCGGTCGCTGTCGCGGCTCCGTCTCGTGCGCGTAACACCGCCGAAACGGTGACAGGGAAACATGCGGTCATGGAGTCGCTGTTCAACGGATACACCTCGCGTCGATCACCCGAGCGGGCGGGGGCTGCTCCGTGGGACGAGATGTTCCCTGCGGACGCCCTGCGCGACGGAGGCGGCGTGAGGCTCCCGTACAAGGACATGTATCCGGCGCTCGCCGGCATGGACGATGCCGAGCTGCGGGCCCGAACCGATGCACTGGCCAGCTCGTATCTCGCGCAGGGGGTGACGTTCGATTTCGCCGGGGAGGAGCGTCCGTTCCCTCTCGACGTGGTGCCGCGGGTGATCGCCGCGGACGACTGGACGCTGGTCGAATCCGGCGTGAAGCAGCGCGTCCGCGCACTCGAGGCGTTCCTCGCCGACGTCTACGGGCCGCAGACCGCCGTGCAGGACGGCGTGATCCCCGCCTCGCTGATCAGCTCGTCGTCGCACTTCCACCGGCAGGCCGCGGGGATCGTGGGAGCGAACGGCGTCCGCATCCACGTCGCGGGCATCGACGTCATCCGCGATGAGGCGGGAGCGTGGCGGGTGCTCGAAGACAACGTGCGCGTACCGAGCGGCGTCAGCTACGTGCTCGCGAATCGACGGGTGATGGCCCAGACGCTCCCCGAGCTGTTCACGAGTCTGCGGGTGCGACCGGTCGTCGACTATCCCGGCCACCTCCTGCAGGCGTTGCGCGCGGCCGCGCCCGCGGGCGTCGATGATCCGACGGTCGTGGTGCTGACGCCCGGTGTGCACAACTCGGCGTACTACGAGCACACGCTGCTGGCCCGCATGATGGGCATCGAGCTGGTCGAGGGGCGCGACCTGTTCTGCTCCGGCGGTCGCGTGTGGATGCACACCACGGCAGGCCCCACCCGCGTCGATGTGATCTATCGCCGGGTCGACGATGAGTTCCTCGACCCCCAGCAGTTCCGGCCGGACTCCGTGCTCGGGGCGCCGGGGCTGATGCTCGCCGCCCGTCTCGGCAACGTGACCCTCGCGAACGCCGTCGGCAACGGCGTCGCCGACGACAAGCTCGTCTACACATACGTGCCCGACCTGATCCGCTACTACCTGGGGGAGGAGCCGGTGCTTCCGAACGTCGACACCTGGCGGCTCGAGGAGCCGGATGCTCTCGAGGAGGTGCTGGATCGGCTCGATGAACTCGTCGTGAAGCCGGTCGACGGCTCGGGTGGCAAAGGCCTGGTCGTCGGGCCCGACGCATCGCGCGAGACACTGGAGGCGCTCCGCAGGACACTGCTCGCGGACCCGCGCGGATGGATCGCACAGCCGGTCGTGCAGCTGTCGACGATCCCCACGCTCGTCGAGGACGGGTTCCGCCCGCGGCACGTCGACCTGCGGCCGTTCGCGGTCAACGACGGGCAGGACATCTGGGTGCTCCCCGGCGGGCTCACCCGCGTGGCTCTGCCCGAGGGGCAGTTGGTCGTGAACTCGAGCCAGGGCGGAGGGTCGAAGGACACCTGGGTGCTCGACCCGTCTCTTTTCACCGGGCCCACGACGACGGTGACGGGGGAGGCCGACCCCGCCGCCGACGAGGTGTCGCTCGCCACCGGGGCGATCGCGATCGTGGCGCCGCCTCGGGAGGAGCCGCACCAGCCGTTCCTCTCGTCTCCGCAGGACGAGGACCTCGAGCAGCGTCACCACCAGCAGCAACAGCAGCAGCAGCAGCAACAGGGAGGTGCGACGTGCTGAGTCGCATCGCGGAGGCGCTGTTCTGGATCGGGCGATACGTCGAGCGGGCGGACGGCACCGCGCGCATCCTCGACGTGCATCTGCAGCTGCTGCTCGAGGATCCGTGGGTGGAGGAGGACACCGCCTGCCGCGCGCTCCTCTCGGTGATGGGCACGACGGCCGATGACGACGCGGTGCTGAGCCGCGACGATGTGGTGCGGCTGCTCGCACTGGATCGGGACCACTCCGCCTCGATCGCGCATTCGATCGCCTCCGCGAGGGAGAATGCGCGCCGCGCGCGAGAGATCATCTCGACGGATCTCTGGGAGACGCTCAACGAGTCGAACGCGCGGATGCCGCGGCGGATCGCCTCCGACAAGACGCACCCGTTCTTCCGGTGGGTGCGCGACCGGTCGGCGCTGGCCTTCGGGGTCGTGGATTCATCGACGAGCAGGGATGAGGCGTGGCACTTCTTCGTGCTCGGCCGGTCTATCGAGCGCGCCGACATGACCGCTCGGCTCCTCGCCACGCGGTCGCTGACGGAGGCCGGTGGACCCAGCTGGACGACGCTGTTGCGCAGCTGCGGCGCGTACGAGGCCCATCTGCGCAGTCACCGTGCCGTACCGACCGCGGCCTCCGCAGTGGAGTTCCTGCTCGTCGATCGGCTGTTCCCGCGGTCTGTGCTCTCGAGCATCCTGCAGGCCGAGGAGTGCCTGCGCGGGATCGATCCGGCGGGTGCGTTCGGAACCCCGGACCGCGCGCACCGGGTGCTCGGTCGTATGAGGTCGGAGCTCGAGTACCGGCCGATCGGCGACACCGTGCATCGTCTGTCCGAGAGCATGGAGGAGGTCCAGGTGGGGATGTCGATGGCGAGTGACGCGATCAGGGAGCGGTACTTCCCGTCGATCGCGATGCCGGTGTGGATCGGAGAGGCGCTGTGAGCCGGCTCCGGATCGTGCACCGCACGGGGTTCCGCTACGAGCAGCCGGCGACGGCCTCGTACAACGAGGCGCGGATGCTGCCACACTCCCGTGACGGCCAGTTCGTGCTGCAGGCGACGCTCGACATCTCCCCGACCGCGACGCAGCACTCGTATGCGGACTACTGGGACACGCGCGTCTCGACATTCGAGGTGCTCACTCCGCATCAGGAGCTCTCCGTCACGGCGACCAGTGTGGTCGATGTCCGGCCGTCGCCCCACGCGGGTGCCGGGATCGACTGGGACGAGCTCGCCGCGCGCATCCCGCAGTCGCTGACCCTGGCCGAATGCGTGACGCAGACACCGGCCACCGACCCGGATGAGGAGATGCGCGACCTCGCTCTGCGGATCGAGGCCGAGGGCGGAGGGGTCGACGAGACGGCGTTCGAGATCTGCAAGACGGTGGGGGAGGCGATGGAGTACCGCAGCGGCGTGACCGGGGTGAGTTCCACGGCTCGTGACGCGTGGCCGACGCGATCGGGCGTCTGCCAGGACATCGCGCACGTCGCGCTCGGGGTGCTCCGGGCGGCAGGCATCCCGGCGCGGTACGTCTCGGGCTATCTGCACCCCGATCCGACCGCGGCGATCGGGCAGTCCGTGACGGGGGAGTCGCATGCCTGGGTGGAGTGGTACTCCGGCGAATGGCGCGGCTACGATCCGACCAACCTGGTCGAGGTGGGCGAGTCGCACGTCTATGTGGGGCACGGTCGCGACTACGCCGACGTCGCTCCGCTCCGCGGTGTGTACGCGGGTCCCAGTGCGTCGGAGCTCTTCGTCTCGGTCGAGATCACCCGCCTGGGGTGATCTGCGCGACGTGGACGGACGGCGTGCGGCAGTGGGGAAGAATGAGACGATGACGGATGCTTCGATCGAGCGCGAGACGCTCACCTGGGACGGCTTCGGATCCGCGACGCGAGACCTCGCGCGCAGCATCCTCGACAGCGGCTTCATGCCCGAGGTCGTCGTGGCGATCGCCCGCGGCGGACTCCTGCCGGCCGGCGCGATCGCATACGGCCTCGGTGCGAAGAACTGCGGCGCGATCAACGTCGAGTTCTACACGGGCATCGGCACGGTGCTCGATGCGCCCGAGGTGCTGCCGCCCGAGCTCGACATGGCCTACCTCGACGGGCGGCGCGTGCTGCTCGTCGACGACGTCGCCGATTCGGGGCGCACCCTCGCCCTGGCCGTGCAGCTGCTGAAGGACAAGGGTGCCGATGTGCGCTCGGTCACCATCTACACCAAGCCGTCGACGATCATCCAGCCCGACTACGCGTGGAAGGACACCGATCTCTGGATCAACTTCCCGTGGTCGTTCCAGGGCACCGTCCGCGAAGAGGACCTCGGGCTCGCGCCGAGCGCCTGAGCTCGTCTCACCCTCGCAGCAGCGCGCGCAGCGTCTGGATCGTGTCGGCGCCTGACGGCGTCTTGTCAGGTCGGTAGCCCTTCACACGAGCGAAGCGCAGGGCGATGCCACCGGGGTAGCGGGGTGATCGCTGGACGCCGTCGATGGCGATCTCGACCACGAACTCGGGGCGCAGGAACACCGTGCTCTGGGTGCGCCGCGTCTCGAGCGGAGGAAAATTCTCGGTCTGCCAGCGCAGCAGATCGTCGGTGAGTCCCTTGAAGGTCTTGCCGACCATCACGAATCCGCCCGGCTCGCCGAACTCCCCGTCGGGATCGAGCGCGCCGAGGTGGAGGTTCGACAGCCACCCCTGGCGACGACCCGAACCCCATTCGGCGGCGAGCACGACGAGGTCGTAGGTCAGCACGGGTTTGACTTTCACCCAGGACTTGCCGCGGCGTCCCGCGGAGTAGGGGGCGTCGACGCCCTTGACGAGCACTCCCTCGTGCCCGGCTGCCAGAGCATCTCGGGAGAGCTGCTCGGCGGCTGCGGGATCGTCTGTCACGATGCCCGGCATGCGCCATTCGCCCACCACACTCTCCAGCTCGGTCAGGCGGGTGGAGAGGGGGTCGTCGAGCAGGTCGCGACCGTCGACATGCAGCACGTCGAAGAACCAGGGCCGCAGCACGAGGTCGCGCGAGACGTCGGCTCCGAACCGCGACATGGTCTCCTGGAACGGGCGAGGGCCGCCGTCCTCATCGAGCGACAGCGTCTCGCCATCGAGGATCAGGTCGTGCGCAGGAAGGCCGCGCACGATCTCGACGATCTCGGGCACACGGTGCGTGATGTCGGCGAGGCTGCGGGTGTAGACGCTCACGTCGTCGCCGTGGCGGTGGACCTGGATGCGCGCTCCGTCGAGTTTGTACTCGACCGAGGCGGGGCCTGTGATCTCGAGCGCAGCGGTCGGGGTCGTGGCGGTCGAGGCGAGCATCGGCAGCACCGGGCGTCCGACCACGAGGCCGACCGCGTCGAGCTCGGCCTCGGTGCCGGTGAGGGCGAGGACCGCGGTGTCGCCCAGGTCACCGGACAGCATCGCGGCACGGCGCACGGATGCCGCAGGGCGATCGGAGGCACGGGCGATCGCGTCGAGCAGGACACCGCCGAGTGCGCCGGTGCGCAGTTCTCCGAGCATCGCGCGCGACAGGAAGTCCCACTCCTCGGCGGTGGCCCGCTCCGCGAGGGCCGAGAGCAGATCGGTCCGGGCCGCTGCGGACCCTGATCCCGATGAGCCGGCCAATGCCTCGAAGGCCGCATCGACGTCACTGATCGACAGTGCCGACCCCTCGGCGTGCTGCACGTCGAGGGCGGTGATCCCGCGCCAGCCCACCCCCAGGCGGCCCTGACGCGGTGTCGCGAGAAGCAGGCCGACGAGGGCGGGGACGTCATCGGCCTCCGCTCGTGCGAGCAGCCGCGAGACCGCGTCGATCTTGGCGAGACGTGATGAGGTGGCGGTGACTTCTTCGGCGGTGGAGACGAGCTCCGAGAGCAACATGGATGCAGTCTGGCACCGGCATCCGACATCGGCGAAGCCCTTGCCTTCGCCCTCTCCGTCGCAGTAGAACAGCGAGGACTCAGCGCCCGCGGAACTCCGGCTTCCGCTTCTCCTGGAAGGCCGCGAAGCCCTCGCGGTAGTCGTCGGTGTCGCAGAGCGCGGCCTGCGCGGCGTTCTCGACCTCGATCGAGTCCCACAGGGCGAGCCGCTCGTCGCGGATCCTCGCGACCAGCTGCTTGCTCGCGAGGAACGCTGCGGTGGCCCCTCGAGCGGCGGTCGCCGCGGCATCCGTCGTCGTCTGCAGCACCTCGTCGTCGGGGAGCACTCGCGAGAACAGCCCCGACGCCACGGCCTCGGAGCCGCTCATCAACCGCCCCGTGTAGATGAGGTCGAGCGTCTTGTGCGCGCCGAGCCGCTCGACGAAGAGCGCATGACCGCCGGAGTCGAGCGTGGCGCCCAGAGCGGCGAACGGCGAACCGATCTTCGCCGACTCCGCGACGTAGACGACGTCCGTGGCGATCAGGAGTCCGAGTCCGACGCCCAGGCAGGCGCCGTGCGCGACCGCGAAGGTCGGCGCGGGGAAGCGAGACATCCTCTGCAACAGCGGCGTGACGAGGCCATCGAGGTAGCCCGAGACGTCGTCGTCGCGCGGGTCGACCGCCGAAATGTCACGGCCGGCGCAGAACGCCCGGCCCTCGCCGCGCAGCACGAGCGCCCGCACCCCCGCGGCATCGGCTTCGTCGTAGGCTCGCCCGAGATCGCGCAGCGCCTGCTCGTCGAGCGAGTTCAGCTTCGCCGGTGCGTTCAGGACGACCGTCGCGACGTCGTCCTCGATGGTGAGCTCGATCATCGGATGCTCCTCAGACGTCGTAGTCGACCACGACGCGGTCGCTCGTCGGGTGGGACTGGCAGGTCAGGACGTAGCCACGTTCGAGCTCGTCGGGTTCGAGCGCGTAGTTCTCGGTCATCGTCACGCTGCCCTCGATGACGCGGGCGCGGCACGTGCCGCAGACGCCGCCCGCGCACGCGAACGGGGCGTCGGGGCGCACCCGCAGTGCGGCGTTCAACACGGACTCGTGGGCGTCGACCGGACTCTCGACGGTCGAGGAGACGCCGTCGAGGTTCACCTCGATCCGGATCGTCTTCTCTCCTGCTCGCACCTGGACCGGGCGTGCGGCACGCACCGGCTCATCGCCGGTCGTGAAGAGCTCGAAACGGATGTGCTCCCGGGGCACTCCCACGTCGGCGAGCACCTCGCGGCACAGGTCGACGAGCGAGAGCGGTCCGCACAGGAACCACTCGTCGACATCGGTCGGGTCGATGAGCATCCCCAGGATGGTGCGGAGCTTCTCTTCATCGATGCGTCCGGACAGCACCGGAGCCGTGCGCTGCTCACGCGAGAGCACGTGGTGCAGAGTCAGGCGCGTCGGATAGCGGTCCTTCAGATCGGCGAGGTCCTCGAGGAACATCACGTCGAGCGTCGAGCGGTTCGTGTAGAGGAGCGTGAAACGGGAGGTGTCCGAGCGCGTCAGCACCGTATGCGCGAGGGCCATGAGCGGCGTGATGCCGGAGCCCGCGGCGATTCCGACGACGTGGCGATGGTCGAGGTCGTCGAGGCCCGAGGTGAACGTGCCCTGCGGGCTCATCACGTCGATCTCGAACCCCGGGTGCAGGCCCGTCTGCGCCCAGGTGGAGAACAGGCCGCCCTCGTCGCGCTTCACGGCGACGCTGAGGCGAGTCGGCATCCCGGCGGCGATCTGCTCGTCCGTGCGATGCTCGGGCGCGCGGCACAGCGAGTACGACCGGCGCACCTCGGTGCCCTCGAGGGTCGTGCGCAGCGCCACGTACTGTCCGGGCTGGTGGTCGTAGTCATCGGCCAGCGCGGCGGGAACCGTGAAGGTCACCTCGACCGAGTCGTCGGTGAGCGGGCGAACCTCTTCGACGGCCAAGGTGTGGAAGCGCGCGCGCTTCTTCGTGGCCGACGCGGCGGAGTGCGGAGACGCCGCCGGGGCGGGGCGGGACACAGCGAACAGCGACATCAGTGCACCTTGAAGTGGTCGAAGGGCTCGAGGCAGGCGCGGCATTCGAAGAGCGCCTTGCACGAGGTGGATCCGAAGCGCGAGACCTCGCGGGTGTCGAGCGAGCCGCACCGCGGGCAGCGCACGCTGATCGCCAGGCGGATCGGGCCGGAGGAGATGGCTGAGCGTCCAGACGGCGGGGCGATGCCGTATTGCGACAGCTTCTGTTTGCCGGCATCCGACATCCAGTCCGTCGTCCAGGCGGGGGAGAGCACGAGACGGACCTCGACCTGTGCGTATCCGGCCGCGGTGAGCGCCAGGATGACGTCATCGCGGATCGTGTCCATCGCCGGGCATCCACTGTACGTCGGGGTGATGTCGACTCGCACGGTCTCGCCGTCGACGGCGACCGCCCGGAGCACGCCGAGGTCTTCGATCGTGAGCACCGGCACCTCGGGGTCTGCCACGGCTGCGGCGATCCTCCAGGCGGCGGCCTCGGTGTCGTGGCGCAGGATGTCGGTCACCATGATGCTCCCGGGTGGCGCCTGGCCAGCACCTGCATCTCTGCGAGCAGGTGGCCGAGGGGTGTCGCGTGCGCTCCCCGTCGGCCGCCGGCGGACGATGCCGAGACGGTGGGCGCCTCGAGCTCCGCCTCGGTGAACACGGTGTCGACGACCGCATCGAAACCGGCGCGCAGAGTCGACGGCCGCACAGCCGCATCGCCGAGGCGATCGATGAGGGGCTCGTCGCGGAAGAGCTCGTCGACGTAGGGCCAGACATCGCCGAGCGCACGGATGATCCGCCGCCTCGATTCGTCGGTGCCGCCGGCGAGGCGAAGCACCCACTGCACAGCGTGGTCGCGGTGGTAGTCGACCTCTTTGAGGGACTTCTCCGCGATCGCGGCGAACGTCTCGTCCGTGCTCGCCCGGAGGGCGGAGTAGAGCTCGAACATGTAGGTCGACACGATGAACTGCCGTGCGATGGTCTGCGCGAAGTCGCCGTTGGGCTGCTCGACGATCCAGGCGCTGCGGAACTCGGGCTCGTCGCGGAAGTAGGCGAGGTCGTCTTCGGAGCGTCCGTCGTACGACCCCGCGAAGTGCAGGAACGAGCGGGCGTGGCCGAGCAGATCGAGGGCGATGTTGCCGAGCGCGACGTCCTCTTCGAGCTCCGGTGCGCGGGCGATCCATTCGCCGAGCTGCTGAGAGAGGATCAGGGCGTCGTCCCCGAGCCACAGCGCGTACTCGGCGACGTCGGCGGATGCTGCGGCGGAGCCTGTGCCGGTGAGCTCCTCACTCAGTCGCAGCTCGTCGACCGAGACGTCCCCGTGCAGGTCACCGTGGAGGTCTGCATGGATGTCGTTCACAGGTGCGGCACCCCTTCGGACGCCGTGTAGTAGACGGCATGCCGGTAGTTCTTGCCGGCGGGGCTCTCGAAGTAGGCACCCTTCGCATCGGGGTCGCTGGTGGTGATCGCATCCGCCGGGACGGCCCAGATCGACACGCCCTCGCCGCGGCGCGTGTAGAGGTCGCGTGCGTTGCGGATGGCCATGTCGGCATCCGGGGCGTGCAGGGACCCGACATGGACGTGGCTCAGACCGCGGTTCGCGCGGACGAAGACCTCCCAGAGGGGCCAGGGTTCGCGTTCGTCGGATCCCGGCGTCGCCATCACGCCACCGCCTTCGTCTTGAGTGCCTGCTTGCGGGCATATTCGGCGGCGGCCTCGCGTACCCACGCGCCCTCCTCGTGTGCCGTACGGCGGCGCTCGAGACGTTCGGCGTTGCACGGGCCGTTGCCGCGCAGCACCTCGAAGAACTCGTCCCAGTCGATCTCGCCGATCACGTACTGCCCGGTCTCGTCGTCGAATCGCAGATCGGGGTCGGGAAGGGTCACGCCGAGGATCTCGGCCTGCGGCACCACCATCCCGACGAACCGCTGGCGCAGCTCGTCGTTGGTGAAGCGCTTGATCTTCCACTTCATCGACTGGGCGGAGTTGGGCGACTGGTCATCGGGAGGACCGAACATCGCCAGGCTCGGCCAGTACCAGCGGTTCACGGCATCCTGTGCCATCTGCCTCTGCTCGTCGGTGCCCTGCATCAGGGAGAGCAGGATCTCGAAACCCTGGCGCTGGTGGAACGACTCCTCTTTACAGACGCGCACCATCGCGCGTCCGTAGGGGCCGTACGACGCACGGCACAGCGGCACCTGGTTGCAGATCGCGGCGCCGTCGACGAGCCATCCGATCGCGCCCATGTCGGCCCATGTGGGAGTGGGGTAGTTGAAGATCGACGAGTACTTGGCCTTGCCGCTGATGAGCTGATCCATCATCTCGTCGCGCGTGATCCCGAGGGTCTGCGCCGCGGAGTAGAGGTAGAGACCGTGACCGGCCTCGTCCTGCACCTTCGCCATCAGGATCGCTTTGCGCTTGAGGCTCGGCGCCCGGGTGATCCAGTTGCCCTCCGGCTGCATGCCGATGATCTCGGAGTGCGCGTGCTGCGAGATCTGACGGATCAGCGTCTTGCGGTACGCGTCGGGCATCCAGTCGCGGGGCTCGATGCGCTGCTCGTTCGCGATGAGCTCATCGAACAGGCGCTCGTCGTCGGAGAGCTCGTCTGCGACGAGGGAGAGATCTGCGGGGCTGGTCATCATCGACTCCTCAGTGTCCGATCCTCTTTACTGACCGGTCGTTAGGTAATTCTGACACGGAGGTCGTCGGCGCGCAAGGCGGGGCGCTCAGCGCGAGCGCGAGACGAGGTCGAGAAGCGCTCGACCGTAGGCCTCGGAGGGGTCCGGATGCTCGAACCGCAGTGTCTCTCCGGCGATCTCCACCTCGACGACGAACGCATCGGAGACGCGGGTCAGGGCGCGGAAGGTGCCTCGCAGCAGCTCGCGCAGCTGGTCCTCGCGGGGGAGCCAGACCGCATCGGCGAGGGTGACGGCATCGAGAGCCCACTCGGTCGTGCCGTTGAAGGCCAGATCCGTGCCGCTGGGTGTCTGACGGGCCTCGATCGTCATCTCACTGACCGTGAAGACGTCGGCCTCGGCCTCGAGTTCGACCTCGTCGGGAAGGTCGAGCTGGAACCGATCGCCCTCGGCCGGGTGCCACGCGAGACCGGCGTCGCGCAGGGATACGGCCAGTTCTCGGGTGATCATCTCTCCACGGTAGACGACGTCGTCGAGGGTGGGCGCGGATCCGGCTGTGGATGAACGGGGCCAGGCTGTCGGTGGCATGAGGCACAGTGGAGACATGACTTCCCCCGCCGCTGTCGACACCCGCACCGCTGCGCTCTCGGCGCTCCGCGAGCTGGTCGGCCGTCCCGATGCCGACTTCCACGACGGGCAGTATGAGGCGATCGAAGCCCTCGTCGAGGGGCGGCGCCGCGCGCTCGTCGTGCAGCGCACCGGGTGGGGCAAGTCGGCCGTGTACTTCGTCGCGACGCTGCTCCTGCGGCGGCAGGGGGCCGGCCCCACCGTGCTGGTCTCGCCGCTGCTCGCACTGATGCGCGATCAGATCGCCGCGGCCGAGCGTGCGGGGGTTCGCGCCGTCGCGATCAACTCGACCAACGCGCATGAGTGGTCGGAAGTGATGGAGCAGCTCGACCGAGACGAGGTCGATGTGCTGCTCGTGTCTCCCGAGCGACTCAACAACCCCGCTTTCCGCGAGCAGCAGCTGCCCGCTCTCGTGCGCCGGATCGGCATGCTGGTCGTCGATGAGGCGCACTGCATCAGTGACTGGGGCCACGACTTCCGACCCGACTATCGGCGCTTGCGCGACCTCATCGAGCAGATGCCTCCCCAGGTCCCGGTGCTCGCCACCACGGCGACCGCGAACAGCAGGGTGGTGGCGGATGTCGCGGAGCAGCTCGGCACCGGAGGTGCGGAATCCACGGAAGACCGACCCGAAGTGCTGACGATCCGAGGCCCGCTCGCGCGCACCTCGCTGCGACTCGGTGTGCTGCGGCTGCGTGATTCGGCGAGCCGGTTGGCGTGGTTGCTGAGCCACATCGACGACCTGCCCGGCTCCGGCATCATCTACACGCTCACCGTCGCCGCCGCGGTCGACACCGCGCGGTTGCTGCGCGATCACGGTCATGAGGTGCGTGCTTACACAGGGCAGACCGACACCGACGAGCGCGCCGAGTCCGAGGGGATGCTGAAGCGCAACGAGGTCAAGGCGCTCGTCGCCACGAGCGCACTCGGCATGGGGTTCGACAAGCCCGACCTCGGGTTCGTGTTGCACCTCGGGGCACCCTCATCACCGGTGGCCTACTACCAGCAGGTCGGCCGTGCCGGTCGCGCGAGCGAGAGCGCCGACGTCCTGCTGCTGCCGGGCGTCGAAGATCGCGACATCTGGCACTACTTCGCGACCGCGTCGATGCCCGACCGCGAGCGGGCCGAACGCGTGATCGGGGCGCTCGGCGATCAGCCGATCTCCACACCGGCGCTCGAGGCGATGGTCGACATCCGGCGAACCCCTCTCGAACTGCTGCTCAAGGTGCTCGACGTCGACGGTGCGGTGCGTCGGGTGCAGGGCGGGTGGGTCGCGACCGGTCAGCCATGGACGTACGACGCCGAGCGCTACGAGCGCATCGCCGCCGAGCGCCGCGCCGAGCAGCAGCACATGATCGACTACGAGCAGACCGACGGATGCCGCATGGAGTTCCTCCAGCGCTCACTCGACGACGACACCGCTGCCCCCTGTGGACGGTGCGACAACTGCGCGGGGATCTGGTTCCCGAGCGAGATCGGAGAGTCGGCCACCTCTCAGGCGGCGGAGTCGCTTGATCGCGTCGGGGTCCCCGTCGAACCGCGCCGCGCCTGGCCGACAGGGGCCGACAAGCTCGACGTCCCGGTCAAGGGGCGCATCCCGGCGAGTGAGCAGGCGGGAGAGGGGCGCGCTCTCGCGCGACTGACCGATCTCGGCTGGGGAGGCACCCTGCGCGAGCTGTTCGCCTCGGGAGCGCCCGACGCCGCGGTGACGCCGCAGGTGCTCGGGGGATGTGTGCGGGTCCTCGCCGGCTGGGGCTGGACGGAGCGCCCCGTCGCGGTGGTCGCCATGCCGTCGCGGTCGCATCCGCTGCTGGTCGACTCTCTCGCCCGCGGGATCTCCGAGATCGGGCGACTGCCGTACCTCGGCGCTCTCGATCTCGTGAACGGCGGACCGTCGGGGCAGCCCGGCGGCAACAGCGTCTTCCGTCTCGCCGGTCTCTGGGACAGGTTCAGCGCGCAGGGCCTCGACATTCCCGAGGGCCCGGTACTCCTCGTCGACGACCTGGCCGACAGCCGGTGGACCCTCACCGTCGCTGCACGCACGCTCCGTCAGGCCGGTGCCACCGAGGTGCTTCCGTTCGTGCTCGCGCTCCGCGGCTGAGGTCGGTGTCAGAAGCATCCGTCAGTGCTTCGTCGATGCGTCCGTTTCTCTCGACTTCATCCGCCGAACAGCTGTGCGCGATCTCGTCATCGCTGTCCATCCGTCGCTCATAACGAGCGATCGCGTCACAGGCGGCCTCGATGTCCTGAAGCCTTTCGATCGTGTGTCGGCTCACAACGTGACGGCTTCACGTTCGACCGCTTCTGCCACCGCGGGTTTGAGGCCGTCGGAGGGGACGAGGTCGACCGGTCGGCCGAGTACCTTCTCGGCCTCTCGCCGCATCCGCAGCAGATCGAACACGCCGACGGTCGACGCGACATCAACGGCCAGATCGATGTCACTTGACGCACTCTCGTCGTCGCGAGCGACGCTGCCGAAGAGGCGGATGCGCTGCACCCCGAGCGGCAGGAGTGCGCGCCGGAGTTCACCGGACAGCGCGATCACTCGGTCGCGCGCGCTCTGCTCCTCCGTAGTGCGCGGGGTGACCTCGACGATCAGCCCAGCGGCCGAGATCAGCCGGTCGACCGCGTCGAAAGACGGCTCGCGCCTGCCGGTCTCATATTCGCTGACGACGCTCTGTGTCACGCCGGCCAGTCGAGCCAGAGCGGACTGCGTGAGTCCGCTCTGGCGGCGGGCGTAGCGGATCAGCTCGGCGGCGCGACTCATGCAGCGATGATATCGCTTATCTGCGATATCGCGGATAAGCGATTTATATCTCAGCGCAGGTCGTACACGCGCTTGTACTTGCCCTCGCTCCGAGGCAGGGTGCCGGGCTCCTCGACCTTGACATCGACGCTCGTGCCGATGTGCATCTTGATGCGATGGTGGAGCACCGCGGCAGCGGCATCGCACTCCTCGGCGCTCAACGACGGGTGCCGCTCGATGCGCACGGTCATGGTGTCGAGCTGAGCGACGTGGTGCAGCTCGAGCACGAAGTGCGGCGTGAGCGTCTCGATGCCCATCACGAGCTCCTCGATCTGCGTGGGGAACAGGTTCACGCCGCGCAGGATGATCATGTCGTCGTTGCGCCCGGTGATCTTCTCGATGCGCCGCAGCGCGGGATACGTCGTTCCGGGCAGCAGGCGGGTCAGGTCGCGCGTGCGGTAGCGGATGACGGGGAACGCCTCCTTGGTGAGCGAGGTGAAGACCAGCTCGCCGAGCTCGCCATCCGCCAGCCGCCCGCCGGTGTCGCCGTCGATGATCTCAGGCAGGAAGTGGTCCTCCCAGATGTGCGGGCCGTCCTTCGTGAGCACGCTCTCGCTCGCGACACCGGGTCCCATGACCTCGCTGAGCCCGTAGATGTCGACCGCGTCGATGTTCAGTCGTCGCTCGATCTCCCGCCGCATCTCGTTCGTCCACGGCTCGGCGCCGAGCACCGCGACTCGGAGCGACGTCGACCTCGGGTCGATCCCGGCCGCCTCCATCGCATCCGCGATCGTGAGCAGGTAGCTCGGCGTGCACAGGATGGCATCCGGCTCGAAGTCGGTGATCAGCTGCACCTGCCGGGCCGTCTGGCCGCCGGACACGGGGATCACCGTGGCGCCCAGACGCTCGATACCCGCGTGCGCGCCGAGTCCGCCCGTGAAGAGCCCGTAGCCGTACGCGTTGTGCACCTTCATCCCGGCGCGGATGCCCGCGGCGTGCAGTGACCGGGCGATCAGGTCACTCCATCGGCCGAGGTCCCCCTCCGTGTATCCGACCACGGTCGGACGCCCCGTCGTACCGGACGACGCATGGACGCGGCGGACGTCGGCCATCGGCACCGCGAACATCCCGAACGGGTAGCTCTCGCGCAGGTCGGCCTTGGTGGTGAACGGAAGCTTCTGCACATCGTCGAGCGCGCGGATGTCGTCGGGGTGCACGCCGTGTTCGTCGAACTTGCGGCGATAGGTCGGCACGTTCTCATAGGCGTGGTGCACCGTCCACTGCAGACGCTCCAACTGCAGGCGGCCGAGCGCCTCGGGTGAGTGCAGTTCCGTCTCTGCTCCGAACTCGGGGCGGGCGTCTGTCGTGGTCATCATCGACTCCTTCGTCGCAAGGGGGGCTTCTCCATCAGATCGCGGATCGCGAGGGCTCGATCTGCCGAAGGCGTACGGCCCTGTGCCGTGGGTGCACGAAGCGCCGCCGGGCCTGTACCGACCCGCGCCGGCGCTCGTAGGCTCCGGATACCGGACGGAGCTGTCCGCGATCAAGGAGGATGCTGTGACCACGACGACGACGATCCTGGAGTCCATCACCGCGCCGGAGGGCGTCGGCCGCCCCATCCCGGATGCCGCGACCCGTGAGGTGATCGGCCATGCGCCCGTGCATACGGTCGACGACCTGAACCGCGCCATCGTGAATGCCCGCTCCGCGCAGCCCGCGTGGGCCGCGCTCGGTCACGCCGAACGCAGCCGCATCCTCACCGCGATCGCCGACGACCTCGACGCGAGCGCCGAGGAGCTGGCCGTGCTGCTCTCTCGTGAGCAGGGCAAGCCGCTGAACGGACCGAATGCCCGTTTCGAGGTCGGGGCATGCTCGGCCTGGACCCGCACTGCCGCCGACACGCCCCTCGAGCCGGAGGTCGTCTTCGAAGCCGGTGCCTCGCGGGCGGAGGTGCACTACGACCCGCTCGGAGTGGTCGGCGCCATCGGACCGTGGAACTGGCCGATGATGATCACGGTCTGGCAGATCGCCCCTTCGCTGCGCATGGGCAACACGGTGGTGGTCAAGCCCAGCGAGTACACGCCCCTCTCGGTGCTCGCGCTCGCCGCGATCTACAACCGGCACCTGCCCGACGGGGTGCTGACCGTGATCTCGGGCGACCGCGAGGTGGGAGCGGCGATCGCCGCGCACCCCGACCTCGACAAGATCATGTTCACCGGGTCGACGGCCACGGGCCGCCGGATCGTCGAGGCATCCGCGAACAGTCTCGCCAGACTGACCCTCGAGCTCGGCGGCAATGACGCCGGCATCATCCTTCCGGGTACCGACATCGCCGCGATCGCCGAGAACCTGTTCTGGGGGATCTTCATCAACACCGGTCAGACGTGCGCCGCACTCAAGCGGCTCTACGTGCACGACTCGCAGTACGACGAGGTCGTGGACACGCTCGCGAAGCTGGCCGACGCCATGCCGCTCGGCAACGGGCTCGACGAGGCGAACGTCCTCGGCCCGCTCCAGAACGAGAAGCAGTTCGACATCGTGGCCCGACTCGTCGACGACGCGAGGGAGCACGGTGCGCGGATCGTCACCGGTGGAGAGCCCGCGCCCGAGCACGGACCGCTGTTCTACCGCACCACCGTCGTCGCCGACATCGACGACGGAACGGCCCTCGTCGACGAGGAGCAGTTCGGTCCGGTCATCCCGGTCATCCGGTACTCCGACGTCGACGATGCCGTTCGCCGCGCGAACGACTCGACCCAGGGCCTCGGTGCGTCGGTCTGGTCGGACGACCCGGATGCGGCGAGCGAGGTCGCCCGCCGGGTGCAGGCCGGCACCGTGTGGATCAACCAGCACGGAGCGATCAACCCGCACGTGCCGTTCGGCGGAATCAAGGCCAGCGGTTACGGGCAGGAGTTCGGCGTCGCGGGGCTCAAAGCGGTCGCAGCCCCCAAGGTCATCCAGCGCTGAGCGGAGACCGCAGGGCGGAATCAGGCCGGGGCCGGAATCGTGATCACACCGATTCCGGCCCTCACCATGCAGGACCTCCCGCACGATGTCAGCCCGCCTGCGACCGGTTCGTCGTGAGCGAGCGGCCTCGGACCTCGGCGACGACGTCGCCGGATTCGTCGGTCACGGTCACGTCGTAGAGGCCGTTGCGCCCACTCACGACCCGACGCACGGCGCGTGCCGTCAGCCGCTGGCCCGCGGTCGTGGACTTGAGGAACGTGATGTCGGCGCCACCGGCGACGGTGACGCGCTCGTCCTCATTGCAGGCGATCGCGAAGGCCGTGTCAGCGAGCGTGAACACCAGACCGCCATGCGTGATCGCGAAGCCGTTCAGCATGTCGTCTCGCACCGTCATCGACACGACGGCCTCTCCCGGCGCGTCGAGTTCGACGGTCATGCCGAGCATCGCCGAGGCGGCGTCGCGCTGCATCATCGGTCTCATGCGGCCACGCCCTCGGACGTCTGCTGCTTGTTCACCAGCGTGAGCACGTCGTAGGTCGCCACGAGCTCGTCGCTCTGGTTGCGGATCACGGCATCCCAGCGCACCTCGCCGTACTCGTCGGTCTCGCGCGGGGTGATCTGCTTGGCCGTGAGCTCGACGCGGATCGTGTCGCCGGGGGAGACGGGGGTGATGAACCGCAGGTTCTCCAGGCCGTAGTTGGCGAGCACGGGGCCGGGCTCCGGGTCGACGAAGAGGCCGGCCGCCCAGGACACGAGCAGGTAGCCGTGCGCCACGCGTCCGGGGAAGAACGGGTTCGCGGCAGCAGCGGCTTCGTCCATGTGCGCATAGAACGTGTCACCCGTGAAGTGCGCGAACGTCTCGATGTCGGCCAGCGTCACCTCGCGCGACGCCGAGACGATCTGGTCGCCGATCCGCAGCTCCGCAAGCGACTTGCGGAAGGGATGCCGGCCGTCGCTGCGCGCCGCAGCACCCGCGTGCCACACGCCGGTCAGCGCGGTGAGCATCTCGGGAGACCCCTGCACCGCGGTGCGCTGCATGTGATGGAGCACGGCGCGGATGCCGCCGAGCTCCTCACCGCCGCCTGCCCGGCCGGGGCCGCCGTGCACGAGGTTGGGCAGCGGTGAGCCATGACCGGTCGACGATCGAGCGTCGTCGCGGTCGAGCAGCAGCATGCGGCCGTTGAAGGGCGCGATGCGTGTGGCCAGTTCCACTGCCTGCGCCGGGTCGTGCGTCGCGATGCTGGTGACGAGCGACCCGCCGCCCCGAGCGACGAGCGCGGCGGCGTCGGCGGTGGTGTCGTACGTGAGAAGCGACGACACCGGACCGAAGGCCTCGATCGAATGCGCCGCCTCGGTCTGCGCGTCGTCGAAGCGCAGCAGCAGAGGCGAGACGAACGCGCCGTCGGGGGCGAGGCCGGTGCTGCCGTCGGCGAGGCGAACTTCGGGAGCATCCGTCGTGCCGACGACGATCTGCGCCCCCGCCGCCTGCAGCCTGCCCACCTGGCGCAGCACCTCGTCGCGCTGCGCGATCGAGGCGAGAGGGCCCATGGTGACGCCCTCCGTGCGCGGGTCGCCCAGCACGGTCTTGTCGGCGATGCGCGCCTGCACCGCAGCGATCACGGCGTCCGCCGATCCGGTCGGCACGATCGCACGGCGGATTGCCGTGCACTTCTGACCGGCTTTGGTCGTCATCTCAGTGACGAGCTGGCGCACGTACGCGTCGAACTCGGGCGTGCCCGCGACGGCGTCCGTGCCGAGCACCGAGGCGTTGATCGAGTCGGTCTCGGCCGTGAAGCGCACCCCGCCGGTCTGCACCGCCGGGTGGGCCTTGAGACTCTCCGCGGTCGACGCGCTGCCCGTGAAGCCGACGATGTCGCCGAGTCGCAGGTTCTCGAACAGGTCGGGCACACTGCCGCTCACCAGCTGCAGAGATCCGTCCGGCAGCAACCCGGATTCGACGAGGATGCGCACCATGGCCTCGGCGAGATAGCCCGTGGGGGTCGCGGGCTTCACGAGGGTCGGCATGCCCGCGAGGAACGCCGGCGCGAACTTCTCGAGCGATCCCCACACCGGGAAGTTGAACGCGTTGATCTGTACGGCCACGCCGGGCAGCGTCGTGTAGACGTGGCGACCGAGGAACGAGCCGTCCTTCGAGAGCGGTTCGACCGGGCCGTCGACGTGCACGCGGCTGTTGGGCAGCTCGCGCCGCCCCTTGCCGGAGTAGGAGAACAGCACCCCGATGCCGCCGTCGATGTCGACCCACGAGTCGTTCTTCGTGGCACCGGTGCGAGAGGACAGCGCGTACAGCTCGTCCTTGCGCTCGGTGAGGGCGAGAGCGAACTGCTTGAGCAGCACCGCTCTTTGGTGGAACGTCAGCGCGCCGAGGCTCCGCTGTCCGATCGTGCGTGCGTGCTCCAGGGCGCCCGCGAGATCGAGGCCCTCGGTCGAGACGCGTGTGACCACCTCGCCCGTGGACGCATCGCGGACCTCGGTGGAGCGTTCGGGCGACGACGGCGTCCACCACTCGCCCTGGACATAGCTCGGCAGATACTCGGTCATCTCTCCTCGTTCCATGCGTAGAACCCTTC
Organism: Microbacterium phyllosphaerae; assembly: GCF_017876435.1. Classification (NCBI taxonomy): domain Bacteria; kingdom Bacillati; phylum Actinomycetota; class Actinomycetes; order Micrococcales; family Microbacteriaceae; genus Microbacterium; species Microbacterium phyllosphaerae. The sequence continues at coordinate 1,642,496 of NZ_JAGIOA010000001.1, forward strand.
GCCGCTCTTGCGGCCGAGTCTTCCCTCGGCGACCATTCGTCGCAGCAGATCCGGTGGAGCGAACCGGGCGCCGAGCGCACGTTCCAGCTCCTCCGCGATGCCCAGGCGCACATCCAGCCCGACGATGTCGGTGGTGCGCAGCGGGCCCATCGGATGCCGGTACCCGAGTGTCATCGCCGCATCGATGTCGGCCGCGGACGCGACGCCCTCCTCGAGCATCCGGATGGCCTCGAGGCCGAGCATCACACCCAGTCGCGAGGACGCGAAGCCGGGGGAGTCTCTCACCACGATCGGCGTCTTGCCGAGGGACGTCACCCACCGGCCGGCGAGGTCGGTCACCGCGGCATCCGTCGCTGTTCCGTGCACGATCTCGACCAGCGCGGAGGCGGGAACCGGGTTGAAGAAGTGGAGGCCGAGGAAGAGCTCCGGGTGCACGCGGTTCGCGGCCAGGTCATCGATCGAGATCGACGACGTGTTGCTCGCCAGCGTCGCATGTGCGGGCATCGCCGCTTCGGCGCGGGCGAGGGCCTGCTCCTTGAGTTCGCGATCCTCGGGCACCGCCTCGATCACGAGATCGACGTCGGTGAACGCCGCGATGTCGCGTCCTGCGCTGAGACGCCCGATGATCTCTGTCTCCTGCAGCGAGGGGTCGCGTTCGACGGATCTGCGGATGCTGTCGCTGACGCGCGCCAGGGCCGCATCCGCGCTCGCCGCATCGCGCTCGACCACGCTCACGTGCGAGCCGGCGAGCAGGAACGCGTGGGCGATCCCGGCTCCCATGCGCCCCCCGCCGAGCACCCCGACCCCGCGCGGTGCCTTCGCTGTCTCGCTCATCGGTTCTTCCTCTCGAGGAATGCGGTCATGCGGCGATGCTTCTCGGGCGACGCGAACAGCTCGGCCTGCAGCTCGAACTCGATCGCCGGATGCTGTGCCCGCGGCGCGCGCAGTGCGCGTTTCGTGTGCTGCGTCGCCAGCGGATCGTTCGCCGTGATGCGGTCGGCGATCGCGTGCGCCGCCGAAAGCAGCTCGTCGGAGGGATGCAGCGACGAGACGAGCCCCCACCGCAGCGCCTCCTCGGCGTCGAGGGCGCGCCCGGTGAGAAGCAGTTCGCTCGCCCGTGCGTCGCCGACGATCTCGGGCAGGCGCCATGTCGCACCTGCTGCGGCGATGATCCCGAGTCCGGTCTCGGGGTTCCCGATGCGCAATGACGGCGTGGCGATGCGGATATCGGCCGCGTAGGCGAGTTCGGCGCCGCCCCCGAGTGCATAGCCGTCGATCGCCGCGATCACCGGCATCGGCAGTTCGCGCACGCGGATGAAGGCCATCGCGTTGATGCCGCGCCTGGCGTCGTCCGCGGTGCGGTCGCGCAGCTGGGCGATGTCGGCGCCCGCCGCGAAGATCCCGTCGGAGCCGGTGACGATGAGCGTCCGCGGCGATGCCTCGAGCGCGGCGCACAACTCGTGCAGGGCGTCGATGGTCTCCTGGTCGATCGCATTGCGCTTCTCGGGGCGGTCGAGCGTGGCGACGACCCTGTCGTCGCGCTCCTCGATGTGCAGGGTCACGGGAGACGCTCCACGATCATCGCCGTGCCCTGCCCGACGCCGACGCACATCGTGGCGAGTCCGTATCGAGCCCCTTCGCGTTCTAGTCGGCCCAGCAGGGTGACGATGAGCCGTGATCCGCTCGAGCCGAGCGGGTGACCCAGCGCGATGGCTCCGCCGTCGGCGTTGACGATCGCGGGGTCCAGCCCCAGGCGGCGGATGCAGGCGAGGGACTGCGAGGCGAAGGCCTCGTTCAGCTCGACCGCTCCGAGGTCGCCGATCTGCAGGCCCGCCTTCGCGAGCGCCTTCTGCGTGGCCGGCACCGGGCCGAGGCCCATGATCTCGGGAGCCAGTGCGGCTGTCGCCGACGCGACGATCCGCGCGCGAGGCCGCAGTCCATGCCGCTCGACAGCGTCGGCGCTCGCCACGACGATCGCCGAGGAGCCGTCGTTCAGTGAGCTGGAGTTGCCGGCTGTCACGACCTCGCCTCCGGCGACGACGGGGCGGAGGGCCGTGAGTGCATCGAGGGTGCTGTCGCGCCGGGGGCCTTCGTCTGTGTCGACGACTCCGCGGCCCGTCTCCACTCCGACGATCTCGGGGGCGAACCGACCGGCGTCGATCGCGGCGATCGCCCGCTGATGGCTCAGAAGAGCGAACGCGTCGGCATCCCCACGGCTGATCCCGTCGACGCGGGCGACCTCTTCCGCCGTCTCGGGCATCGAGAAGGTCGCCTTGTCCCGAGCGCTCAGTCGCGGGTTCGTGAACCGCCAGCCGATGGACGTGTCGAAGGAGGCGCCGGGTTTCGCCCACGCGCGCTCCGGCTTCGCCTGCACCCAGGGTGCCCGGGTCATGGACTCGACGCCGCCGGCGACGATGAGGTCTGCGTCACCCGCGCGCACGGCGTTCGCGGCGAGTGCGATCGCCGACATTCCGGAGGCGCAGAGGCGGTTGACGGTCAGACCGGGGATCGAATCGGGGAGACCCGCGAGCAGCACGGCCATGCGCGCCACGTTGCGGTTGTCTTCTCCGGCCTGGTTCGCGGCTCCGAGGATGACCTCGTCGATCGCCTCGGCGGGTACGCCCGCCCGACGGACGGTCTCACCCACCACGAGGGCTGCGAGGTCGTCGGGGCGGACGGACGCGAGCGCGCCTCCGTACCGGCCGACGGGGGTGCGGACGCCATCGACGAGATAGGCCTCGGACATCGTCATCCTCTCGATCACCAACGCTGGCGATAATTTCAGACCGATCGGTCAGGAATACGATCTCAGATCGCAGAGCGAATGGCAACTCACCGGGAATGACAGACTTGGCCCATGGCGCAGCCCCGATCCGATGCGCCGGCCCCCAAGCGCGGCCGGCCAGGTTATGACCGTGAGCAGGTGCTCGCGGTCGCCGTGAAGGTGTTCAACGAGCAGGGCTACGACGCGACGAGTGTCGCAGACCTCAGCGCGACGCTGGGGCTCACCAAGTCCGCGCTCTACCACCACTTCGAATCGAAGTCCGCGATCCTCGAACTCGCACTGAACGACGCCCTCGACGCGCTCGAGGCCGTCGTCGACGACGCGACAGCCCGGCATCCACTCGCCTCCGACCGTCTGCGATCGATCATCCGCGGCGCGGTGCATGTGCTCACCGAGAAGCTCCCCTCGGTGACGCTGCTGCTGCGCGTCCGTGGCAACGGCGACGTCGAGACGTCCGCACTCGTCCGTCGCCGCGCTTTCGATCAGAGGGTCACCGCCATCGTCACCGAGGCTCAGGCCGAAGGGCTGATCCGCGACGACGTGGATGCCGCAGTCGCCACCAGGCTGATCTTCGGCATGATCAACTCCGTGGTCGAGTGGTACCGCCCCGGTGGACCCGTCGACCCCGACGAGCTGGGTGAGGACATCCTGCGGGTGAGTCTGGACGGACTGCAGTCCCGCTGAGCCCCACTCGCGCCGATGTATTGCGCGTATGCTGTCCGACACGCGATGAGGCGAGGAGTGACCAATGGACGATCGCGCACCCGATGCGGTCGCTGGCAGAGTCGTCGTCGACTGCGGTGCGGTGCCCTCCGCCGAGCGGTTCGACATGTGGACGGATGCCGTGAACCGCAGTTTCGTGCCGTTGCGGGCCTGGTCGTCCGAACGGGCCGAGCGGTCGGGTTTCCAGGGCAAGCTCGTCGCACAGCCGGTCGGCCCGCTGTCGGTCTCGAGCGTCGCAGGATCAGCGGTGCGCGTGAGTCGCACGAGAGCGGAGATCGCCCGAGACGACCCTGGGCACATCAAACTCGGCGTGCAGCTGCAGGGGCGCAGCCTGATCGGTCAGGACGGTCGCGAGGCGATCCTGATGCCCGGAGACTTCGCCGTCTACGACACGACGAGACCGTACGCGCTCGACTTCGACGGCCCGTTCCGGATGCTCGTGGTGATGTTCCCCCTCGAGACTCTGCGCATCGATCGGGCACGACTGCGCGCCCTCACCGCTTCGCGGTTCTCCGGACGCGAAGGCGTCGGAGCGATCGCGTCGTCGATGCTGCGCGCCTATGACGCGACGCTCGAGAACGGCACACTGCAGAATCGGATGCCGTTGTCGGACGCGGTGCTCGACATGCTCACCGCCGCTCTGGGCGAGCGGCTCGAGCTGGAGCTGGACGGTGGCGAGGAGGTCGGACGCCGAGCCCTGCTCACCCGGATCGAGCTGTACATCGCGGAGCACCTCGGCGATGCCGAACTCACCGTCACGGAGATCGCGAGGGCCCACCACATCTCGGTGCGCTATCTGCAGAAGCTGTTCGAGGGCAAGAACGACACCGTCAGCGCGTGGATCCGGCATCGTCGGCTCGACGCCACGAGGCGCGATCTGAGCAACCCGACGCAGAGCGCCCAGCAGATCTCCTCCATCGGTGCGCGATGGGGCTTCACCGACGCGACCGCGTTCACCCGAGCGTTCCGCACCCGGTTCGGCATCACGCCCAGCGAATACCGCGCGCAGACGCTCACGGTCGCGCACTGAGTCCGGGGGCTGCTGCGGTCGCTGTGCCACGGATCCGTGCGCATCCGGCATATCGCTGTTCGTCGGTGGCCGGTCGCAAGCGCTCCGGAAGGGCGATCCTGATCTGAGAGCAGACGAAGACGTCTGTCGTTCAGAGAGGAACGAGTGATGACCGAGCTCACAGAAGTGGCCGACTACGTCGTGATCGGTGCGGGATCCGCAGGCAGTGCGATCGCACGCCGGCTCGTGGATGCGGGGCACAGCGTGCACGTGATCGAAGCCGGCTCCGTCGACAGCGATCCGAACATCCACTCGCCCCAGGGGTGGCCGGGGCTTCTCATGTCTCCGAACGACTGGGCCGTCATGACCACGCCGCAGGAACACCTCGACGGACGGGTCCTGTACTGGCCGCGGGGGAAGACGCTCGGAGGGTCGAGCTCGTTGAACGGCATGATCTACATGCGCGGCGACCGCCGCGACTACGACGGCTGGGCTGCCCAGGGCGCGAGCGGCTGGTCGTGGGACGATGTGCTGCCGTACTTCCGCAAGTCCGAGGACCACGCCGACGGTGCGGACGACTTCCACGGAGCCGGTGGCCCGCTGCATGTCGAGCGGATCCCCGTCGACAGCCGGCATCCGCTCGCGGCGGCCTTCGTGGAGGCATCGGTGTCGAGCGGCATCCCGCGCACCGAGGATTTCAATCGCGACAGCCTCGACGGGGCCGGCTTCAACCACACGACGACCAAGGACGGCAAGCGCGCATCGGCCTGGCAGTCCTTCGTGGCGCCGATCCTCGGGCACGAGGCGCTGGCGGTGACCACGAACGCGCTGGTCGACCGGATCGTCGTCGACGCGGGACGGGCCGTCGGTGTCGAATACGAGGTCGACGGAGTCCGCCACCTGGCGACGGCACGGCGCGAGATCGTGCTGTCAGGTGGCGCGATCGGCTCACCCGCTGTGCTGCTGCGTTCGGGGATCGGACCCCGAGGCGATCTCGAGCAGCTGGGCATCGAGGTCGTCGCCGACGTGCCCGGGGTCGGGGAGAACCTGCACGACCACCTGCTGGTCAGCGTGCTGTACGAGGCCCTCGACCCGGTGGCCCCGCCGCAGTGGAACCTGCTCGAGAGCCAGCTGTACGCGCGTTCCCGCATCGTGAGCGACTCCGATGCACCCGACCTCCAGCCGCTCTTCATCCATGTGCCGTATCCGACGGATGGGGGAGCGGCACCCGAGCAGGGCTACACGATCACGGCGGGGATCGTCCGGCCGCACTCGCGCGGCAGCGTCCGTCTGTCATCGGCCGAGCCGTCGGTGGCGCCCCTCGTCGATCCGCAGGTGTTCGCCGATGAGCGTGATCTCGAGGCGATGGTCGACGCGATCGAACTCGTCAGGGAGATCGGCGGTCGCGACGAGTTCGCGCCCTTCCGCGCGTCCGAGTTCGCGCCCGGAGAGAGTGTCACAACCCGTGACGAGCTGCGCGATTTCGCCCGCCGGACCGTCGGCACGTACCACCACCAGGTCGGCACGTGCCGTATGGGCACCGACGAGCTCGCGGTGGTCGACCCGCAGCTGCGGGTCAGGGGCATCGCAGGCCTCCGGGTCGCGGATGCCTCGGTGATGCCGTTCGTGCCCAGCGCCAACACCAACGCGCCCTCGATCATGATCGGCGAGCGCGCGGCTGATCTGCTGCTGGCCGAGTAGGCCGGTCGTCGTCGCTCACTCGGCGGCGTTCAGTCATCCGCGGGGGCGACGCGCGGCGGCCATGACGTCGCGCCGAGCTCCCGTGAGATGTTGCGCGCGGTCTCGCGGAGCGCGTTGAGCACGGCGTCGGAGGCCGGTGCGTGCGAGGTCGGCATCACGACCGCGACCGCCGCGACGATGTCGTTCGAGGCATCGGCGACGGGGGCGGCGATCGAGGACTCGCCGAGCACCGCCTCATCGGTCTCCGAGGCGCTGCCGCGTTCGGCGATGGCGGGCAGCTCGAGGGTCAGCCGTGCGATGTCGGTGATCGTGTCGCCCGTGAGGCTGCGCAGCGGACGCTCGAAGACCGTGCGCTGGAAGCCGAGGTCGTGGGCGAGGAGCACCTTGCCCATCGCCGAGGCATGCGCGGGGATCGCGACGCCGGTCTCGAGCATCTGCTGGCTGTCGTCCGGGCGCAGGTCGTGGTGGATGACCAGCACCTCGTGGAAGTGCGGGGCCCCGAGGCGCACCGGCAGGTTCGTCCGGCGGGCGAGCTCCTGCGTCCAGCGCATGGCGCGCGCCCTGACGTCCAAGGTGTCGAGGTACACGTTGCTGAGCCGCAGCAGCGTCGGCCCGAGCATGTAGCGCTGCCCGCCGCGCTCTTTCGCGACCAGTCCGTGCTCGCGCAGCGACTTGACGATCCCGTGCACGGTCGAGGGGGGAAGACCCAGGGCGAGGGAGAGATCGGTGATGCCGAGGTGGCGCGCGCCCTGCAGCAGCTCGAGCACCTTGGCGGCGCGATCGATGGCCTGGATCACAGTGGCCTCCTCCTCCGGTTCGTCGTCGAGCCGGGCGGTCGCGTCGGTCGTCTGAGTGGACCTTGACAACTCGACTGCGCCCGAGCATATTCGACATTGACGAATAACTTTCCAATATTGCGAAAGATCGCCACCGCAGAGATCAAGGGAGATCGAACGATGAAGAAGCTCATCAACAACCCCGCCGATGTGCTGGCCGAATCGCTGCGGGGCGTCGCCCTCGCGCATCCGGAGCTGTCCGTCGATTTCGAGACCCAGGTGATCACCCGCGCGACGCCGAAGGACGCGGGCAAGGTCGCGGTGGTCTCGGGCGGTGGGTCCGGCCATGAGCCGCTGCACGGAGGGTATGTCGGAGTGGGGATGCTCGACGCCGCCGTCGCGGGTGAGGTCTTCACCTCGCCGACCCCCGATCGCGTGCAGGCCGCGACCAAGGCCGTCGATCGCGGCGCGGGGGTGCTGCACATCGTGAAGAACTACACGGGAGACGTGCTGAACTTCGAGATGGCCGCCGAACTCGCCGAGATGGAGGGCATCGAGGTCGGCACCGTCATCGTCGACGACGACGTCGCCGTGCAGGACTCGCTGTACACGGCGGGGCGCCGCGGCGTCGGTCTGACCGTACTTCTCGAGAAGCTCGTCGGCGCGGCCGCGGAGGAGGGGCAGGACCTCGCATCCGTCGTGGAGCTCGCGAAGCGGATCAACGCCCAGGGCCGCTCGATGGGCATGGCGCTCACGAGCTGCACCGTCCCCGCCGCCGGCAAGCCCACGTTCGATCTGCCGGAGGATCAGATGGAGATCGGCATCGGCATCCACGGCGAGCCTGGTCGTCACCGTGAACCTCTGGCACCCGCATCCGAGATCGCCCGCCAGCTCGTCGAACCGATCCTCGCCGACCTCGACGCGGCAGGGCCGGCGATCGTGATGCTCAACGGCATGGGCGGTTCGCCCCTGATCGAGCTGTACCTGATGTACGGCGAGGTGGTGCCGCTGCTCGAGAAGGCCGGAGTGCAGATCGCCCGCAACCTGGTCGGCGACTACATCACCTCGCTCGACATGGCCGGCTGCTCGCTCACGGTGCTCAAGGCCGACGACGAGCTGCTGCGCCTGTGGGACGCTCCGGTGAACACCCCCGGCCTGCGGTGGGGAGCATGATGGCGAGCGTCGACACCGCAGCACTGGTCGACTGGATCCACCGATTCCGCGACGCCGTCACCGCCAAGCGGGACTGGCTGACAGAGCTCGACTCAGCGATCGGTGACGCCGATCACGGGGCGAACATGGCTCGGGGGATGGATGCGGTCGTGGCGAAGCTCGAGGCGGGCACGCCGGCCACCGTCGACGAACTGCTCAAGGGCGTCGGCATGACGCTCGTGAGCTCGGTCGGAGGCGCGAGCGGTCCGCTGTACGGCACGTTGTTCCTGCGCATGGGGATGGCCGCCGGGCCCGTGACCGAGCTCGACGCGACGGCGCTCGCAGCCTCGCTGCGGGCGGGGCTCGACGGCATCGTCGCTCGGGGCAAGGCCGAAGCGGGGGACAAGACCATGTTCGACGCGATGGCGCCGGCGGTCGACGCGCTCGACGCGGCCGTCGCCCGCGGAGCGGATCTCGCGGCGGCGACCGTGGCCGCCGCCCAGGCTGCGGCTGTCGGTCGAGATGCGACCCTGCCGCTCGTCGCCCGCAAGGGACGCGCGAGCTATCTGGGTGAACGCAGCGCCGGTCATCTCGATCCAGGATCGGCATCCACGACCCTTCTCTTCGAGACCCTCGCGCAGGCGACGGCGGAATCGTCCTGATGATCGGCATCGTCGCCGTCTCCCACAGTGCACGGCTCGGGGAGGCGGCGCTGGAGCTTGCCCTGCAGATGGTGCAGGGCGACGGGATGCGCGTGCGTGTGGCCGCCGGCGCGGGCGTTGAGCCCGACGGCACACCGATCCTCGGGACCGATGCGGTCGCGGTCGCGGCCGCGATCGACGAACTCGCGGCGGAGTGCGACGGCGTGCTGGTGCTGATGGACCTGGGGTCGGCCGTGCTGAGTGCGGAGCTCGCTCTCGAGCTCCGGATGAGTGATGTGCCCGTGCGTCTGGCTCCGGCACCGTTCGTCGAAGGTCTGCTCGCGGCGGTCGTGTCGGCGGCGGCGGGCGGTTCGCTCGAGGTCGTCGCCCAGGAGGCGTCGGCCGCCCTCGGAGCGAAGACCGGGCAGTTGGCGGACGCGGACGAGGGCGGTCAGGCCGACAGCGGTCCGGTCGCCGATGCGAGGTCCCTCGACGAGGGCTCGTCTCTCCGGTCGGATGCCGTCGTACGCACGGTGACCGTGCGGAATCCGCTCGGCATCCACGCTCGTCCGGCCGCTCTCATCGCCGAGACCTCGGTGGGCGCCGACGTGCGACTCCGGAAGCTGCCGGACGGACCCGATGCCGCAGCCGTGAGCCTCTCCCGAATGCTGATCCTCGGCGCTCGCCACGGCGACGAGATCGAGCTGTCCGCGACCGGGGCCGACGCGGAGGGCGTCGTCGCGCGCCTCGTCGCTCTCTTCGCCGACGGCTTCGGTGAGGGGACCGAGGCTGCGGGCACTCCCGTGGCAGCAGCGACGCGGTCCCTCGAGACCCAGACGCAGGCTCGCTCACCCGTGGCGGCGGGAACCGTGCTGCGCGGGCGGGGAGTGAGCGGTGGACGCATCGCCGCACCGGTCGTGCTCCTCGCCGCTCCACTCGAGGAGCCGGATGCGACCGCGGTCGTCGCGCCCGATGCTCGGGAGAGCGAGGTGTCCGCGATCGAGTGGGCCGCGGTGGCGGTCGCCGATCAGCTGCGTGCTCGCACCTCGTCGGCGACGGGGGAGGCGCGCGCGATCCTCGATGCCTCGCGGCTGCTCGCATCCGATCCTGAGCTCGTCGCCGAGGCGTCCGCACTCGTGCGGACGCGCGGACGCACGGCGGCCCGCGCGGTGTGGGAGACCGCGGTGACGCATGAGAAGGGACTGGCGGCGCTCGGGGGACGAGCCGCAGAGCGCGCCGCCGACATCCGCGACGTCCGCGATCGCATCATCGCCGAGATCCTCGAGGTCGACATGCCCGGGGTCCCCGAGCGCGATGAACCCTTCGTGCTCGTCGCTGCCGACCTCGCTCCGGCGGACACCGCTGCTCTCGACGGCGGCAACTGCGTCGGTCTCGTGACGGAGCAGGGCGGGCCCACGTCGCACACCGCGATCATCGCCCGGTCTCTCGGCATCCCGGCGGTGGTCGGCCTCGCCGGTGCGACCGGGATCGCCGCCGGTGCGACCGTGCTCGTCGACGGCGACAGGGGAACGGTCGAGGTCGAGCCTGCCGCATCTCGGATTCAGGCGGCCGAATCCGCGTCGGTGCTCGTGCCGTTCGACGGTGAGGGTGTTCTCTCCGACGGGCGGCGCATCCACCTGCTGGCCAACGTCGGGGGCGCTGCCGACGCAGCCACCGCTGCAGCCGCGAGCGCGGAGGGGGTGGGGCTCTTCCGCACCGAATTCTGCTTCCTCGATCGAGTCGACGCCCCATCGGTCGACGAGCAGGTCGAGGCGTATCGAGGCGTCCTCGCGGCGTTCCCGGGACGGAGGGTCGTCGTGCGCACGCTCGACGCGGGCAGCGACAAGCCCCTGCCGTTCGCGAACGCGGATCACGAGGACAATCCCGCTCTGGGGGTTCGCGGCCTGCGCATCGCACGACGGTCGCCCACGCTGCTCGACGATCAGCTGCGCGCGCTCGCGCTGGCCGCAGACGCGGAGTCGGCGCTCGTCGAGGTCATGGCGCCGATGGTGGCCACGGTCGACGAGGCGAGGGACTTCACCGAAAGAGCCCGAGCGGCCGGCCTCCTGACGGTCGGCGTCATGATCGAGACTCCTTCGGCGGCGCTGCTGGCGTCCGAGATGCTGGAGGTCGTCGACTTCGTCAGCATCGGCACCAACGATCTCGCGCAGTACACGCTGGCCGCCGATCGTCTGCTGGGGGAACTCGGCGATCTGAACGATCCGTGGCAGCCCGCGGTTCTGCGACTGATCGGAGCCGCGGGGGCCGCCGGGCGCAGATGGGAGCTTCCGGTCGGCGTGTGCGGCGAGGCCGCCGCCGATCCGACCCTCGCACCCGTGCTCGTCGGACTCGGGGTCACCTCGCTGTCGATGACGCCACGTGCGCTGGGTCGGGTGGCGGCGGCGCTCGGAGCGGTCACGGAGGCCCAGTGTCTTTCGGCGGCGGAGGCCGTGCTGACGTCGGCGACCGCGGTGGATGCTCGGGCGGCCGCCTCCGCAGTGCTCGGATTCTGAAAGGTGAGCGGGCCGGTCGCCTGAACGACCGGCCCGCTCACCTGCTCTCGTCCAGCGCGCTCAGGCGTGCAGGTCGACGCCCTTCGTCTCCTTGACCATCGACACTCCGATGAGCGAGATGATCGCCGCGAGGGCGATGTAGACGCCGATGGTCCAGGCCGCCTGGAACTGATTCATGAGCGATTCGGCGATCATCGGTGCGAACGCCCCACCGAGGATGGCACCGAGTGCATACCCGATCGAGACCCCCGAGTAGCGGACATTGGCCGGGAACATCTCGGCGTAGAGGGCCGCCTGCGGCCCGTAGGAGAGACCGAGTGCGAACGTCATCACGAACAGGGCGACGAAGTACCAGAGGATGTTCGCGGTGTCGATCAGGAACCACATCGGCACCGCCCAGAGGGCGAGCGCGATGTACCCGATCTGGAACGTGCGGACGCGCCCGAGTCGATCAGACAGGTGACCGCCCCAGAGCGTGAAGATGAGCCACCCGAAGGATGCGAGCGTCGTCGCCAGGAGCACGGGCGGACGTTCCATGCCGAGGGTGGTGACCGCATACGTCGCGAAGAACGCGATGAGCAGGTAGCCGGCGGCGTTGTTGCCGATGAAGATGAGCGCGGTGAGCACGACCTGCTTGGTGTTCTTGCGGAACAGGCGGCCCAGCGGTGCCGAGGCCTCCTGACGGCGACGTCGGAGATCCTCGAAGACCGGGCTCTCGTCGACTGCACGCCTGATGACGTAGCCGACGGCGATCAGCACGATCGACAGCAGGAACGGGATCCGCCAGCCCCAGGCGAGGAACGCCTCGGGTGACATCGAACTCGTCAGCACCCAGAGAGTGGCGGTGGCGAGGATCATGCCGATCGGAACGCCGATCTGCGGGAAGGCGCCGAAGAGCCCGCGTCGGTTCGTCGGCGCGTGCTCGACGGCCATCAGCGCCGCCCCACCCCACTCGCCGCCGGCCGAGAATCCCTGGAGGATGCGGAGCACGATGAGCAGGATCGGCGCGGCGACCCCGATCGCCGCGTACGTCGGGAGCACGCCGATCAGTGAGGTGGAGAGACCCATCATCACGAGGGTGAACACCAGCATCTTCTTGCGGCCCAGTTTGTCGCCGAGGTGTCCGGCGACGATGGCCCCGAGGGGACGGAAGAGGAAGGAGATTCCGATGGTCGCGAAGGACAGCACCTGCGCGAACCCCTTGTTCTCTTCGGCGATCGGCGCGAGGAACAGTGGGGCGAGCACGAGGCCGGCGGCCTGCGCGTAGATGAAGAAGTCGTACCACTCGATCGACGTGCCGACGAGGGTGCTGGCGAGGACTCGACGTTCCTCGGCGGGCATGCGCCCGGTCGAGCTGCGTGCGGAGACTGCTGACGTCATGCGAACTCCATTGTTCTGCGGTGGGGAAGAGCGACAGTGAGTCGCCGGGGCACTTACCGAATGATCGGTCAGTAAAGTGCGAGCGTAGCGCACATGGACACCCAGCCCAAGGGTCGGACTCGATGCATGCTCCTGATGGCATGTGATTCTTCACATTCTGATACCGACATGACTCCATCTCTGGGCGGGCGAGCACCGCACCCATATGCTCGCCGCAGGGGCATCGGATCTCGATGTGAAAGCGGAAATCGGAGGGTGTGTCATGCGTGTTCTGGAAAAGCGTCGCCGGCTGGTCGGTCTCGGGGCTCTCGGAGTCGTCGCGGTCGTCGTATTGACCGCGTGCACACCCGCGGCGGAGCCCTCGACGTCGCCGTCTCCGACCCCCGAGGCGTCCACGCCCGAGCCGTACGCAGGGCCGGCGGCGTTCGTCGGCGACGAACTCGAGTCCTTCCTGCTCACGCCCGAGGAGATCATCGGACTCGTCCCCGAGGCGACCGAGGTCGGTGATGCGTCGGCCGTTCTCGAGCAGGTGTCCGACGGTGGTGGGGCGCCCGCGAGTCCTGCGATCTGCGAAGCGTTCTATGCGGAGCAGTCGCTCGGCTCGGTAGGAGCGCGAGTGATCGACTGGAAGGTGCCGACGGATCCCGAGTACGGCTTCGGGCGCCTGCTCGTCCTGCAGTTCGCCGACGAGACGCTGGCGCAGGCGCGCATGGATCAGCTCATGCGGGCGGCCGAGCAGTGCGCGGAATTCTCCAAGGAAGGCACTGCGACCTTCGATGCGGTCATCCCCGAAGATGCGGAGAACACGCGGGCTTTCGCAGGGACGCTGCGGGACGACGCCCTCGGATGGCATTCCTTCGATGCGTTCGCCTCGACCGGCAACGTGATCGTGCAGTTGTGGCAGCCCTTCACCGGCGATCGCACCTTCGACGCCGAGTCGGCGGCGGTTCTTCTGCAGAGTCGCGCCGAAGAGGCGCGGACAGCGCTGATCGACGATCTCACGGAGAACCCTCCCGTCCAGGAGGAGGATCCCGCAGCCGACCCTGCGGCGCCGTGGGCCGACTGGCAGATCGGAGTCGGCGGTGTCGGCCCGCTGTCGCTCGGTGGTGAGATCGACGATGTCATCGCCGCCGCCGAAGGGGCGCAGGTGATCGAGCCCGAGTACGAGGGCGGACCGACGAAGCTGGTCAACGGCGAGGGAACCGGATCGATGCTCGTGCAGCCGGTCGAGGGCGGCACGACGGTCTGGAAGATCACGGTGGGTGACGAGCGCATCTTCGATGAGGGGGAGCAGGACGGAGAGGTGCTTCCTGCTCGCACCGGTGTGCGAGTGGGGGCCCTGATCTCTGAGGCGATGGCGGCGTTCCCCGAGGGGACGATCGTCGACGTCGCGTCGTCGGGCGACGACTTCTACGCCGTGTCGAACCGTGAGGGCCAGGTGTTCCGGTTCCATTCGGATCGGGACGCCGTCGAAGGCGCAGCGACGATCATCGGCATCACGGTGGAGGACGGGAAGGCCGCCAAGTCCGCTGTCTTCGGATGACGTCTGGGGTCGTGCCGGCAGGGCCCGCCCCTCACACCCTCCCGAACGCGCGGATCGGATGCTCGATGAGCTCCGTCACTCGGCGGAGGAAGCTCGCCGCGTAGCCGCCGTCGCAGACCCGGTGGTCGAACACGAGTGACAGCTGCACGATGCGCCGAGCCACGATCTGTCCGTCGACCACCCAGGGGCGTTCGATGATGCGTCCGATCCCGAGGATCGCGACGTCCGGATGATTGATGATGGCGGCGGAGCCGTCGACGCCGAGTCCGCCGTAGTTGTTCAGTGTGAAGGTCGATCCGCGCAGGCGTTCGGGTGGCATGCACCCCGCGCGGGCGGTCGCACTCAGTTCGCGCAGCGCCGTGTCTAGCTGATCGACGCTGAGCTCGTGCGCGCGGGGGATGACCGGCACCATCAGCCCGCGGTCCGTGTCAGCGGCCACCCCGAGATTCACTCCGTCGAACGAGATGAGCTCCGAGGCATCGTCGCTCAGACGTGATGCGAGCACGGGGTGGTCTTCGAGTGCGAGCAGCACGAACCGCGCGAGGAGAGCGGTGACGGACGGTGCCTTGGCTCCGTCGGGCACCATCTGCGAGCGCAGGTTCCACAGTTCGGTCGCGTCGACATCGACCCAGACGGTCGCCTCGGGGATCTCGGAGCGGCTGCGAGCGAGTTTCGCGCTGACAGCCTTGCGCAGCGGAGACATGCGCTCGCGCGACGCGACGGAGAGACCGTCGAGGACGTCTCCGTCCCCGTCGGCGCTCGCGTCTGGGCCTGTGCTCGCGCTCATGCCGTGATGCTGGGCGGCGACACCGTCGACGGCGACATCGACCGCCGCGGCGAGGACGTCGGCGCGGGTGACCGCACCGTCGTGCCCCGTCGGAGAGATCGAGTGCACATCGAGTCCGAGGTCGCGTGCGAGGCGTCGCACGAGGGGAGAGTGGACGGCCACGGGGCGTCGTACCGGGGCATCCGATTCGGGTGCGATCTGCGCCTCCGGTTTCGCCGGCGCGGCGGAATCCGCCGCGGGGTGGGACTGTCGGCTCGGCGCGGTGGTCACCCGCGCGCGGGGCCGACGCCGGCCGGACGTGACCCGCTCGGACGTGCCGTAGCCGATCAGCACATTGCCGGAACCCGCGCGCTCCTCCTCGCGATACGTCTCCTTCTCGGCATCCGCGGGACGCCCCTCGCTTTCGGAGCCACCGGGGTCGCCCACCTCCAGCACGGGGGCGCCGACGTCGATGGTCTCGCCCGGCTCTCCGTGCAGCGCCGTCACGACGCCGGCGAACGGCGACGGCAGCTCGACGACGCTCTTGGCCGTCTCGACCTCGGCGATCGCCTGATCCGTGACGATGGTGTCGCCGACCGCGACGAGCCATTGCACGAGGCCCGCCTCGGTCAGTCCCTCGCCGAGGTCCGGCAGACGGAAGACCCGGGTGGTCAGAGCGGTCATGACTGGTCCTCTCCGCACTCGTCTTCCCAGTGCAGGGAGTCGATCGCGTCGAGCACGCGGTCGACATCCGGCAGATACCAGTGCTCGAGCTTGGGCGGAGCGAACGGGGTGTCGAATCCGGTGACGCGGCGCACGGGAGCCTCGAGGAACTCGAAGCAGCGTTCGAAGACCCTGGCTTGGATCTCCGACGCCACACTGACGTATCCGGGCGCCTCGGCGATCACGACGGCGCGACCCGTCGCCCGCACCGCGGCGGTCACGGTGGCGTCATCGAAGGGCGAGAGCGAGCGGATGTCGACGACCTGCACGCTGCGACCCTCGGATGCCGCGACCTCGGCCGCCTCCAGGGCGAGCGGCACGGAGGCGCCGTAGGCGAGGAGCGTGACATCGGTACCTTCGCGAGCGATGCGGGCCGTGCCGATCTCGGCGGTGACCGACGTGTCGACCTCGCCCTTGGTCCAGTAGAGCTTCTTCGGCTCGAGGAAGACCACCGGGTCGGGCGAGGCGATGGCCGCGCGGAGCATCGAGTACGCGTCCTGCGGAGTCGACGGGCTGACGACGGTGAGTCCGGGCGTGTGGGCGTAATAGGCCTCGGACGAGTCGCAGTGATGCTCGACCCCGCCGATGCCGCCGCCGAACGGGATGCGGATCACGAGTGGCATCCGGACGGCGCCGCGTGTGCGATTGCCGAGCTTCGCCACGTGACTGACGATCTGCTCGAAGGCCGGCAGGGCGAACGCGTCGAACTGCAGCTCGACCACCGGTCGCATGCCGTTCATGGCCATACCGACCGCGGTGCCCACGATGCCGGACTCGGCGAGCGGGGTGTCGAAGCAGCGGTCCTCGCCGAACCGTGCGGTGAGCCCGTCGGTGATCCGGAAGACGCCGCCGAGAGCGCCGACGTCCTCACCGAAGACCACGACCTCGGGGTCGGCCTGGATGGCGTCTGCGAGCGCGAGGTTCAGCGCCGCCGCCATGCTCATGGTCGACACGCTCGTCGAGCGCTCGTCGACGCGGATGTCGTCGTGTGCGATGGTCATCGGGCACCTCCTGCGGTGGCGTCTGCGGTGCGCTCGATCTCTCCTCGAAGCAGCTGCCACTGCTCCTCGAGCTGCGGAGATCGTGTCTCGGTCACGAAGCGGAAGAGGTCTTCGGGATCGATGTCGGTGTCGGTGTTGAGTGCGTCTCGCATCGCTGCCGCGATGCGCTCTGCCCCCTCGGCATACTCGGCCTCGAGCTCGGTGGTGAGTGCGCCGGTCTCGGTGAGGTGCATCCGCAGACGAGTCAGGGGGTCTCGTGCGACCCACGCCTGCACCTCGGCGCGTTCGCGGTAGCGGGTGTCGTCATCGGCGTTCGTGTGCGCCTGCATCCGATAGGTGTGGGCTTCGACGAGGGTCGGGCCTCCGCCTGATCGTGCGCGATCGACGGCCTCGCCGAGCACGGCCAGCACCGCGGCGACGTCGTTGCCGTCGACGCGCTGCCCCGGCATCCCGTAGCCGATCGCCTTGTGCGCGAGCGAGGGCGCCGCGGTCTGACGGCTGAGGGGAACCGAGATCGCGAACTCGTTGTTCTGCACGAAGAAGACGACAGGGACATGGAACACCGCCGCGAAGTTCATGGCCTCGTGGAAGTCGCCCTCGCTGGTGGCGCCGTCTCCGCACAGGGCGATGACGACCGTGTCATCTCCCCTCCGCTTCGCGGCGTAGGCGAAGCCGACCGCGTGCAGCAGCTGTGTCGCCAGGGGAGTGGCCTGCGGGGCCACATGGTGAGCGCGCACGTCGTAGCCGGAGTGCCAGTCGCCCTTCAGCAGCACCATCGCCTCAGCGGGTGCCACGCCCCGCGCGATCACCGCGACCGAGTCTCGGTAGGTCGGGAAGAGCCAGTCGTCGGAGGCGATGGCGAGTGCGGCACCGATCTGACAGGCCTCCTGGCCGTGCGACGACGGGTAGACCGCGAGGCGCCCCTGACGCACGAGCGCGCTGGCCTGGTCGTTGATGCGGCGACCTTCGACGAGCCCCCGGTACGCCGACAGCAGTGTGTCGGTGCCCGGCAGCGCGTAGTCCTTGTCGGTGACGATCGCGCCGTCGGCGTCGATCAGTTGCACCGCTGCGTCGCGCGGAAGCAGATCTGCATGTTCCATCCGTTCGCCCTCCTTGCCGAACCTGATGAGGCCAGCATGCCTCGCATGCGACAGTCGTCCAAGAGAGTCGGCCCGATCGTGGACGAATGCACCGTGCTTGCCACCACTCGTGCCAAAATGTCAGAATTCCGTGACCGGACGAAGGGGTTCCATGATCACGTTGGACGAGACGGACCACGCGATTCTCGAGCAGTTGCGGCTCGACGCCCGCGCCTCGATGACGGCCATCGCCGAGGCGGTGCACATCTCGCGAGCAGGCGCCCACGCGCGCATCAAGCGCCTCACCGATGCCGGGATCATCACCGGATACACGGTGCGCACCGACCCGGTGCTGCTCGGTCATCACGCGAGCGCGTACGTCACCCTCGCCATCGAGCAGGCCACCTGGCAGGAGGTCAGTGCCAGGCTCCGGATGATCCCCGAGATCGAGCACATGGCGCTGGTCGGCGGCGACTTCGACGTGATCCTGCTCGTCCGTGCGAGCGATGCGCGCGACCTCCGCCGCATCGTGCTCGAGGACATCCAGGCGATCCCGTCGATCCGCTCGACGAGGACGACGCTCATCTTCGAGGACTTCGCCCTGATCTGAGCGGCGTCGCGGCGCATCCTTCGCGCCAGGACATCTGCGGCGCGCTCCTCGACAAGTGCGCCGTCGCGCGCCATTCGACAATGAGACGAGCGTGCCGGATCCTCGGCGCGCGCCCCGCTCGAAGGAGAGTCCCGATGTCCGAAACCGCCGCATCCGCAGCCGCCGCGCTGCTCGACCGCATCCAGGCTCCGGAGGGCGGTGGGCGGGAGATCCCGGATGCCGCGACGCGTGACGTCATCGGTCGCGCGCCGGTGCACTCGGTGAGCGATCTCGACGCCGCGATCGCTCGGGTGAAGGCCGCCCAGCCCTCCTGGGAGGCGCTCGGTCACGAGAAGCGCAGCGCACTGCTCGTCGCCGCGGCAGACGCGATCGACGCGCACGCAGAGGCCCTCGCGTACCTGCTCTCCCGCGAGCAGGGCAAGCCGCTGAACGGGCCGAACGCGCGCTTCGAGCTCGGTGCGTGCTCGGCGTGGCTGCGCACGAACGCGGCGACCGTGCTCGACCCGCAGGTGCTGGTCGACGACGAGACCCTCCACGCCGAACTCGTGTACAAGGCGGCGGGCGTCGTCGGGGCCATCGGCCCGTGGAACTGGCCGCTGATGATCACGATCTGGCAGATCGGTCCATCACTGCGCATGGGCAACACCGTGGTCGCGAAGCCGAGCGAGTACACGCCGCTCAGCGTGCTCGCGCTGCTGGCGGTGATGAACGACGTGCTCCCCGCGGACGTGCTGATCGGCGTCTCGGGCGACCGCGAGGTCGGTGCCCGCCTGGCGTCTCACCCCGACATCGCGAAGGTGATGTTCACCGGATCCACCGCCACCGGTCGCCGGATCATCGAGAGCTCGGCGGGGAACCTCGCCCGCCTGACCCTCGAACTCGGGGGCAACGACGCCGGCATCGTGCTCCCCGGAACCGATGTCGCGGCGATCGCGGAGGATCTCTTCTGGGGCGCCTTCATCAACACCGGTCAGACGTGTGCGGCGCTGAAGCGCCTCTACGTGCACGACTCGGTCTACGACGAGGTCGTGGACGCGCTCGCCGGGATCGCGGCATCCGTGCCGATCGGCAACGGGCTCGACGAGAACAACGTGCTCGGACCGCTGCAGAACCGCGCGCAGTTCGACATCGTCTCGCGGCTCGTGGAGGAGGCGAAGAGCCGCGGTGCTCGCGTGGTGACGGGTGGTGAGGCGGCCCCCGAGCTCGGCGAGCTCTTCTACCGCCCGACGATCATCGCCGACATCGACAACGACGCCGCCCTCGTGCAGGAGGAGCAGTTCGGCCCTGCGCTGCCGGTGATCCGCTACAGCGACGTCGATGAGGCGTTCGAGCTCGCCAACGCGGTCGAGGTCGGTCTCGGCGCCTCGGTGTGGTCGAGCGATCCGGATGCCGCGCGCGAGGCGGCGACCCGCATGGAGTCGGGGACCGTGTGGATCAACTCCCACGGCGGCCTGCATCCGATGGTGCCCTTCGGCGGGGTGAAGAGCTCGGGCTACGGCCTGGAGTTCGGTGTCGAGGGACTCAAGTCCGTCGCCGTGTCGCAGGTCGTGTCGGGTCCCGGACGGAAGGCTCAGGCATGAGGACCGCGATCGTCGTCGGAGCAGGAACGTCGGGTGCGATCGTCGCGCGACGACTCGCGGATGCCGGCGTCGAGGTGACGCTGATCGAGGCCGGCGGCTACGACTCGAACCCCGCCATCCACGATCCGTCGAGGGCGGGGGAGCTGTGGCACTCCGCCGACGACTGGGACTTCTTCACCGTCCCCCAGGAGCACGCGGCCGGACGACGACTGCATCTGCCTCGCGGCAAGGTCACCGGCGGATCGCATGCGCTGAACGCGATGATCTGGGTGCGGGGAGCCGCATCCGACTACGACTCGTGGGAGCGCGCCGGTGCGACGGGATGGGGGTGGGATGCCGTCGAGCCCGTCTACGACGCGATCGAGAACGATCTGCTGCCGGTGACCGACGACTACGCGCTGTCGCCGATCCAGGCATCGATCATCGACGCGGCGGTCGAAGAGGGGTTGCCGCACAACCCGGACTACAACGGCGGCACGCTCGACGGCGTCTCGCAGCAGCAGGTGACGATCCGAGACGGGAGGCGCGTCAACACGTGGATGACGTATGCGCAGCCGATCGCCGACCGGCTCACCATCGTCACCGGTCGCGAGGTGCACTCGGTGATCGTCGAGAGCGGTCGCGCAGTCGGGGTGCGTCTCGGAGAGGGGGTGGATGCCGAGGAGCTGCGGGCCGAGGAGGTCATCCTCTCCGCCGGTGCGATCGGTTCGCCCGTGATCCTGCTGCGATCCGGCATCGGCCCGGCCGACGAGCTCTCGGCGCTCGGCATCCCGGTCGTCGTCGATTCGCCGTCGGTGGGCAAGAACCTGCACGACCACCTGCTCTCGCCGGTGATCTTCACGACCGAACGTCCGGTGGGTCCGCCGCAGACCGGTGTCTCGGTGACGCAGTCGCATCTGTTCTGGCGCAGCCGTGACGGGCTCGCGGAGCCCGATACGCAGCCCATCCACTTCTCGGTGCCGATGTGGGGCGACCTCGAGCCGCGAGGCGATGACGGGTTCACGCTCATGGCCGGACTCGTCACCCCGTACAGCCGTGGTGCGCTGACCCTCTCCGGCCCCGATCTCGCAGACCCGCCCCTGATCGACCTCGCCGCCCTCGAGGACGAACGGGACGTGGCGGCGCTCGCGGCATCCGTGCGGCAGTGCCGCAGGATCGGCGCGCAGCCCGCTCTCGCGGAGCAATGGGGCGCGATGGAGGTGTATCCCGGGCCCGAGGTGTCGGATGCCGACGTCGAGGACTGGGTGCGCCGCACCGCCATCACCTATCACCACCAGGTCGGCACCTGCCGGATGGGGTCGGATGCCGAGGCAGTGGTCGATTCGACGCTGCGGGTGCGAGGCGTCGAGGGACTGAGCGTGATCGACGCTTCGGTGATCCCGACCGTCCCGACCGGCAACACGAATGCGCCGGCCGCGATGATCGGCGAGCGCGGCGCGAACTTCCTGCTGGGGCGGTGACATCGGGCCGACTCGCCTCGATCGCTGAAGTCCCCTCCCGCAGACGTTCGCAGGAGGGGGCTTCGGCATCCGTCGGCTGTCAGCTCGCCGTGTACACCTCTCGTCCCTCGAACCAGGTCGAGAGCACGGGCGTGTGCACGATCTCGTCGGCGGGGCCGGCGATCGCATCTCGGGCGAGCACGACGAAGTCCGCGGACTTGCCGGGCGTGAGAGAACCGGTCTCGGTGCCGAGGCCCATGGCCGTCGCTGCATTGATGGTGAAGACCTCCAACGCCTCCTCCGCCGTGATCGCCTGCTCCGGCCACAGCACTCCCGGAGCGCGACCCAGCGGGTCGGCACGGGTCACGAGTCCCTGCAGACCCTCGAGCGTGTTCGGCGACTCGCTGACCGGCCAGTCCGATCCGCCGGCGACGAGCGCGCCGGCGTCGAGCAGGGCGCGGTTGGGCTGAGAGTGCTCGGCCCGGTCGCCGAGCACTTCGGCCAGCGCCTGCGGGATGACCCCGGGGAACCAGATGAACGGTGAGATGTCGGCCGACACATCCAGCCCACGCAGACGAGGAATGTCGTCGTCGGCGAGGAACTGGCCGTGCGCGATCTGGATCGGCGTCGTGAAGCCGTCGGCTCGGATGCTCTCGGCGACGTCGAGCACGAGCCGAGCCGAGCCGTCACCGGTGCAGTGCACCTTGGCCCCGAGTCCCCGTTCGGCCACCGAACGCAGCCAGGCGTAGAGCTCTTCGGCGGTCATCGTCGTCTCGCCATGGAAGTGCGCGCCGTGCACGGCATCCGCCACGTAGGGCTCGAGGAACGACGCGGTGCGCGCCGGAGGAACCCCGTCGAGGAAGATCTTCACGAAGTCGGGCCGGTGATGGCGAGTGCGGAACTCCTCGCCGCGTGCGATGAGCGGCTCTCCGATCGGATCGAATCCGAAGATCTCGTCGTTGATCAGGAGCGACGACACGACCCAGGCGTTCAGCTCCTGCGCGCGGTCGAGGGTGGCCAGGGCGTCGAGGATGTCGGTCGACACCCCGGCATCCTGGAACGTCGTGATGCCGAACGAGTTCAGGATCTCGACCCCGCGGCGGGAGGCGGCGACGTGCTGGTCGCTCGTCAGCCCACCGCTGCGGTCGTACGCCTCCTGCACCGGGATGCCGGCCGCTTCCAGCAGCACACCGGTCGGCGTCCCGTCGTCGGGGTCGAGCACCGTGACCCCAGCGGACGGGATGCTGTCGGCGGTGATCCCCGCGAGCTCGAGCGCACGCGTGTTCGCCCAGCGGTTGTGGCGCGAGTCCTCGACGATGACGACAGGGCGTCCGCCCGCCGCCTCGTCGAGTCGCCGTCTGCTCGTCGTGTTCGCCAGAGTGGGAAGCAGCGTGGTCGACACCGAGCCGCCGACGATCCATGCGTCGGGCGGCAGGGTCGAAGCCCTGTCCCGCACGAGGTCGAGGATGCGGTCGAGGGAGAGTGACGGAGGCAGCGAGAGCTCGAAGAGCTCGGTGCGACCGGCCATCGCGTGGTGGTTGTGCACGTCGACGAAGCCGGGATAGACCGCGGCGGCCCCGACGTCCAGCACTCGCGTGCGCGGCCCGCGATGAGCATCCACCTCCTCCCTGGTGCCGACGGCGAGGATCAGGCCGGCGCGCACCGCGAACGACTCCACGACCGGATGCCGACGATCCGCCGTACGGATCACCGACCCCGTGACGATCAGATCGGCCTCGGCCGCCACCATGTCAGAGCGCTCCGAACAGCGCGGGCTCGAGACCCGCCGCGTGGTGGGTGGTGGAGAGCAGGCGGCCGTGGGCGCCGAAGGTGAAGTGCGTCGGAACCTCACCCGACTCATCGAGCCCGAAGAGCACCCCGTGCGAGCGGATCGCGTTCACGTCACGGTGATCGGCGATCGTCACAGACGCGCACGGGATGACCTTCTCGCGCCACGCGAAGATGTAGATGCCGGGGCGCACCTCCCACACACTGTTCTCGTCGGTGTCTGCGAGCCCTCGTTCGGGGCCGGCGAGGCACTGCCACGAGTACCAGCGCTCCGAGAGATAGACGTGCTCGTATGCGTGCTCCTCGCTGTACACCCACTCGACCCGGCGACCGATGAGGGTCGTGGTGGGTGCCGGCTCGGCTCCTGTCACCGCAGCGCCCTCGATCACCGACGGGGCGAAGACGTGCTGCACGCGGGTGCGGCCCTGCTCGGGTGCAGGCAGGATCACCGAGATGACCGCGAGCGCCCGACCGTGACGAAGATCGACGACCAGCGAGACCGCCTCGTTCGGCAGATAGTCGTGATGGAACTGCACGAAGTAGAGGTCGTCGTCGACTTCGAAAGCCTCGTAGTCGTCGGTGTCGGTGGTGGCTTCCGTGGGGTCCTCCGCGCCCGGGTGGTAGTCCCAGGTCACCGTGGTGTCGGCGAACCGGTGCGAGATGCGGGTCCCTCGTGCGTCGACGACAGTGATCGTCTGGCCGCTGAGGGCCGTGGAGTGCGGTGCCTTGTTCGCGTCGAAACCGGGCGCGAGACCTTCGAGGGGCAGCCAGGTGGAGGTGTCTGCGGGGTTCAGGGTCGTCATGTCTCTCCTTGATGGTGGGGTCTGTGGGGCGTCAGCGGTCGCTGAAGCGCTCGAGGTCGGAGGCGAGTCCTTCGTAGACGGCCGGCTTCGATCGCTTCAGGTAGGCGCCGTAGACGATGCCGCCGATCAGCGCGAGCACGAGCAGCAACGGCATGAGTCGGATCGCGAGTTCTTCGGAGCCGGCGACGATGTTGAAGTTCACGACCGCGAGCACCGAGATGGCGGCGATGCCGAGGAATCCGATGCCGGGGGCGATGAACGTGCTCCACCAGCGGGGGTCGCCCTTGCGCCGGAAGTACACGACGATCGAGATCGCCGCGAGTCCCTGCAGGATCAGCACGCTCAGCGTTCCGAACCCCAGCATCGCGGGCACCAGGGTGAGGATCGGGTCGGCTCCGGCGATCGCGAAGATGATCGCGACGAGCGCGGCGAACGAGGCCTGCACGATGCCGGCGAGCTGAGGGGCGCCGTTGGCGCGAGTGCGGGCGAGGGCCTGAGGCAGGATGCGCGAGCGGCCGAGCGAGTAGAGGTAGCGCGTCGCGGAGTTGTGGAACGCGAGCATGGCCGCGAACAGGCTGACCAGCAGCAGGACCATCATGACCGTGGTGAGCGGCCCGCCGAGGTACTGCTGGGACAGCATGAAGATCAGGTCGCCGGTCGGCAGGTGCTCGAGAGCCGTGGCCTGCGCCTGCGCGACGCCGGTCGCGCTGACGACGGCCCAGGTGGTGACGCCCAGGATCACACCGATCGCGATGATCGAGGTGTAGGTGGCGCGGGGGATGGTGCGCAGCGGCTGCTTCGCCTCTTCGCTGAACAGCGCGGTCGCCTCGAAGCCGAGGAACCCGGTGGCGGCGAGCAGCAGACCGATCGGCAACGATCCCGAGAACACGGCCTCGGGGCTGAATGCGCCGAGGTCGTACCCGGTCTGCACGAGGACCGACACGTCGAAGACGACCAGCATCAGCACCTCGAGCACGAGGCAGACGCCGAGGATCTTCGATGAGAAATCCACGCCGACCCTCGCGAGCACGAAGCACACGGCGATCGACAGCAGGCCCCAGACCAGCCAGTTCACGTCGAGGCCGGTGAGGTCGCGGATGATGTTCTGCATGAAGAAGCCGCTGGTGCCGATGGTGCCGACGACGAAGAAGTTGTAGCCGAGGGTCGCGATCAGCCCGGCGACCAGTCCACCCGTGCGGCCGAGACCCTTCACGACGAAGGCGTAGAAGCCGCCGGCATTGACGAGCTGCTTCGACATCTGCGCGTAGCCCACCGCGAACAGCAGCAGGATCACGGCCACGAGGAAGAACGACATCGGTGTGCCGCCGCCGTTGCCGAGCGCGATCGCGAGGGAGGCGACCACCACGATGCCGGTCAGAGGCGCGACGGCCGCGAGGACGAGGAAGACGATCCCGGCGACGCCCAGTGCGCCGGGTCGGAGAGAAGTATGGTCCTGCTGCGTCGTGGACGCAGATGTCGGGTCTGCCACGTCGGCTCCTTTGCTCGGTGACGGCCGTGCGTGACGGCCTCGACGACGAGAGACGTCGCCGATAGAGCGATTCTGCTCGGGTGGTGCCCGTGGCGGTTGACGCTGAGCGAAGGACGATGGTTCCAGCGCGCACAGCACCCTGCGTCGCATTCACGGAGCGGAGGAGCGGGAGCAGGATGACGGTGAAGACACCGCCGTCCTCACCGCGTGATCGGCGCAGCGGCGGAGTCTCGGGGAGACCATGGATCTGCAGCTGAACGGCACCACCGCCCTGATCACGGGTGCGGCGAGCGGCATCGGCCGTGCGACCGCCCTCGCGCTCGCCGCGGAGGGCGTGCGCGTCGCTCTGATCGATCGCGACGGCGCGGCACTCGCCGAGACGGCCCGCGGCTGCCGGGATGCCGTCGCTCTCGTCGCCGACGTCACAGACGAGGCTCAGGTCGCCGACGCGGTCCAGAGGGCGGTGGATGCGCTGGGCGTGCTCGACGCGGTCGTCTGCTGCGCGGGCATCTCGGGGCCGGTGGGCGCGCCGATCGATGAGATCTCACTGACCGAGTGGAACGCCGTGTTCGCAGTCAACGTGACGGGGCCGTTCCTCGTCGTGTCGGCTTCGCTTCCTGCGATGCGCGCTGCGGGTGGGGCATCCGTCGTCCTGATCGCCAGCGACTCGGCGTTCGTCGCCTCTGAGGGCATGGTGCCGTACTGCGCGTCGAAGGCCGCGCTCGTGCAGTTCGGTCGCGCGTTGTCGGTCGACTTGGCCGCCTCGGGCATCCGCGTGAACACTGTCGCGCCGTCGATCGTCGACACGCCGATGAGTCGAGGTGACCTCGGAGCCGAGGCGTTCGCGGCGCCGCGGTTCCCCGTGCAGAGCGCCGATGAGGTGGCCTCGCATGTGGTCTACCTGGTGTCCCGGCGCAGCCGCGCCATCAACGGCACCACCGTCGTCAGCGACTTCGGATACTCGGCTCGTTCAGGCTTTCCGGCCTGAACCCGTCACGGCCCGACCATGAGCGCACGAGCGGCAGACAGATCAGGAGCAGAAATGGGACATACAGTCGGATCGACCGTCGCCGGGCGGGTCATCGTCATCACGGGAGGCGGGACGGGCATCGGAGCAGCGATCGCCGAGCGGTATGCCGCCGAGGGTGCGCATGTCGTGGTGGTCGGCCGCCGCATCGGACCTCTGCGAGCGGTCGAGGCCGCGGTGGGGGCGCATCCGATCGTCGCCGATGCGGCAGACACGGCTTCGGCGAAGGCCGCTGTCGCCGAGGTGCTCGCCACCTTCGGGAGACTCGACGTCCTCGTGGCGAACGCCGGCGGTCACGGGTTCTCGCCGGTGGCCGACACCGACGATGACGGGTGGGATGCCGCGATCCGCGCCAACCTCACCACGGCGTTCGTCATGGCGCGGGAGGCGCTTCCGGCGCTGATCGAGGCCAAGGGGCAGATCGTGATCGTCTCGTCACTGGCAGGGCTCTTCGCGGGGCCCTCTGTGGCGGGCTATACGGTGGGCAAGCATGCGCTCATCGGGCTGACACGAACCCTGGCTCGTGACTACGGACGTCAGGGGGTGCGGGTGAACGCGGTGTGCCCCGGGTGGGTGCAGACGCCGATGGCCGATGACGAGATGGACGAGTTCGCCACCCATGCCGAGCTCGGGTCGCGCGAAGAGGCCTATGCCACGGTGACGGCCGACGTTCCGTTGCGGCGTCCGGCTCAGCCCGCGGAGATCGCATCGGTCGTGCGATTCCTCGGCTCGGGGGAGTCGTCGTACGTGACCGGGGCGGTGATCGTGGCCGACGGCGGATCCCATGTCGTGGATGTGCCGACCATCGCCTTCGACCACGCAGGGATGTAGGGGCGTTCGGTCGCGGGCGGCTCTCAGCCGTGGTGAGGCCCAGCGGTCGCTGTTATCCGGTGGTCGTTGTCGACCCTGCTGCGGTCCTCGTGCCGTTCCTGCCGCAGCCCCTCCTGCAGTCCCTTCCGGTGTTCCTTCTGCGGTTCCTTCCGCTGTTTCTCCTGTGGTTCTTTCCGGTGTTCCTTCTGCGGTTCCTTCCGCCGCCCTCCGCGGTCTCTTCCGCCGTCCCTTCCGCCGTCCCTTTCGCCGCCCCTTCCGCGGTCTCGTCCGCCATCCACGTGCAGCATTCTGGGAGATTGGAATACGCATCTGAACTGGGGTAATTCGGGTTCGTTTCGGGTCTTCAGTGTCGGTGGTCCCGTGTTGACTTACGGGTATGAACAGCACCGCGGAGCTTCTGGATCGGGTCATCGCCGACCTCGATGCGGTGCTGTCCGATGACGCGCTCGCGGGGCTGTCGGATGCGGACCGGGTGACGGTGTTACAGGGTGCGGGGGCTGCGTTCCGTCGGGTCGAGGCGGTGATCGTGGAGACGATCGCGACGGGTGATGCGGTGGACTTCCCGCATGCGGCGGGGTGCCGGGGTCTGAACGAGTTGCTGCAGCGGACGGTGCGGGTGGATGTGCGGGGCGCGTCCAGGGTCGACACGGTCGTCGATCTGGTGCGACGCCCGGTGAGCCTGTCGGGGGAGCGGATGCCCGCCCGCTGGTCCGAGTTGCGACTCGCCCTGCTGGACGGGGTGGTCGGGGTGGCGGGGTTCCTCGCCGCGACCGGTCCGATCGAGAAGGTGTGGGATCGCCTCACCGTCGATCAACGCCTCGCGGCGGATGTCGCGCTGGCCGGGTGCGCGCGCGGGCACGGCGTCGTGGTCGCCGATGACTCGGATGCGGACGATCTCGAGGCTGATTCGCCGGGGCCTGCGCCGACGGTGCAGGACTTGAAGGCTCTCGCGGAGGATCTCGCGTCGATGTTCGACCCGGACGGGGAAGAATCCAAGGATGAGGTCTCCCGGCGCCGGCGGGGCGTCACGATCGGCCGGCTGAAGGACGGAGTGCACGCGATCCGCGGGTATCTGACCCCGGACGTCGCGGCGCAACTGCAGTTGATCCTGGACGCGATCCTCAACCCCAAGGGCGACGGCCCACCGATGCCCGGCGTGCACTTCTCACCGAGCGACGGTGCGGATGCTGACGTCGACGTCGACGTCGACGTCGACGTCGACGGTGACGCGGATGGTGGCGCAGACGGTGGCGGTGGTGAGGCGGATCCGTTCAACTCTGATCCGCGGTGTGTGCTCGATGACCGCACCGCAGCGCAGAAACGCCACGATGCCCTCGCGATGATCTTTCAGATCGCGGCCCGACACAAGAACATGCCCACTCTCGGTGGGGCGTCACCGGTACTCGTGGTGAACGTCGATGCGAAAGACCTCGGCGCGAACGGTCATGGCGGCTGGGCGACGATCCCCGGATCCGGGGCCCACGTCCCCATCTCCGTCGCGGCGCAGGTCGCATGCAGTGGGTCGATCCAGCGGGTGCTGATGGATGAGGGCCGGATCATCGGCATCTCGACCACCGACCGCGTGTTCACTGTGCATCAACGGCGGGCGATCATCGCCCGCGACAAGGAGTGTCTGATCCCCGGGTGCCACGTTCCGGCATCGTGGTGTGAGATTCACCACGTCACCGAGCATGCGAGGGGAGGGCCGACGCATACGGATAACGGTGTGCCGTTGTGCTGGTGGCATCACCGAAGTCTCGGTTCCTCGGGGTGGGAGATCCGGATGAACGCGGGTATCCCGCAGGTGCGGGGGCCGCGGTGGTGGGACCCCGAGCAGCAGTGGCGCACCCCACGGCTCAGCGCTGCCCGGCTGAAACTCCCCGCGCAGCTCACCCGCGCTGGATGACCTGGGCGTGCCCGATCGAAGCGACCCCGTCACGCGATCGTCGACGCGACGGCTGCGGCATCGTCGACGCGACGGCTGCGGCATCATCGACGCGACGGCTGCGGCATCATCGACGCGACGGCTGCCGCACCGTCGACGCGACGGCTGCCGCATCACCGCATCACGGCATCACGGCATCATCGAACCGTGAGCTCGAAGCCGCCGTCGATCGGCACGACGGCGACCTGGGTGAGGTCGTCGACATGGAAGGTCGGCTCATGGGAGATCGCGTGTGATCCGACACCGATCACGCGAATCCCCGCGGCGTGAGCGGCCTGGATGCCTGCGCCCGAGTCCTCGAACACGACGCAGTCGGCCGGATCGATGCCGAGCAGCTTCGCGCCCAGCAGGAAGCCCTCAGGATCCGGCTTCGATGCTGACACGTTCTCCGCTGTCACAGTCAGCGAGGGAACGGCGAGACCCGCCTGCCCCATGCGCGCATTCATCAGCGTGAGATCGGCCGAGGTCACGATCGCGTGCGGGTAGGGGAGCAGCGCAGAAAGAAGCACATCCGCGCCCTCGATCGCGACGACTCCGTCGACGTCCTTGCTCTCGTTCGCCAGCATCACGGCGTTCTCGCGGATGTTGATCTCGTGATCGCGCTCGGGAAGCATGATCGCCATGCTCTGATGGCCCTGACGGCCGTGGACGACGCGCAGCACCGTCGCGGGGTCGATCTCGTGGGGTGCAGCCCACGCCAGCCACAGACGCTCCACGACGGAGGTCGAATCGACGAGAGTGCCGTCCATGTCGAGCAGGACGGCGCGGGCGCTGATGGTCTGGGTCACCCCTTCAGGCTACTGCCGCAGCCTCCGAAGTCCGTCGGTCGTCAGTGAGCGGCGCGGTACTCGCTGGGGGAGATGCCGAAGGCCGTCTTGAACGCGCGGCTGAAGTACGCGGCATCCACGAACCCCCAGCGTGCGGCGATGGCCGCGACGGGGCGGTCGGCGAGCATCGGGTCGAGCAGATCGCGTCGGCACTGCTCGAGGCGCCGCATGCGGATCCACGTCGAGACCGTCACACCCTGCTCCTGGAACAGCCCGTGCAGGTGTCTCGTCGAGATGAAGTGCGCCGACGCGATCGAGGCGGGTCCGAGGTCGGTGGAGGCGAGGTTGCGGTCGATGTACGAGCGGATGCGCTGCACGAGCGCGCGATGCGGGTCGGCCGACACCTCGTCGAGCCCGAGTTCTCGCGTGAAGACGGTCGTGACGAGGTCGAGGGCGCTGTGCGCGAGGCGCGCCCCGGTGGTTCCGGCGAGCTGATCGAGGTTGCCCGCGAGCTGTGTGAGGTAGGGCACGACCATTCCGCCGAGCCCGCCCTGGCCCGAGATCCGCACCGCGGTCAGCTGCCCGACCACATCGGCGGGGAGGCTGATGAGGTGCTTGGGGAACATCACGACCATGGTGCGGAAGTCGTCGTCGAACACGAGGGAGTAGGGGCGATCGGTGTCGTACACGGCCAGGTCGCCGGCCTGCAGCACGGCTTCGCGGTCGTCCTGGATCAGCATCCCGGTTCCGGCGAGCATCAGGCTGAGCTTGAAGTAGGACCTGTCGCTGCGGGCGATGAGTTCGGGAGTGCGCTCGACGACATGCGAGGTCGCGCGCACCTCGTTCACGTGCACCTCGTCGACGGATGCTCCGCGGATCACCCCTCGGAAGTGGTCGGGACCGTTGGTCGAGACCTGAAGGGGGACGAACGACTCCGACACCGCGGCCCGGAACTCGCTGATGTTGCGCGCGATGAGCGTGGATACCGACTCGGCGGGGGCTGCGGGCACACCGTTCATGACTGATCACCTCGGGTGGTGGAACGACGACGTTGTATACGATCCGTTCCGTGATGCTATCACCGGCGTGGCCGCGCAGCGAGGCTTCTATGATGTGCTCGGAGGCTGACGATGCGATATCTCGGTGAGAAGGTCATGCAGATCCTGCGTCAGCTGCGCGGGCCCGACACATCGGATGCCGTGTTCGAGGCGACAGCGCTGATCGTCGGCGCGGTCTTCTTCGTGCTCGGCTTCGTGATCGGGTGGCCGGTCTTCTGGGGTCGGGAGATGGCGATCAGCGGGGCGGGATCCATCGGGGTCTTCGCCGCAGTCGGTGGGGCCGTCACGGCTCTGCTGGCATTCGCACTCGGGCGGCTCGTCGTCCGCCCGGCGGTCGTGGCGCCCGACGGCACGCGAGACGGATTCAGCGTGCCCGGTGATCGGCTGCGCTGGTACGACCTCGCCGCGATCGCGTTCGCGCATGCGGCGATCGCGTACCTGGGCTGGCTCGGCATCGCCGAGCTTCTCGAGCGCAGCTTCACGGATGCGCCGGTGTTCGCCTTCCCCGGGGCGGTCCTGGTCGCGGTGGCATTCGCACTCACCGCTTACGTGACGTTCCTCAGCGCCGTCGCGCTCACGCCGACCGTCCTGTCGCTGGTGCTCGCGGTGTTCCTCGTGGTCGGCGCGTTCGCCGCGATGCTCGCGTCCAGCGACGTGCACTGGTGGCGCGACAACCTCTCGGCTCTGGGAATGAGCACGAACAGCGCATCCGTCGCCTTCAACGTCACGCTGGTGATCGCCGGCGTCATGGTCACCACGATCTCGCGCTACGCGACGGCGGGGCTGCCGATCGACGACCCCATCGATCGGCGAGGCCGGTTCATCGTGCGGGGCGGCCTGATCCTGATGGGCATCTTCCTCGCCTGCGTCGGGATCTTCCCCGTCGACGAGTTCTTCCTCGTGCACAACACGGTGGCCACCGGGATGGTGGTGGTGTTCGCCGTCGTCGTCGTGGGGCTGCCGTGGTTCCTCCGAGCGATCCCGCGGGTCTTCGTCGCGTTCGGGTGGGCCTACGTGCTGGTGATCGTCCTGCTCGCCGCGTTCTTCGCCGTGGGCTATTACAACCTCACCGCGGTCGAGCTGATCGCCGCCGTGCTGATCTTCAGCTGGATCATCGTGTTCCTGCGCACCGCGGGTTCGGTCGGCACCGAGCATCGCGGCGATCCCGTGCCCGCCTGAGACCCGAGCGTCAGCGCAGCGTCTGCGTGGCGTCGGCCGTGCGCTGCAACGCGTGCACGGAGTGGGCGTGGCGTTTCTGGGCCACGCCGACGAACAGGCAGTCGACCAGGGCGAGCTGGGCGATCCTGCTGACCATGGCGCCCGCCCGGAAGCGCGGTTCACGGGCGTGGCTCAGCAGCACGTGATCGACCTCGGCCGCGATCGGGGAATCGGATGCTCCGGTGATGCCGATCGTGGTGCTCGCCGCGGATCGTGCCGTCTGCACGAAGTGCAGCGTCTCGCGCGTCGTGCCCGAGTGGGAGAAGGCGATCACGACGGTCTTCCTGGCTCCGAGCGCGGCCGCTGCGCTCGCCTCGTGCGCGTCGGTGAGGACGATCGCGGTATGCCCGATGCGCAGCAGCTTGTGGCCGAGGTCCGCCGCGACCAGACCGCTCGCACCGATGCCGAAGAGCAGGATGCGATCGGCCTCGTCTACCGCGTCGACAGCCGCTGCGAGCACGTCGTAGTCGAGGCCGGCGATCGTCTCCTCGATCGACAGGAGCTCGAGCGCGGCGACCTTGGCGGTGGCCTCGCGGAGCGAGTCCGCCGAGGAGATCTCCGAGCCGAACCCCGACGAGGCGGGGAACTGCGCGGACTCCCGGCCCAGTTCGGTGGCCAGGGCCATCCGGAGCGCTGCATAGCCGTTCACGCCGATCGCTCGACAGAAACGTACGACGGAGGCGACCGAGGTGGCGCACGCGGACGCGATCTCGGTGATCGTGCTGTCGACGACGATGCGCGGGTCATCGGAGATCGTGCGGGCGATGCGGGCGAGCGACGGTGGCAGCGTCTCGGCCGCCGTGGCGATCGTCGTCTGGATGCTCATTGCTCTCCTGCGTCGAGGCTGGTCCCGGTCTGAACAATTCTTTCATGACTGTCTCGAGATGCGTAGACTATTTCCATGCCTTCTCCGCGCGCCGTCATCGCCGTCGATCTCGGCAAGTCGCGGTGCCGCGCAGTGCTCTTCGAACCGAGCGCTCATGGTGCGGACCAGAAGGGGGCGGGTCTTCGCCGCCCCCTGTATGACGGTGTCGGAGCGCCCGGTCTCGCGTCCTCCGACGGCGTGGATGCCGCGCTCGAGGCGATCCTTCCGTTGGGTGCTCATCTCGAGCAGTCGGTCGCCGCCGTGTCGATCGGCGCGGCCGGTGCGTGGGCGGCGCCGACTGCGGCAGCCGCGCTCGCCCGGCGACTCCGCGCCGAGCTCCATGCGCAGGTGGTCGTGACGTCCGACGTGGTGTCAGCCCATGCGGGCGCGCTCGGCGGGGCGCCCGGTGTGCTCCTCATCGCCGGTACGGGAGCCGCGGCGCTCGGCCTCGGCGCGGAAGACGGCGCCGACAGCGATGACGGTGGGGTCGACCGCCGCGATGGCGCCAGGCTCGTCGACGGCTGGGGGCCGGAACTCGGTGACCTCGGCAGCGGCTCCTGGCTCGGGCGGG
The DNA here is from genome assembly GCF_017876435.1 of Microbacterium phyllosphaerae. Taxonomy (NCBI): domain Bacteria; kingdom Bacillati; phylum Actinomycetota; class Actinomycetes; order Micrococcales; family Microbacteriaceae; genus Microbacterium; species Microbacterium phyllosphaerae. The sequence goes on from NZ_JAGIOA010000001.1 coordinate 1,676,279, forward strand.
AGGCGCTGCGCGCGGTGCTGCGAGCCTCCGTCGATCTGGGGCCGTCGACGGTGCTGACCGATGCCCTGAAGACTCCGATAGGCGACCCGACGGCGATCCCTGCGTGGCTGGCGAGCACCGCTCCGCTCGCGCGACGCCTCGCGACACTCGCGCCCCTCGTACTCGACGCCGCGGAATCGGGTGATCGCATCGCCGGTGAGATCGTCACCGAGGGCATTCGTCTGCTCGTCGCCTCGGCCGCCGCGGCGGCCCCCGCGTCTCGACATGTCGCGCTGCACGGAGGACTGACCGACCACCTCTGGTTCCGCGCGGGTCTCGAGGCCGCTCTGCGCTCGGCGGGACGCGACGTCGTGCCGCCCGCGGGTGACGCTCTCGACGGCGCACTCCTGCTCGCCGAGCGCACTGATCTTCCCCATGAAAGGTTCGTGCACCGTGCCGAATGAAGAGAACAGACTGACCGACCTCCTCGATGTGCTCTCGGCGCTCGGCACCGAGGCGTCGTCGACCGAGCGAGGCGACCTCGATCTGCTCGGCACTGCCGAGCTCGTCGCCCTGATGAACGCCGAAGACCGCCGCGTGCCCGAAGCGGTCGCCGAGCGCAGTGCCGAGATCGCCGCCGCGGTCGACGGCATCACCGCGCGTTTCCGCAGGGGCGGTCGCCTGATCTACATCGGTGCGGGCACGGCCGGACGCGTCGGCGTGCTCGATGCGAGCGAGTGCCCTCCGACCTTCGGCACGGATCCGTCGATGGTCGTCGGTCTGATCGCCGGAGGAGAGACGGCGATCCGCTCCGCTGTCGAGAACGCCGAGGATGACGGCGAGGCGGCCGGCCTGTCGCTGCGAGAGCTCGCGCTGACCGCGCACGACACGGTGGTGGGGATCTCCGCCTCCGGCCGCACGCCGTATGTCGTGGGCGGCCTGGAGTTCGCCCGCGGGGTCGGCGCGCTCACCGTCGCGATCGCCTCGAACGCAGCATCCGAGATCGGCGCGGTGGCCGACATCGCGATCGAGGTCGTCACCGGGCCGGAGTTCATCTCGGGCTCGACGCGCCTGAAGTCGGGAACAGCGCAGAAGCTCGTCGCGAACATGCTGACCACACTGTCGATGATCAAGCTCGGCAAGACGCATCACGGCGTGATGGTCGACCTGCTCGCGACGAACGAGAAGCTCCATGCGCGGTCGATCCGCACGGTCACCGAACTCACCGGCGCGACGGTCGACGACGCAGCCGCCGCCCTGGCCTCGGCGGACGGCTCGGTCAAGCTCGCGATCCTGATGCTCTCGACCGGCGCATCGGCGCACCGCTCAGCGCAGGCGCTGCAGGATGCCGACGGCATCCTGCGTGTCGCGATCGCCGGCCTCTCGTGAGGGGCACCTTCGACGCGTGTTTCCGCCGCGGTGCGCCCGACGAGAGCGACGCCGTGAACCCGGGCTCGGGTCAGTGGCCGCAGGTGCAGGAGTCCGCTCCGCCGCAGCATCCGGTCGCTGCCGAGCCGCGCGCCTGAGATGACGGGGGCACGTCCATCGCGGGGTTCTGATCGAGGAAGCCGTTCGGCTTGAACCAGAATCCGGCATAGTCGACGGGCATGATCGGCCAGTCTTCCGGACGAGGGAAGTGGGTCAGCCCGAATGTGTGCCACAGCACGATGTCCTCGCCGTCGAGGGAGCGGTCGCCGGCGGAGTACTCGGGCAGACCGGATCCGCCCTGGTGCGCGTTGGGGTACCGACCGGCCGGCCAGTTCTGCCCCTGCTCGTGCTGCGTCGCCCACAGATGCTTGGTCGCGAAGGTCGCGCGCGCGGCGACCGACGACGAAGGATCGGCCATGAGCAGCGCCGTCGGCTCGGGGATCAGGTGGTACGCGGTGGGGCGTCCGACGTGGTTCGTCCTGGTCGTGCTCTGCACCTCCCAGGCGCGGGCGACCGAGGTGTCGGCTTCGCGCTGCGCCTCGAGCTCCGTGCGGAGCTGGGTCTCGGACCAGGTGAACGCATTGCCGAACGGATTCTCCGGACCCATCGGGATGCGCTGCGCGTCGATCTCGAAGAGGCGGTTCTCGTCGCCGTCGATCGCGACGTCGAGCCGCGCGCAGAACAGGTGCTGATGCACGGGGGCGAACACCCCGGGAGCGAGCTCGGTCGCGTGCTTCTGCCGCACACCGGGCTCGCCCGCGCCGGCGAAGACGACGCCGGTCGCCTTGGCCACGACCTCGATCGAGCCGTCGAGCGAGAAGTTCCAGTAGAAGCCGTAGTCGTAGTTGCCGATGGTCGAGAAGTACGAGATCACGAAGCGCCGCGAGCGGCGCACGTCCGAGCGCCCGGCGAGGTCGGTGTGCTTCCAGAGGATGCCGTAATCCTCCTCATGCATGCAGACGACGTTCGGGATGCGCACGGGGTTGCCGTGATCGTCGGCGACGTAGCCGTCGAGGTAGCGGATCACGCCCAGGCAGTCGCATCCGAGCTCGAGATGGTTCGCGTTCTTGCCGAGCAGGTACTCGCCCGCGTCGAAGTAGCTGATCCAGAATCTGCCGGGAGCGGTGTCGCCGTAGGGCACGACCATCTCGGGCACGCTCGCTCGGCTGAGCACCGAGCGTCCGTCGAAGGTGACGTCGTGCAGCACGAGACCTTCACGGGCGTTGAAGCTCACCCGCATCGACCAGTTCTCCCACTCGACGAGCGATCCGGTGACCGCGAAGCTCGGGCCCTCCGGTTGCGTGATCTCGATCGGCTTGAGGGTCGTGCGGGCCGCGCCCTGCACCTCGGAGTAGTAGTTTCCGTGGCCGGCCGGAACCGGCACGTCGCCCTCGTCATCGATGCGGATCACGCTGCCCGCGGTCAGGTCGATGTGCACGACGAGGCCTTCGACGGGATGCGCCCAGGGTGAGTCGTTCTCGTCGTACTTCAGGAAGGTGAGCGATCGGATCACTCGGCGGCCCACCTCGTCCGCCCGGCCGGTGTAGCCGGGAGCGAGAGGGCCGCAGAAGGCGAGCTCCATATGCTCTGCGAGACCGCGGCGCGTCATCGCGGCCTGCCATTCGGGGGAGGCCTTGACGATCTCCTCCGCGCGCCCGTACTCCTCGAACAGGTACTGCGGCTGTCCGTAGGGCGGGGCATCGTTCGGCACCCGTTCGGTGCGCAGCACCTCGCCGCGGGTGATCGAGACGATGACCTCGGTCGCTGCGCCCGTCGCCGTGTCGAGCAGTGTGGCGTCGATGCGTCGGTCGATCGGCGCGCCGGGCTTCCACGTCGCGAGTTCCTGCTTGGTGGGCTCGTCGGGCAGGAGCATCGGCACACGCACGGTCTCTCCGAGCAGGCCGGCGGATTCGAGCACGGCTCGGGCTGCGGCGATCTCCTCGCCGGTGAGCGGGTCGAGCGGGTGCGGCGTGGCGATCCGGTCGATCGTGACGGGCTGGGGGTGGGACATCGTCGTACCTCACTATTTCGAGCGAGTGCTCAATAAACGGATTGGCATGATGGTACGCCGATGTGGCCGAGGCGCACAAGAGCGTCGGGGAAGAGTGTTCCGGAGGGGGAGCGCGAGTGCTCAGGCCCGCCAGGGCGAGAGGATGCTGTCGAGCACCGCGAGGTGCGCCTCGGCGCCGTGGGGCTCGGTGACCTCCAGCACCTGCTGGCCGTAGGTGATCGATCGCAGCAGTGACATGAGCGCGTGCTTCGGTGTCGCGGGCGACAGCTCGCCGTCGGCGACGGCTTCGTCGAGCGACTCGCTGATGCCGTCCTGCCAGGTCGCGAACGTCGGTGAGCCCGCATCCGGGCTGGAGGCGAGTGCGGCGAGGCGGCCCCAGAAGCCGACCACCACGTACGCCTCGGTGCGGGTGCCGTCGTCGACGGGGAGTACCTCGCGCATGAGTGCGTCGAGTCTGGTCAGGCCGCGGAGTCCCATCGTCGCCGACCGGATGCGCTCGTCGGTGCGCCGGGTGATCTCCGCCGCGGCCGCGCGGACGACGTCGTCGAAGCCGTCGAAGTAGTGCCAGAGCGAGCCCGTCGCCACGCCGAGCTCCTTGGCCACTGCGCGCGAAGAGACCGCCTCGTGCCCGTCGCGTGCTGCCACGGCGAGGAGCGCCTCGGCGATCTGCCGGCGGCGCTCATCGTGATCGACGACACGGGGCACCCGCCCATCCTGTCGCATCCACCGGGGGTCTGGCTATTTTGAGCAACTGATCAATATGATGCGGGTGTGGATCCGCTCCTTCCGTCGGCGCCGTGGCTGATGGCGCTCGCTGCCATCGTCTCGGCCGCGGCGTGCGTCGCCGTCTGGCGCGACGTGCCGTGGCAGGGGAGACAGAGCGCGCTGATCATGGCGGCCGCGATGATCGTGATCGCGGTCACCGGGGGCGACGCGATGATCGGTCTGGCGCTCGGGGTCGTCCTTCTCGTGTCGGCGATGCTCGGCACAGCCGGTGTACGGGGCACGCCTGCCGCGGCGACGTGCTGTCACCGCGCCCTGGTGTCGCTCGTGATGGCGATCTGCTCGTTCGAGAGCCTGTCGACGGGCGAAGCGGTGGTCCAGGCGGGCGGACACGGCGGACACGGCCTGGACGGGCTTCTCTCCGCGCTCGTGATCATCGGAGTCGTCGGAGTGGTGCTCTGGACCGTCGTCGCCGAATGGGTGCTCGTGCCCGTGCATCAGGGGCGCACCGCCCGCCTGCTCGCGGTCGAGTCGTGGGCAATGGCTGCGGGAGTCACAGTGATGTGCCTGGGGTTCTGACGCGGCGCCGCGCATCGGCGCAGGATGGAAGCGTCAGTGCGTGCCGCCGAACTCGATCAGCACGACGCCGAGAGCGATCAGAGCGACGCCGATCGCCATCAGGACTGAGAAGTGATCCTTGAAGATCACTCGGCCCAGGATCGCCGTGATCGCGACACCGGCGGCGGCCCACACGCCGTAGGCCACGCCCACCGGCATCCCCATCGCGAGGATCGTGCCGAGCAGGGTGAACGCGGCGAGGTACCCGATTACGATCACCGGGATCCACCGGCGGCGGCGAAGGCCCTCCGAGGCACGAAGGCTGAGCGTCGCGGTGACTTCGCTCGCGATCGCGAGCGCGAGCAGCACCCAGGTCATGACGCAGCCTCCGGCGCGGACTCGCGCGCGTGGGATCCGAGCTCGACGAGCAGCACCCCGACGACGATCGCGCCTATCCCGATGATCTGCACCGGTCCCAGCAGCTCGCCGAAGAGCACCGTGCCCATGATCGCGGTGAGCACCACGCCGATCGCCGACCAGATGCCGTAGGCGACGCCCACCGGCATGCCGCGGTCGAGCACGATCGACAACAGCCACAGAGACCCCGTGTAGCCGATCACCACGGGGATCAGCCACAACGGATGCGAGACGCCCTCGGCGGCGCGGAGCGACAGTGTCGCCGACACCTCGAGGGCGATCGCGAGCAGCAACGGAGGCCATGCCGGCGGGCGGGAGCGGTCTGACATCGGGGGCCTTTCGACGCGGGGTGCGTGGGGGAGAACGCGTCGGATGCTCCCAGGATTCCCTGTCGTGCAGGTGAACGAGGAGGGCCGCGGACGATTTCGGTACACCGGCGCTCGGCGCGTACCCTGGACGCATCCCCCGAAGCTCACCCGGCAATCTCGCGCGCCGGCGACCTCGGCGCGCTCACACATGCAAGGACGCAGATGAACGTAACCGCCGCACCCCATGACGACTGGACGGCGAGCGAAGAGCTGGCCGAGCGGATGATCCCGCTCATCGGAGCGCTCAGGCGCGACCACGACGTGGTCACCTCACTGCACGGACACCGACTGCTCGGGCTCTCGGCCACGGGGATCGTCGAGGTGCACGATCGTGTCGCGCAGCTCGGGCACGGGCAGCTTCCCCTCGACGAGACGCTCGCTGTGCTCGAGGCGATCGCCGAGCTCGCGCCCGGGGCGTCGTCCCTCGATCTTGCGCGCCTGGTCGAGGGCCACGCCGACAGCGACCTGCCTCTCGACGTCTACCTCGCTGACGTGCTCGCCCCGGCGATCGGGGCTGTCGCGGCTGAGCCCACCGACGTCGTGCTCTACGGCTTCGGGCGCATCGGCCGGCTGCTCGCCCGCATCCTGATCGCGCACACCGGCGGCGGCAGCGGCCTGCGTCTGCGGGCGATCGTGGTGCGTCGTGGGTCGGACAACGATCTCGTCAAGCGCGCATCCCTCCTGCTGCGCGACTCGGTGCACGGTCGGTTCGCCGGTTCCGTCACCGTCGACGAGCAGGCCGATCAGATCATCGCGAACGGCACCCGCATCCAGGTCATCTACTCCGACGACCCCTCGGCGATCGACTACACCGCGTACGGCATCGACGACGCGATCGTCGTCGACAACACCGGGCGCTGGCGTGACGAGGCGGGCCTCAGCCGCCACCTCGAGTCGACCGGCGTCGCTCGCGTGCTGCTGACTGCGCCGGGCAAGGGCGCGCTGAAGAACATCGTGCACGGCATCAACGACGGCACCATCGACCCCGACGACCGCATCATCACCGCGGCGTCGTGCACCACGAACGCCATCACGCCGGTGCTCAAGGCGATCGACGAGGCGTACGGCATCGTCCGAGGTCACGTCGAGACGGTGCACTCGTTCACGAACGACCAGAACCTGATCGACAACTTCCACAGCGGTGACAGACGAGGTCGCTCGGCCGTGCTGAACATGGTGATCACCGAGACCGGAGCGGCCAAGGCCGTCGCCCGCGCGCTTCCCGAGCTCGAGGGCAAGCTCACCGGATCCGCGATCCGCGTGCCCACCCCCGACGTCTCTCTCGCCGTGCTGCACCTGAGCCTCGAGCGGCCCGCCGTGAAGGACGAGCTGAACGACTACCTGCGCCGGGTCTCGCTGCACTCGAAGCTGCGTCAGCAGATCGACTACGTGGAGAGTCCCGAGGTCGTCTCCACCGACTTCGTCGGCTCGCACCGTGCGGGGATCGTCGACGGACTCGCGACCATCGCGAACGACCGAGACGTCGTGCTGTACGTCTGGTACGACAACGAGTACGGGTACTCGTGCCAGGTGATCCGCGTGCTCGAGGTCATGGCGGGCTCGCACCCCGTCGTGCTGCCCGTGCGCCGAGAGGTGACGCTGCACAGCTGAGTGTGCGATGTCGGCGGTGCCCGGCATGATGAGGGCATGAAGACCGCGACTGTGCTCGCCGAGCGCCTCCGTTCGCATCGACTCAGTGCGCCGGCACGCACGGTGGTCGACGCCGCGTCGCACATGCTCGCGGTACAGAGCCAGGACTTCGTCGCGGGGCGCTGGGCTCTGGCCGCGCGCACTCGCGGTGAGCCGACGCGGAGTGCGGTCGATCGCGCCTTCGCTCGGGGCGAGCTGGTGCGGGCGTGGACCATGCGCGGCACGCTGCACATCATCCCCGCGCGCGACCTCCGCTGGGTGCTGTCGGTGACGGCGGATCGACAGCGCCAGCAGGCGGCGGGCAGGCGGCGTGATCTCGGCATCGAGGGGGAGATGGTGGCCGCGGTCGTGAAGGCCGTGGTGCCGCGACTCCGCGACGGCGGCCTGACACGGGCAGAGGTGTTCGAGGTGTTCTCCGGTATCGGCATCGACCCGAGCGGGCAGCGGGGCATCCACCTGCTGAGCGAGCTGACCCTCGACGGTCTGATCTGTCAGGGGCCGGTCGTCGAGCGAGACGGCGTGGGAAGGGAACAGCGTTTCGTGCTGGTCGAGCAGCACATCCGCGAACACTCGACGCCGGACGACCCGCTCGCCGAGCTGTTCGTCCGCTACGTCGACGGGCACGGTCCGGCCGGGGTCGCCGACTTCGCCTGGTGGTCCGGGCTCACCCTCGGGCAGGCGCGTGAGGCGCTCACCCGCGCACGCGGAAGAGTCGTGGAGATCGATGACGGGGTGTACGTCTCGACCGCCCGACCACGACGTTCTTCGGGCGCGGAGGGTGTGCTGGCGCTCGGAGCCTTCGACGAGTACTACATCTCGTACGCCGACCGCACGGCGGTCTGCGCCCCCGAGCATCTCGCGCTGGTCGGGCCGGGGAAGAACGGCATGGTGCGCGCGACGATCGTCTCGGACGGCCGGGTGGTCGGATGCTGGACGCACGCGAGCGCCTCACTCGGCACCCCGCCGGAGCTCTTCGCGCCGGGAGCCGACGAGGAAGCGGTGCGCAGGGCTCTCGCGCGGTTCACTCGCTTCCTCGACGGCTGACCCCTGACGCGTGGACGTCAGGGGTGGTCGGCCGCGACTCAGGCGACGGCGACGGAGACGGGGGAGACAAGCGCAGCGAGTTCCGGAGCCAGCGCGACGAGCAGGTCGTTCGCCTCTCGTTCTGCGATCGTCACGCGGAAGCCCTCGCCCGCGAACGGACGAACCAGCAGACCGTGACGCTCGAGCAGTTCGGCTGCGGCCGTGGTCGCATCGCCGAAAGGCACCCAGACGAAGTTCGCCTGGGTCTCGGGCAGGGCGATCCCGGCTGCCAGGAATGCCGCGACGACGCGCTCGCGTTCGGTGACGAGATCGGCGACGCGAGCCGAGAGCTCCTCTTCGGCGTGCAGCGAGGCGACGGCTGCCGCCTGGGCGAGATCTGTCACTCCGAACGGGATCGCGACCTTGCGCAGCGCGTTCGCGAGACGCTCCGGAGCGATCGCGTAGCCGATCCGCAGGCCGGCCAGGCCGTATGCCTTCGAGAACGTGTGAGCGACGGCGACGTTCGCGTAGCGGCGGAAGTACTCGATCCCCGAGGGTGAATCGGCACGCTCGTTGAAATGCACGTAGGCCTCGTCGATCACGACGGTGATGTCGCCCGGTACCGCATCGAGGAATGCGGTCAGCTCCTCGGCGCCGATGGTCGTGCCGGTCGGGTTGTTCGGGTTGCAGACGATGATGAGTCGTGTCCGATCGGTGATCGCCTCACGCATGGCGTCGAGATCGTGCCGGTGGTCGGTCGTGAGAGCGACGGCGACGGGGGTCGCGCCGGCCGCCCTGACCAGCATCGGGTAGGCCTCGAACGATCTCCACGCGAAAATGACCTCGTCGCCTTCACCGGCGGTCGCGCGCATCAGCTGCGACACGACCTCGACCGAGCCGCTGCCCAGCACGACGTTCGCCGGGGTGACGTCGAACCGCGCGCAGAGCATCGAGGTGAGCGCGGTGGCCGCGGTCTCGGGGTAGCGGTTGACGAGCGTGATGCGGTCGGCGATCGCACTGGCGACGGACGGCAGTGGCGGGTAGGGGTTCTCGTTCGACGACACCTTGTACACGGGAACCTCGGGCGCGGTGTGCGCCGTCGCCTTGCCCGGCTTGTAGTCCGGGATCGCGCTCAGATCCTCGCGCAGTCTCAACTCCGACATCCGTTCCGCCTTTCTCTCTTCGCCCGTTTGACAGTCCAGGGCGGGATTCATAGTATCGCAATTGACTATATCCATTGTTGTCAATTCGATCAGGGGTGATCGGAACGACGGAAGGAGTGGAACGACGGTGTCTCAGTTCGCGCCCGAGCTCTCCCCGCTGACCCTCGACCTCCGTGTCCGGGCGATGCGCTGGGAGGCGCAGGATGTGCTCTCTCTCGAGCTCGATGATCCGACCGGGGCTCTGCTCCCCGCATGGACTCCGGGCGCTCACATCGACCTGCGTTTCGCCAACGGCGTCGAGCGTCAGTACTCGCTGTGCTCCGACCCGGCCGAGCGCCGATTCTGGCGGGTCGCGGTGCTCTCCGAGACTCCGAGCCGCGGGGGGTCGCGTTACGTGCACCAGACGCTGCGTACAGGCGACCCGGTCACGGCCTCCGCCCCCATCAATCATTTCGAGCTCGGCGATGCGGCCTCCTTCGTGTTCGTCGCGGGCGGCATCGGCATCACGCCGATCCTGCCGATGATCGCCGAGGCCGAACGCCGGGGCGCGCCCTGGCGTCTGGCGTACCTGGGCACCCGTTCTGACGGCATGGCCTTCGCCGCCGCGCCCCATCTGACCGCAGAGAGCGCGCTGCTGGTCAGTCGTGATCGTGACGATCGTCTCGACCTCGCGGCGTGGATCGGCAGTGTGCCCGACGGCACCGGCGTGTATGCGTGCGGCCCCGCCCGCATGCTCGACGAGCTCGAATCCCTCAGCGCGACCTGGCCCCAGGGCGCCCTCCACCTCGAGCGCTTCCAGGCCAAGGTGTACGGGGAATCCCAGGGCGCGGACACGTTCGAGGTCGAGGCCAGTGCCTCGGGACTCATCGTCACCGTCGAGCGCGGCTGCAGCATCCTCGAGATGCTCGAACAGGCGGGGATCGGCGTACCGAGCTCGTGTCTCGAGGGCGTCTGCGGCACCTGCGAGACCACGGTGATCGACGGTGCCCCCGAGCACCGCGACTCGATCCTGACTCCGGACGAGCGGGAGAGCAACGAGACCATGATGATCTGCGTCTCCCGATCGCTCGACAGCAAGCTCGTCCTCGACATCTGACATCCGAAACGGAGACACCATGGACACCGGCACCGCATACGGCCTTCGCCTGGGCCAGCCCCTGAACGAGCTCGCGCAGGTGGGGCCAGGCACCCCCTACGGCGAGGTCCTGCGCCGCTACTGGCATCCGGTGGCGAAGGTCGAGGACGCGACGACGCGCCCGATCTCGCTGCGGGTACTCGGTGAGGAGCTCGTGCTCTTCCGCACGAGGAAAGGGAAACCCGGTCTCCTGCACCCTCGCTGCATCCACCGCGGAGCCTCGCTGTTCTACGGCGGGGTCGAAGACGAGGGCATCCGCTGCTGCTATCACGGCTGGGTCTTCGACACCGAGGGCCACTGCCTCGAGCAGCCCTGCGAACCCGACCTCGGGCTGCACCGCGATCGCGTGCGCCAGCCCTGGTACCCCGTCGAAGAGCAGTACGGACTGCTCTGGGCCTACATGGGTCCGCCCGACAGGAAGCCGGTTCTGCCTCGCTACGACACGCTCGAAGAACTCGCGCCCGGAGAGCAGCTGATCGTGAACGACCAGGGCGTCGGCGGCGGAGGCCCCGCGCAGCTCGACTTCAACTGGCTGCAGCACTGGGAGAACGTCATGGACCCCTTCCACGTGCCGATCCTGCACGCGCGCTTCAGCGGAAACCAGTTCACTCCCGAGATGGCGTTGATTCCGGAGGTCAGCTACGAGTACACCCCGCTGGGCGTGCGATCGATCCAGATGCGCGAGCTCGGCGACGGCCGCCAGCTGCGACGGGTCACCGAGGTGATCTTCCCGAACCTGCGCGTGGTGGCGAGCCCGAAGCTCAGCTCGGGGCAGACCAACATGATCGGATGGGTCGTGCCGATGGATGACACGAACTTCCGCATCTTCACGGTGGCACGGGACGAGGACTCCGACTTCCTCGCGAAACTGCGGTCCACGCACGAGGGCAAGCCCTGGAAGGAGCTCACGGAGCTCGAACACCAGCGACTCCCCGGCGACTATGAGGCGCAGAAGTCGCAGGGCTCGATCTCGCTGCACTCCGAGGACCACCTCACGACGACCGATCAGGGCATCGCGATGATCCGACGGATGATGGCGAAGCAGCACAGGGCGGTCGCCGGTGGCGGCGACCCGGTCGGCGTCTTCTTCGATGAGTCCGAGCGCCTGGTGCGTATCGAGGGAGGCAACTACTTCGAGGGTGAGGCGCACGCTCCGCTGCTCGCCGAGGCCGTGGACGACTGAGATGGCCAAGTACACGGCGCGCCCGCCGCGAGGCGATCGACCGCTGCTCGTGCTCGGCATCAGCGGCGTCGTGGTGCTCGAAGGAGAGGCTGCTGTACCCGTGTCCACGCATCATCTCTCGGCGTGGGGTCGCTGGGTGCGCGACGTGGCCATCCCGGACGCAGCCCCCGAGCGTCTGGCCGAACTCGCCGCGCGATTCGAGATCGTCTGGGCCTCGGAGTGGGGACACAACGCGCACACTGCTTTTCGCGACGCCCTCGATCTGCCGGATGAGCCCTGGCCGTTCCTGCCGGTGCAGTTCGACAAGCTGCGGATCATCCGCGAGTACGCCGGAGCGCTGCCCTGGGTGTGGGTGGACGACCCGATCGTCGACCTGCACGGCATCCCCGAGTGCACGGACGGAGTGATCGTGCGGGTGGACCCCGCCGACGGAATCGTGGGGATCGACCCCGACGATCTGTGGGAGCGGGTCGCGCAGCTGCCGCAACGCGACGATGCGGAGACCGAAGACACCGATGTGGGAGGGCGCGCATGACCGCGGACGTGGCGATCATCGGCGGGAGGGTCGTGACCGGGCTCGGCGACGACATCGAGGGTGCGACCGTGCTCGTGCAGGGCGGCCGCATCAGCGGCGTCGGCATCGATGTCGAGGTGCCGGACGATGTGCGCACGATCGACGCCTCCGGTGCCTGGGTGCTCCCCGGGCTCATCGATGCGCACAGCCACATCGGCGCGCACGAGGAGGCGAACGGGGCAGCGGGATTCGACGGCAGCGAGGTGACGTCGCCCAACACGGCGGGAGTGCGGGCGATCGACGCGATCAACATCGAGGACATCGCCTTCCGTGATGCTCTGGCCGGGGGAGTGACGACCGTGGTCGTCAAACCGGGATCGGGCAATCCGATCGGCGGGCAGAGCGTGGCGATCAAGACCGGCGGAGGTCCCACGGTCGATGCCCGCGTGGTGCGTGCCGACGTCAGCGTGAAGTCGGCTCTCGGTGAGAACCCGAAGGAGACCTACGGCAAACGCTCGCAGATGCCGGCGACCCGACTCGGTATCGCCTATGTCATCCGTCAGGCCCTCCTGGATGCCCAGGACTATGCGGTGCGCCGTGCGAAAGCCGGGGACGACGGCACGCCGTTCGCCCGCGATCTCGGCAAGGAGGCGTTGGTGCGCGCCCTCTCTGGCGAGCTCAGCTGGGACCAGCACGTGCATCGTCATGACGACATCGCGACGGCGCTGCGGATCGCGGACGAGTTCGGGCTCCGGCTCGTGCTCAACCACGGCACCGAGGCACATAAGCTCGCCGAGGTGCTGGCCGAGCGCGATGTGCCGGTGATCTTCGGCCCGATCCTGTCGAGCCGTTCGAAGGTCGAGGTGCGCGAGGCGGATCCCTCGAACCTCGCCACGATCGCCGCCGCGGGAGTGCGCATCGCGTTGACCACGGACCATCCGGTCGTGCCGATCGGACACCTCGCGCTGCAGGCCGCTGTCGCGGTGCGGGCCGGTCTTCCGCGGGCCGCGGCCATCGCCGCGATGACGTCGTCTGCAGCCGAGATCGTGCGCATCGATGACCGCACCGGGGCGCTCGATGTCGGCCGCGACGGCGACGTCGTCATCTGGTCGGGTGACCCGTTGGACGTGGCCTCGCGGGTGCTGAGGGTGTTCATCGACGGCGTCGAGGTGCACGCCGCGGAGGCCGGCGGATGAGCTCACTCCGCGAGGATGCCGCGGTCCTCCAGCCGGATCTCGTCGCGCTGCGGCGACGACTGCACGCGCACCCCGAAGTGGGCTTCGCGCTGCCTGAGACGCAGCGGACCGTCCTCGACGCTCTTGCGCCGCTCGGGCTGGACATCACCACGGGCAGCGATCTCGGTTCGGTGACCGCCGTGCTGCAGGGTGCATCGGAGGGGCCGTCGGTGCTGCTGCGTGGGGACATGGATGCGCTCGCGATCGTCGAGCAGACCGGACTGCCTTATGCGTCGACGAACGGTGCCATGCACGCATGCGGGCACGATCTGCACATCGCAGGGCTCGTCGGCGCGGCACGACTGCTGGCGAGCAGACGTGAGCAGATCTCGGGCTCCGTGGTCTTCATGTTCCAACCGGGCGAGGAGGCGGGCGGCGGCGCGCCGCTCATGATCCGTGACGGCGTGCTGGATGCGGCGGGGTCGCGTGTCGCGGCCGCCTACGGCATCCATGTCATGCCCGGAATGCCCGGTGTCTTCCAGACGAGGGCAGGAGGGTTGATGGCGAGCGCGAACTCGGTGCGCATCCGAGTCAGAGGTCAGGGCGGTCATGGATCCAGGCCCTATCAGGCTGTGGATCCGGTGCCGGTCGTCGCCGAGATCGTCCTCGCGCTGCAGGCATGGGTGACGCGCGGGTTCGACGTGTTCGACCCGGTCGTGCTCACGGTGACGCAGTTGCACGCGAGCGAGGTGATCAACGTCATCCCCGATGAGGCGGGGCTGGGGGCCACACTGCGAACGGTCTCGGGCGACGCCGTGGTGAGAGCCCAACGCGAGATCCCGGTGCTGGCGTCGCGCATCGCGGCGGCGCATGGGTGCTCAGCGGTGACAGAGGTGATCGTGGGGTATCCGGTGACCGTGAACAGCGCTCCGGAGGCTGCGGGCGCGATCGATGCTCTCGGCGCCGAGTTCGGGCACGACCGCGTCGAGCGATTGGCCGCTGCGGTCATGGCCTCGGAGGACTTCTCGTTCGTGCTCGCCGAGGTGCCGGGTGCCTTCGTGTTCCTGGGGGCGACGCCTGCGGGGATCGATCCGGCCGACGCCGAGATGAACCACTCGCCACGAGCGGTGTTCGACGACGGGGTGCTGGGAGATCAGGCAGCCGCGCTCGCCGCTCTGGCGCTGCGCCACGTCGGCACCGAGGCGCAGTAGCTCGCGGTCAGCGCCCGAGCGTGCGGTGGTCGAGTACGGCCTTGCGGCCGGCTTCGACATCGCCTGAGCGGATGGCTTCGACCAGCGCGGTGTGGATGTGCAGACGCTCGTCGGTGTCGGGGCGGAACCCCGGTACAGACAGGTCGGCGTCGTCGGTGCTTCCGCTGGTCTCGCCCTCGATGTAGTCGACGAGGTTGAGGTAGAACGTGCGGAGCACCGCGTTCGGTGAGATCTCCGCGATTCGCCGGTGCAGGCGCCAGTTGCCGTGCAGACCTTCGACAGGGTCGTGCCAGTGGTCGGCGATCTCGGCCATCAGCGCATCGAGGTCGGCGATGTCGGCGTCGGTGCGATGCACGACGGCATCGCCCATGACGGCCTCGTCCAGAGCGTCGAGCACCTTGACCACATCGTGCACGGGGGCGCCGGTCTGGCGGAGCCGCAGCACGCTGTGGGCGAGTCGGATGAGAGGCGACTGGTCGGCGACGAAGATGCCGCCGCCGGGGCCGGGGCGGAGGTCGACGGAACCGCGGGCTCGGAGCACGCGGAGGGCCTCTCCGAGGGTGGCGGGCGCGACGCCGAACTGCTCGCACAGCTCCTGCCTCGTGCCGATCCGGTGGCCGGGGGAGAGCTCCTCGGCCTTGATCATGGCCTCGACCTCGCTGACGACCCTGTCTGCCACGGACTGTGCCGGCGCGACACGCTGGAAGGTGCGTGCGTCGTCCTGGGTGTTGGCCACGGTTGTCCTTCGGTCGAGGTCGGGGAGGTGGAGCGGATCCTTCACATCCTAGGGAGCGCGTGACGCGGCGAGGGTGTGACACGAGGGAAATCTGCTATTTGCAGTAATTGAATGTATCTAATACAGTCAATCTCGCAATGCTGCTCATGAGAGGAACCAGATGACCGACCCCACCGGTGGCGATCTGCTCGCCGTCTCCCTGATCAATCAGGGCGTCTCGACGATCTTCGGCATTCCGGGCGTGCAGCTCGATGCCGCCGCAGACGCGCTCCAGTCCCGTACCGACCAGGTCGACTTCATCTGCGCACGCAACGAGCAGGCGACGACCTATATGGCAGACGGCTATGCGCGCAGCACCGGAGAGGTCGGCGTCGCGATGGTCGTCCCCGGCCCCGGAGTGCTCAACGCCCTGTCGGGTGTCGCGACCGGTTACTCGGCGAACTCGCCGATGCTCCTGATCGCCGGACAGATCGACTCGAAGGCGATCGGTCGCGGACTCGGCGCTCTGCACGAGCTGCCGGACCAGACCGGTATCCTCGAGCGCCTGACCAAATGGACGGGTACAGCCCGTTCGGCCGACGAGATCCCCGGACTCGTGCGTGAGGCATTCGTGCAGCTGCGCAGCGGCCGCCCGCGTCCCGTCGCCATCGAGGTGCCGCCGGATGTGCTCGCCGCCACGTCGCGGGCCGTCGCCGCCGAGAACGTCGCCGCCGCCCCACTCGTGCCGGACGAGCAGCAGATCCGGGCCGCGGCGGCCCTGCTCGCCGCCGCCGAGCGTCCGATGATCGTGGTCGGAGGTGGAGTGCTCGCCTCGAACGCGTCCGTCGCGCTGCAGGCGCTCGCCGAAGCGCTCGAGGCCCCGGTGCTGATGACCGAGAACGGGCGCGGTGCGCTCGACGCCCGCCACCGTCTCGCCTTCGACTCGCTCGCGCTCCGCGCCTTCCGCCAGGACGCCGACCTCGTACTCGCCGTCGGCACGCGCTTCGTCTCGACGTTCGGCACGCAGGTCGACACCAACGGTGCTCCGGTGATCCTCATCAACGCCGAGGAAGCCGATCTCGGCGCCCCTCGCGCCGCCGTGCAGAAGCTCCACGCCGATGCCCGCCTCGCACTCTCAGCGCTCGCCGCAGAGGTCGGGCGGCCGACCCGCGGCTCTCGCGAGAGCGAATTCGCCCGTGTGCGTTCGTGGCTCGGCGAGCAGTTCGACGACATCGCTCCGCAGCGGGAGTACCTCTCGACGATCCGCGCCGCGCTGCCCGACGACGGCGTCTTCGTCAGTGAGTTCACGCAGGTGGGCTACGCGGCCAGCGCCTGCTACCCGGCGTACCAGCCGCGCACCTACATCGGCCCGGGGTACCAGGGCACCCTGGGCTACGGTTTCGCGACGGCCCTCGGCGTCAAGGCAGCAGACCCGTCGAGGGCGGTCGTCTCCGTGAACGGAGACGGCGGGTTCTCGTGGACGCTCCAGGAGCTCTCCACCGCCAAACGCTACGGCCTCGGGCTCGTGACGATCGTCTTCCACGACGGGTTCTACGGCAACGTGCGTCGCATCCAGAAGAACCGTTACGGCGCACGCTACTTCGCGAGCGATCTGACGAACCCCGACTACGGGGTGCT
The DNA here is from genome assembly GCF_017876435.1 of Microbacterium phyllosphaerae. Classification (NCBI taxonomy): domain Bacteria; kingdom Bacillati; phylum Actinomycetota; class Actinomycetes; order Micrococcales; family Microbacteriaceae; genus Microbacterium; species Microbacterium phyllosphaerae. The sequence goes on from NZ_JAGIOA010000001.1 coordinate 1,693,170, forward strand.
CGCCGACGCGTTCGGCATCCGCTCCGCTCAGGCGTTCACCCCGCAGGAGCTCGCCGGCGTGCTCGCCGACGCGATCCCCGCGAACGAGCCGATCCTGATCAACGTCCCGGTGGGGGAGTTCCCCTCTCCGTGGCATCTCATCCACGAGGGCGTGCCGCGCCCCGCGCCCCTCGCTCCGGGGTCGCACCTGATCGAACGGGCAGGGGTCTGACATGATCATCGGCCACGACATCGCAGGCATCAGAGAGGATGCCGCAGGGCGCGCCTCGATCGATGTCGTCGATCCGGCGGACGGCACCGTGATCGGTGCCGTCGTGGCGGGTGATGCTGCGGACGTGGACCGGGCGGTGGCGGCGGCCACGACCGCGTTCGGCCCTTGGTCGACCACACCGATGTCAGAGCGGATCGCTCATGTCGAGGCGATCGCCGCGGGGCTCGACCGTCACCGCGAGCGACTCGCCGCGACACTCAGTGCCGAGATGGGGTCGCCGATCGCTTTCGCGCGAGCGGCGCAGGTCGGGGTCGCGATCGCCGATCTCGCGCAGCTCGTCGATGCGGCACGCATGCATGTCGAGCGCGAGTCCGTCTCGAACTCGCTCGTCATCGCCGAGCCGGTCGGCGTGGTCGCCGCGATCACGCCGTGGAACTTCCCTCTGCACCAGATCATGCTCAAGGTCGGTGCGGCGATCCTCGCCGGGTGCACCGTCGTGCTCAAGCCGAGTGAGGTCGCGCCCCTCAACGCTGCGATCGTGGGGGAGATCCTCCGCGAGATCGCGCTGCCGGCGGGTGTCGTGAACATCGTCCACGGTGACGGGGTGGGGGTCGGCGCTCCGCTGGTCTCCCACCCCGGCGTCGACATGGTGACGTTCACCGGATCTCGCGTGGTCGGGGAGAGTGTCGCCAGAGAGGCGGCCGCGACCATCAAGAAGGTCGCGCTGGAGTTGGGCGGCAAGTCGGCGGCCATCGTGCTCGACGACGCGCCGCTCGAGGACTCGGTGCGGTCGGTGCTCGCCTCCTGTTTCGCCAACGCCGGACAGACCTGCGCCGCACAGACTCGGGTGCTGGTGCCTGAGCAGTTGGTCGAGGCATGGCAGGCCGCCGCCGTCGAGGTCGCGGCGGGCTGGGCTCCCGGTGACCCGAAGGACGAGGGCACGGCGACGGGCCCCGTGGCATCGACGCTGCAGCGCGATCGCGTGCAGGCTCACATCGCGACAGCGATCATGCAGGGCGCACGCGTGTTGACCGGCGGCCTCGATATCGTCGAACCGACGGCAGGCGGCGCCTATGTGCAGCCCACGATCTTCACCGATGTGACACCCGAGATGCAGATCTTCCACGAGGAGGTCTTCGGACCGGTGCTCACGATCACCTCGTACGCCACGATCGATGAGGCTGTCGATCTGGCGAACGACAGTGTGTACGGGCTGTCGGGTGGCGTCTGGTCGAGTGACCCTCGACGCGCCCTCGATGTCGCTCTGCGCATGCGAACGGGCACCGTCGGCATCAACGGCGCGGGACTCGACGTGGGTGCGCCCTTCGGGGGGTACAAACAGTCGGGGATCGGCCGGGAGTGCGGCGTTCACGGCTTCGAGGAGTTTCTCGAACTCAAGTCGGTGATGGGCGCTGCTGCCCTCATCGGCGACGACTCGTGATCAGTTACATACCCGAAACACCGCTGACACGAACCTATAAAAAGTAATTCATAACATTCAATTGGGTTGAACCGCACCCCGCGGAACCCGTGAGAGAGGACACCATGAGACGCAGCATTGTCGCCGCGGCCGCCGTCGGCGTGACGGCCCTTGCCCTGTCCGGTTGTGCCGCAACGGCGCAGCCCGGGGGAGAGGGGCCGCAGACGATCAAGCTCGCCGTGCAGTCGGATCCAGGAACGCTGAACCCCATCACGAACGCGACGAACGCCAGTGAGTCCGTGTCCACGTTCGGATACGAGTCGCTGCTCTTCTACCCGACGGGAGCAGAGCCGAAGGGGCTGCTCGCGGACTCGTGGGAGGCCACCACCACCACCGTCCAGTTCACTCTGAAAGACGGCATCCTCTGCGTCGACGGCGAACCGCTCACCGCGACCGACGTGAAGTCGACATTCGAGTACGCCGCGGCCGATGAGACGGGCTCTCCGTACAAGGGCGTCTACTTCCCTGCGGAGGGGCTGACGATCGAGGCGGATGACGCCGCGAACACGGTGACGTTCACGAGTGCGAACGCCCAGAGCTTCCTCGCGGAGACCATCGGCGCGCTGCCGATCGTGTGCGCCTCCGGACTCGCCGACCCCTCGGTGCTCGACACCGAGCTGCACGGCACGGGTGCCTACTCGCTCGAGGACTCGTCTCCTGGACAGTCCTACACGTTCGCGCTGCGCGACGACTACGCGTGGGGCGTCGACGACACGACGAGCAAGACCGAGGGTCTTCCCGCCACTGTCGAGGTGTCGATCATCGAGAGCGACTCGACGGCGGCGAACCTGCTGCAGACCGGCGAGGCGAACATCGCCGAGGTCGGCGGCAGCGAGCGTGATCGTCTCGGATCGACCGACTTCGCGACAGAGCTCGAGGTGCCGCTGCGACCCGGTCTGATCTTCTTCAACCAGGCCGAGGGACGTGTCGGCCACGACCTCGCCGTGCGTGAGGCGCTCGCTCAGGCTGTCGACCGCGAGGCCGTCGGCCCCGTCGCGTCCGCAGGACGCGGAGAGCAGATCACGACACTCGTGTCGGAGTTCGGCGCCGCGTGCACGACCATGGACAGCTCGTCGGCGATCCCGTCGTACGACGTCGAGGCGGCCGCGGCCGCACTCGACGAGGCCGGCTGGGTCGAGGGTGCCGACGGCATCCGCGCGAAAGACGGCAAGCCGCTCTCCATCCTGATGCTCTACCCGGCGTCGGAGAGCCAGGGAGTCACCGCGGCGATCGAGCTGCTGCAGACCGAGTTCGCCAAGATCGGTGTCGACGCGAAGCCGACCCCCTCGGCCGCGTACACCGACGTCATCTTCTCGGGTGGCGACTGGGACATCGTCTGGGCGCCGATCTTCACGAGTCTGCCGAGCGACTGGGCGGGAATCCTCGGAGGCGACTTCCCGCCGAACGGCGGCAACTGGACCTACAACGCCAACCAGGAGTACTTCGACCTGGTGGGCGAGGCTCAGGCACTCGCCGGCGCCGACTCGTGCGACGCGTGGCAGGCGGCGCAGGACTCGCTCTTCAGCAACCTCGAGGTGCTGCCGGTCTACTCGTCGACGTCGACCTTCTACGGCGTGGGAGTGGAGTTCGGGATGTCGAAGAGCATCCTCGCTCCCACCACGATCCGCGTGACAGAGTGACCGTATGACGTCGCAGATCGTGACGCGGCCGAAGACCGTCGTGGTGGCCACCCCTCGGGGTGGTCGCCACGGCGGCGGGCGCTGGGTCCCCTTCCTCCTTCGGCGAGTAGGCCGGATGCTCATCGCGATGCTCGTGATCGTGACGGCGGCATTCGTCGTGCTGCGCGCTGCCGGCGGAGACCCGGTGCGGGCCGCGCTCGGCCCCACCGCGCCGGCATCCGTGGTGGCTGAGCGCCGCGCGCAGCTCGGGCTCGACGATCCGCTGATCGTGCAGTTCTGGGACTACCTGACGGGCATCGTGCTTCGGGGCGATCTCGGCGTCTCTCTCATCACCGGGCGATCGGTCAACGAGCTCGTCGAGTTCCGGCTCCCCGCGACGGTGCAGCTCGCGGGGATCGCGTTCATCGTGATCCTGCTCATCGCCATTCCGCTGGGGCTCGCGATCGCGATCCTGACCGTCGGCAACAGGCGCCGTCCGGTCGAGCTTGCCTTCACCTCGGTCACCGGCTTCTTCGCCGCCGTGCCCGAGTACCTGATCGGCGTCGTGCTGCTCATGGTGTTCGCGATCACGATCCCGATGCTCCCCGTCGCCGGAATGAGCGGGCCGCAGTCCTTCATCCTTCCGGTCCTCGCCCTCGCTCTCGGCGCCTCGGCCTCTCTGTCGCGCATCGCCCGTGTCGAGGCGATGAACGTGCTCACCGACGACTACATCCGCACCGCGCGATCGAAGCGGCTGCCCGCCGCGATGATCTACTTCCGGCACGCGCTGCCGAACATGCTCACCGCGACACTGACTCTCGGCGGCGCACTGCTGGCGACGATGATCGCCGGAAGCGTGCTCGTCGAGCGGGTCTTCAACTGGCCGGGCATGGGCAGCGCCTTCGTGCAGGCCATCCTCACGAAGGACTACGGCATCGTGCAGGGCCTCGCCATCGTCTACGCGGCGATCATCCTCGTCGTGAACCTGCTGGTCGACATCGTCCTCGCCGTCCTCGACCGTCGCACGACCATTCTGGAGACCGCATGACCTCCGCACACCGGCGTCGTTCCTGGCTGCTGCAGTCACCGATGGCGTTGATCTCCCTGACCTTCATCGCGATCTTCGCCCTTCTCGCCGTCATCGCTCCCATGCTCTGGGGAACGCAGGCCGAGACCCCGTCTCCGGCCGACCTGCTGCAGCCTCCGAGTGCGGAGCACCTGCTCGGCACCGATGCGCTCGGCCGCGATCTGCTGCTGCGCACGCTCGTGGCGACGCGCCTGTCACTCGTGATGGCGCTGGCGGCGACCGCGATGGGTGCTGTCGCAGGGCTCATCCTCGGCGCGCTGCCGGTGGTCGCGGGTGCCCGCGTGCAACGCCTCTTCGGGTCGGTGATCAACACCTGGCTCGCGTTCCCGGTGCTGCTCGTGGCCATGCTCACGGTGATCCTGCTCGGCACCGGATCCACGACCGCGGTGATCGCGCTGGCCCTGACGATGACCCCGTCGTTCGCCCGTCTGGCGCAGACCCTGTCGTCTCGCGTCGGCGGCTCGGAGTATCTCGCAGCGGCCCGCCTGCTCGGTGTGTCGAAGACGCGTCAGTTCACCCGGTACATCATTCCGAACATCGCCGAACCCGTGATCGTCAACGTGACGCTCTCGATCGGCGGCGGGCTGCTCGCGCTGTCGAGCCTGAGCTTCCTCGGGGTCGGTGTGCAGCCACCCGAGTACGACTGGGGCCGCCTGCTCAGCGAGGGCTTCGAGCAGGTCTACAGCCAACCGTCGGCGATCGTCGGCCCCGGCGTGATGGTGGTGGTCGCCGGCATCATGTTCGGCATGTTCGGTGAGGCGCTCGCCTCGCACATGCGCGGTCGAGGCCGGGCGCGCACGCTCTCGGCGCGCGAACTCGGCGATCCGACCCGCGTCGATGCGACGGGCGTCGCGGAGGAGCCCACCGACGACGTCGAGCCGCTCCTCGAAGTGGCAGGTCTCAGCGTCTCGTTCCCCGGCGAGCACGGCTGGGTTCGTCCGGTGCAGGACGTCTCGTTCCGCATCGCCCCCGGCGAGATCGTCGGCGTCGTCGGCGAATCGGGCAGCGGGAAGAGCGTGACGATGATGGCGATCGCGCAGCTCGCGCCGGCAGGTGCCGCGGTCAGTGCGCAGCGGCTCCGCTTCGCCGGTGAGGAGCTCGCGGGTCTCTCGGACGAACGTGCGGCGAAGAAGCTCGGTACCCGCGTCGGCGTCGTCTTCCAGGACTCTCTGACAGCTCTCAACCCCGCGCTCCGCGTGGGCACGCAGCTCGCCGAGGTTCCGCGGGTGCACCAGGGCGCATCGCGCAAGGATGCCGATGCCGCGGCCGTCGAGGCCCTCGCGGCCGTGTCGATCACCGATCCGAGCCGCCGTGCCAAGCAGTTCCCGCACGAGTTCTCCGGAGGCATGCGTCAGCGCGCACTGATCGCGATGTCGCAGATCGGCAAGCCGAGACTGATCATCGCCGACGAGCCGACGACGGCCCTCGACGTCACGGTGCAGCAGCGCGTGCTCGCTCTGCTGCGTCGAGAGTGCGAGGAGACGGGCGCTGCCGCGATCGTCGTGTCGCATGACATCGCGGTGCTCGCCGAGCTGTGCCAGCGGATCCTCGTGATGTACGGAGGCCGGATCGTCGAGGATGTCGACGTGCGTCATCTCGCCGAGCCCGAGCTCCTCGCGCACCCCTACACGCGGGCGCTCGCCGAGTCGCTCCCCGACCTCGACACCGATCGCACCGCTCCGCTCGCGACGATCCCCGGTGAGCCGCCGGATCTCTCGCTGCCGGTCGTGGGATGCGGATTCGCACCACGCTGCGCCTTCGCGACCGAGGTGTGCCGCACCGAGACGCCGCAGCTCGTGGCCCACGGCTCCGGACGTGTGGCGTGCTGGCATCCGCAGGATCAGGATGCGGGCGTCCACGAAGACTCCTTCGAGAAGGCGGGTGCATGATGGCTGATCTCGTCATCGAGAACCTCGTGGTCACGTTCGGTCGAGGCCACCACGCCGTGAACGCTGTCGACGACGTGTCGCTCACCGTGCCGCACGGCACGACGGTGGGGCTCGTCGGCGAGTCGGGTTCGGGAAAATCGACCGTCGCGCGCACCGTCGCCGGGCTGCAGAAGCCGACCTCGGGGCGCATCCTGCTCGACGGCACAGACCTCGCGGTCGGCCGCCGCGATCGCCGTGCACATGCCCGCGACGTGCAGATGATCTTCCAGGATCCGTACTCCTCGCTCAATCCGCGCATGTCGGTCGGAGAGACCCTCGATGAGGCCCTCGCGACTCACGGAGCGGGCAACGCGCGCGCTCGCGCCGCCGGAGTCAAGGAGCTCCTCGAACTCGTCCGGCTCAAGCCCGGGGTCTCGGAGCTGCATCCGTCGAGCCTGTCCGGAGGCATGCGGCAACGCGTCGCCATCGCACGCTGTCTCGCCGTGAAACCGCGACTGATCATCGCCGACGAGATCACCTCGGCCCTCGACGCCTCGGTGCAGGGTGCGGTGCTCAACCTCATGCGCGAGCTGCAGCGCGAGCTCGAGCTCTCGGTGCTGTTCATCACGCACAACCTCGCCGCGGTCCGCTACATCGCCGACACGACGGCGGTCATGCGCAACGGCGAGATCGTCGAGTACGGTGACGCCGACGCGATCGTCTCGCACCCGGTGCATCCGTACACACAGGCGCTCGTCGCCGCGATCCCGCGCATCCAGAACGCGGGAACCGACAGCCTCCTCCACTCGATCGGACACTGAATGACCCTGCTCGACGATGCTCGGGGCCTCCTTCCCGAACTCGTGGCCCTGCGCCGCGCCATCCACGCCGACCCCGAACTCGGACTCGCGTTGCCCAGAACTCAGCAGAGAGTGCTCGATGCCCTCGAACCGTGGGAGCTCGAGACACGGTGCGGCACCGGCCTGAGCTCCGTGGCCGCGGTCGTTCGCGGCGCGCACCCCGGCCCGACGGTGCTGCTGCGCGCCGACATGGATGCCCTGCCGCTCACCGAGGACACCGGACTCGACTACGCCGCCTCGGGAGAGCGGATGCACGCGTGCGGGCACGACCTGCACGTCGCCGGTCTCGTCGGCGCCGCTCACCTGCTGGCCGCCCGTCGGGAGGAGCTTCACGGCGACGTGCTGCTGATGTTCCAGCCGGGTGAGGAGATCGGCGACGGTGCGAAGCGGATGATCGACGAGGGTCTGCTGAAGCTCACCGGATCGACCCCTGTCGCGGCTTTCGGCATTCACGTGGTGCCGGGGGAGTACGGGATCTTCTCGACCCGCGTCGGTGCTCTCATGGCCGGAGCGATCGAGGTCGAGGTGACCATCACCGGTCAGGGCGGCCATGCCTCGGCGCCGCACCTCACCCGCGACCCCGTGCCGGCACTCGCTGAGCTGGTGACGGCTCTGCAGACTTTCGTCACACGACGCTTCGATGTGTTCGACCCTGTCGTGCTCAGCGTCACCCAGGTGCACGCGGGCGGCCCCGCCCGCAACATCATCTCCGACACCGCGACCCTCGTCGCCTCGGTGCGGGTGCTCTCGCACGAGAGCAGCGCCCGGGTGCAGGAGGAGCTGCCGGTGCTCGCCCGCGAGATCGCCGCGGCTCACGGCTGCACCGCGGAGGTCGACACCACCGTGCTCTGCCCGCCGACCGTCAACGACGCGAGCGCTGTCGCCGCCGTGCGCTCGACGCTGGCCGGGCTGTTCGGCGAGGAGCGGGTGCTCGAGACCCCGAATCCGGTGATGGGGTCGGAGGACTTCTCGTACGTGCTCGAGCAGGTGCCGGGTGCGTTCCTGTTCCTTCGCGCGACGCCCGCAGAGGTCGATCTCGAGACGGCCGCACCGAACCACTCGCCGCACGTCGTGTTCGACGACTCGGTGCTGGCCGATCAGTCGGCCGCGCTCGCTGCCTTCGCGCTCGACCGGCTGCGGGGCTGAGACAGCCCTTCGCCCCTCGCGTCAGCGCTGGAGGAACGCGCGGAGGTCGGCGTTGAGCCGGGCCGAGACGTCGGCGTCGCTGTACATCATGTGCCCGGCCTCGTAGCGGTGGGCTTCAGTGCGCTCGCGCGGCAGGTCCCAGTGGCGCAGCAGGTGGTCGGCCGCGCCGACGGTCGTGAGCGAGTCGTAGACCCCGGTGCCGATGAAGAGCCGCGACCGGGGCATCTGCGTCATCCACTGCGAGAGCCGTGCCGGGTACGGGTACGTGTGGAACGGCGAGGGGCGGCCCATCGCGATGAACCTCGCGCTGCCCTCGTCTTCCCACGTCCAGTTCCGGCCGGCCTCGGGGTCGACGATCCGGTACGGACGATCGGGGGAGTCAGGGAACGCCTCGGCGAGCAGCTGAGCGAGTCCGGAGGCATACCTCGGCGACAGCGCGACATCAGACGGGTCGATCTCACCCTCTCCCCACGAGCGATCTCCGGCTCGCGACTGATAGCGACTGTCTGTGACTCCCAGCGTCCTGCCCCGCAGCAGCCGTGCGCGGAAGTCCTGCTTGCTGATCCAGAGTCGTGAATCGATCAGCTCCTGCGTCGGGATGCCGATCATGCCGGACAGCCTCGCCGCTGTCTCCGACAGTGCGGATGCTGAGATCTCATCGCCCTGCAGCATCGCGAGCGCCAGGTCGGTGCGCGCGAAGTGGAGTGCGGCGTCGATCGCGTCGTCGACCGTCGAGTGCTCGCGCGAGCCGACGCCTTGGAACCACGCGGTCGCCGCCTTGTAGGGCAGATTGGCGAGCGCGCCGACGACGTTGCCCGGCCGGTCGAGGGTCTCCTGGATGTTGACGGCCTGCCCGAGCAGCGCGATGCCGTCGAGGGGCGCGGTGTCCGCACCGTGCGCGGTGGTCGCGAGGAAAGCCGCGCGCTGCGTGCCATAGCTCTCGCCGAGGAAGAACTTCGGCGAGTCCCACCGGCGGTGTCGGTTCACCCACTCGGAGATCGCGATGGCGATGGCGTCGGCGTCGCCCTCGACGGACCGGAAGGCCGATGCATCCGCTTCCTCGGCGAACGATCCGAAACCGGTTCCCGGTGCATCGAGGAACACCAGGTCAGCGACATCGAGGATCGTCGACGGACTCGCCTCGATCCCGTAGGGCGGAGCGCCGTCGGTCACGGGGTCGCGAGGGATCCGTGCACGCCACGGGCCGATGCCGCTGAGGTGCAGGTAGACCGACGACACGCCGGGGCCGCCGTTGGTGAGGAACAGCACGGGGCGAGTGGCCGTGCCGTCGACGACGTAGCTGAACGCCGAGACCGTGCCCTGCGCGACGCCGTCCGAGCGCCGCAGCGGCAGCTCCTCGAGTCGCGCGGTGTACTCCAGGGGGCCCATGCGCCGCATGTCAGCGGGCGGTGGCGTCGAGGTAGAACGCGTCGAGGTCGCTCTTCATCCGCTCGACCGCTCGCTCGTCGACGAACGTCATGTGACCGGATTCGTAGAACGTGAAGCGGATGTTCTCGCGCAGCGACGGCGCGAGATAGAGGTGCGCGACGTCGAGCTCCGGACCGAAGAACGGCGTCGCCAGGTCGTAGAAGCCGCCCATGACGTAGACCTTGAGGTTGGGGTTGCGTCGCACCGCTGCCGAGAGATCGAGCGAGACGTCGGGAACGAGCTGGGGAGCGTCGATCCCCGGCGCCTTGTGCTTCCAGTCCCAGGCCCGGGCGATCGGCATGTTGTGCAGGTGCCGGTAGTGCAGCTCGCTCGTGTAGCCGATGTCGTCGACCAGGTGGGTGCGGTAGGTCGACAGGTGCGCGCTGTTCACCCCGGCTGTCGCCGCATCGTCGGTCGCGGGGTCGTGCGAGCCGTTCCCCACGACGTACTGGTGCTCGGCCGTGAAGCGGGTGTCGAAGCGTCCGATGACTTTGCCCTCGTCGGCGAGCAGCGCATAGCGGTACTGCTCCATGCCGATGCGGAAGTGGTGCGTCTTGAGGTAGTCGGCGTCGAGTCCGATCAGGGCGCTCAGCTGCTGGGCCACCGCATCCTCCTGCGCGCCGGAGAGCAGGTCTCCACGCAGCAGAGCCTCGGCGAATGGGCCCTGTGCGAACTCGCGGGCCTCCGCGAGGAACGGTTCGAGCGCCGTGTGCGTCGTGCGCGCCTTGCCGTGATACCAGGCGGTCGCCGCATACGAGGGCAGCAGGTTGATGTACTCGCGCGGGCCGCCCAGGTTGCTCTCGCCCCAGTTCAGCACGGTCGACAGCAGCACCACGCCGTTGAAATCGAGTCCCTGGTTCTGCAGGCGGTGCACGAGCGCCGATGCCCTGGTCGTGCCGTACGACTCTCCGAACAGGAAACGCGGGGCGTTCCATCTGTTCGTGAGGGTGAGCCAGCGGGTGATCGCCTTGGCGAAGGCGTCGACGTCCTGGTCGACGCCGAAGACCTCGGACTCCTCGGCGTCTCCGAGCAGCCGCGAATAGCCGGTGCCGGGGGCGTCGATGAACACGAGATCCGATGCGCTGAGCAGCGTGTGCGGGTTGTCGCCCGAGAGGTAGGGCGCCGGAGGAGTCGCCTGCGGGGTGTTCGTGGGGGTGCGCTTCGGGCCGAAGCCGCCGATGTTGAGCCACAGGCTCGCAGATCCGGGGCCGCCGTTGAAGAGGAACGTCACGGGGCGCACGGGGCCGCCGTCGAGGCGGTCGGCGATGTACGAGGTGTAGAACACGCTCGCGAGCGGGCGCTGCTCGTCGTCGCGGACGATCACCGTGCCGGCACCCGCGGAGTAGGCCAGCGTGCTCCCGCCCACCGTGATCTGGTAGCGACGCGAGGTGAACGTCTCAGAGGTAGCGCTGTCGGCAGGTATCGGCTCGGTCACGGGGCTCCCTGGAGGTCAATGAATGAGTGAATTGAATATATCTTAATCGATCACTCGATCGCGTGACGCCCGAGGAAGTTGTAGACCTCGTTGTCGTCGACGCCGGGGAATGCGCCGCGGGGGAGCGGCGAGAACATGTGCGTGTGCACGCGGGCGCTCGGCCAGGCCTTGCCGTTCCATCGCTCGGTCAGGTCGGCGGAGGGGCGGCGGCAGCAGGCCTCGTCGGGGCAGCTCGACACGGCCCGATCCGTCGTCTCGCGTCCGCGCCACCAGCGGGCGTCGTCGAAGGGAACGCCGACCGTGATCGAGAACTCGCCGTCGGTGGCGGCGCCGGTCTGGGTGGAGCACCAGAAGGTGCCCGATGGCGTGTCCGTGTACTGGTGGTGCTCGTTCGTGCGGTTCTGCTGCGTGAACGCCGCCCGCGCCTGGAACCTGCGGCACACGCGCTGACCCTCGACGGCACCGGTGACGTCCATCGGCAGGGGGATGTCGTCGTTCTCGTACACCCGCGTGATCGCACCGGTGGCGTCGACGCGGAGGAAGTGCAGCGACATCCCGAGGTGCTGCGTGAGCAGGTTCGTCATGCGCATGCCCGCCGCCTCGTGCGTGACGCCGAACGCGTCGCGGAAGTCCTCCACCGCGAGGTTGCGATCCTTCTTCGCTTGCTGCAGGAAGGCCACGGAGGCCGTCTCGGGCATCAGGCAGGATGCCGCGAAGTAGTTGATCTCGAGTCGCTGCTGCAGGAAATCGGCGTAGTCGGTGGGAGGGGTGTGCCCGAGCAGGCGGTGCGCCATCGCCTGCAGCGCCATGGACCGCAGGCCGTGGCCACCGGGGATCGAGGCCGGCGGAAGGTAGATCCGTCCGTTCTCGAGGTCGGTGACCGATCGCGTCGAGTGCGGCAGGTCGTTGACGTAGATGAGCTCGAACCCGAGCTTCTCGGCCATGATGCTGACCGTGCGGTGTGTGAGCGCGCCCTGCACGTGGCCGGCCGAGCGCAGCTGTTTCTCGGCGAGCTTCTCGATGTCCCCGAGATAGTTGTGCTGCGCACGCATGCGCAGTCGCAGCTCGGTGTTGGCGCGGCGTGCTTCCTCCGGCGTCGCGATCGCCTCGCGCTCGCGCCGCTGCAGCTCGCGGTGGAGGCCGAGCATCGACTCGATCGTGTCGTCGCTCATGCCCTTGGTCACGCGCACGGGGGCGATGCCGAGCTGGCGGAACACCGGGCTCTCCTGGGCGCGTTCGAGCTCGATCTCGAGGGCGGCTCGGCGGTTCGGCGGCTCACCGGAGATCAGATCGGTGACCTCGGTGCCCGTCGCGTGCGCGATCGCCTGCAGCAGAGAGAGCTTCGGTTCGCGTTTGCCGTTCTCGATCAGGCTCAGTTGCGAGCCGGCCACTCCGACGAGCGCGCCGAGTTCATCGAGCGTGAACCCCTTCTCGAGGCGGTGGTGTCGGATGCGGTGTCCGAGAGTCGCGAGGTGAATGCCGGAGGGAGCCATTCCTTGATCCTAGCGAAAGAACATCGATTCTTATCGCCACGAATGGCCGAAAGTCGGCGTCGAACCGGAAGATGATGGAACAAACGCCCCTCACTTCAAAGGAGTAGTCATGGCGATCGCCGAAGTCTTCACCCCCCGAGCAGCATCCGTCGCACCGGTGCGCACCTTCGGGACGGCTCCGACGTATGACACCCCTGCGATGGCAGAGCTCGCGGCCTGGGTCGATGAGATCGCCGCCCTCACCGAGCCTGCCTCGATCCACTGGGTCGACGGCTCGCGGGCCGAGAACGACTGGCTGCTGCGCGGCCTGGTCGACGAGGGCAAGCTCATCAAGCTCAACCCCGAGTGGCGACCGGGCTCGTACCTCGCCCGCTCGCACCCCAGCGACGTCGCCCGCACCGAGGGACGCACGTTCATCTCGTCGGAGAACGAAGAGGATGCCGGTCCCACGAACAACTGGGCGCCTCCCGCGCAGATGCGCGAGAAGATGACCGAGATCTTCGAGGGATCGATGCGCGGTCGCACGATGTTCGTCGTCCCGTTCTCGATGGGCCCCGTCGGCGGCCCTCTCTCGCACATCGGCGTCCAGGTGACCGACAGCGCGTACGCCGTGGCATCCATCGGCATCATGACCCGCGTCGGCGACGCGGTCACCCGTCAGATCGCCGACGGTGCGCCGTGGGTCAAGACGGTCCACTCCGTCGGTGCTCCGCTCGCCGCGGGTGAGGCCGACGTCGAATGGCCCTGCAACGACGACAAGTACATCGTGCACTTCCCCGAGACGCTCGAGGTCTACTCGTTCGGCTCCGGTTACGGCGGCAACGCGATCCTCGCGAAGAAGTGCTTCGCGCTGCGCATCGCCTCGGTCATCGCCCGTGACGAGGGGTGGCTCGCCGAGCACATGCTGCTCATCCGCGTCATCGACCCCGCGGGCAAGGCGTACCACGTCGCCGCGGCGTTCCCCTCGGCCTGTGGCAAGACGAACCTCGCGATGCTGCGTCCGACCATCCCCGGCTGGCGCGTCGAGACTCTCGGCGACGACATCGCGTGGATCCGTCCGGGGGAGGACGGTCGCCTCTGGGCGATCAACCCCGAGGCAGGCTTCTTCGGTGTCGCACCCGGCACGGGCGAGTCGACCAACGTGACGGCCGTCGAGACCCTCTGGGGCAACACGATCTTCACGAACGTCGCGCTTCGCCCGGACGGCGACGTGTGGTGGGAGGGTCTGACCGATCAGGCGCCCGCGCACCTCGTCGACTGGGAGGGCAACGACTGGACCCCGGATTCCGACCGTCCGGCCGCGCATCCGAACTCGCGCTTCACGGTCTCGGCCGCGCAGTGCCCGCAGATCTCCGAGGATTGGGAAGAGGCGGTGCCGCTCGACGTCATCCTCTTCGGTGGTCGTCGCGCGACCAACGTGCCGCTCGTGGTCGAGGCGACCGACTGGACGCACGGCGTCTTCCTCGGCTCGAACATCTCGTCCGAGCGCACGGCCGCTGCCGAGGGCACCGTCGGCGAACTGCGCCGCGACCCGTTCGCGATGCTCCCGTTCTGCGGGTACAACATGGCCGACTACTTCGGACACTGGCTGAAGGTGGGTCGTGGCCTCCGGTTCGACCGCGCCCCGCGTATCTTCCAGGTCAACTGGTTCCGCCGCGGATCCGACGGCCGGTTCCTGTGGCCCGGATTCGGCGACAACTCGCGGGTCGTCGACTGGATCATCCGCCGCATCTCCGGCGAGGTGTCCACCGTCGACAGCCCGATCGGTCGCCTGCCCATCGTCTCGGACCTCAACCTCGACGGCATCGAGGTGCCTGAGGCCGATCTCGACGAGCTGTTCTCGGTCGACGCGGAGGCGTGGAAGACCGAGGCCGACCTCACCGAGGAGTTCTACGACACCTTCGGCGACAAGGTCCCGGCTGCGCTCCGCGCCGAGCTGGCGTCGCTGCGCTACAGGCTCGACAAGGCCTGACACAGACCGGCGCCGGTTCGGGGGAGCCGGCGCCTCATCCTTTCCCAGACCCGCGAAGGCGGGACGTCAGAGACGAACCCATGGCTGAGTGGTCTCCGGCATCCCGCCTTCGCGTACTTTCGTTCCCGCAGTGCCGGGTGTCAGGCGAGCAGCTGGTGGCGCGCGAGGTCGCGGTACAGCGGCGTCGACTCGACGAGTTCTCCGTGCGTGCCCTGACCGACGACGACGCCGTCCTGCAGCACGACGATGAGGTCGCTGTCGACCACGGTCGACAGCCGGTGCGCGATCACGATGAGCGTGCGGTCGGTCGAGACCGCATCGATCGCCTCGCGCATGCGCTGCTCGTTGACCCCGTCGAGCGAAGAGGTCGACTCGTCGAGCAGCAGGATCGGGGCGTCGGTCAGCAGTGCGCGCGCGATCGCGAGGCGCTGGCGTTCACCGCCCGAGAGCATGACGCCGTCTTCGCCGACGGGGGCGGCGAGCCCGAGCGGATTGCGCTCGAGCACATCACCCAGGTTCACGGCGCGCAGCACCTTCTCGCACTCGGCATCCGAGGCGTCGGGTGAGGCGAGTCGCAGGTTGTCCGCCAGGGTTCCCGCGAGCGTCGGCGCATCCTGTTCGACGTAGCCGAACTGGGCGCGCAGCTCGTCTCGAGGGTAGGTGCGGGCGTCGTGCCCGTAGAGGCGGATCGAGCCGCCGGTGGGGTCGTAGAACCGCTCCACGAGCGACAGGATCGTGCTCTTGCCGGCACCGCTGGGGCCGACGAGCGCCACGCGGGAGCCTCGTGGCACCGCGAACGACACTCCGCGCAACACCTCGCGCTCGGGCGTGGGCGTCGCCTCGTCAGCGGACTCGAGGTGCGCGTCGGCGAGCAGCGTCTGCGCCTCCTTGGCAGCGGCCTGGCGGGCGGCGACCACGTTCTCGGGATACCGGAAGCGCACATCGCGGAACTCGATCGCCGGAGCTGCGGGGTCGGGGGCATCGCGCGAGATGGATGCCGCGGTCTCAGCGTCGTCCTGCGTCTCGGTCGGCAGGTTCAGCACCTCCTGGATGCGGCCGAGCGCGCCGAGCGCCTGATTCACCGATGTGATCGCTCCGAAGGTGGTGGCGAGCGGCATCACGAGCATGAACAGGAACATGATGAACGTGATCAGCGAGGCGATCGTGATCGCGCCGGCCGCGACGCGGAAGCCGCCGACGCCGAGGACCACGAGCAGCGACACCTGAAGGGCGACACCCGCGATGGGCACGACCAGCGACGAGATCTTCGCGATCCGCACGCCGATGCCGTAGGCCTCGGACGCGAGCGTCGACACCGACTCCGTCTCGCGCTCGGTGGCGCCGGAGGCACGCACGGTGCGGATCGAGCCCACGGCCCGCTCGACGCCCGAGGCGAGCTCGCCGACCTTCTCCTGCTGTGCCGTCGAGGCGGTGCGGATGCGGCCGCTGAGTGCGGTGACGACGACGACCGAGATGCCGATCACGATGACGATGAGCAGGAGCAGCACCGGGTCGATCACGAGCATCGCGATCAGGGCGCCGAGGAACAGGATCGCGCTGCCGACGGCATCCGCGAGTCCCTGGGTGAGGACGGCGTAGAGCAGCGTGGTGTCGGTGCCCACCCGCGAGACGAGGTCTCCGGTGCGACGAGCGTCGAACTCGCTGATCGGCAGCTGCAGGATGCGCGAGATCAGCTTGCGTCTGCTGGAGTACACGACGGCGGTGCCGGTGCGCTGCAGAAGGTAGTGCTGGTAGCCCGAGATGATCGACGAGACCACCACGAGGCCGACGAGCACCCACACGAGGATGCCGATGCCCTCTTCGGACTGCACGGCTTCGATGACCTGTCCGACGAGCAGCGGCTGCGCGAGCGATGCGGCAGCGCCGAACACGCTGAGCACCGCGACGACGATGAGCGTGCGCTTGTGCTCGAAGAGGAAGGGGAGGAGCTGGCGGAAAGTGGCGCGCGGACCATCCTGCGGCGCGCCGCGTCCGCGTCGGCGTGACGTCGCCGTGCTGGACATGCGGAACCTCGTTCTGAAAGGGGTAGTTCGACCGTACTTCGTGCAGGGCCGATTTCTGTGGATGGGCTGTATGCGCCTCAGCGCTTGCCGAACCGGCGGTGCGCGGCCTGCTTCGTCACGCCGAGTGCGCTCGCGATCGCCTGCCACGAGTACCCGAGGTTGCGCGCGCGGCGCACCTGGGCCTCCTCGGAGCGGGCGAGCTCGGTGCGGAGCGCCGCGAGGCGGTGGAGCTCGGAGAGCGGTTCGCCTCCGTTGGCTTGTGCCAGAGCTGTCTCGATCGTCATGATGGGCCTCCGGCGTCAATCATTGTTGACTCGTCGGGTTTTGTCAATTCATGTTGACGCGCGCTGCCGCGTTCGCGGTGCGAGACTGGGCGGATGCTGGCTGCACCGAAACCCAAGCCCGGCGACAGAGTCGCCGTTCTGTCACCCGCGTTCGCGGCGCCCGCCGTCGCGCCGGCGATCCACGCGCAGGCGATGCGAAGGCTCCAGGACCTCACGGGGCTGATCCCCGTCGAGTATCCGACGACGCGTCAGCTCGATGCGAGCCCCGAGGCCCGCGCCGCCGACGTGAACGCGGCCTTCGCCGACCCCGGTATCCGCGCGATCCTCGCGACGATCGGCGGCGACGATCAGATCCTCGTCGTGCCCCACCTCGACGCCGCGCTCGCCCAGGCCGATCCCAAGCCCTTCCTCGGCTACAGCGACAACACGAACATCCTCAACTGGCTCTGGCAGCACGGCGTCACCGGGTACTACGGCGGGTCCACCGCCGTGCATCTCGGCCCCGGCCCCGCGGTCGACGACGTGCACCTGCGGTCGCTGCGCGCTGCGCTGCTCGACGGCGGCACGGTCGAGATCACGGAACCCGGCGAGTCGGAAGACAACGGAAGACGCTGGGAAGATCCCCTTGCGCTCACCGAGTACGGCGATCGCACCCCGACCGAGGAGTGGTCCTGGTCGGGTCCGGACGTACGCGTCGAGGGGCGCACATGGGGCGGATGCCTCGAGTCCATCGACGCGCTCGCCCTCGCCGACCGGCTGCCCACCACATATGACCTGCGGGGCCGCATCCTGCTGCTCGAGACGAGCGAGGAGCGTCCGCCCGCGAGCTGGGTCGGTCGGTGGGTGCGCGGGCTCGGAGAGCGCGGCATCCTCGATGCCGTCGCGGGTGTCGTCGTCGCGCGTCCGCCCGTGAGCGACTTCGAGTTCCTGCCGTCGCGCGAAGAAGCCGATGCCCTTCGCGCGGCGCAGCGCGACGTCGTGGTCGAGACGGTGTCGCGCTACAACCCGGATGCCGTGGTGTGCGTCGGAGTGCCCTTCGGCCATACGCGACCCCAGTGGATCCTGCCGTACGGCGGCACGATGACCCTCGACGGGGCCGCGCGTACGGTCACCGCCTCGTACTGAGCTCTACGGCCCACCCCGAGCACGCGAAAGGGCGGCACCCCCGAGGAGGTGCCGCCCTTTCGCATGAGGCGACGTGTCAGAGTTCGACGGCCGCCGCGACTCCGAGGTCCTCCTCGTAGTCGTTGTCCTTCGTCTCCTTGGAGAGGAGCAGCGCGATGAACGTCAGCACTCCCATCGCCGACAGGTAGAGACCGACGAGCCACGGGGCGCCGTCGCCGAGTTCCCAGAGCCACAGGGCGATGAGCGGGGCCACGGCCGCGCCGAGGATCGACGAGACGTTGTACGAGATCGCGGAGCCCGTGTAGCGGACGTTCGTCGGGAAGAGCTCCGGAAGCAGCGCGCCCATCGGGCCGAACGTCGCCCCCATGAGCATGAAGCCGAACACGAGGAACGCCTGCGCGAGCGCGCCGGTGAACTTCGGGTCCATCGCGGGGAGCAGGAAGGCGTTGAACGTGAAGCCGAACACGATGATGAGCCCGGTGACCCACAGGAGCAGCTTGCGGCGACCGATCGAATCGGCGATCGGCCCGGAGAGCAGGGTGAAGATGCCGAAGAACACCACGCCGACGATCTGCATCAGCACGAAGTCGGTGTAGGCGAACCCGAGGCCCGGATAGAACTGCGCGGCGAACGCCGACGCATCGAAGTCCTTGCCCGTCGCCTCGGCGGCGGCCTGCGCGGCGGCGGACGCCGTCTCGAGGGTGGCCGGCTTCGTACCGTACGCGAGGGTGAAGTTCGTCATCAGGTAGAAGAGCACGTAGGTGGCCAGCATGATGAACGTGCCGAGGATGAGCTGCTTCCAGTGATGACGGAAGACCGTCGCCAGCGGCAGCTTGCGGATCGCGCCCTTCTTCTCGGCCTTCTTGAACGTGTCGGACTCGACGAGCTTCAGTCGCACCCACAGCCCGATGATGACCATCACGGCCGAGAACAGGAACGGGATCCGCCAGCCCCACGACAGGAACGCCTCGGACTTGAGCGCCGGGTTCTCGGCGTGCGGCAGCAGCCAGTTGATCCCGAGGAAGAGGAAGTTGGCGATGATGAAGCCGAGCGGTGCACCCAGCTGCGGGAACGTGCCGTACCAGGCGCGCTTGCCCTTGGGCGCGTTCTCGGTGGCCACCAGCGCGGCCCCCGACCACTCGCCGCCGAGCGCGAAGCCCTGAGCCAGACGCAGCAGCAGGAGGAACAGCGCGGCCCACCAGCCGATCTGCTGGAACGTGGGGAGCAGGCCGATCACGAACGTGGCGATGCCCATCGTCAGCAGGGAGGCGACGAGCGTCGCCTTGCGTCCGAACTTGTCGCCGAAGTGGCCGAAGACGACCGCACCGATCGGGCGAGCGACCATCGCGGCGCCGAACACGGCGAACGACGACAGCAGTGACGTGGTGTCGTTTCCGGTGGGGAAGAAAAGCACCGGGAAGACGAGGACGGCCGCGGTCGCGTACGCGTAGAAGTCGTAGAACTCGATCGTGGTGCCGACGAGGCTCGCCGTGATGACGCGCGAGCGCGGATTCGCGGGCGCTGTGGTCGTACTCATACTGCTCCTTAGATCTGCGGCCCGGTATACCAAGGCACCGAGAGATCTTACGCCTTCCTGAGCGTTTGCTGTGTGCGTGTGACGACGGCGAGGGCGGCGTGCGTAGAGTCGGACCCGACTCCGAACGCCCATCCGAGACGGGGAAGACAGTGACGACGAGCCTGCTGCTGATCGCAGACACCCATGTGCCCGCCCGTGCCCGACGCCTGCCAGACTCGGTGCTCCGGGCCATCGACGAGGCGGACATCGTCGTGCACGCGGGTGACTGGATCGACGTCGCGACCCTGGATCTGCTCGAGTCACGAGCGCGAATGCTCGTAGGGGTCTACGGCAACAACGACGGCCCACCGCTGCGCGACCGCCTCCCGGAGATCGCGAGGTTCACGGTCGAAGAGGTCGACGTGGCAGTCGTGCACGAGACCGGGCAGAAGCAGCGGCGCGAGGAACGCATGGACGCGGACTTCGCCGGCGTGGATCTGCTGGTCTTCGGGCACTCGCACATCCCCTGGGACACGGTCGCGCCCTCAGGGATGCGCCTGCTCAACCCGGGATCACCGACCGATCGCCGCCGTCAGCCGGTGTGCACGATGATGACGGTCGCGATCGACGGCTCGCGGATCGACGCCGCACTGGTGCCGATCGCCTGACTCGCGAGGATCACGAGCGCGCGTCACTCCGCCTCGCGCAGGGCGGCGAGGATCTCGGCGTAGCGGGCGAGGAAGGCGCGCTCATCCAGGCGCTTGCGTCGGAGCCACGACGTGACCTCGTCGTTGCGCTTGCTCGCGTTGCACGATCCGCACGCGGGCACCACGTTCTCGACGGTGTAGCGACCGCCGCGGGAGATCGGCATCACGCAGTCGCGTTGCAGGGCGAGGTCGACGGCTCCGCAATATGCGCAGCCTCCCCAGGCGCCCTGCAGCCACGCCCACTGCTCCGAGGTGAGGTCGTTGTCCACCCGCGCCAGACGACCCTGACGTCGCTTCGCATAGCGGGCGCGCGCAGCGGGCGTGGGGGTGGAGAACCTTCGGCGCGGCACAGAGACACGGTACTGGGCGGATGCCCGTGCCTGCGCGCTATTCCTCTGTGTCGCCGAGAGCGAGTGCCGAGACGAAATCGGCGGTGGGGTCGAGCAGGTGCTCGAGCTCGAGCACCACGAGGCGGTTCGTCCCCGCGGAGGTCGCGGGCGCAGGCACGAAGAGCGTGCGCTGTGGGCCGTTGCGCCAGTACCGCCCGAGGAAGAACCCGTTGACGAAGGCGTAGCCCTTGCTCCACGACGCGGTGTCGAGGAAGAGGTTCGCAGGGGAGTCGAGGTCGAAGTCGGCCACCCATGCCGACGGGCCGGCCGGCCCACCGGATGCATCCGCGGGTCCGAGCACGGACCGCGCCGCGATCTCGGCCGCGATCTCCGCGACGTCCAACGGTGTCGAGTGCCACCCGGTCAGCGGAACGCCGTCGAGCGTCGGCGACCCGATGAGACCCTTCTCCTCGCCGAGACGGTGGTCGTAGTTCACCCTGCCCTGCTCCTCGACGAGGATGCTGAGGGTGCGCCCGGCCGGGATGCGCAGCACCCGGTCGTGGCGTGTGCGGGAGAGTGTTCCGACCCGCTGGCCGTCGACGCTCACCCAGCCGAGGTCGCGTACTTCGTCGAGCACGAGCTCGCCGCCCTGGCCGTCGGGCAAATCGACGTCGTAGCGGACGAGAGCGCTCAGGTGCTCGAGCTCATCGAACGTCGCCGGGGCGTCGGTGGCGGGCGCGCTCGCCGCGGCATCCGTCCAGGAACCTGCGGGGGCGAGCGGCACCGAGAACGCGGGCGAGGGCACGGCGGATTCCGGACGCTCGTCGGGCACGGGTGCGTACTTGGCGATCACGTCGCGGAAAGCGAAGAACTTCGCGGTCGGGTCGCCGGCTTCGTCGAGCGGAGCGTCGTAGTCGTACGAGGTGACGATCGGCAGGTATCGGCCCTTGTGGTTCGCGCCGTTCGTGAGGCCGAAGTTGGTGCCGCCGTGGAACATGTAGATGTTCACCGAGGCTCCGGCCGCGAGGAGCTCGTCGAGGTCGGCTGCCGCGGCATCCACGTCTGTGGTGTGATGCACGCCGCCCCACCAGTCGAACCATCCGTCCCAGAACTCCGAGCACATCAGCGGGCCGGTGGGCTGGTGGGTGCGCAGCGTGGCGAGGCGTTCGGCGCTGCGCGAGCCGAAGGATCCGGTCTTGTGCAGCTCGGGCAGGCTGCCGTCGGCGAGCATCTGGTCGGTCGGCTGGTCGACGGTGGTGAGGGGGACGGTGATGCCCGACTCACGGGTCAAGGCGACGAGCGCTTCGAGGTAGGCCTTGTCGGAGCCGTAGGCCCCGTACTCGTTCTCGATCTGCACGAGCACGACCGAGCCTCCGCGGTCGATCTGCCGCGGGGCGACGATCTCGTAGACGCGGCGCAGGTACTCGCTCACATCGGCGAGAAAGCTGGGTTCAGAAGACCGGAGCTCCCGCTCGCCGGCGGTGAGCCAGTTCGGAAGGCCGCCGTTGTGCCACTCGGCGCAGATGTAGGGGCCGGGGCGGACGATCGCATCCATGCCCTCGGCCTGGATCAGATCGAGGAAGCGTCCGAGGTCGTTCCACCCGGTGGCGTCCCATTCACCGCGCCGCGGCTCGTGGGCGTTCCAGGCGACGTAGGTCTCGATCGTGTTGAGTCCCATCAGACGGGCCTTGCGGATGCGGTCCTGCCACTGGTCCGGGTGGATGCGGAAGTAGTGGAGGGCTCCGGCGATCACCCGGTGGGGGCGCCCTGCGCGGAGGAAGTCTGTCTCGCCGATGGAGAAGGAGGTCACGATGAGGTGCTTTCGATGGGGAGGGCCGGACGGGGAGAGCATCCCCGTCCGGCCCGGACGTGCGATTACTTGTTGACGGCGAAGCCCTGCGAGTTGCCGTACTCGACCAGCGCGTCCTGCCAGGTCACCAGCCCCTCGTTCAGGTCGGTGCCGTTCTGGTACGACTGGCCCACGGTGTCACCGAAGATGCTGTTGCCGTAGACCTGGTAGGGCAGGTAGCTCCAGCCCTCGACGACGTCGTCGGCCGCAGCCGCGAGGACCTCGTTGATCTTCTGGCCGCCGAAGTACTCGGGTGCGTCGGCGAGGAACTCCTCGCTCGAGAGCTCGGCGGTGGTCGACGGGAATCCGCCCGACTCGAGGAAGGTCGAGATGCTGTCCTCGGAGTTGTTCAGCCACCACAGGAATCCGGCTGCGAGCTCCGGGTTCTTGCTCTGCGTGGTCACGGCCTGGCCGCCGCCGCCGTTCTCGGCGGTCGCCGGGGTACCGTCGTAGGTCGGCATCGGCGCGACACGCCAGTCACCGGCTCCGTCGGGGGCTCCGGTGATCAGGTTTCCGGGCATCCAGGCGCCGATCACGAGGGTCGCGAGGCTGCCGTCGCCGAGGGCGCGGAACCACTCGTCGCTCCAGCTGCCGTAGGGCGCGAGCAGGTCCTCCTCGACGAGGCGGTTCCAGTTCTCGGTCCACTTCTTGGAGCCGTCGTCCTGCAGGTCGATCGTGACGTCGGTGCCCGAGGTGGCGAACGGCTTGCCGCCGGCCTGCCAGATCATCGACGTCGCGAAGCCGGCGTCGCCGGTGTCGTTGGTGATGTAGGCGTTGGGGTTCGCGGCGTGGATCGCCTTGGCGGCCTCGTAGTACTCGTCCCACGTGGTCGGCACGGCGACACCGGCGGCGTCGAACACGGCCTTGTTGTAGAAGAGGGCCATGGGGCCCGAGTCCTGCGGCAGGCCGTAGATCGCATCGCCGTCGGTGACGGAGTTCCACGTCGAGGCGGTGTAGTCGTCTTCGAAGTCGGCGAAACCGTACTGCGAGAGGTCCACGAACGCGTCGGTCAGCGCGAACTGCGGGAACGCGTAGTACTCGATCTGCACGACGTCGGGGGCGCCGGAGCCGGCCTTGATCGCGTTCTGGAGCTTGGTGTACTCCTCGTTGTTGGTGCCCGCGTTGACCACGTTCACCGTGACGTTCGGGTACTCCTTCTCGAAGGCGGCGACCTGCGCCTCGGCGGAGGGGGTCCACGACCAGTACGTGATCTCGCCGCCCTTCTCGAGAGCCGCTTCGACCGAGTCGAACGAGCCGTCGCCGGCGGCGGAGCCGGAGCCCGAGCCTGCGTCGCCGGTGCTGCAACCGGCCAGCGCCAGCGCTGCCACGGTGCCGGCCGCGAGCACGGCGAGGGCGCGCCGTGCAGCGGGGGAGGGAAGGTGCTTCATTGCTGTGTCCTTTCGGGGGTGCGGTCCAGCGTCGGACCGACGTGTGCGGTGCAGAGGGATGCCGGGAGCTACTGCTTGACGCTTCCGGCGGTGAGACCTGACTGCCAGAAGCGCTGCAGCAGCAGGAAGGCGATGACGATCGGGATGATCGTGAGCAGCGAGCCCATGATCACGAGGTTGTAGATCGGCTGGGACCCCGCGCCGATCGCCTGCGAACTCCACTGGTTGAGACCGACGGTGAG
Source organism: Microbacterium phyllosphaerae (assembly GCF_017876435.1). Taxonomy (NCBI): domain Bacteria; kingdom Bacillati; phylum Actinomycetota; class Actinomycetes; order Micrococcales; family Microbacteriaceae; genus Microbacterium; species Microbacterium phyllosphaerae. The sequence continues at coordinate 1,717,233 of NZ_JAGIOA010000001.1, forward strand.
CGGGTACCACGCGGGGTCCGAGAGCATGATCAGCGGCAGGAAGTAGTTGTTCCAGGTCGCGACGACGGTGAACAGCGCGACGGTCACGATGCCGGGAGCGAGCAGACGCATCGAGATCGTGAAGAACGTGCGGAACTCGCCGGCGCCGTCGATGCGGGCGGCTTCGAGCAGCTCGGTCGGCACGGATTCGGAGGCGAAGACCCAGATCAGGTACAGGCCGAACGGGCTGATCAGCGACGGGATGATCACGGCCCACGGCGTGTTCGTGAGGCCGAGCTCGCTGAAGAGCAGGAAGGTCGGCACCGCGAGGGCGGTGCCGGGGACGGCGACCGCGCCGAGGACGACGGCGAACACCGCGGGGCGACCGGGGAAGCGGTACTTCGCCAGGCCGTAGCCGGCCATGGTCGCCAGGAGCGTCGCTCCTCCGGCGCCCACCACGACGTAGAGCAGCGTGTTGCCGAGCCAGCGGAGGAAGATGCCGTCCTGGTACGAGAACGTGGCGACGAGGTTGTCGAAGAACGCGAAGTCGTCGGAGAACCACAGGCCGAACGAGCTGAAGAGTCCTGACTGCGTCTTGGTCGAGCTGAACAGCAGCCAGACGAGCGGCACGAGCGTGTACAGCGCGTACGCGACCATCACGATCAGCAGCGTCTTGGACTTGCGCGGGTTCATCAGGTCGTGGCGCTTCGGCGTGGAGCGGGCGAGGGGGAGTGCCATGTCAGCGCACCTCAGACTTCGAGCCGCGCAGCTGCACGACGTAGGCGATGACCGCGGTGATGACGCCCATGATGATGGCGATCGTCGCGGCGTAGTTGAACTGCTGTCCGGCGAACGAGAGGTTGTACGCGTACATGTTGGGGGTGAAGTACGTCGTGATCACGTTCGGGGCCAGGGGGCGCAGGATGTTGGGCTCGTTGAAGAGCTGGAAGCTGCCGATGATCGAGAAGATCGTGGCGATCACGAGAGCACCGCGGACGTTGGGGATCTTGATCGAGAAGATCGTGCGCCACGCTCCGGCGCCGTCGAGGGATGCCGCCTCGTACATGTCGGTCGGGATGGTCTTCAGCGAGGAGTAGAAGATCAGCATGTTGTAGCCGACGAACTGCCACGTGACGATGTTGCCGATCGAGATCAGGATCCACTCACGGGCGAACGGGGTGATGAGGTCGCTGCCGAGGAAGTCGTTGAGGTTCGACGTCAGACCGAACTGGTCGCCGTAGATGTAACCCCACATGAGCACGGCGACGACGGCCGGCACGGCGTACGGCAGGAAGATCAGGATGCGGAAGAAGGATGCTCCGCGCAGCCGTGCGCTGTCGAGGGCGAGAGCTGCGGCGAGGGCGAGGACGAGCATGATCGGCACCTGCACCACGAGGAACAGGACGACGCGGCCGAACGCCTCCCAGAACTGCGAGTCCGTGAGCGCGCGCACATAGTTGTCGAAGCCCACGAACGCGGTGCCGCCGATGAGCTTCTCCTGGAAGAAGCTCAGGTAGAGCGCGTACGCGAGGGGTGTGAGGAACACCAGTGCGAAGACGACCATGAACGGGCCCACGAAGGCCCATCCCTTCCAGTCGCGCTTCTCGCGCCGGCGGATGCCGTGGCCCGCAAGTACTGCGGAATCTTGAGTCGTCATTGACGAGAACCTTCTTAGAGATCGAGCGCTCACCGCGCCGTGTGTCAACGTCAACATATGCGATGCGCTGGTAGTGTGTCAACGTCAACATATGAATGGATGGTTGATCGTGACCTCGGAGCAGTCGGCAGAGCCGCCGCAGCGGCGCAGAGACCCCTCGATGGAGGACGTCGCGCGCGAAGCGGGCGTCTCGGGCCAGACCGTCTCCCGTGTCGTCAATGCCCGCGGCTACGTCGGCGCCGCGACCAGAGTGCGCGTCGAAGACGCCATGCAGCGGCTCGGCTACCGGCCCAACAGTGCTGCTCGAGCCCTGCGATCGGGGCGTTTCCGCGCCATCGGCGTGATCATGTTCTCCTTCAGCTCGTACGGCAACCAGCGCACCCTCGACGCGATCGCCGTGCGTGCCTCGCAGATGGGATACGCGCTCACCTTGATCCCCGTCGAGTCGAGCGCCCGCGACACGGTGGCCGGAGCCTTCCGCCGACTCGAAGAGCACGCCGTCGACGGGATCATCATCGTGATCGAGGCTCATCAGCTCGACGAGGCCGAGGTCGAGATCCCCGACGGGCTGCCCGTCGTGCTCGTCGACTCGAATCGCGGCGACGCGCATCCGTTCGTCGACACCGATCAGGCCCAGGGGGCCCGACTCGCGACCGAGCACCTGCTCGACCTCGGGCACCGGACGGTGTGGCACATCGCCGGCCCCGCGAAGTCTTATTCGGCGGAGCGGCGACGCGAGTCCTGGCAGCAGACGCTCGAGTCACGCGGAGTCGCGGCTCCCGAACCGCTGCAGGGCGACTGGTCGGCCGAGTCCGGCTACCGGGCGGGTCTCCGGCTGCGAGACGACGCCACCGTCACGGCCGTCTTCGCGGCGAACGACCAGATGGCGATCGGCGTCGTCCGGGCCTTCCGCGAGGCAGGTCGCGACATCCCGGGAGACGTCAGTGTCGTCGGCTTCGACGGTCTGCCGGACGCGGCGCAGCTCTGGCCCCCGCTCACCACCGTGCAGCAGCACCCCGAGCGCGTCGGCGCGCTGGCCGTGGATGCACTGCTCGCCGAACTCGACGGGGGAGAGCGCGCCCAGACGCCCCTCGTCGGTACCGAGCTCGTGGTGCGCGAGAGCACGGCATCCCCTCGCCGCTGACCTCGGGCTGACGGATCAGGTCCTCTCCGGCTCGCTCGCGCCGGCGCCCGTTCGCCGGCGGATCATGGCCTCTGCCGGGATGCCACGTGAGAACAGGATCGACAGCAGGCTGATCACGATCAGGCCGACGAATGCCACGCGCAGCGACGACAGCTGCGATTCGCGATAGATCCCCGCGAGTTCGGTCGCCTCGGTATCGGTGAGACCGGCGGCCTCGCCGATGCCGACCACGTCGGCTGCCGGCACCACGGTGACGCCGCGATCGGTCGCCGCGCTCACGGTCGTGCGCACCTCGGAGGGAAGATCGCTGGCGGCCACGCCGGACGCGAACGACGTCGACAGTGCTCCGATCAGCAGCGAGCCGATGAGCGCGGTGCCGAGCGAGGAGCCGAGGTTCTGGAAGACTCCCTGCAGCCCGCCGGCTTCGCTCGTGTCCTTCTCGCTCACACTCGACATGTTCACGTTGCCCAGCTGTGAGGCCAGAAGCCCCAGGGCGCTACCCGTCAGGAACATGCCGATGCCGAACAGCACGCCGCGCAGGTCTTCCGTGATCGAGCCGAGCAGCAGCACCGCGCTGAGCACGAGGATCGACTGGCCGACGCGCACGATGCGTCGAGGCGACCATCGCCGTGACAGCGCCGTCCCCACGATCGAGAACAGCACCAGGGCGACGGAGAGCGGGAAGATCTTGATGCCTGTCTCGAGCGCGTCCAGACCGAGCGTCATCTGCAGGTACACCGGCACCATGAAGAAGAGTCCGGCGGTCACCGTGTACTGCGCGCCGAGCACCGAGAGGCCGCTGCGCAGAGTGGTGATCGAGAACAGGTCCGGCTGCATCAGAGGGGATCGCCCGTCGCGCAGGAGACGGCGCTGCCATCGGATGAACAGCGTGATCAGCGTCGCGCCGAGGCCGATGCACCATGCGGTCAGCGAGACTCCGAGGGGAGCGACCGGAACACCCGCGATCTCGGGAGCGTGCAGGGGGATCACCCACCCCCATGTCTTGCTCTGCAACATCCCGAACACGATCAGCACGAGTCCTGCCGACGACAGCAGGACGCTGCCGATGTCGATGCGGATCATCTGCCGCGGGGTGGAGTCGGTGATGATCCGCGCGCAGAGCACGACGATGAGCATGATCACCACCTCGGCGACGAAGACGAAGCGCCAGCTGGAGTAGGTGGTGACCGCGCCGCCGATCAGGGGTCCTGCGGCGACGGCCGCGCCCGAGACCGCGCCGATGACGGCGAACGCCGTCACTCTCTCCCGCCCCTGGTAGTTGTCGGCCACGAGGGCGGCGATGGCGGGGATCACCAGAACCGCGCCGAGGCCCTCGATGATGGACCAGCCGAGGAACAGGAATCCGACCGAGGGGCTCACCGCCGTGATCAGGGACCCGAGTGCGTACACGCACGAGCCGATCACGAACGCTCGGCGGCGGCCCCATACGTCGCCGAGCTTGGCACCGAACAGCATGAAGGCGGCCATCGTCAGGGTGTAGAAGGTGATGGCCGCCTGCATCGCGGCCACCGAGGTGTCGAGGTCGGTCACGACCGTCGAGATCGACACGTTCATGACGGTGCCGTCGAGCACCATCACGAACTGGGCGGCGCCCAGCACGAACACCACGTTCCATCTCTTCATGACTGCCCTCCTGGCGAGGATCCGGCGGCGAGGTGGGGGCCCGGGGTCTTCGCCTCCTCATAGGCGGGCCGCCGGGAGCCGCGCATGATCCGAGCCACGGCGGTGATCAGGAAGAGCTGTCCGGTGATCGCCTCGGCGACGGCGATCCCCTGCACACCCGGAGACACCGGAACGATGTTGCCGTAACCCGTGGTGGTGAGCGTCGTGAACGAGAAGAAGAGCTGGCTCGAGAGCGAGTCGACCGTCTGGTCGCCGAACGTCGGCGCGACCGTCACCAGCGCCACGAGGTTGTATACCTGCGTGAAGAACATGCCGACGAGCACGTACGCGGCGATCGCGGCGAGCAGCGCCTCGACGTCCAGTCCTCGCCGGTGCACCTGGTGACGGATGATCGCCACCGGTGCGAGCAGGAAGGCGAGCGCGGATGCCGCAGACAGGGCGATGTCGAGCACATCGCCGCGCAAGCCGAGCAACGTGACCACCAGGGTGGCGGCGGCCGCGATCGACAGGATGACCCACGCCGTGTGCTGCACCCTCTGATGCGCCTCGGTCACCCACAGCACGACGGCGACGGTCACGAGCTGCACGATGAGCGCCCACGGGCTGGGATCCGTCGTTCCCTGCGCCGCGCACAGTGCATACGCGACGATGAGCAGTGCGATCACCAGCCAGTACCCGGAGCGTCGATCCCAGACGGCGGTGACGACGTCGCGCATGGCCCGACTCACCTCTCGTCGCCGCCGTGCGGAAGCCGCCCGGATGCCAGCGCCCCGGTGAGGGCGTCGAAGTCGTGCTGGTTCTGTGCGGCATATGCGGACGCGAAGTCCGCGATCGCCTCCTCGAACTCCGCACTCCGCCCGACGTATCCGGCGATCTCGACCCTGTCGCCGGCCCGTGCGTGCGCGCGGGCGAGGGTCTCGCCGCAGATCCTGGCGTACAGAGTCGCACCTCGAACCGTCATGGCATCCGGATCGATCCCTCCTTTCCCGTCCTGGAGCTGCCGAAGGTAGAAGTCACGGTGCTGTCCGTCGAGACCGGTGATGGACTGCCATCCGAGGAAGATGTCGCTCGCCGCCTGCATGAGGCGCTGCCCTCGGACGACGCGTTCCGCGTGGCTGTCGAACTCGCTCGCGCCGAGGAAGCGCTCGAGGACGGACGCCTGGGCCTCCTTGGCCTGGAGCAGAAGCGGATCGTCATCGTCGCGACCGCTGAGCAGGATCACCCACGCCCGGGTTCCCACGCTTCCCACGCCGACGACCTTGCGTGCCATGTGCCGGTATCGATACTCCGCGATCGGATGCCGAGAGCCGCCGAGCGTCTCCCGATAGCCGTCGAGGATCCGGCGCATGACCTGCGCATCGTCGGCGGCAAGTCCGGCATCTCCGGCATCGCGCAGCAGGTCCTCGACGGGCATGATCAGCGGTGGGGCGGCGGTGATCCGGAGCTGCCCGTCCACCTTGCTCACCAGTTTCCTGAACGCCTTCCGGCTGTCGCGAGTGCCCGCTTTCGCGATGGTGGCGTCCAGACGGCGGACCTCGTCGTTGCCCACGTGTCGATCGCGCCGTTCCTCGCGGATCACCCGCCGCGCACGGTCGGCGTCCAGTCGGTCGTACCAGGCATCGAGCACCGTGGCCTTGGCCGCCGCGCGGATCGCCGACCGATACCCCCGGGCTGCGGCGAGGACGCATGAACGCTCGTCCTCGGCGCTGAAGCCTCGGTACCTCGACGCCACGGCGAAGCTCGCCGCGAGCCGCTTCACATCCCACTCGAAGGGCCCGGGCGACGTCTCGTCGAAGTCGTTGATGTCGAAGGTGAGGAGCCGCTCGGGGGTGCGGTAGAGCCCGAAGTTCGACAGATGCGCATCGCCGCAGAGCTGCGTGATGATGCCGGTGTGCGGGGCCGACGCCAGGTCGGATGCCATCAGCAGCGCTGCTCCCCGGTAGAAGGCCAGCGGCGACGTCGACATCCGGGCATACCGCACGGGGGTGAGCTCTCGCACGCGCGACTCTCCCTGCTCCTCGAGCAGGGAGATCGGGTCGGGGCGGTGAGGAGAAGGCGACCAGGTTCCGAGCTGCGACCTCGGCGCCCGCACGCGGGCCGCTCGCCCGGCCGAGCGACGTGCGGCGAAGGGGTCCACGGCCTCCGTCGTCGCGCTCATGGGAGGGGTTCTCCGGCAGGGACGGCAGGGTCTCCGGGGGCGCCCGCGACGACAGGGCCTGCACGGCCGATCTCGTCGTCCGCCGGCGGCTTCTCGGCCTCGTGCGTCGGGGCATCGTCCTGATCGTCATCCTCGGCGGAGGGAGGTCGCTCGACGAGCTCCAGGATCAGCACCGCCAGCAGGGCGAAGGTCAGCGTCCACAGGATCAGTGACGTGCTGAGAGGGCGGACGAGGAGGACGACTGCTGCACCGACCAGCGTGATGGCGACGCGGAGGAGCGTCCGCCGCGAGTGCAACCACGCGCCGACGCGCCCGGTGCTGAGACCACGGCGCTCCAGCGTCGCGCGAAGCGCCGCAGCACCCGCCTTCGCGGCACCCCGGAGACGACGGGGAACATCGAACGGGCCGGCGAACCACCCGACCACCGCGGTGACGAGCGCGAGCACCAGGACGGCCACGGCCGTGTCGCGCATGGCGCCGACGACCTGCTCGTAGATCGTCCCTCCGGCATCGACGGGGATACCGTTCGTGCGCATGGCCCCGTCGAAGAAGATCCGCCCGGCCGCGAGGCCGGCGAGCACGATCGCCATGACCAGGCCGAGGGAGAGCGCGGCGGTGATCAGCGCGACGGAGCGACGCCGCGCTGCCAGCACACCGGCCGCGAGCAGGAGGATCGCCACCCAGGGCAGCCAGATACCTGCAGCCACCACCAGCTGATAGGCCAGCTGCACCGTGGGGAGCGAGTCGACCTGCGCGACGGTGATGGTCCGGTCGACCGTCGGAATGGACGCTGCGAATTCGACGCCCTGATCGACGAGGACCTCTTTCGCAGCGTCGATGATCGGTGCGAGCTGGATCCCGATCGTGCCCTCGGACCCGAGAGCGATCGCCGCATCCGGGTCGTTCTGCAGTGCGGACACCACCTGTGAATGGCTGATGCGCAGCGCGCTCGCCCAGACGTTCGCGAACGCCTCGGACTCCACGAAGCGTTCGACCACGGTGGCGACCAGCGATTGGAGCCCCTGCGCGGCAGGTCCTTTGAGCAGCTCCAGCGCCCGGGTCGCCGCCGGGCCTGTCCCGAGCTCGATGACGCCGTCGATCACGTCCGTGGTGAGGGCCGGAATGTCGACCTGCCCTTCGATCGCCTCGACGACCTGATCGGTGACCGCCGCCTGCACGGCGGGCTCGGTCGCGAGGCCGGCATAGCTCGCGACGAAACGGTCGGTGTCGGTGAGCTGCACGTTCCCCCAGGCAGCGACCAGTGCGAGAGGGGCGACGAGCGTTCCCAGCACGATCAGGACGGTCGCCGCCAGCGTGCGTCCCCACCCGCGGGATCGGTCGCGGTCGGCGATCGGATCGGTCGGCGGTGTCTGCGGGACCACCGGGATGCCGGCGCGGAGTGCGTCGTTCTCAGCTTCGACGGCAGCCAGGCGCCGCTGCAGCTCGTGGACCGTGGATCGTGCCATGGGCGCTTCTCCGTCCTCAGGTTTTCGCGTTCTGACGCGGGATGTGGACCTGCTTGATGATCAGCAGGATCGCCGCCGTGACCGGGATCGACACCAGAGCGCCGAGCAGGCCCAGCAGTGCTCCTCCTATGAGTGCCCCGATGATGACGAGCGACCCCGGAACCGCGATCGCCTTGTTCATGATCCGAGGAGTCAGAAGATATGCCTCGAACTGCATGTAGATCAGGTAGAGCACCGAGAAGATCAGAGCGAGCAGCGGGTCGGCGAACAGCGCGACGATCGAGGCGAAGATCCAGTACGTGACGGGGCCGATCAGAGGTATCAGCGTGATCAGGAAGGCGGCGAGCCCCATGAATGCGGGAGCCGGAAGCCCGAGCACCAGATGCAGCAGCGTCGCGAACAGTGCGTTGCAGGCCGCGAGCACCACCATCCCGATCAGGTACCCGCCGATGGAGTCGGTGATCTGCTCCGTGAGCGATCGGAGCCGGTCCCTGTCCCGAGCGGGTGCGAGGGAATAGAACGCCGACTTCATCGATGACAGCGATGCGAGAAAGTAGAGGGTGAGGACCACCACGATGAGAGCGCCGGAGATGGCGTTGCCCACTCCGAATCCGACGGCGAGCACTCCGCCCCCGACGGCGAGCAGGTTGCCCGGGTCGGCGAAGAAGGCGGCGAGATCGTCGAGGGCCGTTCCGAGGACATCCCCGACCTGGGCCTCGAAGGCGGCGTACGCATCCGAGACGCGGAAGTCGGCGATGGCCGCGGGAATGGACCGCGCGAAAGCGCCCAGCTGGACCATCGCCGGCGGGAGGATGACTCCGATCACGACGGCGAGGAAGACGAGGAAACCGCCCGAGACGATCAGCAGTCCGCGTGTTCGCGACACCCGGTGCGCCTCCAACCAGCGGATGACGGGGTCGAGACCGAGCGCGACGAAGATGGCGATGGCGATGTAGATGAGGATCGTGGCGACCGAACTCGCGGCGACACCGAGAACGAACGCGCCGAGGCCGCCGAGGACCAGCGCGAAGCCGAAGAGGAGCGGGCGGGTGATGGTGATCTGGATGCTGCGTTGCCTCACCGCGCGCGCGGCGCGTCGGAGTCGAGGGGGTGACTCCTCGGGCACGGTCGCATCGCTCACCGTGCCACTCTCGGACGTGCGGCGATCGATCGCGTCACCCGTTCAGGGCGATATGCCGCAGGGTCAGAGCAGCCCGAGGTCCTGGGCGCGCGCGACCGCGGAGTTGCGGTTGGGCACTGCGAGCTTGCGGTAGATGTGCGCCATGTGGGTCTTGATCGTGTTGGGCGACACGTAGCAGCGTGCGGCGAGCTCGACGTTGGTCATCCTGGTCGGCAGATAGGCGAGGATCTCGAGCTCGCGGTCGGTGAGCTGCTCCACGAGTTCGGGCGAGGTCGCGCGGGCGTGACGGAGCAGGCTGGCCCTCTCCAGCACGAGGGTGCGGAAGGTCGATGGGGCGCCGGGAAGGTCTGCCACCATGCGGATGACCTCTGGCCCGCCGCGCACGAACGTCGCGACCAGACCGTGGCGAGACGCGAGATCCAAGGCGCTCACAAGCGCGGCGCTGCCTGCGTCGCGATCGTGCTGGTTCGTCTCGAGCCAGGCGCGGAGGATGAGTTGCTCGACGGTGGCGCGGGGCATGGTTTCAGACCGCTCGGAAGCCGCGGCATCGAGCTGGGCGCGTGCGAGATCAGGGCGGTGCTCGGTCAACGCCGTGGCGACGGCTTCGAAGGCGATCGGAGACCAGGTGCGCTGCACCGCGTGCCCGAACGCATACCCGATCGGATGCGGGGATGAGCGCTCGAGTCGGCGCGCGCGGGTGAGCGCGGCCTCCAGCGCGTCGGCGACCAGCGGAGGCGGCGTGGACGTGGGGCGGCCTTCTGCCATCGCCGGGTCAGAGGTGTCCAGGATCCGCGCGAGGTGCGCGATCCACATGAGCTGCGTGCGATGGTTGGCGGCTGCGCGAAGCTCGCCCTCGTGAATGTTCACTGCGGCTTGGGAGGGTGAGCCGTGCTCGATCGACACGAGCGCTGCGGCGAGGTACGCGTCAGCGGGCGCGGGGTGCGACAGGAGCCGTGCATCGGTGGCGAGTGCGAGTGCTTCGTCGGATGCGAGCGACGCGGCGCCGAGTCGTCCGCACCACACCTCGAGCAGGGCGAGGGCGCCGAGCAGATGGATGCGATAGAGGCTGTACTGCGCGCCGGGGTCGTCGAGCGCCTGCTCGAACCAGTCGCGGGCAGCGGTGAGGTCGCCCGCGAGGAAGTGCGCGCGCCCTCCCGAAGTCAGCGCCGCCGTCCGGAGCAGGTGAGGATGCGTCAATCCGAGCAGCTCCACCGGCTGCAGGTCCGGATGCTGGCGGAGCAGGTCGGTGGCGGCTTTCGCCGCCCGCAGCGCCACGCCGGGTTCGGGACGGAACTGCACCCGGGCGGCGAGGTACGTCTGGACGACCACGGTCTCGGCAGGCGTCGACGTGGTGCGGTCGGCCTCTCGGCGGAGCACATCCTCGGCACGCGCGGCATCGCCGTTCATCATCATCAGCATCCCGCGCAGGATCTCGACCTCCGGGCGGGTGGAGCGGAACTCGGGCGGCAGTGATTCCAGCCACCGGCTGACGGTCAGCGTGTCGCTGCGCTCGACGACGTCCCTGCCCCGTGCCGCGATGACCATGACCGCTCGGTCCCACGAGTGGGCTTCGAGGAGGTAGTCGATGGCTGCCGGAGCATCGTCGTGCGCGAGGTGCCATTCGGCGGCAGCCGTGAGGATCGCGGTGGACCGTCCACCGGGCTGCGCCCGCAACCGGAAACGCAGGAGCTCGCGGAAGAGCGGGTGGAAGCGGAACCACTCCCGGTCACGGTCGAGGGCGACGAGGAAGAGCGATTCGCGTTCCAGCTCATCGAACAGCGCCGTCGCATCATCCACGCCCATGGTCGATTCCACGAGATCGGCGCACATCCGATCCAGCACCGAGAGACGGATCAGCAGATCCCGGCGTGCGGGCTCCTGCTGCGCCAGGGCTCGTTCGCTCAGATACTCGGCGATCAGGCGGTCCGTCCCGCGAAGCTGACGTGCGAAGAGCTCGGGATCGGGTTGGCTGCGCAGGCCGAGTCCCGTCAGCAGCACACCGGCCGCCCACCCCTCCGTCCGCTCCATCACAGCGGCGAGTGTGCCGCTGCTCACCGGCGCGCCGGCGACGCGTTCGAGCAGGAGGGCGCTGGTCTCCTCATCGAACGCGAGGTCTGTCTGACGCAGTTCCAGAAGGGAGTGTCGAAGGCGGTGATCGCTCCACGCGAGGCCGAAGTCGACCCGGGAGGAGAGAACCAGATGGGTGTGATCGGGAAGATTGTCGGCGAGCCACCACAGATCGGCGAGCAGCTGCGAGCCAGACAGCGCATGGAGATCGTCGATCACGAGGATCACTGGGGGAAGCTCACGGAAGACTGTCACGAGCGCGTCGAGCACGGGGCGTCCGAGCGCCCGATCGCTGAGCGCGTGGGGCCGGCCGAGATCGAGCACCTCCCGAGCGCCGCGCGGGACCCCGGCCAGCAGATGATCGATGAAACGGCGAGGATCGTTGTCTGCGGGCTCCAGGCTCATCCAGATGAAGTCCAGCTCCGGATGCGCTGCGACCCACTGCGACAGCAGCACGGTCTTGCCCGAGCCGGCCGGCGCCACGATCACGCTGAGGGGCGCGGTCAGCGCCGCGTCGAGTCGGCTACGCAATCGTGGACGCTCGACGGCGTGAGCCGGCGGGGGAGGTATGGCGGTCATCGGCGAATCCGGTGTCAGTATCGCAGGGCGCGATCAGATCATCCATAGGGGATGAGGACGCGGACGATCCGTCCCTCCATGATGGGACCGTCGCCCTCGCGCACCCACGATGCCCGTGCACCCCAGGAGGCTGCCATGACCCAGGTCTTCGAGGTCCTCATCCGTGGGCGGATGAGCTCCCAGCTCGCGCAGGCCCTGGACGGCTTCACGGTGCAGGCGCGCCCCGGAGGGCTGACGAGCATCCTCGGTCCGATCGATGACCAGCCTCGTCTCCTGGGACTGCTCGGCATCTTCGACGACCTGCACATCGAGGTGATCTCCGTCAATCAGGTCCCGAGCGGTGATCCGGAGTCACCCGCGCCGGGTGACGCCGGCGCATCGGCTCCTGACTAGCTTCGGTCCTGGCACTGACATCACCGATCGAAAGGGAACGCGCATGTCCATCTGGGATCTCGTGGCCTGGTTCTTCTGGTCCTTCGTCTTCATCTCGTACCTCATGGTGGTCTTCACGATCATCGGAGACATCTTCCGCGACAGCTCGCTGAACGGCTGGTTGAAGGCCGTGTGGATCATCTTCCTGGTGTTCCTCCCGTTCCTCACCTCGCTCGTCTACCTGATCGCCCGTGGGCAGGGGATGGCGGAGCGCCGGGGAGAGCAACTGGCCGAGCTGCGCGCCGCGCAGACGGCCTACATCCGTGAGACCGCCGGTTCGTCGTCCCCGGCTGATGACATCACGAAGGCGCGCGGTCTGCTCGACTCCGGTGTGATCACGCAGTCGGAGTTCGAGACGCTCAAGGCGAAGGCACTCGCGTCGTAGCCGGCGTCTGCTCGGTGTTGCGCAGGAACAGGAGCAACCAGGTGAAGATGATGAGGAATGCGACGAGTTCGACCGCCGTGAGGTTGTAGTACCCGGTGGCGAAGAAGACGGCGAGCACGACGATGTACGCGACGAACACGTATCCCATCGTCACGAAGACCTGAGAGGTGCCCGGAACCGTGCGCCGCAGCCCGATCACCATCGCGATGAACACCACCACCATCCCGGTGGCGCAGAGGTTGTGCAGAGCGAGGAACCTGTCGACAGGGAACAGCCCGACTCCGCAGAGCAGCAGCCCCATCACGGTGAGCTCGAGTCGGACGATGCGGCGACCGCGGGCGGCGCGGGGGGTGGCCACGGGGATCGTCGCGGTGCCGAAATGCGCCACGGTCGTCACGATGATGCCCGCGATGATCAGCGTGACATTGAACGTGAGGGCCGACAGATCGTCGGTCACGCCGAGACTGCTCAGATGCAGTTTCCACCACTGCTCATCCGAAGCGCTCAGCATGCTCGCGAAGGCGCCGACCACAAGGAAGAGCATGAGAACGACGGACAGAGTCGCCGGGGTCATGGTGGCCGCCGAGAGGGCGACGATGTATGCGGTGCACGCCATGGCGGCGCCGGCGAGCAGCGCGCCGGCGAAGGGGAACACCTCCGCACCCGTGAAGCTCCGCTCCACGACATCGGCGATCGCGATCCACCCGAGCAGAGCGATGACGCCGTGGGCGATCGCGAGGGCGGCGATGTCGAACCACCGCATCATCTCGCGCGGCACCCCCTCTGCAGGGTGGATGCGGGCGAGCGACCGGGCCGCGATGAACACGACGATCGCGGTGACCGCCGAACCGATGGCGGCGAACTGGCCGATCGAGCCGGGGCCGGAGATCGGAAGCGCGCGGCCGTGGAAGACCAGCAGTGAGATGACCACGGTGACGATCAGAGTGGCCGCGCTGACGAGCAGCGCCGCCGATTCCCGGGACCCCGCGCTGGCGAGCGGGCGACGGAGCACTTCCGCGAATGAGAGTCGGTCGTTCATGCGGCTCATCCTGGCCTCGGCATCTCCGCACCGCGTCACCCGGGAAGTGTGATGACCGCGCGGACCCGGCACGCCAGGCTGGTGACCATCCACAGTGGATGAGGAGGCCTCCATGACCGATCTGACCATCGGATCGATGACCGACGATGCGGCGGCATCGGTCCAGCTCGACGCACGTCGGTTCAACCGCCATACCTTCTGGTGCGGCCAGAGCGGCAGCGGCAAGACCTATGCGCTCGGCGTCGTTCTCGAGCAGCTTCTGCTGCATACCGAGCTGCCCCTGCTGATCCTCGATCCGAATGCTGATTTCGTCAGGCTGGCGCAAGCTCGGGCAGATGCGCCACCCGAGCACGCCGCGCGGATATCGCAGAGCGACATCCGCGTCTTCCGCTCGGGTCATGGCGAGGGAGACAAGGTGCACGCCCGCTACATCGACCTGTCGCCGGCCGCCAAGGCGGCTGTCCTGCAGATCGACCCGATCGCCGACGCGGAGGAGTACAACGTCCTGCTGCACTGGGCGCTGAGCGTCACCGAGTTCGACGCGGACCGGATGCTCCGGGATTTCCGGGCCTCGGGCGATCCAGCGCACATCCGGCTCGCGAACCGCATGGAGAACCTGCAGGTACTCGAATGGGATCTGTGGTCGCGGGGAGCGCACTCGGTCGTCGACGTGATCGACGAGAGACCCAGGGCGACGGTCCTCGATCTCGGGGGATTCGATCACCCGGCCGAGCCCAAAGTCGCGGCGCTCGCGGTGCTCGAGGCGCTGTGGGCCCGGCGCGAGAGCCGGCGCCCTCTGCTCATCGTGATCGACGAGGCCCACAACATCTGCTCACCGGAGCCGCGAACCGCCGTCGAGCGGGCCCTCACCGAGCAGCTCGTCCAGATCGCCGCCGAGGGACGCAAGTTCGGCCTGTGGCTGTTCCTCTCGACGCAGCGCCCGACGAAGATCCATCCGAACGTGCTGTCGCAGTGCGACAACCTCGGACTCATGCGCGTCAATGCTCCGCGCGACATCGCGGAGCTCGCCGACGTGTTCGGCTTCGTGGGCGAGGACGACATCCGTCGCGCGCAGGGATTCGCTCAGGGGCAGGCGCTCTTCGCCGGTGGCTTCATCACGCAGCCGACCTTCGTGCAGATGGGCGAGCGACTGACCGAGGAGGCCGGTGGGGACGTCAAGGTCCCGCTGCGCTCGTGACGGAGCGCGGTGAGACGGTCAGCGCCAGATCGTGGCGATGGCGGCGTTGACAGCCGTCAGGATGCCGACGAGCCAGAACATGACCGCCGGAACGGAGCCGGCCTTGCGCTGCTTCGACGTCCCGATGCCGAGGAGTGCGCCGATCACCAGGAGCACGACGAGCTTCGTGCCGATCTTGGCGTAGTTCATCTCGACGCCCTCGGGCAGACCCCAGGGCGCCGCGAGAGCGAGGCCGGCGAGAGCCGCGATCGTCATGCCGATGCTCATCAGACGGGTGAACTGGCGCTTGCCGCCGAAGGCCTGCACCGCCCAGGCTCCCAAGAGCACGGCGAAGCCGATGAGATGGACGAACAGAACGACGTGGCGCAGAGTCTCCATGCCCTCACGGTAGGAGAGCGTGGGACCCGCCCGCCAGCAAGGGCAGGCTGACCTCAGCCGCGCAGCTCGCGCACGAGAAGGGCGGTGCGCAGTGCAGCATCCGCCGCCTCTGCGCCCTTGTCCTCCTTCGAGCCCTCGAGGCCGGCGCGGTCGAGGCCCTGCTTCTCGTCGTCGAGGGTGAGCACTCCGAAGCCGACCGGCTTGCCGGCGTCGAGCGAGACACGGGTGAGCCCGTCGGTGGTCGCCGCCGAGACGTACTCGAAGTGCGGGGTGCCCCCGCGGATGATCACGCCGAG
This sequence comes from Microbacterium phyllosphaerae, assembly GCF_017876435.1. Classification (NCBI taxonomy): domain Bacteria; kingdom Bacillati; phylum Actinomycetota; class Actinomycetes; order Micrococcales; family Microbacteriaceae; genus Microbacterium; species Microbacterium phyllosphaerae. Next base: position 1,732,796 of record NZ_JAGIOA010000001.1, read on the forward strand.
CGCGACCACGGCGTCGGCGCCGCCTGCGAACGCGGCCTGGGCCGCGAGGGCGAGCTCGAACGAGCCGGGCACGCGCACCAGTCGGTAGGCGGCGTCGGCGTCGTCGAGCACGCGCTGCGCACCGGCGATCAGGCCGTCGGTGATCACGTCGTGCCAGGTGCCGGCGACGATGACGACCTTCAGTCCGCGTCCGTCGATCTTCTCGGTCTTGGGTGCTCCTGCGCCGCTCATGCGTCGTCCTTCCGTCCGTCGGCGAGAGCCTGTGCGAGCTCCGCCTCACCGATGATGTGACCCATCCGGTCACGCTTGGTCTCGAGATACTGGTGGTTGTTGGGGCCCACTCCGACGATGAGCGGCACCTGCTCGACGACGTCGAGTCCGAGGCCGCGCAACTGGTTCACCTTGTCGGAGTTGTTCGTCAGCAGGCGCACCTTCGACACTCCGAGGTCCGCGAGGATGCCGGCCGCAGCCGCGTAGTCGCGGGCATCCGCGGGGAGACCGAGCGCGAGGTTCGCATCGACGGTGTCGAGGCCCTCCTCCTGCAGGCTGTAGGCGCGAAGCTTGTTGATCAGACCGATGCCCCGACCCTCGTGGCCGCGCATGTAGATGACGATCCCGCCGTCCTGCTCGATCGCGTCGAGAGCCGCGTCCAGCTGCGGGCCGCACTCGCACTTGAGCGAGCCGAAGGCCTCACCGGTCAGGCACTCGGAGTGCACGCGCACGAGTGCCGTCTCGCCCGGCTCTCCCGAGACCACCGCGATGTGGTCGGTCCCGGTGACCCGGTCTTTGTACGCGAGGAAGCGGAACGTGCCGTGCGTCGTGGGAACCGTCGCGTCCGCCCGCAGGCTCACTCGCCTGCTGGCGCGTTCGGGAGACCATCCGGAGGGGTCGATGTCGTTGAGATGGGCGATGAGCTGCTCGATCGTGATGACCGGCACTCCGTCGCGTGCGCCGAGCTCGATGAGCCCGGGAAGCCGCATCATGCTGCCGTCCTCGGCGACGACCTCGGCGATCGCGCCCACCGGGCGAAGCCCCGCCAGCTTCATCAGATCCACGGCCGCTTCGGTGTGGCCGCTGCGCTCGCGCACGCCGCCGTCGACGGCACGCAGGGGCAGCACGTGTCCGGGGCGGATGATGCTGGTGGCCGTCGACTCGGGGTTCGCCAGCACGTTCAGCGTGTGAGCCCGGTCGTGCGCGCTGATGCCGGTCGTCACGCCCTCGGCCGCGTCGACGCTGACCGTGTACGCCGTCGACCGGGCGTCCTCGGACGCGGCGACCATCGGCGGCAGGTTCAGGTTGTCTGCGAGATCCGCGGGCATCGGAGCGCAGATGAACCCGGACGACCAGCGCACGGTCCAGGCGACCCACTCGGGTGTCGCAAGCTCTGCGGAGAGGATCACGTCGCCCTCGTTCTCGCGGTTCTCGTCGTCGGCGACGAGGACCGGTCGTCCGGCGCGGAGGGCCTCGAGGGCCTCGGGGATGGTGGAAAGGCTCATCGTGAGCCTCCTTCCGGTGCTGCCCTGAACGCCAGCAGGCGTTCGACGTGACGGGCGAGGATGTCGGTCTCCAGGTTCACACGGTCGCCGACCGCGCGCGACCCGAGGGTGGTGGCTGCGAGGGTCTCGGGGATCAGCGAGATCTCGAACCACGGGCTTTCCGCATCCACCGGGCTCACCGCGCTCACGGTGAGCGACGTGCCGTCGACCGAGATCGAGCCCTTGTCGACCACGAGCGGGGCGAGGTCGTCGGGCAGCGAGATGCGCAGAACGCTCCACTGTTCGCCGGGCCGCACGTCGACGATGCTTCCGACCCCGTCGACGTGGCCCTGCACGATGTGGCCGCCCAGACGCGCGCCGACCGGCATCGCCTTCTCGATGTTCACACGGGTGCCGACGGATGCTCCGCCGAGGGCTGCGACGTCGAGCGTCTGCTTCATCACATCGGCGTCGAAGGTGTCGGGCGTCGACCCCACGACCGTCAGGCAGACTCCCGAGACGGCGATCGACTCGCCATGGATCGCGTCGGACGCGGCCTTCGGCGCGCGCACGGTGAGTCGCCACCCGTCTCCTGCGGGCGAGATCGCGGTGATCTCGCCGATCTCCTCGATGATTCCGGTGAACATCAGGCGACTCCTTCTTCGAGGCCGAGTACGGGGTGGGCGATCGCGAGCAGATCGGCGCCGAGCGGCAGCCATTCCTCGACCGTCAGGCGGTGGGCGGCGTCGATCGATGCGACGCCGATGTCGGTCAGTGCGAGCCGGTCGCCGCCCAGCAGCACCGGCGCGATGTAGGCGAGCACCCGGTCGGCGAGGCCCTGGGCGACGAACGCGCTCGCGAGCGTGGGGCCACCCTCGACGAACACGCTCTGGATGCCGCGCGAGTGCAGATCCGCGAGCACGGTGTGCAGGTCGTGGGTGTCGTAGAACAGCGGGGGCTTCGGGTGACGACGGATCGCGGCGTCAGCGGGAGTGGGGCGGGAGCCGATCACGACGGGGATCGGCTGTTCCGCGAACAGCGCGTCGCCGTCTCGTGCGGTGAGCGAGGGATCGTCGGCGAGGACGGTGCCGGTGCCGACGACGATCGCAGCGGCGGCCGCCCGGCGTCGGTGCACGTCGGCTCGTGCCTCGGGGCCCGTGATCCATTGGCTGGAGCCGTCGGATGCCGCGGCGCGCCCGTCGAGCGACTGCGCCCACTTCACGGTCACGTGCGGGCGCCCCAGGCGCTGGGCGGTGAGCCAGCCGTCGATGATCGCGTGGGCGGCGTCGGCCTGCTCTCCGGAATCGACACTGACACCTGCCGCGCGCAGGCGATCGGCGCCGCCGCCCGACACCGCGCCGGGATCGTCGAGTGCGTACACGACGCGGGCGACGCCGGCTTCGATGAGCGCGACGGCGCAGGGGCCGGTGCGCCCCGTGTGGTTGCAGGGCTCCAGGGTGACGACGGCGGTCGCTCCTCCAGCAGCGCCGGGTGCGAGCTTGGAGAGCGCGTCGACCTCGGCGTGGGGGGTTCCGGCGCCGTGGTGCCATCCCTCGGCGAGGACGGACCCGTCGGGGGAGAGGATGACGGCGCCGACCTGCGGGTTCACTCCGCGCGGGCCGAGGGCCGCGAGTTCGAGCGCACGGGTCATCGCCCGGCGTTCCGTCTCGTTCACTGCCATCCGTGGTCCTCTCTGAGGCTCCGGGGGTTCTCCTCGAGGGGAGACGCAGGCAGAACGCGCGCGCGGCGGCGCACCGTGCTGCCTCCCTTCCGGACTAGCGAGGCTGCGCCTCGCACCACCGTCGGTCCCGGAATTCCACCGGATCGGCACCTCGGAGAACCGAGACGCTCGCGGACTGTCACCGCCGGTTCGGATTCTCACCGACCCCGGAGCACGTTGATGCTCTGAGTGTACTCAACGCACCCGAGGACATTTCATTCCGCGTCGAAGTGCTACTTGAGCAGTCTCGACAGGCGGCGATCGGCGAGGGGTTTTCCGCCGGTCTGGCAGGTCGGGCAGTACTCGAGAGAGCGATCGGCGAAGAAGACGCTGCGCACGGTGTCTCCGCACACCGGGCAGGCCTCACCCCGGCGGGCATGCACCTGCATGCCGCGGCGCTTCGCGTCCTTCAGATCGGCGGGGGGTTTGCCCGACGCCTCTGCCACGGCATCCGTCAGCGTCGTCTGCATCGCCGCGAACAGTCGGTCGACTTCGTCATCGCCGAGCTTGTCGGCGATCGCGTAGGGAGACATGCGGGCCGCGTGCAGGATCTCGTCGGAGTAGGCGTTGCCGATGCCGGCGATGACGCTCTGGTCACGGAGCAGCCCCTTGATCTGTGTGCGACGCCCACGGAGCAGCCCGCCGAAGACCTCCCGAGTGAAGGTCGATCCGAGAGGATCGGGTCCGAGCCGGGCGATCCCCGGCACCTCCTGCGGGTCGCGCACCACGTACACGGCCAGCGACTTCTTGGTGCCCGCCTCGGTGAGGTCGAATCCGCTCTCGTCGTCGAGTGCGACGCGCAGCGCGATCGGAGACTTGCCCGGCTTGATCAGGGTCGTCGGCAGTGTCTCGTACCACCGCAGCCATCCCGCCTTGGCCAGATGGAACACGAGGTGCAGGTCGGAGCCGCAGGAGAGCACGATGAACTTGCCCTGCCTCGACGCGGCGGTGATCTCGGCACCGTGCAGGGCGGTGTTCGGCGGATCGTAGGTCTTCAGCGCGGCGATCGCGCCCACGGCCGTGCGGACGATGGTGCGCCCCACGGCGCGCTCCGTCAGGAACGTCGTCAGGCCCTGGACTTCCGGCATCTCAGGCATGCGCTCATCCTGCCACCCACGACCGACACCGGACTAGAGGATCGGCCAGTCCACGGGCGTGCGGTCGTCCGTCGCCAGAAGGCCGCCGAACCATCCGTCGTCGCGGCCACGTGCGCTGGTGAGGGCCTGGCGCCCGAGCCCCTCATAGCGGAATCCGAGCGCGCGAGCGGCTCTGGCGGAGGGCACGTTTCCCGCGACCGCGCGCCAGCCCAGCCGTGCGAGCCCGAGCTCGTCGAAGCTCCAGGCGACGACGGCGCGCGCCGCCTCGACGAGGTATCCCTGACCGCGAGCCGGCGCTGCGACCCAGTATCCGATCTCCGCATCCCCGCCGGTGTGGTGCTCGGCCACGCGATGCAGTCCGACCGAGGCGACCAGCTCGCCGTCACGGTACGCGCACCAGATCCTCTGGCTGCCGTCGGCCCACCACTCGCCGATCAGACGCACGTAGTCCTCGGCATCCGTGCGCCTGTAGGGGCTCGGCACGGTCGTCCATCGCGAGATCTCCGGGTCCTGGCAGGCTGCGGTGATCGCGTCGATGTCGGACTCGTCCGGCACGTGCAGGACGAGACGCTCGGCGGTGAGGGTGACCGGTTCCATCCGTGCATCCTATGGGCGCAGGAGTGCCGCCCCGGAGACCCGGGAGCCCGTGTCCGTGGCCGCGGCTAGGCTTGTCCGGTGACTGTGCCGGGGATTCTGCGCGCCTTGGAAGAGGCATCTCTTTTTCGTGACGCCCTGAGCTGGGCCCAGACCGATGCCGACCTCGGCCTGGTCGACGGACTCGACGCCCCGGCGCTCGCCGGGCTCCTGGCGAAGCGCCGTTCCGCCGGGCATCCACCGGCACTCCTCACCGTCGTACCGACGGGCAGGCGTGCCGAGAGCCTCGCCGCGGCGCTCGGCGCCTACATCCCCGACGCCGAGATCGTCACCTTCCCCGCCTGGGAGACGCTGCCGCACGAACGGCTCAGCCCGAGCGCCGACACGGTCGGCCAGCGCCTGCAGACGCTCCGTCGCATCGCCGAGTGGTCGGGCGACCACCCCCTCGTCGTCGTCGCATCGGTGCGCGCCGCGCTGCAGCCGATCGCCGGCAACCTCGGTGAGATCGCGCCGCTGGAGCTGCGTACGGGAACCCGTGGGCACGAGCTCGATCACGTCGTCGAGCAGCTCGTCGAGCGCGCCTACTCGCGCGTCGACATGGTGTCCCGACGAGGCGAGTTCGCGGTGCGAGGCGGCATCCTCGACGTCTTCCCCGCGATCTCGGAGCATCCGTTCCGCGTCGAGTTCTTCGGCGACGAGGTCGACCAGATCCGTGCGTTCTCGGTCGCCGATCAGCGCTCCCTCCCCGGCGACGTCGACGGCGTCGACCTTCCGCCGAGCCGCGAGCTGCTGCTGACCCCCGACGTACGCGACCGCGCGCGGGCGCTGATCGGCGGATTCCCCGCGATCGCCGGAATGCTTGAGAAGATGTCCGAGGGCATCCCGGTCGAGGGCATGGAGTCGCTTCTCCCGGCCGTCTCGGGGCCTCTCAAGTCGCTCGCCGAGTACCTCCCGGAGGGCGCGGCGACGGCCGTCGTCGATCCCGAGCGCTCCAGCGCCCGCGCCATCACGCTCGGCGAGACCAACCGCGAGTTCCTCGCTGCGGCCTGGAGTGCGGCCACCTCCGGGGCCTCCGCACCCATCGACCTCGGTGCCGGAGACTTCCTCACGATCGCCCGACTCCGCGAGGTCGTCCGCGACCGTGGCGGCGTGTGGTGGCGGCTGAGCCCGTTCGCGATGGGCGGTGAGGATGCCGAGACCATCGACGCCTCCGTCATCCCGTCGTTCCACGGCAACGTCGACGGGGCGATCTCGTTCGTCGACGCCAAGGTCGCCGAGGGATGGCGCGTGGTCGTCATCGCGGCGGGTGCCGGACTCGTCGACCGCGCGCGCGACGTGCTCTCCGATCGCGGCATCGCGGCGCGCATCGTGTCCGAGCTCGTCGATGCACCGGACACCGGCGTCGCGACGCTGGTCACCGGATCCGTCGAGGCCGGATTCCAGATCCCCGAGGCGAAGCTCGCCGTCCTCACCGACAACGAGTTCTACGGCCGCACGATCGGTGGCGACCAGCGCGTCGTCAAGAAGCTCGCCTCCCGCCGCAAGAACGTCGTCGACCCGCTGCAGCTCAAGCAGGGTGACTTCGTCGTGCACAACACGCACGGCATCGGCCGGTTCGTCGAGATGACGCAGCGCGAGGTCTCGACCGGCGGACGCAACGCGACCAAATCCGTGCGCGACTACCTCGTTCTCGAGTACGCGCCGTCGAAGCGCGGTTACCCGGGCGACAAGCTGTTCGTGCCCACCGATCAGCTCGATCTGCTGTCGAAGTACGTCGGTGGTGAGGGCCCGACCCTCTCGAAGATGGGCGGCAGCGACTGGTCTCAGGCCAAGGGCAAAGCCCGCAAGGCCGTGCGCGACATCGCCGTGGAGCTCGTCAAGCTGTACTCGGCACGCATGAGCGCGAAGGGGCACGCGTTCGGTCCCGACACCCCGTGGCAGCGCGAGCTCGAAGAGGCGTTCCCGTTCGCGGAGACCCTCGACCAGCTGCAGACGATCGACGAGATCAAGGCGGACATGGAGCGGCCGATCCCGATGGACCGTCTGCTCTCGGGAGATGTCGGCTTCGGAAAGACCGAGGTCGCCGTGCGGGCCGCGTTCAAGGCGATCCAGGACGGCAAGCAGGTCGCGATGCTCGTGCCGACCACGCTGCTCGTGAAGCAGCACCTCGAGACCTTCACCGAGCGCTTCGCCGGATTCCCCGTCAAGGTACGCCCGCTCTCGCGCTTCCAGAGCGACAAGGAGGCACGTCTGACGCTCGACGGCCTGCTCGACGGCACGGTCGACATGGTGATCGGCACACACCGGATCCTCACCGACCAGGTCATGTTCAAGGACCTCGGCCTGATGATCATCGACGAGGAGCAGCGCTTCGGCGTCGAGCACAAGGACACGCTCAAGAAGATGAAGACCAACGTCGACATCCTCGCGATGAGTGCGACGCCGATCCCTCGTACGCTCGAGATGGCGGTCACCGGCATCCGTGAGATGTCGACACTCGCGACTCCGCCGGAGGACCGGCATCCGATCCTGTCGTTCGTCGGGCCCCGCAGCGACAAGCAGATCACCGCGGCGATCCGGCGTGAGATCCTGCGCGAGGGTCAGGTGTTCTTCGTGCACAACCGGGTGCAGTCGATCCAGCGCGTCGCGGCGCAGCTCGCCGAGCTCGTGCCGGAGGCGCGTATCGCCGTGGCTCACGGCCAGATGGGCGAGCACGCGCTCGAGCAGGTCGTCGACGACTTCTGGGAGCGCAAGTTCGATGTGCTCGTCTCGACCACGATCATCGAGACGGGCCTCGACATCTCGAACGCGAACACGATCATCATCGACCGTGCCGACAAGTACGGACTCAGCCAACTGCACCAGCTGCGAGGCCGGGTCGGGCGTGGTCGTGAGCGCGCCTACGCCTACTTCCTCTACGACGAGATGAAGCCGCTCAGCGAGACCGCGGCCGACCGTCTGCAGACGATCGCGGTCAACAACGACCTCGGCTCGGGCATGCAGGTCGCGCTCAAGGACCTCGAACTCCGTGGTGCGGGAAACCTGCTCGGTGGCGAGCAGGCAGGACACATCGCAGGCGTCGGCTTCGACCTCTACCTGCGGATGATCGGCGAGGCCGTCGCGACCTTCCGCGGCGAAGACGTCGAGTCCGGTCAGGAGCTGCGACTCGAGCTCCCTCTCGACGCGCGCATCCCCGAGTACTACATCGACAGCGAGCGCCTGCGTCTCGAGGCCTACCAGAAGCTCTCGGCCGCCTCGGCTGCGACCGCGAAGGACGATGCGATCGACCTGGTCATCGACGAGCTCACCGACCGCTACGGCACTCCGCCCGACGAGGTCGAGGGGCTGATCGCGGTCGCCCGCCTGCGTCGCCGCGCGGCCAGGGCCGGCCTCGCCGACGTCGTCGTGATGGGGTCGAACCTGCGGATCGCACCCGCCCATCTCGAGGAATCGATCAAGGTGCGTCTGCAGCGTCTGTACCCGAAGGCCAAGCTGGTCGCGGGTGGCGACGCCCTCGTGGTGCCGATGCCGACGATCCCTGCGGCCGTAGGTGTCGGACTCGAACCTCTGCCGAACGCGGAACTGCTCGAGTGGGTCGGTCAGCTGCTCACGGCGATCTTCCCCGAACCGGCGAAGGTCGAGTGACGGCAGCTCTCCCGAGAGAGGGTCTCTAGAGAGAGAAGCCGCCGTCCGTCGTCAGCACCTGGCCGACGACCCACGACCCCGCATCGCTGCAGAGCCAGCCGATCAGTCGCGCCGGGTCGTCAGGGCGCCCCACCCGGCCGAACGGCGTGCCGGCGATCCACTCGTCGACGCCTGACAGGTCGCGATCCGTGGTGTCGGCGTCCAGGTATCCCGTGTTCACAGGGCCAGGGTTCACGGTGTTCAGCACGATCCCGACGTCGAGGAGCTCCGCAGCGGTCGAGCGGGTGATACCCGCCAGAGCGGCCTTGCTCGTCGCATACGAGATCTCGCCGCGCATCGCACCGTGCCCCTGACCCGAGGTCATCCAGATCACGCGGGCCGTCGGTGCCTCGAAGGGGCCCAGCGAGGGGATGCTGTCGCCGGGGCGCGCGGCGGGAGTCGCCGCCCCGCCGAGCTCTGTCCGGATGCGGCGCGCCACTCCGGCGGTGAGCAGCAGCGAGGCGCGCGCGTTGGCCTGCCAGTGAGCGTCGAGCCGCTCGGCCGTCATGTCGAAGATCGAGCCGTCACCGCCGCTCATCGCCTGGTTGCAGACGACGATGTCGAGTCGCCCAGAAAGGGACCATGCCGCGTCGAGCAGCGGTTCGATGCCGGCAGGGTCGCGGAGATCAGCCTGAGCGTCGCCCATCACGGCCCCGGGTACGAGCGAGTCGCGGATGCGGTCTCGCACCGCGTCGAGGTCGTCACCGCCCCACGGATGATCGAGATCGTGCGGACGGAAGTGGTGGAAGAACACGTTCGCGCCGAGCGACGCGAGGGTCGTGGCCGTCGCGAATCCGATGCCGCGGCGACGGGAGACACCGGTGACCAGGGCGGTACGGCCGAGGAGGGGGAGTTCGAGGGAGTGCATGACGGAGGCCTTTCGATCGTGGTGCCGGGGCGCGCAGACGTGCGGCCCATCGGCAGGGGGGAGGATCGAGTCACCGGCATTGCATGGGCGACAGCGTAGCAGCGGAGCTCCTGCTCGCTCCACGCCGGGAGCCGCCTTCTCGCCGTGCGCCTCGCAGCACTACGCTGGCGTCATGTTGTACGAGCACCTCGGGGCTCGGCCCCGGATCCATGACACCGCCGTCGTCGCTCCCACCGCCGTCATCTCCGGCGACGTCGAGATCGGCGCAGGCTGCCAAGTGCTGCACGGCGCCGTGATCACCGCGGAGGGCGGTCCGATCACGATCGGAGAGCACGTCATCGTGATGGAGAACGCGCTCATCCGCGCGACCGCCGCGAATGCCGTGCACATCGGCGCTCACACGCTCGTCGGCACCCTGGCGAGCATCGCCGGTGCGACGGTGGGCGAAGAGGTCTTCTTCGCCTCGGGCGCGCGCATCTTCAACGGCGCCCTGGTCGGCGACCGATGCGAGGTCAGGGTCAACGCGATCGTGCACCGACGCGCCGTGCTGCCGGCCGGCACGGTCGTGCCGATCGGATGGGTCGCGGTCGGCGACCCCGTGCAGCTGCTCTCGCCCGACCGCGAGGCGGAGATCTCGGCTGCCCAGCCCGAGCTCGACTTCCCCGGTCACGTCTTCGGCGTCGACCGCGACACCCCCGATCTGATGGTGCAGCTGACCGAGCGCTACGGCAGTTCTCTCGCGCGTCACGCCCACGACGTGCGTCTCGACGTCGACGGCCGTGTGGCGGGCCGCGGGTGAGTGCCGGCGCAGGGCTCGTCCGACCCGATGTGAGCGCGGCCGACGCGGCCGTGATCGCTCGGGAGCGCTACGGAATCGAGGCCGTCGCGAGCGAGCTCGGCAGCAATCAGGATCGCAACTTCGTGCTCGTCGAGCCCGATGGATCGCGCAGCGTTCTGCGCATCGACAACCCCGTGTTCGGCGATGACGCTCGGGACGCGCAGCATCAGGCGCTCGAGGCCTATCGCGCGGCCGGAGTGCCGGTTCCCGCCGTGCTGCCCGGTCTCGACGGCGCGCTCACACAGCGATGGCACGGATTCGCGGTGAGACGCAGCGAGTTCGCCGACGGTGAGGCCCTCGTCGATGCGGGATACCTCGCGCCGATCGTGCTCGCGGAGTTCGGGTCTCTCGCCGCGGCATCCGTGAACGCGCTCGCAGGCCTCGAGCATCCCGGCCTCGACCGCGAGCAGATGTGGGACATGCGCGTCGCCTTCGAGCAGATCACGATGCTGGCGCCGTCGGTGACAGACGCGGAGCTGCGCTCGCGTGTGCGCACGGCGTCGGATGTCGCGCAGAAGGCGATGGCGGTCGTGGCCGATCGGCTGCCGGTGCAGCCGATCCACGGCGATCTCACCGACGACAACGTCACCGGTCGGCGCGGCACTGACTCTCGACTGCATCCGCACGTCGTGCTCGATCTCGGCGATCTCGGCCTCGGCTGGCGGGTCGCCGAACTCGCGGTGTGTGTCTCGTCGATGCTCCACCACGAACCCGAGCGCCCTCTGCGCGTGCTCGACACCATCGCCGCGTTCCACGCGGATGCACCCCTCGGTCGCGATGAGGCGCTCGCCGTCTGGCCGCTGGTCGTGCTGCGATCGGCGCTCCTCGTCGCGAGCGGCTGGAGACAGCTCCAGATCGACGGCGACAACGAGTATGCGCGCGAGCGGATCGCGGGGGAGCAGGCCATCTTCGACGCCGCGACCGCTGTGCCGCTCGTCGAGGCGACGGAGCTGGTGCTCGACAGGCTGGGATTCGACGCCCCCGCCTTCGAGGTGCCGGTCGTCGAGGAGTCGGTCGTCGAGGTGCCAGTCGTGCCCGGGCCGGTCGTCACTGCGCCGGTGGTCGCCGCGCCGCGAGTCGAGACATCGGAGGCGGACGGATCAGAGGAGGAGACGCCCGAGCGCGAGGGGCCCGAGGAGGACGCACCGCCGCCCGACGGCGATCACCTGATCTCCCCACTCGCTCCGCTGCTGCCCGAGCTCGACGGTCGCGTCGTCGTGGCCGACCCCGGCGTGGAATCCGACGCACTGGATGCCGGCCGTTGGATGGCTCATGACGCCGAGGCGCAGCTCATCACCGCGGCTCACGCCCAGGGCGCACGCGCCGCCGTGATGCCATACGGCGTGTTCCGACTCACGCGCACCGAGGTCGACACCGCAGATGCCGCGGCGACCTGGCCGGTCGAGACCGAGGTGCACGTCGCTCCCGGGCCGTCGTCGCGCATGGTCGCGCCCGTCGAAGGCGACCTGAAGATCACCGACGGCAGTGTGCGCATCACGATCGACGGCGGGTGGGAACTCGATCTCCGCGGCCCGGACTTCGAGCCGACACGCAACGGCAGGGTCGAGAAGGGCGAGAGCATCGGCCGACTCGCGGCGTCGTTCGAGACCAGGACGCTGGTCGTCGGACTCCGCCGAGCGGATGCTCCGTCGCTGCCCGCCGACCCCACTGCCGCACACCTGGTCAGGCCGGATCGGGTCGACGCCTGGCGCCGCTTCACCGCCGACCCCGCCCCATTGCTGGGGCTTCCGGCGCTTGCGCAGCGCGACGATTCGCGCGACGAACTCCACCGTCGCGAACGGATCTTCGCTGAAGCCCAGGAGCGCTACTACGAGCATCCACCGCAGATCGAACGAGGCTGGCGGCATCACCTCGTCGACACCACGGGTCGCAGTCACATCGACATGGTGAACAACGTCGCGGGCCTCGGGCACGGCCATCCGAAGGTCGCCGAGGCGGCGAATCGGCAGCTCAAGACCCTCGCCACGAACTCGCGCTTCCTGTTCCGTGACCTCGCCGAATACAGCGAACGGCTGATCGCGTTGATGCCCGAGGGCAGCGGGCTCGACACCGTGCTGCTGGTGAACAGCGGCTCGGAGGCGGTGGATCTCGGCATCCGCCTGGCGCAGGCGGCGACCGCACGACGCACGGTGGTGGCGCTCCGCGAGGCCTATCACGGCTGGACCATGGCGAGCGATGCCGTCACGACGAGCGCGTACGACAACCCTCATGCGCTCGAGACGCGCCCCGACTGGGTGCATGTCGCCGACGTGCCCAACTCGCTCCGGGGCACCTACCGGGGCCCCGACACCGCCGACCGATACCTCGCCGACCTCGCCGCGGACCTCGATCGTCTCAACGCCGAGGGTCGCGACGTCGCGGCGTTCCTCTGTGAATCCGTGCTGGGCAACGCCGGCGGAGTTCTGCTGCCCGACGGATACCTGGCGGGCGCCTACGAGCTGGTGCGCGCACGCGGTGGTCTCTGCATCGCCGACGAGGTGCAGGTGGGCTTCGGGCGGATGGGCTCGAGCTTCTGGGGGTTCGAGCGCTCAGGCGTGGTGCCCGACATCGTCACGATCGCGAAGCCCATGGGCAACGGATTCCCGATCGGAGGCGTGATCACATCGAGGCGGATCGCCGACTCGCTGAGCGCCCAGGGTCAGTTCTTCTCCTCGGCCGGTGGCAGCACGCTGAGCTGCCGCGTCGGCCTCGCCGTGCTCGACGCCATGGTCGAGGACGACCTGCAGCGCAACGCGCTCGAGGTCGGCCGGCACCTGGCTGAGGCGCTTCGCGGGCTGGCGCTCCGGCATCCGCTCATCGGTCCCGTCCACGGCGAAGGACTTTATCTGGGTGTCGAGCTCGTGCGCGACCGCGACACCATGGAGCCGGCCGCTGCCGAGGCGGCGGCGATCTGCGAGCGACTGCGTGAGCTCGGCGTCATCGTGCTCACGACCTCCGAGCGGTCGAACGTGCTGAAGATCAAGCCGCCGCTGTGCCTGACGTTCGAGAGCGCCGATCACGTCGTCGCGATGCTGGATCGGGTGCTCTCCGAAGGCTGGTGATCTCGGGCCGTCTTCGAATCCCGCGTGGATTCGTCATGTTAAATGCGCATTTCGAATCAGATCAGCTCTTCCGCTGTCGAATATCTCGGGTACATACTGATGCTCAGCGCCGGACGACCCGAAGTCCGGCCCATGCGCTGTTCCCGAAGGAGTACACATGGCCACGAAGACGAAGCCGCTCGCGCAGGGTGGAGGAACCCTCAAGCGCAACCTCGGTCTCTGGGCGATCGTCGGGCTCGGACTCGGCTACATGACCCCGACCGTGGTGTTCGACACGTTCGGCATGGTGGCCCGCGACACCGACAACGTCGTCCCCGCCGCCTACCTCGTGGCGCTCGTGGTCATGGTCTTCACGGCCATCAGTTACGGCAAGATCTCCAGCGCCATCCCGAGCGCCGGATCCGCGTACACCTACGTCCGCGAATCGATCCATCCGAACCTCGGATTCATGGTCGGCTGGACCTCGCTCATCGACTACGTGCTGCTCCCGATGGTCAACTGCCTCATCATCCGCAGCTACCTCGAGGCGCTGTTCCCCGACATCCCCGGGTGGATCTGGGTCGTGCTGTACTGCATCCTCGTGACGAGCATCATCTACATGACCATGCGCGGCACCTCGAACATGAACATGATCCTGCTCGTGTTCTCCATCGTCGTGATGGTCGTCTTCGTGGTCATGGTCGTCGCCCAGCTGATGCGCGGAGAGGGCGCTGCCACGATCGCCTCCTCTGCGGCATTCATCCACGACGGCGCGACGATCGGAGCGGTGCTCACGGGAGCCACCATCGTCTGCTTCTCCTTCATCGGCTTCGACGCCGTCACGATGTACGCCGAAGAGGCGAAGGACCCGAAGATCATGCCGAAGGCGATCCTCCTCACCGTGCTCCTCGGTGGGGCGATCTTCCTGATCGCGGGATACGTGACGCAGCTGCGCTTCCCCGATTGGAACGAGTTCGCCCCCGGCGGCGACATGCAGTACGTCGAGGACTCCACGTTGCCCATCATCGGAAACCTCGTGGGTGGCAACGTGCTGATGGCGGTGCTGACGGCCGCCGGATTCTGCGCGACCCTCGCCTCGGGCCTCGCCTCGCACGCATCGGTCTCGCGCATGCTGCTGGTCATGGGTCGCAACAACGTGCTGCCCCAGAAGGCGTTCGGCTACATCAACCCGCGCACACACACGCCGACCTTCAACATCGTGCTGGTCGGCGCGATCTCACTGCTCGCGATCCCGTTCACGCTCGAACTGATCGCCGCGTGGATCAACTTCGGCGCGCTGATCGCCTTCACCTTCGTGAACATCTCGGTGATCGCGTGGTTCGCGATCCGCAAGGGACGGCGCCACACGCCTCGCGACATCTTCTCGTACATCGTGATGCCCGGGATCGGCATGCTGCTGACGGGGCTCCTGTGGGTCAACCTGCACGCTGACGCCCTCACCGGAGGCCTCATCTGGACGGTGATCGGGCTCGTCTACCTCGCCGTGATCACGAAGGGATTCCGCAAGAAAGTGGTCGCGTTCGACGAGAACCAGGCGGTCACGGGGTACAACAAGGTCGTGAAGGTGCCGGTCGACGAGAGCTGATCCCCGCACGCACAGAAGACGGATGCAGAAGAGCCGCCCACCCGAAAGGGAGGCGGCTCTTCTGTCGTCTCGGGACGCGGGCGACGACGGGTCAGATGACGCCCTGCGCGAGCATCGCACCCGCGACGCGCTCGAATCCGGCGATGTTCGCACCCGCCACATAGTCACCGGCGACGTCGTACCGCTCGGCGGCGTCGAAGGCGGCGCTGTGGATGTCGGCCATGATCTCGCGCAGCTTGTTCTCGCTGGCGTCGAAGCTCCAGCGCTGACGTGAGGCGTTCTGGCTCATCTCGAGGGCGGAGGTCGCCACGCCGCCGGCGTTCGCCGCCTTGCCCGGGGCGAACAGCACGCCGGCAGCCTGGAAAGCGTCGACGGCCGCAGGCACGCACGGCATGTTCGCGCCCTCCGAGACCGCCCGCACACCGTTCGCGATGAGCGCCTCGGCGGCAGCGAGGTCGAGCTCGTTCTGCGTGGCGGAGGGCACCGCGATGTCGACGGGAACCTCCCAGACGCTGCCCCCTTCGACGAAGCGCGCACCGGGGCGGCGGTTGGCGTACTCGACGATGCGAGCGCGCTCGACCTCCTTGATCTGGCGGAGCAGGTCGACGTCGATGCCGGCGTCGTCGACGACGTAGCCGGACGAGTCGGACGCAGTGACGGCGGTCGCGCCGAGCTGCGTCGCCTTCTGGATCGCGTAGATCGCGACGTTGCCCGAGCCCGAGACGCCGACGCGCTTGCCCTCGAGTGAGTCGTTGTGGACTCCGAGCATCTCCTGCGCGAAGAACACGGCGCCGTAGCCCGTGGCCTCGGTGCGCACCTCGGCGCCACCCCACCCGGTGCCCTTGCCGGTGAACATGCCCGACTCGTGACGGTTGGTGATCTTGCGGTACTGGCCGAAGAGGTAGCCGATCTCGCGGCCACCCACACCGATGTCACCCGCGGGGACGTCGGTGTGCTCGCCCAGGTGGCGGTAGAGCTCGTTCATGAAGGACTGGCAGAAGCGCATGATCTCGGCGTCCGACCGGCCGTGCGGGTCGAAGTCGGATCCGCCCTTGCCGCCGCCGATTCCCTGTCCCGTGAGCGCGTTCTTGAAGATCTGCTCGAAGCCGAGGAACTTGATGATCGAGAGGTTCACCGATGGGTGGAATCGGAGGCCCCCCTTGTACGGGCCGAGCACCGAGGAGAACTGGATGCGGTAGCCGCGGTTGACCTGTAGTCGACCCGCGTCGTCGACCCAGGGGACGCGGAACAGGATCTGTCGCTCCGGCTCGACCAGACGCTCGAGGATGCCCCCGTCGACGAACTGCGGGTTCCGCGCGAGCACCGGGGCGATCGAGTTCAGCACCTCGTGCACGGCCTGCTGGAACTCGGGCTCGTGGGGGCTGCGGGCGAGGACCGTGTCGAAGACGGGCTGCACGGATTCGGCGAGCGGATGGAAGTCGGCGGAAGACGAAGAAGTCACGCGAGAGCTTTCTGAACGGGGGAAGAAGATGGTGCGTGCGATCGTGTCGCGTGAGAGGTCGCCGGATCGGGCAGAATCTTCACTCTAGCGGGCACGCCGAGGTGAGGACTCTCACACCGGAATGCAGTCGATCGCGACGACGGGGCGGGTCACCCGGTGTTCTGCAGGCCGGCGGCGACACCGCTGACGGACAGCAGCAGCAGTCGCTTCTGCTCGTCCTCCGCACCGGATCCCGTCGCCTCCGCAGGGTCACGCAGCGCGCGCAGGGCACGCAGCTGCAGCAGCGAGAGGGCATCGACGTAGGGCGTGCGGAGCTGCACGGCGCGCTGCAGGATCGGCTTGTTCTCGAGCAGCCCGACACCGCCGGTGAGGCGGATCACCCATTCGCGGGTGAGCGTCATCTCATCGAGCACCAGCTGGGCGAGATCGTCGCGATCGCCCAGGGCGAGGTACTGGCGAGCGATGCGCTCATCGGTCTTCGCGAGGCTCATCGCGACGTTGTCGATCATCGTGCGCAGCAGCGGCCACTCGCGATACGCCTCGATGAGACGCGCCTCGTCGCCGACGGCGGCCAGTGCGGTGCCGAGACCGAACCACCCGGCGAGGTTGATGCGCGCCTGCGTCCACGCGAACACCCACGGGATCGCGCGGAGGTCTTCGAGCGACTCGACCGACAGGCCTCGTCGTGCGGGGCGCGAGCCCAGCGCGAGCAGACCGATCTCCTCCATGGGCGTCACGGTCGCGAACCAGGGGGCGAAGCCCTCGGCCTTGACGAGCGAGAAGAAGCGCTCGCGCGAGGAGCGGTCCATCACCGAGGCGATGTCGGCGAACCGGGCGGCGGAGTCGCTCGTGTGCTTCTCGACGGTCGGCGACGACGCGAGCAGGGTCGCCGCGGCGACCTGGTCGATGTGACGCATCGCGATCGCCGGCTCGCCGTAGCGGGCGAAGATGACCTCGCCCTGCTCGGTGAGCTTGAAGCGACCGTCGACCGAGTGCGGCGGCTGCGCGAGGATCGCCGAGTTGGCGGGTCCGCCACCTCGGCCGAGGGCGCCGCCGCGGCCGTGGAACAGCGTCAGCTCGATGTCCGACTCCTGTGCCCACAGCGCGATCTTCTCCTGCGCCTCGTACAGAGCGAGGTTGGCGGCGACGGGGCCGACGTCCTTCGACGAGTCGGAGTATCCGAGCATGACCTCGAGCCGGTTGCCGGTGGCGGCCATCCGCTCCCGGAACTCGGGGAAGGTCACCGCCTCGGCGAGGATCTCGGGTGCGGCCTGCAGGTCGGCGAACGTCTCGAACAGCGGCACGACATCGAGCACGGGAGCGTCGTCGCCGAGTGCGTGCCGTGCGAGCGCGTACACGTTCGCGAGGTCGGAGGCGGCCTGCGTGAACGACACGACGTATCGGCCGGCGGCGCGGAGGCCGCGGTCGCGCTGGATCTCGGCGATCGCGCGGAAGACCTCGAGCACCTCCTCGGTCTGCGCGCTGATGGGCTCGCCGCTCGACAGCTCGGCGAGAGCCTTCGCGTGCACCTGCGAGTGCTGACGCACCTCGAGCTCGGTGAGGTGGAAGCCATACGTCTCCACCTGCCAGATCAGGTGCTGCACCCCGCCGAAGGCGTGGCGCTTCGCTCCGGCATCCGACAGAGACGCCTGCACGGCGCGCAGGTCGGCGAGGAGCTCTTCGGGGCGGCTGTACCGCTGCTCGTCTCCTCGACGGGTCGCGGCGACGCGGTGGGCGAGCGCGAGCAGCACCCGGCGGTGCGGCTCGCCGGGGGAGCGGGCACCCAGCTCTTCGGCGGCGCGCGGATCCGCGGCGGCGAATGCCTCCCAGATGGCCGAGACCGCCGCGCTCGCGGGGGTGTCCTCGGCGTCGAGGGTGAGGGTGCGGCCGATGCGCTCGAGCGCACGCTCGAGGCCGCGGAGCACGTGGTCCGAGGCGATCTGCGAGGCCTCGCGCGTCACGGATGCCGTGACGAACGGGTTTCCGTCGCGGTCGCCGCCGACCCAGGATCCGATGCGCACGAATGCGGGCACCACGGGGGGCGTCGAACCGGAGTCGTCACCGCGCAGCGCGTCGTCGATACGGCGGTAGACATGGGGGACCGTCGTGAACAGCGTCTCGTCGAACACGCCCATGACCGTGCGCACCTCGTCGGTCGGAGACGGCTTCTCGGCGCGCAGCGGCGCGGTGCGCCAGAGGGTGTCGATCTCCTCCAGCATCCGACGACGAGCGCGGTGCTCCTCGGAGCCCCCCTCGCTCGCCGCGTCGTGCTGGGTGAGCAGCTCGGACAGGCGGCGGATGCTCGACGACACGGCCCGGCGCCGGGCCTCGGTCGGGTGAGCGGTGAAGACCGGGTGGAAGCGCAGCCCCTCCAGGCGGCGGCGCGCCTCGTCATCGCCGACCTCGGTCTTCAGCCGGGCGTACGCCGTGGCGACCGTGTCGGCGGCATCCTCGCGGCCGGGCTGTCCGGCGCGCTCGCGCAGGACGCGCACGCGCTGGTGCTCCTCGGCGAGGTTGACGAGGTGGAAGTAGCACGTGAACGCACGAGCCACCTCGTCGGCGCGGGCGATGCTGAACGACTCGGCGATGGCGGCCGCACGCTCGAACGCGTCGGACGTCTCCTCGTCGTAGGCCTGGATGGTGGCGAGGCGCAGACGCTCGACGTCCTCGAAGAGATCGTCGCCGCCCGCCTCTCGCAGTACCTGGCCGAGGAGGGCGCCGAGCATTCTCACATCGGAGCGCATCGCGTCGGGAATGCCGCGGCCCGCTTCGAAACGGCCGATGATGCGGATGGCCGAGGTGTCGGTGGGCTCGGGGAAGGCGTGTTCGGGGGTCACCGTTCGAGAGTATCCCGGCTCGGGGTGGTGCTCTGAACTCATGACGATGAGAGACAGCGGCGATGCCCCGCGAACTACCATGGAGGCGATGCGTATCTCCGCGAACCCCCTCCGCAGCCAGCAGTTCCCGGCTGTCCTCCTTCTCGTCGCGGCCGGGCTCGGTCTCCTCCTGGCGAATCTCCCCACCCATGACGCGCTCGCCGCTGTCCTCGACTTCCACATCGCGGTGCCGGGCACGTCGCTCGATCTCTCGATCGAGCACTGGGTGTCGGACGGTCTGCTCGCGGTGTTCTTCCTCGTCGTGGCGATCGAACTCCGCCACGAACTGACGCACGGAGAGCTCGACTCCCCGCGCAAGGCCGTGCAGCCTGCGATCGCCGCCGCGGGTGGTGTGCTGGTGCCGATCGCGGTCTACCTGCTCATCGCGGGCGACTCGGCGACGGCGACCGGCTGGCCGATCCCCACCGCGACCGACATCGCCTTCGCACTCGGCGTGCTCGCGGTCTTCGGGCGTGGGCTGCCGCCGACCGTGCGCGTGTTCCTCCTGGCGCTGGCGATCCTCGACGACATCATCGGCATCATCTTCATCGCGGTCCTGTTCGCTCATGACGTGCAGTGGCTGCTGCTGGCGCTCGCCGTGGTCGCGGTCGCGGTGTTCTGGCTGCTCAGTCGGCTGCTCCATGCCAAGGGCCATGCGGCCATCGCCGTCGCGATGGTCGTCGTCGGCCTCCTCGCCTGGGGACTCGTCGCCGCATCCGGCATCCACGCGACGATCGCCGGCGTGATGCTCGGACTCGTGATGTCGCCGGTTCCCGCGGCGCGCACCCGACACGCCCTCGAACCCACCGTCAACGGCGTGATCCTGCCCGTCTTCGCCTTCGTCGCGGCTTTCGTCGTGATCCCCGATCTCGCGCTCTCCGAGCTCTCGCCGGCGTTCTGGGGGATCGTGGTCGCACTCCCTGTCGGCAAGATCCTCGGCATCTCGCTGTTCGGGTGGCTGGCGATGCGCATCCGTCCCCGTGGCGCCGCTCCTGCGCTGCCGTTCGGAGACATCCTGGCCGCCGGTGCTCTGGGCGGAATCGGGTTCACGGTCTCGCTGCTCCTGGCGAACCTCGCCTTCGCGTCCGATGCCGGCATCCGCGATCAGGCGATCCTCGGCGTGCTCGTCGGGTCGCTGCTGGCGCTCGTGCTCTCCGCCGTGATCGTGTCGCTTCGCGCACGCTCGTACCGTCGGCTGAACGCCGCGACATCCTGACCGCGTTCGAGGAGGAACAGTGACCGAAGAGCAGGATCGCGACCCGCTGCGGGCGGCGGCCGAGACCATGCGCGAGGTGCGCGAACGGTGCGTCTGGTCGCAGCAGATCACCCACCGCGACCTCGTGCCGTACCTGATCGAGGAGTCGCACGAGGTCATCGACGCCGTCGAGAGCGGCACGCGAGCCGACCTGCGTGAAGAGCTCGGCGACCTGCTCTGGCAGGTGCTGTTCCATGCGGCCATCGCCGCACAGGACCCCGACGACCCGTTCGACATCGACGACGTCGCCGACACCCTGACCGAGAAGATGGTCCGCCGGCACCCCCACGTGTTCTCCGGGGAGGTCGCGACCACCCCCGATGAGGTGCTCGTGCACTGGAACGCCGCGAAGGCGGCGGAGAAGCGCGCGAGGCGGAGTGTTCTCGACGGCGTTCCTCGAGGGATGCCTGCACTCGCACTCGCGCAGAAGATCGTCGGACGAGCCGCAGGGGCAGGCGTGGAGGTCGCGGGCCCGTCCGGCGGCACCGCGACCGCACCTGAGACAGAGGCGGAGCTCGGCGACGCTCTGCTCGAGCTCGTCGCGGTCGCTCGCGCCGAGGGGTGGGACGCCGAGCGCGCGCTCCGCGAGCGGCTCCGAGGACTCGAAGCCGACGTGCGCGACGCCGAATCCGGAGCCTGACGCCACAGGCCGCCCCGCCGACCTGGAAAGATGGAGGCGTGGCTACTGTGAACCCGCCGCGCGGCATGCGCGACATCCTCCCCGCCGACAAGGCCCGCCGTGAGCGCGTCCTCTCCGTCATCCGCGATCGCTACCGGTCGCACGGATTCGACGAGATCGAGACGCCCGCACTCGAGGAGTACTCGCGCCTGCACGCCGGCATCGGCGGCGACAACGAGAAGCTCGCCTACAACGTGCTGCGCCGGGGGCTCGACGCCGACGCGATCCGCCAGGCCGCCGACGACCAGGGCGCCCTGGCCGACCTCGGGCTCCGCTACGACCTCACCGTTCCGCTCGCGCGCTTCTACGCGAGCAACCGCGGGCAGCTGCCCGGTGTCTTCCGGGCCATCCAGATCGGCCCGGTGTGGCGTGCCGAGCGTCCGCAGAAGGGCCGCTACCGCCAGTTCGTGCAGTGCGACATCGACATCATCGGCGATGACTCGTCGAGGGCAGAGGCCGAGCTCATGGTCGCCTCGCTCGACGCCGTCGACGCGCTCGGTCTCGAGGGGGCGAGCGTGCGCATCAACGACCGGCGCGCGCTCGACTGGATGCTCGACAGCTTCGGCTTCGTCGCTGACGAGCGCCCCGGCGTGCTGATCACGATCGACAAGCTCGACAAGATCGGGCCCGAGGGGGTGGCCGCGGAGCTGCGCGAACGCGGCGCCGCTGCCTCCGCCGTCGACGCCTTCGAGTCGTTCCTGCGTCGCCCGCAGACGATGGAGTACAACCCGTTCGGTGAACGGCAGATCCGCAAGGCGCTGCCCGATGACGCACCCGACGAGATCGTCGGACACCTCGTCGGCATCGGCGAGGCCGTGGCGGCCGGTCGTGGCGCGACGGACATCCCGCTCGTCTTCGATCCGTTCCTCGTGCGCGGCATGGGCTACTACACCGGCACGATCTTCGAGCTCGCGCACCCTTCGGTGTCGTACTCGCTGGGCGGCGGAGGTCGCTACGACGGCATGATCGGGCGATTCCTCGGCCAGCAGGTGCCGGCTGTCGGGTTCTCCCTCGGCTTCGAGCGCCTGGTCGACCTCGTGACGGCGGGAGTGGACGCAGGCGAGCGGGCGGTCGTGCTCATCCACGACGCCGACGTTCCGGTGGTCGAGCTCGTGACCCACAAGGCCGCACTCGTGGCATCCGGTGCCAGGGTGCGGTTGGAGCGACGCACGAAGAACGTCAAGGCGCTGCTCGAGCGCTCGGCCGCCGACGGGTACACGGAGTTCGCAATGGTCTCGGCCGGTGCCGCGCAGCTGGAGCTCAAGCCCCTGTCCTGAGGCCCCGGCTCGCCGGGTGCCGTTCACGCGGCGTTCACGCCGGTCCGGTCGAATCGGCACATGAGACGACAGCATCTCGTCGCCTTCGCAGGGGTCGGTGTCGCCGCGATGGCGGTGGCAGCCGGCATGCGATCCGTCCTCTCGCATCAGGCGGCCATCGCTCGCCGACGCATCGGCAAGCCGCTCGGCGAGCACTCACTCGACAGCGACCGACTGTGGCGTCCGTCGCTCGGCGGTGATCCGATCGAGCTGCTCGTGCTCGGCGATTCGCTCGCGGCGGGTCTCGGCGCCGAGCGGCGCAAGCAGACTCTCGGCGGTCGCCTCGCCAAGGGCCTCGCCCGACGGCTGGGGCGGCCCGTCCATCTGCGCACCGCAGCGATCGTCGGCTCGGAGTCACCGGACCTCCCGGCCCAGCTCACAGACCTTCCCGAGGACTACGCGCCGCACGTGGCCGTGATCGTGGTGGGCGGCAACGACGTCACTCACCGGATCGCGGTCGCGGTCTCGACGCAGCACCTGCGCGATGCGATCCTGTGTCTGCGCCGTCGCGGCACCGAGGTCGTGGTCGGAACCTGCCCCGATCTCGGCGCGCTGCGGCCCGTGCCGCAGCCGCTGCGCCGCCTGGTGTCCAGCATGTCGCGTCGGCTCGCCGAGGCGCAGACCGAGACGGCGCTGGCCGCGGGGGCACACCCCGTCGATCTCCGTCGTGCCGTCGGGCCGATGTTCTTCGACGATCCGGATGCGATGTTCAGCATGGATCGCTTCCATCCGAGTCCTCTGGGCTACCGACGTACGGCCGAGGCGCTGCTTCCGACCGTCTGCCTCGCCGCGGAGGCCGCGCTCAGCTCGCGTCTTCAGGCGCAGCGCTGAACGACGCGGCCCATTCGGCCACCCGTCGCGCGCTCTCCTCGTCCGACAGGTCTTCGACGCGGGTCATCACCGACCACCGGACGCCGAAGGGATCCCGGATGCTTGCGAATCGGTCTCCCGACACGAATGCCGACGGAGCCTCCCGCACCGTCGCCCCGGCGGCGACGGCCCGTTCGACGACGGCATCGACGTCGGGCACGTACAGACCCATCGAGTAGCAGTCGTCATCGCCCGAGGGTGCGGGAACAAGGTGATACTCGGGACTCGGCTCGCCCAGCTGCAGGCGTCCGAGACCGAAGTCGAGGTCGGCGTGGGCGACGACGCCTCCGAACTCCGTGACGTCGACGACGCGGGCACCGAAGACGTCGCGATAGAAGTCGATCGCCTCGCGCGCCCCGGGGATCGCGAGGAACGGGGTGAGAGAGGTCGCGCTGTGCGGTCGTCCGTCTGTGGTGTGTGCGCCGGTCGCGCCGGTCGTGTTCTCGGTGGTCATGTCGCCACGGTACGGATAGACCCGCATCGTGCGCTTGAACATTCGCGACAACCTCGCCACGGGTCTCGTCGTAGGGTCGAGGGCATGGATGTCGATTACCTCGGGCCCACCGTGTCCGCGATGTGGCTGACGGTCGCGATCCTCGCCGGAGGATTCGCGCGTACCCGGAACCGATCCGCATTGGTGTGGTTCGTGCTCACGGTCTTCCTGGGCCCGATCGCGGCGTTCCTGCTCGTGGTGTGGCCTCCGGCTGATCCGATCGCCTCGCCGTCCTCGAGCGCCGTGGGTTCTTCGCCGGATCGCCCGAACGGCGAGTGAGCGTGCGCCAGACGCGCGGGGTGCTGTACCCGGCACGACTGCCGGAATTCCATCGTCTGCCGCCCGCGGCGAACGCGCGGGATCTCGTCGTCTGGTTCTGGATCCCGGAGTGGGACATCGAGCCCGGCAGATCGTCGAGGCAGGACGTCGTCGGCTACCCGGCGCTGAACCTCGTCGTCGAGCAGGGCGTCGTCACGCTGTCGGGTGCGACGACGCGCGCATCGCATCGTGACCTGAGCGGAACCGGGTGGGCGGTGGGCGCTCTGCTGCGGCCGGCCGCCGTCGCGGCGCTCACCGGTGACCCGGCGGCTCTCGTCGACGCCGAGCAGGTGATCGACGCCCCTGACCTGGTCGAGGCGGTCGATGCCTCAATGCGCACGGGCACGGGCACGGGCACGGGCACGGGGCATCGCGAACGCGCGGTCGCCGCGTTCTCGGACTGGCTCGTGCACCGGGTCGGGCTCGTCGACGATGCGGCGCACCATGCCAATGCGCTGGTCGACGTGCTCCTCGGCGACGACGCCGTCGACACCGTCGAGGAGGCCGCGACGCGGCTCGCGGTGTCGGTGCGCACCCTGCAACGGCTGGCTCACCGACACGTGGGCATCGCTCCGGCGGCGATGATCCGGCGGCGCCGGCTCCAGGAAGCGGCTGAGCGGCTCCGACTCGATCCCGGGGCCGATCTGTCCGAGCTGGCAGCCGAGCTGGGATACGCCGACCACGCACACCTCACGCGCGACTTCCGCAGCATCCTGGGCATCGCTCCACGCACGTATCGCGGGGGATCCGGCGAGGAGCCCGCAGCGACCCCGCACGCCTGATCAGCGCGTCAGTCGCAGTCGGACCACCCTGGAGAGCACCCCGATCAGCACGACGGCCGTTCCGACGATCGACGCCAGCACCGGCAGCGTGTTCACGAGCAGCAGGCAGCCGAGCGCCCCGACGACCTGCAGTGCGCGGGGGTGGCGACGCACGGCACCGTGCTGACGGAACGCCGCGGCGTTCGCGATCAGGTAGTACAGCAGGACTCCGAAGGACGAGAACCCGATCGCGTCGCGCAGATCGGCGACGAGCACGATCCCGACCACGATGACGGCGATGACGATCTCGGCGCGACGCGGCACCTGTCGACGGTCGTCGACCTTCGCGAGGAACGACGGAAGATCCTTCTCTCGCGCCATGGCCAGGGTCGTGCGTCCGATTCCCGTGAGCAGGGCGAGCAGCGCGCCCAGCGAGGCGGCGGCCGCCGTGATCCGGACGACCGGCGTCAACGCGGCCCACCCGGTCGATGCGAGCACGTCGGCGAGCGGCGCCGAGCTCGACACGGCCTCCCCGCCGAGCGTGACGACGACCGTGATCCCGATCAGCACGTACACGAACACCGCTCCGCCGAGCGCGAGCGCGATAGCGCGGGGGATCGTCCGAGCGGGGTCGACGACCTCTTCGCCCATGGTCGCGATCCGTGCGTATCCCGCGAACGCGAAGAAGAGAAGTCCGGCAGCCTGCAGCACCCCGTAGGCGGTCGCGTCGGGGAGGGGAGAGGGTGTCGACGCGGATGCCGAGCCGAGGCCGACCGCGACCACGACGGCGAGCCCGAGGAGCGAGCAGACCACGAGGACCCGGGTCACGAGAGCCGTCCGCGTGATCCCGAGGCAGTTGACGGTCACGAGGGCGACCACCGCCGCGATCGCGACGGGCCTCTGCCACCCGTCCGGAGCGGCGTATGCCGCGAAGGTCATGGCCATCGCCGCGCAGCTCGCGATCTTGCCGACCACGAAGCTCCAGCCCGCGACGAATCCCCACCACGGGCCGATCTCGGCGCGCGCGTACGCGTACGTACCGCCGGCGACCGGGTGCACGGCGGCGAGCTGAGCCGACGCGGTGGCGTTGCAGTACGCCACGATCGCGGCGATCACGAGAGCGATCAGGATGCCGCTGCCGGCGACTCCGATCGCCGGTCCCCAGACCGAGAACACTCCGGCGCCGATCATCGAGCCGAGTCCGATGGCTGTGGCATCGCCGAGTGTCAGGCGGCGGGCGAGGGGCATCCCGTCATCGTGCCACGGCGCGGTGAATTCACGGTGTACTCGTCGTCGCAGATCAGCCTCGTGCCGAGGTGACCCGCTTCTTCTCGCGGATGTAGACCTCGCGGCGCACCTTGGCGACCACATCGCCGTCACGGTCGGTGATCACCGTCTCGAACCATTCGAGCACCTTCGCGCCGCCGTGGGCGCGCTCACGTATCTGCGCTGCGCGTTCCCTGCTGACCTCGAACTCGGCGGTGAGGACGCCGCGGCCGGGCTTGAGGAACTCGATCTCGCCGCGGGTGTCCCACACCACGTGGTCGCGTCCGAGCTGGTGCATGACGAGCATGAAGAAGTAGGGATCCGTCATCGCCGACATCGAGCCGCCGAACGCGGTCTTGACGTAGTTGCGGGTGAAGACGTTGACATGCAGCTCGACGGTCGCGTGGGTCCAGTCCTCACTGAAGCGGCGGACGCGGATTCCGCTGAACAGGTTGGGAATCCACAGGCTCATGCCGAGGGCGAGGCGGCGGGGAGTGATGCGCATGAGGTCAGTGTGGACGACGTTGCGGGGGAGGCGAAGCTTGCTGGAGGGTTCCGACAGTTGTTATAGTTCTCCTATAACTAATAGAAATTGAGGACGCGATGCTGATTCGAATCGATGCCGACAG
Source organism: Microbacterium phyllosphaerae (assembly GCF_017876435.1). Lineage (NCBI taxonomy): Bacteria > Bacillati > Actinomycetota > Actinomycetes > Micrococcales > Microbacteriaceae > Microbacterium > Microbacterium phyllosphaerae. The sequence goes on from NZ_JAGIOA010000001.1 coordinate 1,759,644, forward strand.
CGCTCGGCCGCTCTTCGATCAGGTCGCGACGTCCGTCCGTGCCGACATCCTGACAGGGCGGCTCGGACCCGGCGATCGGCTGCCGGCCGCGCGCGAGCTCGCGGACGCCCTCGAGATCAATCTGCACACTGTCCTCCGTGCCTACCAACAGCTCAGAGACGAGGGCCTGATCGACCTGCGCCGTGGCAGGGGAGCGGTGGTCGCGGCCTCCGCCGCGCCTCTCGCCGAGCTCTCGCACGACATCGCCGCGCTCGTCGCCCGCGCCGCCTCCCTCGGCGTCTCTCCCACGACCCTGGCCGCCCTCATCAAGGAGACCGACGTATGACCCCCGAGATCCGCAGAGCCCGCACCGCCTTCTGGTGGGTGGGGGTGATCCTCCCGCTGGCGCTGATCGCGCTCGCGACCATCGTGGTCCTCGCCTGGCTCCCCGACGTGCCGGAACCTGCCGCGATCCACTGGGGTCTCGACGGCGCCGACGGCTTCGGCCCTCGGTGGACGCCCCTCGCCCTGCTGATCGGGCTCGGCGGCGGCACCGTCCTGCTCTTCGCGCTCATCGCCCTGTTCTCGCATCGGCTCCCGCAGGAGGGAGCCGCCGCGTCGATCCCTCAGACCCAGTGGTCGGCGACGGCCCGGTTGCTCGGCGCCGTCAGCCTCGGGACCGCGGGCATGCTCGCGATGCTGGCCATCGTCTCGACCGCCGCCCAGCGCGGCCTCACGGATGCCGCGGATGCCGCGGACATCACGCCGTGGGTCCCCGTCCTCCTGCTCGTCATGCTCGGTCTCGCCGTCGCAGGCTGGTTCCTGCAGCCCTCGGTGCCGGTGTCGCCCGACTCGGCGGGTGCGGCGGCGACGCCGCTGCCCCTGGCCGATCACGAGCGTGCGGTGTGGATGAAGACCGTGACGGTGGCCACGACCGGCCAGGTGGTGCTCGGCATCGGCGTCTTCATCGTGGTCGCGATGAGTGTGCTCCTCCTCGCACAGGGCGTGGCCGCGGGCTGGATCACAGCGGGAGTCGCCCTCGTGCTCGTCGTGCTGGTCTCGACCAGCCTCACCTTCCGTGTCCGTGCGAGCGCCGCCGGTCTCCGAGTGCGCTCGGTGGCGGGGTGGCCGCGCGTCGAGATCCCGCAGGCTGAGATCGCGAGCGCTCGCGCGGTGCAGGTCGACCCGTTCGCCGAGTTCGGCGGCTGGGGGTATCGGTTCGGGATGGACGGTCGGCGCGGGATCGTGCTCCGCAAGGGGGATGCCCTCGAGGTCACCCGAACGAACGGGCGGGTGTTCGTCGTCACGGTCGACGACGCGGCCACCGCGGCATCCGTCCTCGCCGCTGCCACGTGACGTCGACCGTGCCCCAGCCCCCGTATCCCCAGCACACGAACAGGGAAGTACCGTCATGACCCGCACCCGCGTCGCCGCCATCATCGCCTTCACCGTGCTCGCGTGCGGGCTCGCCTGGCTCGTGTCCCTGCCGCTGTGGCTGGGCGACGGGCTCGCAGAACCGATCGTGGGGGTGTTGCTGCCCGTGATGATGCTCACGCCCGCACTGGCGGCGCTCGTCATCACGTTCACGATGCGCATCCCCGCGCCCGGTGAGCGCGTGCGCTTCCTCGGTCTGTGGCCGCTGCGACCGGCCAGGCGCGTGGTCTGGCTCGTGGTCGCCGGCTGGCTCGCGCCCCCGCTGCTCGTCGGTCTCAGCATCCTGATCGCCGCGGCGTTCGGGTTCATCCGGCTCGATCCCACGTTCGCGGGTTTCGCGGCCGAGGTCGCGAAACTCGTTCCCGAGGGGACTCCGATGCCGCCGATCGAGCTCCTCGTCTTCTCGCAGATCGCGATGATCCCGGTCGGTGCCCTCGTCAACAGCGTGGTCGCGTTCGGCGAGGAGCTCGGCTGGCGCGGATGGCTCGTGCCCGCGCTCCGGCCACTCGGCACCTGGCCGACACTGCTCATCAGCGGGGTCATCTGGGGGCTCTGGCACAGTCCGGTGATCCTTCTCGGCTACAACTTCGGCCGCACCGACATCACCGGTGTGCTCTTCATGATCGGCGGCTGCGTCGCGTGGGGCATCCTGCTGGGGTGGCTGCGTCTGCGCTCGGCGTCCATCTGGCCGGCGGTCCTCGCCCACGGGGCGCTGAACGCAGCGGGAGGACTCGTGATCCTCGTCGCCGCGTCGCAGCCCGACCTCGCGCTCGCCGGCCCGTTGGGTGTCGCCGGATGGATCGTGGCGGCCGTCGTGATCGTGATCCTCGCCCTCACAGGGCAGTTCCGTCACCAGCCCGAGCTCGCGGGCGCGCCGGGCCGGCTGCTGTCGGCCCCGCGCGGAGACCGGCATCCCGCGGCCCCTTGACGCCCCCGAGACCGCGCGGTTGGCTGAGGGCATGGATTCCACTCCCGCCGCCTGGTCCGACGCCGACGCCTACCTCGCCGACCTGCTCGTCGGCCACGACCTGGACCTCGAGGCGGCACTGGCGGCCCAGCGCGATGCAGGTCTGCCGGCGATCGAGGTGGCACCGGTCTCAGGCAAGCTGCTGAACCTGATCGCGCGCTTCAGCGGCGCTCGCCGGGTGCTCGAGATCGGGACTCTCGGTGGGTACTCGACGATCTGGCTCGCGCGTGCGGTCGGTCCGGAAGGTCGCGTCGTGACGGTCGAGGCCGAGGGGGACAATGCCGCCGTGGCGCGGGCGAGCATCGATGCGGCGGGAGTCGGCGATCGGGTGGACATCAGGATCGGCCGCGGTGCCGACGTGCTGCCGACCCTCGTCGGAGGCTTCGACCTGGTCTTCATCGACGCCGACAAGGAGTCGAACACGATCTACCTCGACTGGGCCGCGAGGCTCGGGCACCCCGGCACCGTGGTCGTCCTCGACAACATCGGTCGCGAGGGCGAGATCGTCCGCGAGGACTCCACCGATCCCAAGGTGATCGGTACCAGGGACGGTCTGCGGATGCTGGGGGAGGACCCCCGCTTCGACGCCACCGCACTGCAGACCGTGGGGGCGAAGGGGTGGGACGGCGTCGCTGTCGCCCTCGTGGTGTGACCCTCCGACGCGGGCCAGGGGCGTGATCGACGGGCGGGCTAGACTGGGGCGCGGATCGACGACGCTCCACACACCTTTTCTCTGAGCAAGGAGCACATCAGTGGCACTGATCGAGGCTGTAGGCGCACGCGAGATTCTCGACTCGCGCGGAAACCCGACCGTCGAGGTGGAGGTGCTCCTCGACGACGGCGTCGTCCAGAGGGCCGCCGTCCCGTCCGGTGCATCCACCGGCGCATTCGAGGCGTACGAGCTGCGTGACGGCGACAAGAGCCGTTACGGCGGAAAGGGCGTCCTCAAGGCCGTCGACGCGATCATCGACGAGCTCGGCCCGGCTCTCGAGGGCGTCGAGGCGAGCGAGCAGCGCATCGTCGACGAGATCCTGATCGAGACCGACGGCACCGAGAACAAGCAGCGCACCGGCGCGAACGCGATCCTCGGCGTCAGCCTGGCCGTCGCGAAGGCCGCGGCCGACTCGGCTGACCTGCCGCTGTTCCGCTACCTGGGCGGACCCAACGCGCACGTGCTGCCCGTCCCGCTGTTCAACGTCATCAACGGCGGCGAGCACGCAGACAACGGCATCGACATGCAGGAGTTCTTCCTCGCTCCGATCGGCGCCGAGACCTACTCCGAGGCGCTCCGCTGGGGCGTCGAGACCTACCACGTGCTGCGCGGCGAGCTGAAGGCTGCCGGCTACGCGACCGGCCTCGGTGACGAGGGCGGCTTCGCCCCCGACCTGCCCAGCAACCGCGAGGGACTCGACTTCCTCGTCAAGGCGATCGAGAAGGCCGGCTTCAAGCCGGGCACCGAGATCGCCCTCGGCCTCGACGTCGCAGCCACCGAGTTCTTCTCGGACGGCGTCTACCGCCTCGACAACAAGGACTGGAGCGGCCCCGAGCTGATCGAGTACTACCAGGGCCTCGTCAACGACTTCCCGATCGTCACGATCGAGGATGCGCTGGCCGAGGACGACTGGGACAACTGGAAGCTCCTCACCGACGCACTCGGCTCGAAGGTCCAGCTCGTCGGCGACGACCTGTTCGTCACGAACCCGACCCGCCTGGCCGACGGCATCAAGCGCGGCGTCGCCAACTCGCTGCTCGTCAAGGTCAACCAGATCGGAACGCTCACCGAGACGTTCGACGCGGTCAGCCTCGCGCAGCGCTCGGGCTACACGGCGATGCTCTCGCACCGCTCGGGCGAGACCGAGGACACCACGATCGCCGACCTCGTCGTCGCCACGAACGCGGGTCAGATCAAGGCGGGTGCGCCTGCTCGCAGCGAGCGCGTCGCCAAGTACAATCAGCTTCTGCGCATCGAAGAGGAACTGGGCGACGCGGCGGTCTTCGCCGGTCGCTCGGCGTTCCCGCGCTACCAGGGCTGACTGCAGCTGAGACAGACACACGCCGCGTGAGCGGCACGTACGGAGGAGGAGCCGTGGCACGACGACCGGCTCCTCCTTCGGCGTCTGCGGGCCCCTCGCGGCCCGCAGGCCAGACGACGAAGGCGACGACGCGGACCGCAGGTTCGCGACCCTCGCGCACCGCGACGAGCAGGAACACTCAGGACCGCCGTGTCGACGTGCGCGAGTGGGCCTCCGGCATCCGACTCTCTGCCTTCTCCGTCATCATGCTGTCGCTCGTCGTCCTCGGGGCATGGGTGCTCGTCCCCACGCTCGGCACGTTCATCGACCAGCGACAGAAGATCGCCTCACTCGAGCAGTCGATCCAGGTGTCCGAAGACGAGATCACCGCGCTCGAGAAGGAGCGCGAGCGCTGGGAGGATCCGGCGTACATCACCACCCAGGCTCGTGAGCGTCTGTACTACGTCAAGCCGGGCGAAGTCGTCTACCTGATCGACAACGACCTCGACCCTGCGGCGCTTCCGCAGCAGCAGGGCCCGGTCAGCGACACTCTCGAAGAGACGCCATCGGACTGGATGCCGCAGCTGCTGCGCACCCTCACGGCCGCCGGACTCAGCGACACCGCCACAGTCGGCCGCTGAGCGTCGCCACATCCCGCCGGGGCGAGGCCTCCGAGCATCTTCCCGGGCGTCTCCCGTACGCTGGTGGGGTGACCACGCCGCCATACCCCGCCCCCACGACCGCCGAGCTCGCTGTGGTGTCGGCCCAGCTGGGAAGGCAGGCTCGAGGCGTCGTCGGCATCGCGGCGCGCTGCTCGTGCGGAAACCCGACGGTCGTCGCCACGGCGCCCCGACTCACCGACGGCACGCCGTTCCCCACGTTCTACTACCTGACGCACCCTGCGGCGACCGCGGCGATGTCGACGCTCGAGGCGACTCAGGTCATGCCCGAGCTCGCCGCTCTTCTCGCCGACGACGAGGACATCGCGGCGGCCTACCTCGCAGCGCACCGGGCTTATCTGAGCGACCGCGTGCAGTTCGGCGAAGTGAGCGAGATCGACGGCATCTCCGCCGGCGGCATGCCCACACGCGTGAAGTGCCTCCACGCTCTGGCAGGTCACGCTCTGGCCGCAGGGCCCGGTGTGAATCCGATCGGCGACCTGGCGCTCGAGCGCTCGAGCTGGTCGCCCGAGCGGTGCCGATGCGACGACCCGGGTGCGGCACTGCGCGACGCCGAGGCGTCGTCGGCATGAAGCCGGGTCGGATGCTGCGCAACGGCGTCGCAGCGGCGACCGTCGTGGCATCCGTCCTGCTGCTGGGGGCCGCGGCCACTCCGCCTCCCGTACCGGACGACCCGGCGGACCCGGTACGCGCCTCGGAGTACTGGCTCGACGGCGCCGGCATCCGTGATGCGTGGCAGACGACGCGCGGAGACGGCGTGACGATCGCGGTCATCGACACCGGCATCGGCAAGGTGCCCGGCGTCTTCGACGAGGCGGTCATCGGGGGCACGGATGTGTCCGGCACCGGAACCCCCGACGGACGCACCCCGGTCGGCGCGATCGACGGGAATCACGGCTCGTGGGTGGCGTCGCTCGCCGCGGGCCGCGGGGCTGCCGACGGCAAGGGAATGATCGGGGTCGCGCCGGAGGCCGATCTGCTGTCGATCTCGGTCGGTTTCGGCGCCGCCGCGGCCGTCCCGTTCACCGACCAGGTGGCGAAGGCCATGCACTGGGCGGTCGATCACGGTGCCGACATCATCAACCTCTCGTTCACGACCAACACGCTCGACTGGGACAAGAGCTGGGATGACGCCTTCCTCTACGCGTTCGACCACGACGTCGTCGTCGTGGTCGCTGCGGGGAACAGGGGGAGCGGGACCAACATCATCGGTGCGCCCGCGACGATTCCCGGCGTGCTGACGGTGGGCGGGGTCGACCAGACGGGCACCGCCAGCGTCGAGGCATCGACGCAGGGCATCACCATCGGGATCGCCGCGCCCAGTGAGGGCCTGATCGGCGTCTCCGCCGACGGCAAGGTCGCTTCGTGGAGCGGCACCAGCGGTGCGGCACCGATCGTCGCAGGCATCGCGGCACTCATCCGGTCGGCGCATCCGGATCTCGACGCGGCCAACGTGATCAACCGCATCATCAAGACGGCGATCCCTGTGCCGGGAACGACGAAGCTGCCGGATCCGCTCTACGGGTACGGTCTCGTCGACGCCGATGCCGCCGTGAGTGCAGACGTCGCGAAGGTGGACGAGAACCCGATGGGCGACCTCGCCGAGTGGGTCCGGCTGTACCGGAGGGCCGAGTCCGTTCCGGAACCCGAGCCCACGGTCACACCGGTCGAAGTGCCCCCGCTGCCTGCGGCCGACGCGCCGAGCGAACCCGTTTCACCGCTGCTTCCCAGCGCTGAAACGCTGCGTTACGGTACCCTGCCGCTGATTGCACTCACAGTCCCTGGTATCCTGGTAGCGCTTGGCGTCACCGCAGCTGCCCGGCGCATCCGATCGGCGCGCGCTCGCACGCCACATCCCTGACTCCCGAGGAGTTGTTCCCCTGTGCCTCAGAACAGCACTGTGCCCAAGATTCTGATCGTCGGTGGAGGCTATGCAGGCTTCTATACGGCGTGGAAGCTGGAGAAGCACCTTCGCAAGGGTGAAGCAGACGTCACCATGGTCGATCCGCTGCCGTACATGACGTACCAGCCGTTCCTTCCCGAGGTGGCCGCCGGCTCGATCGAAGCCCGCCACTCGGTGGTGGCTCACCGACGTCACCTCAAGCGCACGAACGTCCTCAACGCCAAGGTGACCGGCATCAACCACGCCGAGAAGGTCGCGACCATCACGCCGCCGGTGGGCGAGCCGTACGAGTTCGCCTACGACCAGATCGTGGTCACCGCGGGCGCGGTCTCGCGCACGTTCCCGATCCCGGGCATCGCGGACAACGCGATCGGTCTGAAGACGATCGAAGAGGCCGTCGCGATCCGTGACCGCCTGATGTCGAACTTCGACAAGGCCGCGTCCCTGCCTGCGGGCCCCGAGCGCGACCGTCTGCTGTCGGTGGTGGTCGTCGGTGGTGGCTTCGCCGGCATCGAGGTCTTCGCCGAGCTGCGTTCGCTGGCATCCTCGCTCGTGGGCAAGTACCCGCAGCTGAGCTTCGAAGACACGCACTTCCACCTGATCGAGGCGATGGGCCGCATCATGCCCGAGGTGTCGCTGCCGACCAGCGAGTGGGTGCTCAAGGACCTCGCGAAGCGCGGTGCCAACGTGCACCTCGACACGCAGCTCACCAGCGCGGTCGACGGCAACGTCGAGCTCTCGACGGGTGAGGTCATCCCGACCGACCTCATCGTCTGGACCGCCGGTGTCATGGCCAACCCGACCGTCGTGCGCGGCGGCGACCTCCCGATCGAAGAGCGTGGTCGCATCCAGACCCGCGCAGACCTGCGCGTTGGCACGCCCGAGGCGTTCGTCGAGGGTGCATGGGCAGCCGGTGACGTCTCGGCGGTTCCCGACCTCTCCGGTGGTGGCGTCGGCGGCTTCTGCGTGCCGAACGCCCAGCACGCGGTGCGTCAGGCCAAGCTGCTCGCGAAGAACCTCGTCGCCGTGCTGCGTGGTGAGGACCCGAAGGAGTACTTCCACAAGAACCTCGGCGCCGTCGCAGGCCTCGGGCTCTACAACGGTGTCTTCCAGTCCGGCAAGATCGCGCTCAAGGGCTTCGTCGCCTGGGTCGCGCACCGTGGCTACCACGGCCTCGCGATGCCCACGTGGGAGCGCAAGTTCCGTGTGGTCTGGGGCTGGTGGAACAACCTGTGGCTCGGCCGCGACCTCGTGAACCTCGAGACCGTGCAGAACCCGCGCTACGTCTTCGAGGAGTTCGCCGCACGTCCGCGTCCTGCCGCCGCTGCTCCGGCCCCCGCGGTCACGGCGCCTGCGGAGCAGGCGAAGGCCGTCGACAAGGCCGCCGATGAGAAGCCCGCCGGCGAGAAGGCCGCAGTCAAGAAGCCTGCAGCCAAGAAGCCGGCAGCGAAGAAGCCTGCCGAGACGGCCGCCACCAAGTAGTCCGTGTCGCCGAACGCCCCGATTCCCTGGAGTCGGGGCGTTCGTCGTCTGCGACGGACGATCGGCGCGGCTCGCACCGAGCTCATAGGGACGCTTGCTACCGTCGGTGGAGCAAGGGGAGTACTCCCGTCTGCGGTGGAGTCGTCATTACGGACATCTCGTCCCGGCCCACCGGCCCGTGAGGGTGGAGGAGACCTGGCGTCCGTATTCGCGGACGGCCGAGGACCCTCTTCGCACCACTGTCGAGTCCCGTGGCCGTCCACACTCCACGAAGGAATCGACACCATGGGAAAACTCAACCGACTGCTCGGGATGGCCGCTCGCGCTCTCGATCTCGACGAGAGCGGATCCCGCAACGACCGGTCCGGCTCGCAGGCAGGCGCAACGCCGCAGGTGCCGGGTCGGCGTCCCTCCGAGCGCGATCGATACGCGCCGCCGCCCGCGCACCACGCGAGTCGTGATCCCTACGCGCCGCCGGCCGCCGGACGCGCGTACGCCGATCGCCCCGGAGCCGGGGGCACGAGGGCGGGGTCTGATGCCGATCGCGCGGCCATCGCGCGGTACGACTATCTGCTCGAGACGGCCGACCCCCATCGAGTCGAGCAGATCCACCGGGAGGCGTTCGCCCGGCTCACGCCCGCGCAACGAGTGCAGGTGCAGGAGCGGATGACGGCGGAACTCGCGCCGGGGGAGCGACCGGCATCCTCGTCTCCCGACGATCTGGCTCGCGCTGCAGGGCGCTCCGAGGCATCGCGGCCCGGTCGCATGCGGGGGCTGCTCTCGCGCGTGCGCGGATTCGGTGCGGCCGGCGCTGTCGGAGGAGCCGCGGCGGGAGCGTTGGGCGTCGTCGCGATCGGAGCGGTCGGCAGCGCGGTCGCAGCTCCCCTTCTCGAGCAGGCGGCCGGTCTCGGAGTGGACTTCGACGCATTGGCGCAGGGCATCGACGTCGAAGCGATCGCGAGCGGGCTCGGAGGGGAGGAGCTCGCGGGCGCGGCCGAGGGGGTCCTCGGGTCGGCGGGCGAGACGGTGTCGGGTCTCGGTGACACGGCGAGCGAGTGGGGGCAGCGCCTCGGCGACCTCGGCATCCCCGGAATCGGCGATCTGTTCGGCCGATGACGCCTCTCAGTTCGGCGGCTGTCGACGCCTCGGCCTCCGACCACGGCTTCTCGGGGCTCACAGGCTTCGCCGCCGACGTCCTCACCGGGCTCGGCGACATCGGAGTCGGCGTGCTCGTCTTCGTCGAGGTGCTGGTCCCGCCGATCCCCAGCGAGGTGATCCTCCCGTTCGCGGGCTATCTGAGCCAGAGCGGCGACCTCACCCTCGGCTGGTTGATCGTCTGGAGCACCCTCGCGTCGTGGATCGGTGCGCTCCTGCTCTACTGGCTCGGGTCCGCCATCGGGGTGGATCGAGCGGTGCGGCTGCTCTCGGCAACCAAGCTGGTGAGCCGCGCCGACCTCAAGCGTGGCGTGCGCTGGTTCGAGCGCAGCGGAGCGTGGACCATCCTCGTCGGCCGACTGGTTCCCGGGGTGCGCAGCCTGATCTCGATCCCGGCCGGCGCGACGCGCATGAATCTGCTCCGCTTCAGTGCGTACACGATCGTGGGCAGCGGCCTGTGGAACTCACTGCTCATCGGGGTCGGGGCAGCTCTCGGCACTCAGCACGAGCAGCTCGAGCATGTCCTCGGATACCTCGACTACGCGGTGTACACCGCGATCGCCGTCGCACTCGCGGTCCTGATCCTGCGCCGGGTGCGCGACGCCCGTGGCTCGCGGTCTGCCGCGATGCGCGCCGACGGATCACGCGAATGACGGTGCCGCTGGTGCCCCCGCTGGGACTCGAACCCAGACTGAAGCGATTTTAAGTCGCCTGCCTCTGCCATTGGGCTACGGGGGCGTTCAGCGCTGACCGTGCGCTCAGAGTACACGCGGGAGTCGGTGTCGGGCGCCCGTAGGGGGCACCCGACACCTCAGCACCCGATCTGAACGGCACACGACCACGGGGAGGCGGGTCGACGGCAGGTGCTGGGGACCGCTCCGGAACGGTCCATCATGCAAGACCCGTGCGCACTCGGTTCATGACGCAGACCGTCCAAGTTCTTGTGATTCCAGGATTCTCCCCGACGTGACGAGAGAGACGGGCTTCTCAGCGCCCGTCTCTCTCTTGATGCTGCTGAGACAGCATCGCTACCCCCCGGCAACCGGCCTGACACGGCCGGTGAGGCGGTCTCGCGACCGCTTCAGTGAGAGAGACGGGGATCTGCGCGGTTCATGACGCGATATCCAGCTAATGTATTGGGATTCAGGGCGGACGTCGCGCGGGGATTCGAGGTGGGCACGTGAGCGGCCCCTGCGACTCGATCCCGCAAAGAGTGAATCTGAGTACGCGCAAGCCATAAGGTGGGGGAGTGCTCGACCTCACCGCCGATCTGAGCCCCGAGAAGAGACGCTCCACCGTCTCCCCCGAGTGGCAGGACCCGTCACGATATTGGCCGCGGCTGTCCGCCGCGACCGGCCACCTGCCTGCTCCTGTGGCGGTGATCGATCGCGAGGCGCTGCGGCACAACGCGATGGATCTGCTCGTGCGCGCGGGCGGGTTGCCGATCCGCGTCGCCTCGAAGTCGGTTCGCGTGCGGTCGGTGCTCGACGCGGTGCTGCAGCTGCCGGGGTACCGCGGGATCCTCGCCTTCACCCTCGCCGAGGCGCTGTGGCTCGCCGAGACGCATGACGACATCGTCCTCGGATATCCGACCGTCGACAGAGCCGGGCTCGCGCAGCTCTTCGCCTCGGAGGATGCCGCGCGCAGGATCACGCTGATGGTCGACGACCCCGCACACCTCGACATCATCGACAGCGTCGCACCGGCTGGGAGTCGACCGGACGTCCGCGTGGCGATCGACGCCGATGCGTCGCTTCGCTCCGCCGCACTCGGGCACATCGGAGTGCGACGGTCGGCGCTGTTCACCGCGGGCGAGGTCGCCGCCTTCGCGCGGAAGATCGTGCGTCGTCCAGGGTTCTCGCTCGTCGGCCTCCAGATGTATGAGGCACAGATCGCAGGACAGGGAGACAACGCCGGACCGGATGCGCCGGTCATCCGGCTCATGCAGGCACGGTCGCGCGCCGAGCTCCGTGAGCGCAGGGCGGCGATCGTCGCCGCGTTGTCCGGGATCGCTCCGCTGGAGTTCCTCAACGGCGGTGGCACGGGGTCTCTCGAGTTCACCGGCAGTGACGAGTCGTTGACGGAGGCGAGCGCAGGCAGCGGGCTGCTCGGAGGGCATCTCTTCGACGGGTATCGCTCGTTCCGGCCGGCTCCGGCGTCGGCCTTCGCGTTCGACGTGGTGCGGCGGCCTGCAGCGGACATCGCCACGGTGCTCGGCGGCGGGTGGATCGCTTCCGGTCCCGCGGTCGGCTCGCGTCAGCCGCTTCCCGTCTGGCCGGAGGGGTTGCGCACGCTTTCCCGTGAGGCCGCGGGTGAGGTGCAGACGCCGTTGCAGGGCCGGTCGGCGGAACGACTGGGCGTCGGTGATCGCGTCTGGTTCCGCCACGCGAAGAGCGGCGAGCCCGCCGAGCGGATCGAACGGTATCACCTGGTCTCCGGTGACGAGATCATCGACGAGCTGCCGACCTATCGCGGCGAAGGCAAGGCGTTCCTGTGACGAGAATCGGTGGCACCTGGCAGAACTGGGGGCGATCGGCGCAGGTCAAGCCACTCCGGGTCGAGCGACCACGCACACCCGAGGGGGTGCAGCGCGCCGTGAAGGCGGCGGTCGCGCAGCGGCTCACGATCAAGGCGGTCGGTGCAGGGCACAGCTTCACCGGCATCGCCGTGGCGCCGGGGGTGCTGCTCGAACTCGATGACATGCAGGGGCTGGTCTCGGCTGACGAGGCCACCGGGCAGGTCACTCTCCTCGCGGGCACTCGGCTGCACCGCATCCCGGGACTCCTCGCTCCGTACGGTCTCGCGATGGAGAACCTGGGCGACATCGATCGGCAGTCGATCTCCGGCGCGATCTCGACCGGAACCCACGGGACGGGAGCGTCGTTCGGGGGCCTCGCCGCTCAGGTGGTGGGTGCCACCCTGGTGACCGCCACCGGCGAGTTCCTCCGCGTGGACGCCGAGCAGAACACCGACCTGCTGCCGGCTGTGGCGCTCGGTCTGGGTGCTCTCGGGATCCTCGTCGAGGTCACGCTGCAGTGTGTTCCGGCTTTCATCCTGAAGGCGATCGATGAGCCCGCTCCGCTCGACGACGTGCTGGCGACGCTGGCGCACCGTGTCGCCGCGTCAGATCACTTCGAGTTCTACTGGTTCCCGCACACCGACGTCGCGCTGACGAAAAGACAGACGCGCGTTCCGGAGTCCACGAGACGTCAGCCGCTGCCGACGGTGGGCCGATGGATCGACGAGACGCTGCTCTCGAACGGGGTCTATCGCGCGGTGTGCGCCGCCGGACAGATCGCCCCCGTGATCACGCCGCCGTTCAACAGGCTCGCGGTGAAGCTGACGGGTGATCGGCAGTACACGGACCTGTCGCATCGCGTGCTGACGCAGAGCCGCACGGTTCGGTTCCGAGAGATGGAGTACGCGCTCCCCGCCGAGAACGTCGTCCCGGCCTTCCGTGCCGTGCGGGCGCTGATCGAGCGACGCGGCTGGCGCATCGAGTTCCCCATCGAGGTGAGGTTCGCCGCGGAGGACGACAGGTGGCTGTCGACGGCATACGGACGAGCCAGTGGGTACATCGCGGTCCACCGCTACTGGCGCGCGGATCCGACGGCGTATTTCGAGGCCGTGGAGCAGATCATGCTCGAGCACGGTGGCCGCCCGCACTGGGGCAAGCTGCACACGCTCGGCGCCGACCGGCTTCGCGAGAGTTACCCGCGCTTCGACGATTTCGTCGCTCTCCGCGACCGGCTCGACCCCGATCGTCGGTTCACGAACCGATACCTCGACCGAGTCCTCGGAGAGTGATCCCGATCGCCGACCGTCGCGAGGGCGTCGCACCCAGTCGACGCGCAGACTGCGCCGATAGGATGAGACAAACACGAGGAAGGGTGGGCCTCTGATGGAATGGCTCGTGCCGGTACTGATCGTCGTCGGTGTGATTCTGCTCATCGGAATCTACCTCTGGGCGACCTACAACTCGCTGGTGCAGCTGAACGTGCGCGTCGACGAGGCGTGGAGCGGCATCACCGTGCAGCTGAAGCGTCGAGCGGACCTGATACCGAATCTCATCGAGACGGTGAAGGGGTACGCCTCGCATGAGAAGGCGGTCTTCGAGAACGTCACCCGCGCGCGTGCGGAGACGCTGTCGGCCGGTGGCCCCGGTGAGGCGGGAATCGCAGAGGGACACCTGCAGCAGGCACTTCGCAGCCTCTTCGCGGTGGCGGAGGCGTATCCGCAGCTGCAGGCGAGCCAGAACTTCCTGCAGGTGCAGCAGGCTCTCGTCGACACCGAAGACAAGATCCAGGCGGCGCGACGGTTCTACAACGGCGGCGTCCGTGAGCTGAACACCAAGATCAAGGTCTTCCCGAACAATCTCTTCGCCAAGGGCCTCGGATTCACCGAGCGCGAGTTCTTCGAGGTCGCAGACAGCGGTGCGATCTCAGAACCACCACGCGTGCAGTTCTGACGTGAGAAGGCCCGATGCGCAGCAGCGCATCGGGCCTTCTTCTTGTGTGCACTCGGCCGACGAGAAGGTCACCACACGTCGACATCGACCTCGGTGCCGTCGACGGTCACATCACCGCGAAGGCTCCACGACTCGGTGCGGTAGGTCTCGGTTCTCGCAGCTCCGTCCTGTCCCGTGCCCGATACCGTCGCGATGAGGATGCCGCCGTCGGCGACGAAACCGTCATCGGTGATCTCGAGCACAGGCAGACGGTCGATCCGGAAGCGGATGCCGTCGACCGCGGCGAACTCCGTACCCCAGGGGATCCGGATGCCGCAGCCTTCGGGAACGGCGTCCGCATCGACCGTGCAGTCCTCGAGGTGCTCGTCGAGCTGCTGCTGCGCGCGGTCTCGCACCTCCGTCGTCGCCAGCGGCGTCGGGGACTGCGTGGCGTCGGGCCGAGGGTCCGTCTCGGTGGGAGCCGTCGCGCTCGCGGACAGCCACAGCCAGGTCGCCACCGCGAGTACGACAAGGATCGCCGCGGTCACGGCGATCGACCACCCGAGGCGCCGATTCATGCGACGGGCTCTCGGGCGTGGACGTGGCGGCTCACCGACGCGCCCGCGAGTCCCGAGAGCGCGGAGTGGAGCTCGTCGGATGCCGTGCCCCAGCCCGACACCGACACATGCTCGAGCCCTTGCCAGGAAGCCGCGAGCACCAGCTCCTGTGCGATCCGCTCGACGTCGTCGAAGGGCCGGGCCTGAGGCTCCCACCAGGCCGACTGCACCTGCAGCGTCGAGGTCGATCGGTCCGCCTTCAGGTCGACCCGCGCGACGATCCGATCACCGACGAGCACCGGAAGCGAGTAGTAGCCGTATCGCCGCTTCTCGGCGGGGACGTAGATCTCGATGCGGTAGTCGAGATCGAACGCGCGCAGCGCCCTGTCGCGGAACCAGACGACCGGGTCGAAGGGAGTGAGCAGCGCAGCCGCGTCGACCCTGCGGGGGAGCACGGCCTCGCGGTGACGCCACACGGGGAGCGGGCGACCGCCGCGTTCCCACCCTTGCACGGCGACCGGGAGGAGTTCGCCGGTATCGACGAGGTCTGAGATGGACTGCGACACCGCCGCGCGGTCGCGGATGCGATGGTAGTCGGCGAGGTCGGACTGCGTCGCGACGCCGGAAGACCGTGCGGCACGGCGAGTGAGCTCACGGATCGCCTCATCGCGGGGGACCTGCTGCGAGAGCACGGCCTCCGGGATGACCTGCTCGGCGAGGGCGTAGCTGCGCTCGAACCCCTTGCGGCCGCTGATGGCCACGTCGCCGGTGCGCCACAGGTGCTCGAGCGCGAGCTTCACGTCATCCCAGTCCCACCAGGTGCCGCGTTCCCGCGGAGCATCGGCTCGGAGGTCCGCGGGGCGCAGCGGTCCGCGTTCCCGAAGCTCGTCCTTCACCCACCGCAGCGTGCGGGCGTTGCTGCTCATCCAGGAGTCCGGCCCCGCCCACCGGGCACGGAAGTCGTCCATACGGAACCGCCAGAGGGGCCAGTCCTCGATCGGTATGAACGTCGCCTCGTGAGCCATGTACTCGACGTAATGGGTCGTGCGCGAGTGGAAGACCCGATCGAGCAGCGCGGGATCGTATGACCCCAGGCGGGAGAACAGCGGCAGGTAGTGCGAGCGGGCGAACACGTTGACCGAGTCGATCTGCAGCACACCGAGCCTGTCCATCACACGATGCACGTGCCGTGCGGTCACGGAGCTCGGGCGGGCGCGAGTGAAGCCCTGTGCGGCCAGCGCGATTCGACGCGCCTGGGCGGAGCTGAGGGTGTCGGTCACGTCGTCAGCGTATCGCCGGTGACGGACATCGACGCCCGCCGTCATGGCGTCCGACGGCAGCGCCGTAGACTTGGGCGATGAGCGAAGAGCAGCGTCCGAGGCTGAGGGATCTCTTCCGTCCGCGCCCGGAGGTGACGGATCGCACCGTGACCACGGAGGCCGACCAGGCAGTGCCCGTCGGGTTGCGTGTCACCGCGGCCTACGCCTGGCGCGTGCTGCTGATCGCCGCGGTCGTGGCCGGCTTCATCTGGCTCGTCATCGAACTCAAGCTGCTCGTGATCCCGCTGATGGTCGGCATCCTCATCACCGCACTGCTCTGGCCGGGCTTCCAATGGATGCTGCGGCATCGGTTCCCGCGATGGCTGGCCGTCGCCCTCTCGATCATCGGCACGCTCGCGATCGTCTCCCTGCTCATGTGGCTCGTGATCTGGCAGGTCCGCGCACAGCTGCCCGATGTGCAGGAGCGAAGCTCTCAGGCCATCGCGGAGTTCCGCACGTTCCTCCTCGACGGACCGCTGCACCTCAGCGAGTCGCAGATCCAGGGTTACATCGACCAGGGCCTCCAGATCATCAACGAGCAGACGCAGGCGCTGCTGAACGGCGCCCTCGCGGTCGGCACCACCGCCGCGCACGTGGTGACGGGGGCAGTGCTCTCGCTCTTCATCCTCATCTGCCTGTTGGCCGACGGCCGGGGCATCTGGAAGTGGACCCTGCGTCTCTTCCCGCGGGCCGCTCGCCCTGCCGCTGACGCGGCCGCCAGCAACGGCTTCGCCACCATCGTCAACTACGCCCGCACACAGCTGCTCGTCGCGGCGATCGACGCCGTCGGCATCGGAGTCGGCGCCGCCCTGCTCGGCGTCCCGTTGGCCATCCCCGTCGCGGTGCTCGTGTTCCTCGGCTCTTTCATCCCGATCGTCGGTGCCGTCGTCACCGGTGCGATCGCGGTGCTGCTCGCCCTCGTCTACAACGGCCCCTGGATCGCGCTCGCGATGCTGGCGGTGGTGCTCGGTGTGCAGCAGCTCGAGGGCCACATCCTGCAGCCGATCCTGATGGGCTCGGCCGTGAAGGTGCATCCGCTCGCCGTCGTCCTCGTCGTCGCCGGCGGCTCGATGGTCGGCGGGATCCCGGGTGCGCTGTTCGCCGTGCCGCTCGCGGCATTCGTGAACGTCGCGGCGGTCACCGTCAGCACCGGCTCCTGGCGCACCGGCGATCAACCCGACGCAGACCTTATCTGGAGTACAGTTCCGCGCGAGCGGACACGGAGGAATCGATGAGCGCAGTCCCCAGCCTGACCGAATTCGAGAGCGCTGCTCAGAGTCTGGCTGAGGTGATCACGCACACGCCGACCCTTCCGTCTCGGGCCCTGTCCGACATCCTCGGCGCACCGGTGCTGCTCAAGATGGAGAACCTGCAGCGCACAGGCTCGTTCAAGATCCGAGGCGCGGCGTATCGCCTCTCGCAGCTGAGCACCGAAGAACGCGCGCGCGGCGTGGTCGCCGCCTCTGCCGGGAACCACGCCCAGGGCGTCGCCCTCGCGGCGCAGGCCCTCGGCATCCCGGCGACCATCTTCGTGCCGCTGGGGATCCCGGTGCCCAAGCTGCTGGCGACGAGGAGCTACGGCGCCGAGGTCGTGCTCGAGGGCGAGACCGTGGCCACTTCGCTGCGGTTGGCCGCCGAGTTCGCCGAGCGCACGGGAGCCGTGATCATCCATCCGTTCGACCACCGTGATGTCGTCATCGGTCAGGGCACGCTCGGTCTCGAGCTGCTCGAGGACGCGCCGGACGTCGACACGATCGTGATCGGGATCGGTGGCGGAGGCCTCATCGCCGGCGTCGCAGCGGCGGTGAAGGCCAAGGCCGCAGAGCTCGGACGCACCGTCCGCATCATCGGCGTCCAGGCCGAGAACGCCGCGGCGATGCCGCCGTCCCTCGAAGCCGGCCATCCCGTCGACATCGAGACGAAGCCGACGATCGCCGACGGCATCCTGGTCGCGCGACCGGGCGCCATCCCGTTCGAGATCATCAAGGACCTCGTCGACGAGGTCGTCACGGTCACGGATGACGACCTGGCTCGCGCCATCCTCGTGCTGCTCGAGCAGTCCAAGGTGATCGCGGAGCCCGCCGGCGCGGTGGGAGTCGCGGCGATCCTCGCGGGCAAGGTGAAGGCGAGCGGCACGACGATGGCGGTGGTCTCCGGCGGGAACATCGATCCGCTGCTGCTGCAGCGCGTCGTCTCGCACGGCCTCGCAGCCTCCGGCAGATATCTCACGATCCGTATCCCGCTGCCCGACCGCCCCGGTCAGCTCGCGCGTGTGTCCGAGCTCATCGCCGAGGCGGGCGCCAACGTGATCGAGGCGATGCACACCCGCCACGGCCACGGACTGCAGATCAGCGAGGTATTCCTCGAGCTCAGCGTCGAGACGCGCGGTGCCGAGCACTCCGAGCACACCCTCGACACTCTGCGCCGAGCCGGGTTCGCCCCGATCGTGGTCCCGGATTGACGGCATGAGCAGACGAAGAAGCCCCGTCCGTCCGGACGGGGCTTCTTCGTCTGGCGGGCGCGATCGCCCGGACCGGGTTCAGCCGGTGTAGGTCTCGACGTTGACGATCTCGACGGCGATGGAGCGACCGTTCGGGGCCTCGTACGACGACTTCTCGCCGACCTTGAGACCGAGGATCGCCTGGCCGAGCGGGCTGGCTTCGCTGTAGACATCGAGGTCGCTGCCACCGGAGGCGATCTCCCGGCTGCCGAGGAGGAAGACCTCTTCGCCGCCGGCGACCACAGCGGTGACGACGGTGCCGGGTTCGACGATCCCGCGGCTCGCGGGGGCTTCGCCGACCTTGGCCGTCTTGAGAAGGCCTTCCAGGGTGCGGATGCGGGCCTCCTGCTTGCCCTGCTCGTCCTTGGCGGCGTGGTAGCCGCCGTTCTCCTTGAGGTCACCCTCTTCGCGGGCCGCTTCGATGCGCTTGGCGATCTCGTCGCGTCCTGTCGTGGACAGGTGTTCCAGCTCGGCGACGAGCCGGTCGTATGCTTCCTGCGTGAGGAAGGGAACCTGAGCGTCAGTAGACATGACGAAGCTCCTTCGGTAGGTACCCGCTGACGATCCGCGGGGGATATGCCAAGACGCCCCGGCAGGTTGCCAGGGCGTCGTCTTGCTGCGACGAGTCTAGGCGACCCAGCAGCTGTTCACCAAACCTGTGGTCGCTGCCGAGACCGTGGGGACGGTCGCCGACAGGGCCTGGGAATGCGTCTCTCCGCCGGGGATCTCGACGACCTTCCATCCGACCACGCCGAACTCCTCATCGAGGGCTTCGACGATGCACGCCACGTCCTTGCCCTGCACTCCGGTGATCTGGAACCTCACGTTCACGGTGTGCTCGTCGACCAGATCGAAACCGAGATCGTCGGCATCGACCGCGTTCATCTGCGTGGTCACGGTCATCCAGCCGAAGGCACCGACGATCAGCACCGCGATCGCGATCAGGACGATCCAGGGCCCCCGTCGTCTGCGGGTGCGGCCGTAGCGGTCGTCGAGCTGTTCTGCGGTTGTCACGGGGTGGGTCTTCCGGTCGTTAGGCTGGTAACTCCAGGTTATGCGACCTGCGCATGAAAGGCCGACTCCGTGCTTGCTCTGACCGAGACCCCGATGCCGACTCCCACGATGACGGTGGACCCTCAGCTGGTCACGCCCGGCTTCGTCGGCTTCGCCGCCGTGGTGATCATCCTCGTCGCCGTGATCCTGCTGATCCTCGACATGAACCGGCGGATCCGTCGTGTCCGCTATCGCGAAGAGGTCAGAGAAGAGCTCGACGCGGAAGAGGCCGCCCGCGCCGCGGAAGAGGCCGCCCGCGCCGCGGAAGAGGCCGCCCGCGCCGCGGACGAGGCGACGGAGACCGACGCCGATCTGCCTGTCGTCCGCGAGGGCGACGACGACCCGGACAAGCGCTGATCACACGCTGAGCCGATCAGGCTCCGAGCGACGGTGACAGGGGTGCCAGAGCGATCAGCAGGCACGCCGTCCAGTGGCACAGGAATGCCAGCACCGTGCACACGTGGAAGATCTCGTGGAAGCCGAAGTGCCCGGGCCACGGGTTGGGCTTCTTGATCGCATAGACGACGGCTCCGCCCGTGTACAGCAGGCCGCCGACGATCACCAGGACCATCATCGCCGCGTTCGCGACGAGCAGGTCGGCCATGTACATCACGGCCGCCCAGCCGAGCACCAGGTACAGCGCGACGTAGAGCCAGCGCGGAGCGTTGATCCAGAAGACGCGGAACAGGATGCCGAGCAGCGCGCCGCTCCAGACCAGTACGAGGAGCAGTGCTCCCTTGCCTGGTGGCAGTGCGAGCACGGCCAGAGGCGTGTACGTGCCGGCGATGAGTAGCAGGATGTTCGCGTGGTCGATCCGCTTGAGGACGACCTTGACCTTCGGGCTCCAGTCGAAGCGGTGGTAGAGCGCCGAGTTGCCGAACAGCAGAAGCGACGTCGCCATGAAGACGGCGGCGGCCCACTTGGCCGCTCCGCCCTGCGCGACGATGATGAGGACGACTCCGGCGATGATCGCGATCGGGAAGGTCGCGGCGTGGATCCAGCCCCGCCAGGTGGGTCTGATCTCGACAGCCGCGTCGTGCGCCGCCTCCTCGAGGAGAGGGAGCTGGGGGACGTCGGGTGCGGTGGAGTCGGGTGTGCTCACGCCCTCACTCTAGGCGGCGGGCCATGCCGCCCGGCGTACATATCCTGAGCGTCAGCCCCCTGTCGCCCGGGCCCGGGCACGATAGCGTAGGGAGGTGATGTCACGTGAAGGTCAGGGGCGGGGGCCGCTGTACCGTCTCTACACCAACAGGCTCCGCCGCCACCTCGATCCGGCGTCCGTGCCGCACCACGTCGCGATGATGATCGACGGCAACAGGCGGTGGGCGCGCCAGCTCGGGTACGCGACTCCGGCCGAGGGGCATCGGGCCGGTGCCGCCAAGATGCGGGAGTTCCTCGGATGGTGTGATGAGCTCGGCATCCGCGTCGTGTCTCTGTACCTGCTGTCGAGTGACAATCTGCTCAAGCGCGACTCGGCCGAGCTGGCCGATCTCATCGAGATCATCGCCGAGCTCGCCGAGGCCCTGTCGCAGGAGCCGAACTGGCGCGTCAAGCACGTGGGGCGATCCGACATCCTGCCCCCGGAACTCGCCAGGGTCCTCGACGACGCGCAGGAGCGTACGCGCGATCACACCGGACTCCATGTGAACCTCGCGGTCGGATACGGCGGACGCAACGAGATCGTCGACGCGGTGCGCAGCATCGTGACCGCGCACCAGGCATCGGGTGGAACGATCGAGGATCTCGCCGCACACCTCACGCCCGAGATGATCGGTGAGCACCTGTACACCGGTGGGCAGCCGGATCCCGACCTCGTGATCCGCACGAGTGGGGAACAGCGGCTGAGCGACTTCCTGCTCTGGCAGAGCGCGCACAGCGAGTTCTACTTCGTGGAGGCGCTCGGTCCGGATCTCCGGCAGGTCGACTTCCTGCGAGCGATCCGCGACTTCGCCGACCGCGATCGGCGCTTCGGGCGCTGATCCGACGTGGTCTGCACAGCCGGCGACTCTCGCGGCAGCATGGCCACGAGCCGTTAATCAACACGTAACGAAGTGATGGCGTGTCGAGCCACGTCAATGTCGGCACCTGGTCGTAGCTTCTAGTCATCGGGCAAGGTGCCCGTCGGGTCGGCCTCAGGTTGACGACTCGTGACCCCCTGGTCGACTCGTTCGAACAACCGGGATTCTCCCCGGGTCGGGAGTGGGTCGTGACCTCACGTACAGCGCAGCAGTCCGCAAGCACCGCGCAGCAGTCCACCCGTAAGACGACGACGCGAGCAGCGTCCGCTGATCCCGATCAGGATCTCCGGACCTACGTGCTCGACACGTCCGTCCTGCTGAGCGATCCACAGGCGTTCTTCCGGTTCGCCGAGCACTCGGTCGTTCTTCCGGTGGTCGTCATCACCGAGCTCGAGGGCAAGCGCCACGACCCCGAGATCGGCTACTTCGCCCGGCAGGCCCTGCGCCACCTCGACGATCTTCGCGTCGAGCACGGACGTCTCGACTTCCCGGTCGAGGTCGGAGAGGGCGGCACTCTTCGCGTCGAGCTCGCCAACACCGACGCATCCGTGCTTCCGGCCGGCATCCGACTCAGCGACAACGACACCCGCATCCTCTCGGTGGCCATGCACCTCGCGCAGGACGGACAGGATGTCACGATCGTCTCGAAGGACCTCCCGATGCGCGTCAAGGCCGCATCTCTCGGTCTCCGTGCCGAGGAGTACCTGGCAGAGCAGGCGGTCGACTCCGGCTGGACGGGCATCACGACCCTCGACCTCTCGGGCGACGAGATCAGCGACCTCTATGAGAGCGAGGTCGGCATCAGCGAGGACGCCAGGGGGCTCCCGGTCAACACGGGGCTCATCATCCACTCGGAGCGCGGTTCCGCCCTCGGACGGATGACGGGAGACGGCGAGTACAAGCTCGTGCGCGGCGATCGCGACATCTTCGGCATGCACGGCCGTTCGGCAGAGCAGCGGATCGCGATCGACCTGCTGACAGACCCCGATGTGGGCATCGTCTCTCTCGGCGGACGAGCGGGCACGGGCAAATCGGCGCTCGCGCTGTGCGCCGGACTCGAGGCGGTGCTCGAACGCCAGCAGCAGAAGAAGATCATCGTCTTCCGCCCGCTGTTCGCCGTCGGCGGTCAGGAGCTCGGCTACCTTCCCGGCGACCAGGGCGAGAAGATGGGGCCCTGGGGGCAGGCGGTCTTCGACACCCTCGGCTCCGTGGTCTCGGGCAACGTCATGGAGGAGGTCGTCGAGCGAGGCATCCTCGAGGTGCTGCCGCTCACGCACATCCGCGGACGCTCGCTGCACGACGCGTTCGTGATCGTCGATGAGGCGCAGTCGCTCGAGCGCAACGTGCTGCTCACCGTGCTCAGCCGTATGGGGCAGAACTCCCGGGTCATCCTCACCCACGACGTGGGTCAGCGCGACAACCTGCGCGTCGGCCGTCACGACGGCATCGCCAGCGTGATCGAGACGCTCAAGGGCCACGAGCTGTTCGCCCACGTGACGCTGATGCGGTCGGAGCGTTCCGCGATCGCTGCTCTCGTCACCGAGCTCCTGGAGGGCGGCGAGCTCAGCTGAGTTCGCCCGGAAGCGGATGCCGCGGGGGTTCACGGCATCCGCTTCCGTCTGCCCGGGACCCGCCTCGGTTCCGATCTGCGGACGCCGTCCCGATCTGCGGGCACAACTGCATGAAACGTCTGCGTATCGGGACCGTGTCCGCTGATGGAGTCAGGCGCGAGTGAGAGCGGCGATGATCGCGGCCTGCACCGTCGGCCAATCGTGGATGATCTGCGCGTAATCGAAGCGCAGCGTCTCGTATCCGAGGGCAGACGCCGCGGCATCCCGCACCAGATCTTTGTGGCGCATGGTCGTGCCGACGTGATTCTCTTTGCCATCCGCCTCGACGACAAGGCGTCCCCCGACGACGAAGTCCACTCGTCCCACCCCCACGAGCTCGACCTGACAGTCGAGCCGGATCCCGAGCACATGCAGCCGCAGCCGCAGCAGGGATTCGAGACCGCTGTCCGAGTCGAGGCGCGCGAGATCGACGAGCCATTGTGCCGTGGCCGGGATCATGGTGCGGATGCGACCTCGCGCCGCCGTCGTGAGCAGCCTGAGTCGGAGCGCGGATTCGTACGCCGCGAAGAACGCCTCATCGCCCGCACACCGTCGGAAGTGGACGAGTGCGATCTCGAGCGAGGTCATTCCGAGCGGAACAGTGCCGCGGTAGTAATGGGACACGCACGAGCATCCGTCGTGAGGGTGCGCGTGCCGATCGCGACCGAGCCAGACGTGGGGCGCGGAGACCTGCATCAGCACCCAGACCCCCAGTAACTGAAGTACGCTCGCGCAGGTCAGTGCGCCTCCGTGCGCCGTGGCGGCGCGCACCTCGCGATCGATCGGGCCGCATGCGAACACACCGTCTCGGATTCGCTCGATCTCACCGCGCTGCACCGCACGGGACAGCGCACGCCTGGTGAAACCGAGCGTCTGCAGATGTGAACCGCGGGCGAGTCCGCCGAGCCGGATGATGGTGTCAGAGGCTGAGAGCATGACTGACAGAGTGCCTGCGGGGGAGCATCCTTGTGATCGATTCCCGGCTCCTGGGGTGACGACGGTCCGTATCCTGCATCCGTGCAGGAAAAGACAGCGCCCCGATCTGCGGACCCTGACCCGACCTGCTGACTGTCCATCAAGAACAGTCGTCAGATCGGGACCGAGTCTGCGAATCGGGGCGCTGTCAGTGCGTCGGGATCAACCGGGGTGAGTCATCGACAGCAGGTCGAGCTTCTCGTCGAGCTGCTCGAGCGTGAGGTCGCCGCGCTCCACGTAGCCGAGGTCGATCACTGCGTCGCGCACCGTGATGCCCTTGGCGACAGCGTGCTTGGCGATCTTCGCCGCCGCCTCGTATCCGATGAGCTTGTTCAGCGGAGTGACGATCGACGGGCTCATGCCGGCGAATGCCGCGGCGCGCTCGAGGTTCGCCTGAAGACCGTCGACGGTCTTGTCGGCGAGCACACGCGAGGCGTTCGCGAGCAGACGGATCGACTCCAGCAGCGCCGTACCCATCACCGGGATGGCGACGTTGAGCTCGAACGAACCGGATGCTCCGGCCCAGGCGACGGTCGCGTCGTTGCCGATCACGCGCGCGCAGACCATCAGCACGGCCTCGGGGACGACCGGGTTGACCTTGCCGGGCATGATCGAGGAACCGGGCTGCAGGTCGGGGATGTGCAGCTCTCCGAGTCCCGTGTTGGGGCCCGAGCCCATCCAGCGGAGGTCGTTGTTGATCTTGGTCAGTGAGACGGCGATGGTGCGCAGCGCACCGGATGCCTCGACGAGACCGTCACGGTTGGCCTGCGCCTCGAAGTGGTCCTTCGCCTCGGTGATCGGCAGCTCGGTCTCGGCTGCGAGCAGTGCGATGACCTTCTGCGGGAATCCGAGCGGCGTGTTGATGCCGGTACCGGTGGCCGTGCCTCCGAGCGGGACCTCGGAGACGCGGGGGAGCGCCGACTGCACGCGCTCGATGCCGAGACGGATCTGTCGGGCGTAGCCGCCGAACTCCTGGCCCAGGGTGACCGGGGTCGCATCCATGAGGTGCGTGCGGCCGGACTTGACCGCGTCCTTCCACAGCTCGGCCTTCGCCTCGAGGGCGACGGCGAGGTGGTCGAGCGCCGGGATCAGGGTGTCGATGAGCGCCTGCGTGACGGCGATGTGCACGGAGGTCGGGAACACGTCGTTCGACGACTGCGAGGCATTCACGTGGTCGTTCGGGTGCACGTTCGCACCGAGGATGCGGGTCGCGAGGGTCGCGAGGACCTCGTTCATGTTCATGTTCGACGACGTGCCGGAGCCGGTCTGGTACGTGTCGACCGGGAACTCGGCGTCGTGCGCACCCGAAGCGACCTGGTCGGCGGCCTGCGCGATCGCGTCCGCGATGGCACCGTCGAGCGTGCCGAGCTCCTTGTTCGCGAGCGCTGCGGCCTTCTTGATGCGCGCGAGGGCGGCGATCTGCGTGGACTCGAGGCCCTTGCCCGAGATCGGGAAGTTCTCGACGGCGCGCTGCGTCTGCGCGCCGTAGAGCGCGTTCACGGGAACCCGCACCTCGCCCATGGTGTCGTGCTCGATGCGGTACTCGGTGTCGGTCATTCCGAACCCTCCTTGGTTGCGGGGCCGTGCCCCTCGGTGTCGATTCCGTCTGAGTCGATTCCGACCGTGATGACGGGCACCGCGGTGCCCTCGGCCAGACGGTAGTTGGCGCCGACGATGCCCAGGCGGCCTTCGGCGACCGCGTGGGAGATCACCTCGGACGACTGCAGCAGATCGCTGACGGTGTTGCGCAGGTGCTCTTGGCCGACCAGGTCGGCGTCGATCTCATCGACGGTCGTGCCGCCGTTCTCGACGAGCACCTTGCGGGCTGCGGGCACGATCGGCGCGATGAGCTTCCAGATGTGCGGGGGGAGGGGCGCGGCGTCGATCGCGGTCCCGTCGATGGCGGCGCGCACGGCGCCGCACGAGTCGTGGGCGAGGACGACGATCAGCGGCACGTTCAGCACGGCGACCGCGTATTCGAGGCTCGCGACGATCGACTCGCCGATCACCTGGCCGGCGTTGCGGACGACGAACAGATCGCCGAGGCCGAGGTCGAAGATGATCTCAGCGGCGAGACGCGAGTCCGAGCATCCGAACAGGGTCGCGACCGGATGCTGCGCTGCGGCGAGGTGCTTGCGGCGGGCGACATCCTGGTTCGGGTGTCGCGGAGCGTCGTCGACGAATCGCTGGTTGCCCTCCTGCATCTGCTTCCAGGCGGCGGCGGGCGTGAGCGTGTCTGTCATGAGGGCTACTCCGAGAGTTCGCGGATCTGGGGGACGAGGGATTCGGCGAGGTCGGCGGTGGAGTCCGCGGAACGCGAGCCGTAGAGCAGGAGGTAGTCGTCACCCGCCTGCGTGCCGATCGCGTAGGTGATGTTCTGCTTCGCTCCGGCATCACCGAGCTCGTAGACATCCCATTCGAGGCCGCCGATCGAGGCCGTGTCGGTGGGGGCTGTTCCGTTCAGCCGCTGCGGTGCCCAGGACGAGTCCGCGCCGAACGCCTGAGCGAGCTTGATGAAGCCGCGCTCGTCCTCAGCGGAGGGGGCCAGGGTCACATCCCACACCGCGGTCGCTCCGCTCGTGAGACCGGCCGCGTTGACGCGCCAGAAATCGCCGAGGTCGGGCACGATCACCGGGCTGTCCACTGTCGATTCGACGTCGGCGGCGATGCCGACCATGTCGATCTTCGCTGCCGTCGCGGGTTCTCCCCGCGGAACGATCAGCACGATGACCAGGACGATCGCGAGCGTCGCGATGAGCGCCGCGACGAGGCCGCGGACGGTCTGGCTCGAGCGATACGCCTTGCTGAAGGCGGCCTTGCGTGCGGCCGTCTCCTCCGGAGTCTCGGGGCGGCCGATCTCGGCGACGATGGGAGCGGGCTTGTTCATGACTCGACCTCGTCGGACGGATCGGATGCTGCGGCACGGGCGGCCTCGAGCCGACGCTTCGCGCCGAGCAGCCACTCCTCGCACCGCGCCGCGAGCGCCTCGCCGCGTTCCCAGAGGGCGAGCGACTGCTCGAGCGTCGGGGCACCCTGTTCGAGCTCGGAGACGACCTTCACGAGCTCGTCGCGAGCGGCCTCGAACGACAGCGTGTTCACAGGGGTGTCGTTCAGCGCACTCACGCCTCCATCCTACGCGGTGTGCGCGGGCCGCTCAGCCGGATGGAGGCGTCGACTCTTCGGCGATCTCGCCCTCCGAGCGAGCGGCGATCGACCCGCGGTCGACGGTGATCGTGAGGGCGCTGCCCGCGGGCGCGTCCGCCGCGTCGCGGAGGATCAGGCCGCCGTCGAGATGGGCGATCGCGTATCCGCGGGCGAGCGTGGCCGCGGGCGAGAGTGCGCGCAGGGAGGCCCGCAGCTCGCTGGTCTCTCGACCGGCCGCGTCGTGCAGGCGCGTGATCGTGTCGCGCCCTCGCGAGAGCAGCAGCCACACGTCCTGGGACCGTGAGTCGATGATGGGGCCGGGCGAACGCAGCGCGGGACGCGAGCGCAGCTGCTCGAGCTGGGCGATGTCGTGGGACAGTCGCTGGGTGAGCCGGGAGGTCGCCCGGGAACGCAGCTGGGCGATGAGTGCTCGCTGCTCGCTGACGTCGGGCACGACCCGTTTCGCCGCATCCGTCGGAGTCGAGGCGCGGAGATCCGCGACGTCATCGAGGAGTGGACGGTCGTTCTCGTGTCCGATCGCGCTGACAACCGGGGTGGATGCCGCTGCCACGGCGCGGACGAGGCGCTCGTCGCTGAATCCGAGGAGCGTCTGCGGGTCTCCGCCGCCACGAGCGATGATGATGACGTCGACATCGGGGTCGGCGTCGAGTCGGGCGAGCGCGGCCAGGGTGTCGGGTACGCACCGGTCGCCCTGCACCGCCGCGTACTCGGTGCGGAACCGCACCTGCGGCCAGCGCAGCTCGGCGTTGCGATGCACGTCTTTCTCGGCATCGGATCGCTCACCCGTGATCAGACCGATCACATGCGGGAGGAACGGAAGCCGTTTCTTGCGCGAAGGATCGAACAGGCCCTCCTGGCGCAGCTGGAGGCGGAGCTTCTCGAGGCGCTCGAGCTGATCGCCGAGACCGACGTGCTTCATGGCCGAGACGGTGAAGCTGAAGTCGCCCGCCTTGACGAAGTAGTCGGCCTTGACCGCGGCCACCACGTGGTCGCCGACGGCGAGATCGCCCGGAATCCTCGGTCGGACGCTCGACCAGATCCGGATCGAGATCTGAGCGTCGGAGCGGGTGTCCTTCAGCCGGGCGAAGATGTTGCCGCCGCGGACATTCCACGAGGTGATCTCGCCTTCGACCCAGACGGTGTTCCACCGGGCGACGAAGTCGCGGATCGTCCCGTTCAGCCGTGCGACCGAGGTCGGGGCGTCCGCCGACGAGTCGCGCGGAGCGACCGCATCAGCCGGTGGAGTCTCGCCAGGTCGAGTCGAGGCTTCGAAGACCGTCATCCGCTCAGTGCACCTTCCGCTCCTGCTCAGGTTGTCGGCGGTAGAATTCCAGTGTGACCTCCACTGCCGTTCATCTGCCTCTTCCGCGCATCCCACGAGTACGTGGGGCGGCCGGGCGGCTTCAGGATAACCCGGTGGCGGGGAACAAGCGCGTTCTGCTCGCGGC
The DNA here is from genome assembly GCF_017876435.1 of Microbacterium phyllosphaerae. Classification (NCBI taxonomy): domain Bacteria; kingdom Bacillati; phylum Actinomycetota; class Actinomycetes; order Micrococcales; family Microbacteriaceae; genus Microbacterium; species Microbacterium phyllosphaerae. The sequence continues at coordinate 1,788,348 of NZ_JAGIOA010000001.1, forward strand.
GCCGCGCGGATACTGCGCCGGAGTCGACCGTGCGGTCGTCGCCGTCGAGAAGGCACTCGAGCGGTACGGAGCGCCGGTGTATGTGCGCAAGCAGATCGTGCACAACATCCACGTCGTCACCGAGCTCGAGGAGAAGGGCGCGGTCTTCGTCGAAGAGGTCGATGAGGTGCCCGAGGGCGCTCACGTCGTCTTCAGTGCGCACGGAGTCTCGCCCGCCGTCGTCGAAGCGGCATCCGATCGCGGTCTGCACGCGATCGATGCGACCTGCCCGCTCGTCACCAAGGTCCACCGCGAAGCGGTCCGCTTCGCCCGCGATGACTTCGAGATCCTGCTCATCGGTCACGAGGGCCACGAGGAGGTCGAGGGGACAGCCGGTGAGGCTCCGGATCACGTCACCATCGTGAATTCTCCCGACGAGGCCGACACGGTGCAGGTGAAGGATCCGTCGAAGGTCGTCTGGCTCTCGCAGACGACGCTCTCGGTCGACGAGACCATGGAGACGGTCAACCGTCTGCGCACGCGCTTCCCCGAGATGCACAATCCGCCGTCCGACGACATCTGCTACGCGACGCAGAACCGCCAGGTCGCCATCAAGAAGGTCGCGGCGAACGCAGACCTCGTGATCGTGGTGGGATCTTCGAACTCCTCGAACTCGGTGCGGCTCGTCGAAGTGGCGCTGGAGTACGGTGCGAAGGCCGCGTACCGCGTGGACTACGCGGAAGAGGTCAAGCAGGAGTGGCTCGACGGGGTCGCCACGGTCGGCGTGACCAGTGGGGCATCCGTTCCCGAGGTGCTCGTGCGCGAGGTGCTCGACGCACTCGACGGTGCCGGCTACCACGACGTCGAAGAGGTCAAGACGGCGGAGGAGGACCTGATGTTCTCGCTGCCGAAGGAACTCCGCCAGGATGCCTCGGGTCAGCGCGATGCGCGTGCGCTGGGGGGCCGCGCCTCCGGCGGAAACGCCTGACGGTGCCCACGATCGACGCGACGCCGACGCTGATCGGTTCGGTTCAGCGCGCTCTGCGTCTGGTCGACATCGTGGCGAATTCGGCGCGCCCCGTGCCGGTCAAGGCGCTCGCGGCGCTCACCGGTCTCACCCAGGGCACGACGTACAACCTCGTGCGCACGCTGGTCCATGAGGGGTATCTGACGAACGAACCGGACGGTCTCGTGCTGGGCGCGAGCTTCCCGGTGTTCCAGTCGGGTCCGGACGCCAGCGGGGTGCTTCTCGCGCGCGTGCGCACCGCGCTGCGCGAGGTCACCGAGGTCGTGGGAGCGACCGCGTACCTGTCGAGGTATCACGACGGCGAGCTGCACCTGGTCGACGTCGTCGACGCGGTGCGCTGCCCCCGAGTCGACCTGACGGTGGGACTCGAGTCGAGTGCGCATGCGACGGCGCTCGGCAAGCAGATCCTCACGGATCTCACCTGCGGTGAGCGTCTCGACTACCTTTCGCGGCACCGTCTCGAGGAGCTCACGCCGCGCACGATCAGCGATCGGAGCGCGCTTCTGGCCGAGCTCGAGCGGTCACCCGGCTTCGCCCTGGACCGCGAGGAATATGCGATCGGCAACAACTGCGTCGCCGTACCTGTGATCGCCCCGAACATCGTGGCGTCCCTCGCGATCTCGCTTCCTGCGGACGGCGCGCACGTGGACCGGGGGCTGGTCACGAAGCTCAAGCAGACTGCGACCCGATTGTCGCTTCAGCTGGGGGCGGACACTCTGACGAGCGGCGAGCCGGAGCTCCAGTCGTCCCTCTGATCCTCTGTTGGTTCACTATCTGAAGAAATGCCCCTAGCGGGTCGGCACGCGCTTTCCTACTATGTGTAGATGTAGTCGCATGTGCAAACGGCACTACAGGTGGTGGAACGTCCCCAGCGTTCCTCGACCCACTTGGATGACGAACGTCCCCAGCGTTCCGAGTCCGCGGCCCCGAGGAGTCCCCACTTCTCCGGGGCCGCCATCATGTTCGGGCGCGTCCGGTCTGAGAACTCCGCCGATCTGAGACGGCTACCATGGCGGGATGACCGATCAGAGGCCGCAGTACGGCGAGATAGCGACCGTCGAAGAGCAGCGGAGGGCGGCGGGTCTTCCGCCGATCACCGATGTCGCCCCGGTCGAGGTCGCGCCGGCATCCGAACCGGACGCCGCGCGCGAACCCGCCGTGCGCTCACGCCCCGTCGATCGTTTCGTGACGATCGCGCTGCTCGCCTATGGCCTCATCAACGTGGTGATGACCGGTCTGTCGTATCTCGACTTCTCGACGACGATGAACGAGATGATGAGCGTTCTCGGCGTCGACGGGGAGTTCACCAACGTCGCTCAGGGCAAGCTCTGGGGCACGACCGCCGCGATCGTCCTCGCGGCAGGATGGTCGCTCACCGCGTTCCTCTCGATCCGTCGGCTCCGCACGGGCAAGACGTCATGGTGGGTCCCGATCGCCGGCGCGGCGGTGACACTGCTCGTGGCATCGATCTGCGCCGCGATCCCGCTGATGAACGACCCCGCATTCATCGACTTCGTCGCCAAGACCGCTGGCCAATAGCCGCCCGAAACGCAGAGATGCCCCCGACCGAAGCGGTCGGGGGCATCTCTCTGTCAGAACGTGATCAGCTCTTCGACTGTCCGTACGAGCCGAGCTGGCGCGTGGACTCGACCACGCGAGCGGCCATGGCCGTCTCAGCGATCTTGCCCCACGCGCGCGGGTCGTACTGCTTCTTGTTGCCGACCTCGCCGTCGACCTTGAGGACGCCGTCGTAGTTCTTGAACATGTAGTCGGCGATCGCACGGGTGTACGCGTACTGCGTGTCGGTGTCGATGTTCATCTTGATGACACCGTTGGCGACCGCGAGGGCGATCTCGTCGTCGGTCGAGCCGGAGCCGCCGTGGAAGACGAGGTCGAGCGGCTTCGCGCCCGTGTTGTACTTCGCGGCGACCTGCTGCTGGATCTCGCCCAGGAGCTCGGGACGCAGCTTGACTCCGCCGGGCTTGTAGACGCCGTGCACGTTGCCGAACGTGAGTGCGGCGATGTAACGCCCCTGCTCGCCGAGGCCCAGAGCCTGGACGGCCTGGTCGACATCCGCGAAGGTCGTGTAGAGCGCGTCGTTCGAGCCCTCGTGTGCGACGCCGTCCTCTTCGCCGCCGACGACGCCGATCTCGACCTCGAGGATGGCGTTGATGTTCTTCATGCGGGGGAGCAGGTCCTGGGCGATCTCGATGTTCTCCGCGAGGGGAACAGCCGAGCCGTCCCACATGTGCGACTGGAAGATCGGGTTGCGCCCGGCCTTGACCTCTTCTTCGGAGGCGGAGATCAGCGGCTCGACGAAGCCCGCGAGGGCGTCCTTCGGGCAGTGGTCGGTGTGCAGCGCGACGGTGATCGGGTAGTTCTTGGCGACCTCGGTCGCGAAGCGCGCGAAGGCGAGTGCACCGGTCGCGCGTGCCTTCACGGTGTGACCGGCGAAGTAGTCCGCGCCACCCGTGGTGACCTGGATGATTCCGTCGGAACCCGCCTCGGTCAGGCCCTGAAGGACCGAGTTGATCGTCTGCGAGCTGGAGACGTTGAAAGCGGGGTACGCGAAGCCGCCGGCCTTCGCGCGGTCGAGCATTTCGGCGTACTGATCCGGGGTGGCGACGGGCATGAGAACTCCTGCGATTAGGGAAGCCGGGACAGCAGTCACTCTATCGGGGCTGGCTCTCGGTTTCTGGCGGCGAAGCGCGGGGCGGCTCCTGCTCCTGCTCTCACGTTAAGAATCGCTTTTCCTTCGGCCTTGAGAGGCCGAAAACACCCCGGTTGACCGTGTCTCGATGGCTAGGCTGACCGCATGGTTAGTCTCACAGCGGATCTCAGCCCCCTTCGTCCCGACCGCAACCTCGCGATGGAGTTGGTGCGAGCAACGGAGGCTGCCGCGATCCGCGCCGTGCCGTTCATCGGTCGGGGTGCGAAGGAAGCCGCTGACGGCGCTGCCGTCGACGCCATGCGTGCGTTCCTCGGAACGGTGGCGTTCCAGGGGCGAGTGGTGATCGGCGAGGGCGAGAAGGACAACGCGCCGATGCTGTTCAACGGCGAAGAGGTCGGCACCGGCACCGGTCCGCAGTGCGACATCGCGGTCGACCCGATCGACGGCACATCGCTCACCGCGGCGGGGCGCCAGAACGCGCTCTCTGTGATCGCCGTCTCCGACCGCGGCTCGATGCTCGACGCCTCCAGCGTCTTCTACATGGACAAGCTCGTGACGGGCCCCGCCGGAGTGGGCGTGGTCGACATCCGCCTCCCGATCGGCGAGAACATCCGCAAGCTCGCCGGAGCGCTCGGCAAGCCGGTCGATGAGATCGTCGTCTCGGTGCTGAATCGTCCTCGACACGAGAAGCTGATCCAGGAGATCCGGGATGCCGGCGCAGGAACCCGTCTGATGAGCGACGGTGACGTCGCCGGCGGCATCAACGCGGCGCGTCACGCTGCCCGCACCGACATGTGCGTCGGCGTCGGGGGCAGCCCTGAGGGCATCGTCACGGCCTGTGCCATCAAGGCGCTCGGCGGTCACATCCAGGGGCGGCTCTGGCCGCGTGACGACGATGAGCGTCAGCGCGGTATCGACGCGGGTCTCGACATGGAAAAGGTCTACGAGGCCGACGATCTGGTGCGGGGAGACAACACGATCTTCGTCGCCACCGGCGTCACCGACGGTCAGCTCGTGGCCGGCGTGCGTCGCGAGGGCGGCTACATCTACACCGAGAGCGTCGTGCTTCGCGGGGCATCGGGAACACTGCGCAGGATCGCTTCAGAGCACCTCGTGTCGAAGTGGCTCTGATGCTCGCCGGCTGAGGCTTTCCCGGTCATCGTTACCGACCCGGTACCGCCCCGTGGAGCGGGAAGCCCGGTATTCGCGAGCAGCCGTGTCACAATTGTCACTGGATTTGTCGCCGTCGACGGAGCCGCCAGGCACCGCAGGCACAGGAGGGCAGACCGATGACAACGCAGCACACGAGTGGCTCCACAGCCGCGCCGACCAAGATCGTGACGACGCCCACCGGACGCATCATGCGTGTCAACGTCGACGAGGCGGGGGTACCCATCGCGTCGAGCGTGCCGGGACCGGCCGTGGTCAAGACGTCGGCCGTCGTGGATCCTGCTCGCCGCGCAGACGTGCTGTTCCGCGTGCGCCGCGACGAGGGTCACGAGCTGAGCTCGTGGTGGATGGTCGGAGCGTTCGTCGTGACGAGCGGCCTGGTGATCCTGCTCCTGAGCGGCGTGCCCGGCATCGCCTGAGCTCAGCCGCGCGCTGTCGTCTCGGGTCCGTCGGAATCCGAGGCCATCACATGCGTCATGTCGTGACCGACCAGGCGTGACCGGATCTCTCCGACGTCGGCCAGTAGTCCCGAATCCTGCGGTGCCGTCTTCTCGACGAGTTCCTCGGCCGTGAACCGGCGTGTCTGTGCCGTGATCGTCGGGGGAGCTGAGTCGAGCGTCGTCGCGCTGATGCCGGGAAACTGCCGTGCCGTCACGAGCACTCGGCTCTCGAGCGAGCCGGCGAACCGGTTGTAGCTGTCGACCGTGCGCTCGAGTGCTCGGCGCAGGTCGTCGGCGTGACCGGCGAGTACGCCGAGACGGTCGTATAGCTGAGTGCCGAGGTTCAACAGTGCACGCGCCTCGGTGGACACCTCCTGTTGCGTCCAGGTGTATGCGACGGTCTTCAGCACCGCCCACAGGTTCACGGGGGAGGCCAGGGCGACCCGCTTGCTGAAGGCGTAGTCGAGCAGCGTCGGATCCTCGTCGATGGCTGCGGCCAGCAGCGATTCGCTCGGCAGGAAGCAGATCACGAACTCGGGACTCGCGTCGAGGCCCGACCAGTACGCCTTCTTGGCGAGAGCGTCGATGTGTGCGCGGACCGCCTTCACGTGCTTCTGCATGTGCACCCGGCGCTGTGCTTCGTGAGTGTCGCCGATCGGCAGCGCGGACGCTTCGAGATAGGCGTCGAGCGGCACTTTCGCGTCGACGGCGATCGAGGTGCCTCCCGCCAGACGGATCACCATGTCGGGGCGGCCCTGACCGTGGTCGGACGAGATGGTGGCCTGGAGATCGAAATCCACGTGCCGGGTGAGTCCTGCCGCCTCGACCACGCGGCGAAGCTGCGTCTCGCCCCACACGCCGCGCGTGGCGGTCGACTTGAGGGCTCCGGCGAGAGACTCCGTCGTCGCTCGCAGCGCCTCGTCGGACTCCTGTGCGCGCCGCAGCTGTTCGGCGAGGGAGCCGAACTGCGCATGGCGCTCCTGCTCGATGGCCGACACCTTCTGCTGCATCTGCTGGAGGCTCTCGCGCACGGGGGCGAGAGCCGTGAGGACCGCGTTCTGCTGCTGCACCCGCTGCGCCTCGGCGCGCTGCTCGACTCTGGAGTGCTCGACAGCATCCCGATACAGGTCGTACTGGCGGTCGCGGTCGTCTCGTGCGGCGGCGAGTTCGGCCTGCGCCCGGGCGAGGTCGGCCGCGCCGCGCGAGGCGCGGAGGAACCAGCCGATCGCCCCGCCGGCCACCAGAGCGGCGAGCAGGAGAATCATCGTCAGAGCATCCATGTGCTCCATGATGCGCTCGGCCTCGGACATTCGTCCGCTGCGACTCAGGCGACCGCGCGCTCCGGAGTCGCGATCACGGCCTCGGTCACCCGCAGCTTGAGCGCCGAAGCCAGGGCGAACACGTCGGAGGCGCTGTGTCGCCGCGCCGCATCCATGATGATGTGGGCGCAGGCGAGGGCGTCTGCGAGCGCGTCGTGATGAGAGAAACCGGTGAAGCCCGCAGCCTCGGCAGCCTTCGGAAGACGGTAGGACTCGAGCTCGTAGGTCTTGCGCGCGACCTGCAGGCTGCAGAGCGAGCGGTACGGAGGGCAGTCGCCGCCGGTGGCCTCCGACGCGCGGCGCAGGACGTTCAGGTCGAAGCCTGCATTGTGGGCGACCAGCACGTCGGCACCCGCGAAGGCGCACAGGCGATCGAACTGATCCACCCAGGTCGCCGCGGTGACCACATCGTGCGCGCGGATGCCGTGGATCCTGGTGTTCCACTCCTGGAACTCGTCGTGGCCGGCGGGCGGGCGGATCAGCCATCCTGCCGTGGCGACGATCTGGCCGTCACGCACGCGGACGAGTCCGACGGAGCACGCGGAGGCGGGGCTGGAGTTCGCGGTTTCGAAGTCGATCGCGGTGAAGTCCAGTGGCACGTATCCACCTTCTCCCGGTGAGGAGGACCCCCGAGGAGGACTCGCCGTAGGCTGGCGATATGAGTGCAGACAGGGCGACATCCTTCGGCGCGGAAGCCGCGAACTACGAGGCAGGAAGGCCCGAGTACCCGTTCGACGCGGTCGCATGGATGCTCGAGCGGATGCCGACCGACTCGCGCCGCATCGTCGACGTCGGCGCGGGGACCGGCAAGCTCACCCGCGTACTCTCACACGCGCCCGGCGCCGAGGTCGTCGCCGTCGATCCCGATCCGGCGATGCTCGCGGCACTGCGCCAGAGCGTTCCCGGAGTGCCCACATTCCAGGGGACGGCCGAGCAGATGCCCCTCCCGGACGCGAGCATCGACGCGGCCGTCCTCGGTCAGGCATGGCACTGGGTGGAGCCGATCGCGGCATCCGCGGAGCTGGGTCGCGTCGTCCGCAGCGGGGGAGTGCTGGGTCTCATCTGGAACATCCGCGACGAGAGCACCGAGTGGGTGCGTCGCTTGACCGACGTCATGCACAGCAGCCCGGCCGAGAACATGGTGAACGGCCCCGAATCCGAGGGCCCTCGGATCGCCGCGCCGTTCGGCGAGGTCGAGACCCAACGCTGGGAGTGGAACCGTCCGATGACGCGGACTCAGCTGCACCAGATGGCCCTCTCTCGCAGCTACCTCATCACCGCTCCCGCGGACGAGCGCGCCGAGATCACGCGCCAGATGGACGCCCTGTTCGATGAGCTCGGGCTCGACGGGGAATCGACCATCGACCTTCCCTACGTCACGCACGCGTTCCGGGCGGTGCGCGGCTGATCCCGGGCATCCGCAGGGGCGAACCATCTGCGACAGGTAGACTCGACCCCCGTGGCTCTCACTATCGGAATCGTCGGCCTGCCCAATGTCGGCAAGTCCACCCTCTTCAACGCTCTGACCAAGAACGACGTGCTCGCGGCGAACTATCCGTTCGCGACGATCGAGCCGAACGTCGGGGTGGTGAACCTGCCCGATCCGCGTCTCGACAAGCTCGCCGAGATCTTCGGCAGTGAGCGCATCCTCCCCGCGGCCGTGTCGTTCGTCGACATCGCCGGCATCGTGCGCGGCGCGAGCGAGGGCGAGGGCCTCGGCAACAAGTTCCTCGCGAACATCCGCGAAGCCGATGCCATCGCGCAGGTCGTCCGCGGCTTCGCCGACGACGACGTCGTGCACGTCGACGGTGCCGTCAACCCGGCATCCGACATGGAGACCATCAACGCGGAGCTGATGCTCGCCGACCTCGAGACGGTGGACAGGGCGATCACCCGGTACGAGAAGGAAGTTCGCGGCAAGAAGATCGAGCCGGTCGTGCTCGAGACGGCTGTCGCCGCGAAGGATGCTCTCGAACGCGGCGTCCTGCTGTCGGTCGCCGGCATCGATCTGACCCCGATCCGCGAGCTGGGACTCCTGACGTCGAAGCCCGTCATCTTCGTGTTCAACGTCGACGAGGCCGTTCTCACGGACGATGCTCGCAAGGCGGAGCTCGCGGCACTCGTGGCCCCGGCGAAGGCGATCTTCCTCGACGCGAAGATCGAGTCCGAGCTCATCGATCTCGACCCTGAGGATGCCGCAGAGCTGCTCGCGTCGACCGGGCAGGACGAGTCGGGCCTCGACCAGCTCGCCCGCATCGGATTCGACACCCTCGGTCTGCAGACGTACCTCACCGCTGGTCCCAAGGAAGCACGCGCCTGGACGATCCCCAAGGGCTCGAAGGCGCCGCAGGCCGCTGGAGTCATCCACACCGACTTCGAGAAGGGCTTCATCAAGGCCGAGATCGTCTCGTTCGACGACCTCGTCGAGACCGGCTCTGTCGTCGAAGCCCGCTCGAAGGGCAAGGCGCGCCTCGAGGGCAAGGACTACGTCATGCAGGACGGCGACGTGGTGGAGTTCCGCTTCAACAACTGAGCGGGGGTCTGGCCCGAGTGCTTAGGCGATCGGGTGCGTCTCGTGTGACGCCGCGGGTCGCGAATCAGATCTCGTCGCTGCGTCGAGTACGCACGGTCCAGCCGACCTGCACCAATGCCTCCGCAAGGCGGTCGGCGGCAGCGCGCGCGACATCGACGCTTGCGTCTGAGCAGACGTCGACCGCGATCGGCGGCGGATCGGCGAAGCGTGGTATCTGCACCTCTGCCCAGGCGTCGGGCGAAAGCGGTACCCGAGGAGACGCGGTGCGTGCGTCTGCGATGGCACTGTCCGCCACGAAAGCGATGACGTCCAGCGCATGGAGCTTGGTGATCGGCATGTCCACGACGATGCTCACGGCGAAGGTCGCGTTTGCGGTATCCCCGAACTCTGGCCTCACCGCATGAAGATATCACTGCGCTGCCGGAGCGAGCACACCACCGAGATCGTGACATCGACCGGCGATGATCGCGATGCCGTGGATGCGCGAGCGAACTCGGTGCGAACAGCGGGCCTAGCCGCGACGTCCGACGTCGCGGCGCAAGACCTCGGGCCACGCTTCGACGTCTTGAGGCGTACGGGCGACCGTCAGCGTCGCGTCCGGGAGCAGCGTGGCGAGTCGTTCCGCGGTGGACAGCGGGTGGCCCGGGTCATCCACCCACGCCAAGATCGTCGTCGGCACTCCGATTCGTGAGATGTCCTTGGCGGAGGGCAGGTCGCTGAGTCCTGCGCCGCGAAGGATCGACGGCAGAAGAGCATCGGCGATGTCGGGCCAGGAATCCGGCGCGGCGACGGTGGCAGGGGGCGGTGTGGATCCGCGCGTGCCCGCGAGGAATGCCTCCACACCGTCGGATTCGATGAGCGCGGCCGCGGCTCGGTAGATCGTGGCCTGATCAGTTCTGGTCTCCCATGCCGTGGGCGGCACCATGAGCGTGAGGCCCGTGAAGCGATCAGGCTCGACCGATGCCGCGTGCAGGAGAGTCGCGGCTCCCATGGACGGGCCCACCCCATGCACACGTTCGCCAGGGAACCAGCGGTCGAGCACTCGCAGGAGATCGTCGGCGAGGTTCTCCCAGCGATAGTCCTCGGGGACCTTCCGACCGGTCGACCGGCCGTGGCCACGTGCGTCGTACCGCAGCAGTCGAGTTCCGCTGAGTCCTCGACCGAGGTCGAGACTGAGCACCCGGTCACGGGCGCGGCTCGATGTGAGGCCGTGAAGCTGGACGACCGGGTGTCCGCCTTCATCGCTCAACGCGACGGCGAGCTCGGCTCCGGGCACCTCGAAAGTGGGCATCAGGCTCCTCGATCGGTGACTGACCGCGTCGGGTCGGGCAGTCGTGGAGTTTTCAGGTTATCTGGGGCCGATAAGGTACTGCCCATGCGACTGACCAACGTCACGCACCTCCGCCTCCCGTTCGGACGGCTCTGGGGGTACGACGTGAGCGCGTCTGCGCTGGGGCGGCGCCTTCCCGTCTCGTTCGATCAGCGACTCCATGTCGGGGCGGGCGACCGACCCGGCTCCTGGATGGCACTGTCGTTCCGGCTGCCCGCCGAGATTCGTCGTGAGTCGATCGCCGACGCCTGGTTGGCTGTCATCGCCCGTCACGGCACGCTGAGAACGGCATTCGCGCCCGGTGCTGATGGCGTCCCGGTGCTCCACGAGATCGAGATCGGCCCCGGAAGCTGGGTCGAGCATGAGGTGGGCCCTGGTCAGGCTGTCAATGACGCGCTGCGGGACATCCTCGATGCCGCGTGTTCGCCCTACCGGAGTCCTTCGCACCGGCTGTGCGTGTTGGAGACCGCCGCGGGGCTCACGGTCGTGATCGCGGCGGATCACGCGCACGTCGACATGTGGTCGATGCTGGTGATCGCGCGTGACCTGCTGTCCGCGCTCGATGCAGGGAAGTCGGGCGCGAAACCGATGCCGACGCCGGCTCCGGCATTCGTCGAGCACACGCAGGCGCTGCTGGATCGGGATGCCGCTCCGGACAGCGTGCGTCAGCGATGGGAAGCGATCATCGCCGACAGCGGTGGCGTGATGCCGCGGTTCCCGCTGTCGCTGGGTGCGCCCGAGCCACAGCCAGAGCGGGTCGAGGTGCGCGACGTGTTCGACGTCGACGACGCCGCGGCGTTCGCTGCTCAAGCGCGTGACGACGGCGTCTCGACCCTCGCACGCGCCGTGGTCGCGATGACCGCGGTGACCCGCGAGCTGGCGGGTACCGCGCTACGAGCGGTGTTTCCGGTGCACAGCCGCTTCGAGGAGAACTGGCATGACTCGGTGGGCTGGTTCATCACCAATTCCGTCCTCGAATCGGAGCTCGCCGAACCGCACGACGCGGCGGCGGCGGTCAAGGAAGCTGTGCAACTCGGCGCCTGGCCGCTCGCAGACGTCCTGGCTCCGTGGGGCGGCATGCCCGTGGCTCCCGGGATGTTCGCGATCTCGTGGCTGGACCTGCGCAGGCTGCCCGTACGGATCGACTCCGTCGGCCTGGATGCCCAGTACGTCAGCGCCGCGACCGACACCGACGGCGTCATGCTGTGGTTCATCCTGGACGAGTCGGGTCTGCACCTCAGATGCCGTTACCCAGACACGGCTGAGGCGCGCGTCAACGTCGGCGGATGGCTCGACCTGCTCGTCGCCCGATTGCAGGCGGACGCGCGGTCGTCCGTCCGTGGACGGCTGCAGGTGGCGGGCCGGACCTTCCGTCTCGAGCGGGCGGGCCGCGATGACATCGGGGCCATCGCAGCGCTGCTGTCGGATGACCCGTTCGGCTCGGACCGTGAAAGCGCCGAGCTCGAGCGATATGAGGCGGGCTTCAGCGCCGTCGCTCGCGACACTTCCAACTACCTCGGGGTCGTCCGAGACAGTGCCGACGACATCGTCGCCACCATGCAACTGACCGTCATCCCGGGTCTCTCGCGCGGTGGCTCGACCCGACTTCAGATCGAGGGACTGCGAGTCGCGCCAGGGAAACGGTCGCAGGGCTTGGGGGCGGCGATGCTCGAGTGGGCGCACGAGTTCGGTCGTGCACGGGGCGCGAGACTGTCGCAGGTCACGACCGATGAAGCACGGGACCGGACTCGCACCTTCTACACCCGCCTCGGATATCAGACCGCCCACGTCGGACTGAAGCGCCAGATCTAACGGCGTACGCTGTGGGTGCCGCCGACCGAAGGACTCGCCATGTCTGACCACAAAGAGCGCATACCCGCCCCGGACGAGCCGTCAGTCCCCGAACTCGAAGTCGACGAGACCATCGCGCCGCGACCGGAGGAGGAGATCGCCGACGCTCTGCGGGCTAAGCCCGACCTCGGTGACCACAGCGGCTAGACGCCCTCGACTACGCTGGAACACGACCCCTGCACGCCGAACGAGGAGCCGCGCGCCCATGACCGACACCCAGATCTTCGAGCCAGAGGGCCGCGCCATCCCCTTCGTGGATGAGGGCGACGGACCTGTCAAGCTCGTGCTGGTCCAGGAGCAGGGGCTGGCGGCCGACGTGCTCGGCGTCGCCGCGCACTACCTCGCCGAGGAGGCGGGCTTCCACGTGCTGCGCATCGGCCACCGCGGCGGGGAGGCGACCTTGGACGAGCGTGTCGCAGACGTCGTCGCCGTGATCGACCACGTGGGCATCGAAGACACGTGGGTCGGAGGACACGGATTCGGAGGCACGATCGCTCGCGCTCTGGTCGCCGCACACACTGACCGCGCGAACGGGCTTCTGCTGCTCGGCGTCGAGGACGTCGACATGCCTGTGGCGCCCGCGATCCCGGTGCTGATCGTCCAGGGGACTGAAGACACCGACACCCCGGCGGCGAACGCCGAGGCGCTGCAGTCGACGATCCCCGACCGCTCGAGCATCAAGACGATCGCCGGCGATCACCTGTTCCCGATGCACCACCCGATCGAGACCGGTGTGATCATCGAGGAATACCTGGACTGGGACTGATCCGGATGGTGTCGCCGGAGCGCACCGTCGTCCTCGCGATCGATCTGCAGGCCGGGGTGATGCCCGGATGCTTCGACGAGAAGGGCGTGCTCGGGCGCGCCGCTGCGCTGGTCGATCGCGCTCGTGCCGCCGACGTCCCCGTGGTCTGGATCCATCACGACCCCGTCGGAGTGGGCACGCCCGAGTGGGAGCTCGCGGCGCCCTTGCTGCGTGCGGAAGGGGAGCGGCTCGTCCGCAAGGACTATCGCGACTCCTTCGCAGACACGACCCTGCGAACGACGCTCGACGAGCTCGGCGCGACGCACCTGGTGATCACGGGGGCGCAGTCGGACTTCTGCGTGCGTACGACGATGCAGCGCGCGGCTGCTGAGGGATACGACGTCACGCTCGTGAGCGACGCGCACACCACTGTCGACACCGAATGGGACGGCGTCCCGATCTCGGGTGAGCAGATCGTCGCGCATACGAACATGTACTTCTCGGGTCTGCGGTACCCGGGTCAGCGGTTCGCGCTCGCCACGCACGATCAAGTCGCGCTCTGAGGGCAGGCAACTGCATGTCGCTCGCCTGACAGACTGGTCTGATGACCGCAACCCTCGTCGCCCAGAATCTCGCAGGTGGCTACGGTCACCGCATCCTCTTCGAGGGCCTCGACCTCACCGTCGCTCCCGGAGACGTCATCGGCGTCGTCGGCGCGAACGGAGCGGGCAAATCCACGCTTCTCCGGATCCTCGCGGGTGTCCTCGCGCCCGCAGACGGCTCCGTCTCGCTCGCCCCGACCGATGCCTTCGTCGGATGGCTGCCGCAGGAGCACGAGCGCGTCGAGGGTGAGACCGTCGCCGAGTACATCGCGCGTCGGACCGGCTGCGCTGCGGCGACACGAGAGATGGATGCCGCTGCTGCCGCGCTGGGCGACCCGTCCCTCGCACCGGAGGGAACGGATCCGGCCGACACGTACTCGCAGGCACTCGACCGGTGGCTCGCCAGCGGTGCCGCCGACCTCGACGAGCGCATCCCTGCGGTGCTGGCGGATCTGGGGCTTCCGAGCGGAGGACGTGTCGCTGAAGACGCACTCATGACGGGGCTCTCCGGCGGGCAGGCCGCCCGCGTCGGATTGGCCGCTCTGCTGCTCTCGCGCTTCGACATCGTCTTCCTCGACGAGCCGACCAACGACCTCGACCTCGACGGCCTCGATCGGCTGGAGGCCTTCGTGCGCGGACTCCGCGGCGGCGTGGTGCTCGTCAGTCACGACCGAGAGTTCCTGGCGCGAAGCGTCACTCGCGTTCTCGAGCTGGATCTCGCGCAGAACTCCCACCGTGTCTACGGCGGCGGATATGACGCGTACATCGAGGAGCGCGCCGTCGTGCGCCGGCACCTGCGCGAGAAGTACGACGAGTTCGCCGACAAGAAGGCCGATCTCGTGGCTCGCGCCCGCACCCAGCGCGAGTGGTCGAGTCAGGGTGTGCGGAACGCGATGAAGAAGTCGCCGGACAACGACAAGATCAAGCGCAAGGCGTCGATGGAGTCCAGCGAGAAGCAGGCGCAGAAGGTGCGTCAGATGGAGAGTCGGATCGCACGCCTCGACAAGGTGGAGGAGCCTCGCAAGGAGTGGCAGCTCGAGTTCACGATCGGCTCCGCGCCTCGCTCGAGCACCGTCGTGTCGACGCTGAACTCCGCGGTGTTCCGGCAGGGCGATTTCACGCTCGGTCCGCTGTCGCTGCAGGTCGACGCGGGCGACCGCATCGGGATCACCGGTCCCAACGGTGCGGGCAAGTCCACGCTGCTTCGAGCGCTCCTCGGGCGGCAGGCCCCTGTCGAGGGGGCTGCGGCCCTCGGCAGCAGTGTGCAGATCGGCGAGATCGACCAGGCGCGATCGCTGCTCGTCGGCGATGCTGCGCTCGCCGACGCCTTCGAGGCGCTGGTTCCCGAGATGTCATCGGCTGAGGTCCGCACGCTGCTGGCGAAGTTCGGTCTCCGGGCCGACCACGTGACGCGTCCGGTCGATGAGCTCTCGCCCGGCGAGCGCACCCGGGCGGCGCTCGCTCTTCTGCAGGCGCGCGGCATCAATCTGCTCGTGCTCGACGAGCCGACCAACCACCTCGACCTTCCGGCGATCGAACAGCTCGAGCAGGCGCTGGAGTCCTATACAGGCACGCTTCTGCTCGTCACGCACGACCGTCGGATGCTCGAGGCGGTGCAGACGACCCGTCGCTGGAGCGTCGAGGACGGGCAGGTCGAAGAGCGCTGAGGGTCAGCGCCCCTGGCGCTTCTTGTACGGCTTGGGCTGCCCCTTGACGATGGGCGCGCGTCCCTTGCCCTTGGACGCCTTGGCCTTGCCGCCGGCCGGAGCCACGGTCTTCGGCGCAGGCGGGGGAGCGGCAGCCACCGTGGCCTGAGCCTCGACGAGGAACAGCTCGCCGACGTTCGTCAGGCGAGGCGTGCCCTCGCGGTTGACGAGCGTGTGGCCCACCTCTTCTTCGAGCTTGTCGAGCGAGGTGTAGAGCGAGGCCAGGGGGATGCCCAGCTCTTTCGCGGCTCGCGGGAAGTGCAGCGTCTCGGCGAGGACGACGTAGCGACGGAGCAGTGCCAACTTCATGCGCGTGAACGGTCCTTCTCGGGCCACGACGATCGCGGCTCTGGTTCTAACCTACGCGAGCCGGATGCGCACCCGACTCAGACGCACGGATGCCGCGGCTCGACGAGCCGCGGCATCCGGGAAGTTCTTTCGTCAGGCGACCTTCGGGAGCACAGCGAACGACACCGAGCCTTCGTCATCCACGCCGGCATCGAGGATCTTGTCATCGAGCGCGGCGGCTGCGGTCTCATCGAGGAAGAGACGGGTGCCCGAGACCTCGACCACCTGGTCCTCGGGCTCGGGATCGGGAGTGACGAGGACGGCGAGGCGCGCACCGCCGTCGGGCCCTGGTGCGGGCGTGGAGTGAATACGGAGCCCGGCGTCGGTGGCGTCTGTCTGACGGCTGACGAGGGTGTTCACGATTGCGGAGGCGTTATCGGTGAGGGTGAGCACGAGACTCTCCTTCCGGTTGCGGTCACGACGCGGGTGCGGCGTGTCCGGGCCACGATTCCCCACCCCGCGACGCGTTTCAACCCGACGCGCCCGGTTCGGAGGGGTCTCCCACCTGATGCAGAGGTTTTCTCAGGAACACCTGCTCCGTGCCGTCGCCGTCGGGCACGCGCACCGTCTCTCGGTAGCCGCACGCCTCGTAGAGACGGATGTTCGCCTCGCTCAGGCTGCCCGTGAAGAGCTCCGCCTCCGTGGCCCTCGATGACCGCTCAGCTTCGTCGAGAAGGGTGCGACCGATGCCCTCGCCCTGCATGTCTGGGGCGATCGCGATGCGCCCGATGAGCAGCACGTCGTCGTCCTCCACGAAACGGATGGCTCCCACCAGGCGGCCGTTCATGCGTGCGGTCAGCCCGCTTCCCGCTCGCAGCTCCGCCTCGACCTCGGCAAGCGTCTGCGTCAGCGGCGGCATGTCGGCACTGCCGTAGATCTGCGCCTCCGAGACGAAGGCCGCACGCTGCAGCGTGAGCACCTCGCCGGCATCCGCTTCGGTCATCGACGCGATCGCCACGTCTGGCCCGGTGTCACCGGTCTGGTCTGAGGATGTCTCTGGTTCGATCACTGCGCCACCATCGGGCCTGTGTCACAGGAGTGTCAACCCCCTCGAATCCCGGAGGATCGAGGGCTAGCGTCGCAGATCCGACACCAGGAGGACCCCATGGCTGAGAACACGAAGTCGAAGACCGCGAGCACGTCCAAGCGTGGCGCGAAGACCACCAGGCGGCAGAACGCCGAGAAGGGGTTCACCGCCTCCCCGACCCTGGCCGCCAACCTGCAGGTCGTGCTCGTGGACCTGATCGAGCTGTCGCTCCAGGGCAAGCAGGCGCACTGGAACGTCGTCGGACGCAACTTCCGCGACACCCACCGACAGCTCGACGAGATCATCGACGCGGCCCGGACCTTCAGCGACACGGTCGCCGAGCGCATGCGTGCGCTGCATGCCGTTCCCGATGGCCGTACCGACACGATCGCCGAGACGACGTCGCTTCCCGCGTTCCCGGCGGGCGAGGTGTCGACCACCGACACGATCGACCTGATCACCGCGCGACTGGATGCCGTCGTCGGCACGATCCGCGAAGTCCATGACGCCGTCGACGAAGAGGATCCGACGTCGGCGGACATCCTGCACGCGGTCATCGAGAGTCTCGAGCAGTTCGCGTGGATGGTCAGCGCCGAGAACCGGACCCCGGCAGGGCGCTGAGGATTCCTCGGCCTTTCGGTTCAGATCCGATCGACCGACCCGCCTCGCGCGGCCTCGCGCCGAACGAGGCGGGGGAGGACGAGCCAGAGCACGCCGACGAAGACCACTGAGGCGACGAGAGCGATGAGACCCGCGGTGCGATTCACCGTGAAATCGACGATGAGTGTCGTGACACCGATCGTGAGAGCCGAGATCGCGACAAGGTCGATGACGACGATCCGCGCAGCGACCCGCACGAGTTCTGGTTTGCGGCGACGACCGAACAGCGCCCTGTGCAGAGCCACGGGGGCGAGGGCCAGAATCGTGGCCACTGCCGCGAGGGCCACCAGCACCACGTACACGTCTCGCTGGAACTCATCCATGTCCTCGAACCGCGGGGTGAACGCCACGGCGAGCAGGAAGCCGGTGAGGATCTGCGTACCGGTCTGCATCACCCGCAGTTCCTGGAGAAGTTCTTCCCAGTTGCGGTCTGCGCGCTCGTTGCGCGTCTCGTCTCGTCCGTCGACCAGATCATCGCGTTCGGCGGCAGGCGGCCTGACCTCGGGTTCCATGGGGCCAGTCTCGCGGGGGAGGCCGGATGCTGTCCAGACTCTTGCGCGACGATCGACGAGGAGATTCGGATGACGCTTCCCTCGATCCGTGAGTGATGGCCGGAGCTCTCGCTCGAAGCCCGAGTCGACGTGCTCGGCGATGCCGCACCGCATCTGACCGCAAGGGCGCGCGAGGAGATCCGGTCCATCACGGGAGCAGTCGTCGGGATGACCGAGACGCTGTCCGACGACGACCTCGCCTTTGCGCGCTCGGAGGCACGCGCGGAGGTCGATGCGGCGGACTCCGACTGATCGGGGCCGCGCTCAGCTGTCGCTCGTCGGGTTCTCTTCCCGCAGGCGCGGCTCGGTGCGGCGTTCGGGGCGGAGGCCCGCCTTGTCGGCGTAGAACGCCCGGATCCGATCCATGTCGGCGGCGACATCGCCGGTGAGGTCGAGCGTCGGCCCGAGTCCGGTCGTCATCGTCGTGCGGTCGACGAAGCCGAGGGTGACCGGCATCCCGGTCTCGCGGGCGATCCTGTAGAAGCCGGACTTCCAGTACTCGTTGCCGCCGCGGGTACCGTCGGGGGTGATCACAAGGCCGAACACGCCTCCGGATTCGACCTGGGCGACGACGTCGTTGACGACGCGGACAGGGTCTGCCCGGTCGACAGGGATGCCGCCGAGGCGGCGCATTATCGGGCCGCGCCAGCCGCGGAACAGGCTGCTCTTGCCGAGCCAGTGGACCTCGATGCGCAGGCGCCACGCGATGGCGAGCATCAGTACGAAGTCCCAGTTGGACGTGTGGGGCGCGCCGATCAGGATCGTGGGGCGAGTCGGCCGCGACTCAGCGGTGAGGGTCCAGCGGCTGAACGTCCAATACAGGCGGGCGAGGAGTCGTGTGAGCACTCGTCAACCGTAGGGGAGCGCTGCTGTCCGTCTGCTGTCGATCGGCGTGTCGATTTCCGCGCCACTGGGTCGCAGCAGGCGTAGCATCTAATGATGGCCACGACACAGGACTCCGCCGAGCAGGACGCGACCCCCGCGCTCCGGCCGCTACCGGACGCTCTGAACCTGCTCGAGAACGACTCCGCCGGTTACTGCAGCGGCGGCGTCTGCCACTTCCCTGCGCCCAAGACGCAGTAGCGATCAGACGCCGCCGCGGCGGCGATCAGTGTCCGCCGTGTGCTCCACCGGCGATGTCGTCGGCAGGCTTCGTGACGAACGCACTGAGCGCGACAGCCGCAAGAGAGATGATCGCGGCGATCAGGAACGCCATGCGCGCGCCGGGGGCTCCTGCGGCGGCCGTCTCCAGCCCCTCCGCTTCACCTGCGTGCAGGATGGCCGAGTACGTCACGGTGAGCACGGCGACACCGGCCGCTCCACCGACCTGCTGGAGCGTGTTGAGCACCGCGGAACCGTGCGAGTAGAGCGAGCGCTGCAGCGACCCGAGCGAGGCGGAGAACAGCGGCGTGAATGACATGGCGAGACCGACCGACATCGCGGCCTGCACGATGATGAGCACCCACCACACGGTGTGCTCGCCCACGGTCGAGTAATAGAACAGCGCCGCTGAGACGAGGATCGTTCCGGGGATCAGCAGCGGGCGGGTGCCGCGTGCGTCATAGACGCGACCCATGATCGGACCCAGCAGACCCATGAGCACGGAGCCCGGCAGCAGGATGAGGCCGGACTCGAGGGCGTTGAGCCCGGCGACGTTCTGCAGGTACTGGGGAAGCAGGGTCAGCGTGCCGAACATCGACAGCGCGAGGATCGTCATGATGATGACCGAGAACGTGAAGTTCGCCGAACGGAAGACCCGCAGGTCGAGAAGCGCGTCATCGACCCGCTGCAGCACGAGCTGGCGCCACACGAAGAGGGCGAGCGCGACGGCACCCACGACGAGTGCGACGATTCCGGTCGTCTCGCCCGAGCCGCCCTCGCCGCCGAACTGGCTCAGACCGAACACGATGCCGCCGAAGCCGAGCGCAGCGAGCGGGATCGAGAGCACGTCGAGGGGGACCTTGCGGGTCTCGCCGAGGTTCGTCATCCACTTGGCTCCGATGAGGAGCGAGACCAGGGCGATCGGCAGGATGATCGCGAACAGCGCGCGCCAGTGCAGCGTCTCGAGTACGGCGCCGGCGAGCGTCGGGCCGATCGCGGGAGCGAGCGAGATGACCAGGCCGACTCGACCCATCATGCGACCACGCGACTGCGGCGGGACGACGTTCATGATGGTGGTCATCAGCAGGGGCATCATGATTCCGGTGCCGGCCGCCTGGATGACGCGACCCACGAGCAGAACGGCGAACCCGGGCGCGACGAGGGCGACCAGGGTTCCCAGCGAGAACGAGATCATCGCGGCGATGAAGACCTGGCGCGTCGTGAAGCGCTGCAGGATGAATCCTGTGGTCGGGATGACGACGGCCATCGTCAGCATGAACGCGCTCGTGAGCCACTGGCCGAGCTCGGGCGGGATGCCGAGATCCACGTTCAGGTGGGGGATCGCGATGCCCATCGTCGTTTCGTTGAGGATGGCGACGAACGCGGCGACGAGCAGGAGCCAGATCACGCGCATGTCACTGCGTGCGATCTCGCCTCCGGGTGCGGCAGGGGGCGTGGTGATCGACCCGGTGTCGACGGCAGACATACGGCCTCCTAGGCACTGAAGAGGGGGGAGAGATCGCGCGAGTGCGCGGGGACCACTCAGCGTAACCACAGGTTCGGACATTTCATTCCGAATCGGGGTGAATCCGCTCTCAGCGGACCGTCCGGATGCCGCGGGCGGCCCGGCGTCCGCCACGCTGACTACGCTGGCGACATGAGCATGGGTGGAATGCACGGCGGGTTCCGTCGCGTGGACGAAGACACGCAGCGTCGCCTCAACGCCGACGCCCCGAGTATCAGCGGACTGGGAGCCAGAGTCGTCACCCTCTTCCGCCCGTACCGGTGGCGTATCTTCTGGACGGGCGTGCTCGTCGTCATCGGCGCGGGCATCGCGGTGATCCCGCCACTGATCGTCCAGCGCATCTTCGACGACGCGCTGTTCCCCGTCGCCGGTGGCGGCCCGCAGCTGCAGCTGCTCATCTGGCTCGTCTCGGGGATGGTCGGACTGTTCCTCCTCTCGGCCGTACTCGGCGTCGCCCAGACCTGGCTCACCTCGACGGTGGGCAACAGCGTCACGGGTGATCTGCGAGTGCGGCTCTTCGAGCATCTTCAGGCGATGGAACTCGGATTCTTCACGCGCACCAAGACCGGAGTGATCCAGTCGCGCCTGCAGAATGACGTCGGTGGCGTCTCCGGCGTGCTGACGAACACGGTCACCAGCATCCTGGGCAACGTCGTCACGGTGATCGCCTCGCTCGTCGCGATGATCCTGATCGACTGGCGTCTGACTCTGATCGCGGTCGTGCTGATGCCGTTCCTGATCATCGTGCAGCGACGAGTCGGGCAGGTGCGTGCGCGCATCGCCGGCGAGACGCAGGAATCGCTGTCCGAGCTCACCTCGATCACGCAGGAGACGCTGAGCGTGTCGGGGATGCTGCTGTCGAAGGCGTTCAACCGTCAGCGCACCGAATCCCAGCGGTACCAGGCCGAGAACCGCAATCAGGTGAAGCTCCAGGTGCGACGAGCCATGAGCGGTCAGGGCTTCTTCGCTGTCGTCCAGGTGCTCATGGCGAGCGTCCCGGCCGTGATCTACCTCGTCTCCGGCTACCTGATCGCCGGCGGCACGGGCGCGATCACGGCCGGTACGGTCGTGGCGTTCACCACCGTGCAGGCGCGACTGCTCCAGCCGTTGATGGGCCTCATGCGGGTGTCGCTGGACCTGCAGACGTCGTCGGCACTGTTCGCGCGCATCTTCGAGTACCTGGATCTGGTCCCCGAGATCCAGGATGCTCCCGACGCGATCTCCGTCTCCGAGGCGCCGGGTCCGCGGGGGCGCATCGAGTTCGCCGATGTCGTGTTCCGCTATCCCGATGCAGCGCCTGACGCGCGGCCTACTCTGCAGGGGGTGTCGTTCGTCGCAGAGCCGGGGCAGCACGTCGCGTTCGTCGGCCCCTCGGGCGCGGGCAAGACGACGGTGCTCTACCTCGCACCGCGCCTGTACGAGGCGCACGGCGGGGCGGTGCTCTTCGCGGGGGCCGATGTCCGCACGCTCACCCAGGAGTCGATCATCGATCAGGTGGGCATCGTCTCGCAGGAGACGTACCTGTTCCACGCGACGATCCGCGAGAACCTGCTCTATGCGAAGCCGGAGGCGACCGAGGCCGAGGTCATCGCCGCCTGCCGGGCCGCCAACATCCATCACATCATCGACGGTTTCGAAGACGGCTACGACACCGTCGTGGGAGAGCGCGGGTACCGGCTCTCGGGCGGGGAGAAGCAGCGCATCGCGATCGCCCGCGTGCTGTTGAAAGACCCTCCCGTGCTGCTGCTCGACGAAGCCACCTCGGCGCTCGACACCGTCTCGGAGCGCGTCGTGCAGGAGGCCCTCGACGAGGCGGCGAAGGGACGAACGACGCTCACGATCGCGCATCGGCTGTCGACGATCATCGGTGCAGACGTGATCCACGTCGTCGAGGCCGGTCAGATCGTCGAGTCGGGCACCCACTCAGAACTCCTCGCACACGGAGGGCTGTATGCGGAACTGGCCGCGCAGCAGGTCGCGGCCTCGCGCGTGCTCGACACCGAGACGGCGATCGAAGAGACCGTCTCGGGCGGAGTGCGCGCCGCGCTCACGGATCGCAGGGCCGACCGTGCACCCGAGGACTCGGCGGGAGCGGATGCGGTCGCAGCCCTCACGGCGCCGGTGCCGCTGCTCGATGCCTCGCGCGCGGACGAGAGGGTCTATCCCGCCGAAGGGTGAGACGCGCTCAGTGCACCGACAGTCCACCGTCGATGAAGAGGGACTGCCCGGTGACGTAGCCCGACCCCCGGCCGGCGAGGAACACGGCCGCGGCGGCGAAGTCCGCCGGCAGCCCGTTCCGCCCGATCATCGTGCGGGCGGCGAGGGCGGCGATCTGCGCCGGGTCCTCCTGCAGTCGCGCGTTCAGCGGGGTCAGCACGAACCCGGGGACGAGCGAGTTGCTCGTGACGCCCGTGCCACCCCAGGCCTCGGCCTCCGACCGCATCAACGACTCCACGGCCCCCTTCGATGCTCCGTAGACGCCGCTCCCCACGAAGGCGCGATGCGCCTGCTGCGAGCTGATGTGGATGAGGCGCCCGAAACCCCGCTCCGCCATTCCGGAGGCGAAGCGCTGACCCAGCAGGAACGGGGCGAGCGCATTGACGGTCATCGTCGCGTCCCAATCGTCCTCCGTGATCTCTGCGAACGGGGGACGGATGTTGATGCCCGCGGAGTTCACGAGGATGTCAGGCTCTCCGAAGGGCGCGGCGGCCGCATCGGCCACGGCGTGGATCCCGTCGCGGGTGCTGAGGTCGCCCACGACGCCCGCCGCGCGGCATCCGGCGTCCGTGAGTTCGCGGACCGTCTCGTCGATGCGCTCGGAACCGCGGGCGACGATCACCGTCGCGGCTCCCGCCTTGGCGAGAGCCGTCGCGATCCCACGACCGATTCCCGAACTGCCTCCGGTCACGACCGCGGTGCGGCCCTCGAGCGAGAACAGGTCGGCGAGGTAGTCGTTCATGGGTCTCCTTGGACGTACACTCACCAGGCCAGGGCGGCGGTGAGACGGGGATCGGGGGTGGCCCCGGAGTACTCCGGCAGCGCCTGGATCTCGGCGACGAACGCCTCGACCTCCGCCGCGTAGGCCGGGTCGGGGTGGGTCGCAGCGATGTCGAGAAGCGGGGGCAGGTCCATCGCCAGGATCAGTTCGAGACGCGCGGTCACGGCGGCGTGCGCACCGGCGTCATGGAGCACGCGGATGCCGCCGCGCAGCGCCGTGAGGTAATCACGGAGCACCGGCAGCTGCGCCCGACCCTGCGTGATCGAGGTCCCGTCGGCGCGGAGCCGCCAGCGGACGACCGTGTCGGGGATCACATCGAATGCCCGTGCCCGCGTGTACATCAGCTGGGCCACGACCTGATCCTCGTACGCGACCCCTTCGGGGAACCTCAGATCGCTCCACAGCTCTGTGCGGCTGACCTTCGACCAGGCGACGATGTTGGCGCTCGCTCGGGGGTGCTCGACGATCGTGGTGCCGAGTCGCACCGGCGAGGTCGCGGCCGCGACCCAGGGCTGCACGCGCCCGGGGACATAGCGCTCGCCGTCGAAGCGCGACCGCACGTAGGCACCGGCGACGAAGTCGCTCCCGGTCTCTGCGAGGGTTCCGATGAGTCGCTCGAGAGCAGTGGAGGTCAGCTCGTCATCGCCGTCGAGAAACCCGACCATCGGGGTGTCGACGAGCTCGATGCCCGCGTTCCGCGCGGCGCCGAGCCCCCGAGACGCCTCATGTCGCACGAAGCGGAACCGCGGATCGGATGCTGCGGCCTCGGCGAAGATCCGGGCGGTGTCATCGGTCGATCCGTCGTCGATCAGGATCGCGTGCCATCGGGGTTCGGTCTGCGCGCGCAGCGAATCGAGTGCGGCCGGAGCGAAGGCGGCGATGTCGCGGCCGGGGACGATCAGAGTCACGATCGGGGCGGTGGCGGTCACCAGCCGAGTCTACGGCCGCTGAACAGGGTGTCTTCCTCAGTGGCCTGCGACGGCGCGCACCGACTCCGCCACGAGGTTTCCGAGCCGGTCGGGCAGGTCCTCGGGGAGCGGGTCGCGGCCGAACGTGAAGCGCACCGACGTCTGCGCGACGGACGGCTCCACGCCGCTGGCGAGGAGCACGTGGGAGGGTTCGTCGCTTCCCGCTGCGCATGCCGATCCACTCGAGGAGACGACGCCTCGGCGCTCCAGTTCGAGCAGCACGGCTTCACCGCTCACACCGGTGAACGTGAAGCTCGCCGTGGCGGGAAGCCGCCTGATCGGATCACCCGTGAGCGCCGACTGCGGCACGAGGGAGAGGACAGCGGCGATGAACCGCTGCGTCGTCGCGCCGATGCGACTGCTCAGCGCCTCGCGCTCCGCCTCGGCGAGATCCAATGCCACGGCGAGTCCGACGGCCCCCGCGACGTTCTCGGTCCCCGAGCGGCGGCCGCGCTCCTGCCCGCCCCCGTGCAGGAGCGGCTCGAGCGCGAGCCGTCCGCGCACGGCGAGAGCGCCGATCCCCTTGGGGGCTCCGAGCTTGTGCCCGGCGATCGCGATCGCGTCCGCCCCGAGCTCCGCGAGCGGCAGCCACCCGGCGGACTGCACGGCGTCGACGTGCAACGGAACCCGTGCGGACCGGCTCACCTCCGTGAGCGCCGCCATGTCCTGGATCGTTCCGATCTCATTGTTGGCGTGCCCGAGGGCGACGAGCGCGGTGTCGTCGCGGATCGCCTCATGAAGCGAGACCGCGGAGATCCGGCCCTGTGGATCGACGGGTGCGGCCGTGACCTCGACATCATGGAAGCGTCGCAGATAGTCGGCGGACTCCAGGATCGACTCGTGCTCGATCGGCGAGACCACCAGATGACGCCGGCCGTCGGCGAGAGCGGCGAGCACGATCCCCTTGACCGCGAGGTTGTTGGCCTCGGTGCCGCCGCCGGTGAACACGACGTCGCCGCTGCGCATGCCGAGCGCTCGCGCGACCCGCGACCGCGCATCGTCGAGCGCGCTCGCCGCAGCCTCGCCATAGGTGTGATGACTCGAGGGGTTGCCGAACACTCCCGTGAGGTAGGGACGCATCGCATCGAGCACCTCCGGCCGGACCGGGGCAGACGCCGCGTGATCGAGGTAGAGCATCGGAGTCAATCGATCCGCACGTCCAGGCCGAGATCGAGCGCTCGCGCCGAGTGGGTCAGAGCCCCGACCGAGATCACGTCCACACCGGTCCTCGCGATCTCGCCGACGGTGTCGAGGTTCACCCCGCCCGACGCCTCGACCTGGGCACGGTCGCCGATCAGCGTCACGCCGGCACGAAGATCGTCCACGGAGAAGTTGTCGAGCAGCACGGTGTGCGCTCCGCCGTCGAGCACGGCGGGGATCTGATCGAGCCGGTCGACCTCGACGACCACATGGGTCGTGTGGGGCAGCCGTGAGAAGGCCTCTCGCAGAGCGGTGGCCAGGTCGACACCCGAGCGCTGGAGCACCGCGAGATGGTTATCCTTGGCCATCACGGCATCCGACAGCGAGTACCGATGGTTGTGGCCGCGGCCCGAGGTCACCGCATGCCGCTCGAACGCGCGGAGGCCGGGGGTGGTCTTGCGGGTGTCCGCGATGCGCGCCGAGGTGCCCTCGATCGCTCGCACATAAGCGTCGGTCAGCGTGGCGATGCCGCTCATCCGCTGCGTGAAATTCAGCGCGATGCGCTCGGCGGTGAGGATGCCGCGGGCCGACCCCGAGACCGAGGCGAGCACGTCACCGGGAGTGAAGCGATCGCCGTCGCCGACGTGCACGTCGATCGTGATCGATGGATCTGTGAGGGTGAAGGCGGCCGAGAACACGTCTCCTCCGCTGAAGATCCCCTCTTCCCTGGCGACCAGATCGGCGGTGGCGGTCGCGTCGGCGGGGAGCAGCGTGGTGCTGGTGAGGTCACCCCACGGAGCATCCTCCTCCAGGGCTGCGCCCACGACACGGGTGATGAGTGCGGGCGTGAGCATCAGACGGTCTCCAAGAGCGGCGAGGCGACGGGGTCGCGGTAGTGGGCACCGACCGATTCGGTGCGGGCGAGTGCGGCGGAGGCCGTGGACACGGCGAGGAGGAGCAGGTTGGCGTCCTCGCGTTCGGCGACGGTGACGGGGGCCGCTGCGGCGGAGAGCCAGAGGGTGAGGGAGTCGAGTGCTCGCTCGAGGCCCTCCTCTGTGCGGAGGAGCCCGACGTCGTCCCACATCAGCCGCTGCAGCGCGGCGCGGCTGAACGGCGTGCCGTCCACGCGCGGGAGCGGCGAGGCGCCGCGCCCGATGCTCGGGGTCTCCGCCGAGGGGGACGCCGCGGAGGTCGTCCAGGGCGTGCTCACGGCGGCAGCCGCGCGAGCCCCGAAGACCGCACCCTCGAGCAGCGAGTTCGAGGCGAGACGGTTGGCGCCGTGCACACCGGTGCGGGCGGCCTCTCCGACGGCGAAGAGGCCGGGGATCGACGTGCGGCCGTCGAGGTCGGTGACGACACCGCCCATCAGATAGTGCGCGGCAGGGGTCACCGGAATCGGCTCCTCACTCCAGTCGAAACCGCGCTCGCGGGTGACCCGGTCGATCGTCGGGAAGCGGTGCGCCAGCATGCGTGCGCCCAGCATCGTGGCGTCGAGACGCACGGGAGACCCCTGCGCGGCGGCCTGGCGCGCGATCGCGCGCGACACGACGTCGCGGGGAGCCAGTTCGCCGTCGGGGTGGGTGTCGAACACGAAGCGCCGACCGTCGACGTCGATGAGTGTCGCACCTTCACCGCGCACGGCCTCGGACACCAGGAATGCCGGGCCTTCGGCGAGGATCGTCGGGTGGAACTGCATGAACTCCAGATCCGCGACCGCCGCCCCGGCGCGGAGAGCGGCGGCGATGCCGTCGCCGGTGGTGCCGGCAGGATTCGTCGTGTGCGCGTAGAGGTGACCGGCCCCGCCCGTCGCGAGGATCACCGCATCTGCTGCGAGGTCTGAGACAGCTCCGTCGACGAGCACGCGGATGCCGCGTGCCTCGCCCTGCGTGACGATGAGGTCTGCGAGGAACGCGTGCTCGACGACGGTGATGGCCGCGTGACGAGTGGCCGCGGCCAGCGCACGGGCGATCGCCGCTCCGGTGGCGTCGCCGCCCGCGTGCACGATGCGGGCATGGCTGTGGGCGGCCTCGCGCCCGAGCAGCAGTTCGCCCTCGGGGGAGCGGTCGAAGGCGACGCCGCGAGCGATCAGTTCCGCGATCCTCGCGGCCGCATCCTGCACGAGCACGGCCACGGCAGCGGGATCCGACAGCCCCGCCCCCGCGCTGATCGTGTCGGATGCGTGCCGCGAGGCCGAGTCCTCCGGGCCGTACATCCCGGCCACGCCGCCCTGGGCGTACCCGGTGCACCCGTCACCGAGCGCACCCTTGGTCACGACCGTGACCGCGTGCCCCGCCTCCTGTGCGTGCAGCGCGGCGGTGAGACCGGCGATGCCCGAACCGACGACGATGACGTTCATCGTGCGCTCGCCACCACCGGCGGCTTCGCCGCCAGCATCCGCTCGAGGGCGACCCGCGCCGGGTCGGCCACGTCCGCCGTCACCGTGATCCGATTGGGGGTGCGGCCGGCCACGAGCTCTTCGAGCACCCACGCGAGGTATCCGGGATGGATGCGGTACATCGTCGAGCACGGGCAGACCACCGGGTCCAGGCAGAAGATCTCGTGCTGGGGGAACTGCGCGGCCAGTCGGCGCACGAGGTTGATCTCCGTGCCGATCGCGAAGGTCGTGGGCTCTGTCGCGGCGGCGATCGCGCGGCGGATGTAGTCGGTGGAACCCGCTTCGTCCGCGGCGTCCACCACTTCCATCGGGCACTCCGGATGCACGATCACACGCACGTCGGGATGCTCGGCGCGAGCCTCGTCGATCTGCGCCACGGAGAAGCGCCGGTGCACCGAGCAGAAGCCGTGCCAGAGGATCACGCGGGAGTCGACGAGAGCGGATGCCGTCGAGCCGCCGAGCGCCTTGCGCGGGTTCCACATCGGCATCTGCTCGAGGGGCACGCCCATCGCCTTCGCGGTGTTGCGGCCCAGGTGCTGGTCGGGGAAGAACAGCACTCGCTGCCCTCGTTCGAACGCCCACTCGAGCACGGTCTGCGCATTCGACGACGTGCACACGATTCCGCCGTGCCGTCCGACGAAGCCTTTGATCGCGGCCGACGAGTTCATGTACGTCACGGGGACGACGGGCACACGGCCGTCGGCATCCTGAGCGTCGAGATCGCCGAGGACATCGGCGAGCTGTTCCCAGCACTCCTCGACCTGATCGATGTCCGCCATGTCGGCCATCGAGCATCCGGCTGCGAGGTTCGGCAGGATCACGGCCTGGTCGGGGCCGGAGAGCAGGTCGGCGGTCTCGGCCATGAAGTGCACGCCGCAGAAGACGATGGCCTCGGCATCCGGTCGCTCCTTCGCCGCTGTCGCGAGCTGGAACGAGTCGCCCACGTAGTCGGCGTGACGCACGACCTCCTCGCGCTGGTAGAAGTGTCCGAGCACGACGGCCCGGTCGCCGAGCGTCGCCTTGGCCACGCGGATGCGCTCGTCGAGCTCGTCCTCGCTCGCCTCGCGATACTCCGCCGGAAGCTCGCCCTGACGCGGCGCTCCGGTCGGGATGACATCTCCCATCGACGATCCCGGCCCGTATCCGGGGCGCGCGTCGAAGTCCCAGGGGCCCGCGGCGAGATCGGTCGTGCAGGTCGCGTCTGTCGAGGCCCCCGACACGATCGACTGGATCGCGTGGTCGACGGAGGCGTCGACGGGCTGGACTGCCGGGGTCGGAACGAAGGTGATGCTCATCGGGTGCTCGTTTCCTCGGGGCCGAGAGGGCCGTGATCGGCCAGTTCGACATCGGTGTTGTAGCGGTACAGGCGGGCGGGGCGGTGGCTGCCCGTGCGGAACTGGTCGGTGGGGAGGAGGTTGCCGGCGGATTCGACCTGCCGGCGGAAGTTGGCCGGGTCGAGGTGCTTGCCGAGAATCGCCTCGTAGGCCTCTCGAAGATCGGCCAGGGTGAACTCCGCCGGCAGGAAGCCGTGTGCGACGCGGCTGTAGCCGACCTTGCTGCGCAGGCGCCAGAGCGCGTAGTCGATGATCTTGCGGTGATCGAACGCGAGTGGGGGCAGGTCGCCGAGATCGAACCAGCGCACGTTCTCGGGAGCAAGCCCTGATGCCCGATGCGCGGCGCTCTGGGCGTCGACCTCGTCCTGCCGCAGCAGTGCCCAGTAGACGATCGACACCACACGCGTGGGGGAGCGGTCGACGGCGCCGAAGGCGTAGAGCTGCTCGAGGTAGCTGGGTGTGAGTCCGGTCGTCTCGGCGAGCGTGCGTGCGGCGGCATCGACCGGCGATTCGGCAGGCGTCAGCCAGCCTCCGGGAAGCGCCCACTGGTCGGCGAACGGCTCGCGCGTGCGCAGGACCAGCGGCAGCGCGAGCACCGCCGCGCCGTCGTCGGTGCGACGGAGCGTGAGGATCACCGTCGACACGGCGACATCGATGCCCCTGGTTTGAGTCATTGGTACCTTAACCTCCGAGATCGATCTTAGTGTCATCTCGACTCTTAGTGCACCTGTATGACGGATCGGCTGCTGAGGCCGAAACGTTATATACCAGCGTTCCGGACTCTTGTCGCCTGGATGGCTATTTGTTAGGTTACTGTCCTAACAAATCCCTTCACGGGGATCTGTCGCGAGTTCCGCTCTGGGGCTCGGCTCCATCCCGGAGATCCCTCCTGCAGTGCAGCACCGAGAGGAAATACAGAATGATCCGTAACGGAAGGCGCAAGATCGCGCTCACCGCTGTGGCGGGGGCATCCGTCCTCGCCCTGGGTTTGACCGCCTGTGGCGCAGGCGGCGGCAACGAGGGGAGCGGTGGCGATGGCGACCGGGCTCTTCGGGTATGGGCCGGCAGCCAGACCCCGATCACCGCGAACTACAACCCGTTCGCACCGACCGTGCTCCATGGCGCGCTCGGACCCATCTACGAGCCGCTGTTCTTCTTCAACAAGACGGCCGACTCCGAGCCCGTCGGCCTGATCGGCGACTCGTACGAGTACAACGAGGACGGCACGGTGATCACCGTCACCATCAAGCCCGACCTCAAGTGGAGTGACGGCGAGCCCCTCACCGCCGCCGACGTCGCGTTCTCGTTCACCTACGAGGCCAACAACCCCGAGGGCAACGGCCTCGTCTCGGCCGAGGCGACCGACGACACCACCGTCGTCCTGACCTACACGACCGCCCAGTACACGACGGAGTTCCAGCGTCTCGGCTCGACCTACATCCTCCCCGAGCACATCTGGGCCGACGTCACCGACTTCGCGAACTTCGCGAACGAGGAACCTGTCGGTTCCGGCCCGTACGTCGTCGACAAGACCACGAGCGAGTCGTACACACTCGTCGCGAATGAGAACTTCCGCGGCGCCGACGACCTCGGTGTCAAGAAGGTCCAGTACATCGCGGTCGACAACAACCAGACCGCCCAGGATCTGCTCGCGGCAGGCAAGCTCGACTGGACGGGCATGTTCATCCCGAACCCCGACGATGTCACGGGCAACGGCGCGATCGACTGGATCAACACCCCGCAGGACCCGACGGTCCTGTACACGTGCTCGAACGCCGAGCTCGGCTGCACCGGTCCGCAGACCGACGTCGCGGTGCGTCAGGCGCTCAACGTCGCCATCGATCGCGCAGCGATCAAGGACAAGGCGTTCGTCGGGCTCACCGGCGACATCTCGCCGACGTTCGCGCTGCTCCCGCGCGACGAGAAGTGGGTCGCCGACTCCGCCAACGAGGTCAGCCCGCAGGAGGCGAACGCCGCAGAGGCGGGCGAGATCCTCGAAGCGGCCGGCTACACGAAGGACGGCGACTTCTACTCCAAGGACGGAAAGCCGCTCGAGCTCAGCCTGATCTCCGTCGACGGATGGACCGACTACAACGATGCCGCGAAGCTGATCGCCGAGCAGGCCGAGGCGGCCGGCATCAAGGTCACCGCGTCGACCGTGCAGTGGCAGGAGTTCTCGGACGCCCGTCAGGGTGGCGACTTCCAGCTGATCGTCGGCGGTGTCGTCGGCACGTCCGTGGCCGACCCGTTCCAGATCTACCGCGACTGGTTCGGCGGCACGACCGTCGGCTCCACCGCAGCCGTGGGCTCGGAGGTCCCGGCCGGACGCTGGAACTTCAGCCGCTACAGCAACCCCGTCGTCGACGAGGCGGTCCAGGCCGCGATCAGCACGAACGACGAGGCCGAGAAGAAGGAGCTGTACGGCACGATCCAGACCGAGATCGTCCGTGATCTGCCCTACATCCCGCTCGTCATCAACGCGACGCAGACCTTCTACAACACGAAGGACTTCACGGGCTGGCCGACGGAGGACGACCTCTACGCCTTCCCGCCGTCCTGGGGTGCGATCGCGGCAGGCTACATCCTGACGCAGCTGCAGCCGGTCAAGTAAGGAATGGGGTCGGGGGAGCAGGAAGCAAGGTCTGTGACATGAAGTTCTATGCACGAAGAATCGGGTTCTACGCGTTCACGCTGTGGGCCGCGATCTCGCTCAACTTCCTGCTTCCCCGGCTCATGCCGGGGAACCCGGCGGACATCATGATCGCCAAGATGCAGCGAGCGGGCGGCGAGGTCTCCGAGACCACGATCCGCAACATCAAGCTGCTTCTCGGCGGTGATGACTCGTCCCTCTGGGAGCAGTACATCGCCTACTGGGGCCGCATGTTCCAGGGAGACCTGGGAATCTCGGTGACGAAGTTCCCGGCTCCCGTGAGCGAGCTGATCGGCCAGGCACTGCCCTGGACGCTCATCCTCGTCGGCACGGTGACAGTGATCTCCTTCATCCTCGGCGTCGCGCTCGGCGCCTGGGCCGGATGGAAGCGCGGGACCTGGGTCGATCACCTGATCCCGGCGACCACGGTCCTGCAGTCCATCCCGTACTTCTGGATGGCGCTGCTGCTCGTCTCCGTCTTCGCGGTCGGACTCGGCTGGTTCCCGATCTTCGGAGGCTACGACGTCTTCGACTTCCCGGACGGCCCCGAACCGACGTGGGCGTTCTTCACGAACGCGCTCTCTCATGCCGTGCTTCCCGCGCTCACCATCGTGCTCTCATCGGTCGGTGGCTGGATGTTCGGGATGCGCAACATGATGGTGCAGACCATGGCTGAGGACTACGTGCTCACGGCCGAGGCCAAGGGGCTGCGTCCTCGCCGCATCATGACGACGTACGCCGCACGCAACGCCGCGATCCCCTCGATCGCCGGCTTCTCGATCACGTTGGGATTCGTGGTCGCAGGCTCGATCGTGATGGAGCAGGTGTTCACCTATCCGGGCATCGGCAAGCTGATGTTCCAGGCGGTCACGAACAACGACTACGCGCTGATGCAGGGGCTCTTCCTCGTCATCACGATCACGGTGCTCGCCGCCAACTTCATCATGGATCTCGTCTATGGCTTCATCGACCCGAGGGCGCGCCAGAATGTCTGACACCGACAACGCAGCGCTGATCACCAAGGATCAGCCCACGACCCAGCCGGCGACCACCATCTCGCTGGCCACGCAACGCGGGCGCAAGCGCCGCCGGGTGCTCCCGACGACGTCGCCGAAGTTCATCACCGGAGCGGCGATCGTGATCGCGATCGTCCTGTTCGCGATCATCGCGCCGATGTTCTCGCAGAACCCGCGGAGCACCGACAACCCTGCTCTGCTCCCGCCGTCGCCGGAACACTGGCTCGGCACCACCAAGCTCGGCAACGACATGTTCGCCCAGCTCGCCATCGGCGCCCAGGGCTCGCTCCTGGTCGGCGTGGTCGCGGGCGGCATCGCCATCATCCTGTCCCTGCTGTTCGGCGTCCTCGCCGGCTACCTCGGCGGCTGGCGTGAAGACACTCTCGCGCTGCTGACGAACGTGATGATCGTGATCCCGGGCCTGCCGTTGGTCATGGTGATCTCGTCCTTCGTGCCGCAGCGCAGCTGGCAGCTGGTCGCGTTCGTGCTGGGCATCACCTCCTGGGCGGGCGCCGCGTACGTACTCCGACTCCAGACGCGCTCTCTGCGGACCCGTGACTACGTCTACGCCTCGAAGGTGGCGGGGGAGCGATCCTTCCGCGTCATCCTGGTCGAGATCATGCCGAACCTGCTGCCGCTGCTCACGGCGCAGTTCCTCTTCGCGATCATCTTCGCCATCCTCGGAGAGGCCGGCCTCTCCTACCTGGGCCTCGGCCCGAACTCCTCGATCACCTGGGGCACCATCCTCAACGACGCGCAGTCCGGGCAGGCGCTCGGTCGAGGAGCCTGGTGGTGGTTCGTACCCCCGGGCGTCATGATCGCCATGCTCGGTGCGGGCCTCGCCCTGATCAACTTCGCGATCGACGAGGTCATCAACCCCAAGCTGCGCAATGCGCCCGACGCCGCCCGACGCGTGCGCAAGGCAGCCAAGACGAAGGGGGTCGCCGCATGAGCGCTCCGGATGCCGTGCTCACGGCGCGCAACGTGTCGATCGAGTACGAGGTGGATCCACCCGTCAAGGCGGTCCGAGATGTCTCCCTCACGCTCAACCGCGGAGAGATCCTGGGTCTGGCGGGAGAGTCGGGATGCGGCAAGACGACCCTCGCCTACGGCATGAACCGGCTGCTCAAGGCACCGGCGCTCATGACGAGCGGCGAGATCGTCTTCCACGACCGTGACGGCCACGACATCGACATCGTCGCACTCGACGGCGACGGGCTCCGAGCCTTCCGCTGGGACAAGATCTCGATGGTGTTCCAGGGCGCGATGAACTCGCTCAACCCGGTGATCAGCGTCAAGGCGCAGATCTTCGACATCTTCGACACGCATCGCCCCGGCATGTCCAAGAAGGACAAGCAGGCGCGTGCCGAAGAGCTGCTGACTCTGGTCGGGGTCGACCCGTCGCGGCTGACGAGCTTCCCGCACGAGCTGTCGGGCGGCATGCGGCAGCGCATGATGATCGCCATGGCGCTCGCGTTGGATCCGCAGGTCATGATCATGGACGAGCCCACCACTGCGCTCGACGTCGTGGTGCAGCGAGGCATCATCCGCGAGATCATGCGGCTGCGCGAACGGCTCGGTTTCGCGGTGATCTTCATCACCCACGACCTCCCGATGCTGATCGAGATCAGCGACCGGATCGCCGTGATGCTGCAGGGGCAGATCGTGGAGGAGGGCACGGCCGAGGAGATCTACCGCACGCCGCAGCACGAATACACGAAGAAGCTGCTGTCGAGCTTCCCGAGTCTGACCGGCGAGCGCGGAGACTTCGTCCGCACCGGCAACCAGCCCAGCCAGGAGGAGATCCGATGAATGCTCCCACCCTCGAAGCCCGCAACCTGGTGAAGGACTTCACGCTGCGATCCGGGCTCAAGACGTCGACCCTCCATGCGGTCAAGGACGTCTCGTTCACGATCGAAGCGGGCAAGACGGTCGCCCTCGTCGGCGAATCGGGTTCGGGTAAATCCACCATCGCCCGGATGCTGATGAAGCTCGAGACTCCGACCAGCGGGCAGATCCTGCTCGACGGCAAGGATGCGGGGATGCGGGGCCGAGCGGTCGAGGAATACCGCT
The DNA here is from genome assembly GCF_017876435.1 of Microbacterium phyllosphaerae. Classification (NCBI taxonomy): domain Bacteria; kingdom Bacillati; phylum Actinomycetota; class Actinomycetes; order Micrococcales; family Microbacteriaceae; genus Microbacterium; species Microbacterium phyllosphaerae. The sequence continues at coordinate 1,823,507 of NZ_JAGIOA010000001.1, forward strand.
CGCAGGTGCAGATGGTCTTCCAGGATCCGTTCGCCTCGCTGAACCCCTTCCACACGATCGTCCATCACCTGGAGCGACCGATCAGGCTCCACCACCCCAAGCTCTCGGGCGCCGAGGTGCGTGCGCGGGCGATCGAGCTGCTCGAGCGGGTGCGGCTGTCACCCGGCGAGAGCTTCGCCGAACGTCGCCCGCACGAGCTGTCCGGCGGTCAGCGTCAGCGTGTGGCCATCGCGCGGGCGCTCGCACCGGGGGCACGGTTCATCGTCGCGGATGAGCCCGTCTCGATGCTCGACGTCTCGATCCGGCTGGGGGTGCTCAACCTGCTGGCCGATCTGCAGCGGGAGGAGAACCTCGGCGTGCTCTACATCACGCACGACCTCGCGACGGCTCGGCATTTCAGCGACGAGATCATGGTGCTCTACAAGGGCGACGTCGTCGAGCGCGGGCCGGCTGACGAGGTCATCCTCAATCCGCAGCATGAGTACACGAAGACCCTGCTGGGCGCGGCGCCCGAGCCCGAGAACCTCGGCCGCCTCCGCGACGAGGTCCGCGCCGAGCTCGCGGGTCTCTGAGCATCCGTTCCGGTTCCACTTCGTGCCGCCGGCGACCCGTTCGCGCGGCACGAAGTGCGACCGGAACGGCACCCGTCTCGGTGCGGACGACCCGCTAGACTGAACGCACAAGTGAAGACAGGCCGAATGACCCACGCGGGAGAGCCCCGGCGAACGCAGCCGGGCACCGAAGGAGCAAGCCTCCCCGCCAATCTCTCAGGTATGCGTACCGCGCGGTTCCGGCCACTCTGAAAAGCGAGATCGAGCGATGCTGTAGCGCTCGGCTCCGCCGACGGTGAAAGCCCAGTCTCTGGGTGAAGCTCTCAGGCCCATGACAGAGGGGGAGTTCCGAGGACCAGCGTCTGCGCTGTTCCGCCCGACCCAGCCCGGGAGAACTCCATGTCCGACCCTCGCTACACCCCGCTCCGTGAGCGCCATGAGGCGCTCGGCGCCTCGTTCACCGACTTCGGCGGCTGGCAGATGCCGGTGCGCTACACGTCCGACCTCGCCGAGCACCACGCCGTGCGACAGGCCGCCGGGATCTTCGACATCTCGCACATGGCCGAGTTCATGGTCACCGGAGACTTCGCCGGGGACTTCCTCGACTACTCCCTGGCCGGTCGGCTGTCCGCCATGCCCGTGGGCAAGGCGAAGTACTCGCTGATGCTCGCAGACGACGGCGGGATCATCGACGACGTCATCGTCTACCGGCTCGCCGACGATCGCTTCCTCGTCATCGCGAACGCGGGCAACCGCGGATTCGTCGATGCCGCCTTCGCTTCGCGCGTCCGCTCGTTCCCCTCACTGATCGAGCGTGAACGTCCGGCGCTCGCCGCGGGGGAGGACCGCACCTTCGAGGGCTTCCTCGGAGATCGCGGCGTCGACGTCGAAGACGTCTCCGACGAGTACGCGCTGCTCGCCGTCCAGGGCCCCGCATCCGAGGCCATCGTCTCGTCGACGGCAGGCATCTCCGACCTCAGCACTCCCTGGGCGGAGCAGAAGTACTACTCCTGGGCCGATGCCTCCTTCCTCGGCGGACCGTTGCTCCTCGCCCGCACCGGGTACACGGGTGAGGACGGCTTCGAGCTGCTCGTCCGCGTCGCCGATGCCCCTGCGCTCTGGGACGCACTCGTCGACGCCGGGCAGACGCACGGTCTCGTGTCGGCCGGCCTCGCGGCGCGCGACACGCTCCGACTCGAAGCGGGTATGCCTCTCTACGGGCATGAGCTCTCCCGCGAGACCAAGCCGTCGCAGGCCGGTCTCGGACGAGTCGTCGTCACCGACAAGGAGAGCTTCATCGGCAAGGGAGCGGTGGATGCCGCATCCGATGCCCCCGTGCTCGTCGGGCTCGTCGCCGAGGGCAAGCGCGCGGGCCGTGCCGGGTACTCCGTCGTGGGCGAAGACGGCGCTGTGCTCGGCGAGATCACCAGCGGTGCGCTCAGCCCGACGCTCGGCCACCCGATCGCGATGGCCTACGTCGTACCGTCTTCCGCTGCGGAGGGAACCGCAGTATTCCTTGATGTGCGGGGGACCCGCATCCCCGCGACCGTGACCGCCCTGCCTTTCTACCGGAGGACCAAATGACCGACCTCAACGCACTCAGCTACACCGACGAGCACGAGTGGATCGCCGCTGACGGCGACACCGTGACCATCGGGATCACCGACTACGCCGCCGACAAGCTCGGCGACGTCGTCTTCGTCGAGCTCCCCGCCGTGGGCACCGAGGTCACCGCCGGATCGGTGGTGGGCGAGATCGAGTCGACCAAGTCAGTCGGCGAGCTCTACGCGCCTGTCACCGGCACGGTCGTCGAGATCAACGACGCCGCGGTCGACGACCCGTCGCTCGTCAACGCCGAGCCGTTCGTCGGCGGCTGGCTGATCAAGGTCTCCGTCGCCGCCGGTGCGCTCGACGGACTCATGGACCGCGACGCGTACGTCGCTCTCACGGAGGGCTGATCGACCAGTGGTCTCTTTCGCCGATCGTCACATCGGAACCACCGCGGCCGCCCAGCGTCAGATGCTGGACGCGCTGGGGGTCGAGTCCGAGCTCGAGGACTGGAGCCCGGTCGAGGCGCTGATGCGCCAGGCCGTGCCGTCGTCGATCTTCACGTCCGCCACCTCGGATTCGGTCATCCCTCGCGCAGCGAGCGAGACCGAGGCGCTCGCCGAGCTTCGAGCGATCGCCGCCCGCAACACGGTGAACCGGCCGATGATCGGCCTCGGGTACTACGGCACGATCACCCCTCAGGTGATCCAGCGCAACGTCCTCGAGAACCCCTCCTGGTACACGGCCTACACGCCGTACCAGCCGGAGATCTCGCAGGGGCGCCTCGAAGCGCTCATCAACTTCCAGACGATGGTGGCCGAGCTCACCGGTCTCACCACGGCCAACGCGTCGATGCTCGACGAGTCGACCGCTGTCGTCGAGGGGATGCTCCTGGCACGCCGCGCGTCGAACAAGGCCTCGAACGTGTTCGCGGTCGACGCCGACGCGTTCCCGCAGACGAAGGCCCTGCTCGAGACCCGCGCCGAGGCTGTGGGCATCGAGCTCGTGACCGTCGACTTCGCCGCAGGCGAGGAGCTCCCCGCGGAGCTCTTCGGCGTCTTCGTGCAGTACCCCGGCGCTTCCGGTCGTGTGTGGAACCCCACCGCCGTGATCGACGCCGCGCACCTCGCCGGCGGACTCGCGGTCGTCGCGGCCGATCTGCTCGCACTCACCCTGATCGCGTCGCCCGGTTCCCTCGGAGCGGACGTCGCGGTCGGCACCACGCAGCGCTTCGGTGTGCCCATCGGCTTCGGCGGCCCGCACGCCGGGTACATGGCCGTTCGTGCCGGGCTCGAGCGGCAGCTGCCGGGACGCCTCGTCGGCGTCTCGGTGGATGCGGACGGCAAGCCCGCGTACCGGCTGTCGCTGCAGACGCGCGAGCAGCACATCCGCCGTGAGAAGGCGACCAGCAACATCTGCACCGCGCAGGTGCTCCTCGCGGTGATGGCGTCGATGTACGCGGTCTACCACGGGCCTGACGGGCTCAAGGCGATCGCACGGGAGGTCGCGGCGAAGACCGCGATGCTGCGTGACTGGCTCGCCGACGCGGGTGCGGATGTCGTGCACGACTCGTTCTTCGACACGCTGCAGGTTCGGGTGCCCGGCCGCGCGGCCGAGTATGCGGAGCAGGCCCATCATGGCTTCGGCATCCTGCTGCACGCGGCTGATGCCGACACGGTCGGGATCTCGGTCGACGAGACCACGACGGTGGCCGAGCTCCACCAGGTGGCCCGTGTGTTCGGCGGTTCGCATGATCGTGCTTTCGGCTTCTACGGCTCAGGCTCGCAGGGCGCTCTGCCCGATGACCTGCTCCGCCAGGACGAGTACCTCACGCACCCCGTCTTCCATGCGCACCGCAGCGAGACGGCGATGATGCGCTACCTCAAGAGCCTCGCCGATCGCGACTACGCGCTCGACCGCGGCATGATCCCCCTCGGGTCGTGCACGATGAAGCTCAACGCGGCGACCGAGATGGCATCGATCACGTGGCCCGAGTTCGCGGGCATCCACCCGTTCGCTCCGGCCTCCGACGTCGAGGGATACCTCGACATGATCACGCAGCTCGAGGCGTGGCTCGCCGAGGTCACCGGGTACGACGCGGTCTCGCTGCAGCCGAACGCCGGCTCGCAGGGCGAGCTCGCGGGCCTTCTCGCGATCCGCGGCTACCACCTGGCGAACGGCGACACTCAGCGCACGGTGTGCCTGATCCCGTCATCGGCGCACGGTACCAACGCCGCCTCTGCGGTGCTCGCCGGCATGAAGGTCGTCGTCGTCGCCTGTGACGAGCTCGGCAACGTCGACCTCGACGACCTGCGCGCGAAGATCGCGGCGAACGCCGGCGAGCTCTCCGCGCTGATGATCACGTACCCGTCGACCCACGGCGTGTACGAGCAGGACGTCGTCGAGATCACCACTGCCGTGCACGAGGCCGGCGGCCAGGTCTACGTCGACGGCGCGAACCTCAACGCACTGCTCGGCTACGCCCGTTTCGGCGATCTCGGCGGCGACGTCTCGCACCTCAACCTGCACAAGACGTTCGCGATCCCGCATGGCGGCGGTGGCCCCGGTGTGGGTCCCGTCGCGGCCAAGGCTCACCTCGCGCCGTACCTGCCGTCGCACCCGCTCGCCCAGCGCGCGGAGCATGCGGGCGGGTTCGTCTTCGAGGGCGGTGCGGTCTCCGCCGCGCCCTACGGATCGGCCGGCATCCTGCCGATCTCCTGGTCGTACGTGCGGATGATGGGGGCAGACGGCCTTCGTCACGCGACGGCAGCCGCCGTGCTCTCGGCGAACTACATCGCCGCGCGCCTCGGCGAGCACTACCCGGTGCTCTACGCCGGCGAGAACGGCCGTGTCGCTCACGAGTGCATCCTCGACCTGCGTCCGCTCAAGGAGGCCACCGGCATCACCGTCGACGACGTCGCCAAGCGGCTCATCGACTACGGCTTCCACGCGCCGACGATGTCGTTCCCCGTCGCGGGCACGCTCATGGTCGAGCCGACGGAGTCGGAGGACCTCGGCGAGATCGAGCGGTTCATCGAGGCGATGATCATGATCAAGGCCGAGGCGGATGCCGTCGCGGCCGGGCGCTGGCCCGCCGACGACAACCCGCTGGTCCACGCACCGCACACCGCGGTCTCGCTGATCGCGGGGGAGTGGAGCCACGCGTACACCCGCGAGGACGCCGCCTACCCGGTGCACGCTCTGGTCGCCGGCAAGTACTGGCCGCCGGTGCGCCGCATCGACCAGGCGTACGGCGACCGCAACCTCGTGTGCGCCTGCCCGCCGGTCGAGGCCTTCGCCTGACCCGAGGAGCGTACAGAGACGGCGTCGTGTCCATCCGGGCATGGTGCCGTCTCTCGTTTCCGTGCATTTCCGCATGTTTCCGCGAGATTACATATGGTCACCACTCAGTAACGGTTCATTAGCCGAGTGCGGCGTCCCCTGAATCGCGGGTTACAGTCAACTATCCCTACGCGTTCGACGATGAGCGCGCAGTCTGATGAATACCCGTCCACAGGAGGACACAAAGTGAAGCGCAACAAGATCGCCCTTGCGGGCACCGCGCTGTTCGCGATCGGCGCCCTGGCGCTCGCGGGCTGCGCGAGCGGTGGAGGCAACGACGGCGACGGCGGCTCCGGCGCAGCCGGCGACCCGGATGCCATCATCACCACGAACGGCTCCGAGCCCGAGAACCCGCTGATCCCCACCAACACCAACGAGGTGGGTGGCGGAAAGATCCTCGACGAGATCTTCGCCGGTCTGATCTACTACGACGCCGACGGCAAGCCCGTCAACGACGTCGCCGAGGAGATCACGACCGAGGACCCGCAGAACCTCACGGTCAAGATCCGCAAGGGCCTGAAGTTCACCGACGGTGAAGAGGTCACCGCCGACAACTTCATCAAGGCGTGGAACTACGGCGCACAGGCCGAGAACGCACAGCTCTCGGGCTACTTCTTCGAGGACATCGAGGGCTTCGTCAACGACGCGGGTGACCCCGACAACCCCGATGACGACGTCTTCGGCGCGCAGGGTGACCTGTCCGGTCTGAAGCAGGTCGACGACTACACCTTCACGATCGCGCTGAACAAGCCGGCTTCCGACTTCGCGCTGCGCCTCGGATACTCCGCGTTCTACCCGCTGCCCGACGTGGCCTTCGAGGACATGGAGGCCTTCGGCCAGAACCCGATCGGCAACGGCCCGTACATGATCGACGGCGACGACGCGTGGCAGCACGACGTGCAGATCGACCTCGTTCGCAACGACGACTACGACGGTGGCCGCAAGGCTGCCAACGGCGGTCTGACCATCAAGTTCTACGCCACGCAGGAAGCGGCTTACGCCGACCTGCAGGGTGGGGACGTCGACGTGATCGACGCGATCCCGACCGGCTCGCTCCAGGTCTTCCAGGACGAGTTCGGCGACCGCGCCGTCAACCAGCCGTCCGCGGTCTTCCAGTCGTTCACGATCGGCCAGTTCCTCCCGCACTTCAGCGGCGAAGAGGGCCAGCTGCGTCGTCAGGCGCTGTCGATGGCGATCAACCGCGAGGAGATCACCGAGACGATCTTCTCGGGCACCCGCACCCCGGCATCTGACTTCACCTCCCCGGTGATCGACGGATGGTCCGACTCGGTCCCCGGCAGCGAGGTTCTCGAGTACAACCCCGACGAGGCGAAGAAGCTGTGGGCCGAGGCCGACGCCATCTCGCCGTGGGACGGCGAGTTCAAGATCGCTTACAACGCTGACGGTGGGCACGACGCCTGGGTCGACGCGGTGAGCAACAGCATCAAGAACACGCTCGGCATCGAGGCATCGGGCGACCCGTACCCGACCTTCCAGGACCTTCGCACGAAGATCAACGACCGCACCATCACCACGGCTGCGCGCTCGGGCTGGCAGGCCGACTACCCGGGTCTGTACAACTTCCTCGGACCGCTCTACGCGACCGGCGCCGGCTCGAACGACGGTGACTACTCGAACCCCGAGTTCGACGACCTCATCAAGGCCGGCATCAGCAACCCCGACCCCGATGCACAGATCGAGGACTTCACCAAGGCGCAGGAGGTCCTGTTCAAGGATCTTCCCGCGATCCCGCTGTGGTACTCCAACGTGACCGGTGGCTTCGGCGAGAGCGTCGACAACGTCACGTTCGGCTGGAACTCGGTTCCGCTCTACTACGAGATCACGAAGGCCGGCGAGTAAGTCTGACGGCACTTCACCTGTGAGGCGGTGACGATTTCTTCGTCACCGCCTCACAGGCTTGTGTCCACGCGGCTTTCTCTCCCCTCACAGAAGGGACAAGCGGATGCTCGGTTACATTCTGAGACGTCTTCTGCAGGTGATCCCGGTCTTCTTCGGAGCCACCCTGCTCATCTATTTCCTGGTGTTCGCCATGCCCGGCGACCCGATCCTCGCCCTGTTCGGCGACAAGACGCCGAGCCCGGCGGTCGTCGCGCAGCTGCGAGAGCAGTACCACCTGAACGAGCCGTTCCTCGTGCAGTACTGGTACTACATCACCGGTGTCTTCCAGGGCGACCTGGGCATGACCTATTCCGGTCGCCCCGTCTCCACGGTGCTGGCCGCGACACTGCCCGTCACAGGGCGTCTCGCCGTGATGGCGATCGCCATCGAGTTCGTCCTGGCGATCATCATCGGCACGATCTCGGCGTTGCGCAAGGGCAAGCTCTTCGACAACGTCTCGCTGGTCGTGGCTCTCGTCGCGATCGCGATCCCGATCTTCGTGGTCGCGTTCCTCGCCCAGTACTTCCTGGCGATCCAGTGGGGTTGGTTCAAGCCGACGGTCGGCGCCGACAACGACTGGGGTGGACTCTGGCTTCCCGCGATCGTGCTCGGGTTCAGCCTCTACGCGGTGAGCATGCGTCTGATGCGGAGCTCGGTCATCGAGACTCTGAATCAGGACTGGGTACGCACGGCGTACAGCAAGGGGCTCTCGCGCAACCGCGTGCTTCCCGTGCACGTGCTGCGCAACTCGCTGATCCCCGTGATCACCAACTCGGCCACGAACTTCGGTGTGCTGCTCGTGGGTGCGACCGTCACCGAGGGCATCTTCAACGTGCCGGGTGTCGGAAACACGCTCTTCCAGGCGATCCAGCGCGGCGAGGGGCCGACGGTCGTCTCGTTCGTGACCGTCTTCGTCATCCTGTACGTGCTGGTGAACCTGCTCATCGACCTGCTCTACGGTCTGCTCGACCCGAGGATTCGCTATGCCTGATCCCATCTCTCCAAAGCACTACGTCGCCCCCATCGAGACGGAGTCGATCGCGGTCGACGCGGTCCGCATCTCGGACAAGCCCAGCAACCTCTGGCGGGACGCCTGGTTCGACCTGCGTCGCCGTCCGCTGTTCTGGTTCTCGATCGCGCTGGCCCTCGTCTTCCTCGTGATGGCCGTGTGGCCGACGCTGTTCACCGCGACGCCGCCCAACGACCAGTGCTACCTGTCGAACAGCAACGGCGGACCGGCCGAGGGGCACCCCCTCGGATTCACCTTCCAGGGCTGCGACATCTACGCGCGCATCGTGTGGGGCGCCCAGACGTCCCTCGCGGTCGGCCTGATCGCCACGCTGATCTCGTCTGTTCTCGGTCTGATCATGGGTGCGCTCGCGGGCTTCTACGGCGGGTGGCTCGACTCGGTCCTCTCGCGTGTCGGCGACATCTTCTTCGCGATCCCGTACATCCTCGCGGCCGTGGTCGTGATGACGGTGTTCAAGGACATCCGTTCGGTGTGGATCCTCGCGCTCGCCATCGGCGGGTTCGCCTGGGCATCCACCGCCCGTGTCGTGCGAGCGGAGGTGCTCCGCGTGCGTCAGGCCGACTTCGTGATGGCCTCGCAGGCCCTGGGGCAGTCGAAGTTCAAGATCCTGTTGAACCATGTCGTCCCGAACGCGATCGCGCCTCTGCTGGTGGTGTCGACGCTCGGCCTCGCCGCTGCGATCGTCGCTGAAGCCACTCTGTCGTTCCTCGGAGTCGGACTCGGCAGCAGCGTCATGTCGTGGGGGAACGACATCGGCGATGCCCAGGCGTCGCTGCGTGTCGCGCCGATGGCACTCATCTATCCGTCGATCGCGCTCACCCTCGCGGTGCTCGCGTTCGTCACCCTGGGCGAGCTCATCCGAGACGCCCTCGACCCGAAGGCGAGGGCACGCCGATGAGCGAGCGAATCACCGAACAGGTCCCGCTGCTCAGCATCCGTGACCTCAGCGTCGCGTTCCGCACGCAGGAGGGCCTGCGCGAAGTGCTCCACGGAGTCAGCTTCGACGTCATGCCCGGCGAGACCGTCGCGATCGTCGGCGAGTCGGGCTCGGGCAAGTCCACGACGGCCACGGCCATCGTGAACCTGCTCCCGGGAACCGGTGAAGTCACCGCCGGATCGATCACCCTCGAAGGCCGCGAGCTCACCACGCTCAACCGTCGCGAGATCGAGGCTGTTCGCGGACGGGACATCGGCTTCGTTCCGCAGGATCCGATGTCGAACCTCAACCCCGTCTGGAGCATCGGCTTCCAGGTCAAGGAGGCGATCCGTGCGAACGGCATCGCTCAGGGGCGCGAGGCCGCCAAGGCACGCACGGTCGAGGTGCTGCAGCAGGCCGGGCTGGCGGATGCCGAGAAGCGTCTGCACCAGTTCCCGCATCAGTTCTCGGGCGGAATGCGTCAGCGTGCGCTGATCGGGATGGGCCTCGCGGCCGATCCGAAGCTGCTCATCGCCGACGAGCCGACCTCGGCTCTGGATGTGACGGTGCAGCGCGTGATCCTCGATCACATGGCGTCGCTCACTCGCGACAAGGGCACCTCGGTGCTCCTGATCACGCACGACCTGGGCCTCGCGGCCGAGCGTGCGGACAAGATCATCGTGATGAACGGCGGCAACATCGTCGAGGCGGGTCCCAGCAGGCAGATCCTCGAGGACCCGCAGCACCCGTACACGAAGCGCCTGGTGTCTGCCGCGCCGAGTGTGGCGTCGCAGCGCATCCAGGCGGTGGTGGAGGACCGGGGTATCGAGACGCTCGAGGATCTCGCCGACATCCCGCCGACGGTGCGGGTCGCGGGGCTGACGAAGGACTATCGGATCCGTCAGGGAGGCTTCCGCAGTGAGGCGTTCCGAGCGGTCGACGACGTGTCGTTCGCGATCCCTCGCGGCAAGACGCTCGCGCTGGTCGGCGAGTCGGGTTCTGGCAAGTCGACCGTCGCGAAGATGGTGCTGAAGCTCGAGGAGCCCACCAGCGGAACCATCGAGATCGACGGCCAGGATGTGTCGAAGCTGTCGAACGCGCAGGCGTTCGGTCTGCGTCGGCGTATGCAGCCGGTGTTCCAGGACCCGTACGGCTCGCTCGACCCGCTGCGCAACATCGGCAACACCATCGCCGAGCCGCTGCAGATCCACGGCGTGGGCGACCGCGCGTCTCAGCGTGAGCGGGTCGAGGAGCTTCTCGACCAGGTCTCGCTGCCCCGTGTGCTCGCCACCCGATACCCGAACGAGCTCTCGGGCGGTCAGCGTCAGCGTGTCGCGATCGCGCGCGCTCTCGCCCTGAAGCCCGACATCATCGTCCTCGACGAGGCGGTGTCGGCGCTCGACGTGCTGGTGCAGGATCAGGTGCTGCAGCTGCTGGCCGAACTCCAGTCGGAGCTCGATCTCACGTATCTGTTCATCACGCACGACCTCGCGGTCGTCCGTGTCTCGAGCGATCTCGTGTGCGTCATGGAGAAGGGCAAGATCGTCGAGCAGGGCACTGTCGACGAGATCTTCGCCAACCCGCAGCAGGAGTACACGGATCGTCTTCTGAAGGCGATCCCGGGTGCGTCGATCACCCTCGGTGGTCACGGAGAGTGAGCACCGAACCTCGACCGGAGGCCGCACGGACTTTCCGTGCGGCCTCCGGGCCTGTCTCCCTCGTGCTCTGCTCTCTCCTGGCGCTCTTCCTTCTCGGCGACGCCGTCGTGCGTGCAGGGTGGGGTCAGATGCTCCTGCTCGCGCCGTGGGTGCTCCTCGGACTCTGGGTCGTCTACGAGATCGCCTTCGTGTCGGTGGTGCGAGTCGACGACGACGGCGCGGTCGTGCAGAACATGCTGCGCCGCACCTCATTCGGCTGGAGCCGGGTACGCGACATCGACCTGCGCTGGCAGCTGCTCTTCTCGCTCGAAGACGGCAGTGATCTCTCCTGCTACGGCGGACCCGCACGAGCGCGTCCGGTCCGTCGCCCCACGAGCGGTGACGACGAGGCGAAGGCTCCGGCCGGCCTACGGGAGCTGACCGAGATCCGCGACCGGTGGCAGCAGGCGCCGGCGACGGCGGATGCTCCGCTCAGCCGCACCTGGGACGCTCAGGCGCTGATCGCGCTCGGCGTCATCGTGCTCTGGGCCGTCGTGTCGGTCGTCATCGCGAACGCCTGAGCGAGGCTCCGGAGCGCGCCCGTCAGCCGGGGAGCCCGAAGAGGTCCGGCCACGTCGCCGCGGCCCACGGGTACCCGACGAACACGGTCGCGTCGATCAGGAAGTGCGCGACGAGGAACGGCATCAGCCGGCCGCTGCGCTGGAACAGCCAGCCGAACAGCAGGCCCATCGCGAAGTTCCCGATGAAGGCCCCGGGGCCCTGGTAGAGGTGGTAGCTCGCGCGCAGCAGCGAGGTCGTCAGGATGATGGTCCACGGACCCCATCCGAGCTGCTTCAACCGGGCGAACAGATACCCGAGAACGACGAACTCCTCCTGCAGAGAGGCGCGCGCTGCCGCCAGGAGGAGGATCGGCACCGTCCACCAGTGGGCGTCGAGTCCCGCCGGGTCGACCGCGACGAAGAGCCCGGTCGCCCGGCCGACCAGATAGAGGCCGAGGCCGGGGATGCCGATGGCGAGGACCAGAAGCGCTCCTCGTCCGGCATCCGCTGCGATCTTCGTGCCGTCGAGGCCCAATCTGCCCAGATGCGGCCGCGACGTCTGCCAGAGCAGGAAGCACACGAGAAGCACGGGGACCAGCGAGAACCCGATCGACAGCACCTGGTAGATGAGGTCGAAGATCTCGCGGTCGCTGCGGGACGGGTTCAGGGTCGCCGTCTGGTCCGCCAGAGGCGTCTCGTCGGTGAGGCGGTACGCCAGCTGCACGATCGCGTACACGGCGGACTGCCCGAGACCGAGAGCCAGCACGATGGCGATCTCCCACCACAGACGACTGCGTGAGGGGGCGGGGGAGAGGTCGGCATCGGTCACGCCCTCGATCGTACTTCGCGCGCTCAGGAACGACTCCGCCGCATACGATAGTCTGGAACGTCGGCTTCTCGGCAAAAACCCACACTCTTTAGGACATATGCATGGCGCACGCCCTTCGCTCTGACCTCCGCAACGTCGCTATCGTCGCGCACGTCGACCACGGCAAGACCACTCTCGTCGACGCCATGCTGCGTCAGACGGGCTCGTTCGGCGAACACGCCCACGTCGATGAGCGCGCGATGGACTCGAACGACCTCGAGCGCGAGAAGGGCATCACGATCCTCGCCAAGAACACGGCGATCACCTACAAGGGCAAGCACGCTCAGGGCAAGGAGATCACGATCAACGTGATCGACACCCCTGGTCACGCCGACTTCGGCGGTGAGGTCGAGCGCGGCCTGTCGATGGTCGACGGCGTCGTCCTGCTCGTCGACGCGAGCGAGGGGCCGCTTCCGCAGACCCGCTTCGTGCTGCGCAAGGCTCTCGAGTCCAAGCTCCCCGTCATCCTCCTGGTCAACAAGACCGACCGCCCCGACGCTCGCATCGCCGAGGTCGAGGAGGAGGCGCACGATCTGCTCCTCGGACTCGCATCCGACCTCGTCGACGACGTGCCCGACCTCGACGTCGACGCTCTGCTCGACGTGCCGGTCGTCTACGCGTCCGGTCGTGCCGGAGCGGCATCGCAGAACCGTCCCGCCGACGGTTCGCTGCCCGACAACGACGACCTCGAGCCGCTCTTCGAGGCGATCCTCGAGCACGTCCCGGCTCCGGCGTACGACGACGAGCACCCGCTGCAGGCCTGGGTCACCAACCTCGACTCCAGCCCCTTCCTCGGCCGCCTCGCGCTGCTGCGCGTCTTCAACGGAACGCTGAAGAAGGGGCAGACCGTCGCCTGGGTCCGTGCCGACGGCTCGACCAGCAACGCGCGCATCACCGAGCTGCTCAAGACCCGTGCGCTCGAGCGCTACCCGGCCGACTCGGCAGGCCCCGGCGACATCGTCGCCATCGCCGGCTTCGAGAACATCACCATCGGTGAGACCATCGCCGACCCTGAGGACGTGCGCCCGCTTCCCGCGATCACGGTCGACGACCCCGCCATCTCGATGACGATCGGTACGAACACCTCGCCGCTCATGGGCAAGGTCAAGGGTCACAAGCTCACGGCTCGCATGGTCAAGGACCGTCTCGACAAGGAGCTGATCGGTAACGTCTCGCTCAAGGTCGTCGACATCGGACGCCCCGACGCATGGGAGGTGCAGGGCCGCGGTGAGCTGGCTCTCGCCATCCTCGTCGAGAACATGCGTCGCGAGGGCTTCGAGCTCACCGTCGGCAAGCCGCAGGTGGTCACGAAGAAGATCGACGGCAAGACGTACGAGCCGTTCGAGCACCTGACGATCGACACGCCGGAGGAGCACCTCGGCGCGATCACCCAGCTTCTCGCGAACCGCAAGGGACGCATGGAGAACATGACGAACCACGGCACCGGCTGGGTGCGCATGGAGTTCATCGTCCCGTCGCGCGGCCTCATCGGCTTCCGCAGCGAGTTCCTCACGACGACGCGCGGTACGGGCATCGCCAACGCGATCTCGCACGGGTACGAGCCGTGGGCGGGTTCGATCACGACGCGTCAGAACGGCTCGATCGTCGCCGACCGTCAGGGTGTCGTCACCCCGTTCGCGATGATCGCCCTGCAGGAGCGCATGTCGTTCTTCGTGCAGCCCACGCAGGAGGTCTACGAGGGCATGGTCATCGGCGAGAACTCCCGCGCCGACGACATGGACGTCAACATCACCAAGGAGAAGAAGCTCACCAACATGCGTGCGGCGAGCTCCGACACCTTCGAGTCGATGACGCCCCCGCGCCAGCTGACTCTCGAGGAGAGCCTCGAGTTCGCGCGTGACGACGAATGCGTCGAGGTCACGCCCGAGGTCGTCCGCATCCGCAAGGTGAACCTCGACGCGAACACCCGTGCGCGCGAGACCGCCCGTCTGAAGCGTCAGGACGCCAGCGCCTGAGAATCCTCTAAGAGAAGGGCCCTGTACAGCCGAAAACGGCTGTACAGGGCCCTTTTCTCATAGAACGCCCAGGCGGGCCGTTGCAGAATCGTTACCTTGCGCCTGGGGCAACCTCCCGATGAGTGTCCTGTTACGGGCGTACGACGACCCGAAAGTCGAACCCATGCTTCAGAACACCCGTGCTCTTCGGCGCGCCCACGCGGCGGCATCCGCTCGCAACGCGATCACGGCCCGCCGCCCCAAGATGATCTTCGGAACCATCGCCGGAGCCGTCCTCGGCCTCGCCGTCACCGTCGGCGTGGCCGCAGGTCCCGCGGCGGGAGCCGAGATGCCCGACGCCGTCGCCGAGGTCACCTCCTTCGTGACCGGCGGCGAGCCGATGGCGAAGATCGCCGATGACTCGGCGATCACGATCGCACTCGCGCAGGATGCCGTCACCGCGGCGGACGCGCTCAACGCGGAGGTCGCGGCCTCCGGGCTCGATCTCGGCGCGGACCCCGCGTCGGTCCAGACAGCCGAGCTCACTGCGGACGTCGCGCACCTGAGTGGCGATCGCGCATCGATGTCGGCGCTGCTGCTCTCGAGCCTCGCCCTGGAGACGTCGACGGGAACCGACGACGTCATCGCCGACACGGCCGCGCTGAAGAAGTCGCTGACCGCGGCCCAGGAGAAGAAGGCCGCCGATGATGCCGCGAAGGCCGCCGCGGAGAAGGCCGCCGCCGAGGCTGCCGCGCTCGCCCAGGCCAACACCCCCGACGGGGCCAAGGCCACCGCGCGCCAGATGATGGCCGACAAGTACGGCTGGGGCGACGATCAGTTCTCCTGCCTGAACTCGCTGTGGACCAAGGAGTCCGGCTGGAACTACCAGGCGTACAACGCGTCGGGTGGAGCGACCGGCATCCCGCAGGCGCTTCCTGGCAGCAAGATGGCTTCGGCGGGCAGTGACTGGCAGACGAACGCCGCCACGCAGATCGCCTGGGGTCTGGAGTACATCTCCTCCGTCTATGGAGCGCCCTGCAGCGCCTGGGGCCACTCGCAGGCGTCGAACTGGTACTGAGGTTCCTGGCGAACCACTGTCTCGTCGAGACCCACCCCGCATTCATTGCGGTGGTGGGTCTCGTCTTTTCACGGGGGTCTCGGCTCGCTCCGAACTGCCTCTAGGCATCGACACCCCGAAGCCACTACCGTGAGCGATGACGGCTGGGGGGTCGTGGATCCGAGGAGGACGAATGGACGTCGCGGCGTTGTCGGGCATCCCGCAGCAGGTGTCGACCGGAACGCTCCCGGGGTGGGACAGCGTCGAGGATCACGTCCGCGAGGCGCACCGGCGGTACGCCGGGAACACCGACGGGGCCGTGGCTGATTACATCCCGGTGCTCGCCGAGGTCGACCCCGAGCTGTTCGGCCTCGCCGTGATCCAGGTGGACGGTGGGCTCCACGACGCGGGTGACGCGCAGCATCCGTTTTCGATCCAGTCGATCTCGAAGATGTTCGTCTACGCCCTCGCCATCCAGGAGCACGGTCACGAGCGAGTGCGGGAGATCGTGGGTGTCAACAACACCGGCCTCGCCTTCAACTCGCTGATGGCTCTCGAGCTCAACGGCGGACACCCCATGAATCCGATGGTCAACGCCGGCGCGATCGCGACGACGGGGCTCATGCCGGGGGCGACCGCGGTGGAGCAGTGGGAGCGCGTGCGAGAGGGGCTGTCGGCGTTCGCCGGTCGCCACCTCAGCCTCGACGGCGTGGTCTACGCCTCCGAGGCCGAGACGAACGAGCGCAACCGCGCGATGGGATGGCTGCTGCGCAGCTACGGTCGGCTCGACGGCGACCCGGATGAGGTCGTCGACGTCTACACGCGTCAGTGCGCGCTGAGTGTGACGGCGCACGATCTCGCGGTGATGGGGGCGACGCTGGCCGACGGCGGTGTGAATCCCATCACGGGTGAGCGGGTGGTCTCCGCCGAGGTCTGCCGCGACACCCTCGCGGTCACGGCCTCGACGGGCCTCTACGAAGCATCGGGGGAGTGGCTCTTCGAGATCGGGCTCCCGGCCAAGTCGGGGGTGGCGGGCGGCATCGTCGCCGTCGCACCGGGCAAGGGCGCGGTCGCCGGATTCTCTCCCCGTCTCGACGGCGCAGGCAACTCGATCCGCTCCCAGCTGGCGATCGGTCATCTGTCCCGCGCACTGGGGCTCAACCTGTTCGCCTCTGCCCCCGCGCAGACGCGAACCGCGGACTGAGCTCGACGCATCCCACCACGATCAGAGGATCCTCCCATGACACACACCGCCGCCACGGCCACCAAGACATCGTGGATGCCGCTGGTCAGTCTCTTCCTCGCCCAGGTGCTCATGTCGTTCAACGTGGCGGCACTGCCGATCTCGCTGGGCGGCATGGTGAGCGAGTTCGGGGTGCCGCCCACGGTCGCGAGCACCACCATCGTCATGTACGGGCTCGCGGTCGCGGCACTGGTGATGACCGGTGCGAAGCTGGGGCAGCGCGTCGGCTGGGTGCTCATCTTCCGTGTCGTCATCGTGCTCTTCGCCGCGTCATCGGTGCTGATGATCGTGTCTCCGAGCGTGGGGTGGGCCATCGCCGGCCAGGCGGTCGCGGGAGCCGCCGCCGCCATCATCGTCCCGTCGATCGTGGCGCTGATCGCCGAGAACTATCGAGGTGCGCAGCAGGCGACCGCGATCGGTGCGATCGGCTCCGCCCGTGCGATCTCGGGCGTGACGGCGTTCCTCATCGGCGGAACGCTCGGCACGCTCGTCGGCTGGCGTCCGATGTTCTTCATCGTCTTCGGCATCGCGGTGGTGGTCTTCGCCTTCAGCTTCACGCTGCGCGGAGACCGCGGAGACGCCTCGATCCGCATCGATCTGGTCGCCTCGCTGCTCATCGGCGCCGCGATCGTGCTGCTGACGCTCGGTTTCAACAACCTGAACGGATGGGGAGCTGTCGCGGCCACGGATGCGGCGCCGTTCAGCATCCTGGGGCTGTCGCCCGCGCCCGCGTTCATCGTCGTGGGCATCGTGCTCGGCCAGATCTTCTTCGTGTGGACCCGGCGCCGGATGGCCGAGGGCAAGGTGCCTCTGATCGACCTCAGTGTGCTCGACTCGTCGAAGGAGCGGGCGGCGGTGTACGCGATGTTCATCGTCGTGGCTCTCGAAGCGTGCGTGAACTTCACGATCCCGCTGTACATCCAGATCGTGCAGGGACGCACGCCGTTCGACACCTCGCTCGCGATGATGCCGTTCAACCTCACCGTCTTCATCACCGCGACGCTCGTGGTGCGCTTCTACAAGCGTTACCCGCCGCGCGTGATCGGGGTCTTCGGATTCATCCTCACGACGGTCGCGCTCGTGTGGCTCTCGTTTGTCGTGAACAACAACTGGGAGACGCTTCCCACGATCCTGGGACTGATCGTCTTCGGCATCGGGCAGGGCGCCCTGGTGACCCTGGTCTTCAACGTGCTGGTGACGGCGGCGCCCGCCGAACTCGCGGGCGACGTCGGATCGCTCCGCGGAACGACGCAGAATCTCGCGTCCGCGGTCGGAACCGCACTGGCCGGGGCGTTGCTCGTCTCGCTGCTCGGTCTGAGCATCGGGCGCGCCGTCGTGGAGCACCCCGAGCTGCCGCCCGCCCTGGTGGCGCAGGTCGACATGGACAACCTGAACTTCGTCAGCAACGACGACCTCCGTGCGGCGCTCGAGCAGACGGACGCGACCCCCGATCAGATCGACGCCGCGGTGGCGGTGAACGAGGAATCGCGACTGGGCACTCTCCGCCTCGGACTGCTGCTGCTCGCGGGTCTCAGCGCGGTGGCGATCCTCCCGGCGTCCCGTCTGCCGAAGTACAAGCCGGAGGAGATTCCCGACCCGTCGCCCACGCCGGCCGGGGACTGACTCAGCGCAGCTCGGAGATCAGCACCGCGCTGGTGCCGGGCACCGTGGCCTCGAACACGTGCGGTGCATCTCCGGCATACGAGAGGTAGTCACCCGGGTTCAACAGCACGGGGTCGCCCACCGGTCCGATGTGCGCCTGCCCGGAGAGGAGGATGACGTGCTCGGTCGTTCCGGGGTGGTGAGGATCCGAGCGTCGTGGATCTCCGGGTTCCGCCTTGATGACGTAGATGTCCCGACGTGCGCCGGGCGGGCTCGCAGCGAGCAGCGTGGCGCTGTACGCCGCCGCCGCGGACGGCACACCGGCGAGATCGTCGGCGCGGATCAGCGTCGGTGCGTTGGCCTGCTGGTCGACGAGGACGGCGAACGGGACGCCCAGCGCGACGCCGAGAGCCCACAGCGTCTCGACACTCGGGTTACCTGACCCCGACTCGAGCTGTGAGACCGTCGCCTTCGAGATGCCTGCTCGACGGGCGAGCTCGGAGACCGACAACCCGGCCGTCTCCCTCTCTCTGCGCAGGGTGCGGGCGATGCGGGTGCGGAGGTCGTCCATGTGTTCATCATGTCAAACGATCGTTCGCTTGACTATCCGACTGTTGGTGTTCAGAATGATGATCATGTGTTCACTGCATCGAACGGTGCTGCTGTGAGCGCCGAGCGCGAAGTCTGGCGTGAGGCGCTCGGAGTCGTGCTCGCGACCAGCGCGTACGGGATCTCCTTCGGAGCGTTGGCCGTGGCATCCGGTCTCGATGTCTGGCAGTCCTGCGTCCTCAGCCTGCTGATGTTCACGGGCGGCTCGCAGTTCGCCTTCGTCGGCGTCTTCGCCGCCGGGGGAGTCGCCGCCCTTCCGTCGGCGATCGCGTCAGCCGCACTGCTCGGGGTGCGCAACGTCGCCTACGGCATGCGGATGTCGCCGATCGTCGGCACGACCACGGCGAGGAGGGTCGCCGCGGCGCACTTCACGATCGACGAGTCGACCGCCGTGGCGATATCGCAGAGTGATCCACGGCTCCGTCAGATCGGATTCTGGGTCACGGGAATCGGCATCTTCGCAGGGTGGAATGTCACCACCCTGATCGGTGCGCTCGTCGGCGACGTGCTCGGCGATCCGAAGACCTGGGGGCTGGATGCGGCGGCAGCGGCGGCCTTCCTCGCTCTGCTGTGGCCTCGGCTCAAGCAGCGTCAGGCGATCGCCGTCGGGGTGGCCGCAGCGGTGGTGGCCGCATCGCTCACGCCGTTCATCATGCCGGGTCTGCCGGTGCTGGTCGCCGCGCTCGTGGCGATCGTCGTCGGATGGTTCAACTGGCTCGGGCGAGACGCGCCGGTCGGCGAGCAGAACTCGGAGGGGGAGAGATGAGCGTCTGGAGCGCGATCCTGCTGGCGGCACTGATCTGCCTCGCCCTCAAAGCCGTCGGATACCTCGTTCCAGCCAAGGTGCTGGAGGCGCCTCGACCCGCACGCATCTCGGATCTGCTCACCGTCGCTCTCCTCGCGGCTCTGGTCGCGGTGCAGACCCTCGGCGCGGGCCAGGCCGTGATCGTCGATGCGCGGGTGCCTGCCCTGCTCGTCGCCGCGGGACTGCTGTGGCTGCGGCAGTCGTTCCTCGTCGTGGTCTTCGCCGCAGCCGCGGTGGCCGCCCTGCTGCGTCTGCTCGGCCTGACCGCCTGATGAAGGACGCCGGTGACCACGCGTAGGATCGTCTCGTGCGTATCGGATGGATCTCCCGGGTGCTCTCCTGGATCGCCGCGGCTCTGGTCGGCGGTGTCTTCGGCGTCGCCGGCACGATCGGCCACAGTCTCATGTGGGGTCCGATCCCGGTGGGGCTGATCGTGGGTGCGATCGCGTGCGGCGCGATCCTCGTGGCGATTCGCGCCCTCACTCACGATCGAGGAGCGACGCTCGCCGCGGGGCTCGGAATGGTCGGGATGCTGCTTCTCATCTCGGGGGTCGGCCCCGGAGGTTCTGTGGTCGTCGAAGACACGCTCAGCGGTCGCATCTGGATCTATCTGGTCGCCGGCCTCGTGCTGCTGGCCGTGGCCTGGCCGTCTTTCTCGCGTCTCCCGGTGCGTACCGTCGCCGCAGAGCGCGACGCAGCGCCGGCGCCGGCTCCCATCACGGAGGTGCCGGGCGTGACCCGTGAGACCCGCCTGGGCGATCGGACGGGTCGCGAGTCGTAGACTGAGGGGGTGACGTATGTGATCGCCCTCCCGTGCGTCGATGTCAAGGATCGCGCCTGCATCGACGAGTGCCCCGTTGACTGTATCTACGAGGGCGAACGCTCGCTGTACATCCACCCCGACGAGTGCGTCGACTGCGGGGCCTGCGAGCCGGTCTGCCCGGTCGAGGCGATCTACTACGAGGATGACCTGCCGGACGAGTGGCAGGACTACTACAAGGCCAACGTCGAGTTCTTCGACGAGGTCGGATCTCCCGGCGGTGCGGCCAAGGTCGGCGTCATCGCGCACGACCACCCGATCATCGCCGCCCTGCCGCCTCAGGGCGAGTAGTCCGTGAGCGTCCGCGACCTCGCCGACTACCCCTGGGATGCGGTCGTCCCGTACCGTGAGCGCGCCGCGTTGCACCCGCACGGGATCGTCGATCTCTCCGTCGGCTCGCCCGTCGATCCGACACCCGCGCTGATCCGTCGGGCACTGGCCGAGGCGACCGATGCGCACGCCTACCCGCAGACGGTCGGCACGCCGGTGCTTCGCGAAGCGATCGTCGACTGGTACGCGCGCCGCAGGGGAGTGCCCGACCTCACGGTTGCCAACGTGCTCCCGACGATCGGATCCAAAGAGCTCGTCGCCCTGCTCCCGACGCTTCTCGGGCTCGGCGAGGGTGACATCGTCGTGCATCCTCGCATCGCCTACCCGACGTACGAGGTGGGCGCTCGAGTGGTCGGCGCGACGCCCCTGGCCGCGGATGACCCGGCCGAATGGCCCGAGGGCACCAAGCTCGTCTGGATCAACACGCCGGGCAACCCCGACGGGCGCACCTGGACGGTCGACGAGCTCGCCGTGGCGGTCCGTCGGGCTCGTGAGCTCGGAGCGGTGCTCGCCAGTGACGAGTGCTACGCCGAGCTCGGCTGGGACGGTCGTTGGGCGAGCGAGCCCATTCCGTCGATCCTCGATCCGCGTGTGACGGACGGCAGCAGGGCGAACCTGCTCAGCGTCTACTCGCTGAGCAAGCAGTCGAACCTCGCGGGTTACCGCGCGGCTTTCGTGGCCGGGTGCGCGCGCATCGTCGGTGAACTGCTCACGGCGCGCAAGCACCTGGGACTGATGCCGCCCGAGCCCGTGCAGCACGCGATGGCCGTCGCCCTGGGCGACGATGAGCACGTCGCGGCGCAGAAGGAGCTGTACCGCCAACGGCGCGACACTCTTCGTCCAGCCCTCGAGGCCGCGGGCTTCCGCATCGACGGCTCCGAAGCGGGGCTGTACCTGTGGGCGACCGAGGGGCAGGACGCCTGGGCGAGCATCGCGAGGCTCGCCGATCTCGGCATCCTCGCAGGCCCCGGCCCCTTCTACGGCCCGTACTCGACCCAGCACGTGCGTCTCGCTCTGACCGCTCCGTCTGAGCGGATCGCCGAGGGCGCTCGTCGCCTGCACGCCCAGGCTCTGTAGGTTCCCTCCTCGGCGCCACCTTTCTTTTGTTCGATGTCACAGTAGGCCGGTGTGCCTACTAGGCTGTAAAGGCGATTCGGTCATGTATCGATGATCTCGATCCGACCTGGTGCACAGCGCCGTGACATCGCCACATCCGACTTGATGAAGATCCATGAGGAGGCCCGCGTGAGCGCAGCGGCAGAGCAGCAGGCGACGGCGAAGCTGACGATCGGCGAGACCACTGCGGAGTTCCCGCTCGTGCGCGGCACGGCAGGGACTGACAGCATCGACTTCTCGACGCTGACCCGCCAGACCGGCTACACGGGCCTCGACTACGGGTTCGTCAACACGGCGTCGACGAAGTCCGCGATCACGTTCATCGACGGCGACAAGGGCATCCTGCGCTACCGCGGGTACCCGATCGAGCAGCTCGCGGGCTCGACCAGCTACCTCGAGGTCGCGTGGCTCCTCATCTACGGCGAGCTGCCGTCGGCGGCCGAGCTCGCGGAGTTCGACGAGAAGATCCGTCGGCACACGCTGCTGCACGAAGACCTCAAGCGCTTCTTCTCGGCTCTGCCGCACACGGCGCACCCGATGTCGGTGCTGTCGTCGGCGGTCGCGGCACTCTCGACCTACTACGAGGGTCAGACCGACCCGCACAACCCCGAGCACGTCGAGCTCAACATGATCCGCATGCTCGCCAAGCTTCCGGTCATCGCTGCGTACGCGCACAAGAAGAGCGTGGGCCAGGCCTTCCTCTACCCCGACAACTCGCTCGGGTTCGTCGAGAACTTCCTCAAGCTCAACTTCGGCGTGCACTCCGAGGAGTACCAGGTCAACCCGGTGATGTCGAAGGCGCTCGAGCTCCTTCTGATCCTGCACGAGGACCACGAGCAGAACGCCTCGACCTCGACCGTGCGCCTGGTCGGCTCGACCGGTGCGAACCAGTTCGCCTCGATCTCCGCCGGCATCCAGGCCCTCTCCGGCCCCCTGCACGGCGGTGCGAACGAAGCCGTCCTCACGATGCTGGGCCAGATCCGCGACTCCGGCCAGAGCGTGTCTCGTTTCGTGGAGCGGGTGAAGAACAAGGAGGAGGGTGTGAAGCTGATGGGCTTCGGGCACCGGGTCTACAAGAACTACGACCCTCGCGCCAAGCTCGTCAAGGAGGCCGCCGGCGAGGTGCTCGCAGAACTCGGCGTCACCGATCCGCTGCTCGACCTCGCACAGGAGCTCGAGGAACTCGCCCTCGCCGACGACTACTTCAAGGAGCGTCGTCTGTACCCGAACGTGGACTTCTACACCGGCGTGATCTACAAGGCGATGGGCTTCCCGACGCGCATGTTCACCGTGCTGTTCGCCATCGGCCGTCTGCCCGGCTGGCTCGCGCAGTGGCGTGAGCTGCAGCTCGACCCGCAGACCAAGATCGGTCGCCCGCAGCAGCTCTACACGGGTTCGCCCGAGCGCACCTTCCAGACGCGCTGATCCGACGCGCGATGCCCGTCGTCAGCGCAGAGGCCGTCGTTCCGGTCGACCCGGCGACGGCCTTCGCGGTGTCGCAGACGACGGGAGCGGTGCGCAGGCGCTGGGACCCCTTCATCAGCGAGCAGCATTTTCTCGACGGCGCGGAGGCGGCGGCCAAGGACGTGCGGACGTTCACTCGGCAGCGATTCGGCTTCTCGATGGTGAGCAGATACGTGTCCTACGCCCCGCCGCGCAACGTCGGCATGGTCATGGAGACCGGGCCGTGGTTCTTCACCAAGCTCGGCGGCGGCTGGCGCTTCACCGAGGTGCCGGACGGCACGCTCGCCGTGTGGAAGTACAACTTCTCGTGCCGCCCCACGTGGATCGCTCCGATCGCCGAATGGATCGGCGTCCGCGTTCTCGGCTTCGAGATCAGACGCCGCCTGGCGGGATTCGTACGCGGTTGCTCAGACCCTCAGGTACTCGAGGAAGTACGGCGTACCGCGCACTGAGGCTGGGCTGAAAAACGACGAACGGGTGCGTCGATGCCTGAGCATCGACGCACCCGTCGTGTCGTGTGTGGGTCAGCGGCCCTGTGAACCGCGACCGCGGCCGCCCTGGCCACCCGAGCGGGACTGGCCGCCCTGACGGGATCCGGCCTGCGCACCCTGTCCCTGGCCGCCCTGACCGGAGCGGGGGCGGCGGCTGCGACGCGACGGCGGGTTCGCTGCGGAGTTCCGCTCGCCACCGGCCGGACGCTGCTTCGGGGCCTGACGCTGCTGCTGCTGCTGAACCGGCGCCGGGCGCACGTGCGGGGCGCGCTCGGGCACGAGCTCGGTGACGGCATCCGACGTGACCGGCTCGAGAGCGGCCGAGATGGCCGCCTTGCGGAGGAGGTCCTTCACGTCGCGACGCTGCTCGGGCAGGACGACCGTGACGACCGTTCCTGCTGCGCCGGCGCGAGCCGTGCGGCCGGAGCGGTGCAGGTACGCCTTGTGCTCCATGGGCGGGTCGACGTGGACGACGAGGTCGACGTTGTCGACGTGCACGCCACGGGCGGCGACGTCGGTCGCGACGAGAACGCGCACTCCGCCGTCCGCAGGATCGGACGAGAAGGCACCGAGGTTGCGCTCGCGGGCGTTCTGCGACAGGTTGCCGTGCAGATCGACAGCCGGGATACCGGCGGCGGTGAGCTGCTTCGCGAGCTTCTTGGCCTGGTGCTTCGTGCGCGTGAAGAGGATGCGGCGACCGGTGCCCGAAGCGAGGTCGCGCACGAGCGTGGTCTTGTTGTCGGTCGAGTCGACCACGAGCACGCGGTGCGTCATCTCGCCGACCGGAACGCTCTCTTCGTCGACCTCGTGGCTCACGGCGTTCGAGAGGAAGCGGCGGGCGAGAGTGTCGATGCCGCGGTCGAGGGTCGCGCTGAACAGCAGGCGCTGGCCGCCGGCAGGAGTCGCGGTGAGGATGCGGGTGACGCCGGGCAGGAAGCCGAGGTCGGCCATGTGGTCGGCCTCGTCGAGCACGGTGACCTCGACGGCGTCGAGCTGCACGACCCGCTGCTTCATGAGGTCTTCGAGGCGGCCGGGGCACGCCACGACGATGTCGACGCCGTTGCGCATCGCCTGCTCCTGCGGGCGCTGGCTGACACCGCCGAAGACGGTGGTGACGCGCAGACCCTTGGCCTCGGCGAGCGGCGCGATGGTCGCGGCGATCTGAGTGGCGAGCTCACGGGTCGGTGCGAGCACCAGACCGCGAGGGTGGTTCGGGCGGCTCTTGCGCGACGAGGCCGCGAGGCGCGAGACGAGGGGAAGCGCGAACGCGATCGTCTTGCCGCTGCCGGTGCGTCCGCGGCCGAGGAGGTCGCGGCCGGCGAGGGAGTCGGGGAGGGTGTCGCGCTGAATCGCGAACGCCTCCGTCTTGCCGTCCTTCGAGAGGACGGCGGCGAGGTCGGCGGGCACGCCGAGATCGAGGAAGGAAGTCATGAAGTATCTCCGAGAATGCACGCACGAACCATCGGGCCGGGTGCGGGAAGGTGGGCGACGGCGCGGGATCGCGCATCGTTTCGCCGTTCGAAATGGCCAGAACCAGGCAAGTGGCGCGGGAGCGTGTCGACGACGCAGACGTCTCGCATCGCGAGGAGCGTCGATCCGACACTATCACGCGTCAGGAGGAGAAGCCTGGGACGTCGCCCGCCCGAGCGAGTCGCGCGGTCAGGCGTGCAGCGCTTCGTTGAGGGTCACGCCGACGCCGGCGCGACGGACAGCCTCGACCGCTCCGCTGAGCGAGTTGCGGCGGAACAGCAGCCCGTCCTGTCCCGAGAGCTCGGCGGCCTTCACTGTCTTCTTGCCGCCCTCGGCCGTGGTGGGGCCGTCGACGAGGACGACCTTGGTGCCTGCCGTGACGTAGAGACCGGCCTCGACCACGCAGTCGTCACCGAGCGAGATGCCGATGCCGGCGTTCGCTCCGAGCAGCGTGCGCGAACCGATCGACACACGGTGTGCGCCGCCTCCCGACAGAGTGCCCATGATCGACGAGCCCCCGCCGATGTCGCTGCCGTCGCCCACGACGACGCCCTGGGAGATGCGGCCTTCGACCATCGACGAGCCGAGCGTACCGGCGTTGAAGTTCACGAAGCCCTCGTGCATGACGGTCGTGCCGGGGGAGAGGTGCGCACCGAGTCGGACGCGTGAGGCGTCGGCGATGCGGACACCTGCCGGCTGCACGTAGTCGCTGAGTCGGGGGAACTTGTCGAGTCCCTGCACCTGGATGCCGGCGCGCTGCAGCTGCGGACGCAGCCGGGCCGCGTCATCGGGATGAACAGGGCCGGCGTTCGTCCAGGCCACGTTCGGCAGGTGCGAGAAGATGCCGTCGAGGTTGAGCTCGTTCGGACGCACCACCAGGTGCGACAGAGCGTGCAGACGCAGGTAGGCGTCGACGGTCGATGCCGGTGCGGCATCCAGGTCGATCTGCAGTCGGACCGTCTCGACGGTGACGTTGCGGCGCTCGTCGGGTCCGGCCAGAGCCTCGAGGCTGACGAGCGCGGCAGCGGCGTCTCCGGCCGACGGTGCGTCGGTGAGCACTTCGGGGAACCAGGCGTCCAGCACGGTGCCGTCGCCGGCGATCGTCGAAAGTCCGGTACCCCACACGGTGCGCGCCTCAGTCATGACTCCACGCTATCGCGACGAGATGTGCGCGATCGCACAGATGTCGGGGTAAGTAGGCTGGGGGGCATGGTGCTCGATCTGACAGCGTCCTCCGTCGACCTGACCCGCGCGATCTGCGACATCCCGAGTGTCTCGGGTGACGAGAAGACCCTCGCGGATGCCATCGAGGAGGCGATCTCGGTCTACGACCACCTCGAGGTGCTCCGCCACGGCAACACGATCGTCGCCCGCACGAACCTGGGTCGCGAGCAACGGGTCGCGATCGCCGGTCACATCGACACCGTGCCGATCAATGACAACGTGCCGACGAAGGACGTCGAGATCGACGGCGTCGCGCACCTCTGGGGCCGCGGAACCGTCGACATGAAGAGCGGCACCGCCGTGCAGCTGAAGCTCGCCGCCGAGCTGACCGAGCCCTCGGTCGACATCACCTGGATGTGGTACGACAACGAGGAGGTCGAGGCGTCGAAGAACGGCCTCGCGCTTCTCGCCGCAGTGCGCCCCGACCTCTTCCGCGCCGACTTCGCGATCCTCGGCGAGCCGTCGAACGGCGAGGTCGAGGGCGGATGCAACGGCACGATGCGCGCGATCGTCCGCACCACAGGGGTGCGTGCCCACGCCGCACGCGCGTGGATCGGCGAGAACGCGATCCATCGTGCGGCTCCGATCCTCGCGCGCCTCGCCGAGTACCGCGCCAGGGAGATCCCGGTCGACGGCCTGCTGTATCGCGAGAGCATGAGCGCGGTGCGCATCACCGGCGGAGTCGCGGGCAATGTGATCCCCGACGCGTGCGAGGTCGAGGTGAACTACCGGTTCGCGCCCAGCAAGTCGGCGGCCGATGCCGAGGCCCACATCCGCAACCTCCTCGCCGGATTCGACGTCGAGATCACCGATGCCGCCGAGGGCGCCCGCCCGGGCCTCGACGCCCCCATCGCCCAGGAGTTCGTGGCAGCCGTCGGCGCCGAACCCCGCCCGAAGTACGGATGGACCGACGTCGCCCGCTTCTCGGCTCTCGGCATCCCCGCCGTCAACTACGGCCCCGGCGACCCTCACCTCGCGCACCACGACGAGGAGCGGGTGCCGCTCGCGCAAATCGATGCGGTCGAGCGAGGACTCCGCACGTGGCTCAGCTCGCGCTGACCGTCACCCGTCGCTGGGCGAGTGCACCGCTCGCGCTGCGCATCGCGCTCGTGTATCTGACGGCGCGAGTCATCACCACCGTGTTGATGATCGCGGCTGCTCAGCAGTCGACCTCGCTGTCACGGTTCGGCGCCGAGCCCGGCCTCGCCGACTTCATCGTCGGATGGGACGCCCAGTGGTACTGGCTCGTCGCCGAAGAGGGGTACCCCGCCGATCTGCCTCTCACCGAGTCGGGTGAGGTCGCCGAGAACGCCTGGGCGTTCATGCCAGTGTTCGCCTTCGCAGCCAAGGCCGTCGGGTTCCCGTTCGGCTCCTGGGGGATGGGCGCCTTCCTGCTGTCCTTCGTGGCCGGATACTTGGCGTGTCTCGCGCTGCACCGCCTCCTTCGAGACCGCATCGGTCAGCAGGCGGCGATGTGGGCGGTCGTGTTCTTCGCCGCGGGTCCGATCGCCGCGATGTTCCAGGTCGGGTACGCGGAGACGCTCTTCCTACTCCTGCTCTTTCTGGCGCTGGATGCCACGGTGCGCCGCCGCTACGCGTGGTTGTATCTGCTGATCCCGGTCATGGCGTTCACGCGGCCCGGCATCCTGGCGTTCGCGCTCTACCTCGGCCTGCACGGCATTCTCCGATGGTGGCACCGGCGCGAGGACCCGCTGTTCCCGAGAGAGATCGTGCACATCATCGCCCTCGGCGCGCTCGCCACGGTGGCCGGATTCTCGTGGCAGGTGATCGCGGGAGTGGTCACGGGGGATCCGGGCGCCTACCTCGCGACAGAGCTCGCCTGGCGCAGGAACTGGCTCGTCGGCGGTGTGGAGGGCTTCATTCCGTTCGAAGGATGGATCCAGGCATCCCAGTTCTGGTTCGGACAGTGGGGGCTTCCCACGTCATGGGGGCCGATCGTGCTCGCCCTCCTCGTGGTCGGCGTCGGCGCCGCCCTGATCTACCTGCCGCAGGTGAGGGCGCTCGGTCCGGATCTGCGGCTGTGGAGCGCGAGCTATCTGCTCTACCTGCTCGCGGTCTTCTTCCCGCAGTCGAGCACATTCCGGCTGTTGCTGCCCCTGAGTCCCGCCTGGGGAGCGCTCGCGGTGCCGCGTTCGCGGCTCTGGCGGATGGGCGTCCTGGCGGCCTGCGTGCTGGGCCAGTGGGTCTGGATCTACAACGTCTTCGCGCTCGGGAACACCTTCTGGCAGGTGCCGTGAATGTTAAGGCTTGATGCATTTCTTCATAGGCGACATCCAGGTTCGGGTAACACCCGATAAACTGATCGCATACCACCGGAGGAAAAGGAGCCCACGATGGCAGCGATGAAGCCGAGGACCGGAGACGGACCCATGGAGGCCGTGAAAGAAGGGCGACTCATCATCGTGCGCGTCCCGCTCGAAGGAGGCGGCCGTCTGGTCGTCTCCGTGAACGACGCAGAGGCGAAGGAACTTCACGACGTGCTGGCAGCCGTCGTGGCTCCCGCCTGATCGAACTCGAATTCGCGCACGCGGATTCACGAAGAGGGCGACGGATCGATGATCCGTCGCCCTCTTTCTGTCGTGGTGGCCCGATCGTTCAGGATTCGCCGACGCTGATCAGCTGCAGCAGGCCCTCGCCGCTCGTCGAGACGGTGGCGAGCACCGCAGACGACTCCTGCGTCTCCTGGATGAGCGAGCGATAGGCCGACGTGACCTCGTCGCGCTGCACGGGGTCGGCGACCCGGCCCCCTCCGAGGACTCGGGGGACGAGGACCATGCCGCCCGTGCGCACGAGCCGCAGCCCGTGCTCGACGTAGTCGATGACGTTCTCGGGGTCGGCGTCGACGAGAACGATGTCGTACGACGCCTCGTTCATACGCGGCAGCACGTCGGCGGCGCGTCCGGTGATGAAACGCGCCTTCGTCACCGGGACGCGAGCATCCGCGAATGCCTGACGAGCGGCGGCCAGATGCTCCGGCTCGTTGTCGATCGAGGTCAGAACGGCCTGCGGCGCTCCGCGCAGCAGCCAGAGCCCCGAGACGCCCGCTCCTGTGCCGATCTCGACGATCGACCTGGCGCCCGTCGCGGCGGCCAGCACGGCGATCTGCGAGCCGATGGCGGCGCTGATCGGCGAGGCGCCGAGTTCGACGGCGTGCGCGCGGGCGCGGGCGATCGGCGACGGCTCCACGATGGATTCGCGGATGAAACGTGCATTCGCATCGTTCTCGCTCATTGCCTGGTTCTCCCGACTGAGATATGTGTTCTCCCAGGGTATGCGCTCGGTGCGCGGCGGGAGGGCAGGCGCGGCGGTAGCCTGGACAGATGCAGTTCGGGATCACCTTCGAGAAGCTGCTGCTCATAGGTCTGATCGCTGTGCTGCTCATCGGACCGGAGCGGCTGCCGCGCTACGCCGAGAGCGTCGCCAAGCTCGCTCGGCGTGCCGGGGAGTTCCTGAGGGACACGAAGTCGCGCGTCCGCGACGAGATGGGCCCCGAGATCGACGACGTCGACTGGCGCAAGCTCGACCCTCGCCAGTATGACCCTCGCCGGATCATCCGCGATGCTCTCTTCGAGGATGACCCCGCACCGGGGAAGGCTCGTGCAGAGACCGTCGTCGCCGAGCCGGCCGTGAAACCGGTGCACGCTCCGCGGGTGCGTCCGGAGTTCTCGCACTCGAGTCCTCCGCCGTACGACCCTGAGGCCACCTGACCTCCGGCGCAGACGCGCCGGCCGAGGTCAACCGATCCGAGCGCGCAACTGCGCGATGTCGGCGTCGGTCAGCAGGCTGCGGGGGATCGCCGTGATCGCCGAGGCTCCGCGCAGCTTCAGCAGGACCGCATCCCTGCCTGCGCGCATGCTCTGAAAGGTGCGGTAGTCGATGTCGGACGTGCGCGTCCCCGCGCCGATGTGCAGGGCCGTCTCCCCGAGCCGCACCCAGACCACGGTACCGGGCGGCGTGGCCGAGCGCACCGCACGTCGAGCGCCGACGATCGTCATCACCACGGCATAGACCATGAGCGCGATGCTCGCGACGGGCAGCAGTCCCGACAGTCCCGGGCTGCCGCCGGCCGCGCTCTGGTTCAGGATGCTGAGGGCGAGGGCGGCGGTCAGGGCGACCCACATGATGATCGCTGTGGGGCGGGTGAGAGCGTAGACGGCGGCATCCCGTGCCATTCCCCGGAGCAGCCTCTCATCGACCGTGAGTGACATGAGTGCCCCTAGCTCAGGCTCATCGGGAGCGAACGGCCGACGAGACCTCGGCCCTGGCCAGCGAGAGTGCGGGCGAGCGCGCGGATGGCCGTCGCCGCGGCATCCGTGCTGTCGCTCAGTACGATCGGCACGCCCTCGTCTCCACCGGTACGCAGCGCAGGACTCAGAGGGATCGAGGCGAGGAGCGGAACGGGCTGCGTCTCGGACAGGGCAGCCGCCACCGCAGCTCCGCCGCCCGACCCGAACAGGTCGACGACAGTGCCGTCCGGCAGAGTGAGCGCGCCCATGTTCTCGACGACGCCGATCACCCGCTGGCCGGTCTGGCGGGCGACGAGTCCGCTGCGGATCGCCACATCGGATGCCGCCGCCTGCGGCGTCGTGACCACGAGCACCTCGGCGTGCGGAAGCAGCTGGCCGATCGAGATGGCGATGTCGCCGGTACCGGGGGGCATGTCGATCAGGAGGATGTCGAGGTCGCCGAAGAAGACGTCAGTGAGGAACTGCTGCACGGTGCGGTGCAGCATCGGACCCCGCCAGGCGACCA
Source organism: Microbacterium phyllosphaerae (assembly GCF_017876435.1). NCBI lineage: Bacteria > Bacillati > Actinomycetota > Actinomycetes > Micrococcales > Microbacteriaceae > Microbacterium > Microbacterium phyllosphaerae. The sequence goes on from NZ_JAGIOA010000001.1 coordinate 1,854,817, forward strand.
CGGCCTCGCCGTCGCGAAGGAACATGCCGATCGAGATGGTTTTCACCCCGTGCGCCACGGGCGGCAGCATGAGGTCGTCGATGCGGGTCGGCTGCGTCCCCGCGGGGATGCCGAGCAGGCCGGGGATCGAGAAGCCGTGCACGTCGGCGTCGACGAGACCGACAGCGAGTCCCTGATCGGCGAGGGCAGCCGCGAGATTCGCCGTCACAGTGGACTTGCCGACGCCGCCCTTGCCGCTGGAGACCAGGATGACGCGGGTGAGCGAATCAGGACCGAACGGCATCTGACGTGCGGGGCGTCCGTCACGGAGCTTCTCGGTGAGCGCCTTGCGCTCGGCGGGAGTCATGACGCCGACCTCGACCTCCACCTCGGCGATGCCGGGGGCGGAGGCCGCAGCGGCTCGGACGTCGGACTCGATGCGCGCCGCCGCGGGGCATCCGACGATCGTGAGCACGATCGAGACGTGCGCGCGTCCGTCGTCGACGGAGATCTCCCTGACCATGTCGAGGTCGCCGATCGGTCGCCGGAGCTCGGGATCGGTGACCGCGGCGACGGCCGCTCTGACAGCGTCGGCAGCGGTCATGAGGAGGTGCGGCCGCCGGGGCGACGCTCGCCCGGCTCATCATGCTCGCCGAGCTCGGCGAGCAGCGCCTTGAGCTCCTGGCGCAGCACGTCGCGGGTCACGACCTGATTGTTGCGCTCTTCGAGCGACATCCGCAGCGCGACGATCTCTCGGGCGAGGTACTCGGTGTCGGCCAGATTGCGCTCCGCGCGCTGACGGTCCTGCTCGATCTGTACGCGGTCGCGGTCGTCCTGCCGGTTCTGTGCGAGAAGGATCAGGGGAGCGGCGTACGACGCCTGCAACGAGAGCATCAGGGTGAGGGCGGTGAACCCGAGTGCGGCGTCATCGAAGCGCAGGTTGTCGGGCAGCAGCGTGTTCCAGCAGATCCACAGCACGCAGAACAGGGTGAGGATCAGCAGGAACGCCGGAGTTCCCATCGCCCGGGCGACCCACTCGGTGAAACGGCCGAACCTGTCGCGCGAGGTCGACCGCTGGCGGGGCGTTCCGCGTCCGAGCGTCGTGCCGCGCCCGAGAGGAGCGTCGAGCTGGGGCGAGCGGGAGCGGGCCATCAGCGCACCTCCTTCGTGACCGTCGACTCGTCGCTGTCGTGCGTGCGCCAGTCGTCGGGAAGCAGATAGTCGAGGACGTCGTCGATGCTGATCGCGCCGACCAGGCGGTGCGCGGTGTCGACCACAGGCAGCGACACCAGGTCGTAGCTCGCCAGCATCCGGGCGACCTCCGCGGCGGAGGCCGTGACGTGCACGGGCTCCAGGCTGTCGTCCATGATGGCGCCGAGTCGCTCATGGGGCGGATAGCGCAGCATCCGCTGGAAGTGCACCATCCCGAGCAGACGGCCGGTCGGTGTCTCGAACGGCGGCAGCGTCACGAAGACCGCCGCGGCGAGGGCCGGGTGCAGCTCGTGCCGACGGATCAGGGCGAGTGCCTCGGCCACCGTGGCATCGGCGGAGAGGATGATCGGCTCGGGCGTCATGAGACCACCGGCCGTGTCGGGGCCGTAGCGCAGCAGCATCCTGACGTCTTCGGCCTCCTCCGGCTCCATCAGCTCGAGCAGCTGCTCGAGTCTGTTGGGAGGGAGCTGGGCGAGGAGGTCGGCCGCGTCGTCGGGCTCCATCTGGTCGAGGATGTCGGCGGCGCGCTCGTCACCGAGGCGATCGAGGATGTGCACCTGCTCGTCTTCGGGCATCTCCTCAAGGGCATCGGCGAGACGGTCGTCGGAGAGCTCTTCGGCGACCTCGATCATGCGCTGCTGCGGCAGATCGAGCAGGGTGTTCGCGAGGTCGGCGGCGTGCAGTTCGGAGTACGAGGCGACGAGCTGCTCGGCCGACTGCGACTCACCCGGCGAGTGCTGCTCCGTGACCTCGCTCCAAGCGGCGAACGTGGTCGGGCCCTTGGCGAACGGCGACGCGCTGGTCTTCGGACGGCGGAGGAAGAGCTGGCTGACAGCCCATTCGCCGAGGCGGTTCGGTTCGATCGCCACGTCTTCGATCACTGCGGTACCGCTGCCGTCGACCAGACCCACCCGTCGACCGAGGAGCTCGGCCAGGACGCGGACCTCGCCGGCGCGTGGCGAGAATCGGCGCACGTTGATGAGGCCGGTGCTGATGACCTGACCCGCACGGATCGAGGTGACTCGTCCGATCGAGAGGAAGACCTGGCGGCGGCCCGGGATCTCGACGACGAGGCCGATCACGCGCGGAGCCGCCGTACTTCGGTACACGATGACGACATCACGGACTTTGCCGAGCCGGTCGCCCACGGGGTCGAAGACGGCGCAGCCTGCAAGGCGCGCGGCGAATACCCGTTGTGTGCTCACTCATCCAGCGTAGTGCGCGGGGCCTGCGAGGGTCCTGCCGAGTGTGTCGCACCGGGGCCTCGGCGCGACACGCTCCCGGCCCCGCCACCGGTGGGCATGGAACAATGGCGGGATGAGCATGCTGAACCGTCCAGCTGACAGCCGCGATGAGGGCGAGATCGTCGCCTCCACCCGTGATTACGAGGGAGCGCAGAAGACGGTCTCGAAACTGATCGCCGAGGACGTGCCTGCACGCGACATCGCGATCATCGGACAGAGCGTTCGCACCGTCGAGCGCATCACCGGACGCCTCGGTTACGCCGCTGCCGCTCGCTCGGGTGCCGTCAACGGCGTGCTCATCGGGCTCTTCCTCTCCGCGATCCTCGTGATCGGCAACCCTGAGGTGCCGATCCAGCTCTTCGTCGGCTTCGTGTTCATCGGAGTCGCGCTCGGCATGCTGCTGAGCCTCGTCACGTATGCGATCGTGCGTCGTCGTCGCGATTTCGCGAGCATCACGCAGTTCGCGGCCGATCACTACGAGGTCCGTGTGCAGGCGGGATCCCTCGCGAAGGCGCGTCTGGCGCTCGGTGCTGCGAAGCCGACACCGGTCCGCGCACCGGTGAACCTCGATGAGCCGCCGCGGTACGGTGAGCGCATCACCCCCGGGGGCCACACGGCACCCACCCCTCCCGCCACGCCCGTCGAGCCGACGCCCGGCCCCGAACAGGTACCCGGCTCCGAGCCGACACCGCCCCTGGGCGGCGGCCAGACCCCGCCCGAGGAACCTGCGATCCCGCCGCGCCCGGCGGATCCGAGCACGCCGCCCGCTGATGTCCCGGATGCCGGTGCCGCCGGTGTTCCGCCGAAGTCGGCGGAGCCCGCCTGATGACCGAACCGCAGCGCGAGCCGTTCGACCCCATCGATCCGTCCGCACCGGCGCAGCCGCCGATGCCGCCGGCCGCACCGCCGTACGTGTCGGTGCCGCCTGCTCCGCCGGCGCCCGGGGCGGTGCCTCCCTCGGCCGTGGCACCCGTCTACGCAGATGCTCCGGTTCCGGGGTATGCCGCGCCGCATCAGAGTCCGGGACAGGCGCCCGCCTCTCAGCCGCCGCACGGCTACTCGCAGCAGTCGCCCGCTTATCCGCAGCAGGCACCCGCGTACCCGCAGCAGGCGCCCATGTACTCGCAGGCACCTGTGTACCCGCAGGCACCCGGCCACGGGTACCCGCCGCCGCAGAACGGGTACCCCGCGCCCGGCCACCCCATCGGGGCGTACCCCGCCGCCGTCCCGCCGCGTGGCCTGCTCCCGTGGGCGCTCGGGCTTCTGATCCTCATCCCGTTCCCGTTCGTCGGGGGACTCGCGTCGGGGATCGCGATGGCGGTCAGCGGTGGAGCCTCTCGTCGCTTCGGGGGAGTCGCCCGCGAGAACGCGCGCGCCGCGCTGAACTGGGGGCTCACCTACCTTCTGGTCTCCACCGTGCTCCTGGTGTCGCACTTCGTGGTGCTGGCCAGTCTGACCCGCGATTCTCCGTCGACGGGCTTCTATCCGATCGGCATCCCGATCACGATCTACTTCGCCCTGTCGGTGTTCCACCTGGGGCTCGTCATCATGGGCATGATCCGCACATCGGGCGGCAAGCTCATGCGAGTCCCGTTCGCGATCCCGTACCTGCGCGCCTGATGTCCGAGATCTCCGTCGAACTGCCCACCGGGGCGACGACGGTCTCTGCGGACTGGGCCGCCGGTACCCACGGTTCGACGATCGTCATCGCGCACGGGGCGGGCACAGGCAAGGACCATCCGTTCCTCACGGGGTTCGCCGATGCGCTCGGTGCACTCGGCTTCTCGACGCTGCGATTCAACTTCCCCTACGTCGAGCAGGGGCGCAGGATGCCGGGGCCGGCGACGCACGCGATCGCGACCTGGAACGCGGCGGTGGCCTTCGCTCGCGAACAGGATCCGGAGGCTGCCGTCTGGGCGTCCGGCAAGTCCTACGGCGGACGGATGGCCTCCATGGCCGTGTCCGACGGTCTTGTCGTCGACGGTCTCGCCTACCTCGGCTATCCGCTGCACGCTCCGGGCAAGCCCGAGAAGCCACGCGCGGAGCACCTGCCGGCGATCACCGTGCCGCAGCTCTTCGTCGAGGGCACGAACGATCCGTTCATCCAGCCCGTGACGCAGTTCGAAGACGTCGTCGCCACCTGTCAGGACGCCCGTGTCGTCTGGATCGAGGGCGGAGGCCACACCTTCGAGGTGAAGGGGCACAAGCGCCCGGCATCCGACATCGGCGCGTCGCTCGCGCCTTTCGTCGCGGAGTTCGCCCGGCCCTGACAGCATGGCAGGGTGAGTCTCGATCGAATCGCCCTGATCTCGGATGTGCACGGCAACCTGACCGCCCTCGAGGCGGTGCTCGCCGACATCGGGCGCCGGGGGATCACGCGTATCGTCAACCTCGGCGACACCGCGGGCAAGGGTCCGCGAGGCGAGGATGCGGTGCGGCGCTGCCGTGCGGTGTGCGAGGTGAACGTCCGTGGCAACTGGGACGACTTCCTTCCCACGATCCCCGACGACGGACCCGCTGAGATGCTCTGGTGGCGCGACGAGCTGTCGCCGTCGAGCAGGGAGTGGCTCGCGGCGCTTCCCCTCAGTGCCGATCTGATACTCAGTGGTCGCCGGATCCGGCTGTTCCACGCGTCGGCGCAGAGCCCGCACGTCCGAGTGCACTTCCACCACACGCCCGAGCAGTTCTCCGCGATGTTCGAGGCGACCGAGATGACCGGAGACGGCCCGCTGCCCGACGTCGTGGGATACGCCGACATCCACGATGCCTACATCGAATCGAATGACGGACGCACGCTGTTCAACGTCGGCAGCGTCGGGAACCCGCTCGACACGCCCGTGCCGTCGTACGTGATCCTCGAGGGCGGGGAATCGGCCGACGATCCGTTCGGCATCCAGTTCGTCCGTGTGCCGTACGACGTCGAGGCCGAGATCGCTGTCGCCCAGTCGCTCGACATGCCGACCACCGACGTCTGGTCGATCGAGCTCCGCACCGCCGTCTACCGAGGACGGCAGTGGTGAAAGGGCTCCACCACGTCGAGATCTGGGTGGCCGATCTCGACGAGGCCGTGGACAGCTGGGGCTGGCTGCTCCCGCGGCTGGGTCTCGAGCTCACGGGCGAGTGGGCGGACGGTCGCACATGGGAGGCGGGGAGCGCGTACGTGACGCTCACGACCTCGCCGAATCTGTCAGCCACCGCACACGATCGGCGTCGCGCCGGCGTCAACCATCTCGCGTTCTGGGGTGGGACGCGCGCCGAGGTCGATTCCCTGCTGGCGGACGCGGACGCGCACGGATGGCATCCGCTCTACCAGGAGCGGTACCCGCACGCCGGCGGACCGGACCACTACGCCGGTTGGGTGCAGAACGCGCAGGGGTTCAAGGTCGAGATCGTCGCGGAGCAGCCCGCATAGGCGTCAGCCGAGCGATGAGAGCTCAGGGTCATCGAGCAGCCGCCGCATAGTGGAGAGCCCCAGGTCGCTCATCGCGGGGTTCGACTCCTCGTAGTACCAGCCCAGTCCCATCGCTTGCTGCAGGGCCCAGGCCGCACCCCGCATCCACTCGACGTCGCCGGAGCCCAGCCGGTCACGGATGATACGGCGACGTGGTGCGTCGAACAGGTGCCAGGCCGCGACGAGGTCGAGCGCACGATCCGCGGGGCCGAAGCCGCCACCGTCGAGGACCCCCGCCAGGCGATCGTCCGAGACCAGGAGGTTGACCGGCGTGAGGTCACGGTGGCTCATGAGCTCGGGGCCGGACGAGGGGAGCCCCCGCAGCGTATTCCAGAGACGACGGACTCGAGGAGCATCGAGCAGGTGGCCGCTCCTGTCGATGCAGAGCTCGACCCACTCGTCGTGGTCGGCGAGGACGCCGCCGCGACCGTGGCCGTCGAACACACGCCCGCGGACATCCGCGGCCCGGAGAGAAGCGATCACATCGCCGACGTCGGACGCCAAGGACTCGGATGCCGCGTGGCCGTCGTGGCTCGCGGTCATGCCCGGCACCCAGGTCTGCACCGACCACGCCGACGGATACTCCGACGTCGACGGGCCGATGCCGACAGGTCGGGGCGATGCCACCGGGCACACCGCGGCGAACTCCGTCATCGCGGCGGCTTCGCTGTGCAATGCCGCTTCGGTCTCCCCGGTGAGCGGGAACCGCGCCGCCAGATCGTCGCCGATGCGGAAGATGGTGTTCACCGTCCCCGCCGTGCGGACGCGCCGCAACGGCATGAGGGCGAGCTCCGGGAACCGCCGGGCGATCAGTCGCGCAGCGGTGTCATCGGTGAGCCCGAACTCGCCCTCATGCATGCAGCGAGGTCAGCCCTGCACTCGCGCGATCCAGGCTTCGACCTCGTCCGCGGTGCGGGGGATCTCCGCCGACAGGTTGACCGGGCCCTCCTCCGTCATCAGGATGTCGTCCTCGATGCGCACACCGATACCGCGGTACTCGGCGGGGACGGTGAGGTCGTCGATCTGGAAGTACAGTCCGGGCTCGATCGTGAAGACCATGCCCGGGGCGAGGATGCCGTCGTAGTACATCTCGCGACGGGCCTGAGCGCAGTCGTGGACGTCGATGCCGAGGTGGTGCGAGGTGCCGTGCACCATGTAGCGGCGGTGCTGTCCGCCGGCATCCGCGTCGAGTGCCTCCTGCGCGGTCACGGGGAGCAGGCCCCACTCGGCGACCTGGGCGGCGATCACACGCATGGCCGCCTCGTGCACCTCGCGGAAGCGCACGCCGACGCGGGCGGCGGCGAAAGCGGCATCCGCTGCCTCGCGGACGGTCTCGTAGACGCGGCGCTGGACCTCGGTGAAGGTGCCGGAGACCGGCAGAGTGCGGGTGATGTCGGCGGTGTAGAGGCTGTCGGCCTCGACACCCGCATCCACGAGGATCAGGTCGCCGGGGACGACCGTGCCGTCGTTGCGGGTCCAGTGCAGGTAGCAGGCATGGGGGCCAGAGGCGGCGATCGTGTCGTAGCCCTCGCCGTTGCCGTCCTCGCGGGCGCGGCGGTGGAAGACACCCTCGACGACCCGCTCGCCACGGGCGTGGGCGATCGCCTCGGGGAGTGAGCGGATCACGTCTTCGAAGCCCTGCGCGGTGATGTCGACCGCACGGCGCATCTCGGCGATCTCGAACTCGTCCTTGACCAGGCGCAGCTCCGAGACGAAACGGGTCAGGTCGTCGTCCTCCTCGAGCACGAGCTCACCCTCGACCGCCGTGAAGCGGTCGAGGTGCTCGGTCGCCACGGCGAGGTCGGCTGCCACACCGGCGAGCGACGGGCGAGGACCGATCCAGAACTCGCCGACGGTCGCGTCCGCGTAGAACTCGGTCGTCGTGCGGTCGGCGCGCTCGCGGAAGTACAGCGTGACGTCGTGTCCGCCGTCGGTCGGTTCGAACACGAGGATCGAGTCGGGCTCGGAGTCCGCGGCCCATCCGGTGAGGTGCGCGAACGCGGAGTGAGCGCGGTAGGGATAGTCGGTGTCGTTGCTGCGCTGCTTGAGCGAGCCCGCGGGGATGACGAGGCGCTTGCCCGGGAAGGCTGCCGACACGGCAGAGCGACGGACGGCGGCGAACGCGGCCTGTGCACGCGGCGCCGGGATGGACTCGGGGCGTTCGGCCCAGCCGGTCGAGATCGTGTCGAGGAATCCGCGGGGGAAGGGCTGCTTCCGGTTCGTGGTGGTCGTCTCGGCGGGGGCCTCGGTGCTGGGCTCGGCGATCGTGTCGCGTTCTGCGGTGCTCATCCCACCAGTCTGTCACCTGCGGGTCGGCTGCGTGATGTCAGCCCGCGGGCTCGAGCTGCACCACGAGGCCCCGGTGATCGCTCCCGCCGGCATCGTCGATCACGACGGATCCCGTGGCAGTCCAGCTGGGCGATGCCATGACGTGGTCGATCGGCGTGCTGAGCAGAGCGGGGAGCGAGCTCGGCCAGGTGCCGCTGTAGCCGTTGCCCGATCGACTCGCCGCGTCACGGCAGTACCCCATGTCGCCCCCCTCGACTCCGAGACCGGCCATGTGGTCGATCGTCGCGTTGAAGTCGCCCGCGAGGATGAAGTTGCCCTCAGGGCACTGATCGGCGATCCAGCGCAGATCGCTCTGCCACTGCGCCATGTCCTCCATGCGCGGGGCGACGGCGTGCACAGCGACGATGGTGGGTCCGTCACCGCTCACCGGCATGATCACGGCGCTCGGCACCGATCCGGTGTTGCTGGTGCCATCCTCAGACGACTCGATCACCGCGTACTCGCCGAGATCGGGGGAGACGAGGACGGTCGTGTGCCAGGACTTCGGTCCGTCGACGACGTCGGGTTTGAACTGCACGTGGTGCACCCACATCGGATGCCCCTGTTCACGCAGCAGCACCGCGATCTGCTCGCCGACCTCCTCGGTCGTCTCGGGCAGCGCGACGATGTCGGCGCCCTGGTCGAGGATCTGGCCGGCGATCTCGTCTGCCGAGACCTCATCACCGGCTGTGTTCCAGGTGAGCACGCGGATGCTCGAGTCCGTCGCCGCGGGCAGCGTGTCCGATCCGAACCCGCGCTGGAATCCGATGACGCCGGTGGCACCTGCTCCGAGCAGCGCGACGATCAGGACCGACGCGGCGAATCCTCGCAGCGGCTTGGCGAGGAGAAGGAGCAGCGCGAGTACCGCCACCACGAGGAAGGCGGCCAGCACGGCGCCACGTGCAGCGACGACCTGCGCGAACGGGTAGGTCTGCTCGAGATGGAAGAACTGCGGCCACACCACGACAGCCGTCGCGATCGCGAACAGCACCGTGATGAGGATCCCCAGTAGTCGAAACATCCCATCCAGCCTAGAAGGCGTCTCTGTGAAGTCCCTGCCTCGACGGGCCGCGCCTCCGGCGCCCGCCGGCGTCGGTACGCTCAGAGGATGGCCACCGCTCGTTCACCTCGCTTCGCCGGTCCCGCCGACCTGCACATGCACTCCAACCAGTCCGACGGCACGGAGTCTCCCGCAGAGGTCGTGCGTCAGGCGCAGAGGTTCGGGGTGCGCACGATGGCGCTGACCGATCACGATCGGACGACCGGATGGGACGAAGCGGCGGCGACCACAGCCGAGCTCGGAATGACGTTCATCCCCGGCATGGAGCTCTCGGCCAAGCATGAGTGGCGCAGCGTGCACGTGCTCGGCTACCTCTTCGACCCGCTCGACACGGCACTCAGGGCTGAGACCGACCGCATCCGCGGTGATCGGATCGGACGGGCGGAGCGGATCGTCCGCAGCATCGGACGCGACTACGACCTCAGTTGGGACGACGTCATCGCCCAGACGACCCTGGACGCGACCGTCGGGCGCCCGCACATCGCGGATGCGCTGGTCGCCCGAGGGATCGTCAGAGATCGCACCGAGGCCTTCGACGGCATCCTGCACCCGCGTGAGGGATACTACGAGCCCCACTACGCACCCGACCCGCTCACAGCCGTTCGTCTCATCACGGATGCCGGGGGAGTGGCGATCATCGCGCACCCTGTCACGGTCGGACGCGACCGGATGATGCCGGTGCCGTTCATCGAGAGGCTGATCGCCGCGGGCCTCGGCGGATTCGAAATCGACCATCGCGAGAACACCGAGTCAGGCAAGAAGACGCTGCGTGCGATCGTCGCAAAGCACGATCTGATCGTCACCGGCTCGAGCGACTACCACGGCACGGGCAAGCCCAACCTGCCGGGGGAGAACACGACCTCCGACGACATGGTGGCCAGACTAATCGAGCGGGCGACGGGCACGGCACCGCGCTACGCCTGAACGAGACGGCGGGGCCGAGGTCTAGGGGGGGGATGACAGAGGGGCGGATGCCGTGTGGCATCCGCCCCTCTGCCATCGATCGGATCGAGGTCTGTCAGGCTCCGACGACCGGAGCGGCTCCTGCGCCACCCGAGCCGCCGCGGCGGCGACGGCGACGGCGTGCCGGTGCGGGCTTGCCGTCGTGGTGCTCCTTGCCCGCGCCGTCGTGCGTGCCTGCGCCCTCGGCGCTGCGGTCACCGGACGGAGCGGACTGCGAATCGCCGGACGCCGAGTCCGTCGCGCCCTCTGCGAACGTCGAACCCACCGGGTTCGAGCCTCCGCGGCGGCGACGCCGACGACGGGTGCCGCCCTCGTCGGTCCCCTCGGCGGCGGCATCCGCTGCGCGCTCCGGACGAGGCGCGCGCTCGGTCTTCACCGACTGCGTCTTCGGTGCCGAGACGAGGCGGCCCTTGGTGCCGGCGGGGATGTCGAGGTCCTCGAACAGGTGCGGGCTCGACGAGTAGGTCTCGACGGGCTCGGGCTGTCCGAACTCGAGGGCGCGGTTGATGAGAGCCCACTTGTGGAGGTCTTCCCAGTCGACGAACGTCACGGCGATGCCGGTCTTGCCCGCGCGACCCGTGCGGCCGGCGCGGTGCAGGTACGTCTTGTCCTCGTCGGGAATGGTGTGGTTGATCACGTGCGTGACGTCATCGACGTCGATGCCTCGGGCGGCGACGTCGGTCGCGACGAGCACATCGCGCTTGCCCGCCTTGAACGCGGCCATCGAGCGCTCGCGCTGGTCCTGTCCCATGTCACCGTGGACTCCACCGACGTTGAATCCGCGGTCGCCGAGCTCGTCGACGAGGCGCTGCGCAGCACGCTTGGTGCGGGTGAAGATCACGGTCTTGCCGCGGCCCTCGGCCTGCAGGATGCGCGCGATGATCTCGTCCTTGTCGAGCGAGTGGGCGCGGTAGACGAGGTGCTTGATGTTGGCCTGCGTGAGGCCCTCATCGGGGTCGCTCGCACGGATGTGGATCGGGTTCGACATGAATCGGCGCGCCAGGGCGACGATCGGGCCGGGCATGGTCGCCGAGAAGAGCTGCGTGTGCCGCACGGCGGGCACCTTCTGGAAGATCTTCTCGATGTCGGCGAGGAAGCCGAGGTCGAGCATCTTGTCGGCCTCGTCGAGTACGACCTCGGTCGCGTTCGAGAGGTCGAGCAGACGCTGGCCCGCGAGGTCGATGAGACGCCCGGGCGTGCCGACGACGATCTGCGCTCCGGCCTTGAGCTGGTCGATCTGACCCTCGTAGGCCTTGCCGCCGTAGATCGCGACGACGCTGGTCGAGCGGTTGCTCGTCAGCAGATCGATGTCTTCGTACACCTGCACCGCGAGTTCGCGCGTGGGGACGACGATCAGTGCCTTGACGCCGTGCTCCGGGTTCAGGCCCAGTCGCTGCACGACGGGGATGCCGAAGCCGAAGGTCTTACCGGTTCCGGTCTTGGCCTGGCCGATGATGTCCTGGCCGGGAAGGCCGAGGGGGATGGTCTGCTCCTGGATCGGGAAGGCGTCGACGATGCCCTTGGAGGCCAGTGCGTCGACGATGTCCTGATCGATTCCGAGATCAGCGAAGGTAGTCAATGTTCAGATGCCTGTCCGGCGACCTGCGAGGATCGCCATGTTTCACGGATCCACGCCGTCTCATGTGCCACAGGCGCGGGCCCCGCTCCGACGGCGGGGACAGCATAAGCCTACCCGAGGGGGTGGTGGCGCCCGGAAGAGACGCGTCGCCCGAGTATTGTGAACCCCGTGGTGAACTGGTTCTGGAAGCGTAGGACGCCCCGGCGCACACTGACGTTGCGCAGCCGTGGTGATCAGGGCGCGTCGACGCGCGTCGACTTCGCCGAGCTCGCTCCGGAACTCAACAGATTCCTCGGCCAGGCGGCTTACCTGCAGCTCGGGTACTTCGAGACGCTCACGCGCCTGATCCGGGCGACCCCCGAGCTGTCCGAGAAGGAGTCGTTGTCGCGCGCGGCCGGCGCAGCGTTGACGAAGCACAGGGCGATCGTCGATCTGATCGCGGAGCGCGGTGACGATCCCACGCAGCTCATGCTGCCGTTCAGGGAGAACCTCGACGCCTTCCGTCGCAAGACGATCGGTGCACGCCCGCGCGAGACGCTGCTGGCCGTCTACATCACGGCCGGGATGCTCGACGACTTCTACTTCGCGCTCGCGTCGAGCTACGGCGAGACCGGCGAACGCGTCGCGGAGATCCTCAGTGAGGACGACGCCCGCCATGAGATCGTCGCGATCATCCAGGAGACGATCGACGGCGACGGGGAATGGCGCTCGCTGCTCTCGATGTGGGCCCGACGCCTGGTCGGCGACACCATCCTGGTGTGCCGGTCGGCTCTGCGCCAGCCCGAGCTCGCCGCGATGAGTGAAGACCGCGTCGAGCTCGTCTACACCGAGCTCATGGGTGCCCACGCGCGTCGCATGGATGCGATGGGGCTGGCCTCCTAGTCCGAGACCGTCCTCGCCCGCAGCCGTTCGAGGTCAGATGCCGAGTGCGACCTTGGCAGCGGCATCAGAACGCCTACGCCAAGCGACGATCGCGATCGTCAACGCTGCGGCCACCACGACCGAGCCGAGCACGCTCGCGAGCCACAGCCAGAGGCTGTCTTCACCCACGCCCAGCCACTGCAGGCCGGTGTAGACGGCAGCGGCCACAGCCGTCGCGATGGCGGGGGTCAGTGCGACTCCGCGCAGTTCTCGGCCATCGATCATGAAGTGGGCGGCGATGCCGAGCACGCACGCCCCGATGAGTGCGAGAAGGATGTACATCGTCGTGTCAGGCGAAGAAGCCGACGCGACGTGACTCCTCGGTGCCCAGCTCGATGTAGGCGAGGTTCGCGGTGGGGACGAGGTACGAGTTGCCCTTCACGTCGGCGAAGCTCAGGTGCGAGGTGTTCTGCTCCAGAGCGGTCGAGACCTGCGTGCGGACCTCGTCCGCGCTCGATGCGGTCTCGAAGCTGAGCTCGCGGCCGGTGTTGATGATGCCGATGCGGATTTCCACGCGTACTCCTGTTTTCCAGTCGACGATGCTGTGGTCGAGTCGACCACGGGGGTCGACGACTGTGCCCAACTCTACCGGGCGGCGGCGCGTCGGGATCGGCCGACGGCCCTGTTTCGCCGTGAGCGCACAGCGACGGAGACCGGCGCGGACGGGGATGTCCGCGGGCCGCAGTAGCGTGGAGAGCATGACAGAGGATGCCGCGCAGAGAGCCGTGATCGGCGCTGACGCGACGGCATCCGGTGTCATCATCGGCGCCCCGGGAACGGGCAAGACCCGCACCCTCACCGAACGCGTCGTGCATCTGCTCGATACCGAGGGGCTGCGTCCTGAAGAGCTTCTCGTGCTCACACCGAGCCGCGGCGCGGCGACAGCGCTGCGAGACCGGATCGGCGTCCGCATCGGGCAGGCCACGCCCGGTCCGCTGGCGAGGTCGCTCGGATCCTTCGCGTTCCAGGTCGTACGCGGAGCCATGGTGCGCGCCGGGTCCGAGCCGCCGGCGCTGCTCACCGGAGCCGATCAGGACCGTCTGATCGCCGAACTCCTCGCCGGCGATGTCGAAGACGAGCGCATCGTCTGGCCCGAGGCGCTGAGCCCCTCGGTCCGCGCCTCCAAGGGGTTCCGATCCGAACTCAGAGCGTTTCTCGCAGAGTGCGTCGAGCTCGGCGCACAGCCGGACGAACTGCGTGCAGCCGGCGACCCGGCATGGTCCGCGACTGCGGACTTCCTCGTCGAGTACCGTGCTGTGCTCGACCAGGCGCGCGCCTCGCATCGCGACGCCGCCGATCTGCTCGCCGAGGCATCCGCGATCCTGCAGACGGCGGATGCGGCGGCCCTCGGTCCGCTGGCCTCCCTCGACGTGGTCCTGATCGACGACGCCCAGGAGCTGACCAGAGGTGGCGTCGCCGTGGTGCGGGCGCTGCGGTCGAGAGGCGTCGCGGTGCACGCGTTCGGCGATCCCGACATCTCTTCGGGCGCGTTCCGTGGCGCGAGCCCCGAGTTGTTCGCGCAGCTCGCAGCCGAGCTGGGAGAGGTGCACGTACTCGACGAGCCGCATCGCCAGGCCCGCGCCCTCACCGCGCTGACCCGCACGGTCACCCAGGCGATCGGCGTGTCCGGTCGTGTCGAACACCGACGTGCACCGGTGCCCGTCGAGGCGGATGAGCTCGGCGCACCCGCGGTGGTCAGCACATTCATCGCGCCGTCTCCGCACGAGGAGCTGGATCGCATCGCCGGAGTCATGCGCGAGTGGCATCTCACCCGCGACATCCCCTGGGAACGCATGGCCGTCATCGCCCACGACACCCGCCAGGTGACCCAGCTCGAGGCGGAGCTCGCGGCGCGTGAGATACCGACCAGAGCAGCGGGCGTGCAGCGCCCCCTCGGCACCGAGCCGATCGTGCGCGACATCGTCGGCATCGTGCGCCTCGCGCTCACCGCGCCGGAGGTTCGCACTCCTCAGGAATGGGAGGAAGCGCTCCGCACGCCCTTCGGGGGAATGGACGCGATCGGCCTGAGGAGACTCCGCGCCCGACTCCGCCACATCGAGCTCGCGAACGGCGGTTCGACCCCGGCGCGGGAGCTGCTTCGGCAGGCGCTGACGTCTCCCGACCACTTCACATTGATCGACGCGCAGGAATCCCGCACCGCCACTCGCTTCGCGCACGCGGTCGCCGAGGTGGCCGACGCGGCCGACGCGGGCGAGACGATCCACGACCTTCTGTGGCGCGTGTGGGATCAGGCGCGAGCCGTCGACGGGCGCAAGCTGCAGGTCGCGTGGCGCGAGATGTCGCAGCAGTCCAGCGGCGCGGAGACGGCCAGGGCGCTCGACGCTCTCGTGTCGCTGTTCGCCGCGGCGAAGCGGTTCGTCGAGCGCACCCCGAACGAGAAGCCCGACGTCTTCGTGAGAGACATCCTCGACAGCGAGGTCCCTGAAGATTCCCTGTCGAGCCCGGATCGACCGGGGAGAGTCACGCTCCTGACGCCTGCGACCGCACTCGGAGCCGAGTTCGACGCCGTCGTGGTGGCGGGGGTGCAGGACGGGATCTGGCCCAACGTGCGCCTGCGCGGCGGGATGCTGCAGACCTGGCGTCTTGCGGACGCCCTGCTCGCAGCCCGTACCGGAACCGACGAGCAGACCCCGGATGTGCTCGATCGACGCCGGGCCGCACTTCACGACGAACTGCGCCTCTTCGTGCGAGCGATCTCGCGGGCGCGGAGAAGACTCCTCATCACGGCGGTCGATGACGACGACATGACCCCGAGTCCGTTCTTCGCCTTCCTGCCGCTGCCCGACCCTCCCGAGATGCATGCATCGGCAGAGCATCCGCTCACCCTGCGCGGGCTCGTCGCCCGCCACCGCCGTGTGCTCACCACATCGACCTCTGCGCCTGCGCGAGAGCACGCCGCCGCGCAGCTGGCCGTGCTCGCGCGCGAAGGCGTTCCCGGAGCCGACCCCTCCGACTGGTACGGAGTGACGGCGCCGACCACCGATGCACCCCTGCACGACCTCACCGTCGAGGCCGCCCGGGTATCGCCCTCGCGCATGGAGTCCTTCGAGGAGTGCGAGCTGAACTGGGCCGTGTCGGCGCTGGGTGGCGACACCGTCATGCCCCCGTCGGCGGGGATAGGAACGATCATCCACGAGGCGATGGAACAGGTGCCGGACGGCGAGCTCGACCGACTCCGCGCCGTGCTCGTCGAGCACTGGCCCGAGCTCGACTTCGAGACGGCCTGGATCGGGCGGAAGGAGCGCCGTCGCGCCGACCTCTACATCGATCGACTCCACAGCTACCTCGCCGACGTGGCGACGGAGGGCGGCCGCGTGATCGCCGGTGAGGTCGAGTTCCGCTTCGCCGTCGAGATCCCCGCGGACGACGCGGGAGTGCCGGCGGTGCGCGCGGCGCTCGACGAGTCGGAGGCGCACCCGCAGCAGGCGATCATCCACGGGTTCATCGACAGGGTAGAGGCCTATACGGCGGGCGGCGGGGAGCATGCCAAGGCGCGAGGGCAGAAATGGACGAGAATGGCGGATCCTGAGAGGGAGCGCGTCGTCGTCGTCGATCTGAAGACCGGCAAGTACGAGCCGGAGAGCGAGCAGAAGGTCGCCGATCACGCGCAGCTCGCCGCGTACCAGGTGGCGGTCCAGGAGGGTCTGATCGACGGAGCCGACCCGGCGGCGCTCGCAGGGGCGAGGCTGGTCCTCGTGGCGAAGACCCTGGCGAACAGCGATTTCCGGGTCGCTCACCAACACACGCTCGCGGGCGACGAGAGGGTGCAGTTCCTCTCACGGGTCGCGGATGCCGCTCGCGGCATGTCCGCGTCGAGCTTCACCGCCCACGTCGAGGCGCACTGCGCCGACACGCAGTGGCGAGTCCAGCCTTGCCGCATCCACACGGTCGCGGCGGTGAGCGCGTGAGCGCGTGGGCCGGAGCAGGCAACGGGGTGTCGGCACTCGACGTCGCCACGGCACTGGGCCTCCCGGCGCCCACCGAGGCACAGCAGCGTGTCATCGAAGCGCCTCCTTCTCCGGCGCTCGTGGTCGCCGGGGCCGGGAGTGGCAAGACCGAGACGATGTCCGGCCGCGTGGTCTGGCTCGTCGCCAACGGACATGTGCGACGCGATGAGATCCTCGGGCTCACCTTCACTCGAAAGGCCGCGGGCGAGCTCGCCGAGCGCATCGGAACCCGTCTCGCACTCATCGACGAGTACGGCCGCCGGGGACTGCTGCCTCATCTGCCCGAGATCGTGTCGTCGGGCATGCTCGACCGGGTCTCGAGGGCAGCGCCGGGTCGCCAGCAGGAGCTCGTGCGCTCCCAGGTGCTCGATGAGCTCGCCTCTCGATTCGGCACCGCGGCGGGAATCATGCCGCCCGCGGTCGAGGACCTGCTGATCAGGCCCAAGGTGTCGACCTACAACGCGTTCGCCGACGGCATCGTGCGCGAGCACGCGGCACGCATCGGGCGCGAATCCGATGTGGCGATGCTGAGTCAGGCAGCGGCATGGATGCTCGCTCGTGACATCGTGCTTCGCTCCGACCTGCCCGAACTGGAGGAGATCGAGCGGTCGGTGGCAGGTGTCGTCGACGCCGTCCAGCGGCTCGCCGGCGATTCGCTCGACCATCGCGCAGATCTCTCGCGCGCGGACCGGATCGCACTGCGCCAGGCCGAGGCGTTCGAACCGTACCGGAGCAATTCCGACGTCGCGACGGCAGAGGCCAATCTCCGAGCTCTTCCCGCGCTGTCGGAGCTCGTCAGGGAGTACATCGCAGAGAAGGAACGGCGCGGTGTCCTCGACTTCGCCGACCAGGTCAGCGGTGCATACGACATCGTCGAGTCCTCGTCCGACGTGCGCGACGAGCTGCGGCTGCAGCACCGTGTGGTGCTCCTCGACGAGTATCAGGACACGTCGGTGATCCAGACCCAGTTCCTCGCGCGATTGTTCCGCGACTCCGCCGTGATGGCTGTCGGCGACCCGCACCAGTCCATCTACGGTTGGCGCGGCGCCAGCGCCGACAACCTGCACGCGTTCGGTCGCACCTTCGCCGAGAAGGCGAGCGTCGCCCACTACAGCCTGATGACGAGCTGGCGCAACGACCGGAGCATCCTCGACGTCGCCAATCGCGTGCTCGGTCCGCTGCGCAGACCGGGATTGGACGTACCGCCTCTCGAAGCCCGCCCGGGCGCGGGCGCCGGGGCCGTCGACGTGCGCTTCCCGCTCACGGTCGATGACGAGGCGCACGAGGTCGCCGAGTGGTTCGCCGCCCGTCGTGCCGCTCACGGTGAAGGTGCCAAGCCTCACACTGGGGCCGTGCTCTTCCGCTCCAAGCGGCACATGCAGACGTTCGCAGCGGCCCTGGCGGCGCGAGGGATCCCGCACCGCATCCTCGGACTCGGTGGTCTGCTGTCGACGCCCGAGGTGGTCGACGTCGTCTCCACGCTGCGTGTGCTGCATGATCCGACGGCGGGCTCTGCGCTGATCCGGCTCCTGGTGGGCCCTCGATTCGCCGTCGGGGTCGCCGACATGGCGGCGCTGCAGGGTCTCGCCGCCGAGCTCTCTCGTCGCGACAGCGGGTTGCTGCCCCTCGACGATGAGCTTCGCCAGCGTGTCCGCGCGTCGCGGGGTGCCGATGAGGCGCTGTCGATCATCGATGCCGTCGACGTGCTCCGAGGGCTCAGCGACGACTATCGCCTGCTCGCGGGGATCACGCCCGAGGGCAGATCTCGCATCCGCGCGGCGGGAGAGATGCTCGAGCGGCTCCGTCGTGCGTCGTCTCTGCCGCTCCCCGATCTGCTGCGCCTCATCGAGTTGGAACTGCGCCTCGACATCGAGCTCGCCGCGAACGAGACCCGCGGTCCCGCGCGGATCGCGTCGACGCAGCTGCGCGCCTTCACCGACGAGGTGCGCACGTTCCTCGCCGCCGATGAACGAGGCACGATCTCGAGCCTGCTCGCGTGGCTCGACAAGGCCGAGACCACCGACGAGCTGGTTCCTCGTCCCGAGCCGCCCGAGCCCGGAGTCGTGCAGTTGCTGACGATCCACGGCTCCAAAGGTCTCGAATGGGATGCCGTCGCGGTGGTGCGGATGGTCGAGGGCGAGCTGCCGTCGCGACCGACGGACACGGCCGGCTGGTTCGGATTCGGGGTGTTGCCGTTCGCGCTGCGCGGAGACAGCGCGGCGTTGCCGACGTTCAGCTGGATCCCGCCGTCGGAGGAGGAGCTCGACCCGGCGAAGCGGCTGAAAGCGGGAATCGCCTCGCTCACCAGCAGGAGCAAGACCGCGCCCGGCGCGCTCACCGTGTTCAAGGACTCCTACCGGGCCTACCAGCAGGAGGAGGAGAGACGGCTCGCGTACGTCGCCGTCACCCGCGCGCGCACGGACCTGCTGCTGACCGGTGCCCACTGGGCCGGTCAGAAGCAGCCGAAGGCTCCGAGTCCGTTCCTGATCGAGGCGATCGAGGCACTCGGTCTTCGTCCGATCGACGAGGTCGATCCCGACGAGAATCCCTATGACGGCCCCGGAGCGACCATGACGTGGCCCCTCGACCCGCTCGGCGCTCGCCGACCATCCGTCGAGGCCGCAGCATCGACCGTCCGTGAGGCGGCCGAGGCCGAACCTGTGGCATCTCCCGAGCTGACGCGTCTTCTCGCCGAGCGCGCCGCACGCGCGCGTGGCACCGATGCGCCACCGCCGACCCGCGTCCCCGCCTCGCGTTTCAAGGACTACGTCACCGACTTCGGCGGCACGCTCTCGTCCATCGTGCGGCCGATGCCCGAACGTCCCTATCGACAGACACGTCTGGGCACCCTGTTCCACGCGTGGGTCGAGCGACGCAGTGAGATCGTCGGCGTCGGGCGTCGGGTCGACGAGGGGCTGTGGGAGATCGACGAGGAGGATTCCGCGTTCGACGTCGATCATGGGACTGAGGTGTCACCTGTCGACGCGGCGGACCTCGCCGGCCTGCAGCAGATCTTCGAACGCAGCGAGTGGGGTGCACTGAAACCCATCGCCGTCGAGATCGAGATCGACTTCGCTCTCGGGGGAGCCGACCGCTCGGGCGACGCTCACATCGTGATCTGCAAGCTCGACGCCGTCTATCGACGAGAAGACCGAGGCGGACGCATCGAGATCGTCGACTGGAAGACCGGCAAGGCCCCGCGCACGCCGCAGGAGCGTGAAGAGCGCATGCTGCAGCTCGCCCTCTACCGTCTCGCCTACCATCGACGATTCGGAGTGCCGCTCGACGAGATCGACGTCGCGCTGTACTACGTCGCTGACGACCTGATCATCCGCGGCGACCGTCTCTACACCGAGTCGGAGCTCTTCCAGCGCTGGAGCGCGGCCCGCGCCGCCCGCTGAGCCTCGTCTTCCGGCGAACCGTCGCCGTCAGGGTCGCCATCGCCTGCGTGGGTGTGAGCGCCGGTCGACATCTCGTCGGTCGAACGCCCCTCCGGCGTGCGGTCGTCGGACGTCGATGACCGCACGGCTGAGAGATCCTCCGTCTCGAGGCCGCCCACCTGGAGGCGTCGCGCGGCCTCCGCTGCACCGTCGGTGAGGTCGCCGGTGGCGTCGTCATCGGCGTCATCGTCACGCCACAGCTCGTTCGGGTTGTACGCGTCGGTCTGCATCGACGTGTCGGCACCGGGCGAGGCGCTCGCGGGCACGCGATCGAGGGCATCCAGGGCGGAGTCGACGCCGTCAGTGCGGGACGCGATCATTCCGAGCGCATCCTCGTGCAGTCCCTCGGCGAGGGCTTCGAGCAGGGCCGACGCATCATCGACGATGTCGGTGCGACGCAGCGAGTCTCCGTGCACCAGCCAGCGTGCGAACTCGAGCTCGGCGAGCAGCCGTGCCCGCACCTCGAGCGCGGGGTCGGGAACACGGTCGGCGGACCGCGCGTAGGCGGCGTGCACGTCGTCTGCCGCATCCGGGGCTGCAGAGAGCCACGACAGGTCGACGGCAGGGTCGCCGACGGCCAGCGAATGCCACCCGATGAGGCCGGTCACCTCAGGCCCGCGTTCGGGGTCGTCGTGGAAGAGGAAGGAGGTCGACTGCACTCCGCCGAGCACGACGGTGGATTCGAACCGCCACAGCTCGTCATCGGCGACGGCTTCGCGCCAGCGCACCGTGAGTCGGGCGGGTACACGCCCGGTCGACGCGGCAGCGTCGACGAGACGGGCCAGTTCGTCGCGACTCTCCAGTGCGGAGCGCGTGGTCAGCCCGGCACCGCGCACCACCGAGGTGGGGAGAGCGTGCACGGCCGCGATGGCGGTTCCCATCGACTCGGCGGCGCCGCGCCCCGCAGGAACCATCGCCGCCTCGATCTGGAAACCCGGAAGCAGGTCGGTCACGAGGGCGCGGGCATCGGCGAGACGGGTCTCGCCGATGTACTCGGGCGCCTGGAACGGGAGCATCGCTCGTGCGCCGGCCGTCAGAGCACGCAGCGCGAGGGCTTCGCCGGCGAGCTCGCGGGCGGACTCGTCGTCGTCGGCGACGCGGATCGCGAGCTCGCGTCCGTCTGCGAGTGTGGCCACCGCGGAGTCGAAGCGTCCGTCGCCGTCCGCGCTGAGTGTGCGGGCTCCGGTCACCTCCGCGCCGGGCAGTGCGGCAGTCACCGCCGCGGCTAGAGTGAATGGAGAGCGTCCCATACCCCCAGGGTAGGTGGACGCGGGGGCGGTCCCGCTTCCGCCACGCCCGTGAGAGAGGGAGCCGATGACCACGAAGACCACGTCCCTCGACCGAGCCGCAGATCTGAGAGCGGAACCGGGCGTCATCGAGCGGCTCCGCGCCGACGAGAACACTCGCGCGATCGCCGTCCGCGACGGGCGGGTGCGCATCGCCGGCGGAGACCTCGACACGGCCTCGCTGCTCAGGGTGCCCGCGTCCGAGATCGCCGATGCCGTCTGGGCACTGCTGGGGCGCGACGCCGACGGCACACCGATCCTTCTCGCGATGCTGCCGCCGGAGGGCGACACCGTCGACACGGCTCCGGACGAGACCTGGCTCGGCCTTCGAGACCTCGGGGCGCGATTGGGCGCGGATGACACCGAGCTCCTCATCGAGGCCCTCGCACTGGGGGGATGGCTGCGCGACGCCCCGTTCTGCCCCACCTGCGGAGGAGCGACGGAGCTTCGTCAGGCCGGATGGTCGCGGCACTGCCTCGTCTGCGGCCGCGAGCACTTCCCGCGCACCGACCCCGCCGTGATCGTCGCGGTCGAGAGCTCGGACGGCGAGAGGCTGCTGCTCGGCGCCAACGCGAACTGGGGCGGCCGGATGTACTCGTGCTTCGCCGGGTTCACCGAGGCGGGGGAGTCGCTGGAGTCCACCGTGCACCGCGAGCTCGAGGAGGAGTCCGGCGTCCGCCTCGCATCCCTCCGATACGTGTCGTCGCAGCCGTGGCCCTTCCCGCGGTCGCTGATGCTCGGCTTCCGTGCGGTGGCTGTGGACGATCACGAACTGCGCCCGGACGGTGAGGAGATCATCGACGTGCGGTGGTTCACCCGCGACGAGATCGGCTCCGCCCTCGCCGGCGACGGACCCGTCGGACTGCCCGGCCCCGCATCGATCGCCCGCGCCCTCATCGTGTCGTGGTTCGAGGAGCGTGCGTGAGCGCGCTCGAGGCACTCGACGATCGACAGCGGGAGGCGGCATCGGTGCTCCGAGGCCCCGTGGCCGTTCTTGCCGGTGCCGGAACCGGAAAGACCCGGGTGATCACCCACCGCATCGCCCACGGCGTGGACACCGGCGCCTACTCGCCGTCGCGCGTGATGGCGGTGACCTTCACGGCCAAAGCTGCGGGTGAGCTCAGGGGACGACTGCGCGCGCTCGGTGTCGAAGGCGTCGCCGCCCGCACGTTCCACGCCGCGGCGCTCGCGCAGCTGAACTTCTTCTGGCCGACACTCGCCGGCTCGCCGGCGCCCTCGATCATCGACAACAAGGTGCGGGTGCTCGGTCAGGCCGCCGACGCCATGCGGCTGCGGCCGAGTACGGCCACTCTGCGTGACATCGCGTCCGAGATCGAATGGCGCAAGGTGTCGATGCTCTCGATCGAGCAGCACGCGGCACTCGGGCGTTCGATGAGCGGAATCGATGCGTCGCAGTTCGCCGAACTCCAGCAGCGGTACGAGGCGCTGAAGGACGAGAGGCGCCAGCTCGATTTCGAAGACGTCCTGCTGGCCTGTGCGGGGATGCTCGAGGCCGAGCCGCGAGTCGCGGCGTCTGTCCACGAGCAGTACCGGCACTTCACGGTCGACGAGTACCAGGACGTCTCCCCACTGCAGAACCGGCTGCTGGAGCTGTGGCTCGGCGATCGCCGTGACATCTGCGTCGTCGGCGACGCGAGCCAGACGATCTACTCGTTCGCCGGTGCGGAGCAGCGGTTCCTGCTCGAGTTCGAACGCCGACACGCGGATGCCACAGTGGTGCGCCTCGAGACCAACTATCGGTCGCAGGCTCCGATCCTCGACGCGGCCAACGCCCTGATGAAGGGCCGGCCGGGCGCACTCGAACTCGTGCCTGCTCGCGAGACCTTCAACGCCGATTCGCCGACCGTCACCGCCTACGACACAGAGCGCGACGAGGCGGAGGGCATCGCGGCCGCGGTGTCGGCGCGGATCGAGGCCGGAGCCTCACCGGCCGACATCGCCCTGCTGTACCGGGCCCACGCGCAGTCGGCCGTCCTGCAGCAGGCGCTCGCCGCAGAGGGGATCGCGACATCCGTGCTGGGCGGAACCCGCTTCTTCGCGATGCCCGAGGTGCGCCAGGCGATCCTCGCGCTGCGTGCGGCCGCCGTGGCCCCCACGGAGCACGGCTTCCTTCCCGGCGTTCAGCGGGTGCTTCGCGAGCTCGGCCTCACCGATGATCCGCCCCAGGCCGGCGGTGCGCAGCGCGACGGGTGGGAAGCGCGACGGGCGATCCTCCGACTGGCGGAGGAAGCCGGTCCCGACGAGAACCTCCGCACCTTCAGCGATGCGCTCATGGCCCGGGCCAAGGACCAGCACGAGCCGACGATGCGAACCGTCACGCTGTCGACGCTGCACGCGGCGAAAGGCCTCGAGTGGCCGCACGTGTACCTCGCCGGATGGGCGGAGGGGGCACTGCCGATCTCGTATGCCACCGGCTTCGAGGCGATCGACGAGGAACGTCGGCTCGCATACGTCGGCGTCACGCGCGCCGCGCGTACGCTTTCTCTGTCGTGGTCGCGCTCAGCGGGACGAGGGGAGCGGGCGCCGTCCCGGTTCCTGGCAGAGATAGGAACGACTGCGCGCGGCACCGGCATTCTGCGTGAAACGTCAGTGAACGCCACACGCGCCGGCCATCGCCGCTGACCTCGACAGAGGACCCGAGCGAGGCCGTCGTCATGAGCAGGCGCGCCACGAGAGTCGCCGCTTCGGCGATCCGAGCGATGCTGATCGGCCCCGACCTGCGTCCGATGAGCTGCGCGTGCATCCTCGGCCAGGCGGAGTCACGGTCGCGCTCGTGCTCGTCACGACAGGTCAGACACGGCGTGTCGCCGGGCACGATCAGAGGCCCGATCGTCGTCCGGCCGCTCTCCAGCGAGACCGGCAGATGGGCGGTGTCCTCGCGCAGGTAGCGCGCGAACTGCAGTGCCGCGGCGGCCCCCTCGACGAGGACGACACCGATGTCGCCGGGGTTCTCTCTCGCGCCGGCGGCGATGCCCTCCTCGGCGAGGGCCTCGCGCATCCGGTACTCGCAGCGTCCGTCGAGCACGTCGATGCTCTCGACCCACGCCGCGCGCGCCGCCTCGGCATCATCGACAAGCAGGGGCTCGAGGCGGGCGAGGAGCGACCGCGCGTCGGCGCGAGGCGCACCCGCGGAGTGGGCGATCACATCGAATGCCGAGCGCCGGAAACCTGCCGCCATCCGGGCGACCAACCGCTCCACCCATGGCTCCGCAGCGGGGATGCGCAGGGTGCCCTCGATGCCGATCTGCAGGGTCTCTCCGTCGCGCCAGAGCAGCGGCACGGACGGGTCCAGGCGGGTGGTGGTCTGGGGAGTCAGAGGCGACATCCCTCGATTCTGCGGACTCCGCAGCTCCGGATGGAGCCGTCCGCCGCATCCGTGGAGAAGTCGTCGTGCGATCTGCTCGTCGAGGTCGAGTCCTCGGCGAGCGGAACGCCGCCCATCACACCGGGCGGTCGCCTCCGGTGCCGTCGTCGTCCCCGGCGTCGTCGCTCGTCGAGGCATCACCGGTCGGACTCGGCTGCTCTCCCGAGAAGTCGTCGCCGTCCAGAAGTCGTGCGAGGGCCTCGTCGAACTCGTCGGCGACGGGCTGCTCGCCACGGGCCGTCGCCTGCAGCCTTGCGACGAGCTTGGAAGGGTCGTCGATGTCGTCCGAGGTCGGCATGAGGTCGGGGTAGTCCCAGAGGGCGTCGCGTCCGGCGATCCCCACGCCATCCGTGACCGCCTGCCACATGGCCGAGGCCTCGCGCAGTCGACGCGGCCGCAGCTTCAGGCCGACGAGCGCGCCGAGGGCGTCTTCGGCCGGTCCGCCCACCGCGCGGCGTCGGCGCGCGGCCTCGGCGATCCTCGCGCCGTCGGGAAGTCGAGAAGTCGCCTGCGCGGTGACGACGTCGACCCAGCCGTCGATCGTCGCGACGAGGTTCTCGAGTCTCGCCAGGGACTCGCGCTGAGCCTCGGTCTGGGTGGGAAGCAGTGCTCCACCCTCGATCGCTGCGCGGAGTTCCTCGGGGTTCGACGGGTCGAGGCGGCTCGCGACGTCTTCGAGGGCGTCGACGTCCACCGTGACGCCGCGGGCGAAGTCCGTGATCTGCGCCATCACGTGCAGGTGCAGCCACTTGGCGTGGCGGTACAGGCGCGCGTACGCGAGTTCGCGAGTCGCCAGATAGAGCGTGATCTGGTCTTCCGGGATCTCGAGTCCGTCGCCGAACGCCGTCAGGTTCTGCGGGATGACGGCAGCGGTTCCCGCCGGCAGCACGGGGATGCCGACGTCGCCTCCCGACACGACCTCGAGCGAGAGGTTGCCGAGCACCTGTCCGAACTGGGCGGCGAACACCGATCCGCCGAGCCCGCGCATGAGCTTGCCGGCTCCCTGCACCACCTCGCGCATGTCTTCCGGCACCTGCGTGTCGAGGGCACTGGTGAGAGCGTCGGCGATGCTCGTCGAGACGGGGCCGGCGATCTCCTTCCACACCGGGAGGGTCGCTTCGACCCACTCGCCTCGGGTCATCGCCTTGGGCGCCTCGGCGAGTTCGGAGATCGTCGTGGCCTCGCCGAGCCAGAGGTCGGCGAGCGCGAACGAGTCGACGAGCGAACCCCGGGAGCCGTCGGTGATGCCGAGCCCGTCGCGGTTCGCGATGTGCAGGGCCTGACGCAGCGCGTTCTCCCATGCATCGCCGCCGAAGGCGCCCTGGAGCTGCGACATGATCGTCTGCATCATCGCCGGGTCGATCTGGATCCCGTCCATCCCCGCGAAGGCGTTCTGCAGCGCCTCGGGGTCGATGTCTCCGCCGCCCTGGCCGGACATCATTCGTCGGAGGAACTCCTGGAAGTCCTCGGGGGTCGGTTCGTTGTCTGACATGTCGCTCGCCTCTCAGCACGCCTAAAGCCGTGGCATCTACGCTAGTCACAGGATCGGCCGCGAGACCCCGACGAGGGCAGATCGCTGTACGCCGCCCGCGAACGACGGAGGAACACTGTGGATCGAACACGGTCTGTGAAGCTCGGACTCGGTGTCTGGGCGCCGATCGTCGCGTTGATCGCGCTCGTCGTGCTGACCTTCCTGCCCACCCCGTACGTGATCCAGCGGCCGGGCCCCGTGTACGACACCCTCGGCACCGCCGCGGGTGCCGACGGCGAACAGATCCCGCTCATCCATGTCGAGGGCGCCGAGACGTTCGAGACCGCCGGCACGCTCGACCTCACGACCGTCCAGGTGGTCGGCAACCGCGAGCGCACGCCGAGTTGGTTCGAGCTGGCTCTCGCGTGGATGGACCCCTCTCGCGCCGTCGTCCCCCTCGACTCCGTGTTCCCCGAAGGCGTCACCACAGAGCAGCGCGACGAGCGCAATGCGACGATGATGGTCGACTCGCAGCACGAGGCGACGGCAGCGGCACTGAACGAACTCGGCTACGACACCGGCGCCGAGGTCGCGGTGGTCGACGTGGTCGAGGATGCGCCCGCGACGGGCGTCCTCCAGGCCGACGACGTCATCACCGCGATCGACGGCACGGCGGTGACCTCGGCGAAGCAGTTGCGACAGGCCATCCAGGATGCCGGGGGAGACCCCGTCGAGCTCACGGTGGATCGTGGAGGCGACGAGAAGGTCGTCGAGGTGACGCCCGAGAAGCAGGTCGACGGCGACGTGACCACCTGGCTGATCGGTGTCACCCTGCGCACGGACTACGACTTCGAGGTCGACGTCACACTCCAGCTCGACAACGTCGGCGGTCCGAGCGCGGGGATGATGTTCGCACTGGGCATCATCGACACGCTGACCGAGGGCGAGCTCAACGGCGGCGAGAACGTGGCGGGTACCGGGACGATCGAGGCCGACGGCACGGTCGGGCCCATCGGCGGCATCCGCCAGAAGCTCTACGGCGCGCGGGATGCGGGGGCGGACTGGTTCCTCGCACCCAGCTCGAACTGCGACGAGGTCACCGGTCACGTGCCCGACGGGCTGACCGTGATCAGCACCTCGACTCTCGAAGAATCCCTCGACGCGCTCGAAGTGATCGCGAACGGCGGCGACGTCGACTCGCTCCCGACATGCGACGTCGTGACCTCCCCGTGATCGGTATGACAGCCGCAGCACAGTAAGGCGTGCCTAGGATGGGACGGTGACCTCGACTTCTGCACCGAACCCGGCCACTCCCCGAACCTCGCGACGAATCTTCGGCATCTCATTGGCGATCATCGCCGCATTGATCGCCGCATTCTTCGTCTTCGCGTCGCTGTACACCGAATTCCTCTGGTTCGACCAGGTGGGCTTCGCGGGAGTGCTCACCACCCGATGGTTCGCCACGGCGGTGATGTTCGTCGTCGGGTTCCTCGGCATGGCCGTCCCTCTGTTCGTGGCCATCCAGCTCGCGTACCGTCTGCGGCCCGTCTACGTGCGACTCAGCTCGCAGCTCGACCGGTACCAGGAGGTCATCGAGCCGCTGCGTCGACTCGCGATGTGGGGCATGCCGATCTTCTTCGGCCTGTTCGCAGGCTTCTCGGCGGCGAGCCAGTGGAAGACCGTGTGGCTCTGGGCCAACGGCGTCGCCACTGACGCGACCGACCCGCAGTTCGGCATGGACACGGGCTTCTACATGTTCGCGATGCCGTTCTACTCGATCCTTCTCGCGTTCGTGTCGGCGGTGCTCCTGCTCACCCTCATCGTGACGGCGCTCGTGTCGTACCTCTACGGCTCCGTCCGGATCGGACAGGGCGAGCTGCGCATCTCCAAGCCCGCTCGCATCCAGCTCGCGATCGTCGCGGGCCTCTACCTTCTGGTGCAGGCGGCCAGCCTCTGGCTCGACCGGTACAAGACGCTCGTCGCCCAGGACGACCGGATCGTCGGCCCCGCGTACACGGGCGTCAATGCGACCATCCCCGGGCTTGCGATCCTCACGATCATCGCCGCGATCGTCGCCGTCCTCTTCTTCGTCACGGCCGTCATCGGCCGCTGGCGCTTCCCGCTCGCCGCGACCGCGCTCCTCATCGTGGCGTCGCTCGTCGTCGGCGTCGGCTTCCCCTGGGCTGTCACCACCTTCCAGGTTCGCCCGAACCAGAACGCCTACCAGGCCGAGTTCTACCAGCGGAACATCGACGGAACGAAGGAGGCGTACGGGGTCGCCGACCTCGAGACGACTCCCTTCGAGGCCGAGACCGACGCCGAGGCCGGTCAGCTGCGTGAGGACGCCGAGACGACGGCATCCATCCGCATCGTCGACCCGAACGTGATTAGCCCGGCCGTGCGCCAGCTCGAGCAGTACCGCGGGTACTACCAGTTCCAGGAGAAGCTCGACGTCGACCGCTACGAGATCGACGGCGAGATGCAGGACACCGTGGTCTCGGTCCGAGACCTCGACATGAACGGCGTCGACGTCACGAACTGGAACAACCGCGCCGCGGTCTACACCCACGGCTACGGGCTCGTGGCCGCTGCCGGCAACCAGCGCACGAGCGACGGCGAGCCGGTGTTCCTCGAGCGAGGGATTCCCTCCTCCGGGTTCCTCACCGACCAGGAGAACTTCGAGCCGCGCGTGTACTTCGGTGAGAACTCTCCCGAGTACTCGATCGTCGGTGCACCTGACGGAACCGATCCCGTCGAGATCGACTACCCGCGAGGCAAGGACGGCGCGAGCGAGACCAAGACGACCTTCGATGGCGACGGTGGGCCGAAGATCGGCAGCACCTTCACGAAGCTGCTGTACGCGCTGAAGTTCCAGTCGGAGCAGATCCTGTTCTCGAACCTCGTCAACGACGACTCGCAGATCCTGTACGACCGCGATCCCAAGACGCGCGTGCAGAAGGTCGCCCCGTACCTCGAGCTCGACAGCGACCCGTACCCGAGCGTGGTCGACGGCAAGATCGTCTGGATCATCGACGGGTACACCACGAGCGCGACCTATCCCTACTCGACGAACGTGAGCCTGTCGGATGCGATCGCCGACTCGAACCTCCCGTCGCCGACGCTCGCGATCGATGAGATCAACTACATCCGCAACTCGGTCAAGGCCACGGTCGACGCCTACGACGGTTCGGTCACCCTCTACGCGTGGGACGACCAGGATCCGGTGCTGCAGACGTGGCAGAACATCTACCCGTCGACGCTCAAGTCGGTCAGCGACATGTCGGCCGACCTGATGAGCCATGTGCGGTACCCGACCGACCTCTTCAAGGTGCAGCGCGACATCCTCGGCACGTACCACATCGACACCGCGGGCTCGTTCGCTCAGCAGGACAACCGCTGGCAGACGCCGAACGATCCTCGGAGCGACTCGGTCCTGCAGCCCCCGTACTACCTGACGATGCAGATGCCCGGCCAGGATTCGCCGCGGTTCTCGATGTTCTCCACGTTCATCCCGTCCGCGCAGGGCGGCAGCAACCGTGACGTCCTGATGGGGTACCTGGCCGTCGACTCGGATGCCGGTTCGAAAGCCGGCGTGAAGGCCGAGGGCTACGGACAACTGCGGATGCTCGAGATCGACACCGATACGACGGTGCCTGGCCCCGGGCAGGTGCAGAACACCTACAACTCCGACACGGCCGTGGTGCCGCAGCTCAACTTGCTGCAGCAGGGAGAGTCTGAGGTCCTGTACGGCAACCTGCTGACGCTGCCGGTCGGTGGCGGTCTGCTCTATGTGCAACCGGTCTACGTGCAGTCGTCCGAGGGCACGAAGCTGCCGCGTCTGCAGAAGGTCCTCGTGGCCTTCGGCGACAAGGTCGCGTTCGAGGACACCCTGACCGCGGCGCTCGACACCCTGTTCGGCGGCGACGCCGGTGCGACGGGTGGCGACGATCAGGTCGAGCCCACGCCCGATCCCGACACCGGCGAGGTGCCGACCGAGCCGACCACGCCGACCGACGCGCAGGCCGAGGCTCTCGCCGCGGCGCAGCAGGCGCTCACCGACCGTGAGGCCGCTCTCAAGTCGGGCGACCTGACCAAGTTCGCCGAGGCCGACAAGCGTCTCACGGATGCGGTCAACACCCTCCTCGAGCTGGAGAGCTCGTCGGGGGAGTGAGTCCGCACTGACGACAGCCGAATGGGCGCCCCGGATGGGGCGCCCATTCGCGTTCCGGGGCTTCACCACCTGAGCATGCACGCTCGTGGTATCGACGCAACCCCCGCGCCTTCGTCTCGTCCCGGGGCTACCGTCGGGACTCTGGAGACGATCCCTCGTCTTCCGTACGGAGGAGCAGTCCGATGGGCACCGTCACTCGCATCGTGGTCGACGACGAGGAGTTCGTGCTCACGGCGGACCAGGACCTCGTCGACCTCATGGGCCGAATCGAGAAGGCCGCCCGCACGCGACCCACGTTCGTCGCATTCTCGGCCTCGGTGGGGATGATGAGCGTGCTCGTCTGCTCGGGTACGCGGGTGAAGGTCACCGTCGAACCGCAACAGGACCGGGATGACTTGCCTCTGGTGCCCGCGGATCCGTCTCTCGAGTGGGACTACTGATCCGTCGCCCTGTCGGATCGCACGATTCCGAGTCCGCGCCGGCAAAGCGAAAGGCCCTCTGACCTGGATTTCTCCGAGTCAGAGGGCCTTTCTTTTGTTGCGGGGACAGGATTTGAACCTGCGACCTCCGGGTTATGAGCCCGGCGAGCTACCGAACTGCTCCACCCCGCGGCACGAGTTATAGCCTAACACGGGAATCGGGAGTGCGCGAATCGAGGCCGCGATCGATGCGATGAGCGAGGATGGATCCATGTCAGAGACCCCTGCCGGGCCCGTCGGAGTTCCCGTCGCCGTATGCCAGTTCTCCCCGACGGCGTCCCGCGCCGAGAACCGGGAGACCATCGCGCGCCTCGCGGCCGATGCGGTGGCCAGGGGAGCCCGGCTGATCGTCTTCCCCGAGTACTCGAGCTACTTCGTCGACCCGATGGACGCGACCCTGGCCGACAACGCCGAGACCCTCGACGGTGATTTCGTGTCGACCCTGACCGCCCTGGCCGCCGACTACGGAGTCGTCATCGTGGCCGGTCTCGTCGAGCGCGCCTCGGACGCCGCACATGTGCGCAACACGGTCGTGGCCGTGCGCGGGGACGGCATCCTCGCCGTCTACCGCAAGCAGCACCTGTACGACGCATTCGGCCAGACCGAGTCCGAGTGGATCGAGGCGGGGGAGACAGGCACCGCCGCGACCTTCGAGATCGCCGGCATCCGGTTCGGTCTGATGACCTGCTACGACCTGCGGTTCCCCGAGGTGTCGCGCACCCTGATCGATGCCGGCGCGGATGCCCTCGTGGTGCCGGCCGAATGGGTGCGTGGCCCGCTCAAGGAGCAGCACTGGACCACACTGCTCGCGGCCCGGGCGATCGAGAACACCGCGTACGTGATCGGTGCCGACCATCCGACGCCGATCGGTGTCGGTCATTCGCAGATCGTCGATCCCCAGGGAGTGGTTCTCGCAGGGGTGGGAACGGCGGAGGGCATCGCGGTCGCCGCGGTCGAGCGTGTCGTGATCGACCGTGTGCGCGCCGTCAATCCGTCGCTGCGGGTTCGGCGCTACGCCGTCGTTCCTCGCTGAGCGGACTGGCTGCTGGCTCAGAAGCTCGATGCCAGCCGCGAGGCGGCCTCTTCGAGCACAGGCACCCGCTTGCACGCGGCGAAGCGCACGAGTCCCGCGTAGTCACCGCGTCGGCTCTCCGAGACGAAGGCCGTCAACGGGATCGCCACGACGCCGGCGCGCTCAGGCAGCTCGCGGCAGAACTGTGCCGCATCCGCCCCGCCGAGGGGCGAGGCATCGGCGACCGTGAAGTATCCGCCCTGGGGTGCGAACACGGTGAACCCCGCGGCGCGGAGGCCGGCCCCCAGGATCTCGTGCTTGGTCGCCAGCGTCGTCGCGGCTTCGGTGAAGAACTCGTCGCTCAGGCGAAGCCCCGCGGCGACGGCCGGCTGGAACGGTGAGCCGTTCACGTACGTGAGGTACTGCTTCACCGTGAGCACCGCCGTGATGAGTTCGGCGGGCCCATGCACCCAGCCGATCTTCCAGCCTGTGGTCGAGAACGTCTTGCCCGCTGACGAGATGGTCAGTGTGCGAGCGCCGGCACCCGGCAGAGTGGCGATCGGAGTGTGGGGTGCGTGGAAGGCGAGGTGCTCGTACACCTCATCCGTCACGATGATGGCGTCGTGCAGTTCCGCCAGGCGGACCACTTCGGCGAGGACGGCGCGATCGAACACGGCGCCGGTCGGGTTGTGCGGGTCGTTGACGAGGATGATCCGCGTGCGATCCGTGACGGCGGCGGCGAGCCGGTCGAGATCGGGTTGGAAGTCGGGCGCGCGCAGCGGAACGGTGCGCAGCCGAGCCCCGGCGAGCGCGACCGCTGCGGCGTAGGAGTCGTAGTAGGGCTCGAAGACGACGACCTCGTCGTCCGGGCCGTCGATCAGAGCGAGAAGCGTCGAGGTGAGCGCCTCGGTCGCACCGGCCGTCACGATGACCTCGCGCTCCGGGTCGACGTCGAGGCCGTAGAACCGGCGCTGATGCTCGCTGATCGCCGCGAGCAGATCGGGGATGCCGCGGCCGGGCGGGTACTGATTGGCGCCGCGAGCGATCGCGTCGCGTGCGGCTTCAAGCACCTCGGCAGGGCCGTCCTCATCAGGGAATCCCTGGCCGAGATTGATCGCTCCGGTTCGGGCCGCTGCAGCCGACATCTCTGCGAAGATGGTGGGCGCGACGGTTCCGTCGGATGCGAGCAGACCGGCTCCCGCTGCCGTGCGCCGCCAGGCGCCGGGGATGACACTCATGAAGAACAGGCTAAGGCCATAGCGGAAACTCAACTTCGCCATACGAAACGCACAGATACAGGGGCCACTCTGAGAGAGCGTCGTTGAAGGAGCACATCATGAACGAAGACAACAACCAGGACCACTCGGCACCCGCGTCGAACGACGCGGTGCCGTCCACCGAGGCAGCAGAGGTCGTCGACCGTTCGACGACGGATGCCGCCGCTGAGACCCCCGGCACGGCCGCCGGCCAGGGTCAGGGCCATGAGGTCCCCTCGACGTTCGCGTCGTCGCCCGTCGTCGCCCCGGCGGCGCCCCAGATTCCCACCCCCACGTTCGAAGCACCTGCGGCTCAGGGTTCGCCGGCCGCCCAGACGGTGCCGCAGCCCTACTTCGGTGCCCCGGGACAGCAGGTCCCCTCGCACCCGGGTGCTCCCACGGCCACGGCCACGGGGGCCGCGTTCGGCATCCACACCGCAGCCCAGACGGGTCAGCCCGTCGACGGCGCCACGAAGGTCAAGCAGCAGAAGCCTCGAGCCGGCGTGAAGTTCGCCGCGATCGTGGTCGCCGCGGCCCTCGTCGGCGGTGTCGCAGGCTTCGGCGGCGGCGCGATCCTCAACGGGATCTCGAACCAGAATTCGACCGGGGTCGCCCAAGGTCCCGAGACGGTGACCGTCAACAACCCCGGCTCGGTGAACGAGACGACCGCGGTCGCGACCGCCGCACTGCCCTCTGTGGTCACGATCGAGGTCGCGGGTTCCGATCAGGCGGGCAGCGGCTCGGGCGTGATCATCAGCGACGACGGCTATGTGCTGACCAACACGCACGTCGTCACCCTCGGCGGAGCCGTCGCCGACCCGACCATCAGGGTCACGACCTCGGACGGACGCATCTTCACGGCGACCGTCGTGGGCACCGACCCGATCTACGACCTCGCGGTCATCAAGCTCGAGGGCGCGAAAGACCTGACGCCGATCGACTTCGCAGACTCGTCGAAGCTCAACGTCGGTGACACCGCCGTGGCGCTCGGCGCTCCGCTCGGACTCTCGAACTCCGTGACGACCGGAATCGTCAGCGCGCTCAACCGCAGCATCCAGATCGCGTCGTCCGCTCTGCCCGACTCGTCGTCCGAGGACGCCCCGCAGGACGAGCAGACGCCCGATCAGGGTGACGGACAGGGTCCGTTCCAGTTCGACCTGCCCGGCAACACGTCGCAGCAGAGCTCGGAATCGATCTCGATCGCCGTCATCCAGACGGATGCCGCGATCAACCACGGCAACTCGGGTGGCGCGCTCGTCAACAGCAAGGGTCAGTTGATCGGCATCAACGTGGCGATCGCCAGCTCGGGAAGCTCGGAGGAGTCCGGATCGATCGGGATCGGGTTCGCGATCCCGGCGAACATCGCCCAGCGCGTCTCGGAGGAGATCATCGCCGACGGCGCCGCGAGCCACGGTCTGCTGGGAGCGTCGGTGCAGGATGCGGCGTCGGTCAAGGACGCCGAGGTCTCGGGCGCATACATCGCCGACGTCACCGACGGCGGTGCAGCGGCTGCCGGCGGACTGAAGGCCGACGACATCGTCACCGCGTTCAACGGCGTGCCGATCACCAACGCCAGCGACCTCACCGCGCAGGTGCGTGCGGCGGCCGCAGGCAGCGACGCGAAGGTCACCTACATCCGCGGCGGCAAGGAGTACGAGATCGACGTGACGCTGGGCGAACTCGCGGGCTGATCCCGCGCTCCCCGCGCACCGACAAGGACGCCACCCCGCGATAGGCTCGCGGGGTGGCGTCCTTCTCTTTCGGCTCCGGCAATGCGGCCAAGCTGCTCCGGATCCCGCTCTACGTCGCCGGACGCGTCGGCACGCTCCTCGTCCCGCGCGGCTCGCGCTGGGTCTTCGGCTGCGGCGCAGGGGTCGGTGATGGAGCGCTCGCCCTCCAACGCCTCGCCGCGGCGGAGGGCCACGACACGCTCTGGCTGACTTCGTCGGATCGCGAGGACCGCGATGCCGCGGCGCTCGGTCTTCGCGCAGTGCGCAAGGGCGGTCTGCGCGGCTGGTGGGCGACGGCCAGGGCCCGGGTCATCGTGGTGACGCATGGCCTCGGAGACGTGAACCGGTACGCGATCCCCGGCGGTTTCGTCGTGCAGCTGTGGCACGGCATCCCGCTGAAGCGCATCGGTCTCGATTCGCCGGCGACGACGCAGGTTCCGGCCGTTCCCGGCGCACCTCTGCTCCGGCGTCTGATCGGCATCCTCTACCGCCGGGCCGCCCGGCGGATCCGGGTGCTGCCCGCCGCCTCGCACCGCTCGCGGGGCCGTCTCGAATCCGCGTTCGCGCTCGGCGACGGGCGCGTCGTGGTCACGGGGGAGCCCCGGGTCGACGTGCTGTCGGTCGGCGAGCCCGACGAGCGGCGAGCCACGGCATCCGCGCTCCTCGGCCGCGCTGTGGGAGAGATTCCCGACACGACACGGACGATCCTGTACGCCCCGACCTGGCGCGACGGTGCGATCGATCCGGCTGTGCCCGATGCCGAGCAGTGGATCGAGATCATCCGACTCCTCGAACAGCGCGACGCCGTTCTGCTCGTCCGGTCGCATCCGCTCGGTGAGGGCGGATACGCACCGCCGCTGCCGAGCCGACGGGTGCGGATGCTGAGTGCGAGCGTCGTCGCGGACGTCACCCCCGTGCTTCCGGCGGTGGATGTCCTGATCACCGACTACTCGTCGCTAGCGTACGACGTGGGGCTCCTGCGCATGCCCGTGCTGTATCTGGCTCCCGACGCCGACGAGTACGCACGCACCAGGGGTTTCTACGGCCGCTTCCGCGACGTCGCGGGAGATGACGCCGCCGAGGGGTGGGGTGACCTGCTCCCGCAGCTGTCGGAGCTTCTGGGCGATGACGGCGTGTCCGCCGCGAGGTCGCAGCGTTCCGCTACGCTCAGCGCGGAGATGCACGCGTTCCGTGACGGACGCAACACCCGGCGCGTGTACGAGACAATCCGTGCGCGAGGCATCCCCGCGCCGAAGGGAGCAGCATGACCACGGCCCGGATCGATGAGGCGGCAGAGACGCTCATCATCGCAGGGGCCGGTCAGCGTCCCGCCACGGCGGAGCTGGTCGGACCTCGCGCGCGCGTCGCCGCTCGGATCACGGGCGGGGGCAAGACCTGGAAGGCGACCTTCCCGCTGCGCGCATCGCGCTGGGGCGGGGCAGAGCTTCCGCTGCCGACGGGAGACTACGACATCCGCGTCTCCGGCGTGGAGCTGGACGCACCCGAGATCACTCCCCAGGTACTGGCAGGGGTTCGCATCGCCGTCGAGGGGAACATCGCTCGTATCGCGGCACCGGTCGACCCCGCCTACGAGACGGCCGAAGGGCAGTCGACCCTCGAGGGCCGCTACGTCGCTCACCCCGGCGGCACCGAGAACGCGGTCTTCTTCGAGAGCTTCTACGGGCGCAGCGTCGGCTGCAATCCGCAGGCGATCGATCGTGCGCTGTCGGCGCAGGCTCCTGACGTCGTGCGCTACTGGAGCGTCGTCGACCTCTCCGTCGCGGTGCCGGAGGGAGCCATCGCGGTCGTCGAGGGGAGCCCCGAGTGGTGGCGCGCCCGGGCGGCTGCGCGGCTGCTCATCGTGAACGACTGGCTGCGCCGACGCTTCGCGCGCAAGCCCGGCCAGAAGGTCTTGCAGACGTGGCACGGCACGCCCCTCAAGCGCCTCGCCCTGCATCGCCCCGGGTTCGACCCCCGGCGGATGGCCGCGGTCGTGAAGGAGTCACGTCGCTGGGACGTGCTGCTCGCGCAGAACACATACTCGGAGCGCATTCTGCGCAAGGCATACGCGTTCCTCGGCCGTCCGATCTGGGTCGAGGGCTATCCTCGCGACGACTCGCTGGTCACCGGTGACGCCGCCGCGATCCGGGCCGCACTCGGCATCGCCGACGGTGAGCGCGTGCTGCTGTACGCACCCACCTGGCGTGACGACCGCAGCGAGATGGTCGACTTCGTCGATCCTGAGGCGCTGGCCGGTCAGACCGACTCGGTCGTGCTCGTGCGAGGGCACTCCCGCACGATCCACACCGACCGTGACCGCTCGGGAGCACGGGTGATCGACGTCACCGGGTACCCCGAGACTTCGCAGCTGCTGCTCGCCGCAGATGCCCTGATCACCGACTACTCGTCGGTCATGTTCGATTTCAGCGTCACCGGCAAGCCCATGTACTTCCTCGTCCCCGATCTCGAGCACTATCGGGGAGCGCTCCGAGGGTTCTACTTCGACCTCGAAGCCCGTGCACCCGGACCGCTCGTGCACTCGCAGGACGAACTCGTCTCCGCGCTCGCCGACGTCACGCACGAGAAGGTCTATGCGGAGCGCTACACGGCGTGGCGCGCGCAGTTCAATTCCAGGGACGACGGTCACGCGGCAGAGCGGGTCGTCGCGCGCATCCTCGATCAGGGGTACGTGACCCGCTGAGTCGACCGGCGCCACCCTCCCGCTCAGGGGAGGGGGGTGTTGCGCGTGCCCAGTCGTGAGGCGTCGACCGTGTCGCGTGCTCCGCGGAGCACGCCGCCGAGGAAGCCGAGTCCCCACGAGAGGTGCATGGTGGGCAGCACGAGAAGAGTCCACAGCCGCTGACGGGCCCCGCCACCACCGGGCAGGCAGGCGACGGCGATCACGAGCAGCAGGTACGCCAGGAGCGGCAGGTAGACCACCGCCGAGATGACAATGGAGAGCAGCCCGGTGAGCACCCCGGTCATCTGCAGCAGCCCCACGAGGACGGCGATCACGACGAGCACGACGAGCGCGGGAGGCGCGAAGAAGCGGATGCCGTTGCGCCGCCCGAATCGGCGCACGAGCTCTCCGCGCCAGGCGCCGGTCGCTCGGAACTGTCGTGCCAGGCGCAGCCAGCTCTCGCGGGGCCAATACGTCACCGAGAGGCTCGGGTCGAACCAGACCAGGTGACCGGCCTGGCGGATGCGGAGGTTGAGCTCCCAGTCCTCGCCTCGGCGGATCGTCTCGTCGAAGAGCCCGACCTCGTCGAGCACGGCGCGGCGCATCACGCCGAGATAGGCGGATTCGGCTTCTCCCTCGTGCGTGCCACCGTGGTAGGCGCCGCCCCCGAGGCCGACGGGGGAGTTGTAGAGTCGTGCGACCGCCCTCTGGAACGGCGCTCGTCCGTCGGCGTGCATCACGCCTCCGACGTTGGCGGCGCCGGTGCGCTCGAGCGTCTCCAGCGCGCGCGCCGCGTAGCCGGGGGCGAGCTCGGAGTGCGCGTCGACACGGATGATGGTCGCGTACCGGCTGGCGCGGATCGCCGCGTTCAATCCGACGGGGATGTGCGCGGCGGGGTTGTCGACGAGCCGGATGCGGGCATCGCCCGCGGCGAGGCGCTGTGCGAGCTCCGTCGTGCCGTCGGTCGAAGGGCCGAGTGCGAGCACGAGCTCAGCGGGCACCGTCAGCTCCTGGGCCAGCACGGAGTTGATCGCGTGCTCCAGATAGGCGCGTTCATTGAGCACGGGCATGACGAACGACACTCCGGCTTCTGGCGCATCGTTGTCGTTGACTGGCACATGACGATCATGGCATGGGCTCGTCGGGCGTTCGCTGATTCCGAAGCAGGCCGCCCGTTGCGGAACCCGTCGGACGTGGCGTCGGCACTCGGTATCCTGGAGGGATGGGTGCAGTGTCCGACGCGAAGAAGGCATACCGTCTGCTGAAGCGGGCGCTGGCCTCGCGTAAGGCGGTGCAACGGGTACGCCGGCGGCTCTCGGACCGCGAGCCGCACCCTCTGGACCACTATCAGGTCGCCGTCTACTTCGCCGACGGTGCGGTCAACATGTACCAGATGCGCCAGTGGTACCGACCGCTTGCCGAGCTTTCGAAGCGCTGGCCCGTCGTGGTGCTGTCGCGATCGGCTACCGGCGCCGACAAGCTGCTCGATGAGGATGGACCGCCGGTCGCGTTCGTGCCGACCGTGCGAGACCTCGAGCGCTTCATCGCCGCACAGGACATCCGCGTGGTCCTATATGTGAATCAGAACACCCGCAACTTCCAGATGTTCCGCTACGGGCGGCGCTGGCACGTGTTCATCAACCACGGCGAGTCCGACAAGATGTACATGACCACCAACCAGTACAAGGCGTACGACTACGCACTGGTGGCGGGGCAGGCGGCTCGGGATCGTCTCTCGCGCACGCTCTGGGACTGGGACATCGACAGCCGCACGATCGAGATCGGTCGACCGCAGGCCGACCACTACTCGGGGACTCTGCCGTACACCCCGGATGAGCGCATCGTCGTGCTCTACGCGCCCACATGGGAGGGCGACCGCCCGAGCGCGCACTACGGTTCGATCGCGACCCACGGCGAAGCGCTCGTCAAGGCGCTGCTCGCGTCGAAGCTCCACCGGGTCATCTACCGCCCGCACCCTCGCAGTGGGGTGGTCGACGACGAGTACGGTGCGGCGCACCGACGGATCATCGCAGCCATCGCCGCGGCCAACTCCTCGGACGCCGCCGCGCAGCACGTGTACGACGACGGTGCGGATCTCGGCTGGCAGCTCGCTGCCGCGGATGTGGCGATCGTCGACATCTCGGCGATGGTCTACGACCGCCTCGCCGTCGGCAAGCCGTTGATGATCACACGCCCGGCCGACGACCGCGCGTCGATCGACACCAACGGATATCTGTCGGACTGCGAATGGCTGACCGCAGACGGCGCGGTCGACATCATCGCCGAGGTCGAGCGCGTGCGCGCCGACGAGGCGGCGATCGCACGTCTTCGGATGTGGGTGCAGCACTACTTCGGTGACACGACACCGGGCGTCGCCACCGCGAAATTCCACGGGGCGATCGATCGCCTCATGCAGGAGTGGGATCGCTGGCAGGCGAACGAGATCGGCGCCGTGCGCACCGACGAGGACGACGACGACGAAGAGGCCGACGAGGAAGAGGTCTGACGGTGGACCTGCCCGTCACCCGCACGGTCGCTTCGCACCTCGAGGTGCTGTCCGAGGCCGGCTCGACGAACGCCGTTCTGAACGAGCACGCAGCGGATGCCGGCGTCTGGCCACACCTCTCCGTGGTCGTGACCGACAACCAGACGGCGGGCCGTGGGCGGTTGGACCGCTCCTGGATCGCACCGCCGGGAGCGTCGCTCGCTGTCTCCGTGCTTCTGCGGCGGCTTCCGGCCGCCGATGTGCGCGGGTGGATCCCCCTCGCGGCCGGGGTCGCGATGGCGGATGCGATCGCCGATCAGCTTCCCGACCACACCGTTGCGGTCAAGTGGCCGAACGACATCCTGGTCGACGGGCGGAAGATCTGCGGCATCCTCGCACAGGCGACCACCGATGCGGTGATCGTCGGCACCGGGATCAACACGGCGATGGTCTCGGCGGAGCTCCCGGTTCCGACGGCGACGTCGTTCGCCGTGCTCGGAGTCGAGGCGGACGCCGACCGACTGCTCGCGACCTATCTGCACCGGCTCGATGTGCTGCTCGGAGAGCTCACCGCTGCCGGCGACGCGGTCTCGAGCGGTCTGCACTCCTCGGCGAGCGAGCGATGCGCGACGATCGGCCTCGACGTGGCGGTGTCGCTTCCCGGGGACCGCACCCTCGTCGGGGAGGCGACAGCTCTCGATGCCGAAGGCCGGCTCGTGGTGGCGTCGGGCGGTGTCGAGCACACCGTCTCGGCGGGCGACGTCGTGCACGTCCGACCGGCCTGAGTCTGACACGCCCGGGCGCGGGGAGCGCCGATGTCGGTCCTTCCAGGCACAATGGAGGGGTGACCCAGCCCGTGACTCTCGGCGGAAGGCCGACGATGCCACCGCCAGGCGTGCCCACAGAAGAGCTGCTCATCGCGCGGTTCCGCACCCACGCGCGCCGGCTCTTCTGGTCCGCCCTGGTCCTGATAGGCGTGTTCGGTGCCACGGCCTACTTCTTCGACAATCTTCCGGCTCCGTTCGAGAACTGGATGCTGCTGAGCGCAGCGGGTGCGCTCGTGCTCCTGCTCGTGGTCGTGCCGTACGTCGTCTGGTATTCGCGCACGGTCACCGTCACGACCCGACGAGTCATCGTCCGTCACGGGATCGGAGCCCGTAGCCGCCGTGAGATGTCCCACGCGCGGGGGTACACGATCGGAGTGCGCCGCGGAGTGCTGCAGCGTCTGTGGGGTGTGGGCACCATCACCCTCTCGAACGGGGTCGACGAACCGCTGCGTCTCCCGAACGTGCCTACGGTGACACTCGTGCACGAGACACTCGCCGACCAGATCGAGGTCAGCCAGATCCTCGCGCATCGCGACGCGCAGTCGGGGCAGGACGCTCAGACCTCGTTCTGAGCGATGCCGACATCGGCGCGAGACGTGTGATCGGTGTTCGCGTGGATGCGCGAGAATGGTCAGGACGAATGGAGACGGCACATGGCGTTGCGTGTTGGCGTGATCGGTGGAGGCCAGCTGGCCAGGATGATGATCGCTCCGGCGGTCGAACTCGGACTCGACCTGCGGGTGCTCGCTGAAGACGAGGGCATGTCGGCGCAGCTCGCCGCGACCGCTGTCGGCGACTACCGCGATCTCGAGGTCGTTCGCGCCTTCGTGAAGGATGTCGACGTCGTCACCTTCGACCACGAGCACGTTCCGCAGGAGATCCTTCGTGCGCTCGTCGCCGACGGTGTGGCCGTGCATCCGGGGCCGCATGCGCTGCAGTTCGCGCAGGACAAGCTGGTCATGCGCGCTCGCCTCGCTGAACTGGGAGTGCCGCAGCCCGACTGGGCGCCGGTTCGCGACCTCGCCGAGCTGCAGGCGTTCCTCGACGAACACGACGGCAAGGGCGTCGTGAAGACGCCGCGGGGCGGATACGACGGCAAGGGCGTGCGGGTCGTGCGCGCGGCGGCCGAGGCTCAGGACTGGTTCGATGCTCTGGCCGAGGGCGAGGCGCTGCTGGTCGAGGAGCTCGTCGGATTCGTGCGCGAGCTCGCGCAGCAGGTCGCTCGTCGTCCCAGTGGCGAGGTCGTCGCGTACCCGGTGGTCGAGACGGTGCAGCGAGACGGGGTGTGCGCCGAGGTGATCGCGCCCGCTCCGCAGGCACCCGACCGTCTCGTCGAGGTGGCCGAGCAGATCGGGCGATCGATCGCCGAGGGGCTCGGCGTCACGGGGATGCTCGCCGTGGAGCTCTTCGAGACCGACGACGAGCGGATCCTGGTGAACGAACTGGCGATGCGCCCACACAACAGCGGGCACTGGAGCCAGGACGGCGCGGTGACCGGGCAGTTCGAGCAGCAT
Organism: Microbacterium phyllosphaerae; assembly: GCF_017876435.1. NCBI lineage: Bacteria > Bacillati > Actinomycetota > Actinomycetes > Micrococcales > Microbacteriaceae > Microbacterium > Microbacterium phyllosphaerae. The sequence goes on from NZ_JAGIOA010000001.1 coordinate 1,897,258, forward strand.
CTGCGCGCGGTCGCTGATCTGCCGCTCGGCGACACGACGCCGCGCGCGCCGTGGTCCGTGATGATCAACATCCTCGGAGGCCCGAAGGACGGCTCGCTCGGGGACCGTTTCGCCGGTGCCATGACGGGGTATCCCTCGGCCAAGATCCACACCTATGGCAAGGAGCCGCGTCCCGGCCGCAAGGTCGGCCACGTGAACGTGTCGGGCGACGACCTCGACGACGCCGTGTACATCGCACGGGCGGCAGCGGCCCACTTCGATTGAGGGTTCATTCAGAGGTGTGCCGTTCGGGGTTTCTCCCAGCAGCAGACCGTAGCCTGAGTGGGTGACTGAGCCATTGCACTCCTCCGCAGCGCCCCTCGTCGGCGTCGTCATGGGTTCCGACTCCGACTGGCGTGTCATGAGCGATGCGTCTCAGTCGTTGAGTGACTTCGGAATCCCGCACGAGGTCGAGGTCGTCTCGGCGCACCGCACGCCGGACAAGCTGATGCAGTACGCGCGCGAGGCGCGTGGTCGCGGCATCCGCGTGATCATCGCGGGTGCCGGCGGGGCCGCCCACCTGCCGGGAATGCTCGCTTCGATGACGGCGTTGCCGGTCATCGGCGTCCCGGTGCCCCTCGCGTACCTCGACGGGATGGACTCGCTTCTGTCGATCGTGCAGATGCCGGCGGGCATCCCGGTCGCGACCGTGTCGATCGGGGGAGCGCGCAACGCGGGCATCCTCGCCGCGCGGATCCTGGGCACGTCGGATGAAGACCTCGCGGATCGCGTCGAAGCGTACGCGCTCGACCTCGAGGCGCAGGTCGAGGAGAAGAACGAACGGTTGAAGGGCTCGCTGTGACCCTTGCGCCGCCGAGAGGTACGGCGCGACCGCTCATCGAAACCCGTCCGCTCCGGCATCCGGATCCGACGGATGCCGCGACGATGACCAAGCGCGGCTGGTGGCTTGTCGTGCTGAACCTGATCGTGCCGGGCTCCGCTCAGGTGCTGGCGGGTAATCGCAGACTCGGACGCATCGGCTTGGGGGCGACTCTTCTCGCGTGGTTCCTGGTGATCGTCGGCGCCGGTCTCGCTCTCTTCGCGCGACCCGTGCTGCTGTGGCTGACCGTCGGCGGCGGCTGGTTCTCGGCCGTCATCCTCACGCTCGTGCAGGTGTTGATGGTCGCGTACATCGTGCTGTGGATCGTGCTCACCTTCGACGTGCTGCGTCTCGTGCGGCTCGTCAGGATCCCCGCTCCCTCGAAGTTCGCCATCCCGCTCGTCGCGATTCTGCTTCTCGGTCTGGTCGGCACCGGCATGGGGTATGCCGCGTCGTACGTCGGCACCGCCCGAGGGACGATCAGCACGCTCTTCGGCCAGAGCGGTCCGAGTCTGCCGCCGAGTGACGGCTACTACAACATCCTCCTTCTCGGCGCCGACAGCGGAGAAGGACGCGACTCGATGCGGTACGACAGCATCTCCGTGGTCTCCGTGAACGCGACCTCCGGTGCCGTCACCATCACCGGAATCCCGCGAGAGCTGCCCGGGGCGCCGTTCAGTGAGGGCAGCCCGATGCAGGCACTGTACCCCGACGGATTCGAAGGGCACAGCTCGAACTCGTGCGGATGGAACGGCTGGATGAACCACGTCCGCAACGCTGCGGAGATCTGCCGAGAAGACCAGGGCACGGGCCTTTACCCGGACGCAGCCGCGCACGGGTCGGATCCCGGAATCGAGGCGACCAAGGACGCGGCCGAAGGTGTTCTGGGCATTGAGATCCCGTACTACGTGTTCGTCGACATGCACGGCTTCGCGGCTCTCGTCGATGCGCTCGGGGGTGTGGACATCAACGTGACCGAACGGCTTCCCAAGGGCGGTCCCGGCGATGCCGTCGATCCGAAGGACGTCGACTCATGGGCGATCGGATGGATCGAGGTCGGTCAGCAGCACATGGACGGCGACACCGCCCAGTGGTACGCGCGATCGCGGTATACGACCAGTGATTGGGACCGCATGAAGCGACAGCGCGAGCTGCAGGAGGCGATCCTCGCGCAGTTCACGCCTCAGACGGTGTTGACGCGATTCAACGAGGTGGCGGCGGCGGGAACCGCGCTGATCGACACCGACCTCCCTCAGGACAAGCTCCCGGAGTTCTTCGATCTGATGACGAAGGCGAAAGAGCTGCCGATCACGACGATCGAGCTCACCCCCGACAACGGCGTGGACGAGCACGAGCCGAACTACGACTACATCCACGACATGATCCAGCAGAAGCTGCACCCGCCGACGGAGACGCCGACACCGACGCCGTGATGCCGACTCGTCGGGCTGCCACGGTCAACTGGTGAGTGACTCGGACTCTGGCTGGGCTCCGGGCGACACATCGATCCGTTTCGGCGCGCGAATAAGCCCACGACCGCCACCTGAGAGTGAGGGTGGCGGTCGTGGGCATCCGGTGCGAGACCGGATTCACCAGACGACGGTGATCGGAGGGGGAGGGACCACCGTCGTCCAGTCGATCCCCGCTTGGCACGGGGATCTGACCTAGGCGCGCTTGCGGCGAGTGATCCCTGTTGCGACGAGTGCCCCGCCGGCGACCAGGGCAGCTGCCCCGCCGCCGATGAGCCACGGCGACACGCTTCCACCGGTCAGCGCGAGCTCGAGGCCGCCACCGGTGAGCGGAAGCTCAGTGCCGGAGGCGACAGCTGCAGGATCGTGCTCGCAGCTCGCCGCGGCATCGTGCCCCTGTGAGACCGTGATGGTCGCCGTGTACGAACGTGAGCCGTCGAACGCGAGCGCGTAGGATCCCTGTCCGTCGGACGGCGGGCGGTAGGTGACCACGAGGCTGCCGTCGGCAGCTGCCGTGTTCCCCGAGACCGCCGAGTCGCCGGCGTCGAGACCCGAGACGGACACGCCGACGTTCTCGGAAGGCTGGAAGTAGCCGGCTCCGAAGGCGACGGTCGAGACCTCACAGGTGTCGATGATCGGTTGATCGACGCTCACGCGCGGTGGCTCCGAGTACGAGTCGGACCCGCTCGGTGCGGCAGAGGCGACAGCAGGTGCCATGAGCACGAGTGCGCCAGCGGTAAGGCTGATGGCAGCCAGTTTCTTCAGCATGATTCTCCCCAGAATTTCATGCGGAATCGCATCCGGATACACCCCTGCACCCGACTGCGTGAGCTCTTTCTGTCCCCACGACAGAATTGCAGAACCCAGATATTCCCCAGTGAGAATGACCCTACATCATCGGATCGGGAAAGTCACGATGCGCAACGCAGTTGTTCTCGAGATGTCTCGGGCGTGCGGATCATCGGCGTGTGGTCGACGACGGTCAGCCGTTCTCCCGCGCCCGTGCCCTGGTACTCGACCGTGATCGTGGAGGACTCGCCCGGTGCCAGGAGCAGCTCGTGCTGGACGGCGGAACGCGAGCCCAGGAGCGCGGTCTGTACGGCCTCCTCCTTGCCGTCTCGGTCGATGTGCGACGGCGTGGCGCCTTCGGGCCCGTACACGGTGACGAGCGTGCGGACGGAGCCCGCGGGCACCCCGTAGAAGCCATCGGCCGTGACATAGGGCGGCAGCGAGGTCGCTGCATCCGCCGGTGCGTCATTGGTCCAGGTGACGGTCACCTGTGTCGTCGGCTGCCCGTCGCAGGTGCCGATCGACGTCGAGATGGCGGCGTTCGTGTAGTAGTCCATCTTGCCGCCGGTGGTGTCGTTGAACAGCACACCCACATGCGTCTCCGTGTCATCGGTGGGCAGGGCGCCGCCGAGGGAAGAGGCGGAGAGCAGATCCTCCTCGTCGTCGTGCGCGCTCCAGATGCGGATGCGTCCTTGATCCGCGGACGTGGCGAGAGCGGCGACGAGATCCTTGGGGTCTGCCTTCGTCAGCGCGGCGGAGAGGAGCACGCCGGCTGCCTGCGAGAAGATCTCATCCTGTGCCCTCGGATCGGGAACGGCCGCGTAGATCTCCGAGAGGAGCAGGCTCACGACCGTCTCCTTGGTCACGTCGAACGGTCCGAACGACAGGGGACCGGTGGCTGCGAGAAGATTCTCGGTCATCACGGCGTCGACCGCGATGACGCCGTCGACCGTCTGCCCGAAGCGCTCCTGCCAGCGCGTGGCGATGGCCGGTCCGGCCTCGGTGAAATCGGGGACGCTGGTCAGGTTCTGCATGTAGCGGCCGGGCTGATCCTCGAAGAGCGCGACGGTCGAGTCGCTCAAGGGGAGAGGAGTGTCGAGCGCCGGGAAGTCCGGGACGGATGCCTGCTGGACGAGCGTGATCCGACCGCTCTCCGCGTGGAGGAGGGCGATCGCGCCGATGATGCCGCCGGACGAGCGGAGCTCAGCATTGTTCTGCATCGCGATCACGTAGTTCCGCGGTTCCTCCGCGCCGAGCATGCTCGGGAGCAGAGCGGCTGCACCGTGCAGCGAGCCGACGACTGTCGCTGCCTGGGTGACGGTGGAACGCATCTCTCGCACCGCATCTGCGAGCGGGGGGAGGGTCGCATCCGCGTCGATCCCGAGCGCGCGCTCCTCTGCCGCGTTCAACGTGTCGCTCGCATCGGCGAGGGAGGGCTCGATCGCCGCGAACGGCGTCAGGTCGATGACTCCTCCGGACAGGCCCAGGCTTGCGAGGTCGAGTTCTCCTGCCGCGTCGAGCACGGGGACGAGCGCGTCAGCGGCGACGTCGTCAGCGATCTCGGCCACATCGCTCACGGCGGAGAAGTTCGGTCCCAACCACGGCACGAAGGCGAAGCCCTGCCAGACCGGGTCGGAGGTGAGGTCATGTGCCGACTTCGCATGGTGGGCGATGCGCGCGGAGAGCGACGCGGCCTTGTCGAGATCGCCCTCACCGATGGCCGCCTTGAGCTTCGACGACGACGACGCGACCTGCTGGAGATCGTTCACCGCGCCGATGCCGCGGATCGTGACCCATCCGGTCGCGAGCACGAGGAGCGTCAGGATCACGCCGATGGTCCACTGCAACCACCGACGACGTACAGGGAGGCGTCCGTCACTCACCCCTGCATTCAAGCACGATGCGGCATATCGGAGGGAACGGAGATCGGTGCTGGTTGCTGCGGCCACGCTCCCGGGTTCTGGAGGCGCAGGCGACTACTGTTGTCGCATGGGTGCTCGGCTGCGTGTGGTTCTTGATCAGCTGACGCATGTCGTCGATGCCGATCAGGCGTCCGCGTCGACGGATCTCGCCGCCGCACTCGTCGCCACCGCGCCGTCGGGATGCACGGTGGAGGCCATCGTGCCGTCGGGCGCAGACGTGCCCGTTCCGGGGATCTCCGACGTGCGCAGGCTGTCTCTCGCTCGCCGGGAGCTCGCCGCGTCGTGGCAGATGGGGATCGTCCCGGGAGTCGGCGGGGGACTGATCCACTCGGCGACTCTGATGGCGCCCCTGGTTCGTCATGACCGCGTGCACGACCACGATCAGACGACCGTCACCCTCTGGGGCCTGCAGGCATGGGAGGCGCCGGAGTCGCTGTCGAAGACGACGGTCGCCTGGCAGCGCGGCATGCTCAAGAGAGCCGCCAAGCACGCGGACGCCGTCGTCGTCCCGTCGCACGCGATCGCGGAGCGTCTCGCGGAGATCGCGAAGCTCCGCAATCGCATCCGCGTCATCCCCGGGGCCGTGCCGTCGGGATTCGTCGTTCCGCTCGATGCCTCAGCACGCCGAGCATCGTTGTCGCTTCCGTCCGGCTATGTGGTTCTGACCGGATCCGCAGACACGCTCGATCTCGGTTTCCGCGCAGCTCTCGCCTCGGGGAAGCACGCCGTCGTGCTCGACGCCCCGGAGGGATCGGAGCCGAAGCTGGCCGAGATCGCGGCCGCCGCCGGACTGCCGGAGTCGCGAGCGCACATTCGGGGCCTGCTCTCTGCCGACGACCGCGCTGCCGTCTTCGGCGCGGCCTCGGCCATGATCGCCACCGGCACGTGCGGGGCCTGGCCATGGCGCGTCGTCGAGGCGATGACGCTCGGCGTCCCGGTCATCGCCGTCGAGAGCGGGGTGCACCACGACGTGATCGCCGACGGGGGCGCGGTGGTCGCACCTGCCGACCTCTCCGACGCCGTGGTCGACGCCGTCGGCGCGGGCGCGCGCAGACTGAGCGTTCTCGCCGCTGATCGCTCCCGCTCGTTCTCCTGGCTCGGCGCGGCCGAGCGTGTCTGGGGCCTGCACGCCGATCTCTGAGGTGCTGAGCGCCCGCTGTGTCTTCGTCCGACACGCCGTTTCGCAACGTCCGATTTCGCGCAACAGTGGCATCATCCTGCAACTTCCGTCACACTGGTCACATGTCTCGACGTGCCCCACGCTCTCGAAACACCATGAGGATGCCCCGAATCCTCGCCACCTTCGTCGCAGTAGCGGCGCTCGTGGTCGGTGTCACCGTCCCTGCTGAGTCCGCGTCTGCGGTGACTTCGGCCTCGACCGGAGTCGTTCAGGCGCGAGACGTGAAGACGACGCTCGCGGGCTTCAACGCGGGCAATCTCATCAGCGATGCCGTCTTCACCAAGAAGAACTCGATGACCGAAGCGCAGATCCAGTCGTTCTTCAACAGCAAGGTCTCGAAGTGCCAGTCCGGCTACGTCTGTCTCAAGGACTTCCGGATCACGTCGGTCACTCGCCCCGCTGACGCGTATTGCAAGGGGTACACGGGCGCAGCGAACGAGACAGCGGCGCGCATCATCTATCGCGTCGCGCAGTCGTGCAACATCAATCCCCAGGTGCTCATCGTCATGCTCCAGAAGGAGCAGGCGCTGATCACGCACACGTGGCCGAGCGCATGGCGCTACAACATCGCGCTGGGTCAAGGATGCCCCGACACCGCGCCGTGCGACCCCGACTTCATCGGCTTCTTCCACCAGATCTACGGTGCTGCCCGGCAGATGCAGATCTACATGGAGGGCAAGTGGTTCCAGTGGTATGCGCCCGGCAACACCTGGAATGTCCTGTACAACCCGAACGCGGCGTGCGGCTCGGGTCGGGTCTACATCGCGAACAAGGCCACCGCGGCTCTCTACTACTACACGCCGTATCAGCCGAACGCGGCCGCCCTCAAAGCGGGGTACGGGCTCGGCGACAACTGCTCGGCGTACGGAAACCGCAACTTCTACAACTACTTCACCGACTGGTTCGGTCCGACTCAGGGTGCGCCGGCGGCAGTTCTGCCGACGCTTGCCTCGGCCAACACCTCGAACTATGTGGTGACCGTGGATGCTTCCGGGGTTGCCTGGGGCTACCCGTTCGGGAAGAAGGTCTGGGGCAACCGTGTGCAGATGGCGACTGGCCTCGGTGATGTCACGTCGTTCTTCGGCGCGGGCGATCTCAACGGCGACGGGCACCGTGACTTCATCTCGGTGCAGAAGAACGGCACGGTCTCGGCGCTCTACGGCAACGGGACCACGAAGTTGTCCGCTCCCGTCGCACTCGCGGGGGACTGGCGCGGCGTGACCTCGGTTCTGCCGGCCGGCGATTTCAACGGCGACGGCATCCCCGACCTGTTCACGACCGACGCGGCCGGCACCCTCCATCTCCGCAGCGGTGACAACAGAGGCGGATTCCGAGCACCCACGGTCGTCGGCACAGGATGGCAGTCGATGAGCATGCTCATCGGGGGCGTCGACATGAATCGAGACGGGCGCAGCGATCTCATCGCCCGCGACTCGACCGGCCGCCTGCTTCTGTATCCCGGAAACGGCCGTGGTGGATGGGGCACGAGAGTCCAGCTCGGTTCGGGATGGTCCGGCATGACGTCGATCTTCAGTCCTGGTGACTTCACCGGCAACGGGACGCCCGACATCCTCGCGCACACGGCATCCGGCGCACTGCTCGCATATGAGGGTCGAGGGGCTGCCTCCCTCACGAGCGCGGGATCCGTCGGCACCGGGTGGAATGCCTTGAAGACGAAGGCATCGGCCGGCGCCGCGGTCACCGCTCCTCGCGCGCTTCCCGCAGGCTTCGGCAACGTCGACCGCGCAGGCGGCAACGACATCGTCGCCCTCACGTCCTCCGGAGAACTGCGACTCTACGGCGGCAACAACGCCGGTGCTTGGCGGTCCTCGAGCACGCTCATGAAGGGCTGGAACCCCAAGGACACCGTGGTGTCGATGGGTGACTTCACCGGTGACGGTCGCGCAGATCTCGGGCGTATCGACGCCGCCGGTGTCCTGACGCTCTATCCGGCGAAGGGGAGTGCCTTCGGCACGCCCGTGCGCATCGGTCACGGCTGGAACGCATTCGCTCATGTGATCGGGGGAGTCGATTTCGATGGGGACCGGCTTCCTGACGTCATCGCGGTCGATTCCTCCGGCAACATGCTGCTCTACCGCGGTGATGGCAAGGGTGGGTTCCAGGGTGCGGCGACCTCGATCGGCAAGGGGTGGGGGGCTGCGGCGACGATCATCAACGCCGGCGACTTCACCGGGGACGGTCGCACCGACCTGATCGCCCGGATGGACGACGGAACTCTTCGGCTCTACCCGACCAACGGCAAGTCCGGCTTCGGCACGTCGACTCAGATCGGCAAGGGGTGGGGCGCGATGACCGAGCTCGTGGGCCCCGGAGACTTCACCGGAGACCGTAGGGCCGACCTGTTGGCGATCCGCACCGATGGAGGGCTGTTCCTCTACACCGGCAACGGAAAGGGCGGATGGGCATCGTCCGGCCAGATCGGCAGGGGATGGGGTGGGATCGTGAGCGTGGGCTGACACGCCCCCCGTGGCGGCGAACTGTCAGGCGGTCGCATGGGATAATGGGTGCCGCGGTCGATATCGCCGCGCCATCAAGTGAGTGGGCCTGTGACAGACACCCGAGATTTCTTCACCGCCGTCCCGCGTTCCGAGTTCGAGACACCCGGCACCAGCCGGGGCCTGGTCGACGTGGTGCGCTGGCGTTACCTCCTGAATCTGCTGGTCCGCACCGGCGTCACCACGCGGTACCGCAACTCCGTGCTCGGCTGGACCTGGTCGTATGTGCGACCGGCTGCGCAGTTCCTCGTGTTCTGGGTGGTGCTCGGCCTCTTCATGAACCTCGACCGCGGGATACCGAACTACGCGGTCTACCTCTTCTCCGGGATCGTCGTCATCAACCTCTTCTCCGAGGCCTTCAAGAACGCGACGACATCGATCGTGGGCAACGCGCCCCTGGTGCGGAAGGTGTTCCTGCCGCGGCAGCTGTTCGCAGTCTCGGCGGTCATCGTCGCCTTCGTGCATTTCCTGCCTCAGGTCGGACTTCTGCTGGTGGTCTGCCTCCTCCTGGGGTGGATCGTGAACGTCTCCCTGCTCTCGATCCTCGCGATCCTCGCGGGGATGCTGATCGTGATGCTGTTCGCGCTGGGCCTCGGCCTGTTCTTCGGCGCGATCAATGTACGATTCCGAGACGCCGAGAACATCGTCGAGCTGCTGTTGCTGCTGGCGACGTGGGCGTCGCCGGTGCTGTACGCCTGGACACAGGTGCAGGATGCGGTCGTGGACAAGCTCGGGTGGCCCCAGTGGCTCGTCGAGGTCTACATGCTCAATCCGATCACGCAGGGCGTCGAGCTCTTCCACTACGCCTTCTGGCGGCCGGTCACCGACACGGCGCTCCAGCTGCCCCCGGGCCTCGCGTGGAACACTCTGTGGACGTTCCTCATCGCCGTCGGCACGCTGCTGTTCGGCCAGTTCGTGTTCCGACGCCTCGAGGGAAGGTTCGCACAAGACCTATGAGCGATCAGTTGGCGCATAAGCCGAGCATCATCATCGACGGTGTGCGCAAGCGCTTCACCCTCAATCACGCGTTCTCCCTCAAGGACACCGTCGTCGCCTGGATCAAGAGACGCAAGCTCACGAGCGAGTTCGAAGCGCTCAAGGGCCTCGATCTCGTGATCGGCGAGGGCGAGTCCGTCGCCATCCTGGGCTTCAACGGCTCCGGCAAGTCGACCCTGCTCAAGCTCATCTCGGGCGTCATGGAGCCGGATGACGGCGAGGTGCTGACCCGTGGTCGTGTCGCCGGACTCATCGAGGTCGGCGCCGGATTCCACCCTGAGCTGTCCGGTCGAGAGAACGTCTTCCTGAACGCCGCGATCCTCGGCATGAAGCGGCACGAGATCGAAGCGCGTTATGACGAGATCGTCGCCTTCAGTGAGATCGAGCAGTTCATCGATCAGGAGGTCAAGCACTACTCATCCGGCATGTTCATGAGACTCGCGTTCTCCGTGGCGATCCATGTCGAGCTCGATGTGCTTCTGGTCGACGAGATCCTGTCAGTCGGCGACGCGCCCTTCCGCGAGAAGTGCCGCCTCAAGTTCGAAGAGCTCATCGCGCAGGGCAAGACACTCGTCGTCGTGAGCCACGACATGGAGATGGTGCGCGAACTCTGCGGGCGAGGCGTCGTGATCAACAAGGGCGAAGTCGTGTACGACGGCGAGGTGGAGGGCGCGATCGCGCTGGTGGACGCATGATCCTGCATTGGCTGGCAGAGACCCCGGCGCTTCTCGTCGCGACAGCTGTCGTGTTCGTGCCGGGGATGCTCGGGCTCTACGCGATCGGGCTCCGAGGCCTCGCGCTGCTGGCAGCCGCTCCGATCTTCGGCGTCGCCGCGACAGCCGTGCTCGCCCTGGTCTTCGGCGCTGTCGGAGTGCCGTGGTCTCCACTGAGCTGGACGATCGGGGTCCTCGTGCTCGTCGGAGCCTCGTGGGGGGCGGGGCGCCTGCTGGGGGCCGAGCCGCATAGGACGAAGGTCGAGGGACCGGCATGGTTCCTGCCCTCCGCGATCGGGGTCGGAATCCTGATCGGCATGTCGCGCCTCATCGCGTACATCGTCGACCCCGCCGGTATCTCGCAGACGAACGACGCCGTGTTCCACATGAACGCCGTGCGGTTCATCGTCGAGACGGCCGACGCGTCCTCCCTCCATGTCAGTGAGGTCGTGGGCGGGTCCGGCTTCTACCCGGCGGCCTGGCACGCTCTGGTCTCGCTGATCGTCGGTTTCACCGGCACCAGCATCCCGATCGCCGCGAACATGCTCACCATCGTCATCGGCGCACTGATCTGGCCACTGGGCATCGCATGGCTCTCGCTGACGATCACACGCTCGCGTGCGGTCGCGGCGTATGCCGCAGTGCTGTCGTCCGCTCTGCAGACCTTCCCGCTGCTCATGTTCCAGTGGGGCGTGCTCTTCCCCAACGCTCTCTCCACCGCACTCGTGCCCGCCGCCGTGGCGTGGGTGATCCTGCTGGCTCAATGGCCGGCTTCGGACCGCGTCCGGCGATTCATCCGCGCGACCCTCGTCGTCGCGGTCATCGTCGCGGCACTCGCGCTGTCGCAACCCGCAGCTCTGCTCGTCTGGGCGGCCATCTGCATCGTCTGGGCGACGTTCCAGCTGCTCAGCGTCGTACCGAGAGAGGGGCTCGCGCGGCGCATCGGACTCGTCGTCGTGCTGTGGGCTGCACTCGGGACGGTGTGGTTCGTGCTCGCGAAGGGCACCAGCGGGTCTCACTGGCCCCCTTTCCGAGGCAAGCTCGAGGCGTTCGTCGATGTTCTCCTCAACGGCCAGGTGCTGATCCCGTTCGCGTGGGCCATCAGCGTCCTCGCTCTCCTCGGCGTGGTCGTCGCAGTTCGCGACACGAGTCTCCGCTGGCTCGTCGGCACGTGGGCCGGGGTGTCCGCGCTCTACATCCTGGTGGCATCCGTCGGTCATCCGATCGTGCGCGATCTCCTTCTCGCCCCGTGGTACGCCGACCCCTACCGTCTGGCGGCGCTCGCACCGATCGCGGTCGTACCACTCGCGGCGATCGGCGCGGATGCGATGACGAGGTGGATCGCCGGGCGCCTCCGCCCCGGCGTGGCCGATGCGAAAACCGCGCCGATCGGTGTGGCGGCCACGGTCGTCCTCATGCTGGTCCTCGTGCTGGTGCGACCCGTCGCGATGCCGGCCTTCCTGGACGGCACCTTCGATCGCGAGTCACGCTATGTGCTGACATCCGACACGTTCCTCGATTCCGGCGAGCGCGAGCTGCTCGAATCACTCCCGACGCTCGTGGAACCTGGTTCGCGCGTGATCGGGAATCCCTCGACGGGCACCGGATTCGGGTACATGCTGAGCGGCGTCGATGTCTACCCCCGCACGTGGTCGCAGCCCACATCTGCGGCATGGGCTGTGCTCTCCGAACGACTCCGCGATGCGGGTGACGACACCGAAGTCTGCGACGCGCTCGCGACCCTCGGGGACCCGCGGTATGTGCTCGATTTCGGCTTGGGTGAAGATGGTCCAGGTCGTTATGAGCTGCCCGGAATGACCGACTTCGAGGGTCAGGACGGCTTCGAACTCGTCGCTGCCGAGGGGGACGCGTCACTGTGGCGGATCACGGCGTGCGGACCGTAGGCCTTCCGCACGCCCGGCTAGGATCGAGATGATGGGTGCGACAGAACAGCGTGTCCTCGTCGTCATACCGGCGTGGAACGAAGAAGAGTCCGTCGCGGGCGTGGTCGGCGACGTCGTGGCTGCGGTTCCCCGCGCCGTCTGCGTCGTCGTGGACGACGGGTCGACGGACTCCACATCGGAGGCCGCCCGCAACGCGGGAGCCGTCGTTCTGACGCTGCCATTCAACCTCGGCGTCGGCGGCGCGATGAGGACCGGATTCCGCTATGCACGAGCCAACGGCTTCGAGATCGTCGTGCAGGTGGACGCGGATGGTCAGCACGACCCGGCCGCCATCCCGTCACTGATCGACGCTCTGAAGGACTCGGATCTCGTGATCGGAGCCCGCTTCGCGGGAGTCGGCGACTACAGCGTCGCGGGACCGCGGCGCTGGGCGATGAGGATGCTCGCCGGGGTCCTGAGTCGCGTCACCCGCGGACGGCTGACCGACGTCACGAGCGGCTTCAAGGCCTCGGGACCGCGAGCAGTGCGGTTGTTCGCCGACAACTTCCCCGCCGAGTATCTCGGCGACACGATCGAAGCACTGGTGATCGCCGCGCGCGCGGGTCTGGGCATCCGCCAGGTGCCGGTGGAGATGCGCGTCCGGCAGGGCGGCGAGCCCTCGCATCATCCTGTCAAGGCAGCGATCTATCTGATCAGGGCCTGCGCGGCGTTCGGGCTGGCGATGATGAGGCCGCGCACTCGTCTGGAGGGGATCTCGTGAACGGTGTGACCTATGCCTTCGGCATCGTCGCCGCGCTCGTCGCGCTGTTCGCGATCGTCGAGCTCATGCGCAAAGGCACGCTGCGCGAGCGCCATGCGGTGTGGTGGTTCTTCGGCGGCCTGTTCGCCCTCGTCATCGCGGTGTTCCCCCAGACTCTCACCTGGGCGGCCAAGGTACTCGGTGTCGCGGTACCCTCCAACCTCGTCTTCTTCGTCGCGATCGGACTTCTCTTCCTGGTGAGCCTTCAGTACGGAGCCGAACTCACGAGGATCGAGGCGCGGATGCGAAACCTCAGCGAGCACGCGGCTTTCGTCGATCAGCGTCTGCGCGTGCTCGAGCAGTCGACCCCGCGGGTCGACGCCGTGAGGGGCGATGGTGATGCGGAGTCGCACGGCAGCAGTTCCGCCGCACGCCCTGACGGCGACGATCCTGAGGACGTGGACCGGTGAACGCCCAGAACTCGGAGCAGCCGATGCGGGTGACCATCGTCACCCGCATCTTCACGCCGGAGCCTTCCGCCGGTTCTCTGCGGTTGCAGGCGCTCACGGACGAGTTGGTCCGACGCGGTCATGACGTGCGGGTGATCACGACCAGGCCTCCCCGCTGGATCCCTCTCGAACCGTCTTCGGGGGAGAGGATCTCGCGCTGGCCCGTCCTCCGGGATCGCGACGGCTACGTGCGCGGATACCTCCAGTACCTGAGCTTCGACCTCCCGCTCGCCTTCCGGATGCTGTTCGGGCGGCGGACGGATGTGTACGTCGTCGAGCCTCCTCCGACCACCGGGGCTGTCGCACGGGTGCTCGCATGGATCCGCCGCCGCCCCTACGTCTATTACGCGGCGGACATCTGGTCCGATGCCGCTCACATGACGGGCGCTGCATCCTGGGTCATCGGTGCCGTGCGGATGGTCGAGAAGCTGGCTCTCCGGCATGCGGCGGACAACCTCGTCGTCTCGGAGGGCGTCGCCCTCCGGATCGAAGAACTCGTCCCAGGCGCGGCGATGACGCTGGTGGGGCACGGAGTCGACACGGACCTGTTCTCCCCTGTCGGAGGCAGGGTGACCGCTCCGTCGGATGTGGTCTACGTGGGAACCATGAGCGAGTGGCATGGCGCCGGAGTCGCGATCGACGCGCTGGCCATCGTGATGGCCGAAGATCCTTCGGTCACGGCGACGTTCATCGGCCAGGGCGCGGACCGCCAGTCGCTCAAGGACACCGCGGCTCGACACGGCATCGACGATCGCGTGCAGTTCCTCCCGCCGTTGCCTGCTGAGGAGGCGGCTCAGTGGGTGCGGTCCGCGAGGGTGGCCCTCGCGACCCTCAAGCCGGGAGCCGGCTATGACTTCGCCGTACCGACGAAGCTGTATGCGGCGATGGCCGTGGGAACACCCGTCGCCTTCAGTGGGCCAGAGCAGCTGCAGGCTCTTGTGACGAAGGAGCGACTCGGCGAGGCGGCATCCTTCGATGCCGCAGACTACGCGCGAGCGATCTCAGCGGTGCTCGCACGCAGCGATGGAGCGCCTGTCGATCACCTGACCGATTGGGCCGTCCGCAACGTGTCCGCGCGATCGGTGGCCGAGAGGGCGGCGGATGCCGTGAGCCGCGCCGTTCTCGACGGTACGGATCGACGAGCGTGACCGCGCCCCAGCAGGCTCGCAGACACCCACAGATAGAATCTCAGATTGTCGTCCACGCGATCCGACGATGCCGACCCGAGGAGTTCCATTGACACTGCGCAGCCACGTGCGGATCGTAGATTCCGCTGATGTCTCACCCGACGCCGTCATCGGTGACGGCTCGTCCATCTGGCACCTAGCGCAGGTGCGGGAGGACGCGCAGCTCGGAGAGAACTGCATCGTCGGGCGCGGTGCCTACATCGGCACCGGCGTCGTGATGGGCGACAACTGCAAGGTGCAGAACTACGCGCTGGTCTATGAGCCGGCGAAGCTGGGCGACGGTGTCTTCATCGGGCCCGCTGTGGTGCTCACCAACGACACGTACCCGCGTGCGATCAACGCGGACGGCACGATCAAGAGCGCGCACGACTGGGAGCCGGTCGGCGTGACCATCGAACGCGGCGCCGCGATCGGAGCGCGCGCCACCTGCGTGGCGCCGGTGACCATCGGTGCGTGGGCGACGGTGGCGGCCGGCGCCGTCGTCGTGAAGGACGTTCCGGCGTATGCGCTGGTGGCAGGCGTGCCTGCGCGTCGCATCGGCTGGGTCGGCGAGTCCGGCGTGCCGCTCGTGGCCGGCGAGGACACGAACATCTGGGTGTGCCCGACCACGGGCGATCGATTCTTCGAGACTGACGGAAAACTGACCAAGGAGACCGTGTGAGCGAGTTCATTCCCCCCGCAAAGCCCATCATCGGCGACGAGGAGCGTGAGGCCGTCGACCGCGTCCTGCGCAGCGGCATGGTCGCGCAAGGCCCGGAGGTCGCGGCCTTCGAGAAGGAGTTCTCCGAGCATTTCGTCCCAGGTAGGCCGTCGGTCGCCGTGAACTCGGGCACGGCCGGCCTCCACCTGGGGCTGCTGGCGGTCGGGGTCGGTGCGGGCGACGAGGTCATCGTCCCGTCTTTCACCTTTGCGGCCACCGGCAACTCGGTCGCCCTCACCGGCGCCACCCCCGTGTTCGTCGACATCGAACCGGACACCTTCTCGCTCGATCCTGAGGCGGTCGCCGCGGCGATCACCCCGCGCACCAAGGGCATCCTCCCCGTGCATCTGTACGGTCACCCGGCACGCATGCGTGAGCTCGAGACTCTCGCGACCGAGCGCGGCGTGGCGCTGTATGAGGACGCCGCTCAGGCGCACGGCGCGGCGCTGGACGGTCGACCGGTGGGGTCGTTCGGCGAGTTCGCGATGTTCAGCCTGTACCCGACGAAGAACATGACCAGTGGCGAGGGCGGCATGGTCACGACCGCGACCGACGAGATCGCTCGTCAGGTGAAGCTTCTGCGCAACCAGGGCATGGAGCGCCAGTACGAGAACGAGGTCATCGGTTTCAACGCGCGGATGACCGACATCCACGCGGCGATCGGTCGTGTTCAGCTCACCAAGGTCGACGCGTGGACGCGCCAGCGTCAGCAGAACGCCGCGTTCCTCGACGCGAACCTGCGGGGCGTCATCGTCCCGCCGGTCGCTGACGGTGCCGTGCATGTCTACCACCAGTACACGATCCGTGTTCCGGAAGACCGCGACGGCTTCGTGGCCGCGCTCAAGAGCGAGCACAACGTGGGAGCGGGCGTGTACTACCCGATCCCCAACCATCGACTGCCCTCGCTCACGCACTTCGCGCCGGGACTCGACCTTCCGGAGACCGAGCGTGCTGCTCGCGAGGTCGCGTCGTTGCCGGTGCACCCGTCGCTGAGCCAGGACGACCTCGAGCGCATCGTCGCCGCGGTCGACTCCGTCGCGAAGGCCGGCGCCTGATGACGCTGCGCGCAGGGCTGCTCGGCGTCGGCATGATGGGGCGTCACCACGCCCGCGTGCTTCGCGAGATCGACGGCATCGACCTGGTCGCGATCGCCGATCCCGGCGGAGATCCGCACGGGGTCGCCGGAGACCTGGCGATCCTTCCTGACATCGAGGCACTGATCGCCGAGGGCATCGACATCGCTGTCGTGGCCGTTCCTACCCGGTTCCACGAGGACGCGGCGTTGAAGCTCGCGGCGGCCGGAGTCCACACGCTGGTCGAGAAGCCGATCGCCCACAGCATCGATGCCGGACAGCGCATGGTGGATGCCTTCGCCGCTGCCGGGCTCGTCGGCGCAGTCGGCCACATCGAACGCTTCAACCCTGCGCTGCAGGAGCTGCGTCGTCGTATCGAGGCTGGTGATCTGGGCGCGGTCTATCAGGTGACGACCCGTCGTCAGGGCCCCTTCCCGTCACGCATCGCCGATGTGGGTGTCGCCAAGGACCTCGCATCGCACGACGTCGACCTCACGGCCTGGGTCGTGCAGAGCGACTACGAGCGCGTGTTCGCGCAGACGGCGTTCAAGAGCGGGCGTGAGTACGAGGACATGATCTCGATCACCGGGCGCACCGCGTCCGGCGTGATCGTGAACAACATCGTGAACTGGCTCAGCCCCATGAAGGAGCGCGTCACGGTCGTCACGGGAGAGAAAGGCGCATTCGTCGCCGACACCTCGACGGGCGACCTCACGTTCTATGCCAACGGCACGATCCCCCTCGAGTGGGAGTCCGTGTCGTCGTTCCGCGGGGTCTCTGAAGGAGACGTCACGCGCTACGCGTTCGCCAAGCGCGAGCCGTTGCGCGTCGAGCACGAGGCCTTCCGCGATGCCGTGCTCGGGCAGCAGACCGACGTCGTGACGATGGAGCAGGGCCAGCGCACGCTCGCGGTCATCGAGGCTGCCCTCGAATCCGCGCGCAGTGGCGCTGTGGTCCGCCCAGAAATGGCGCTGTGATTCTCATCGCGAACTCAGAAGCGGGGTGCCGGTCGTGAAAGCGCTCTGGTCGACGCTGAAGGAACTCCTCGAGCTGCTGCCTGGGGATGCCCGCGCATTCCTCATCCGATACTCCGTGTCATCGTCAGCGCTCGCGCTGATCGACATCCTCGCGCTCGGACTCCTCGCTCTGATGATGGCGCCGCTCGCTTCGAACCAGCCTGTCCGGCTCCCGATCATCGGTGTGGTCCCGCCGGACAACGTGATCTGGGTGCTCGCGGGCGCCTGCGCGCTCATGGTTTTGAAGTCGCTGATCGCACTCGCGCAGCAGTGGTACGTCACTCGGCGGATGGCCCACTTCGAACTGGCGATCGGCGATCGTCTCTTCAGCGCCTACATTCGCGCTCCGTGGCTCGAGCGCATGAAGCGCAACTCGGCTGAACTCGTTCGCATGGCCGATGTCGGCATCGCCAACACGACGTCCGGGCTGCTCCTGCCCGTCGCTTCGTTGCCGTCTCAGGTCGTGACGTTCTTCTCCGTACTGGTGGTGCTGTTCGTCGCTCAGCCGATGATCGCCGTCGCCACCATCGTGTACCTCGGCATCGTGGCTGCGCTGCTCTATGGCTGGGTATCGCGAAGGGCTGTCAAGAACGGCCGGATGAACCGCGATTTCTCGTTCCGCACGGCGACGCTCATGACCGAGATGGTGCAGGCGCTGAAGGAGATCACGCTCCGCGACAAGGCCAGCGAGGTGGCCGCGCTGGTCAACCAGAACCGAGCGGTCGCGGTCAAAGCCCGAGCGACGATCGGCTTCCTCGGCGCGATCCCGAAGTTCGTGATCGATTCGGCCGTCATCATCGGGTTCCTGATCATCGGTGGTGTCGGTTTCCTGACAGGTGGACTCAGCGGTGCGTTCTCGTCCATCGCGCTGTTCGGTATCGCGAGCTTCCGAATGGTGCCGTCGATGCTGCAGTTCCAGGGTGTGATGACGTCCACCGCATCGACCCTCCCGCACGCGAGGGCGGTGATCCGCGACATCAAGGCGGCAGAGGGCTACATCCGCAAGGCGGAGGTGATCGGAGACGGAGCGCTGCAGGAGCACCCTGTGGAACTGGTCTTCGAGGATGTCGCCTTCACCTACCCCGGGTCTGACGAGCCCGCTCTGCGGGATGTGAATCTACGGATTCCGTTGGGTTCACACATCGCGTTCGTCGGGGCATCCGGAGCCGGGAAGTCGACGATGGTCGATCTGATCCTCGGTCTGCTGACCACGAGGTCGGGACGGATCCGTCTGGACGACACGGACCTCGCCGACGTCCTCGGCGCATGGCGCAGACGCGTGGGCTACGTCCCGCAGGACGTCGCGCTCTTCGACGGGACGGTCGGGCAGAACATCGCCCTGACCTGGAGCGAGGAGTATGACAGGGACGCAGCCTGGCGCGCGGCCAACGGGGCGCAGCTCGATTCCGTGGTGCGGGCCCGCGCAGGGGAGCTGGACGCTCAGATCGGTGAGCGCGGACTCGCTCTCTCCGGTGGCCAGCGTCAGCGTCTCGGAATCGCGCGCGCGCTCTACACCGACCCTGTGGTGCTCGTCATGGACGAGGCGACGTCTGCGCTCGACACCCAGACCGAGGATGCGGTGACGTCGGCGATTCGCGAACTCCGTGGCGCAGTCACCGTGATCACCGTCGCACATCGACTCGCCACGGTTCGGGACGCGGACATCGTGTGCTTCTTCGCCGGGGGCAGGATCGTGGCTCAGGGAACGTTCGACGAGGTCGTGGCGGCGGAGCCGGAGTTCGCTGCGCAGGCTCGGCTCGCCGGTCTGGCGTGAGAGCAGGTCAGCGGGAGATCCGCCGATAGGTCTCCTGGATTCCGGCGATCTGTCCGGGGGCCGTGTGGTTCTCCAGCGTCCAGCGCTGGGAACCGAGTTCCCGTGCTGCGGACTCGGGGTCTGCGAGGTCGTCCATGATCGCCGAGAAGACGGCGTCCACATCCCCGTTCCTGATGGGCAGAGGTCTTCCGTCCGGGCCGGGGTAGTGGTCGCCCACGGCCGCGAGGGGAGCGCCGATCGCCATCGCCTCCAGTTCGGAGACGGACAGGATGCGTGTGGCCTGTCCGACGACGACGGATGCGTTGGCGAGGAACTGCAGGTAGTCGGCGTGGGGTGCCTTCGGGATGAGTTCCACGCCGAGACGTGCTGCGTCGCCGGCACCCGGACCCCAGTCGAGGCCTCGTACGGGGACACCTGCCGCGACCAACCTCGATGCGACCTGGAGCATGCCCTCCAGGCCCTTGACCTCTTCCCAGCGGGATGCGAAGGCGACGTAGCCCTGAGGATCCCATGAGGGCAGCGAGGACGGGTCGAACACCACCGGAAGATATTCGGCATCGGGGCGAGCGGTCGTCGCGTCCTCCGCGTTGTCCGGTGTCGAGTAGTAGACGTGCGCGGCGCCATCGATGTAGCTCTGCAACCGGGCATGCCTCTCGGGCTGGTGCCAGAGGGTGCGGATGTCCGTGCCGTGCAGGTGCAGCGCATACGGCCTAGTCGGGATGTAGCGGGGCGCGATCCGCGCGACGGTCGTGGCGTAGTGGACGTGGATCACGTCGGCTCGCGCGGCGGCGACGCCGATACGCGCGAGCGTCCGATAGGTCTCGAAGCGCGTCGGCCGCGACTGCCCAGGACGAACGGGGGGCCAGGTGAGCTCAGGAGGCAGAAGGCGCCACTGCAGTCCTTGCGCTCGCGCGGCCCTCACGAGGTTGGCGCCCACGAAGGCGCAGTCGTTCAAGTGCAGCACGCGTGGGTTGGTCGGCATGCACCCATGCTAAAGGGCGGGGGCGACCACCCGGACCAGGTCGATCGCGAAGGGAACCACGCTCGGCTTGATAGTCTTCATGGGTGCAGATCGTCGTAGTGACCACTTGGTTCCCGACGGACCGCAATCCCGGCGCCGGTTCGTTCATCGCCCGCGACGTCGCCGCTCTCTCCCAAGACCATGACGTGCGCGTCGTGCACCTGGTGCCTCCGGAACTCGATGACGGTTCTCGAGAGCGTCGGATCGGCTCGGTCCGAGTGCGATCGGTCCCGGTCGACGTGCGCACTCCGCGCGGGCTCGTGTCTTCGATGCGCGGGCTTCCGGCTCTGCTGGCGGGCAGCGACGTGGTTCACACCATGGCAGCACCTGGACTGCTGCCCTTCGTGGTGCGAAAGCCGTCGCAGCCCTGGGTCCACACCGAGCACTGGAGCGGAATCGCGAATCTGCGAGCATCGCCGAAGGGCCGTGCGGTCGGACCCCTCATCCGCCGGACCTTCAACGCTCCAGGCCGTGTGGTCGCCGTGAGCGACTATCTCGCTGATGCGATCCGTTCCTATCGGACGGCACCCGTCGACGTCGTCGGGAACATCGTCGATCTGCCCGATGCGGTCTCGACCGACAGCGCCCCGTTCTTCCGAGGCGACCGCCTGAAGGTCCTCGGCGTCGGCACCGTGAACTCCAACAAGGGGTGGCGCTTCGCTGTGGAGGCGATCAGGGAGCTTCAGGCCTCTGGAGTGCCCGCAGAGCTCGTCTGGCTCGGCGGAGGTCCCGAGTACGACGAGCTCGCGGCCGCTGATCCCGAGCACGTGCGTGCGCCGGGGCATGTTCCTGCCGGTGCGGTGGCATCGGCGATGGCTGAAGCGGATGTCTTCGTGCTCCCGACCGTCTCGGAGACCTTCTCGCTCGTCACCGTCGAGGCGCTCACCGCAGGGCTTCCCGTCGTCGCGACCGGGGTTGGCGCGCACGGGGCCTTCCTCACCCCCGATTCCGGGAGGCTCGTGCCGAGGGAGCCCCGCGCGATCGCAGAAGCACTCCGGACCGCATCCGCGCTCGATCGCACCGGTGTGCGAGCTCGCGGACTGGAACTGGCGGAAAGATTCGACGAGTCGAGTTTCCGACGTCGTTACAGCACGATCTATGAAGAGGTGGTTCGATGAGTGGCTCACGACGCGAGAACGCGGCAGCCCCGACCGTGGACATGATCGTGGCCGTGCACGACACGCGGCGGAACATCCGCCGCGCCGTGGGCTCGATCGTCGATGTCGAGGATCCGACGATCCGGGCTTTCGTCGTCTGCCACAACCTCACGCGTGAGGAGGTCGAGGAAGAACTCGCGCCACTGATCGATGCGCGCCCAGGGCGCATCCGGGTCGAAGTGCTTGCTGATGGCATCCCGAGTCCGTCCGGGCCCTTCAATTTCGGCATGGCCGCCTCAGACGCCACCTACGTCGGAATCATGGGTTCGGACGACGAGCTCGACCGCGACGCGATCTCGCAGTGGCGCTCGCGGGCCGAGGCGACGCAGGCGGACGCCGTGATCGCCAAGGTCGTGCGAGGACCCTTGCGGAATCTCGTCCGCTCACCACCCAAGCGGTTGTGGCGGACCGGCACGCTCGACTTCGCGCGGGATCGCCTCTCCTACCGGAGTGCTCCGCTCGGACTGATGCGACGAGATGCGATCTCGCGCCTCGATCTGCGGCTGCTGGACGGTGCCCGCAACGGTGGCGACCTGCCTTTCGTCACTCGCCTGTGGTTGGGCGGCAAGATCGTTCCTGCGTCGGGCCTCGCGGCGTACGTCGAACATGCCGACGCGCCGGTGCGGGTGACGCACGTCGCGAAGCCGGTGGCTGAGGAGCTGAGCGCGATCAAGGCGACTCTCGACGACGTCGTCGTGCAGGGGATGGGTATCCCCGAACGGACGGCGCTGGCCACCAAGCTGCTTCGACGCAACCTCACCGACTCCGTTCGCAAGCGCAGCGGGGGGAGCGCGTTCACCGCGGGGGACTGCGCAGCCATGGCGGAGTTCATCGGCCGCGTCGATGCGTTCTCGCCGTCGGCGCGGCACATGCTGTCTCGCGCCCAGGCTCGGATGTTCGATGAGCTCACCCGACCGGAGCCCGATCTCGCCGCGGTCGCAGAGCACGATGCGGCATCGAATCGGTACCGAACTCTCGATGCGATCCTGCCCGCCCGGGCGAAGTACCTTCTGCATCCGCAGGGGCAGCCTCGTTTCATGGCGGCGACGGCGCTCATCAAGGTCGGCTCGTCCCGGTACTTCCCCGCCGCCCGTGCCGTGTTCGTCGCCCTCGTCTCAGCCGCCGTCGTCGGCGTTCTGGCTCTGGCCTTCTGGCGCAGCTGAGCCGACCGGGCGCGTGTCCCGCTGACGCCGTGCCGAAGAAGAAGCCGCCTAGAATGGAACCCATGCGTATCGCCGTCGTCGCCCTCGGAAAGATCGGGCTTCCTCTCGCCGTCCAGTTCGCCGACTCCGGTCACGAGGTCATCGGTGTGGATGTGAATCAGAGAGCCGTCGACACGATCAACGCCGGTGTCGAGCCGTTCCCGGGCGAAGCGCACCTGCAGGAGAAGCTCGCCGAACTCATCCCCTCCGGACGCCTGCGCGCGACGACCGATTACTCAGAGGCCATCCCGGGAGCCGATGCCGTCGTGCTCGTGGCACCCGTCTTCGTCGACGACGAGACGTGGGAGCCCGACTTCAAGTACATGGACGCAGCGACGCGCTCGCTCGCCGAGCACCTGACCCCGGGAACGCTCGTCTCGTACGAGACCACGCTGCCCGTCGGTACCACACGCAACCGCTGGAAGCCGATGCTCGAAGAGGGATCGGGCCTGAAGGAAGGCGAGGACTTCTTCCTCGCCTACTCGCCGGAGCGCGTGCTCACCGGTCGCGTGTTCGCCGACCTCCGCAAGTACCCGAAGCTCATCGGCGCGCTCTCCGACGAGGGCAACCGTCGCGCACGTGAGTTCTACGAGGCCGTGCTCCAGTTCGATGAGCGGCCCGATCTCGCCAAGCCCAACGGCGTCTGGGACCTCGGCAGCACCGAGGCCTCCGAAATGGCGAAACTCGCCGAGACGACCTACCGCGACGTCAACATCGGCCTCGCGAACCAGTTCGGCCTGTTCGCCGCATCGCACGGCATCGACGTGTACAAGGTGATCGACGCCTGCAACTCGCAGCCCTACAGCCACATCCACCGTCCCGGCATCGCCGTCGGCGGACACTGCATCCCCGTGTACCCGCGCCTGTACCTGTCGACCGACCCCGACGCTGACATCGTCCGCGTCGCCCGCCAGCTCAACGCCTCGATGCCCGAGAGGCTCGTCGCGCAGGCTGAGGGGATCCTCGGCGACCTCAGCGGTCAGCGCGCCGTCGTGCTCGGCGCCGCCTACCGCGGCGGCGTCAAGGAGACCGCGTTCTCCGGTGTGTTCCCGACCGTGAAGGCTCTCAAGGACCGCGGAGCAGACGTCGTCGTGCACGACCCGCTGTACACCGATGAGGAGCTTCGCGGCCTCGGCTTCGAGCCCTACGAGATCGGCGGCGCGGTCGACATCGCGATCCTCCAGACCGACCACGCCGACTACAAGGAGCTGACTCCCGCGCAGCTGCCCGGTGTCAAGCTGCTCGTCGACGGCCGTGCGGCGACCGACGCCGCGCTCTGGGCGGGCACACCACGTCTGGTCGTCGGCACCGCCAGCTGACGGCAGCACGATGCAGACCGCTGGGCCCCTCTGAGAGGGGCCCAGCGGTCCATGTCACTCGTCGAGCACGGTGGTGATCTGGGAGAGAACTCGGTCGCTGACGACTGTCGGTCCTCCGAGCACGACGACGCGCACAGGGTCGAGACGATCGATCTCCGCGAGCACCGCGGCCGGCATCTCGGCGGGCCGGGTCAGCAGCACCGGGCCTCCCAGGCTTCCTCCGGCTGCCGCGCCCGTGAGCCCGTCGGCGAAGTTCAGGCCGCTCGCCACGTACACGACGGGAACTCGAGCCTTGGTGAAGGTTGCTTTCGACACAGACACCGCGGTGTCGTAGCGGGTGCTGCCCCCGAGTCGGCTGGTGGTCGTCGTGACACCGGTGGAGAGGCGCGCGCGCTTGAGAACCGCATCGCTGACGGAACCCGACCCTCCGAGCGCGACGATCCTCGCCGGATGGAGCTTCTTGAGAGCGGCGACCGTGTCGGCGGGAAGCACATCGCGGGTCGTCAGCAGAATCGGTGCATCGACGAAACCTGCGGCAGCGGCTCCGGCGAGAGCGTCGGGGAAGTTCGTCCCACTGGCGAGATAGATCGTGCGGGGAGGAGCGGAGTCCCAGAACCCCGAGATCGCCGCGGCGGTGGCGTACCGATTCTTACCGCCGACGCGATAGGCGCCCTCCGTCGTCGACGGCCGTAGTTGATTGATGACGTTCTCGCTGACGACGGCGGGTCCGCCGGCGACGAAAGCCCAGCCCGGCTCCAGCGCGTCGATCTCGCGTGAGGTCGACGCCGGCAGCGATGCGGCGGGTGTCAGCAGCACTGGGCCGTCCAACGCGCCCGCTGCGGCGGCCAGCGCGAGAGCGTCGGGGAAGTTGCGGCCGTTGGCGACGAATGCCGCTGTGATCCCGGCGGAGGGGAACGCATCGGCCGACACCGCGACCGCGGTCTCGTAGCGGTCGGCGCCGAAGACGCGCTGCACCGAGGAGTGCGTGGTCGTGAACTCCAGAGGGATCGAGAACTCTCCGGTTCCCTGGGCGTTCACCGCTGCCACCTGGAATGTGTAGGTGCTGTCGGGCGAGAGATCGAGCACGGTCACACCGAGTGCAGGGGTGGACCACACGACTTCATCGATGACCGATCCACCCTGAAGCAGCTGCAGATGGTAACCGGTGACGGGAGAACCGTTGTCGGCGGGTGCCGACCAGGTGATCCTGGCGCTCGTGGACGTCCGCTCACGTGCCACGAGGCCGGAGACCCGGGCGGGGGCGGCGGCCGCCAGGGGCATGATGTCCGAGGTCTGTGTACGTGCCAGATCCCCTGGCGCGGTGGCCGATGGCCGGAACCGCGAGGAGATGCCGTCACGAGGCTCGAGCGACGAGCTGCTCTCCAGATCGGGCAGTGCGGGTTCGTCGGCCGGTGCGGCCTGGGCGGCGAGCGGAAGCGCCAGCGAGAATGTCACGGCGGCGATGAGAATCGCGGAACCGCGTCGGTGCGAGCGAGATGGCATGGAGTCCCCGGTTTTTCTGTAGATGCCTCGACCGGTCGATGCGCGGAAGCGCCGATCCGCGACGGCGATGTCGTGTCGTCATCGGGAGTGTATCGGTCTCGAGGCGATCGTCGACCAGCCATCGGTGAACGATGCCGGACATCGACGAGAACTCCAGAAAGCGTGACAGTCGTCCGGTGGCGCGGCCGAGACTCACAGCAACGCGCCGATACGATGGTTCTCATGGATCTCCTCGTCGTCGGCTCGGGCTTCTTCGGCCTCACCATCGCAGAACGGGCCGCGAACGCCGGCCGCAAGGTCACGGTCATCGACCGTCGTCACCACATCGGCGGTAACGCCTACAGCGAGGCCGAGCCCGAGACGGGGATCGAGGTGCACCGCTACGGCGCGCATCTGTTCCACACCTCCAACGCCACGGTGTGGGAGTACGTCAACCGTTTCACGTCGTTCACGAACTACGTGCACCGGGTCTACACCACCCACAAGGGCACGGTGTTCCCGATGCCGGTGAATCTCGGCACGATCAACCAGTTCTTCCAGTCGGCGTACACGCCCGACCAGGCTCGTGCCCTCGTGCGCGACCAGGCGGGGGAGTTCGACGTCAAGTCGGCGGCGAACTTCGAGGAGAAGGGCATCGCCCTCGTCGGGCGCCCCCTTTTCGAGGCGTTCTTCCGCGACTACACGGCCAAGCAGTGGCAGACCGACCCGCAGAAGCTCTCGGGCGACATCATCAGCCGCCTGCCGGTGCGGTACACCTACGACAATCGCTACTTCAACGACACGTGGGAGGGCCTGCCGACCGACGGGTACACCGCGTGGCTCGAGCGGATGGCGGATCACCCGAACATCGAGGTGAAGCTGAACGTCGACTACTTCGACGAGTCGCAGCCGCTGAACAAGAAGGCGAGCGTCGGTCAGCTGCCTGTCGTGTACACGGGTCCCGTGGATCGCTACTTCGACTACAACGAGGGCTCGCTGAGCTGGCGCACGCTCGACTTCGAGCAGGAGGTGCTGAACATCGGTGACTTCCAGGGCACGAGCGTGATGAACTACCCGGACATGGACGTGCCGTACACGCGGATCCACGAGTTCAAGCATTTCCACCCGGAGCGCAAGGATGTCTATGAGTCCGACAAGACGGTCATCATGCGCGAGTTCTCCCGCTTCGCGAACCGTGAGGACGAGCCCTACTACCCGGTGAACACCCCGAGCGACCGCGATGGCCTGCTGGCTTACCGCGAGCTCGCCAAGGGAGAGAAGGACGTCCACTTCGGTGGACGCCTCGGAACCTACCAGTACCTCGACATGCACATGGCCATCGGCTCGGCGCTGTCGCTGTGGAACAACTCACTCTCGTAAGCTGGGGATCGTGAGTCACGCTGCTGTCGGGGCGCCCGGGACGCCCCGGCGCTATCTGCATTCCCTGTGGCTTCTGTCTGCCCGGGATCTGAAGGTCCGCTATTCGACGAGCCTCCTGGGTTATCTGTGGTCGGTGCTCGATCCGCTGGTCATGAGCGCGATCTACTGGTTCGTCTTCACGCAGATCTTCCATCGCGACGTCGGCGAAGAGCCCTACATCGTGTTCCTGATCAGCGCTCTGCTGCCGTGGGTCTGGTTCAACGCGTCAGTGTCGGACTTCACCCGTGCCTTCAAAAAGGACGCCAGGCTCGTCCGTTCCACCGCGATTCCCCGATCGATCTGGGTCAACCGCATCGTGCTGAGCAAGGGCATGGAGTACCTGTTCTCCCTCCCCGTGCTGGCGGCGTTCGTCGTGATCAACCTGCTCGTCGAGCAGAACCCCGCATTCAGGGTCGAGGTCGGCTGGGGCATCCTCTGGATGCCCGTCGCCATGATCCTCCAGACGGTCCTGCTGGTGGGGCTGGGGCTCCTCGTCGCCCCCCTGTGCGTCCTGTACGTCGACCTCGAGCGGACGACGGCGCTGATTCTGCGGGCGATGTTCTATGCGACGCCGATCATCTACAACGTCACCGATCTTCCCGGGGCGTTCCAGACACTCGGCGCATTCAATCCGCTCTCCGGGATCTTCATGCTCTACCGGATGCCGTTCTTCCCCGATCAGTGGAACCCGTTCACGCTGCTGGTCAGCGTTGCGATGAGTCTGGTGATCCTGGCACTGGGGATCTGGGTCTTCCGGGCCATGGAACGACCCGTTCTGAAGGAGCTGTGATGTCGGCCGCGATCGAGGTCAAGGGACTGGGCGTCCGCTTCCGACGCAACCGCCGGGGGCAGCGGAGCTTCAAGGACCTCTTCGCAGGAGCATCGCGGCGTTCGCGCCCCGGCGAGTTCTGGGCGCTGCGCGACGTCTCGTTCACTGTGCAGGCGGGTGAGTCGATCGGCGTGGTCGGCCGGAACGGCCAGGGAAAGTCCACGCTTCTGCGCCTTGTGGCCAAGGTTCTGCTCGGCGACGAGGGGACGGTCACGGTCAACGGCGGAGTCGCTCCTCTGATCGAGATCACCGGTGGCTTCGTCGGAGACCTCACGGTGCGCGAGAACGTGCGCCTCACTGCCGGTCTGCACGGTATGTCGCGCGATGAGGTCTCGCGTCGGTACGACGACATCATCGGGTTCGCAGAGCTCGCCGGCTTCGAGGACACGCCTTACAAGCACCTGTCGAACGGCATGAAGGTACGCCTGGCGTTCTCTGTCGTCTCGCAACTCGACGAGCCGATCCTTCTGGTCGACGAAGTGCTGGCAGTCGGCGACAAGGCGTTCCGGGAGAAGTGCTACAAGCGGATCGACGAACTCCTCGCGGACGGCCGGACGCTGTTCTTCGTCAGCCACAACGAACGTGACCTGCGCCGATTCTGCACGCGAGGGCTCTACCTCGACAAGGGCGCGCTCGTGCTCGACGCTCCGATCGCGGATGTCCTCGACCGGTACAACGCCGACTACAACTCCTGACCCACGCGCCCCGGACGACGCGCGAGCGGCGCAGTCAGAGACCGACGAGTCCGTTCAGCGTCTGCAACGCGGCGCGGACGTCGTCCAGAGCGGCCGAGGTGTTCGACCCCGCAGTGAGTGCTGAGCGGAGGTCTGTGAGTTTCTGGGAGTATGCGAACAGGCCGTCGTTCCACGGAGAGTTGATCGACGACGGGGGAGGCGTGTCGGCGATCCGCTGAGCATCCTCCTGCAACGTGTCGACGATCGAGACCGCATCCTGCCCGCTGGAGCCGGCGATGATGTCGAGTCCCTGTGCAGCGTCCTGCAGGCGTGGACCCACCTGGTTCCGGAATGCCGCGACGCTCGGGTCCGCCACCGGAGGTGCCTCCGTCTGCACGGGAGGATCGGGTGTGGCCGTCGGGGTCGGCGCGGCTGTGGGAGTCGGCGACGCGGTCGGGGTCGCGGAGGGCGAGGGCGTTGCGGTCGTGCCGGGCTCCGGTGCGTCACCCCGGGGGAGGAACAGGAACAAGAGCACACCGACGATCACGAGCGCGGCCACGATCAGGCCGACGATCAGCCAGATGCGCCCCTTGTTGCTCGGCTTGGGAGGAAGCGGTGCCCAGCGGAGCTCGGGCTGCTGCTCGTCGGTCATCGTGTCATGCCTCCAGGGGTGCCATCGGCTGCCAGGAGCGGTCGCGGCCGATCCGGCCGCCCTCCTTGAGTCCGCGGAACAGGTTGCTGGTGCCGCGTACGGTGCGCTCGACGAAGAAGAGTCGGATGATCTCCTTCGCGAACGTCATCGCGGTGCCCAGGCCGAACAGAACCGGGTTGTAGTTGTCGTGCACTCGGTAGTACTGCTTGATGTAGGCCCGATTGCGCATGATGTAGAATCGGTAGGCGTTGCTCGAGGCGTTCATGTGGCGGATGCCCATGTCCCACTGCTTGATCTCGCGCGTGCGGCGAAGCACGAACTCATCCACGATGACCGCTGTGGTCTTTCGTGAGGCCAGCCAGCCGTACATCTGGTCATCCCAGTAGATGAAGAACCGGGGGTCGGGCAGTCCGATCTGCGTCACGATCGAGCGGTGGATGAACATGCCCTCGAAGCATCCGCTGTTCATCTCCTTGTAGCCCGACGAGTCGAAACCGGACGGCGCGAAGGGGATGGGGATTCCCATGCGCTCGGCGATCCTGTACTGCCAGTAGAACTCGCTGCCGTCGTAGTCGTACCGGCGTCCCTGGATGCTCTTGAAGCGGGGCGCCCACTTGCCCATCTTGGCGAGACCGTCGGGGACGACCTCGACGTCGTCGTCCATCATCCAGATCCACTCGGAGCCGAGCTCGTACGCGGTGCGCATCCCCTCGCTGAAACCTCCGGAGCCTCCTGTGTTCGTCTCGAGTCGTCGGTAGACGAGGTCGGTGCCCAGACGCGGGCGGAACGATTCGACGACCTCGGTGGTGTCGTCGGCCGACGCGTTGTCGATGACGACGACGTGCCCCGGCTTCGGTGACATCGAGCTGATGCTCTCGAGCAGGCCCGTCAACAGGTGCGACCTGTTGTAGGTCACGATGACGATGCTCGCCGATGCCGGATCGAATGCAGCGGGCGCCGCGCTCATGCCTTCTCCTCGAAGATCTTCTGCCAGGAAGCGGGGGCCGTCAGCTCGGGGAGCGCCTCACGGTACTGCCGCTGGAGTTCGGGCCAGCGTCGTCTCAGCTGTGCGTGCAGGCGGATCGTGTCGCGGAGCATCCGGCGGTACTTGCCACGGTCGCGGGTGTAGACGTTCTTGCCGGAGCCGTCTGCAGCGCTGACGAGTGCACTGTCGAACACCGGGACACGCCACCAGTGCGCATCCTCCTTGCCGAACTCCACCTCGGGCTGCGCGATGTTCGCAGGATCCGGGCTGTGCAGCCAATGGGCGGCGAGTGTGGAGAGGGTGAACCAGCGCAGCTTCAGGCCCTTGGGGCTGTCGTAATCGTTCTTCGAGAGGCGCTTGTACACCTGGCGCCCGTGGCGAGCGTGAAGCACGGTCGACGGGTCGCGGTGGACGATGGTCTCCGGGTACTCGGCCGCGAGAGCCCTCGCGGCCGGCATCGACGTGGCGAGGTTCTTCCGCATGTGGCCGGGGCCCGACAGCACGTCCTTCAATGCCTGCGCGCGCAGGGCGACGGGGTAGTACTGCATCATCATCAGGTGCTTGAGGTCGACTCGGCGACTGTGTGTCAGCAGCCGTCCGCCACGAGGGGCGTTCGAGTGCAGCAGACCGGCGACGATGCGGTTGCGGGCATGGAAGTACGCCTGCCAGTCGATCGTG
Organism: Microbacterium phyllosphaerae; assembly: GCF_017876435.1. NCBI lineage: Bacteria > Bacillati > Actinomycetota > Actinomycetes > Micrococcales > Microbacteriaceae > Microbacterium > Microbacterium phyllosphaerae. The sequence goes on from NZ_JAGIOA010000001.1 coordinate 1,928,022, forward strand.
TCGTCCTTGTTGACCCACGAGACGTGCCACAGCGCGACGCCCGGCATCGACACCGTGGGGAAGCCCGCCTCACCGGCGCGCAGGCAGAACTCCGCGTCGTCCCACTTGATGAACGCGGGCAGCGACAGGCCCACCTCGCGGATCGCGTCGAGCGGGATCAGGCACATCCACCACCCGTTGTAGTCGGAGTCCATCCGCATGTGCAGCAGCGGCGACTGGCGCAGGTTGGCGACACCGAAGTCGTGCGGCATCTTCTCCTGATACAGGTTGCGCCACATGAACGGGTGCTCGTCGACCACCTCGGCCCAGCCGTGCAGCTTGGGGCGGTCGAGAAGGTCGAACATGTGCCCACCCACGAGCACAGGGGTGGTCGCGTACTGGCCGAAGACGATCGACCGGCGCAGGGACTCGGGCTCGAGACGGACGTCGTCGTCGAGCAGCTGCACGAAGTCGCTCTCGGGGCGCTGCAGGGTCTCGTGCATCGCCCGGGCGAAGCCGCCGGAGCCGCCGAGGTTGGCCTGGCGGATCACCTGCAGGGTCTCACCCAGCTGCTCGGAGACCTCCGTGAAGCCGACCTGGTCGGCGACCAGCTGCGTGCCCTGGTCGACCAGGAAGATCCGATCGACGAACTCCAGCGCGTCGGGGGAGGAGGCGAGAGCGCGGAGCGTCTCGACGCAGTAGTCCGGCTTGTTGTACGTGGTGATGCCGAGGGATGCCTTGCCCAGGCGAGCAGGCTCCTGCTCTGTGGTCCACTCGGCCCCTTCGAGGACCGCGTGCTTCTCGTCGGCGACGATGTCGAACCAGATCCAACCGCCGTCGCTGTACTGGGTCAGGTCGAGGTCGAACGACGTGGATGCCTCGCCTGTCACCTCCTGGGTCGCGACGCGTTGGCGTATGCCGCTGCCGTTCGAACGGTAGACCAGCACGGTCGCCGGCCCTGTCGTCCGAACCGTCAGCCGCACCTGGCGGACACTCGTCCAGTGCTGCCAGTATGAGGCGGGGAAGGCGTTGAAGTACGTGCCGAGCGAGACCCGTCGACCCGCGACGATGCGTGCACGGTGTCGCCCGAGGATGTTGCCCAGGTGAGCGCGGTTGGAGACCCGGACCGGTTCTTCTTCGATGACCGACCACGTCTCGGGGTCTGCATACAGCGGCAGGAGGTCGGGGTCGCGGTCAAGGGGGAAGACGACGTTCTGCAGGATGTGGACCAAGGGTTCATTCTCCGATTGTTCGCGCAATGCGCACCGTTCACCGGCCGCGGCGCTGGACGAGCAGTGAGTAGCTTACTTGGCGCGGCTTGGCATCTGCGGAGAGCGCGCCGCCTCGGTCCGCGCCGAGCTCAGCGTTCCGGCCGCAACGTCGGGATCGCACCGGTGTGCGCGGCGTCCATGCTCTCGCGCCACGACCTCGTCTGCCCCGCGCGCAAAGCGCACAGCACGAGCATGAACCAGCCGGCGCCGACGATCGTGAAGCTCTCGAACATCGACTCCACGGCGAGCGTCACCAGCATGAGCGGGGTCCATGCGTAGACGACGGAACGCCGCACACTCGCGACGAGCCAGGACCGCACGGTGGCGATGCCCCCGAACAGGAGAAAGAGCACGAGGCCTGCCGTGCCGAGCTGCAGCAGCACGTCGAAGTACGCGTTGAGCGCGCTCTGATGGTGATCCTCGAGCAGGAAGTTGATGTAGGTGAACGGGTATTCGCCTCGAGCCCAGGAACCGAACCAGCCCCAGCCCTCGATCGGCTTGAGTGCGACGAAGTCGAGGATGGTGTTCCACAGCGTCGCTCTGATCGAGAAGTCCGAGCCCGCATCGAGCAGCGCGATGATCACATGGCGCAGGGCGAACGCCGCAGCGAGTGCGAGCGCGACGAGGACGCCGAGCACCCATTGCACGATCGTCCGCCGCTCCGCCGGGGCATGGCGCACGATCGCGAGCGCGGTCGCCACCACGGCGACCCCGGCCGCCAGCACGAGCACGGTCGGGGACGCGGACAGGAAGGCCAGCAGAGTCGCGAGCGCGATCGAGGGCACCGCGATGCGGACGTTCAGCGACTGCGAACGCCACTCGACGACGAAGGTGATCAGGGCGATCACGGTGACGAAGCCGAGCATGTTGCGGCTGCCGAAGATCCCCTGCACCGGGCCGCCGTCTGCGAGCAGGCCCTGGATGCCGAGGAACGTGAACGGGGTGTCGAGCAGGACTCCGGAGAGGATCTCCAGTCCCAGTGACACGACCAGCAGGATCCTCAGCGTGTCGCCGAGCGCGCGGACCGTCTGCAGCGTGTCGCGGATGTGTCCGACCGTGATGGCCAGGAAGGCGAACCCGAAGAGCTCGATCCAGCCGAAGACGGTGTCGGTCTTGTCCGTGGTCCACACGACGCTGACGGCCGCCCAGACGAGGAACGCCAGAAGCGACGACGGGGCGATGCGCAGCAGGGAGAGCTCCTCGCGTCGCACCCACAGGATGCAGGCGCCGAGTGCGCAGAGCGCGGCGATCACCGTCGCGAGGGTCACGGGAGACGCAGCGCGCTCGATCGTGAACGCGGCGAAGACCGCAGTCAGGACGGCGATCGTGTACGCGCGAGCGAACTCTGCAGACCCGAGCAGATCGGTGAGGCGACGAGTCAGCGTCACGGAACCCGCCGAGCTCTCTCGCCGCGCTCGATCACGCGCTCCCGCTCCCCGATGCCGACGAGCGGCACGGCCTTGATCTTGAAGGACAGCAGGACGAGCAGCATCCAGCCCCAGAGCATGATGGGTGTCGACTCCGTGAGGCCCTGCACGAGAAGCACGATCGTGAAGAGGCTGGGCAGCAGGGTGATCGCAGAGTACGAGCGATCGGCCTTGAGATCCCAGCGGGGGCGGTCGATGGCGAAGAACCACGAACGCCAGAGGAGGCTGAGGTACGCGAGCGCCATGATGATGACACCGACGACGCCGAGCTGCAGCAGCACATCGAGCCACATGTTGTGCGCATGGAACACGGTGATGCCGTGATCGGTGATCCACCCGTCGAAAGCGGGATCGAACGGCACCCACGGACTCGAGAACCCGTTTCCGAAGATCGGATGCTGCGACGCACGCTCGAGCACCTTGTCCCAGATCTTGTCGGACCGGCCGGTGAGGTCGGCGCTGCGGCCGAGCAGCGCGAAGAGCGGCTCACGCAGGAGCCACACGAGGGCGCTCACGACCACCGCGCCGCCGATGAACACGACGTAGAGGCGCGTGCGTCCGCCCGGGGTCTTCGCCCGACGCATCAGCAGCGCGACGACGAGCACCACGGCTGCGGCCGCCGCGCACGCGTATGCGGTCGCCGAGCCCGCGCGCAGCAGGAAGTACGCGGCGAGCAGCGTCCACAACGCGAGCGTCGTACGCCAGCGAACGCGAGCGGCGAACAGCACGCCGAACGTGATGATCGCGAAGAGGCAGATGATGGCCAACAGGTTCGAGTTGCCCACGATGCCCTGGATGCGGCCGCCGTCGAGCAGATTGCCGCGCACCCAGTACCAGTGGGCGTTCGCCTCGCCCTCGGGGCGGACGAAGAAGTTCGGCAGGATCGGCGTCTGGACCACCAGGGCCACCCAGAGCTCCATGGCCAGGGAGAGGCCGAGGATCCACTTGAAGGCGGAGGCGAGCGCGCGCACGATCTCGTGCCACGTGAGCACATGCACGATGAAGAGGGCGTTCACGGTCACCGTGGCGAGCAGCACCCAGGTGACGATCGTGGCTCCGGGCCATTGCGACCACGCGATCGAGATCAGCGCGAGCACCGTGTACCCGGTCGCCGCCCAGGGAAGCCGTCGCCAGGCGAAGGCGTTCGGGCGCTTGCGGGCGATCATCGGAATGCCGATCGCAAGGGTGGACAGCAGGAACGCGACGAGGGTGATCGCGGCGCCGATCTCGCCCAGGAGGTTGTATACCGCCGAGTGGGCGAAGGTCGCGAACAGCACGAGGATGATGTACCCGCGCAACAGAAGATGCCCCGTCGACTCGCGCTCGGGCGCTGTGGGCGGGGCGGCCACCGGATGCTTCGTGTAGTGCGCCATCGCGTTCAGGCTACCGCGCGCAGCTCGCACCGCACCTGAGCGCGAGGCGCTCGTCACGACGACTTTCCGCTACCAATACTCTGGACTCATGCTGCTCAGCCTCTCCAATGTGCCCCGCGACTACGCCTGGGGATCGCCGACGCTCCTCGCCGACCTCGAAGGTCGCAGCCCTGCGGGTGGCCCGGAGGCAGAGGTCTGGTTCGGAGATCATCCCGGTGACCCCAGCGATGTGCAGGGCGGCGGGACACTGGATGCCGTCACGGACGGAACCCTTCCGTACCTGCTCAAGCTCCTCGCTGCGGCGTCGCCCCTGTCCATCCAGGTGCACCCCACGATCGAACAGGCCAGGGCTGGCTGGGCTCGGGAATCGTCCCTCGACGCTGACGACCCGACTCGCAACTACCGTGACGACAACCACAAGCCCGAGCTGATCGTCGCGCTGAGCGAGCGGTTCGAGTCGCTCAGCGGACTGCGCCCGGTTCCCGACACCCTGCGCCTGCTGGCTGCGCTCGGCGGCAGCACCGGCGTCACCGAGCTGACGACGCGGCTGACGGCGTCGGGCGACGTCCTCCGCGCGACGATCGGCTGGCTGCTCTCGGGCGAGGCACAGGCCGAGGTCGACGATGTCGTTGCGTCGGTGCGTGCGACTGCGCAGTCGGATGCGGGGGAGTGGGCGACCACGCTGCGTGCCGTCTCCGCGATCGCGGACACGTACCCGGGTGACCCCGGTGTCGTCGTCGCGTTGCTGATGAACCATGTGGTGCTGCGCCGCGGCGAGGCGGTCTTCCTGCGCGCGGGGTTGCTGCACGCCTACATCTCGGGCCTCGGGGTCGAGATCATGGCCGCGAGCGACAACGTCCTTCGCGGCGGGCTCACACCCAAGCGCATCGACGTGCCCGAGCTGCTCTCGATCCTCGACACCACGACGGGTGAGGTGCCGGTGCTGCGACCGTCCACGGCCGGAGCGGTCACGGAGTACGAGGTTCCGGTCACGGACTTCGCGCTGAAGCGTGTCGCTCTGACGGGCGGTCATGTCGACGTCGATGTCAGCGGACCGACGATGGTGCTCGTGACGGCCGGTCACGTCGAGGTCGGCGGGACGACCGGCGACGCGAGGCCCGTGCCTGTGGGCACAGTGGCTTTCGCGACGGCGGACGAGGTGCAGCTCACGCTCTCGGGCGAGGGTGAGGCGTTCGTCGCATCGCCCGGTCCGTCATCCTCGGAGGCCTGACCCCTCGCGGCGTGCGCGACACGCCGTGCGAGCCTCAAGAACCTTCAAGACCTGATTGAGGGTTTACCATCCGCGACTTGACCGATGGGAATGACACGGGTGTAATTAGTTGAGCACGGCCCGCCGAGGGGGCGGAATTTAGGGGTTGGAGAGCGAGATGACGGGTTACCGTTCAGACGTACCGGAGAACTGGTTCGTCGATCCGATCAACCTCGGTGTTCCCGGGGTCCGGAAGGTCGAGGCCGACGACGACAACGCTCTCGCCTGGCAGAGCGACGCGCTGTGCTCCCAGACCGACCCCGAGGCATTCTTCCCCGAGAAGGGCGGATCGACCCGTGATGCCAAGCGCATCTGCACGTCGTGCGATGTGCGCGGCGAGTGCCTCGAATACGCGCTCAACAACGATGAGCGCTTCGGCATCTGGGGCGGCCTCTCGGAACGCGAGCGCCGCAAGCTCAAGCGCCAGGCCAGCTGACCTCGTTCACAGCTTCGCGGCCACGCCGCGAGCGGTGGCCGGTGGAATACCGCACCGCGCATAGGCTGACCAGGTCATGCCAGCCCGAGTTCACGCAATCATCGTCGCGCGCCCCGGTTCTTCCGCCCGCGCTCAGCTGCTCCGCACTCTGGACGCGCTGCGTTCCCAGACCACGCCACCGGCCGTGATCACGCTGGTGATGTGCGGCGACGCCGCGTCGGCTCGTGAGAGCGAGACGGTCGGCGCCGCGGTGGAGGGGATCATCCAGGCGCGGGCGCACACCTCTTTCGCAGATGCGATCGAGCTGGCGCGACCGAGGATCGCGGAGGGCAGCGCCGTCTGGCTGCTGGCCCAGGACACCGCGCCGCATCGGCGGGCCCTCGAGCGGCTCGTGGGCACGCTCGAGCGGTCACCGTCCGCCGCGATCGTCGCCCCGAAGCTCGTGCACACCGACAACGACCGTGAGATCGTCTCGCTCGGTGTGACCATGACCGCCCTCGGGCGCTCGGTCGAGCTGGCGTCGGGGGAACTCGATCAGGGGCAGCACGACGGCGGTGACGATGTGCTCGGGGCAGACATCCGAGGCATGCTGATCCGGGCCGAGGTCCGCGACCCGCTCCGGCCGGATCCGGCATTGGCCGGCGCGGATCAGGGGCTCGATCTGGGAGTCCGGGCGCGGCTCGGCGGCGGTCGCGTCGTCCTCGCGCCGTCTGCTCGGATCGCGGTGTCGCCGGACGGCCCCGCCGCTCTTCCGGCCGGCCGCAGTCGAAGGGCGTTCGTCACCAGGCTCGCCCAGCTGCACCGACGCCTCGCTTACGCTCCCGCGATCGCAGTGCCCCTGCACTGGCTGACTCTGCTGCCGCTCGCGCTCTGGCGATCGGTGACGCATCTGATCGGCAAGCGCCCGGAAGCCGTCGCGCCGGAGTGGGGTGCGGCGGTGACCGCGATGTTCCGCTTCGGTGCCATCGCGCGCTCGCGTCAGAGCATCCGCGCCTTCCGCACGTCGAGCTGGTCGAGCATCTCCCCGCTCAGGGTGAGTCGGCAGGACCTGCACCGGAGGCTCGACGATGGCCACGGCAGTGAGGGAGGCGCCGTCAGCGAGCTGCGGTTCTTCTCGGGCGGCGGAGCCTGGGCGGTGCTCGCAGCCCTCGTCGTGAGTATCGCCACATTCACCACGATCCTCGCCTGGCCGGTGCTCGGAGGCGGCGCGCTGCTTCCGCTGCGCACCACTGTCGCGGCGCTGTGGAGCGACGCCGCGTGGGGGCTCCGTGGTCTCGGTGCAGACGTCATCGGACCCGCTGACCCCTTCGCGGCCGTCATCGCGGTTCTCGGATCCCTGTGGCCCGCTGCGCCGTCGTTCGCGCTGGTGCTGCTGTGGATCCTCGCGCTGCCCCTGGCCGTGCTGGGCGGATGGTTCGCCGCGACGCGTGTGACGGATCGGGCGGGCCTGCGCATCTTCGCGGGGATCGTCTGGGCGCTCGCGCCCACGTTCCTCACCGCCCTGGTGGACGGGCGACCCACCGGGGTGCTCGTGCACCTCCTGCTGCCGTGGCTGTTCCATGCCGCGGTCGTCGCCCATCGTTCCTGGGGCGCTGCCGGAGCGGCATCCCTGCTCTTCGCGGCCGTCACCGCCTGCGCACCCTCGCTCGCTCCCGCGCTCCTGCTCCTGTGGGTCGTGGCGCTCGGCATCACTCTCGCCGGTGCCCGCATCCGCGGAGCCGTCCGTCTGCTCTGGGTGCCGGTGCCCGCCGCGATGCTCTTCGCGCCGCTGGTGCTCTGGCAGCTGACCCACGGCAGCCTCATCGCGGTGCTGGCCGATCCCGGATCCGTCTGGGCGGGCCCCTCCGCGGCGGCGGATGCGGCAGGCAGGCTCGCACTCGCCTCGGGATTCCCCACCGAGGGGATGGCCGGCTGGGCGTCGCTGCTCGGGGCCGAGCTCGCCCCGTGGGCCGGTGTGCTGCTGGCGCCGCTCGCGCTGCTGGCTCTGGTCTCGTCGGTCGCTCCGCGTTGGCGCGCCGGGATCACCCTCCTGGTCGTCGCTCTCTGCGGGCTCGCGACGGCGTTCCTCGCGGTCGGCATCACCGTCTCGTTCGCCGAGGGGGTGCCCGTCGCGATCTGGCCGGGGGCGGGGCTGAGTCTTGCGTGGATCGGAGTGACGGGCGCCGCCCTGGTGACGCTCGACACGGCGCTGACGATGCCGCGGGTCCGCGTGCTCAGCGCCGCGGTCGCCGGCCTGGCGGTCACGGTGTGCGCGGTTCCGGCGCTCGCAGCCTTCCACTACTCCGATGCGTCGGCGCTCCGAGACGGTCCGGTGTCGACTCTGCCCGCGTACGTGGCTGCGCAGGCGGGCGACGACAGGCCCATCGGGACGCTCGTCCTCACGCCGCAGAACGACGGCGGGCTCGCGACCGAAGTCGCCTGGGGTGGCAGCGAGACCCTGGGCGCACAGACCACGATGCTCTCCACGGCGACCGAACTCCAGGGCACCGATCTGACGACGCTGGCGGTCGACCTGCTCTCGGCGCGTGACTTCGACGCGGCGGGCGAGCTGGGAGACGAAGGCATCGCCTATGTGCTGCTCGCCAAGGTGTCGGACGACGAGTCCGATCGAGCTCGGATGCTGCGCACGGAGGCAGTGACGTCACTCGACCAGCGTGCGGGTTTCGTGCAGGCAGGGAAGACCGATCGCGGTGTGCTCTACCGGCTCGAAGCCGAGGCGTCGCCGCGTGCCGATCTCTCGCCCGCGCAGCAGGCGACAGCGCGGCTCGCGATCACTCTCCAGCTCGTGCTGGTCTTCGCCGCCCTGCTGCTGTCGGTCCCGACGCGCGCATCCAGGCGCGCCGCCCGCGCGAAATCGCGCATCGTGGGGCGCGCCGCGGATGAGCCGCTCGTGCTGTCGCGGCATCCGGAGGATCGCGACGACCATGATCATCCGGAAGCGCCATCCGGGGCGGTATCGCCGGCCGTCGAGACGACGGACCGCGCGGCCGACGAGGCGGTGACGGAGGTTCCGGAGGAATCGACGGCTGCCGAGGTCGCGCCGGATGCAGGGCTCGACTCCGAACCCGCCGGCGAGTCCGAATCGACGGGCGAGTCCGAATCGACGGGCGAGTCCGAACCGGCAGGCGAGTCCGAATCGACGGGCGAGTCCGAACCCGTAGGCGAGTCCGAGTCCGTCGGCGATTCCGATCTTCCCGTCGCGTCCGATGACGAAGCGCCGCCGACTGACGGCGCTGAACCTCAGTCGGCCGCGCACGAGGCGGCGGAGCGCGATGCCCCGACGGCGGACGAGAGTGAGCAGTCGACAGCAGATCTTTCCCGCGACGAAGACGAGGAGGAACGACGATGAGCACGAACCGTGCATTCCGAGTCGCCGCCACGGGCGCGCGAGTACTGACCGGGACCGTCGTCGCCGCTGCGTGCGTGGTCGGAGTCGTGGTCGCCATCGCCTCGCCGTGGCCCACCGTCGCTCACGGGCCCGCGCAGGCCCAGGTCACGCCTCTTCCCGGAGACACCGTTCTCGTGTGCAACGGAGACTTCCGGGCGATCGGCCGGAATCCGTCCGCGTCGCTCGAGATGGTGTCGGCCGCGACCCCGAAGCTGACCGTCGACGGGTCGTCCGGACGCCCCGAGTCCGATGCACTCCCGGCGAAGGACCTCGCCGACGGCGGATCCGCGCAACGTCTGGTCGGAGTCGTCGAGGGGAGGGAGGCACCGCGCATCGGTGCGACCGAGTCGGTCGCCCTCGACGAAGACGACCTGTTCGGACTCGCGGCTGCCCCCTGCCGTCCGGCCAGCATCGAGTCGTGGCTCGTCGGTGGCACGGTGGAGACCGGAACCGAAGATCTGATCGTCCTCACGAATCCCGGCGTCGTACCCTCGACGGTGACGCTGGGCCTCTACGGCTCTGTCCGAGCCTCGAGCACGGTCATCGTCCCCGCGCAGTCGCAGGTCGCGCTCCCGCTCACCTCGATCGCCGCGGGGTCGGACTACCCCGTCGTGAAGGTCACGGCGACGGGGTCGCCAGTGAGAGCCGTGCTGCAGTCCTCCCTCACGCGGACGCTCGATCCTGCCGGCGTCGACCTGCAGGACGCCGTGGCGGCACCCCAGAGACATCCCGTGCTGCCCGGCATCCGGGTTTTCGAGAACGACGGGGACAATTCCGACATGGCCGTCGTCCGATTGTTCTCTCCGGGCGCCGACGCGCAAGCCGTCGTCACACTCAGCGAGGTCGGGTCGTCTGCGACGGCCGCAGAACTGACGGTGCCGCTCGCCGCCGATGAGCCCACCGAGCTGTCGCTCTCGACGCTGCCGCCGGGGGAGTACACGGCGCGCATCGAGTCAGACGCACCCGTGCTGTCGGCGGTCCGACAACAGGACGGTGAAGGTCCCGAGACCGATTTCGCCTGGGTGCTGCCCGCACCCGACGTGGAGGACGAGGTCTACGTCGCGGTTCCTGCGGGTCCTGTTCCCCGACTCGTGCTCGTGAACAGCGAGGAGTCCGACGCCTCCGTGAAGGTGCAGCCCGTCGGCGGAGGAGATCCCATCGAGGTCACGGTGCCGGCCGGTTCTTCGACGAAGGTCACGGTGAAATCCCGCACGGTCTACTCGATGACGACGTCCGGGCCGATCCATGCATCGTTGACGATGACGGCGGCGGGTGCCCTCGCCGTCTGGCCGGTATGGCCCGCGGTCGGAGCCCAGCAGAGCATCACCGTCTATCCCTGACGAGATCATACGGCCGCTGCGGGCTCGACCTCAGTGGTCGTGCCCGCCGAGGTCCCAGGGCTCACGACCGACGTACTCTGCTGCGGCTCGGAAGACCGCGCTCTCGATCGCCATCCGCCGGTGGGAACCGTCGTCGTGACCGGGCGGGAGCAACCGCTCGATCGGCAGGCGGAAGAGCACGATCCGCTGCTTCTCATGGTCGAGATGCCAGCGGGGCACCTCGTCGGTCGCCTCGAACGCGGGCATCGCCCCGATCTCGAATCGCACGTCCTGCAGCTCCGGCCAGGTGCCGCGGAGGAACTCCACAGCTGTGCCGACGGTGAGGTCGAACCGATCGATGCGACCGTCGAGCGGTGCCAGCGGAGGGCGAACGACCTCGCTGCGTCCGAGACGCCCGTGTCGTCCGTGCCTGGCTCCGCGACGTGGCGCGGCGGAGGTGCGGGGGCGACGGGGCATAGCGAAAGTCTAGGCCGAGTCTGCGCGGTCGGGCGGCGCGGCATCCGCTCGTCTTCCGAACGGGGCGTAGCCTGACGGGGATGGACGGAAGACTCTGCTCGAAGGTCGGCTGCGCGCGAGAAGCCGTGGCGACGCTCACCTATGACTACGGCGACCAGATGGCGGCGCTGGGGCCGCTCGGCATCGCCAACCACCCGCACGCACACGATCTGTGCGCGGCGCACGCGGACCGGCTCTCGGTACCCGCCGGCTGGCTGGTCGTGCGGCACGAGGCGCTGCGCGCCTGATCTGACCGGAACAGCGGCGCGGACACGCCGCTCTTCGCCCCGGACGGTTCGCGCTTCCGGGCTACGCTGACCGCGGATGCGCCAGGGCGGCGCCGCCGGAGAGGCAGCCGTGATCGTCTGGCGACGCTGGATCTTCCCCCTTCTGCTCGTGCTCGTGTTCGGAGCGTGTGCAGCGGCTCTCGTGAAGATCGCGTTCTTCCCCGATCGCACCGAGGCAGTCGTCAGCCCGGAGGCGTCGATCACGGATCCGATCGTCGCGGTCGAGCGAGGCTCCGTCGTGAACGCCCTCTCGCTCAGCGGCAATGTCGCCCGAGACGATGTGTTCCCCGTGCGCACGGAGATCAACGGCACCGTGCTCGCCGTGCATGTGGCGGAGGGCGCGACCGTCACCGCGGGACAGAAGCTGTTCACGATCAGACAGGACGAGCCGAGGAAGGACATCGAAGTCGTCGCGCCCGAAGCCGGCGACGTCTCGGAGATCGCCCTCGTGAAGGGGCAGATGACCTCGGCAGGGACGGAGACCTACACGCTGACCCCGGCGCGCTATCACCTGCTCGCGACGGTGGAGCCCGTGCAGCTGTATCGACTGGTGAACGCACCCGCAGAAGCATCCGTGAGCATCGCCGGAGGACCCGCGCCGTTCTCCTGCACCGGTGTGCGGGTGCAGGTGAGCGCGGAGGGCACGGCGAGCGTGCGCTGCGCCGTCCCTGCCGATCAGGTCGTGTTCGCCGGTCTGCCGGCGACCATCGACCTAGCGCTCGGGCAGGTCGACGACGCGCTGGTCGTGCCGGTCACGGCTGTTCAGGGTGGCGCGGGCACCGGAAACGTCTGGGTGGATGCCGGTGACGGCGCCGATCCCGAAGAGAGAGCGGTGACGCTCGGGGTGAACGACGGTGCCATGGTCGAGGTCGTCTCCGGACTCGAAGAGGGCGAGTCGATCAGACAGTTTGTGCCCGGCTTCGTCGCTCCGGTCGAGGAGGTCTGCTACGAGATCGAACCCGGTGTCGAGCAGTGCGACAGCGGGTCCAGCTGGTGACCCTCGTCGCACTGACGGACGTCACGAAGAGCGTGCGTCTGCCGAACGACTCCCAGTTGGAGATCCTGCGGGGGATCACGCTGGAAGTGAGCTCCGGCGACCACGTCTCGATCGTCGGCAGATCGGGGTCGGGTAAATCGACGCTGCTCAACATCCTCGGAATGCTCGACGCACCCACAAGCGGTTCCGTCGCGTTCGAGGGGCGCGAGGTGCGGCGGATGCGATCGGGGCGGCTCGACCGCCTGCGAGGAGACAACGTCGGTTTCGTGTTCCAGCAGTTCAACCTGCTGCCCGGACGCACCGCGCTCGACAACGTCATGATGCCGCTCGGGCACGCCAGGGGTCGTCTTTTTTGGAACCGGCGCCGGATCGCGGCCGACATGCTCGAGCGCGTCGGACTAGGCCATCGGATCGAGCAGATCGCCGATCGGCTCTCCGGTGGCGAGCAGCAGCGGGTCGCGATCGCCAGAGCGCTCGTGCGCAGCCCCGTGCTGATCCTCGCCGATGAGCCGACCGGTGCCCTCGACATCGACACCGGAGCGTCCGTGATGTCCCTCCTGGATGAGGTCGCCACCGAGACTTCGGCGGCACTGGTGACCATCACCCATGATCTGCACGTCGCGGCTCGCGCCCGTCGCCACTACCGGCTCGACGGTGGAATCCTCGAGACCGCCGACCTCAGTCGTGCTTTCGAAGCCTCGACTCTCGCGGCGGCTGTCCCGTCCGCTTCGGCTGTCCCGTCCGGATCCGCTCCCGCTGTCGCCGCGGCGCCGCTGACCCGTCGGGGGGCCGCGTCGTGACCGGTATCCTCGGCGCTCTCGCGGACGCCTGGGCCGAGATCCGCGTGCACAAGCTGCGCGTGCTGCTCAGCCTGATCGGGATCGCCGTGTCGGTGGCGGCGCTCACCGGTGTGGTCGCACTCTCGGAGTATCAGCGTCAGTTCCAGACGGAGCAGTCCGACCGATTCGGTGGACGCGCAGCGACCCTGGTCGTCGGCATCACCGCCGAGGACGGGACGCCGGTCGACCCCGATGCCTTCGACGAGCGGTTCACCCGGGCCGCCGAACGGTTCGGGTTCAGCCATACGGCCAGGATCGCGCAGGGCATGGTGGTGCCCGTGCAGCTTCCTGACGGCATCGTCGACGTCAACTCCCGACTGATCGATCCGCTCTACTCCCAGATCCACCGGGAGCAGCTACTCGAAGGCAGATGGCTGCGGGACGACGACGTAGAGGCGCTGTCGCCACCCGTCGTGATCACGGAGGCGCTGTGGGATCGCATCGGACGGGTGCCGCTTCCGCAGCATCCGACGCTCACCCTCGCGGGTCCTGCGGGAGGGACGTATCAGGTGGTGGGAGTGGTGCCTCGACAGGGCCTCGGTGACGAAGAGCTTCGCGTCGACATCCTCTACGACGCCTATCGCGCGCGCGTCGACGCACTGCCGGAGGGAGCCTGGCCGCAGTACGAGATCTGGCTCGACACGGCGCAGGTCGATGAGATCGCCCCTGTGCTCGCGATGGATCTGCGCGCGGGGCTCCCGGAAGGTCAGATCGTCTCGGTCAGCCGCTCCGACTGGGCGGCGCAGCCCGGTGCCCTGGACGCACAGGCGACCTTCGAGATGGTGACGGGCGGGATCGCCGCGGTGATCCTCGCGCTCGGTGCGCTGAGTCTCATCAACATCCAGTTGGTCGCGATGCGGCAGCGTGTGCGGGAGATCGGAGTGCGCCGCGCATTCGGGGCGACCTCGGGGCGGGTGTTCTTCTCGGTTCTGCTCGAGAGCCTCGTCGCCACGACCGTCGCAGGGCTCGTCGGCATCGCGATCGTCGTGGCGGTGCTGCGCTCGGAATGGGTCGTGACCTCGTTGTTCTACGGGATCCAGGACATCCCGCCGTTCCCCATGCGCGCCGCTTTCGTCGGCCTCGCGGCCTCGATCGTGGTGGGCGCCGTCGCCGGTTTCATCCCCGCTCTCGTCGCGCTGCGGGTGAAGGTGATCGACGCGATCCGGTTCTGACGCGCATCTCGCGATGCGCGAAAGGATCAGACGCCGACGCGGCGGCCGGTGAGCTTCTCGGCTCGGCGGTCGGCGATCTGCAGAGCTCGGCGCTCCCGTTCGCGGCGGAGTACGGTGATCCCGACGAGGACCGCCTCCGCCGGTGCTGCCGGGATCGGGGAGACGAAGGGGGCGGCCTCGGCGAGGAGGTCCTGTGCGACTCTCGCTCGCGCAGCCGGGACCATCCGCGGTGCGCTCTGCAGGAACTGCGAGATGCGCCGTGCGAGACGATCGGGCAGGCGGGCCACATCGGCGATCTGAGCCCATCCCGCGAGCATCGGCGGAAGCACGGGCACCGAGGGGATCAGCTTCGGTGTGCGAACCCGCTGGCTGTAGGTGCCGGCGACCATGTCGCCGAGTCGCTGGGATCGGGAGCTGAAGGCACCGGAGAGTACGGCGACGCTGCCGAGCGTCATGTAGATCTCGAGAACGCCGAGAAGCGCGCGGATGAACGCGTGCCGGAAGCCTGTCGCCCCGCCGTCGATGCGCACGATGCGTCCGCCCACGGCGAGCTTCCCGAGGCTGCGACCCTTGAGCGCGACCTCCATCGTGATGGGGAGAACGACGAAGCTGACCACGATCGACGCGATGAGGGCGATCCTGTCGGTCGCGTCGTCGAGGAGCCCGATGTCCCAGAGCCAGATCCGCAGGAAGATCGTGAGAAGGAAGACCCCGAGACCGACCAGGAGATCGATGATCGCTCCTGCGGCTCTCAGCACGAAGCCCACCGGCTGCACATCGATCGCGACGGCTTCGCCGGAGAGCACCTCGTCGGATGCGTCGAGCTGGGCAGACATGAGTACAGTAAATCAGGTGGATGCCGATGCGCTGACAGATGCACGCCGCGCCGAGTGGGAGCGGCTGGAGCAGCTGAGCCGTGCGCGGCTGGACGGCGCGGGGGTCGACGAGCTGATCGTGCGCTACCGGGCGGCTTCGGCCGATCTGGCCGAACTCAAGACGTCGGTCGGAGAATCCCCTCAGGGGGCGTACCTGTCGACGATCCTCGTCCGGTCACGGCTGCGGCTCACGGGGGCATCCGACAGCATCCTCACGCAGACCGCGCGCTTCTTCTCTCGCCAGCTGCCCGCCGCGCTCTATCGCCTGCGGTGGACGACTCTCGTGGTCGCCGTCTCGTTCATCGCGATCGTCGTCGGCACCGCGGCATGGATCTCCTCCGATCCGGCACTTCTCGCGACGCTCGGGCCTCCCGATCTGCTCGAACAGTATGCGGACGAGAGCTTCACGGGTTACTACACGGAGAACCCCGCGGCCGTCTTCATGGGGATGGTCTGGTGGAACAACGCCTGGATCGCGCTGCAGTGCGTTCTCTTCGGCATCACCGGACTGTGGCCGGTGAACGTCCTCGTGCAGAACGCCATGGGACTCGGGGGCTCCGGAGCGGTGATGGCGGCGCATGACAAGGTCGACGTGATGATCCTGTACATCCTTCCGCACGGTCTGCTCGAGATGACGTCGATCTTCGTCGCCGCGGCCGGCGGACTGCACCTGTTCTGGTCGTGGGTGGCTCCGGGGCACCGCTCTCGAGGCGAGTCTCTCGCCACCGAGGGGCGAGCGCTCGCGACGGTGGCGATCGGACTCGTGTTCTCGCTGTTCCTCGCGGGACTGATCGAGGGCTTCATCACCGGATGGTCGTTGCCCTGGCCCGTGAAGATCGGCATCGGGGTCGCAGCCCTCGCCGCCTTCCTGATCTACATGATCGTGATCGGCGGCCGTGCGCACCGTCTGGGCG
The DNA here is from genome assembly GCF_017876435.1 of Microbacterium phyllosphaerae. Taxonomy (NCBI): domain Bacteria; kingdom Bacillati; phylum Actinomycetota; class Actinomycetes; order Micrococcales; family Microbacteriaceae; genus Microbacterium; species Microbacterium phyllosphaerae. Next base: position 1,944,085 of record NZ_JAGIOA010000001.1, read on the forward strand.
AGACCGGCGATCTCGTGGAGTACGAAGCAGGCACGCCGAGACTCCTCGCGGGCTGACACCCGGCGGGATCGCTCAGGTGTCGAGTTCCTCTCTCTCCGAGACGTCGAAGAGGGCCCGGTAGGCGAGGCCGGCCAGGAGTGCGCCGATCATCGGGAAGACGAGGAAGACCCACAGCTGTGCGAGTGCTTCGGTGCTCCCGTACACGGCGGTGGCGATCGATCGAGCGGGATTGACCGAGGCGAAGTCGATCGGCAGCAGAACCAGGTAGATCAGCGCCAGGGTGACGCCGGTGACGAGTCCGCCCAGAGGCGTGCCGCGCGCAGGATGCGTGACCCCCAGGAAGACGAAGATGAGGAGCGCGGCGAAGAGCGCCTCGCCGATGATCGCCGCTCCCATGCCGAAACCGCCTGGCGAGGAGGCTCCGAATCCGTTGCTGGCGAAGCCCGCGGTGCGTTGGGCCTCGAGCCACCCGTCCGGGCCGAACAGGCCGATCAGGAAGATCAGCGTCGATGCGATCGTCGCGCCTATGCACTGGGCGGCGATGTAGGAGGGCACATCTCGCCACGGCATCCGTCCGGCCGCCGCCGCGCCGAGCGTCACGGCCGGATTGAAGTGGCCGCCGGAGATCGGGCCGAACGCGTACACCGCGGCGATGAGTGCCAGTCCGGCCGCGAGCGAGATGCCGACGAAGCCGATGCCCTCTCCGCTCACATCGGTGCCCTCGCCGAATCGGGAGGCGAACAGCGCAGCGCCCACGATCGCGATCACGAGGATCGTCGTCCCGAAGGCCTCGGCGGTGAGCCGTGCGGTCATCGTGGCGGCGGGAAGTCTCGTGTGTGTCGGGCTCATGCCGTCGACCTTCGACCCCGTCACAGCCGTCCTGCGGCTTTCAGCTCGAGGTATCGATCGGCGATCCGTGGGGGAAGGCTCTCGGGGTCGGCGGCGATCGCCTCGCCCCCGGCTCGTCGCACGGCATCCGCCACGTTCTCGGCGTCTCGCATCGTGCGTTCGGCCGCTGCGGCGAGGTAGACCTCCTCGCGCGAACCGCGTCGCTGCGTCAGATCGGCGATGCCGTCGTCCGTCACGGATCCGACGAGGATCGACGTCGCGCGCGAGGCATCGGGGAAGGCGCCGAGGAAGCCCCGTGCCGACTCCGCGGCATCCTGAGCGGTGAGGACGACGATCAGTGCGGGGCGGGTCGTGAGAGTACGCACTGCGGCGAACGCTCCCGGCCAGTCGGTGTCGACGAGGCGTGCGTGCACGGGGGCCATCGCATCCGTCAGCGCGGGGAGGAGCGCAGTGCCCTCGACGCCGGTGACCCGAGCCCGCACCACACGGTCGTACATGAGCAGATGCACGTGGTCTCCCGCACGCGAGGCGAGCGCGGCGAGCAGCAGCGTCGCCTCGAGGGCGGCGTCCACCCTGGTCCCGTCGCCCACGCGGGCTGCGGCGGTGCGCCCGGTGTCGATGATGATCACGACATGGCGATCGCGCTCAGGACGCCACGTCCGCAGCATCGTGGTGCCGGCGCGGGCTGTCGCCCGCCAGTCGATCGAGCGCACGTCGTCGCCGCGCACGTACTCGCGGAGCGAATCGAACTCGGTGCCCTGGCCGCGCACCTGGATGCTGGTGTTCCCATCGAGTTCGCGCAGCCGAGCGAGCCGGGACGGAAGGTGTTTTCGCGATGAGAACGCCGGGAGCACGCGGATCGTGCCCCGGACGCTGTGACGAGCCTGGCGTCCGGCGAGTCCGAGCGGCCCCCGTGAACGGATCATCACGAACTCGCTCGAGAGCTCGCCGCGTCGTCGGGGGAGCAGCGGGATCGAGACACGACGCCGCTCTCCCGGCGGCACGCTGAGGGGAAGACGGTCCGTGCCGGCACCGGCCGTCGGCTGCCAGGCATCGCGGATCAGCGCGTGCAGAGTGCGGGAGCCCTGGTTCTGCAGTGCGACGCTCACCGGAACGAGCTCGCCGAGCCGAGTGCGGGTCGGGACACGCCTGGTCACGATCACGGAGCGCGGACTCGGTGCGAGCAGCACGTCCAGCGCCACCAGGAGGATGCACAGAGCGACCCAGATGCCGAGCGCGGCGTAGGGCGAGAAGTCAGCGAGCCCTGCGAGCACGACCGGAACCACGCCGACGGCGACGGCGAGGGTGAGGCGGCCGGTGACGAACACCTAGATCGGCACCCTGGTCTGCTGCACCACGGAGGTGAGTACGGCATCGGCGGACACGCCCTCCATCTGCGCGTCCGGCCGCAGCTGCAGACGGTGGCGCCAGACCGGCACCAGCATGGTCTGCACATGGTCGGGAGTGACGGCGGAAGACGCGTTCAGCCAGGCCCACGCCTTCGCCGCTGCGAGCAGGCCGGTGGAGGCGCGGGGGCTCGCTCCGAGCTCGACCGAAGGAGACTGCCTCGTGGCCCTCGCGAGGTCGACGACATAGCCGAGCACATCGTCGGTGACCTCGACGCGTCCGGCGGCGTCCTGAGCGGCTCGGATCTCATCGGCCGTGACCGTCGCCTCGACGCCGGTGAGCTCGCGCGGCGAGAACCCCGACGCATGCTTGCGGAGCACCGACACCTCGGCGTCCCGCTCAGGCATCCCGACGACCAGCTTCATCAGGAAGCGGTCGAGCTGCGCCTCGGGCAGCGAGTACGTGCCCTCGTGCTCGATGGGGTTCTGCGTCGCGGCGACCAGGAACGGATCGGGCAGCGGGCGGCTGACGCCGTCGGCCGACACCTGACGCTCCTCCATGGCCTCCAGCAGTGCCGCCTGCGTCTTCGGAGGAGTGCGGTTGATCTCATCGGCGAGCAGGATGTTGGTGAACACGGGGCCCGCGCGGAAGTCGAACTCCCCGGTCCGCGCGTCATAGACGAGCGATCCCGTCACATCGCCGGGCATGAGGTCGGGGGTGAACTGCACCCGCTTCGTGTCGAGACCGAGGGCGCGGGCGAACGACCGCACGACAAGCGTCTTGGCGACACCCGGAACGCCCTCGAGCAGCACATGACCGCGGGCGAGCAGCGACACGAGCAGTCCCGTCACCGTTCCCGCCTGGCCGACGACGGCCTTGTCGACCTCGGTGCGTACCCGGTGCATGGCCTGACGCAGCTGCGCGTCGTCGAAGTTCTCAGCGGTCACGTGGTGTCCTCGGCTTCCGTTCGGAGGTATGGGCGGTGATTCTCAGCGGTGCACGGGTCATTCGGGTCTCCGGCCGATCGAGCTGGACGCATCGACGGCGGTCTCCAGCTCCTGCAGGCGGCGGGCCATCTCGATCAGGGCGGGATCGTCGGTGGGCGCCGGTCCGGAGAGCAGGTCATGCAGGGAACCGCGGGGGATGCGGAGGCGATCGGCCGCCGCATCCGCGATCTCTTCGGGGGTCGCGTTCACGGCGAGGCCGAGTCGGCGAGCGAGCCTGCGCCTGCTCCCGTCGACGATCGCTTCGCCGGCGTGCGCCGCGTCGCCGGATTTCGCGGTGAGGCGGGCGCGACCGTTCATGGTCTCGGAGGCGCGCACCGTCACCGGAAGCGTCTCGGCGACCAGCGGCCCGAAGCGCTGGCCGCGCCACAGCGCCGCGGCGAGTCCGGCGACCATCAGCAGCAGGATCGCCGGGGTCACCCAGCCGGGGGTGAGCGAGCCCAGCGTGTCGGGCGTCTTTCCCTCGATGTCCGTGTCGGCGAAGCTGGGCACGTACCAGACCACACGATCGGCCTGACCGAGGAGAGCGATACCGAGTGCGGCGTTCCCGTCTTCGGCGAGGTAGGCATTGCTGAACAGGCGTGCACCCTCGACGACGCTCGTCGTGGTGCCCGAGTCTTCGTCCACGAGGACTGCGGCGGCATCGTCGGTTCCGAAGCATCCCTCGACGCCGTCACCCGGAGCGAACAGACGATCGGGGCGAATCGTGCCGACGTCCGCGAACTCCGGAACGCTGCAGTCGGCCTCCACAGGAGCGGCGTCCGCCGGGGCGTTGTCGCCGATGTTCAGAAGAGTGAGAAGGTGAGTGCTGCTCGAGAGGAAGACGACCCGGCCTGCCGGATCGATCAGCTCACGGATCGCCTCGTCGGAGAGCGTGTACGGATTGGCCAGCACGAGTGTGGCGTCGTCGTCGAGCGCCGCACGCGCTTCGGTCCGCGAACGGAACACCTCGACCTCGACGCCCTGATCGGCGAGGAGCTGGGCGAGCGCCATCGATCCTGAATCTCCGACGCTCTCGGGGTCGAGCGCACCACGCTGGTCAGGCATCCGCACACCGACCTGTATCGCCACGAACACCCCGCCGAGAACGAGCAGCACGACCACGGCCCAGCCGATCAGCGACCGCAGGCGCCGACGGTGCGTGAGGCGTTCGGCGGTCGACGCCGAGGGTGCGTCGTTCTCGAGCAGCGTCACGCGGTCACCGACTCGGGTCGGAGCGTGCTGAGACGGTCATCGGTGGCGGCGATCTCGGCATAGCGTTCCGCCGTCGCGGGGTGCCGCAGATAGCGCACGTCGTCGAAGGAGACGGCGGCGTTGCGCACAGGCGACGTCTCCGTCGGGAACACGGCGGAGACCTCGCGAGCGATCGCCTGCGCGGTGGCACCGGGGGAGGGGTCGATGAGGTCGCGTTCCAGCAGGCCTCTCGCGAGGGCGCGGAATCTCAGGATCGTGGCGTCGTCCCAGTCTCCGGCACGAGCGCTGCGCTCGGCTTCTGCACGCAGCTGCACGGCAGAGCGGTCGTCGTCCGCGCCGAGGAGGTCACCGCGCGGCCTCCTGATCGCCTGAGAGCGGCGGGGGCGGCCCCAGATGATGAGCGCCGCGATCAGAGCGCCCACCACGATGAGACTCACGACGATGAGCGCCGACGGCCCGACATTCGCTCCGTTGTCGGAATCGAAGAGGTCGGCGAGGAAGCGTCCGATGTCGCGCGCGATCAGGTCGAACCAGGTCGGTTTCGCATCGGCGTAGCGAGGATCGGCGAGCTCCTGCTCGGCCCAGCGTCTCGCCTCGTCTCCGTCAGGGATGCGCACATCGTCGAGGGGACGGATCATGCCGACCCTTCGCCGCCCGACCCGGGGGCCGCCCAGGTCGAGTCCGTCGGTCGCTCGGGTGCGGGGTTCGGAGACGAAGCAGTCTGCGGAGGCGTCTGACCCGCTGCCGGGGGCGCCGGAGGGGTCGAGGGCGCGGGAGCGTAGGGCGGCAACGGGGGTGCCTGATGCTGGTCGAGGTACGGCTGTGCGGGACTCTGCGGTTGCGCGGGATAGGGGTATTGGGGCTGTGCGTACTGCGGCTGTCCGGCGTAGGGCTGTCCGGCGTAGGGCTGTCCGGCGTAAGGCTGTCCCGCGTAGGGCTGTCCCGCGTACGGCGGCTCCCCCTGGTATTGCGGCGCCGGGTACTGCTGATACGCGGCGTACGGCTGTGTCGGGTAGCCCGCGGGCGTCATCATCGCCCACTCGGGGACCTGCTTGGGCGGAGGCGCGCTCGTCACGGCGCGCTCGGCATCGACGACGAATGGATCCCCCAGCTGCTCGTCGGTCCAGCCGAGGTCCCTGCGCTCCACGTGGCGGATGAGCGACTGGTCGAGGCCCTCGTAGCGCATCCGGCTGTCGAGGTAGACGAGGGTTCCCGCGGTGCTCTGCACCACCAGCGTGACTGCCTGCAGGACGAGCAGGAGGATCTGCGGGGCGAGCAGGGCGAAGACGAATCCCATGATGGTGGCGGTGTCGGCCGAGCCCGTCGGCGCGATCACCGTGCCGAGCATCGAGCTCACCAGGGAGACGGGCAGGTTCACAAGCTGCATCGCGACGCCCATGATGGCGCCGATCAGGAAGGTGACGCCCCAGGCGATCCAGAATCGGCCCCGGGTGAGGCGCCACGAGCGCACGAGCGCGTCGCGGAACTTCGCCCGCTCGAGGACGAGGATCGACGGGACCAGGAGGAGCTTCGTCGTCAACCACACCGTGAGCGGGATGGTGGCGAGGACGAGCACCACCACGAGGATCACGATGCCCCCGATGGCCTCCGCCGACCCTCCGAGCCCGCCCGCGATGAAGCCGGCGATGATCAGGAAGAGGACGACGATCACGCCGAAGATGAAGATGACGGAGAGCGAAGCGAATGCGGCCAGGCGCCAGAACGACGGGATCATCTTCCGCCACAGCGTTCCCAGGGTCGCCTTGACGCCGATCGCCGCGAAGCCGACCTCGGCCGCGACCACTCCCTGCATGAGAGCGGTGAAGGCGACCGAGGCGAGGCCCACGGCGAGGCCGGCCACGATGTTCATCGCGATGGTGCCGGCGAACACCGCTTCGAAGTCGGGGGAGGACGGGGTCAGGGACTCGAGCCGTGTGAAGGTCGTGAAGAACACGAAGCCCATGACGGCCGCGCTGAGCACCACCACAGCGAGCTGGATCACGACCCCGAAGCCGAACAGGACCTTGGGGTTGTGTCGCAGCGCCGCGAAGGATCTGCCCAACATCATGCCGAAGGTCAGCGGATGCAAAGGGATGATGCCCTTCTTCGGGGCAGGGGTCCACGTCTGGCCGCTCACCGGCACTCCCTCCGTCGTGCGCTCCCATCGTGTCACAACACCCGTTGGGCGCGCAGACATGGGGTCAGTGGTACTGAGTGCCATAAGGTAACAGTTATGACCTCACGCATTCTTGTGGTCGACGACGACACCGCGCTCGCCGAGATGATCGGCATCGTGCTGCGCACGGAGGGCTTCGAGCCCGTGTTCTGCGCCGACGGTGCGCGGGCTGTCGAGGAATGGCGCACGCAGCGACCCGACCTCGTGCTGCTCGACCTGATGCTGCCCGGCATGGACGGAATCGAGATCTGCACGCGGATCCGTGCGGAATCCGGTGTCCCCGTCATCATGCTCACGGCGCGCAGCGACACCGCAGACGTGGTGCGCGGACTCGAGGTGGGCGCAGACGACTACATCGTCAAGCCGTTCAACCCCAAGGAGCTCGTCGCCCGCATCCGCACTCGTCTGCGCCCGGCGCCGCAGACTCTGGGGGAGCAGTTGCGCGTGGGCGATCTCACCGTCGACGTCGATGCGCACGAGGTGCGCCGAGGGACGGCCCCGATCGCCCTGACACCGCTGGAGTTCCAGTTGCTCGTCGCCCTCGCGTCGAAGCCGCAGCAGGTGTTCTCCCGCGAGATGCTCCTCGAACAGGTGTGGGGATACCACTACAAGGCCGACACGCGCCTCGTGAACGTGCACGTGCAGCGGCTTCGGGCCAAGGTCGAGCTCGACCCTGACAACCCCAAGATCGTCATGACGGTGCGTGGCGTCGGCTACCGTGCCGGGAGCCCGGGCTAGTCCCATGGCCGCGACCACAGCGACCACCACGGCGGTCGCTGTCATCCGCGACTGGCGCGGTTGGCCCACCGTCACACGAGCCCTCTGGCGGCGATCCCTGCGTTTCAGGACGCTGACGATCACGCTCCTGCTCACCTCGACAGCGATCCTCATCACATGCGTGACGATGGCGCTCATCATCCAGAACGATCTGTTCGAATCGCGCAAGAAGGAGGCGCTCGAGGACGCGGCTCGTTCCGTGAACCAGGCGCAGACGACCCTCGACGCCACCGCGCTCGGCGACGACCCTGCAGCGCTGCGGGAGCTGTGGGAGAGCGTGCAGGAGGACCTCGGTCGCAACTCCACCGCCGACGGGCTCGCCGGGTTCCGCATCAACGTGGATGAGGAGGCTGTGTCGCTGAGCGGCTTCACGGCCGGTCTGAGCGCGAACAACATCAGCCCTGCCCTGCGCACTCGGGTCGTCAAGTTCGACGACTGGCAGTCGTGGCAGTCCGCGTCGCTGGACGTCGATGGCCGCGCGGTGCCCGGGATCATCGTGGGGCAGCAGTTGCAAGTCCCGGAAGCAGGACCCTTCGAGGTCTACTTCGCCTACGACCTCGCCAACGCCGACAACACCCTCACGTTCGTGCAGCGCACGCTGTGGATCGCGGGCATCGGCCTCGTCGCGATCGTCGCCGCGATCTCGTTCGTCGTGCTGCGCACCGTGTCGACCCCGATCGTCGAGGCCGCGGAGACCAGCGCGCGTCTCGCCAGCGGTGATCTCGGCGTGCGCATCGACGTGCACGGGGAAGACGAGATCGCCACTCTCGGGCGGTCCTTCAACGCGATGGCCGACAGCATCGAGTCCCAGATCAAGGAGCTCGGCGAGCTCTCACTGGTGCAGCAGCGGTTCGTCTCGGACGTGTCGCACGAACTCAGGACGCCGCTCACGACGATCCGGCTCGCCGCCGACATGCTGAACGATCAGCGCGAGGAGTTCGATCCGACGACCGCACGCACCACCGAGCTCCTGCACACGCAGGTGCAGCGATTCGAGACGCTGCTGTCGGATCTGCTCGAGATCAGCCGGTATGACGCGGGATCCGTGCAGCTGGAGCTCGAGGCCACGAGCCTCGCGCATCTCGCCGAGGACATCATCGAGCAGATGCAGCCGCTCGCGGACGGGCGAGGCAGCGAGTTGCGCCTCGTCGCGCCCGGCGGGTACTCGCCGGTCGAGATGGATCCGCGTCGTGTGCGACGGGTGCTGCGCAACCTGATCGGGAACGCGATCGAGCACGGTGAGGGGCGGCCCATCGTGGTGACGGTGGACAGCAATCAGCACGCCGTCGCCGCGGGGGTCCGCGACTTCGGACTCGGGATGGACCCGGCGGATGCCGAGCGTGTGTTCGACCGGTTCTGGCGCGCCGATCCGTCGCGTCAGCGCACGATCGGGGGGACAGGACTCGGTCTCTCCATCGCGCTCGGCGACGCGACACTGCACGGAGGGACCCTCGGAGTGTGGTCGGAGCTCGGCGTCGGCACGAACTTCGTGCTCACCCTGCCGCGTCGGGGCGACGCAGCCGACGGTCCCTCACCGATTCCGCTGGAGCCGCAGGAGCCGATGAGCGAGATCGGTGACGCCACGCAGCCGATCCAGCTCGCCGATCTCCCCGCCGACCTCTTCGACAGGGGGAGCATCGAATGATGACTCGGACTCGCCGTGCGCTGCGCGGAATCGCCGTCGTCACCGCCGCCCTGCTCCTGACGGCGTGCACCGGTCTCCCGACGACGGGCGACCCGCAACCGGGGCTCGCGCTCGGAGCCTCGCCCGAAGACCCGGACTTCCTGCCCGTGGCGTCCGATCCGATCGACGGGGCAGGGCCCGCGGCGATCGTCGAGGGCTTCATGGAGGCGGCGATCACACCGGCCGACAACTGGGACACCGCGCGCAAGTTCCTCACTCCCGAACTCGCCGCATCGTGGCGTCCGAACACCGGGGTGTCGATCGACGTCAGCGCGGTGACGCGCTCGTTCACCTCGAGCGTCGAAGACGACTCCGAAGCGAGTGACGGCGACACCGCCGACGTGCGCGTCCGATTCGATCAGGTGGCGAGCGTCGACGCGACCGGGGCGTACTCCGAGGCGTTCGGGGCGTCGAATTCGGCGTTCGTCGTGGTTCGCACCGACGGCCAGTGGCGCATCACCGAGGCTCCTGACGGCGTCGTGATCGACGAGTCGCGGTTCGCGCGCGTCTACGACGACTACGCGCTGCAGTACTACGACCAGACCTGGGAGAGGCTCGTTCCCGATGTTCGCTGGTTCCCGAGACGGGCGACGGTCGCGACGACGATCGCCCAGTCGCTGATCGGCGGCGCGCCGAGCCCGTGGCTCGATCCCGCCGTGCAGAGCGCCTTCCCGCAGGGGGTCCAGCTCGCGCGGGACGCCGTGCCGATCGACGCGGATCAGGTCGCGGACGTCGCGCTGAACCGCGCCGCTCTGGGTCTTGATCCGAAGACGCTCGCACGCATGCGCACGCAGCTGCAGGAGACCCTCGCGGCGGCCGGCGTGCAGGTCGACCAGGTGCGTTTCAGCGTCGACGGACGCACACTCGACGCGGGCGTCGTCAAACTCGTGGAGGACCCGGCGGACCCCGGCAGTCTCGTGCTCAAGGGCGGCGAGTTCGGCTCCCTGGTCGGCAGCGAGATCACGCCCATCCCCGGCGTGACCGAGGACATCCTCGCCGCGACGCAGTCGATCACCGCGATCGATGTCGCGATCGACGGCTCGAACGCAGCCGTCCAGCTGGCGGACGGGCACGTGTATCTCACGGGAGACGACGGGTTCAACGAGCTCGATGGCAGGGCGTCGCTGATACGTCCGTCCATGGACCCTTACGGGTTCACCTGGTCCGTGCCGTCGAACGCTCCCAAAGCGCTGCAGGCGATCGGCAGTGACGTCGCGCCCCTCGGGATCGCGGGCGCCTGGCCGGACGCCTCCGCCATCTCGGCACTGCGTGTCTCGGCGGACGGCGCGCGCGTCGCGGCTGTCGTCGTGGTCGGCGGAGAACGCTGGGTGGTGGTCTCCTCGGTCATCCGCGACGACGCGGGTGCGCCGACCGAGCTCGGCCCCGCAGAGCCGCTGACCCAGCTGGAGGGCGGCGTCAGCGGTCTGGTCTGGCTCGGTGGCGATCGTCTGGGTCTGCTGATGGATCTGAACGATCGGATGGTCCTCACCCAGATCGTCGGAGGGCCGGGCACATCCGAGGTGGCTCCGACCGGCGCTGTGTCGATCGCCGGCTCCCGCTCCGCCTCGGGGCTGCGTGTGCTCGGCGCCGAAGGAGCGGTGTTCGCGCGGAGCGGGTCGGCATGGAGCGAGTCGACGGACGGTGTCTCCGTGCTAGCGACACGGGCGGGGCACTGACCGCCTCACCCTTCCTGCACGGTCCACGCGCACGGTCACGTGACGCACAGAAGTGTGCCGTGGAGCCTGATGCGGCGGCGCGGTGTCGAGGCGCTGAGGCACGATCGACGGATGCCTTCGACGTCGTCGCTCGTCACCATCGGTCAGGAGATCCTGGCTCTGCTGCTCGCGGCGACCTGTGCGGGCTGCGGCCGACCTGAGACGGTGCTCTGCGCCTCATGCAGGAGCAGGCTCCGACAGGAGCCGGTCGAGGCGAGCACCCCGGCGGGACTGCGGGTGGTCGCCGGGATGACCTTCGACGACGTGGCCGGGAGGTGCATCCGAGCGCTCAAAGACGAAGGCCAGACCCTGCTCGCCCGCCCGCTGGGGGCTGCTCTCCGAGAGGCGCTGAGCGTCGCTCTCAGGGGCGAGGACGACGATCCGGTGCATGTGATTCCGATTCCGACGTCCACGAGCGCTTTCCGCAGACGGGGGTTCCGCGTACCGGAGATCCTGATCCGACGTGCGGGCTTCATTCCTCAGCGGATGCTGGTGGTGCGTCGTCGCCGACTCGATCAGCGCGGGCTCGACGCGGCGCGTAGAGCCGCGAACGTGCGGGGGACCATGCGGACGCGATTCACCGGACGCGACGAGCCGGTGGTCCTCGTGGACGACGTGGTGACCACGGGCGCGACCTTCGACGAGGCGGCGCACGTGCTCCGTGACGCGGGCTTCCGCGTCATCGCGGCGGTCGCGCTCGCCGCCACCCCACGTCACAGTGAACGGAATGCGAACGCATCGGGGACACGCAGGAAATGACCCGTGACATCCGCGGTCAGGCGGACTACCGTGGGGGGTCACAAGGCGACCACGGTCCGCCCTTGGCCGGGAGGACCGGGACAAGGAGGCAGCAATGGAAACGAGCATCGTTGGCGTCGGGGTGGGTATCACTGACCGATTCCGCACCGTTGTCGAAGAGAAGATCGCCAAGATCCAGACGTTCGCATCTCGTGCGCAGCGACTGGACGTCAAGGTCACCCACCGGGTGTATCGGAACGGGCACGTGCCCGATGAGACGGTCGAGCTGACGCTGATCAGCAAGGGGCCCGTCGTCCGTGCGGAGGCCACCGACGGCGACAAGTTCGTCGCCCTCGACCTCGCGGTCGACAAGATGGCCGAACAGCTGCGCAGGGCCAAGGAGAAGCGAGTCGACGGACGACAGCATCCCCGTGGAGCGCACTTCGAGAAGGAGAGCGGAGCGCTGGAGGGCATCGACGTCCAGCCGGCATCCGTCGACGTGCTTCGCGCCGTCGCGACCGGGGCCGTGCCGATCCAGAACGATGAAGACGAGGTCTACTCGCCGGTCGTCATTCGCACGAAGAACTTCGGCGCCGAATGGATGACCGTCGAAGAAGCGGTCGACCGCATGGAGCTCGTCGGTCACGACTTCTTCCTGTTCGTCGACGTGCGCACCGACCACCCGAGCGTGGTCTACCGCCGCAAGGGCTGGGACTACGGTGTGATCGCACTCGAGACGGCGGCGCCGCCGTCCGAAGCGCTCGCTTCCTGAGGCTCACACGCAGAACGGCCCGACTCCGGAAGGAGTCGGGCCGTTCTCGCGTCCGGGCTGTGCGGGTCAGTCGAAGATCCCGTCGAGGATGCTTCCGATGACGAGTCCTCCGAGGATGCCGGAGGCGATGTCGCCTCCGCCTCCGCGTCGGCCGCCGCCGCTCCAGCCGCCGCCGCCCCAGCCGTCGCCTCCGCCGCCCCACCCCTGATCCTGCGGGCGGGACGAGTCGATGTCGCGCTGTGCGAGTTGCAGGGCCTCGGCGGCGAGGTGCGCGACACGGCGAGCGCTGGCGAGCGCCTCGTCACGCGTCTCCTCGGCGGGCAGCAGGTCGGACAGATCCACGCGCAGGCGCTCGGCCTCCGCGAGCCGGGTGCGTGCGTCGGCGCCGATCCACCCGCGGTGTCCTGCGATGAGTCCGCGAGCGACGCCCAGCTGGCGATCCGCGTCGTCGATGGCGTGCTGGACCTGCGGGATGCTGGGCAGGGGATGCTCGGCGCGATGACGCGCTGTGGCGATGGCATCGTCGAGGGCTGTGTTCGCCCCGCGAAGCTGAGAGAGCTCGGCGAAGGGGTCGCCGGGTGTTCCTGCGGGGGAGAGGGCGCTCAGCGCGTCCTGCAGCGCTGACACCGCGGCTGCCACCGCCGGCACCTGCGGTGCGGTGCGCGCGGCGATCAGGTCGCTCCTCGAATCCGCCACGACCTCGGCGAGTGTCGACTCGGCACGGAGCGCCTCGATCTCGAAGTCCTCGACGGCGTCGAGCAGGGCGGACGCGCGGCGGGTGGCCTCGGTCGCGGTCTCGAGGGCGAGGTTCGCCTCCTCGTTCTGCTTCGCCGCGCGACGACGCTCGGAGACGGCGGCGCCATGCGTGGCGAAGGCGATGAGCTGCTCCGCTTCGGCGGCGCTGGCCGTGATCTGATGCATCGCAGAATCGGCGTACCGCGAGGAGAGGCGCGCGACGGTCTCATTCGTCTGCGGGATCCGTGTGCTCAGCTCCGCGGCATCCGCGCGGACCTGCGCGATCACCTCGGGCGCCCGACGGACCTTGGAGATCGATGTCGCGAGGTCGGAGGTCTTCTCATCGAGCAGATCCTGTGCCCACTCGCACAACTGCACGATGCGAGCGTTGCGGGTGCGCAGCTCCTCCGCGGTGTCGGGGATCTCGTCGTGGTTGAGCTGGTGCATCTGGAAGGCCTCACGCAGATGGGTGCGTACGGCGCTCAGTGCCTTCTTCAGGTCGCTGGTGAGCTGCTCTCCGAGCTCCGCCTCGGCGAACGCCAGCTCATCGGAGGTGCTTCTGATGCGCTCGTCGGCTGCGACGAGCGACTGCTCGGCACGCCGTGCGAGATCGGCATCCTGTGCGGCCAGTTCTTCCTGCTCGCGCTTGCGTCTGCCCCATATTCCAGCCATACGACCGATCCTAGTTTCCCGAGCGAGAGTGCTGGCTGTGCATCCGCTCCAGGCGAACGTCGATCAGGCGAGGGCAGCGACGGACGGACGCGCCGGCCGCCCGCGCTTGGGGCGGTCGGCCGTCAGCTCGAGCGCGACCGCGTGCTCCGGATGCTCGGCGAGGCGGTCCTGCACATGGTCGAGCCAGCGCAGCTCGGCATCGGCCGCGAAGATCATCGAATCGACGACGAGCGACCAGGCGAGGCCTTCAGGCGTGTCGTCCTCCCGCGAATCTCTGACGTCGCGGAGTGTCCCGAGATGACGTCGAGAGGCCACGCGCTGTGTTGCGACCACATCCGCGGCATCCGCGCCGGGAAGCGTCGCCGCGACGGCCAGCTTGATCGCGAGCTCGTCCCTGGTCGCCAGACCCCGCTCCACGGGTGCTGCGAGCCAGCGGTCGACCTCCGTCATCCCGGCCTCGGTGATCTCCCAGTAGACGTGCCCCTGCGCGTCGGCGTCGCCACGGTCCACGAGCCCGTCTCGTTCTAGGCGCTCGAGAGTGTTGTAGATCTGCCCGACGTTGAGCGGCCACACGGAGCCCGTCCGGCGGTCGAACTCATGGCGAAGCTGGTGTCCGTAGCACGGTCCCTGCGCGAGGATCGCGAGCAGACTCTGTCGAACCGACATGTGAGACCTCCCGGGTCGTGGATCAATATATACATACTCGGAAACAGGACGCGGGCGCGGCATGCAGACGACGTGCAGGTCACGGACCGGTAACATGACAACGTATGCCTGGTGCGCGCCCGACACGTGGCGCCCCGGACCCATCGACAGGGAGATGACATCTGTGGCCAATCCTCTTGAGAAGCTGCTGCGCGCCGGTGAAGGGCGGGTCATCCGTCGCCTGAATCAGGTGGTGAAGGCCGTGAACGCGCTGGAAGAGGACATCTCCAAGCTCACGGACGACGAGCTGCGCAACGAGACCGTCGAGCTGCGTGAGCGTTTCGCCAAGGGAGAGTCGCTCGATCAGCTGATGCCCGAGGCGTTCGCCGCCGTCCGCGAGGCTGCGAAGCGCACGCTGGGCATGCGGGCGTACGACGTCCAGATCATGGGCGGCGCGGCGCTCCACCTCGGCAACATCGCCGAGATGAAGACCGGTGAGGGCAAGACCCTCGTGGCGACCTTCCCCGCCTACCTCAACGCGATCGCCGGCGAAGGCGTGCACGTCATCACCGTCAACGACTTCCTCGCGAGCTACCAGGCCGAGCTCATGGGCCGCGTCTACCGCGCACTTGGAATGACGACCGGGATCATCGTCTCCGGACAGACTCCGGCCGTGCGGCGCGAGCAGTACGCGTCGGACATCACCTACGGCACCAACAACGAGTTCGGCTTCGACTACCTCCGCGACAACATGGCATGGCGCAAGGAGGATCTCGTCCAGCGCGAGCACTACTTCGCGATCGTCGACGAGGTCGACTCCATCCTCATCGACGAGGCCCGCACGCCGCTCATCATCTCCGGCCCCTCGTCGGGTGAGGCCAACCGCTGGTTCGCCGAGTTCGCGAAGATCGCCCGCACCCTCGAGGCCGGTGTGGACTACGAGGTCGACGAGAAGAAGCGCACGGTGGGAGTCCTCGAGCCGGGCATCGAGAAGGTCGAGGACTACCTCGGCATCGACAACCTCTACGAGTCGGCCAACACCCCGCTGATCTCCTTCCTCAACAACTCGATCAAGGCGCTCGCGCTGTTCAAGAAGGACACCGACTACGTCGTCATGAACGACGAGGTCATGATCGTCGACGAGCACACCGGTCGAATCCTCGTGGGACGCCGCTACAACGAGGGCATCCACCAGGCCATCGAGGCCAAGGAAGCCGTGCCGGTCAAGGCCGAGAACCAGACTCTCGCCACCGTCACGCTCCAGAACTACTTCCGTCTGTACGACAAGCTCGCCGGCATGACCGGTACCGCCGAGACCGAGGCGGCCGAGTTCATGTCGACCTACAAGCTCGGCGTGATCCCGATCCCGACGAACCGCCCCATGGTCCGGAAGGATCAGTCTGACCTCGTCTACAAGAACGAGACGGCGAAGTTCGCGCAGGTCGTCGAGGACATCGCCGAGCGCCACTCGAACGGACAGCCCGTGCTCGTCGGCACCGTCAGCGTCGAGAAGAGCGAGTACCTCTCGCGCCTCCTCGCCAAGAAGGGTGTCAAGCACGAGGTCCTCAACGCGAAGAACCACGCGCGTGAGGCGGAGATCGTGGCCCGCGCGGGCCGCCTGGGCGCCGTCACGGTCGCCACGAACATGGCCGGCCGAGGCACGGACATCATGCTCGGAGGTAACGCCGAGTTCCTCGCCGTTCAGGAGCTCAAGGGCAAGGGGCTCGATCCCGTCGAGACGCCCGAAGAGTACGAGGTCGCCTGGGACGAGACCTACGAGTCGATGAAGGCCGTGGTGACCGAAGAGGCCGAGAAGGTCATCGAGGCCGGTGGACTGTACGTCCTCGGAACCGAGCGTCACGAGTCGCGTCGAATCGACAACCAGCTGCGCGGTCGATCCGGGCGTCAGGGCGACCCCGGCGAGAGCCGCTTCTACCTGAGCCTGACCGACGACCTGATGCGTCTGTTCCAGTCCGGCGCCGCAGAGGCGATCCTCTCGCGCACCAACTTCCCCGACGACGTGCCGATCGAATCGGGGCTCGTCTCGCGCGCCATCCGCAGCGCGCAGTCGCAGGTCGAGTCCCGCAACGCGGAGATGCGCAAGAACGTCCTCAAGTACGACGACGTCCTGAACCGTCAGCGCGAGGCGATCTACGCCGACCGTCGGCACATCCTTCAGGGTGACGACATCGCCGACCGTGTGCAGCACTTCATCGAAGACGCGATCAGCGGCGTGGTCCGCGACCACACGGGTGAGGGTCACAACGAGAGCTGGGACTTCGACGCGCTCTGGACCGAGCTCAAGACGCTTTACCCGGTGAGCGTGACGATCGACGAGGTCGTCTCCGAGGCGGCTGACCGCAAGGGCGGCATCACGGCCGACGGGCTGACCCGGGAGCTCCTCTCCGACGCCAAGATCGCCTATGAGACCCGTGAGGAGTCCCTCGGAGACGCGGCCACCCGTGAGCTCGAGCGCCGGGTGGTGCTTCAGGTGCTCGACCGCCGCTGGCGCGATCACCTCTACGAGATGGACTACCTGAAGGACGGCATCGGCCTGCGGGCCATGGCACAGCGCGACCCGCTCATCGAGTACCAGCGCGAGGGCTACGCGATGTTCCAGTCGATGATGGGACAGATCAAGGAGGAGTCCGTCGGATACCTCTACAACCTCGAGGTCGAGGTCCGCCGCGCGGGCGATTCGCAGACCGCCGAGGTCGAGGCCAAGGGCCTGGCCGACGGCGGCGGCGAACAGCGCCTCGAGTACTCGGCGGCGAACGACGCGGGCGAGGTCGAGGTCCGCAACGATCGCGGTCAGGTGCAGCAGGCGGCGACCGAGAAGCTGCGCCAGGCTGCCGCGGCTCGCCAGGCGCCGGCCGAGGCTGCCGAGCCCGAGCAGGCTGCTCGCGGGGCCTTCGGTCAGCGCACCGAGGCGGCGGCGCCGGCAGCGGGCAACCGCGAGCAGCGCCGCGCTCAGGGCAAGAAGAAGAAGTAGGCGCGATGCGTCGCGAGGGGCCGGATCCGGGTGGATCCGGCCCCTCTTTCTGTCGCTGTAGGCTTGCGCAATGACACCAACGCGCCACTTCGACCAGTCGTCGAAGCTCAAGAACGTCCTGTACGAGATCCGTGGAAACACGCTCGTCGAGGCGGCGCGGCTTGAGGCCGAGGGGCACCGCATCCTCAAGCTCAACACGGGGAATCCGGCGATCTTCGGTTTCGAGGCGCCGCACCAGATCGTGCACGACATGCTCGCAGCGCTTCCGACCGCACACGGGTACAGCGACAGCAAGGGCATCATCTCGGCTCGCCGTGCTGTCGTCAGCCGCTACGAGGAGATCGAGGGATTCCCTCGTTTCGACCCGGAGGACGTCTTCCTCGGGAACGGCGTCTCCGAGCTCATCACGATGACGATGCAGGCGCTCCTCGACGAGGGAGACGAGGTGCTGATCCCGGCACCGGACTACCCGCTGTGGACCGCGATGACGAGTCTCGCCGACGGTACCCCCGTGCACTACCTCTGCGACGAGGAGAACGGCTGGCAGCCCGACCTCGAGGACATCCGCTCGAAGATCACTCCGCGGACCAAGGCTCTCGTCATCATCAACCCCAACAACCCGACAGGTGTCGTGTACTCGCGCGAGATCCTCGAGGGAATGGTGCAGATCGCGCGTGAGAACCAGCTGCTGCTCCTCTCCGACGAGATCTACGACCGCATCCTGTTCGACGGGGCCGTCCACATCCCGACCGCGACCCTGGCGCCCGACCTCCTGTGCCTGACCTTCAACGGACTCTCGAAGACCTATCGCGTCGCCGGCTACCGTTCCGGATGGCTCGTGATCACCGGCCCGCAGTCGCACGCGAAGGGGTTCCTCGAGGGGATCAATCTGCTCGCGTCGACACGGCTCTGCCCCAACGTCCCGGCACAGTACGCGGTGCAGGCGGCGCTCGGCGGTGTGCAGTCGATCGACTCGCTCATCGCGCCGACCGGTCGGCTGCACGAGCAGCGCGACATCGCGTGGGAGGGGCTCGAGTCGATTCCCGGTGTGTCCTGCGTCAAGCCGGAGGGTGCCCTCTACGCGTTCCCGCGCCTCGACCCGAATGTCCACGAGATCCGCGACGACGCCAAGCTCGTCTACGATCTCCTCGTGTCGGAGCACATACTGCTCGTGCAGGGAACCGGCTTCAACTGGCCGACCCCGGACCACCTGAGGCTCGTCACGCTTCCCGAGCCGCGCGTGCTCGCAGAAGCCGTCGAGCGCCTCGGGAATTTCCTCTCGAGCTATCGGCAGTAGCCGCAGCCGTGCCCTCCGGGGTGTAGGCGGAGACGAGGCGACGCACGGCTGCGACCAGGGCCGACCGCGGCGTGAGATCGGCCATCGGCCGGGCATGCAGCAGGGCGGCGTCGGCTGCGCGCTGATCGAACGGCAGGAAGGTGACTTCGGTGATGCCGGCGAAGCGTTCGAGCGTTCGCCGGATCTGCCCGCGAGCGTCGATGCCGAGCGGCCCTGGACGGACGCGATTCACCACGATGTGGCTCGACGTCGTGCCGATGAGGCGGCGAAGCTCGGCATGATCCCGGATGAAGCGGCTGATCCCGACCGGATCGGCGGATGCGACGGCCACGATCGCATCCGCCTCCTGCAGCGCGGTGACGGTGGCCGCGTGCCTGCGCGGGCCCGTGATGTCGTAGGTGGCCTCGTCGTCGGCGTCGAAAGCGCCCGACACGTCGACCACGGTCTCCTCGGCCCAGGTGCGGCACGCCGTGAGCGCGGAACGCAGACGATCTGCGGAGAGTTCCGGCCACCGACCGGGACGATTGATTCCCCCGAGCACGTCGATCTCGCCCGCACTCGTCTCGAGCACGCTCGCCAGACGGGTCAGTTCGGCGGAGTCGAGGGCGCCGAGCTCCGCGCGTCGGCAGGCTGCGGCGATCCCGGGTGCGTCGTCGCTGAGCCCCAGCAGCAGCGCGAGCGACGGTGCCACGGTGTCCGCATCGACCAGAGCCGTACGGCGCCCTGTTCTGGCGAGTTCGACAGCGAGCTGGATCGCGATCGTGGAGCGTCCGGGGGAGCCGGCCGGGCCCCAGACAGCGGTGACCCGATGCGGGGCCTGCGGCGCGGAAGCGATCGCCTCGGGAACATCGGCGATCAGCGCGCGAGCGACCGCCCAGCCGCTCGCATCGGCGGGAAGCGGTGCGGCGAGGCCGTAGCGCCCCAGGAGTCGGCTGTCGCCGTCGCCGAGGGGAACGATCCGCACAGCCGCCCTGTCGCACGCTGCGATGAACTCGGGTGTCATCACGCGGCGGCTGACGGCGACGATCACGGCATCGATGTCGGCAGGCAGCGGGAGGACACCACCCGGCGGAGCGATCGCGGCCACGTGGACGCCCTCGATCTCGAGCTCATCAGCCAGGGCAGAGGCTCGTCCCGGTGGCAGCACCAGCACCACGGAGGTCATGGGGTGGATCCGACCGGCACGATCGACAGCACGGAGCCACCGGTGATGGCCGCGAGCACCTCGGCCACCTCGGCCCGGTCGATGACGACCTCGACCGACGTGCCGCCGGCGGCGAGCATCGCGTCGGTCGTGATGACCGACGCGACGGTCGCATCGGCCACGAGGATGCGGGGCGCGTCGAGGGTGCCCTCGTCGTCGTCCAGTGGCGGTGCATGCCACAGCTCGACGACCGTGCCTGCCTCGACGTCCGCGGGTATTCCGGTACTGCTCTCCACGACGATCGTCGTCGTCCGGCTGTCGTCCGCATCCTCTGTCGAGGAGCCGGCCATCAGCTCGCCTGACGCGATGGTGCGCGACGCCACGAGTCCGGGGCGGAGGTCCTGCGGGGCGAGATAGCGATCTGCGATGGTGCCGAGACCGACGTCGACGACGCGGAAGTCTCCGGAGACGAGAGCCTCGCCTCTGACGATCGTCCGGGTCGCCTGGAGCACAGGAGTGGTCGGCCCCGACGCGGTGACGACGGCCCAGACGCCGCCGATCGAGAGCACGACCAGCACGATGCCGATGAGGAAGCGGACGTCGCCCCAGAAGGCGCGCCGAGTACGGGCGAACTTGTTCATTGCGACATGGTCACAGATATCGCTCAGCACGCTCGAGACTTATCCACAGCATGCGCGAGGTGCGGGTGCGTCAGTGCGGTGGGGGGAGAATGGGACGATGCCTGACTCATCCTCGACCGCACCGCGCTTCCTTGCGCCGTCGCAGGTGGCCGAGCTGCTCAGCATCGAGGTGGACGAGGTCATCGAGCTCGTCTATCAGGGGCGTCTTCGAGGGTCGAAGCTCGGTTCGCCCGCGAGGTGGCGCATCGAGGAGTCGAGCCTCTCGGAGTACCTCGATGAACAGTCCGAAGAGGCCAGGCGGATCGCACTCTGGCACCAGGCGAACGAGGCGAGCTTCCCGGAGGTATGGGGCACCTCGCGCCGTCAGGGCATCTGATCGCCGACGGTCTGGACCGATGTCACGGCCGCGAACGGGATGATCCGGAAGCCGCGGACGGCTGAGGCCGTTCGGGCATCGCCCGGGTCGTGCAGCGCCAGATCGAGATGATCGGCACCCGCTCGATCGACTGTTCCGTGGAAGTCGGATCCGTCGATGCTGACGACCCTGACGGGTACGCGCCGACGTCCGAGGTCACGGAGGACGAACCCCAGCGACATCCGCTCGCGGAGGACGGGCGCGGACGCCTCCGAATCCTCGAGGCTGGCGAGCAGCAGACCGTGGTCGATGCTGAGACCCCGCACGGCATGCAGGGGCAGGATCCGTGTGGATCGTCGGGCGGAGGCGTCTTCTGTCTCGATCATGGCCGCCGCGACCCAATCGGAACCCAGCGAGTGCAGCCGCGCCCGGATGCGCATGCCCCCGGGAAGATCTATGGTCGCGGGAGCGGCCGAGGCACACAGGACTCGGAGCCGGCTGCGCAGCTCGAGGCGCGAGACGCGCAGCCGCTCCGACTCCGCGTCCAGCGCCGCGCGCTCGCTTTCCCACTCCGAGGCCAGCTGGCCCTCGAGGTCTTCGAACAGTCGATCCCAGTGCACGCGCCCCACCGTAAATGATGTGGACGGCACCATGTACGAGTTATCCACATAGATCACGAAACCGAGCTGGACGGCCTTCTGGTGCGTGCTCTACTGGGCGCAGTCTTCCCCGATGGAGAGTGCCACAGATGACGCTTCACGAGTACTTCGCCGCGCAACCGACGCCCCGCGCCGAGCTGCCCGATCCGCAACCGCTGCTGCGGAGCCTGACGCAGGGCGTGCTCGAAGTGCTCGCGGGGATCAGAGAAGTCGATCAGCTCGCCCGCTGGTTCAACGAGGATGCGTACCGGAGTCTGGTGACGCGGGCGAACCTGTCGGCGAGGGCGCGCAGCGCGAGGGGGGTCTCGCCTGCGCGCCCGACGTTCGAGATACTCTCCATCCGAGTGACCGAGCCCGTCGACGGCAAGGTCGAGGCCGTGGTCGTGGTCGCCGGTCCCGGGCGGACGCGAGCGGTCGCGATCCGTCTCGAGGGCCTGGACCGTCGTTGGCGAGCGACGTCGCTGGCGGTTCTCTGAGCCGACTCGCTCTAGGCTGGGGATGTGTCAACCCTCAGCGATCTCGCCCATGCCCAGGGCCTTCTGACCGACAACGATGTGGAGTGGCTGCATCGCCTCGCCGGTGACGGCCAGCTCCTCGCCGATCTCGCATCGGCGGACATCGTGGTCTGGCTCCAGACCGACGACGGCTCGTTCGTCGCCGTGGCGCATGCGCGGCCGAGCGGCGCGGCGACCCTGTTCTACCGTGACATCGTCGGCGAGCGAGTGCGTCCGCAGTGGCGCACCCAGGTGCAGGGCGCGTTCGACTCCGCAGAGATCGTGGACTCGTCCTCTCCCGATTGGTTCGAGGAGACTCCGACGCGAGTCCGTGCGGTGCCCATCGTCAACGAGAGACACGGTGGTGACCGTCAGACGACGGTCATCGGGGTGGTCACCCGGCACACGAACCTCGGCGAGGCGCGGACTCCGTCCCGACAGCAGATCACCTTCGACGAGTGCGCGAACGACATCTTCCGGATGATCGCCGACGGCAGCTTCCCCGACCCCGCTGCTCCGACATCGCCCCGTCGCGGCGCTCCGCGGGCATCCGACGGACTCATCCGCATCGACGTCGACGGCATCACCACCTTCGCGAGTCCGAACGCCCTCTCGGCTTTCAACCGCATGGGGTTCGATGATGAACTCGAGGGCGAATCGCTCGCCGAGGTCACTACGCGCCTCGTCCCGCCTTCCCGTCAGGTCGACGAGTCCCTGCCGGTGGTCGTGACCGGACGGGCGCCGTGGCGCACGGACATCGAGGCGCGTGGCGTCACGGTGTCGTTGCGTGCGATCCCGTTGAAAGACCACGGAACGCGAATCGGTGCCATCCTGCTGTGCCGTGATGTGTCGGAGCTCCGCCATCAGGAGCAGGAGCTCATCACCAAGGACGCGACGATCCGCGAGATCCACCATCGTGTGAAGAACAACCTGCAGACGGTGGCATCGCTGTTGCGCATCCAAGCGCGACGCACGCATTCGGATGAAGCACGCGAGGCGCTGACCCAGGCGATGCGACGTGTCGATTCGATCGCCGTCGTGCACGACACGCTCGCCCAGGGACTCACGCAGAAGGTCGACTTCGACGAGGTCTTCCACCGTGTGCTGAAACTCGTGGCGGAGGTCGCCTCGGCGCCGAACACCCGAGCACGCACTCAGTCGACCGGTCGCTTCGGCGTGCTGCCGAGCGAGTACGCGACGCCGCTCGCCCTGGCGCTCACGGAGGTCGTCACCAACGCGGTCGAGCACGGGCTCGCGGGTCAGGAGGGGATGGTCACGATCGACGCCGCGCGTACCGAGGAGAACCTCCGGGTCACGGTGCGCGACACCGGAAGCGGGCTGCCCGAGGGGCGGATCGGTCAGGGACTCGGCACGCAGATCATCAGGACTCTCATCCAGGGCGAGCTCAGCGGCTCCATCGAGTGGCGGGGGAGCGAGGGCGAGGGCACGGAGGTCGTCATCGACATCCCGCTTCGCTGGCTCACGAAATAGCGACCACCGACCGGATACGACAAGGCGGCCCGAGACATCGTCTCGGGCCGCCTTGTCGTATGTTCAGGAAGCGCGGCGGGCGCGCGCGGCGCGGCGCTTGAGTGCGCGGCGCTCGTCTTCGGAGAGGCCGCCCCACACGCCCGAGTCCTGGCTGGACTCCAGGGCGTACTGCAGGCAGATCTCGGTCACCGTGCAGGTGGCGCAAACGGTCTTCGCCTTCTCGATCTGGTCGACGGCCGGGCCGGTGTTCCCTACGGGGAAGAACAGCTCGGGATCGACAGTCAAGCAGGCGGCCTTGTCGCGCCAGTCCATGGGGGCTCCTCGGTGTGGATTTTCGTGCATCATCGCAATGCGACGACTCGGATTTCGGGTGCAGATCGGGTTCAGCTACCCTGTATGAGATACGGACGGATGCCCGCATTCTGTGATGCGGGCGTTGAGCCCGCCCCACGCCGCTGTGGGAGCACATGACGCTGTCTATTCTGTTACATGAAACCGGCGAAATCAAGGGTTTCGCCGCTTCTCATTCGATTCTCAGGAGACACATCGTGCGCTCACCCGGCCTCGCCCTGGCAGCTGCGGCGGTCCTCGCAATCGAGGGGGCTGCGCTCCTCGTGATCGCTCTGATCGAGGTCTTCGGTCTCGGGGCAGGCGATGCGTCCTCGCTGCCGACAGCGCTCGCCCTCATCGTCCTGACGCTGATCGGAGCCGTCGCACTCGTGGCCTTCGCGATCGGCACCAGATCAGGACGGTCTTGGGCACGTTCCGGTGGCGTGGTCTTCCAGGTGCTCGCGATCGCCATCGCCCTGGCTTCGCTCACGATCCAGCCGATCGCATGGGCGTTCACGTTCGGGGTCGGGCTCCCGGCGCTGCTCGGCTTCGTGCTGCTGATCGCGAGCACTCGCGCGGAGAACGAACGCCCCGCGGAGTGACGCTCAGGCGTCGATGCCGAGCAGTCTGCGCAGACGTGCGACGTGGCCGGTGGCCTTGACGTTGTACTGGGCGAGCGTGATCGATCCCGACTCGTCGAGCACGAAGGTCGAGCGCAGCACGCCTTTGACCTTCTTCCCGTAGTTCATCTTCTCGCCCCACGCCCCGTAGGCCGTGTGCACAGCGTGATCGGGGTCGCTGAGGAGCGTGAAGGTCAGGCCGTCGCGTTCACGGAACTTCGCGAGCGTGGCGGGCTCGTCGCGGGAGATCCCGATCACCCGGTAGCCGGCGCCCTGCAACGACGAGATGCTGTCGCGGAAGTCGCACGCCTGAGTCGTGCAGCCCGGCGTCATGGCGGCGGGGTAGAAGTAGAGCACGGTCTTCTGCCCGCGCAGATCCTCGAGGCGGACGGGCGAACCGTCCTGGTCGAGCAGGGTGAAGTCGGGGGCAGTGGTTCCGGGTTCGAGGCGCACAGTCACGGCTCCAGCCTAGCGGCCGGACGCCTGCTCGGCCTTGTCGGCGAAGGTCTGGAGGAGTCGCTGCAACGAGTCCAGACGCGCACGTCCGGTCTCGTTCAGCTCTCCGCTCTCGGCGGCTTCGATGAGAGCGCAATCGGGGGCGTCCGCCAGGTGCGTGCACCCGCGCGGGCATTCCTCCGCGATGATCGCGAGCTCGGTGAACGCGGCGAGGATGTTCGCCGGGTCGACATGACCGAGGCCGAAGGAGCGCACACCGGGGGTGTCGATCACCCACCCGTTGCCGGCCTCACCGACGTAGCGGAGGGAGACCGTGGACGACGAGGTGTGACGCCCGCGTCCGGTCACCTGGTTGACATGTCCTGTCGCCCGCAGAGCGCTCGGCACGAGCGCGTTGACGAGGGTCGACTTGCCCACCCCGGAGTGTCCGACGAACACCGTCGAATGGCCGACGAGCGCTGCGCCGATCTCCTCGACGGGCATCTCCTCCTGGGCGCTCGTGAAGACGCGCAGATCGAGGCCGTCGAAGTGGGAGAGGAACGCGGTCGGGTCGGCGAGGTCGGTCTTGGTGACGACGAGGAGGGGGCGGATGCCGGCATCCAGCGCGGCGACGAGATAGCGGTCGACGAGCCTGGCTCGCGGCTCGGGATCGGCGGCCGCGACCACCACCAGCATCTGATCGGCGTTCGCCACGATGACGCGCTCGACCTGGTCCGTGTCGTCCGCGCTGCGTCGCAGCAGCGACGTGCGATCGGCGATCCCGATGATCCGCCCGAGGGTGCCGTCATCACCCGACGTGTCGCCGACGACCTTCGCCTGATCGCCGGTGACGATGGGGTTGCGTCGCAGCTCGCGCGCTCGCGCGGCGGTGATCATGCGCTCGGCGGGGGTGTCCTCGTCGAGCAGCACCGAGTACCGGCCACGGTCGACGCCGAGCACACGCCCGATCTGCGCGTCGTCGTGCGCGGGCCGTCGCTTGGTGCGCGGACGGTTCGCCTTCGGGTTCGGACGCGTGCGGATGTTGCTCTCGTCATACTCCTCGAAGTCGTCGTCGAGGTCGTCGGAGTCGTCGAGCCAGCTCACGCGGATGCGCCTCGCAGCATTCGCTCCCAGAGGAGGGTGAACTCGGGCAGGGTCTTCGACGTCGTGCCGATGTCATCGATCTCGACTCCGGGGACGCGCAGACCGATGAGCGCACCCGTCGTCGCCATCCGGTGATCGTGATGAGCGGCCCAGCCGCCGCCGTGCAGCGTCCGCGGGATGATGCGGAGTCCGTCGGAGAGCTCCTCCGCCTCTCCGCCCAGCGCGCGGATGTTCCCGATCAGGGCTGCGATCCGGTCTGTCTCATGCAAGCGGATGTGTCCGATGCCGCGGATGGTCGTGGGGCCGGAGGCGAAGGCCGCGAGCCCGACGAGCGTGGGGGTCAGCTCGCTCGCCGCGGACAGGTCGATGTCGAGGCCATGGATCTCGGTTCCGGCCTTGACCGTGAGCGTGCCGCTGTGACGGCCGACGTGCGCCCCCATCGCCTGCAGGATCTCGGGGAGGAGAGCGCCCGGCTGCGTGGAATGCACCGGCCAGCCGGGGACGGACACCGAGCCTCCGGTCACCAGTGCGGCGGCGAGGAACGGGGCGGCGTTGGAGAGATCGGGTTCGATCGCGATCTCCTTCGCGCGCGGCACGCCCGCCTCGACGAGCCATTCGCCGGTCGCCGGGCGTTCGATGCGGATGCCGCGACGGCTGAGCGCCTCGATGGTCATGTCGATGTGGGGGAGGCTCGGCAGATGATCGCCGGTGTGCACGAGGTGCAGTCCGACATCGAACCGAGGTGCGGCGAGCAGCAGCCCGGACACGAACTGACTCGACGCCGAGGCATCGATCTCGACGCGCCCGCCCCGGATCCGCCCGTGGCCTCGCACGGTGAAGGGCAGCGCCCACGTTCCCTCGTCGTCGATGTCGACTCCGAGGTCTCGGAGCGCACTGATGAGTCCGCCCATGGGCCGATGCAGAGCCGTCTCGTGAGCGGTGAGATGGACGTCGTGCTGGGCGAGGCCTGCGAGGGGGGCGATGAAGCGCATCACCGTGCCGGCCTGGCCGCAGTCGACCGTCGTGCCGCCGGTGAGCTTCGCGGGCGTGATGACGAGGTCCGGCCCGAACTCCCCGCTCGCCTCGACCTCTTCGATTCCGACGCCCAGCGCGCGCAGGGCCTCGACCATCCGGCGGGAGTCATCCGAGTGCAGCGGGGCGATCAGACGGCCGGGACCGTCGGCGATCGCGGCGATGATGAGTTCGCGATTCGTCAGGGATTTCGACCCGGGAACGGTCACCGTCGCATGGACGGAATCGGCAATGGACGGCGCGACATAGACGCCCTGGACAGGGGAGGGGGAATACCTGTTGGCGCTCATCGGTTCCCACCTTAGTAAACGCGAGTGTCCGCCCCGATCGAATGGCGGGTACTCGTCGAGAAGGAGAGAGCATGCTCGCAACGCTGGAACGCGAGTCCGTGGACCTCAGCGGCCTAGACTGGCCGGTGATGGATGACACGGCAACCGCAGAAACGGTCAGCGACCCTCGGCGCGAATTCGAGGAGCAGGCGATCCCTTTCATGGATCAGCTCTACGCCGCGGCCATGCGCATGACCAGGAACCCCGCCGATGCGGCGGACCTCGTTCAGGAGACGTTCGTGAAGGCGTACGGCTCGTGGGCGACGTTCTCGCAGGGCACGAACCTCAAGGCGTGGCTCTACCGGATCCTCACCAACACCTACATCAACATCTATCGCAAGAAGCAGCGCGAGCCTTTCCAGGGCACGATCGACGAGCTCGAGGACTGGCAGCTGGGTGGTGCGGAATCCACCACCGCGTCGCACGGCCGATCGGCTGAGGCCGAGGCGATCGACCACATGCCGGCATCCGTCGTCAAAGACGCGCTGCAGGCCGTGCCGGAGGACTTCCGGTTGGCGGTGTACCTCGCCGATGTCGAGGGCTTCGCCTACCAGGAGATCGCGGACATCATGAAGACGCCCATCGGCACCGTGATGAGCCGCCTGCATCGAGGCAGGCGGATGCTGCGGGAGCTGCTGGCTGACTACGCCGCGGAGCGGGGAATCTCCGCGGCCGACCCGAGGAGCAGGAAATGACCGACTGCGGCTGCGACAAGGCCCGCAAGGATCTCGAGGAGTACCTCCGCAACGAGGTCTGCAACACCGAGCACACCGAGATCCGCGAGCATCTTGAGAACTGCCCGTCCTGCAGGGATGAGGCGCTCGTGGCGACGACACTGACCGAGGTCGTGGCTCGCGCGTGCAAGGAGACTGCTCCGGAGGAGCTGCGCGACCAGGTGTTCGCTCGTCTGCGCGAGGTTCAGGCCGCCCAGCACTGAGGGCGGCCCTCCCGGACCGACGGGTGCCCGTAGGGTTGTTGCATGACGGTCATCGACTCACGCGACATCCCTGCCGATCCCGAATCAATCGAGCGTCTCGCTGCGGGATCGCTGACCTATCGCGTCGTCGACGGGTCGGATGCCACGCGGGCAGAGCTCTTCCAGCGCGCGACCACCCGAGGATTCCTCGGCGCTGAGCCGTCGGCGGAGGAGCTGGCGTTCGGGCAGCAGACCTTCGATGCCCGTCGGAACACGGGCGTCTACGAGACCCCTGCAGCCGACACGATGCCGGTCGCGACCATCGACTCCTGGGTGACCCCGGTGACGCTTCCCGGTGGGGGAGAGCTGCCGATGTGGGCGATCAGCGGTGTCACCGTCTCAGCCACGCATCGCCGCCGAGGCATCGCCAGGGCGCTCCTCGAGGGCGAGCTGAGGTCAGCGGTCTCCGCCGGCATTCCGATCGCCGGTCTCACTGTCTCCGAAGCCACGATCTACGGCAGGTACGGCTTCGGTTCGGCGTTGCCCATGGCGAAGTTCACCGTGGACACGCGCCGCGCCGGATGGGCGGGACCCGCGGTCGACGGGCGTGTGGAGTACGTCGATCGGGACTCGCTCGCCGCGGCACTCGACACGGTCCACGACCGCGCGCGGAGCGCACGGTCGGGGCAGATCCCCGGGTGGCCGTCGCGCTGGACCGGTATCGCGGGGCTCGCACCGGGCAACACAGACGGCGCCAAGGTGCGCGGCGTCCGCTTCCTCGATCGAGACGGCGAGGTCAGGGGAGCGATGGCCTTCGCGCTCCAGGACAGCAGCGGATCCTTCCGCTTCGCCCTCGATGTGCGGCTGCTGGTCGCGGAGACGCCGGAGGCGACCGGCGCGCTCTGGCGGTTCGCTCTGCAGCACGACCTCGTCGATCAGGTCACCGCCGACCTCCGTCCGCTCGACGATGCTCTTCCGTGGCTCGTACGCGATCCCCGCGGTGTGACGCAGACCGTTCACGATCACGGCTGGCTGCGCATCCTCGACATCCCGACCGCGCTCACCGCGAGGACCTACTCCGCGCCGCTCGACGTGGTCATCCGCGTCAGCGACCCGCTCGGGTTCACGGCGGGCGACTGGCGTCTGCGCCTGGATGCGCAGAGCGAGCCGCGCGTCGAGGCGGTCGAGGGCGCCGACGTGGATGCCGAGCTCGACATCTCGGCGCTCTCGATCCTGTACGCCGGTGGAGTCCGTGCGGCCTCGCTGCACGGAGCTGGACGGATCGTCGCCGACAGGAACGTCGTCGAGGCTCTGGACCGTGCGTTCGTCGCGTTCCCCGCGCCGGCGCTCGACATCTGGTACTGACGCCGCCGGCCGATCGGCATCCGCCCTCGACACGCAAAGGGAGCCTCGACGATCGTCGAGGCTCCCTTTGCGTGGTGGTGTCGCTCAGCCCAGGGTGAGGGCGTCGCGGAGCAGCTTCGCCTGCTCGGCCGCGTGCACCTTCGACGAGCCCGTCGCCGGTGACGCGGACGCGGGACGCGAGACCGGGTGGAAGGAGCGGTCGCCGGGGACGTCAGCGAAGGCGAGTGCGAGGAACGGCCAGGCACCCTGGTTCTCCGGCTCCTCCTGGACCCACCGCAACTCGGCGTTCGGATAGGAGTCGGTGATCGCCTTCAGCCCGTCGATCGGCGTCGGGTACAGCTGCTCGAGGCGCACGAGGGCGATCTCGGGGTTCGGGTTCTTCTCGAGCTCGGCCCGCAGATCCCAGTGGACCTTGCCGGAGTGCACGAGCACGCGCTTCACCGCGTTGCGGTCGAGGTCTCTGCTGTCATCGAGCACGGGCTCGAAGCGACCCTGCGTGAAGGCCTCGACCGGGCTCGTCGCACCGCGCAGACGCAGCATCGCCTTCGGGGTGAAGACGATCAGCGGCTTGCGCGGACGGGCGTAGGCCTGACGGCGCAGCAGGTGGAAGTACGATGCCGGCGTCGACGGACGCGCGACGATCATGTTCTCCTGCGCGCACATCTGGAGGAAGCGCTCGATGCGGGAGGACGAGTGGTCCGGTCCCTGACCCTCGTAGCCGTGGGGGAGGAGCAGAGTGACGCTGGACTGCTGTCCCCACTTCTGCTCGGCCGCCGAGATGTACTCGTCGATGACCGACTGTGCGCCGTTCACGAAGTCACCGAACTGGGCTTCCCACAGCACGAGCGCCTCTGGCGCCTCGACGGAGTACCCGTACTCGAAGCCGAGTGCCGCGTACTCGCTCAGCAGCGAGTCGTAGACGAAGAAGCGCCCCTGGGACTCCGACAGGTTGGACAGCGGCAGCCACTCCTGCCCGTTCGCGCGGTCGTGCAGGGTCGCGTGACGCTGCACGAACGTGCCGCGGCGCGAGTCCTGCCCTGCGAGCCGCACGGGTGTTCCCTCGACGAGGAGCGATCCGAAGGCGAGCAGCTCGCCGAAGCCCCAGTCGATGTTGCCGTTGCGGCTCATGTCGAGACGCTTCTCGAGCTGCTGCTGCAGCTTGGGGTGCACCGTGAAGCCCTCGGGCTTGTTGACGAACGCGTCGCCGATGAGCTGGATGACCTCGTTCGCGACCCCGGTGATCTCCGGAGCACCGACCTGCTCGTCGACGGGAGGCAGCTCCTGAGCGACCGGCGTCGCGCCGGTCTCGGCGGCGTGCGTCTCCGCGAACGCGATCTCCAGACGGTTCTGGAAGTCGGCCTTCGCCTCGTCGTACTCCTCTTCGGTGATGTCGCCACGACCGACGAGCGACTCGGTGTACAGCTTGCGCACCGATCGCTTGGCCTGGATCAGATCGGTCATCAGCGGCTGCGTCATCGAGGGGTCATCGCCCTCGTTGTGCCCGCGGCGCCGGTAGCAGACGAGGTCGATCACGACATCGCGATGGAAGCGCTCGCGGTACTCGAAGGCGAGCTGAGCCACGTGGATGACGGCCTCGGGGTCGTCTCCGTTCACGTGGAAGACCGGTGCCTGGATCGTCTTCGCCACATCCGTGGAGTACACGGATGTGCGCGAGTCGTTCGGCAGCGTCGTGAATCCGACCTGGTTGTTGACGACGATGTGGATCGTGCCACCCGTGCGATAGCCGCGCAGCTGCGACATCTGCAGAGTCTCGACGACCACTCCCTGTCCGGCGAACGCGGCATCGCCGTGCACGAGGATCGGCAGCCACGTGAAGGTGCCGATGGGCTTGCGGTCCTGCTTGGCGCGGACGATGCCCTCGAGCACGCCGTCGACGGTCTCGAGGTGAGACGGGTTGGCCGCGAGGTAGACGGGCAGCTCGGACTCGTCGTCGGCGATGAAGGTGCCCTCGGTGCCGAGGTGGTACTTCACATCGCCCGACCCGCGCTGGTTGCCGGGCGTCTGCGTGCCCTCGAACTCCTGGAACACGTGGCCGTAGGTCTTGCCGGCGATGTTGGTCAGGACGTTCAGCCTGCCGCGGTGCGCCATGCCGATCGCCGCGCCCTCGAGCCCGGATGTGGCCGCGCCCTGGAGGATCTCGTCGAGCAGGGGGACGAGCGACTCGCCGCCCTCGAGCGAGAACCGCTTCTGGCCGACGAACTTCGTCTGCAGGAAGGTCTCGAACGCCTCGGCCTCGTTGAGCTTGCGGAGGACACGCAACTGCTCGTCGTGTCCGGGCTTCTGGTACTTGACCTCGACCTTCTCCTGGAACCACCGGCGCTGCTCGGGATCCTGGATGTGCATGTACTCGATGCCGACCGTGCGGCAGTACGAGTCGCGCAGGACACCGAGGATGTCACGGAGCTTCGCGATGCGACGGCCGCCGAATCCACCCGTCACGAACTCGCGGTCGAGGTCCCAGAAGGTGAGCCCGTGGCTCTCGATCTCGAGGTCGGGGTGCGAGCGCTGGACGTACTCGAGCGGGTCGATGTCGGCCATCAGGTGGCCCCGCACGCGGAACGAGTTGATGAGCTCCTGCACGCGCGACTGCTTGTCGACGCGCTCGGCGAGGTCGACCGCGATGTCGGGGTTCCAGCGGATGGGTGCGTAGGGGATGCGCAGTGCGGCGAAGATGTCGTCGTAGAACCCGCGCTGCCCGATGAGCAGCTCGTGCACCTTCTTGAGGAACTCTCCGGAGCCCGCACCCTGGATGACGCGGTGGTCGTACGTGCTGGTCAGCGTGATCGTCTTGCCGATCGCGAGCTCGTTGAGCGTGCGCTCGCTGGCGCCCTGGAACTCGGCCGGGTACTCGAGCGCGCCGGCGCCGATGATGCAGCCCTGGCCCTTCATGAGGCGAGGCACGGAGTGCACGGTGCCGATGCCACCGGGGTTGGTCAGCGAGACCGTCGTGCCCTGGAAATCGGCCGCGGTGAGCTTGTTGTTGCGGGCGCGGGTGACCAGGTCTTCGTAGGCGACGAGGTACTCGCTGAACGACATCGTGTCTGCGCGCTTGATGCTGGGGACCATCAGCGCGCGGGTGCCGTCGGGCTTGGGGAGGTCGATCGCGATGCCCAGGTTCACGTGTGCGGGCGCGACGACCGAGGGCTTGCCGTCGATCTCGGCGTAGAAGACGTTCTGGCTGCGGAACTCGTCGAGGGTGCGGATGAGCGCCCACCCGATCAGGTGCGTGAAGCTGATCTTGCCGCCGCGGGTGCGCGCCATGTGATTGTTGATGACGATGCGGTTGTCGATCATCAGCTTGGCCGGAACCGTGCGCACACTCGTCGCCGTCGGGACGGTCAGCGACTCGTCCATGTTCGCGGCGAGAGTCTTCGGCAGTCCGCGGAGCGGCGTGACCTTGTCTTCCTCGACAGGCTCGGCGGGCTCCCGGGACTCGGGCTTGGGTGCGGGCTTGGGAGCCTGCGCGGGGATGGGAGCGGCCGCGGCCGGCTTCGTCGTCGTGCGGGCGACGGGCTGCGTGCCGATCACGGGGATGGGCGCGGTCACGGGGTGCGCAGGCTGCTCGACCGCGGATGCGGGAGTCGCTGCACCGGTCGCGGCATCGGACTGGTACTTCTCGAGGATCGGCCACCATTCCTTGTCGACGGAATCGCGGTTCACCTTGAACTGCTCGTAGAGCTCTTCCACGAGCCAGGAATTGGCTCCGAACCCCCCGTCGCCCCCGACGCCGGTCACCTGGTTCGACACGCTCGATCGCCCTCTTTCATCGCTGAATCTCACATGTGCACACCGCGACGCAGGATGCGTTTCGGGTCCGCACACTCTCGACTGACAAGCCTAACCTGTTTCGCCATGCGAATCGTCGAAGCCATGCGCCCGGATCGTCGCGATCTGAGTACCGTGGGGGTATGGAGTTCTCCGGTGAGTCGCCCACAGTCGATCTGACCTATTCCGACGTGTTCCTGGTTCCGCGCCGTTCGGCGGTGACGAGCCGCCTGCAGGTCGATCTCGCCCCGCAGGACGGCACCCCGGCGACGCTTCCGCTGGTGGCATCCAACATGAACTCGGTCACGGGTCCTCGGCTCGCCGCGGTGCTCGCGCGCCGCGGGGGACTCGGGGTGCTGCCGCAGGACATGCCGCTGCAGGCTCTCGACGCCGCGATCCGCGACGTCAAGAGCCAGCCGGTGCTGTGGGACACGCCGCTCGTGCTCCCGCCTGAGGCGTCGGTGTCGGATGCGCTGCGGCTGATGCCGCCGACCGCCGGACACGGGATCGTCGTCGCGTCGGGCGCGGCCCCGCACCACGTGGATCGGATCCTCGGAGTCCTTCCTGCGACGCGGCTCGCGACGGCGCTGCCGGATGCGCAGCTGGGCGACCTCGTGCACACCGGAACGCCCTCGCTCGACGCGGACGACATCGGATCCGAGCGCCACGCCTTCGATGTGATCACCGATGCCGGCGTCGAGATGGTGACGATCGCCCACCACGGGCACCTCGTCGGCACACTCAGCGCGCGCAGCGCTCTGCGCTCGACGCTGTATCGACCGGCGGTCGACGGTGACGGTCGTCTCGCCGTCGCCGCGGCGGTGGGGATCAACGGCGATGTGGCGTCGAAGGCGCAGGCACTCGCCGCCGCCGGCGTCGACGTGCTCGTGGTCGACACCGCGCACGGCCACCAGGAGGGGATGCTCCGCGCACTGAGCGCCGTGTCCGAGCTGAACCTCGGCATTCCGATCGTCGCGGGCAACATCGTGACCGCCGACGGGGTCAGGGATCTGGTCGAGGCCGGAGCCTCCATCCTGAAGGTCGGTGTCGGCCCCGGCGCGATGTGCACCACGCGCATGATGACGGCCGTCGGACGCCCGCAGTTCTCCGCCGTGCTCGAGACGGCCGAGGCCGCGCGCGAACTCGGGGCGCATGTCTGGGCGGACGGGGGAGTGCGCTATCCGCGTGATGTCGCACTCGCGCTCGCGGCGGGCGCGGCATCCGTTATGGTCGGCTCCTGGTTCGCCGGGACGATCGAGGCGCCGGGCGAGCTGCAGAGCGACGAGGAGGGGCGCATCTACAAGGAGTCGTGGGGGATGGCCTCCACCAAGGCCGTGCAGGAGCGCTTCGGGCGTCTCGACGCTTACGAGCGTGCGCGCAAGGAGCTGTTCGCCGAGGGGATCTCGTCATCGAAGATCTGCCTCGATCCGCTGAGGCCCGGCCTCGAGGACCTCCTCGACATGATCACCTCAGGGGTGCGGTCGTCGTTCACGTACGCGGGCGCCGCGTCGGTTCCCGAGTTCCACGACCGCGCGCTGGTCGGGTTGCAGTCCGCCGCGGGCTACGAAGAGGGCAAGGCGCTGCCCGTCAGCTGGTAGCCGCCCGGCCCTTTCGCGGGATCCCGTAGAATCGTGCTCACCATGGACGACCCTCCCAGTTGTAGTACATCGCCCCACTGCCCGCCCCTCGCCCGCGAGGGGAATCGTTGATGGATTACATCCTGCTGGGCGTGGGGCTGCTGCTCACTGTCGGCACCGGACTGTTCGTCGCGAGCGAGTTCGCTCTGGTCAATCTCGACCGTGCCGACCTCGAGGCCCGCCAGGCGCGGGGAGAATCCCGTCTGTCACTGACGATCAGCGCGCTCAAGCACACGTCGACCCATCTGTCGTCGGCGCAGCTGGGCATCACCCTGACCACGCTTCTCACCGGTTACACGATGGAGCCGGCGCTGTCGAACCT
This sequence comes from Microbacterium phyllosphaerae, assembly GCF_017876435.1. Lineage (NCBI taxonomy): Bacteria > Bacillati > Actinomycetota > Actinomycetes > Micrococcales > Microbacteriaceae > Microbacterium > Microbacterium phyllosphaerae. The sequence goes on from NZ_JAGIOA010000001.1 coordinate 1,979,342, forward strand.
GCTCCGTCCGACGCTCGTCGCCTGGAGCATCCCTGAGGCCGCGGTCGGCCCCATCGCCACGATCGTCGCGATGCTGGTCGCCACCGTGCTGTCGATGATCCTCGGTGAGCTCGTCCCCAAGAACTTCGCCCTGGCGCTGCCCCTCGCGACCGCGAAGCTCGTGATCCCCTTCCAGGTCGCCTTCACGACGATCTTCAAGCCCGCGGTAGTCGTGCTCAACGGTAGTGCGAACGGGGTGCTGCGGGGCATGGGGATCGAGCCGAAGGAAGAGCTCTCCGGTGCCCGCAGCGCCGAGGAGCTGTCGTCGCTGGTCCGCCGCTCCGCGAGCGCCGGCCTCCTCGAGGCCGACACAGCGAGCCTTCTCGACCGCACCCTCACGTTCTCGCGCCTGACGGCTGCCGACGTGATGACCGCTCGACCGAGCATGCATGCGCTCGCCGGAGGCGACTCGGCCGACGACGTCATCCAGCTCGCACGCCGGACGGGCCACAGCCGTTTCCCGGTCTACGACGACGATCTCGACGACATCACCGGCGTCGTGCACCTGAAGGCGGCGATCTCGGTTCCCCGCGATCGTCGCGCCGAGGTGCCGGTGGGCGCGATCTCGACCGATCCGCTCCGCGTTCCCGAGACCGTTCACGTGGATGCCCTGATCTCCGAACTCCGAGCACGCGGTTATCAGCTGGCGGTCGTCGTCGACGAGTACGGCGGCACGGCCGGACTCGTGACCCTCGAGGATCTGGTCGAGGAGCTCGTCGGGGAAGTCTCCGACGAGCACGACCGCACCAGGGCGGGCGTCGTCCGCGGGCGTGACGGAATCATGTTCCCGGGCGAGCTGCGTCCGGACGAACTGCGCCACCGTGCCGGTGTCGTGGTCCCCGAGGGGGACGTCTACGACACCGTCGGCGGCTATGTCATGAGCGTGCTCGAGCGCGTGCCGTCGGTCGGCGACGAGGTCGCCCTCGACACCGGGAAGCTCCAGGTCGTGCGCATGGACGGGCGGCGCGTCGACCGCATCCGGTATGTTCCGAGTCCCGGCAACGCAGGAGAGGCGGCCACCCGATGAACGACTGGGGAGGACTGGCCTGGCTGGTCGTACTGCTCGTGGCGAACGCCTTCTTCGTCGGCGCCGAGTTCGCGGTGATCTCGGCACGCCGCTCTCAGATCGAGCCGAAGGCCGATCGAGGATCGCGCAGCGCGAAGACCGCGCTCTACGCGATGGAGCACGCGACCCTGATGCTCGCGACCTCGCAGCTCGGCATCACGATCTGCTCGCTGTTGATCCTGAACGTCTCGGAACCGGCGATCCACCACCTGCTCGCCGTGCCGCTGCACGCGATCGGCTGGTCGGACGGCGTGGTCGACGCCGTGTCGTTCACGATCGCGCTGCTGATCGTGTCGTTCCTGCACGTCGTGTTCGGCGAGATGGTGCCGAAGAACCTCGCGTTCTCGATCCCGGATCGCGCTGTGCTGATCCTCGCGCCGCCGCTCGTGCTGGTGTCGAAGATCTTCATGCCGGTGATCTGGGTGCTCAACGCCGCCGCGAACGGGGTGCTGCGGCTGTTCCGGGTCGAGCCGAAGAACGAGGCGGCCTCGACGTTCACCCTCGACGAGGTGGCGACGATCGTGGATCAGTCGCGCCGCGAGGGCGTGCTCACCGATACGGCGGGCACGGTCGCGGCTGCCGTCGAGTTCACCGACAAGAAGGCCAGCGACGTGGCCGTCCCGCTGAGCGATCTCGTGACGCTGCCGCAGTCGACCACCCCGGACGACATCGAGAAGGCCGTCGCCCGCTACGGTTTCTCGCGTTACGTGATCGTCGACGGCGACGACGTGCCCGTCGGGTACGTCCACCTCAAGGACATCCTGCGGGCCTCGGACGGCCCGGATGCCGCCTCGAAGCTCGTCGAACCGCTGCCGTCGAAGCGCATCCATCACATGGTGCCCGTGCAGGAGGACACCGATCTGGAGGATGCTCTCGCGGTGATGCGTCGTGCGGGCCGGCACCTGGCGAAGGTCAGGGATTCCCACGGCCGCACCACGGCCGTGCTCTTCCTCGAGGACATCCTCGAGGAGCTGGTCGGCGAGGTGCAGGACGCGACTCGTCGCATCCGCGGCCACTAGCCCCCGCATCGCGACGAAGCCCTCCGGTCCCGTGCGGATCGGAGGGCTTCGTCGTCTGATCGGAGCGGGTCAGCGCCAGTGCGCGCGCTCGTACTGCGGCGGCCAGGCGACGTCGGCACCGAGCTCGTGGGCCGCTCGGAGTGCGAAGTGCGGATCGCGCAGCCACTCACGGCCGGCGAAGATCGCGTCCGCGGCTCCGTCGGCGAGCACCTGCTCGGCCTGCGCGGCGGCGGTGATCAGGCCGACCGCCGAGACCGGGATGCGCCCGCCCTGACGGACCGTCTCGGCGAGCGGCACCTGGTAGCCGGGGAACACGCTGATCTGCTGGTGAGCGACCAGACCGCCACTGGAGACGTCGATCAGGTCGGCACCGCGCTGGGACGCCCATTCCGCAACGGTCGCCGCCTCGTCGGACGTGAAGCCGCCCTCGGCATGGTCGGTCGCGGAGATGCGCACGAACAGCGGCACGTCCTCTCCCATGGCGCCGCGCACGGCATCCACCACGCGCAGAAGCAGGCGAGCCCTGTTCTCGAGGGATCCGCCGTATTCGTCGTCGCGCCGGTTCGACAGCGGCGACAGGAACTGGTGCAGCAGGTACCCGTGCGCGCCGTGGAGTTCGAGGACGTCGAAGCCTGCGTCCAGTGCCCGTCGGGCCGCAGCCGCGAAGCCGTCGATCACGGCCTCGATTCCCGCCGAGTCCAGCGCGACAGGGGAGGAGAAGCCCTCGAACGCGACCGCGGACGGTGCGGTCGTGATCCAGCCGCCCTCGGCCTCGGGCACCGATCCGCGTGCATCCGCCCACGGCCACCACGTGGAGGCCTTGCGCCCGGCGTGCGCGAGCTGGATTCCTGCGGCCGCGCCACGCGCGTGGATCGCCTCGACGATCGGTTTCCACGCATCGCGCTGCTCGTCGTTCCACAGTCCGACGTCTCGGGGTGAGATGCGGCCCTCGGGCACCACAGCGGTCGCCTCGGCGACGATCAGCCCGGCGCCGCCGGAGGCGAACTGGGCGAGGTGGGTATGGTGCCACTCCTGCACGACGCCCTCGACCGCGCTGTACATGCACATGGGCGACACCCAGAGACGGTTTCGGAAAGTGACGGATCGGATGCTCAGGGGGGAGAAGAGGATGCTCACTCTTCGACGCTACTGCGCGGCGGGGGTGGGGCGGGCCGTCGCACTAACGTGGAGTCATGTCCGAAGTGCGCGAATGGTCCCGCGAAGATGCCGCGACGTTGCTGCGGGTCCCCGGACCTGCGGATGACAAGTACTCGCGCGGTGTCGTCGGACTGCGCACCGGATCGTCGGCCTACCCCGGCGCCGCGGTGCTGGGCGTGGAGGCCGCGTGGCGTGCAGGTGCGGGCTTCGTGCGTTACATCGGTGAGGGCCGGGCGGCGGATGCCGTGATCGCACGGCGCCCCGAGACCGTCGTCAGCCCGCACGCGGCGGGTGCCCGTGTCGGAGCATGGGTCATCGGATCGGGGACCGAGGCGGGGAAGCGCACGGCAGACGAAGAGCGTGAGTTGCGGGGGATCCTCGACGGCGCGGTTCCGGTCGTCGTGGATGCGGGCGCGCTGGATCTGGCACGAGGCAGCCGGGCGCCGCTGCTGCTGACACCGCACGGACGGGAGTTCGCTCGACTCCAGACGCAGATCGGGTCGGCACCGGGCGACGACCGTGCGCGTGCGGCGGCGGAGGCAGCGGCCCGGCTGTCCGCGGTCGTACTGCTCAAGGGGGCCCAGACGCTGATCGCGCACCCGGACGGCTCGGTGATCCGGGTCGACGCCGGCACCGGATGGTTGGCGACGGCCGGAACCGGTGACGTGCTCGGCGGTGTGCTCGGAACGCTGCTCGCCGCGAATCCGGACGCATCGATCGCGGAGGTCGCTGCGACGGGAGCATGGCTGCACGGACACGCGGGCCGCATCGCGGCCGGGATCGGTGCGGACGGTGGCACGCACGGGTATCCGATCGTCGCGCTCGACGTCGCGCAGGCGCTTCCCCGCGCGATCGCGGACGTCCTCGCGTGAGCCGCAACCGGACGATGCGCACGCTGGTGCTCTGGTGCGCCTTCCTGCTCGTCCATGTGCTCGTCGCGGTGGCGGGGTGGCTGTACCCGAGCCAGCCGATGGGCGATGTCGTGCTGGTCTACGAGCCCTGGTCGTCGGCAGCGCTCTCCGGCGGACCCATCGTGGGCGTCACCGAGACGTGGGTCTACCCGCAGCTCGCGCTGGTGCCGATGCTGCTCGCGAAGATCCTGTCGGTGCCTCTGATCGCGGCGATGGGTGTCTCCGAGGCGTATCTGATCGCCTGGGCCGTGCTCGTCATCGTCCTCGATGCGATCGCGTTCTCGGTGCTGATCGGTCGGTCGCCCTCGCAGCCGCGACGGGCGGCGGCCTGGTTCTGGGTCGCCGCGCTTCTGCTGCTCGGCCCGATCGCCCTGTACCGGATCGATGCGATCACCGTGCCGATCGCGGTGGTCGCAGGACTCTGGTTGACCCGTCGACCGGCCGTCGCCGCGGCGCTGCTCACGATCGGCGCCTGGATCAAGATCTGGCCCGGTGCTCTGCTTCTCGCGGCAGTCGTCGCGGCGCGAAGTCGCATGCGGATCCTGCTCACGGCCGCAGTGGTGACGGCGAGCATCATCGCGCTCCTGTTCCTGTTCGGTGCCGATGTCGAGATCTTCGGATTCCTGACCGAGCAGACCGGACGCGGCCTGCAGATCGAGGCGGTCGCGGCGACCCCGTTCCTGTGGCTCGCGGCGGTCGGTTCCGCGCGCATCGAGTACAGCTTCGAGATCCTCACGTTCCAGATCGCCGCGGACGGAGCGGATGCGGTGGGTGCCGTGCTCACTCCGCTCATGGCGGTTCTCGTGATCGTCATCACCGTCATCGGTGCGCTCAAGGCGACGAGGGGAGCAGCGTTCCCGCGCCTGTTCCCGCCGCTCGCGCTCTCTCTCGTCGCCACTCTGATCGTCCTGAACAAGGTCGGTTCGCCGCAGTTCCAGACGTGGCTGATCGCGCCGGTGCTCCTCTGGCTGGTCCTGGACCGCACGAGGGCCACGGCGCCCGCACTGATCGTCCTCGCGCTGTGCGCACTCACGTGCCTCGTCTATCCGTTGAACTACGACGCGCTCCTGCGAGCCGAGATCCTCCCGGTCGCGATCCTCACCCTGCGCAACGTCCTTCTCGTCGTGGTGCTCGTCATCGGCATCCGCGCCCTCGTCCGAGTACCCGCACACCGACCCTCGACCAACCGGGAGTAACCCATGCTGATCGCCTTCTCCGTCGCCCCGAGCGGCACACCCTCCGACGGATCGGAGCGCTCCGACGCCTCGGTGCACGACGCGGTGGCCGCGGCCGTGCGTGTCGTGCGCGAGTCGGGTCTCGCGCACCGGACGACGAGCATGTTCACCGAGATCGAGGGGCCGGACTGGGACACCGTGATGGACGTCGTCAAGCGTGCGACCGAGGCCGTGATGCCGTTCGGTTCACGGGTGTCGCTCGTGCTCAAGGCCGACATCCGCCCCGGCTACTCCGGCGAGCTCGACGCCAAGATCGATCGGCTCGAAGCGGCGATCGAAGGTTCAGACACCCCGTAGACTCGACGGGTGAATCCCTCGACTGAATCGAGGGGTGCGGCGAAGTGGGCGCTCCTCTCCCTCGCCATCGGCAGCTTCGGCATCGGCATGACCGAGTTCGTCGTCATGGGCCTGCTGCCCAACATCGCAGGCGAGCTGCTGCCCACGCTCTGGGCCAGCAGCCCCGAAGACGCTCTGAGCCAGGCCGGATGGTTGATCTCGCTCTACGCGCTCGGCGTCGTGGTCGGTGCGCCGACCATCGCGGGCTTCGTCGCGCGTTACCCGCGGCACCGCGTGATGATCGGCCTCGCGGTGGCGCTCACGGTCTTCAACGCGCTCACGGTGTTCCTGCCGACCTTCGAGCTCGTCGGCGCCTCGCGGTTCCTCGCGGGACTGCCGCACGGTGCGTACTTCGGAATCGGGGCGCTCGTCGCCGCCGAGGTCATGGGGCCCGGCAACCGTGCGAAGGGTGTCGCGTTCATCCTCACGGGTCTCACGGTGGCGAACGTCGTCGGTGTGCCCCTCGGAACCTTCCTCGGCCAGCTGTGGGGGTGGCGGGCGGCCTTCGCCGTCGTCGCCCTCGTGTTCGCGCTGGCGACGGTCTGCATCATCTTCTTCGTCCCGGAGCACCCGGGGTCGCCGGGACGGACCATGCGCGAGGAGCTCGGCGTCTTCCGCATCCCCCAGGTCTGGTTCACGCTCGGCGTGGGCGCGATCGGCTTCGGCGGATTCTTCGCGGTCTACAGCTACATCGCACCCCTGGTGACCGAAGTCGCCGGTTCGCCCGAATGGGCCGTGCCGATCATCCTGGTGCTGATGGGGCTGGGCATGACAGCCGGAAACCTCGTCGGCGGTCACCTCGCCGACATCGACCTCCGCAGGACTCTGCTCTGGGGACTCGCCGCGATGGCCGTCGTCTTCGCGCTCCTCGCCCTGCTCGCGTTCTGGATCGTCACCCTCGCCCTGCTCGTGTTCGTGGTCGGCTTCGTCTCCTCGGTCCTGTCGCCGACCATCCAGACCCGCCTCATGGACGTCGCCGGAGACAACCAGTCGATCGCGGCGGCCATGAACCACTCGGCGCTCAACATCGGCAACAGCCTCGGCGCCTTCCTCGGTGGCATCGTGATCGCCGGCGGCTGGGGCTTCACGGCTCCCGCGTGGACCGGAGCGGCGCTCGCCATCGCCGGGCTGCTGATCGCCCTGCTGTCGTACCGGGCAGAGGCCCGCACGCCGGCCTTCGCCTCGGCGTGACCTGCAGCCTCGGTCGTAGAGTGAGGGTGTGACCGACCCAGACGACCTCCCCGCCGCAGGCACGGCCGTGCTGTTGCGTGAGGGTGCCGACGGTGTCGAGGTGCTGCTGATGCGCCGACCCGACCGTGGATCCTTCCCCGGTGCCTGGGTCTTCCCCGGCGGCAAGCTCGAACCGGTCGATCGTGTCGACGGAGCGCCGGAGCAGGACGACGCTCGCCGTGCCGCCATCCGCGAGACCCTCGAAGAGGTCGGCCTGGTCATCACCGATCCGGTGGTGCTGTCACGATGGCAGCCGCCCGTCGAGGCGCCCGTCCGCATCAGGACCTGGTTCTTCCTCGCGAGCGACCCTCGTGGGGCGATGCGGTTCTCGACCGATGAGGTCGTCGACGCGACGTGGATCGCCCCGTCCGAGGCGCTGCAACGGCATGCGACAGGGGAGTGGGCGCTGTTCCCACCCACCTGGATGACGCTTCGCGAACTCGTCCGAGTCGAGAGCGTCGAATCGGCCCTCGCCTCCGGCGGTGCAGCGCGGCACTTCTCGACGAGGGTCGTCGAGACCGACCAGGGCATCGCCTACGAATGGGACGGTCTGCGCCTCGAGACGTATTCGCGGCCGTGGAGGCTGCGCGAGACCTAGCTCGCGAGCAGACGGCGCAGGTGCCCGCCCACGGCCTCGGTCTCGATGAGGAAGCCGTCGTGCCCGAAGTCGCTGGTCAGGACGACCGCCTCGGTGCCGTCGAGCGTGTTCGGGATGCTCCGCGCGATGCGGTGCTGACCCTCGACGGGGAACAGCCGGTCACTGTCGATCCCGAGCACGAGAGTGGTGGCGGTCACGGTGCGCAGGGCCTCTTCGACGCCGCCCCGGTCGCGACCGACGTCGTGCGAGTTCATCGCCTCGACGACGGTGATGTAGCTGTTCGCATCGAATCGACGGGTGAACTTGTTGCCGTGGAAGTCGAGGTACGACTCGACGGCGAAGCGCCCGCCGTGCCCGAGAGGAGACACCCCGGACTGCCATGAGCGCTGGAACCGCTGATTGAGCTCGATCGGGCTGCGATAGTTCAGCAGCGCCATCCGGCGGGCGAGCGCGAGGCCGCGGTGAGGCCCGTCGCCGTCGGCGAGGTCGTAGTACTCGCCGCCCTGGAACCGCGGATCCATGCGGATGGTCTCGAGCTGAACAGTGTTGAGTGCGATCTGATCGGCGGTGGTGACGGGGGGAGAGGAGAGCACCGCCAGCCGTTCGACGCGCTCGGGGTGTGAGACCGCCCACTCGAGCGCGTGCATCCCACCCATCGAGCCGCCGATGACGGCCGCCCAGGCGTCGATGCCGAGAGCGTCGGCGAGCCGCACCTGGGCCGCGACCTGATCGCGGATGGTCAGGTACGGGAAGCGCGATGCCCACTCGTATCCGGACGGCGCGATGCTCGCGGGTCCGGTGGAGCCCTGGCATCCACCCAGCATGTTCGGCGCGATGACGAACCACCGGTCGGTGTCGACCGGTGCGCCCGGTCCGACGATGTCGTTCCACCAGCCTGCTGTGGGGTGCCCCGCCTCGGCATCGCCGCGCACATGGCTGTCGCCGGTGAGGGCATGCAGAACGAGGATGGCGTTGTCGCGCGCCGGGTTCAGCTCGCCCCAGGTCTCGTAGGCGAGGCGGACGCCGGGGAGCTCCGAGCCGCTCTCGGTGCGGAAAGGGCCGGAGGAGGCGAACTGCCGCCCGCCGGCGGGGTCGCCGTCGCGCCAGGCTCCGGTCGCGGGTGGTCGCGCGCGGAGCAGACGCACGTCGGCCTCCGTCACGGGCGCCGAGGGCACCGTGTCTTCCGAGGTCGTCTGCCAGTCCATGCTCCCATTCTCGCCCGGTGCGCGATCGGTCGGACGAACGTTACGGTTCCCGGGTGTGCCGCGTGTGGCGTCGTGGCGTGAAGGCCTCAGCGGGCGAGGGTCGTGACGGTCGCGAGATGATCGCTGTTCCCGACCCGTGCCGTGGTCGACTCGAGCACTGTCAGCCCTCGTACGAAGACATGATCGATACGGGCGAGCGGCAGAGCGGCGGGCCAGGTGAGACCGAGAGTGCCATCGGTCGGTCTGACCCAGTCGAGCCGCGAGCGGACGGCGCTCAGCGCGGGGTCGGCGGACGCGGCGTTGAAATCGCCCACGACAACGATCGACTCCGCAGAGTCTGAGGCGACGGCGTCGGCGATGCCGGAGAGCATCGTGTCTCGCTCCTGCTGCACACCCGGACGCACGGACGCGGCGTGCATGACATAGACGGCGAGGTCGCCGTCCGGGGCGTTCACGACGACACGCAAGGCGCGTTTCCAGTCGAGCCCGAGTGTCAGCGCCTGGGCATCCGCGATCGGATACCGGCTCCAGACGGCGACCGTTCCGATCGCGTACGAGTGCGGATAGGCCGCGGCGAGGGTCTCGCGTGCGGCCTCGAGGCTGTCGCCGTCGAGCTCGGTCAGGGCGATCACGTCGGCGGACATGTCGGCGAGCTCGGCCGCCGAGGCGGCCGCTCCACCCGAGTGCGCTCGTACGTTCTGGCTCACGATCTCGAGCGGCGTGCTCTGGGCGGGAGCACCCGCGGCGAGACCGGGAGCGGACGGCAGCATCGCGAGCGCCCAGACGAGGATGGGCGCGAGGAGGACCAGAGTGACGCGGCGTGCCAGAACCAGTGCCAGGGCGACGAGGATGGCGAGAGCGAGCCCCCACCACGGCAGCACCGCCGCCGCAGCGGTTCCGACGATGCCGGGGACCCAGACGCAGACGACCAGGACGAGGATCACCACGCCGACGCCGGCGATCACACGTCCCGCACGCGCGGACGATCGTCGACGCGAGGTCGGTGTCGTGGTGACGTCGATCATGGGCTCCTCCGGGCAGACCTCCCATTCTCGATGCAGCGTCTGTGCGTCAGCCGTGCGAGCCCGACTCGGAAGACCGGGAGTTCGCTCCGGCTGTGAACGCGGAAGTGCCCCGAGCCGGGGCTCGGGGCACTTCCGATCGTCCGCAGCGCGGATCAGGCGCGAGCGGCCTCCGACACGCGACGAGCCGCGGCGAGCGCCTCGTCGAGGTCTGCCTTCAGGTCGTCGATGTTCTCGATGCCGACCGACAGGCGCACGAGGCCGGGCGTGACGCCGGCGGTGAGCTGCTGCTCGGGCGTGAGCTGTGCGTGCGTGGTCGAAGCCGGGTGGATCACGAGCGAGCGCACGTCACCGATGTTGGCGAGGTGGCTGAACAGCGACAGGCTGTTGACGAACTCGCGACCGGCCTCCACGCCGCCCTTCAGTTCGAACGACAGCACGGCGCCGACGCCCTTGGGGGCGTACTGGTTGGCCTTGGCGTACCAGGGGGAGGAGGGCAGGCCGGAGTAGTTGACCGAGGCGACGTCGTCGCGGCTGTCGAGCCACTCGGCGATCTCCTGGGCGTTCTGCACGTGGCGCTCGATGCGCAGCGACAGCGTCTCGATGCCCTGGATGAGGTTCCAGGCGCTCTGCGGTGCGATGGCGGACCCGAGGTCGCGAAGCAGCTGCACGCGCGCCTTGATGATGTACGCGAGCGGGTCTCCGACGGCCGCGGTGTAGCTGGCGCCGTGGTAGGAGGGGTCGGGCTCGGTGAGACCGGGGAACCGCTCGACGTTCTTCGACCACTCGAACGTGCCGCCGTCGATGATCGCACCGCCGATGGTGGTGCCGTGGCCGCCGAGGAACTTGGTGACGGAGTGCACGACGATGTCGGCACCGTGCTCGAACGGGCGGATCAGGTACGGGGTCGCGATCGTGTTGTCGACGATCAGCGGCACGCCGCCCTCGTGGGCCACGTCGGCGACGGTGCGGATGTCGAGGATGTTGATCTGCGGGTTGCCGATGGTCTCGGCGAAGAAGAGCTTCGTGTTCGGGCGGACAGCGCGGCGCCACTCTTCGGGGTCGTCCTGGTTCTCGACGAAGGTGACCTCGATGCCGAGCTTCGCCAGCGTGTACTTGAACAGGTTGTACGTGCCGCCGTAGATCGAGCTCGACGACACGATGTGGTCGCCGGCCTGAGCGATGTTGAGCACCGCGAACGTCGACGCGGCCTGGCCGCTGGAGAGGACGAGGGCACCGGTGCCCCCCTCGAGCGCTGCGAGGCGCTGCTCCAGGACATCCTGGGTCGGGTTCTGGATGCGGGTGTAGATGTTGCCGAACTCGGCCAGCGCGAAGAGGTTCGCCGCGTGGTCCGCGCTGTCGAACACGTACGACGTGGTCTGGTAGATCGGCGTGGCGCGGGCCTTGGTCACGGGGTCGGGAGCAGCGCCGGAGTGGATCTGCTTGGTCTCGAAACGCCAGGTCTCGGGTGCGGACATGTGTTCCCCCTGGAACTGTTGGAAGGTCGATACGACTGATGTCGTTGCAAGCGACAGTACGGAACATCGGCGTCTGTCAACAGTGAGTGGGAAATGTGACGTAATGAACACGGCCCGGAGTCAGGGCAGAGCCGGTCGGCCGCTCAGTCCTGCGTCAGCAGCGCAGCCGCCCAGGTGCGCGCGATCGCGAACGGCTCGGTGAACGTCGCCATGCCCACCGTGACGATCGCGCCCTCGTACAGCAGCATCATCGCCTGCGCCGTCGCGCGGGGATCACGCATACCGGCCTCGGCGCAGAGCTCCTCGAACACCTCGAGCAGCCAGATCTTCTGGCGGGAGACCTCGGGGAACACCGGATGGTCGTCATTGCCGGCCCCGATCTCGGCGCGTGCGTTGATCGCGCTGCAGCCCTTCGGGCTGTTCTCGTCCGACCACGAGATCGCGGCATCGAAGATCGCGAGTACGCGGTCCGGTCCCGGCTCGGGTACCCGCGCGAGCTCTGCTGCCACGTGGTCGCGCCACCGGGCGTCTCGGTGCTGCAGGTACGAGACCACGAGAGCCTCCTTCGACCCGAACCGGTCGTAGAGAGTCTTCTTGGTGACCCCGGCGGCCTCGGCGATCGTGTCGACGCCGACGGCATGGATGCCTCGCTCGTAGAACAGCGTCGAGGCGGCGTCGAGGACGCGTCGTCCTCCCGGTGTGAGGGGGACGAGTTCCGGAACGCGCTGCGTCATGCTCCCGACTATACCAGTCTGTATAGTCGGGAGCATGAGTAAACAGATCGGTCTACTTCGCGTCATGGTGACGGTCGCTGCGTCGGTGGCCTTCGTCGTGACCTGGAGCTCGGGCTTCATCATCCCGGCGTTCGCCACTGTCGACGTGTCGCCGCTGACGCTCCTCGTCTGGCGCTTCGTGCCGCTCGCCGTGATCCTCCTCGCCGTCGTCCTGCTCACCGGCGCGGGCAGGGGAGTGAGCGGTCGTGACCTGCGCACTCAGGCATCGATCGGAGTCTTCGCGCAGTTCGGATACTGCGTCGCCGTGTACGGCGCCGTCGCCGCGGGCATCGCGACGGGGACGGTCGCACTGATCGACGCCGTGCAGCCGCTCGTCGTGGCCGTGCTCGTCGGTCCGGTGCTCGGTCTGCGGGTGCGAGGTGCCCAGTGGGTGGGCCTGGGGTCGGTGCGGTCGGCGTGCTGCTCGTCGTGCGCTCGGAGTTCGGGTCGTCTGCGGCGCCTCCCGTCGCCTACCTGCTGCCGGTCGTCGCGATGGCCTGCCTGACCGTCGGCACGCTCCTGCAGCGCAGATCGACCGTCGAGACCGGCGTGCTCCTGACCCTCACCGTGCACGTCACGGTGACAGCGGTGCTGCTGCTCGTCATCGCCGGGGTCGCGGGAGTCCTGGCCCCGCCGTCGTCGGCGTCGTTCTGGCTCGCGGTCGTGTTGACCGCTGTGTTCCCGACCCTGGCGGCATACGGCCTCTACTGGTGGCTCCTGCGCCGGGTGGGCATCACCGCCCTGCAGGCGCTGCTGTTTCTGATCGCGCCGGCGACCTCTCTCGCCGGTGGCCTCCTGCTGGGAGAGCCGCTCACCGTCGTCACGGTCGTCGGATTCCTCCTCTGTGCTGTGGGCGTCGCCGTCGTCCTCGTCGGCGAGGCGGGGAGAGACGATGACGACCGGAAATCACGACCCGAGGGCGTGCGCCCGCGATCCCGGCCGGAACATCGTACGGTGGAGACATGGTGAACAGGCGTGCAGTGGTGACCGGTGCGAGCTCGGGAATCGGGGAGGCGACGGTGCGCGCTCTGCGCGCCCGCGGCTGGGGAGTCGTCGGGGTCGCGAGACGCGCGTCGCGTCTCGCCGCCCTCTCGGAGGAGACCGGTGCGTCGACGATCGCCTGCGATCTGACCGATCCCGATGCCGTGGCAGCGCTGATCGGAGAACTCGAGGCCTCGGGCCCCGTGCATGCGCTCGTGCAGGTCGCCGGCGGAGCACGCGGCACCGACCGTGTCGAGAACGCCTCCACGGATGACTGGCAGTGGATGTACGACGCGAACGTACTGGCGAGCCAGCGCCTCGTCGCCGGACTCCTGCCGTCGCTCCGTCGCGCCGCGGCTGCGGACGGGCATGCCGACACGGTGTTCGTGACGTCGACCGCCGCTCAGGTCGCCTACGCCGGCGGCGGCGGGTACAACGCCGCCAAGGCCGCGCAGTCGATGCTCGTGCACGCGCTGCGGCTCGAGCTGAACGGCGAGCCGATCCGCGTCGCCGAGATCGCTCCGGGGATGGTGCACACCGAGGAGTTCACGCTCAACCGGCTGGGTGGGGATGCGGTCGCCGCCGAGGCGGTGTACTCGGGCGTCGAAGCTCCTCTGCGCGCGGAGGACGTCGCGGATGTCATCGCCTACGCACTCGATGCCCCGGGCCATGTGAACCTCGATCTCATCACGATGCGCCCCGTCGCGCAGTCCGCGAACCACCTTCTCGCGCGGGGTCCGCTGCGGGTGCGCCCGATCAACTGATCGATGACTGCACGGACGCTCGCCGAACTCGCATCCGACGGTCTGATCGATGCGGAGTGGGCCGAGGCCCTCTCGCCGGCTCAGGAGATCATCACGGCACTGGGTGAGCGTCTCCGCGAGGAGCAGGCTGCGGGGCGCGGCTACCTGCCCGCGGGTGATCACGTGCTCCGTGCGTTCCAGCGTCCGATGTCGGACGTCAAGGTGCTCATCACCGGTCAGGATCCGTACCCCACCCCCGGGCACCCGATCGGACTGTCCTTCGCGGTCGATCGCGAGGTTCGGCCGCTGCCTCGGAGCCTCGGCAACATCTACAGGGAGCTCGACAGCGACCTCGGCATCCCTCCTGCCCCGCACGGCGATCTCACCGCGTGGAGCGAGCAGGGCGTGCTGCTGCTGAACAGGGTGCTCACGGTGCGCCCCGGCGAAGCGGGGTCGCACCGCCGCTGGGGGTGGGAGCAGGTGACCGAGCTCGCGATCACGGCGCTGGCCGCTCGTGATCGGCCGCTCGTGGCGATCCTGTGGGGCAAGGACGCCGCGAGTCTCGAGCCGCTGCTCGGGGACACACCCGTGATCGCATCGGCGCACCCTTCTCCGCTCTCCGCCCGTCGGGGTTTCTTCGGCTCGCGACCGTTCTCGCGGGCGAACGAGATGCTCGAGGCTCTGGGATCGACCCCGGTCGACTGGCGCGTCGACGGCGAGCCCCCTCTAAGCTGATCGCATGCAGTTCGAGCCCGGTGATCGCCGCCGTGTGCTGCCGCGCCATCTTCGCCCGCAGCAGGAGCCCGAGGTGTTCTCGTACTCGATCCGCCCCGCGCGCGCCGGAGACCTTCCGTATGTGCGAGAGATCTACAACCACTTCGTGAGCAACTCGGTCGTCACGCTCGATGAGCGGCGCAGCAGCATCCCGTACTGGCGAGAGAAGTTCGCCCTGCTGAACAGGCTCGGTCTGCCGTTCCTCGTCGCGGTCTCACCGACCGGCGTCGTGATCGGCTACGCGCTCGCTCAGCCGTGGGCGGGCAAGAACGCGTACAAGTACACGGTCGAGGACTCGATCTATCTGGGGCCGGGGGCCGGAGGCAAAGGCCTCGGGGCCGCGCTGCTGCAGGCGCTCATCGACGCGTGCGAGCAGCTCGGCATCCGAGAGATGGTCGCCGTGATCAGCGACACCAAGGCGGATGCCTCCATCCGGCTGCACGCGAAGCTCGGCTTCGTCGAGGCCGGGCGCATGGGGCGCGTCGGTCACAAGTTCGGCCGTGACCTCGGCACCGTCTACATGAGACGTGCGCTGCGTCCGAGCCGGCGACGCAGGTTCTTCAGCACCGGCTCGGCGCGCTGACCGCCGGAGTCATTCCGGGGGAACCGGGATGACCGGGATCGCCGCCAGCAGCGCCTTCGTGTAGTCCTGTGTCGGGCGCAGCAGGACGTCGTGGGTGGAGCCCCGCTCGACGATGCTCCCGTCCTTCATCACGACCACCGTGTCGCAGAGGTTCTGCACGACGCCGATGTCGTGGGAGACCAGCACGAGGGTCAGATCGGCGGTGCGTCGCAGCTCGATCAGGAGGTCGAGGATCTGCGCGCGCACCGTGACATCGAGGGCGGAGAGCGGTTCGTCGCCGATGAGGATGCGCGGCCCGTGCACGATCGCCCTCGCCAGAGCGATGCGCTGCCGCTGGCCGCCGGAGAACTCGTGGGGATAGCGATCGGCCATCTCCGCATCGAGCCCCACTCTGTCGAGCACTGCGTGCACCCGGGTGCGGTGATCGCCGTCGATGCCGAGGGCCCAGAGCGGCTCGCGGATGATCTGTCCCGCGGTCATCCGTGGATCGAGCGACGCATACGGGTCCTGGAAGACGAGACCGGTCTGTCGGCGCAGCCAGTGCAGGGACTTCGCCGATTCCGTGGCATCCACCGTCCTGCCGTCGACCGTGACCGTGCCGGCCGTCGGACGGTCGAGTCCGAGCAGCAACCGGATGAGGGTGGACTTGCCCGATCCCGATTCTCCGATGATCCCGACGGACGAACCTTCGACGATGTCGAGATCGGTGGGGGCGAGGGCGGTCTGGGTGCGGGTGCGCTCGAACGCCGACCGCTTCGGGATCACGAAGTCCCGGGTCAGTGATCGTGCCTCGATCAGGCTCACCGTGCTCCTCCCTCGGGGCGCCAGAGGGTCGCGGTCGCGTCGCGGAGGAGGCCCTGTGTGACCGAGGACTTCGGAGCGCTCAGCAGCGTGCTCACCGGCGCCGCCTCGACGACGTGCCCGTCTTCGAGCACGACGCCCTGAGTGGCGACCTGCGCGAGCACAGCGAGATCATGCGTGATGAACACCAGCGACATGCCCTGCTCCTCGACGAGTCTCAGCAGCAGCGAGAGGATCTCCGCCTGGATGGTGACGTCGAGAGCGGTGGTCGGCTCATCCGCGATGAGGAGGCGGGGGCGGCAGGCGAGAGCCATCGCGATCGCCACACGCTGGCGCTGTCCGCCGGAGAGCTGGTGCGGATACCGGTCGACGATCGACTCCGGGTCGGGCAGGCGCACGCGAGCGGCTTCCTGGACGGCGCGTTCGCGGGCTTCGCGTCGGCCGATGCCCTCGTGGATGCGGATCGACTCGGCGATCTGACGGCCGACGGTGCGGATGGGATTCAGCGCCGTCCGCGGCTCCTGGAACACGATCCCGATCTCGTCGCCGCGCAGTCGTGCGAGCTCTCGGTCGGGCATCCCGATCAGCTCCGTGCCCTTCCACCGGATGCTGCCGCTCGCGACGGCCCCGTCGGGAAGCAGCCCGAGCACGGCGAGCGCGGTGAGCGACTTTCCGGACCCCGATTCGCCGATGAGGCCGACTCTGGCGCCGTCGGGCACCTCGAATGAGATGCCGTCGACGACGGGACGTCCGTCGATCCGGACGACGAGATTCTCGACGACGAGACTCATGCGACCACCGCCGGGGTGTGGATCTCCGCTGCCCGATGCCGGAGCGTCGGGTCGGTGGCCTCGCGCAGGCCGTCTCCGAGGAGGTTGAGCGCGAGCACCGTGAGCGTGATGGCGAGACCCGGCCAGATGACCGAGAGCGGATGCACGCCGATGTAGCGCTGCAGATCGGCCAGGAGCAGGCCCCAGCTGGGCTCGGTGACGGAGGCGCCGAAGCCGAGGTACGAGAGTCCTGCCTCGGCGAGCACGGCGACGGCCATCGACCACGACAGCTGCACGATGAACACGGGTGCGACGTTGGGGAGCAGATGACGCACGAGGCTCTGCGAGGTCGTGAGTCCCGACGCCCGAGCGGCGAGCACGAAGTCGCTCTGCTGCACTCGCCGCAGCTCGGGGCGGGTGACGCGCGCGATGTTCACGCCGAAGCCGATTCCCACCGACCAGATCACGACCCAGAGGGAGCCGCCCCACACGGAGGAGATCATCATGGCGATCAGGAGCACCGGGAACGCGATCAGGATGTCGACGAGCACGGCGACGGTCTCACGGAGCCAGCGGCCGGTCAGCGCGCCGAGGGCTGCGAGGGCGATGCCGACGAGAGTCGCGATGATCCCGGCGCCGAGGCTCACGAACACCGTGGTCCGCGCACCGGCCATGAGGAGGCTGAGGATGTCGCGTCCGGTGTCGTCGGTGCCCAGCAGATGTGGCCAGCTGGGAACCGCCCAGCGGTTGCGCACATCGGACGCCTGCGGGTCGAACGGCGTCCAGAACAGCGCGAGGAGAGCGGTGACGGCGATGATCGCGACGACGATCAGGCCGAAACGCCCCGTGCCGGTGCGCCACAGTCGCGGGAGCCAACCGGGCATCATGCCTCTCTCTGTCGGGGATCGATCGCCCGATGGATCAGGTCGACCACGAAGCCGACGACGAGCACGAATCCGGTGAGCACCAGCAGCTCGCTCTGCACCTTGATCAGGTCTCGCGTCCCGACATCGGCCACGAGCATCCGCCCGATGCCGGGGAGGGTGAAGAGCTGCTCGATGACGACGGATCCCACGATGATCCCGGCGACCTGGAGTCCGAGGACGGTGATGATCGACAGGCCCACCGCGGGGATGCCGTGCGAGATGAGCGCGCGCGTACGCGTGAGGCCCTTGGCCGCAGCCGTGCGCACGAAGTCCTGACCGGCGGCCTGCAGAGTGGCGCTTCGCACGAAACGCATGAGCATGGCGCCCTCGACGATGCCGATCGTGAGTGCAGGGAGGAGCAGCGACTCGATCGCCTTGCCGGGCGTGCTCCATCCGGTGCGGGGGAAGCCCTGAGGGGGGAGCCATCCGAGCCAGACGGAGAAGACGACGATGAGCATCATGCCCGCCCAGACCACCGGCACGGCCGCCAGAGCCTGCGCGCCGACGCTGAGGGCCGTGCCGCCCCGACCGCCGCGCCGCACCGCGGCGAGGATCCCGAAGGGAACGGCGATGAGCACGGCGATGAGCAGGGACATGATCCCGAGTGGCACGGTCACCTGCGCCTTGAGTACCAGCTCCTCGCCCACCGACGCACCGGAGAGCAGGGACGTGCCGAGGTCGCCGCGGAAGATGCCGCCGATCCACTCGGCGTACTGCGTGGGGAGCGGACGGTTGAGTCCCAGGGACTCACGCAGCGCCTCGACCTCGGCGGGGGAGGCCTGGGTGCCCGCGATGAGCTGCGCGACGTCTCCGGGGAACACTCGGAGCGTGAGGAAGATCAGCGCGCTCGACACGAGGAGCCCTGCGATGAGCAGGGCTCCTCGGACGAGCGCATAGCGGATCACGACGCGGGGGTCGTCACTTCTCGGTGGAGACGGTCACGCCCGCGAGGTTGATGCGCGAGTTGATCGAGTCCTCCGGGAATCCGGAGACGAGCGGGCTCACCGCCGTGATCGTCGCACCGTTGTAGAGCCAGTCGGCGGCGTGGTCCTCGGAGACGATGCGCGCGGCCTTCGCCAGCAACTCGGCCGACTTGTCGGGGTCGACCTCGGCGAGTGCGTCGGTGTAGAGGCTCTGCACCTCGGCGTTGTCGTAGCCGAAGTAGTAGTCGGGGTTCGCGAAGTTGCCGAAGTCGCGGGGCTCGACGTGCAGCACGAAGCTCAGGTCGTAGTCGTGGTTCGTGTAGACGTCCTCGAGCCAGGTGGGGAACTCGACCGAGTCGACGTCGAGCGTGACGCCCACCTTCTGGAAGTCGGAGATGAGGACCTTCGGAACCGTGGTTCCGTAGAAGTTCGGGATCGTGAGCGTGAGCTCCAGATCCTCCTGGCCCGCCTCCTCGAGCAGCTGCTTCGCCTTCTCCGGGTCGTACGAGACCACGTCCGAGAGATCCTCGTAACCGGGATCGAGCTCCGGGATCGGACCGTAGAGAGTGGACCCCGCCCCGACAGCCTCGACGAGAGCCTCGTGGTCGATCGCCAGGCGCAGCGCCTCGCGCACCTTGACGTCGTCGAGCGGTGCCTTGGCGTTGTTGAACGCCAGCGTCGCCTTATCCGTCGTGCGCCCCGTGGTGAGGGTGAAGTCACCGGAGTCCTCGAGCTGCGGCGCGAGGTTCGGGTCGACTGCGGTCAGCACCTGGACTCCGCCGTCGAGTGCCGTGTTCACTCCCGCCGTGAAGTCGGGGATGTACTGGAACTCGACCTCGGCGACGCCTGCGGGGTCACCCCAGTACGCCTCGTTGCGGGCGAAGGTGATCGCGCTGCCCTTGTTCCACCGGGTCAGCGTGAACGGGCCGGTGCCGTTCTCGGCGGTCTTGAGGTCGGTCGTGTCGCCCGTCTGGAACACGAGTCCCGCAGGACCGGTGAGTGAGAAGAGGAAGTTCTGGTTCGGCTCGCTGAGCACGATCTGCACGGTCGTCGCGTCCGGGGCCGTGATCGAGGCCACCGAGGCGAACTCGGCGTTGCCCTGGAGGGTGGCGTCCGTGCGGACGGCTTCGTACGAGGCGACGACGTCGGCGGACGTCAGTGCGGTTCCGCTGTGGAACGTGATCCCGTCGTTCAGCGTGAACGTGTAGGTGAGCCCGTCGTCGGACACCTCGTAGTCGGAGGCGAGGCGCGGCTCGATCTCGTTGTCCTGCGAGCGGCTCACGAGGCCCTCGTAGATGTTGTCGATGAGGATCTGCTCGAGGGCTGCGCCGCTCGTGTGGCGGATGTCGAGGTTGGTCGGCTCGAGCACGAGTCCCACCTGGAGCGTCGCGTCCGGATCCGGCTCGCCGACCGGCGCCGTCGTCTCCGGTTGGGCCGTGCCGGTGCAGGCGGTGAGGATGACGGCGCTCGCCGCGATCGCGGAGATCAGCGCGAGTCGTCGCGTACGTCGGAACATGGGTGGTTTCCTCTCGGGCGGCAGGTGCTGTGTGCCGGTGGTTCGAGCCTAGGGATGTGTCCGGGTGGTGAGGCGGAATGTGGAACGGGGCGTCACATTCCTGCTGTGGGGACGCGGGCGGCGATCAGGGCAGCCAACTCCGCCGGAGCGGTCTCCTGCACGTTGTGGGTGGCTTTGATCGCGACCACACGAGCTTCGGGGAGGCGGCGGGCGAAATCCTCCGCATCCGCCGCGCTCACGAATCCATCGATCGCCCTGACCAGGGTGACCGGGGCGGATGTGCGCTCGAGATCATCCCAGCCGCTCGTGTTCAGAGCAGAGGGCGCCGAGGCTTCTCCGGCGTCGTGAGCTGCGAGCGCCTGCGCGGCGAGATGGGCGAAGTGGTGCTTCCACTCGATGCGCCCGTCCTGGCGCACGCGGGTGTTGAGGAACACGCCCCGTTCCGTGTCGGGGCGTGCACCGCCGAAGCCCAAGGCGATCGCCCGATCGACCAGCTCGTCGCGGGTCGCGAAATCGGTGGGTCCCGCGTAGAACTCGCGCAGCGCGGCGGGGCCCGCCGATGTGTCGATCCCCGGTGTGATGTCCACGACGATCAGCTCGGCGACGAGATCCGGTCGTGCGGCGGCCAGCGCGGCCCCGGTGAGGCCGCCGAGCGACTGTCCGATGACCAGCTGCGGTGCATCGGTCCACGCGTCGAGTGCCGCGGCGACGTCGAGGGCGAGCGTGCGCGGGGTGTAGTCGGCGTCGTCGCGCCACGACGAGTCGCCGTGGCCGGCGAGGTCGATCACGAGCACGGGCTGGTGCAGGGCGAGCACGGTCGTGTCCCACGTGTGTGCGTTGAGTCCCGCGCCGTGCAGAAGCGTGATGCGCGGCGACCCGTCGCCGAAACGCAGTGCGCTCACCTGACGTCCGTCGGTGAGCGACAGAGTCAATCGCTCGACGGAAGGAACGGAGACGCTCAGCGCCTCTGCCTGTGCGGGAAGATAGCTGAACTCGCTGATGTCGATCGCCACCTGCATATTCTGCTCTGGTTTGCCCACGCTCGGGAAATGTGAGAGCAATGAGTCAAGTGATTGCGATTTACTACCTGGCGTTACGTTGATCAGAGTCGCGTGTGAGTTGTCTTTCTGCATGTCAGGTGTGTGTCTCTCCTTGGCCAGGATTCCCATACGGCGGAATATCATTGGGGTATGAGCGAGACGCGAGTGCACCTCTCCAAGACCGAGCCCGCCGCCTATCAGGCCCTCGACGCGTTCGCCCGCACGGTCGGTGAGATCTGTGCCGCGAACGGCATCGACGACCGGCTCAAGGAGATCGTGATGATCCACTGCTCCCAGCTGAACGGGTGCAGCTTCTGCACGAGGCTTCACGTGGACCGGGCGCTCAAGGCGGGGATCGACACCGACACCCTGATGCAGATCGCGACGTGGCGGGAGAGCGACGTGTTCAGCGAGCGTGAGGTGGCCGCGCTGGAGCTCGCCGAGGCGTTCACTTTCATCTCGGAGGAGGGGATCTCCGACGACGTCTACAACCGCGTCGGCACCGTGTTCACCGAGAAGGAGTACGCGGCCCTGAGCTGGGCGTGCGTCTCGATCAACGCGTTCAACCGCGTCGTCATCGCCGGTCGATACCCGGTTCCGCCGCGCACCCCGCAGGCGCAGGCATGACGGCCGTCGACATCGAGGGCGTGAACAACGTCCGTGACGTCGGTGGGATGCCTGCGGTCGGTGGCCGCATCCGCTCCGGCATCCTCCTGAGGTCCGGCCAGCTCTCGGGGGCGAGCGCGGCCGGCGCCGAAGCGCTGAGTCGACGCGTCGCGCACATCGTCGATCTGCGCGACGGAGAGGAGGTTTCGGCGGAACCCACCGAGATCGAGGGCCCGGACACCACGCATCTCCCGCTGTTCCTCGGATCCGTCCGCTCGTTCTTCGAGACGGACACGAGTCTGGAAGACCTCTACCTGCACCTTCTCGAGGAGAGCGGTGAGCGGCTCGTCGCGGCCATCCGCGTCATCGCCGCGGGGGAGCCCACCCTCGTGCACTGCACGGTCGGCAAAGACCGCACCGGGGTGACCGTGGCGCTCGCGCTCGCCGCGGTGGGCGCCGACCGCGAGGCGATCATCGAGGACTACGCCCTCACCGAGTCGCAGCTTCCTCCTGAGCGGTCGCAGCGCATCGCCGCCTACCTGCGGTCCCAACATCCGGAGGCTGTGCATGCCGTGGCTCTGGCGACGCAGTCGCCGGCGCCGGTCATGAGGGCACTGCTCGACGACGTCGACGCCCGCTGGGGGTCTGCGGCCGGTTACCTCCGCGCGAACGGCATGACCGATTCCGAGCTCGAGGCGCTGCGTGACGCTCTCGTGGAACCGATCGTCGACCAAGGTTAGGCAACCCTTCACCTGGTGTACCATGGAAGCATCATGGAGACCTTCCTCGAGACCCGCAGCACGCGCGCAGAGCGCCGCGCCGCGCGTCGTCGCGCACACCACCTGGTGACGGCTGACGAGCACTCGCTCGCCGAACTCGAGGTCTTCCTCGCGACTCTGCCGCTGTGCGCATCCGGTCGGATCTTCATCGAGGTCCCCGAGACCGCCGACATCGGCGTGATCGATGCTCCCGGCCGCATGACCGTGACCTGGCTCGCCCGCGGTGAGCGTTCCGGCGCTCCGGGCACCGGTCGCGCGTGCGCACCCGGGCAGGCGCTCGCCCGCGCGACATGCGCCTGGGCAGACGAGATGCTCTGCGACGACGAGTTCGAGACGCACGTCACGCTGCTGGGCGGATACCTCGGGACAGCCGACATCGTCGAGCACCTCACCGGCGTGCTCGAGATCCAGCCCGCACAGATCTACGCGCCGGAGCGCTTCGGGCTTCTTCCCTCCGAGCGCTGAGCCGCACCCGCCCGGCGCACGTAGTTGCCGTCTTCCAGACCCGCCTCGATCTCGAAGCGGTTGTGGAGCGGGTCCCGTCCGGCGAAAAAGTACAGCACCGGCAGCAGGATGCCGTAGCGGAGCCACTGCGCTTTGTGCACGGCTTCGTGGCGCAGCACGGCATCGCTCGGTCGCGCATCACCGGTCAGGAAGCATCCGCCGACGCACACCCCGCCCCGGTTGAACGTCCAGTTCGGCATACCGCGGAAGACCCAGAGGCCGGCTCGTCGCTCGACCGGACCCGTGCTCCACAGTGATCCCCAGACCCAGCCGACCGTCGTGCCCCACCAGTACCCGGCGCGACTGATCGGCGAGCGCAGCAGGAACGACGGGATGCGGCGGTCGAGACGGCGTCCGCGCTCGAGCGCACGCTCAGCCGCCGGACGCCAGTCCTCGCTCATGCGACCGCTCCGACGAGGCGCAGCAGCGCTCCGAGATCCTCGACCGCGTCGGCCGGAGTGCGAGGGGCGAAGCCGGCGATGGTCGCTCCGGCCAGCGGAACGCGTGTCCTGAGCGCACGCACCGCCGCGCTCAGCGCCGCGGGAGAAAGGCCGAACGGCGAGGGGGAGGAGACGCCGGCGATCTCGGCCGGATCCAGCACATCGACGTCGATGTGCACCCAGACGCGGCTCGCGCCTGTGGCTTCGACGGCGTCGGCGAGGGAATCGACGTCATCGAGGTCGTTCACCGAGAGCTGTACGAGGTCGTCGAGTGCGGCGACCTCGGCATCGTCGAGGTCGCGCATGCCGACGGTGATCACGCGATCCCGCGGGATGCCGGGGGCCAACGCGAGCTGCGGTTCTCCTTCGCCGAGTACGGCTCGCAGCGACATGCCGGAGAACGCACCGGACGGCGACGTCTCGGGGGTGTTCATGTCGGCATGCGCGTCGCACCACACGACGGCGAGATCGTCGGTGCCGCCGGGTAGGGCGGCGAGGGCAGCGACGGTGACGCTGCAGTCCCCTCCCACCACGACGGTGTCGGCCGTCATGGCCTCGTGGACGAGCTCGCGCGTGCGCAGAAGGGCGCTGAGCCGGCGCACGCCTGTGCCGAGTGACTCGCCGGCTTCGACGGGCACATCGAGCACGGTGGTCGACGCACGTGGAAGATCACCCGCGATCGCCGACGCGCCGTCGACGAGGAGCATCGCGCGCGGTGCAGGGGAGCCCTGCCACTGCGGGACGACGAGGAATCGCACCATGGGTGCCTCCAGCTATGAAAGAGCGGATGCCCCGGACGCACGGGTCCGGGGCATCCGCGAGATGTGTCAGGAACCTTCGATGGCCTGACGGGGGGCGGAGCCGCCCGCCTTCAGCTCGGCGAGACGCGCCTCGACCTCGGTGAGCTCCCCGAGATCCTCGAGGCTCTCGAACTGCGCGTCGAGGCTGGAGGCTGCGAGCTCGATCTTGCCCTGAGCGAGAGCCTCCTGGCGGCGGACCTTGTCTTCGAAGCGGCCCAGCTCGCTGGTCGGGTCGAGGACGTTGATCGACGAGACCGCGTCCTGCACCTTGGTCTGCGCTTCGGCGACCTTGGCGCGGGCGAGCAGCTCGCTGCGCTTGTTCTTGAGCTCGCCGAGCTTGTCCTTCATGCCGTTGAGGCCGGACTTGAGCTTGTCGACGATCTCGGTCTGAGCGGCGATCTGCGGCTCGGCACCGGTGGCCTCGCGCTCGGCGCTGATCTGGCGCTGCAGCGCGATCTTGGCGAGGTTGTCGAACTTGTCGGCATCCGCGGCGTCGCCGGTCGAGCGCATCTCGTCAGCCTTGCGGCTTGCTGCGAGCGCCTTGTTGCCCCACTCGGTGGCCGCCTGGACGTCTTCTTCGTGGTCGCGCTCGAGGAGACGCAGGTTGCCGATGGTCTCGGCGATCGCCGACTCGGCGTCGGCGATGCTGTTCGTGTAGTCGCGGACGAGCTGATCGATCATCTTCTGCGGGTCTTCCGCAGAGTCCAGGAGCGAGTTGATGTTCGCGCGGACGAGGGTCGAGATACGTCCGAAGATGGACTGCTTGGTCATGCGTGGTTCCTTTCAGAGGGTCGGACTCGATGTCTGGGGTCGTGGTGTGTGCGGTTCAGAAGCGTCGTCCTCCCGAACGGCCGCTGCGGCCGCTGGAACGGCTCCCGCCGCCTCCGCCGAAACCGGAGCTGCGGAATCCGCCGCCACCGCTGGATCGCCAGCTGCTGCTCCGAGAGGAGCCGCCACCTCCGCCGCCGCCCGACAGGAGGCCGCCGATGATGCCGCCGAGGATGTCGCCGCCGAGGCCGGAGGAGCCTCCTGGGTTGCCGCCGCCGAAGACGCCGCCGCCGCCCCAGCCGTCGTTCTCGTAGCGGCTCGGGTTCATCGCCTCGACGTCGGCCTGCGCGGACGAGGTCGCCTGCCTGGCGAGGTCGAGCGCGCGCCCGGCCTCGGTGAGCGCGGCCTCGGGGTTCGAGGAGCGGAGGTCGAGCGCCTGGGTGAGGGCTGCTTCGGCCTGCGAGAGCCGGGTGCGCGCCGTGGAGCCGACCGTTCCTCGGCGGGTCTCGATGTACTCACGCGCCGCTCGGATCTCGGATCCCGCCTGCGCGAGCGTCTGCTCGAGCATCTGCTGCGCACGCCTGGACCGTTCGAGGGCCTGCGTTCCCTGCGCGATCGCGGCATCGATCTGCGCGTTCGCTGCGGTCAGTGCTTCGAGGACTCTCTGCGGGCTGCGCGATGATCCGGTCAGATTCGCCTGCGCCTGCTGCAGCTGCTGCGTGGTTCCTGCGGCGACCGCGGAGATGGCCCCGGCGGAGTCGGGAAGCTGCTGCGCGGCGGCGATGTCGCCCTGAAGCTCTGCGACCAGCGCCTGAGCCTGGGATTCGATGTTCGCCAGTTCCGTGCCCAGCGCCGTGATCGCCTGGACGAGCTGGGTCGCCTGCGCGACGGACTGCTCGGCCGTGCGGATCGCGAACGCCGCTTCACCGGAGCGCCCTGCCGCGATCGCGTCTGCGGCCGCGGCGAGCGATCGGTCGGCGAGCGCCGCGCGCTCCTGCGCCTGGGTGGGATTCTCGACGACGGTCGCGAGTGCCGCCTGATCGTAGGTGGCGGAGAGTGCCGCGAGCGATTGCGCCGCACCCGCGAGCACCGGGTCGAGCGTCGCGCGCTCGCCACGGACGCGCTCGAGCTCCTGCGGAGCGTTCTGCTCCAGCTTGCGCAACGCGTCGAACGCCTCGGTGTTGTCGTCGAGGACGTCGTCGATCTCATCGCAGATCCCGATGATGCGGATGTGCCAGGCGCGGCGGTCGTGGACCGTGTCCTCGATCTCGTCGTCGAGCTTCTGCTTGAGGTCGAAGGCCTCCGACATCTTCGCCTTGGCGGTCTCGACGGCACCGCTGAACTCTGCGGTGGCGGCTTCGCCGAACTGCGCCACGGCGAAGCCGAGCTCCTCGCGACTCGACGTGATCGCGTCGTCCGCCTGCACGAGCGCGGCGCCCGCCTGCGTCTGCACCTGCTCGTCGGTCAGGGTCGAGAACGGGTCGTTCGGGTCGGGCTTCTCGGGCATCGCACCTCGCCGGCGGATCTCGGCGCTGCGCCGGGAGCGGCGGATGAGCGCGACGATCAGCCACACGATCAGACCGAGAGCGATGATCCCCGCGACGATGAGCGTCGCGCGGAGTGCGCCGGCCCCACCGTCGCCCTGGATCTCGTCGGCCGCGAGGACGATCGCGCCCTCCCAGTCGTTCTGAGTGGCCAGACTCTGGATCTTCTCCTCGACGTCGTCGAGCTTGCTGTCGCTGAGCGGGCCGTCGGAGGCTGCAGAGATGTAGTAGCTGCGGCCCTCGACCGCGATGGCGAGCAGGTACTGCTCGGACCCGAGGTTGTTGTTCTGAGCCACCGTGTCTGCCCACTCGACGTTGTCGGTGGGAGAGGTGAAGTCGTCGACGAGGACCACGAAGAGGTCTGCGGAGGAGTTGTCGCTGAGGGTCTGCAGCCTCGCCTCGACCGCATCCTCCTGGTCCGGCGACAGCACACCCGCCTCATCGGTGACGTAGCCGGAGTCGAGGGTGAGCGGATCGGTCGCGGATGCCGCAGAAGCGGAGAAGACTCCGGCCGCCGCGGCCGCGGTCAGTGCGGCCAGCGCCAGCCACCGTGTCTTCATCGTGTTCCCTCCGACCGGCAGCCGAGCCCCATGGCACGAGTCTATGCACACACGCCGACACGCGACAGCATCCGAGCGGCGATAGCCGTTCGCCCTCAGCGGAGACACATACGCTGGAGGGCATGGACGACAGGTACGGATCGGATGTGCTCGCGGCTGGTTGGCGGGAGCGCGCGGCGAAGCCGGTGCCGCAGGTGCCGGCCGAGCTCGACCTCGTCGTCGAGGTCGCGGACGACGGCTACTGCGGTGCTGTCACGCGTGTGCAGGGCGGCAACGTCGAACTCGAGGATCGTCTCGGCCGCAAGCGGCTCTTCCCGCTCGGCGGCGGATTCCTCATCGACGGATCGCCGGTGCGCCTCACCGTCCCCGCCCCGAGGGAGCAGGGGTTGCGGCGCACGGCATCCGGATCCTTCGTGGTCGCCGACCAGCGTGCGCGCACCGCTCTGCCGAGTCGCATCCTCGTCGAGGGCAAGCACGATGCCGAGCTCGTCGAGAAGGTGTGGGGAGCGGATCTGCGTGTCGAGGGCGTGGTCGTCGAGTTCCTGCAGGGCGTGGATCTGCTCGATGAGCTGCTCGCGGCGGAGCCGCCGAGCGACTCCCGACGATACGGCGTGCTCGTCGACCATCTGGTACCCGGCTCGAAGGAGTCGCGCATCGCCGACGCCGTCGCGCGCGGCCCTCATGGGAGGCATGTGCGCATCGTCGGGCATCCGTTCGTCGACGTCTGGCAGTGTGTGACGCCGCGGGCGCTGGGGATCGCGAAGTGGCCGGAGATCCCGCGGGGGACCGACTGGAAGACCGGCATCTGCCGGGCGTTCGGCTGGCCGTACGAGACGCAGGGCGACACGGGCCGCGCCTGGCAGCACATCCTGTCGAAGGTGCACACATACCGCGATCTCGAACCGGCGCTGCTGGGCAGGGTCGAAGAGCTCATCGACTTCGTGACCGCCCCCGCCGCCTGATCCACGGTCCGTGGCGCCGGGCGTCGCCGACTACCCTGGAATCATGCCCGAACCCCGCACCTTCCGCGACGAACCGGTCTCGTTCGTACGCCGCAGCGGCCGGATGTCGGACGCGCAGGAACGCGCCTTCGACGAGCTCGGCCCGCACTACCTCCTCGACGTGCCACGCGACGTCGCGTGGACCTCGGTGCATCCGGAGGCCCGTCTGGACCCGAGCGCCGAGTACGGCCGTGACGCCGATCTCTACGTCGAGATCGGCTCGGGACAGGGGCACGCCATCGTCGCCGCCGCCTCGTCTCGACCCGACGACGACTTCCTCGCCGTCGAGGTCTTCCGAGCAGGGCTCGCCCGCACGATGCTCGACGCCGATCGAGAGGGCGCGCGCAATGTCCGCGTCGTCGAGGCGAACGCACCCGAGGTGCTCTCGTCGTACCTGCCCGAGGCTGCGGCAGCCGAGGTCTGGATCTTCTTCCCCGACCCGTGGCACAAGAAGAAGCACACCAAGCGCCGGCTCGTGCGCCAGGGGTTCGGTGAGACCGCCGCACGGGCCCTTCGCGACGGGGGACTGCTGCGTCTCGCCACGGACTGGGAGGACTACGCGCTGCAGATGCGCGAGGTCCTCGACGCCGACCCCCTGCTCGAGCGAGCCTTCGACGGCGAGTGGGCCGAGCGGTTCGACGGACGGGTGATGACCGCCTTCGAACGCAAGGGGATCGCCAAGGGGCGCGACATCCGCGACCTCGTGTATCGGCGGAAGTCGCGCGCGTGACCGACGCGCAGCGCACCTCGACGAGCTGGCCTGCCGTCGCTCCTGCGCTGCTGGTCTGCGCCGCCGCGCCGGCGTTCTTCGTCGCGCAGATCGCGTGGCTCGGATGGGTGCTGCTCGCGCTGGGCATCGGGGGAGCCTGGCTCGTCGAACGAGGACGCCCTGGTGCGGCTGAGCAGACCGTGAGCGCCGGAACGCGTCAGCCATCGCTCACCCGCGACCTCTCCCTGATCGCGCTGGGCATGCTCATCGTGAGCGTGATCCCGCTCGCAGCCGAGCTCGACAACCTCGCCATGCTGCGCTTCACGCTCGCCCTCGGCGGCGCGGTCGCGGTGCCGTACCTCGTGTCGCGCTTCGTGTTCCGTGACCGTGCGATCAGCTTCCCCTGGCGCACGCACCGGCGGTGGGGCCGTCTGCAGTGGGGCTGGCTGATCGCAGTGCTGGTGCTCGGCTGGCTGATCCTGCCGTTCTACTTCATCTCGAGCGGCGTGTATCAGAACTGGCCGGTCGTGGACTCGCCCGACCTCATCGCCCGGCTCTTCGTCGGCGTCGGCGCGGTCGGGATCTGGGATGAGCTGTTCTTCATCTGCACGGTCTTCGCCCTGCTGCGCCGACACTTCCCCGATGCGCTCGCGAACGTGCTGCAGATGATCGTGTTCGTCTCGTTCCTGTGGGAACTCGGCTACCGCGAGTGGGGCCCGCTGCTGACGATCCCGTTCGCGCTGCTCCAGGGCTTCATCTTCGTGAGGACGCATTCGCTCGCCTACGTCGTGACGGTGCACCTGCTCTTCGACGCCGTGGTGTTCGCGGTGCTCGTGCATGCCCACAATCCGGGGCTGCTGCCGATCTTC
The DNA here is from genome assembly GCF_017876435.1 of Microbacterium phyllosphaerae. Lineage (NCBI taxonomy): Bacteria > Bacillati > Actinomycetota > Actinomycetes > Micrococcales > Microbacteriaceae > Microbacterium > Microbacterium phyllosphaerae. Next base: position 2,009,049 of record NZ_JAGIOA010000001.1, read on the forward strand.
CTGCTCTGAGTGCCCGCGGTCGATACGATCGACACATGCTCATCGTCGGACTCGTCCTCGCCGCGGCCGCTGCCGCGTTCCACGTCTTCATCTTCGCGCTCGAGTCGCTGAAGTGGACCGAGCCCGAGACGAGGAAGATCTTCGGCGTCGCCAGCGAGGCGGATGCCGTGACCATGAAGGCGCTCGCATTCAACCAGGGCTTCTACAACCTGTTCCTGGCGCTCACCGCGCTGCTCGGTGTCGGCTTCGTGATCATCGGATTCACGACGGTCGGGCTCACGCTGGTGTTCGCGGGCACCGGCATGATGCTGGCCGCTGCTCTCGTGCTCGTGCTCTCCGACCCGTCGAAGCTGCGCGCGGCCGCGATGCAGGGCACGCTGCCGCTGCTCGCCGTGATCGCGACGGCTGTCGGCGTCGCGATCGGCTGACCTCAGCCTTCTGCTCGTCGACACGGGGTGACAATCCGGTCGACAGCGACCACACTCGGTGCATGGCCTCCTGGGTGCTGCACGTCGACATGGATCAGTTCATCGCCGCGGTCGAGGTGCTGCGCCGGCCTGAGCTCGCCGGTCTCCCGGTGATCGTCGGCGGGCGCGGTGATCCCACGGAGCGAGCGGTGGTCTCGACCGCCTCCTACGAGGCGCGCGCGTTCGGCATCGGGTCGGGCATGCCGTTGAAGATCGCGGCGCGCAAGGCGCCCGAGGATGCCGTCTTCCTCCCCGTCGATCACGAGGCGTACGAAGCGGCCTCAGCCGAGGTCATGGCGGCACTGCGCGCCCTTCCGGATGTCGTGCTGGAGGTCATCGGCTGGGACGAGTGCTTCCTCGGGGTCGACACCGACGACCCGGAGACTGTGGCCCGCTCGGCTCAGGCCGCGGTGCTCGACGCGACAGGGCTCCACTGCTCTGTCGGCGTCGGCGACAACAGAGTGCGTGCGAAGATCGCCACCGAGTTCGGCAAACCTCGGGGTGTGTTCCGCCTCACCGCCGAGAACTGGTTCGAGGTGATGGGCGACAGGCCGACGCGTGATCTCTGGGGAGTCGGGCCGAAGGTGCAGAAGAGGCTCGCCGCCCTCGGCATCCGTTCGGTGCGAGAGCTCGCGGATGCCGACGAGGAGCTGCTCGTCTCCGAGTTCGGTCCGCGGATGGGCGTCTGGTACCACGGACTCGGCTCGGGGCTCGGGCCGACCGCGGTCGATCCGACTCCGTGGGTGGCGCGCAGCCACAGCCGCGAGACGACGTTCCCGCAGAACCTCACCACGGCGAGGCAGGTGGAGGCCGCGCTCGCGGAGCTCGCCGGTCACGCCTTCGACGACTGCGCGGCCGAGGGGCGACCGGTCGTGCGGGTGCATCTCAAGGTGCGGTACGCGCCCTTCGAGACGAAGACGTTCGGACGCAAGCTGGCGGCGCCGACCACGGAGCGCGGCGATGTGATCGATGCAGCCCTCGCCCTCGGATCCACGATCGATCAGCAGCGAGAGGTCAGGCTCCTCGGCGTGCGGGCCGAGATGACGATGCCCGAGAGCGATGAGTCCGTGGAGCGGACGCCGGTCAGAGGGCGAATCTGACTCGAGTTCTCAGCCGGATCATCAGCGGATGACCGCAGCGATCGCGCTCACCTCGATCAGAGCGCCCGGCACGCCGAGCCCGGCGACGAGAGCGGCGGTGACCAGGGGAGGCGCGCCCTCGCGCGCGAGCGTCGAGGCCACTGCGCCGTAGGCGGCGCGCAGATCGGCATCCTGATGGATGTGGATGGTCCAGCTGACGACGTCGTCGAGGCCGGCGCCCGCGTGCTCGAGGGCGATGCGGGCGTTCTGGACGGCTCGGAGCGACTGCTCTGCGGCATCCGCCGAGACGAGTGCTCCGGTGTCATCGACGCCGTTCTGCCCGCCGACGAGGATCGTCGTCGCCCCGGGAGGGATGACGGCGACATGGCTGAAGGCCGGGCTCACGACGAGTCCGGCCGGCTGTGCGAGTGTGATCTCCATGCGCCCGAGTCTGCACCCGGGCTCGGACATCGGCACCTGCGGGTCGTGAGGACTGTCGGGGCGGGCACGAGGCCCGCCCCGACAGCGCTCAGCCGACCTTCTTGACCGTGTACCGGAAGACGTCGGTGCGCAGCACGTCTCCCGAGGTCTTCACGATCTTGATCGTGTGCTCCTTGTCCTTCAGACCGGAGACCGTGAACAGTTCCTGGTTCGAGACGCGGGAGTCGCCGTGCGTGTCGACGCTCTTCACCTTCTTGCCGTCGATGTACACGTCGACAGCACCCTGGTCGGGTCCCTTCGGTGCGACCCACGTGACGCCCGTTCCGCGGAACGTGAACGACACGGAGTCGCCGTCGGTCGCTGTCGCGTGCACGTCGTCGAGGTGGTCTCCGGTGAAGCCGAAGTCGAGCGTCGCGTCGCCGACCGGGAGCGCCGCCAGGTACGAGGACTTCAGGGTCACCGTCGTGCCCGACAGCGTGTAGTCGGCGTCACGCTCGAGCGGTTCGCCGTCGATACTGATCGACGCGAGCTCGCTCGGGTCGCGCAGCACGTCGACAGTGATGTCGGCGGGTGCGGCTCTGTTGAACGCTCCCGATGTCGTGCTCAGCTGGCTGTCGAGCGTGACGACCAGCTTGTCGAGCAGCATGAAGGATCCGGACTTCTTCACCACGCGCAGCGTGTGGCTTCCGCTCGGCAGATCCGCGACGCCGTACACGACCTGCTGCGACAGGCGCCCGTCGGCGGCAGGCAACGACGTGTCGACGGTGTCGACGAGCTGCCCGTCGAGGTAGATCTCCACCTCGCCCTGCGACTCGTGCTTCTCGGTGACGTACTGGATGCCGGTTCCCTGGAACGTGTACTCGAATGCCGCACCGTTGGTCTCGACGTAATGCACGTCGTCGCCGTGGTCGCCGAGGCCACGATTGTTGCTGTACCCCCACGACCCGCTGTAGCCGATCCGGGAGTCGTTGTCGTTCAGCGTCACCGTGAGGCCTGTGGCAGGAGGTGTGGGCGTTCCGCCACCGGGGGTGTCGGACACGGCGACCGTGAACGGCTGCGAGGTCGCGGGGACCTCGTTGCCGTCGTTGCGCACCCAGTCCCCGGCATACCCGACGCGAAGCGAGTCGTCGTTGACCGTGAGGACCGCCTTCTTCTCGGGGGTCACCTTCAACAGACGCACGCCGTGGATCGGCACGCTCCCGGCGGTGAAGCCGTCGGCCTCGGTGCCGAGGTTCTTGCCGGCCCACAGGTCGCGTACCTTCGCGGATCCGTCGAGCCCGATGTCGGACCAGTCGACCGTGATGTCGGCATCCGCGCGCCCGAGGTTGTACAGGGCCACGGTGTAGGTCCCGTCGGGGTTCAGCGCGTACCAGACCTGCTGCTTCGTCGCTGTCGACACCGGGCGCGCGGGCACACCGGCCTGGTTCACGGCGATGACCTCGCGGTTCGTGATCAGCTCCAGACCGTACTTGTCGAGGTTCGTGAGGTCGTTGCCCAGGTACATCGGCGCCGCCGACGTCGCCCACAGCGTGGTCGCCGTGCGGCGCTCGTCACGGGTCAATCCGTCCATCTTCCCGTTGCCGACATTGAGCGAGTCGAGGTCGTTCCAGCCGGCGGGGCCGGCGTGGCGCCACCAGTCGGAGAGCCGCGGGAACAGGCGGGCGACGTTCTCCCACGTGGTCAGCGCCTCGTCGCCGCAGTAGCACTCGACGTCCCAGTCGACGCGCCATCCGTCGGCATACTGCTTCCAGTAATCGGCGTAGTTGATGTCGACCGCCCAGGACAGCTCGAACCAGATGTCATTGCGCTTGAGCGCCTGCGACCACGCGGCGACCTCCTCCCGTGCGTCCATCGACAGGTCGCCGATGCCGGAACCGGGGGTCACGCTGTCGAACTTGATGAAGTCGACTCCCCATTCGCCGAGCAGATCGGCGATCGAGTCGATGTACTTCGTCGTGCACGGGTTGTCGAAGTCGAGACGGTATCCGAAGCCCCAGTAGTCGCCCTGCTGCAGCGGCTGCTTGAGGAGGTTCTCGGTGGTGCAACCGGGGGCGTTGTAGATGGGAAGCGCCTTCTGCGCCGTCTCCAGGCTCATGCCGGGGATCAGGTAGAGGCCGACCTTCTGCCCGTTGTCGTGCACGTGGTCGATGACGGCGTCGAGGCCGTCAGGGAACAGGGTGGTGCTGGGGATCGGGCGGCCGTATTCGTCCTGGCCGCCGTTCCAGCCGGCGTCGATGTTGATGTACTCGTAGCCGAACTTCTGCAGCTTGTCGTGCATGGCGTCCGACTGCGCCATGATCTGGTCGGCTGTGATCCACTGCCCGCCCTCGTACACCTGCATGCTGTAGCTGCTCCAGCCCATGTAGGGCGCGGCGGACAGCTCCGAGATGCCGTCGTCGGGGGCAGCCGTGCGTCGAGCATCCTTCGCGGGCGGGGCCTCCTCCGGCGACGTCGATGCCGTCGGCGTGGGCTGCGGGGACGCGGTCTGGGCAGGGCTCGGCGTCTCGTCCGCGGCGGGAGGCGGTGTCGCCGCCTCGGTCGGGGATGCCTCCGGCGTGGGAGTGGTCGTGGGGTCCGGCGCCGCGGTGGCGGCCCAGCCCGCGCCCGGGGCGAGGGTCAGCGCGAGCGCGGTCGCGGCGAACGCCGCGGTGACCGTGGTCGCTCGCCTTCTCTGTCGATGGGTCTTCATGGGGTTTCCTCTCGTTCGACTGCTCTGTCGTGGGATGGGGAAGGGGAGCAGGGGGTCAGGTGTCGGAGCGCCGGATCTCGATCAGCATCGCCTGCTGGGGGTTGAGGGTCGGCAGGGGCAGTCCCGCGCCGACCAGCACGCTCCCCGGAAGTTCGATCGAGCCGGTCACCGCATCCGCCACCCATGCCGGGTCGTTGCCCTGGTGGCGACTCGCGGCACCGAGGTCTTCACGGATCCTGACGCTGTACACCGCTTCGGCGTCGAGCCCGGGGAACCGCACGCGTCCGGACTGCCCGCCGGCGGAGGTCGCGAACCGGCTCCAGGTGAACAGTGCTTCGGAGCCGTCGTGCGCCACGACCCCGGCGAGTGCTGTCGCCTGGTCCGAGAGATCAGCATTGACGACCCGCCCGCTGTGCAGCAGTCCGCGGAACTCGCGGTACAGGCCGGCCCAGCGGGCGATCACGGCGAGCTCTGCGTCGTCGACCGCGGTGAGATCCTGCTCGATCCCGGCGTGCGCCGTCAGGGCGGCGATCAGACGGAACGACAGATCTGTCGTCCGGGCGGTCGTGTGCGACCGGGCGGCGCCCAGGTGCGAGCCGATCAGCTCCGGCGGAACGAGGCTGCGGGTCCAGCGTTCGATCTGGATCCGTTCGACGGGGTCGTTGCAGTCCGACGCCCACACGCGGTCGGTGCGATCGAGGATGCCCAGATCGATGCGGCCGCCGCCGCCCGAGCACGTCTCGATCTCGAGCGCCCGATGCCGCAGGCGGAGTTCGTCGAGCAGCCGGTACAGCGCCTGAGTCTGCCGGTGCACGCTCGGGCGGTCGCCATCCGTTTCCCGACTCACAGCCTCGAGGAGATCGCGATTGTGGTCCCATTTCAGGTAGTCGATCGAATGCTCGCTGACGAGGGCGTCGATCCGTTCGAGCAGGTACTCGTAGGCCTCGGGGCGGGCGATGTCGAGGACGTGCTGTGACCTCGATTCGGGGCCCAGCCCCTCGGCGGGGCCGAGGACCCAGTCGGGGTGCGCACGGGCGAGGTCGGAGTCGAGATTGATCATCTCGGGTTCGAACCAGAGGCCGAACTCCATTCCGTGGGCGCGCACGATGTCGACAAGGGGCGCGAGCCCCTGCGGCCACACGCCCTCGTCGACGTACCAGTCGCCGAGCCCGGCATCCGCTTCACGGCGACCGCGGAACCAGCCGTCGTCCAGCACGATGCGCTCGACGCCCACCGCGGCGGCGCGCTCGACCAGCGCGGTGAGGCGTGCAAGGTCATGATCGAAGTAGACGGCCTCCCACGTGTTGAGAACGAGGGGCCGAGGGGAGCGCGGGTGCGACGCCCGCGAGCGCAGCCGTCGGTGCAGCCGGTCGCTGATCGCGTCGAGGCCGTGATCCGACCAGATGAAGAGTGCGGTCGGTGAGTCGTAGCGATCGCCGTCTTCGAGGATGATCTCGCCCGGGTGCAGTTCCTCTCCGGCGCCGATGATCGAGCTGAACGCGCCCGCACCTTCGGTGAGGCGCTCGGCGAGGTAGCGCTGCTCTCCACTCCACGCCAGGTGGACGGCCCAGACCTCGCCATGACCGAACCCGAATCCTGCGGTGCCTGCGGCGAGCAGGAACGGGGAGTCATGGCCGGGCTTGCCGCGGTGAGCCGCGCGCAGGTGGGTCCCGAATCCGAACGGCGTCCGCTGCGGGGAGCGCTCGCGGCACCATTTGCCGGTGAAGTCGAGGATCTCCGTCGCGCGCTCCGGCAGCGGGATCAGTGCGAGCACGGAGTCCACCGTGTAGGCGGTCGAGCCGAGCCGGGGGCTGAGGCGCGCGTCTCGTACGACGGATGTGTCGACGGCCAGGACTCCGTGCTCGTCGAGGCGGTAGCGGAGAGTCGTGCGGAGTCCGGCGAGTGCGTCCTCGAACTCCAGCTCGATGCTGCCTCCGCCGCGCACACCGTCGATCTCGACGTCGTGACGGCTGAGGCGCGGCCGCGGCGTGGTGGCACGCCCCTGAGCGTGACCGGCCAGCGCGGGCGTACCCGACCACCCCTCGTACTCGGTGGGCAGCGCGGAGAAGGTGCGCGGCACATCGGGGGAGTTGTTCAGCTGCGCAGGGCCGGCGGTCAGCAGGAGCGCGGATGCCGTGGTCGGCGTGGATGCGCCGAGATCGGCGCCCCAGTGCAGGATGCGGGGGATCGGCTGACCGATCTCGAGGACGAAGGAGACGCCTGCGGCGCGGAGTGCGACAACGGTGTCGGCACGGGAAGTCATGGGATGAAGACCCTCCGGATAGTTACTTGACAACGTCAATAAATCACGTTTGAGAGGGGTGTGCAAGCGCGGATCCGAAATCGGCTCTGAGAAATCGGTCGTTTACTTTTGGCTGAGGTCGTGATTTTATTACGACGTAAAGTAACCCTGCCCGAGGAGGGCGATCATGAAGCTCAGTGCTGAGCAAGCACTCTCCGAGGAGGTCTCGACGTCGAGGCCCCCCGGCGCCACCGCGCGTCGTTCCACCGTCCGAACCCGACTCACGCGCAGCCTGCGCCGCTATTGGCAGCTGTACCTGCTTCTGCTGATCCCGGTGATCTGGTTCATCGTGTTCCGGTACGTGCCGATGGCGAACGCCATCATCGCGTTCAAGAACTACAACCCGATCGACGGGGTATGGGGGAGCCCCTGGGTCGGATTCGACAACTTCGCGAATCTGTTCCGCAACCCGGTCTTCCCCCGGCTCGTCGGCAACACCTTCATCCTCGCCGCCTACACCCTGATCGCGAGCTTCCCGCTGCCGATCATCCTCGCGCTCGCGCTGAACGAGGTGCGGCTGCGCTTCTTCACCCGCACCGTGCAGCTCGTGACCTACGCGCCGTACTTCATCTCGACGGTCGTCGTCGTCTCCATGACGATCCTGCTGCTGTCGCCGCGCGTCGGTCTGCTCGGCCGGACGCTCAGCTTCTTCGGCGCCGGACAGGTCGACCTGCTGGCCGACGCGGACTTCTTCCGCCACATCTACGTCGCGACGGACATCTGGACGACGACCGGATACTCCGCCGTGATCTATCTCGCGGCCCTCGCCTCGGTCGACACCTCGCTCTACGAGGCCGCGAAGATCGACGGTGCCTCCCGGCTGCAGAAGATCTGGAACGTGGACATCCCCGCGCTGCTGCCGACCGCATCGATCATCCTCATCCTCGGGGTCGGCAACATCATGGCGATCGGGTTCGAGAAGGCCTTCCTCCTGCAGAACGCTCTGAACCTCTCGACATCCGAGATCATCCCGACGTACGTGTACAAGACGGGCATCCTCAACGCGAACTTCAGCCTCGGAGCGACCATCGGACTCTTCAACGCCGTGGTCAGCCTCGTGCTGCTGCTCGTGGTGAACACGGTGTCCAAGCGAGTGACGGGAAACGGACTGTGGTGACCACGATCGATACCGAGGCCCTCCTCACCCAGGAGAGCGACGTCGCGAGGGGCAGGTCGCGTCGACCCAAGCGGGACCCGCTCCTGCGAGGTGTCAAGGTCAAAGAGACGAAGACCGACCGGGTCTTCATCGTCGCGGCCTACATCCTGCTCTCCGTCTTCCTGCTCGTGGTGCTGCTGCCGCTGCTCAACATCGTCGCCAGCTCGTTCTCGAGTCCGCAGGCCGTGTCGTCGGGGCGGGTGCTCTTCTGGCCGGTGGACTTCACCTTCCGCGGCTATGCCGAGGCTCTGGCCAACCCCGCGATCCTCCGCGGGTTCGGCAACTCGCTCTTCTACACGGTCGTCAGCACCCTCATCAGCGTGCTCGGCACGGTCGCGATCGCCTACCCCCTCTCACGGGCTCAGCTGTTCGGACGCAAGGTCATCACGGGTGGGGTCGTCTTCACGATGCTGTTCAGCGGCGGCGTCATCCCGATGTACCTCGTGGTGCAGTCGCTCGGGCTGCTCGACACCCGGTGGTCGATGCTGCTGCCCAACGCGATCGGCGTCTGGCAGGTGATCATCGCGATCGTCTACTTCCGATCGTCCGTGCCCGACGAGGTGTACGAGGCGGCCCAGCTCGACGGCGCGTCTGAACTCCGCATCCTCTGGACGATCGTCGTGCCGCTCGCGAAGCCGCTGCTCGCGGTGATCGCCCTGATGTACGCGATCATGCAGTGGAACTCGTACTTCGACGCGCTGCTCTACCTGCGCAACGCCGACCTGCAACCGCTCCAGCTCGTGTTGCGAGGCCTGCTGATCCTGAACGACTCGGGCGGTGGCGGCGATGTCGCCGAGCAACTGCGGCGCCGCGAGCTGGCGGATCTGCTGCGCTACTCGACCGTCGTCATCGCCACGGTGCCGATGCTCGTCGCCTATCCCTTCGTCGCGAAGTACTTCAACAAGGGGATCATGGTCGGCGCCGTCAAGGGCTGATCCGCCTCCGAGACCCCACACGTCCACACCCATCCGCATCACTACCCCCCTCAACCGGTCAAAGGAGATTCCGGAATGAAGAAACGCATCACACGAGGCGCGATCGCAGCGGTCACGGTCGTCACGACGGGGCTGGCGCTCGCCGCCTGCACGCCGCCCAGCGACGACAACGGACAGCTCGTCGCCTTCGGGCCGCAGGGTGACAACGGCTCGCTCGCCGAGAACGAGTTCACCCAGCTGCTCGAGAAGAAGTTCGACATCGACTTCGACTGGCAGACGACCACCTACGACGGCAGTGTCGCGGGTGAGAAGCGACAGGTGTCGCTCGCCAGCGGCGACTACCCCGACGCGTACTTCCTCGTGCCGTGGGTCGACGCCTTCTCTCGGAGTGAGATCCTGAAGTACGGGCAGCAGGGAGTGCTCCTGCCTCTCGAGGATCTCATCGACGAGTACGCGCCGAACCTGAAGGAGCGGTTCGAGGAGAAGCCCGACTGGGAGCAGTCGGTCACTGCCCCCGACGGGCACATCTACGCGATCACCCAGTGGACTGAGTGCTACCACTGCAGCTATCCGTCGAAGCTCTGGATGAACACGACCTGGCTCGACAAGCTCGGGCTCGAGCAGCCGACGACCACGGAAGAGCTGCGCGAGGTGCTGCGCGCCTTCAAGAACGACGATCCCAACGGCAACGGCCGCCCCGATGAGGTGGCGTTGAGCGCCTCGGCCTCGGAGCCCGTCATCAACTACTTCATGAACGCGTTCACCTACGCGCCGTACGGCTCGCCCTCGAGCCCGCCGCCCATGGTGCTCGACGGTGACAAGGTCACTCTGTCGGCGACGACCGACGGATGGCGTGCCGGCCTGCAGTACATCTCGTCTCTCGCCGACGAGGGCCTCATCGACACCGCGTCGTTCACTCAGAACGGGGAGGCGCTGCGGGCCCTCGGCGACAACGCCGACGGTGAGATCCTCGGTGCTGCGGCTGTTCTGCATCCGTACGAGATCGTGACCGCCGACTCTCCTGACGGCCGCGACACGCACTACGACGCGGTGCCCCCGGTCAAGGGGCCCGACGGCACGCAGTTCGCCACCTACCGCTCGCCGGTCAGCCCGCTGGGCATGTTCGCGCTGACGAACAAGTCGACCGAGGAGGAGCGCATCCAGGCCATCAAGGTGATCGACTACCTCGTGACAGAGGAAGGCGACCGTCTCGGAGCCATGGGGCCGGAGGGCGAGGCGTGGGTGCCTGCGGTCGAGGGCGACGTCGCGCTCGACCCCGAGCTCGACCCGACATTCAAGCCGCTCACGTACGACGAGACATCGAACGCCTCGTGGCGGTCGATGGGTCAGTACTGGGACTCGCTCGAGTACCGCAACTCGCAGGTCGTGCCGGAGGACGTGTACTCGCCGGACGGATATGAGCGTCGACTGCTCAACGCGTCACAGGAGTACGAGCCCTACGCTCCCGACGAGAGCATGCTCTTCCCCGTCGAGAAGCTGTGGCCCGACCCCGACACCTCGGCGGAGCTCGCCGAGCTGCAGACCAACATCGCGACCTACATCACGCAGGCGCAGGCGGAGTTCGTGACCGGTCAGCGCGACATCGATGACGACGCGACGTGGGATGCCTACGCCGCCGATCTCGAGGGCCTCGGGCTCTCTCGCTACCTCGAACTGCAGCAGGCTCTGTACGACGCGCTCTGAGCGACGGACACAGGATGCGCGGGGCGGATGCCGCCCCGCGCATCTCTGCGTCTCGGATGACAGGTGCCCGGCGCAGAACCCGCGGCGAGCATCCAGAGAGGCGGATGCCGTGCGGCATCCGCCTCTCTCGGAGTCTGTGTCGTGGGGCCTCAGCGCACGAGCGACTGGATGGCGGTGGCGGCGGCGCCGCGTGCCCAGTCCTCGAACGTGTGGGGGCGGGTCACGATTCGACAGCGCACGGCAGCCCCGAACGCGTGGTTCTCGAACGCGTCGCGCAGCGTCTTCTCGAAGAGATCGAAGTCGGACACACCCTCTCCGCCGATGATCACGAGCTCGGGTCCGGTCAGATTCACGAGAGTCGCGATCGCCGTGCCGATCAGTCGGGCGGCTTCGCGGAAAGCCGATTCCGCCTCGGGATCACCCGCGTGCGCGAGCGCCACGGCTTCGTCGATCGCGACGGGCCGACCGAGCGCTGCCGAGACCGCCGCTTCGATCGCTCCGGTCGACGCCGCTGCCTCGACGCATCCGCGCCGGCCGCAGGGGCAGACCAGAGCAGGGTCGGCGAGCGGCAGATGGCCGATCTCGCCCGAGACGCCGAAGGCGCCGCTCACGACCTCGCCGTTGAGGTGCAGGCCGCTGCCGATGCCCCGACCGATCGTCACGATCGCGAATGAGGCGGTGCCGAGGCCGATGCCGAACCAGTGCTCGCCGATCGTGAGGGCATGCACGTCGTTCTCGATGGTCACCGGCCAGGCGAATCGCGACTGCAGCAGATCCCCGAGGGGGACGTCGGCCCACCCCATGATGTTCGATTCGCGCACGACTCCGGTGGAGCTGTCGACGTCGCCCGACACCGAGACGCCGATGCCGGCGATCGCGGATGCGCCGAGGCCGAGGTTCTGCTCGAGCTCGGCGACGACATCGCTGATGGCGTCGATCACGGAGTGCGGATCGTCGGCGGGCAGAGCCCGCCTCGTGCTCGTGAGCACGGTGGTCGCGAGGTCGGTGGCGACCGCGATGACCTCGTCGACGTTCACCTTGACGCCGAGCATCACCATCGACTCGAGGACGATCGACACCGGGCTCACCGGCCGCCCCGGGGTGCCGTCGCGATGCGAGGCGGGAGGAGCGTCGACCAGCCCCGCCGCCACGAGAGGAGCGACCGCCTTGGTGACCGCTGCCTGAGACAGCCCCGTCTGTCTCGCGATGTCGATGCGGCTGATGGGACTGCGCGTCAGGATCGTCTCGAAGACCCTCGACCCGGCGTCGGACGCCGAGCGGATGAGGGTGGTGCGCGAGGCGGTGTCGTGGTCCATCAGGTCCTTCGGGTCGTGTCGGCTATCGTAGCGAACTCGCTGCGGTGCGCGTCGGAGCGCCTGCCGCGAGGTGCGCGGCCGCGAACTCGAGCGCGTTCTCCTCGTCGAGGTCGCCCCCGGCCTCGTGTCCGTTGTAGGGCCAGATCACCACCGTCTTCTCGCCGCCGTATGCCGTGAAGGCCGGGAGCACCGTCTCCGGCGGTGCGATGCCGTCGAGCAGGCCGGTGCTCAACAGCGCAGGGGCGGTGGCCCGCTTGGCGTGATTGATGCCGTCGAAGTAGCGCAGCGTGTCGAGCGCGGCGGCGGTGTCGCCACGCCGGTCGGCGAAGTACTGCGTGAGGAGCGAGTAGGGATGCTCGGTGCTGAGCGTCGCCGCCCGGTCGAGCTCGCAGAGGAAGGGTGCCTGGACGATCGCGACCGCGATGTCGGGCACGAGCCCGGCGATCGCGAGGGCGATGCCGCCTCCCTGGCTGGCGCCGACCGTGCCGACGCGAGAGGGATCGACGCCGTCGATGCTGCGCAGCGCGTCGATGGCGCGCACCGCGTCGGCATAGACGCGACGGTAGTAGTACTCCTGGGGCGAGCGGATGCCGCGGGTGAGGAAGCCTCCCGCGGACGGACCGCCATCGGCGTGGTCGTCGTCGGTGTCGCCGTGTCCCTGTCCGCGTGCGTCGACGACGAGATGCGCGTAGCCGGCGGACGCCCATCGCAGGTCCCGCAGCGCGTGCCCTCTGCCGTTGCCGTAGCCGAAGAACTGCACGAGTCCAGGGAGAGGCTCGGTGGCGCCGTGGGGGATGCGGAGCCATGCCCGGATCGGGGTGCCGCCGAACCCGCGGAACGACACGTCGAAGACGTCGATCTGGGTGAGTCGCGTGGCATGCGGTGTGACGGTGAGATCGAGGGGAAGGCTTCTCGTCTCAGCGATCGTCTCGGCCCAGAACGCGTCGAAGTCGTCGGGTTCGGTCTGCGTGGTCGCCGCATCGACGGCGCGGAGATCACCGTGCACTGCGTCCCTCCTGCGGCAGAGCGGCCGAACCTGCGGTGGACGGCAGCGCGACATCGACGGTCGCGCCGGCCGCCGCGTCGACCGAGGTCTCGCGGTCTGCGATCCTGACGATCACCGTCCGACGCTCGGAGCCAGGATTGTGCAGGGTCGCGCCTGTCACCCGCCCATCGCTCCACGAGAGATCGAGGACGAGGCCGGGGCGCACCGCGATGCCCTGCACGTCGCCGCGGACCCACGAATCGGGAAGTGCGGGAAGCAGATGCACGAGGCCGCCGTGGCTCTGCACGAGCATCTCGGCGATCGCGGCGGGGAATCCCAGGTTTCCGTCGATCTGGAAGGGCGGATGCGTGCTGAACAGGTTGGGGAGGAGGCCTCCCCATTCCGAGCCGTCGACCGGGCCGTGGCGAGTGGCGTCGCCGTCGAACGGCGTCAGCGCCTCTTCGAGGAGCGACGCGGCGACCTCACCCTGACGAGCGCGCGCGCGGAGGGCGATCTTCCAGGCCCAGGACCAGCCCATGGCACCGGGGCCCCGTGCGTCGATCAGACGGACTGCCCCGTCGAACAGCTCGGGGGTGCGCTCGGGGGTCACGGTGTCGAGGGGATACAGGCCGACGACGGGGGAGAGGTGGCGGTGGAGCGGTTCGTGCTCCTCGACCTCGGCCGACCACTCCAGCAGTCTGCCGTCCGAGCCGATCCGCAGCGGAGTCAGCGCCGCCAGTGCCTCGCGCACCTCGGCCTCCAGTGCGTCGTCGAGTCCGAGGTCGGCGATCGCGATGAGTGCGCGCTCGAAGAGGGCGCCGATGAGACTGAGATCCGACGTCGCGGTCAGGCCGAGGGCGGTGGGCCGACCGTCGGCGGCGACGTAGGAGTTCTCCGGTGCGGTGGAGGGAGAGGTGAGGAGTGCGCCGTCGGCATCCGCGACGAGCCAGTCGAGGCAGAACTCCACGGCTCCGCGCATGACGGGCCAGATCCGCTCGCGCAGGAGGTCTCGGTCCCCTCCGAATTCGTACGCGTCCCACAGATTGTGCGTGAGCCAGACGCCGCCCATCATCCAGATCGCCCAGCTCGCGGCTCCGTGGCCGTCACCGACCGGAAGACTCCAGCCCCAGACGTCGCTGTTGTGATGCGCGACCCATCCGCGGGTCCCGTAGAGCTCTCGGGCGGTGGCGGTGCCGGTGCTCGCGAGGCGCTCGACGAGGGCGAGCAGCGGTTCGAGCGCGTCTGGGTCGAGCAGGAGCGGCGCGGCCCAGTAGTTCATCTCGGTGTTGATGTTGATCGTGTAGTTCGACGACCATGCCGGCTGCAACTGGTCGTTCCAGATGCCCTGCAGATTCGCGGCGGGGTTGCCGGCTCGTGAACTCGACGCCAGAAGATACATGCCGTACTCGGCGGCGACCGTCGCGCGCAGCAGCGGATCGGATCCGTGGAGCACATCCCTGTCCACGCTCCAGGTGCCCTCACGTCGACTGCCGATCGCGAATCGCGCGCGGGTGACGCGTCGCCGATCGGCGACGTGCTCGACGAGGAGGTCGTGGGTGTCGCGCTGAGCCGCGGCATCCGCCCTCTCTCGTGCGCGATCCCGGATCGCCTCTCGTGAGGCGGTCCGCCAGTCCCCGTCGGCGTCGGCCCACCACGACCCGGCGCGCGACGATGTGGACAGGGCGATCAGCAGGCGACGGGCCTTGCGGACGACGATGCGACCGTCGGAGTGTCGTACCTCGCCGTCCGAGTTCACGACGACCGCTGCGGCAGCATAGGCGTCGAACTCCGTGTCGTCCTCCGCATAGCGCAGCGGTGGATCGACCGACTCCTCGTGCAGCGGCGCTCCGTCGACAGGGGCCTGCACGTCGAGGATCAGCGCGCCGGAGGAGTCGACGACTCGACCGCGCAGGGGAGTGGACAGCTCGATCGTCGCGTCGAACTCGACATCAGCGACGAGATCGACGATCAGCGCCTGCGCGGGTGCCGACACCCACGAGCGGCGAGTAAGGCGACCGCCGGGGATGCGGAGGGTTTCGGTCAGAGCCGCGTCATCGAGGTCGAGGACTCTCGCGGGGGTGTCAGGATCGGTCTCGGCGCCCTCGACTCGCAGGTGCAGATCTGCGAGCGGAAGGAACTCCTGCGAGTACGGGCCCTCGAAGGCCATCAGGAGCTCTTCAGCGAGCCGTACGTCGCCGGAGCCGAGCGCAGCGCGCACCTCCGCGAGGCGAGCGGGGCCCGCGCCGCGTGAGCGCACGTTCTCCAGCGCCCTGGCCGGCCCGTCGGGGGTGCCTGACCACAGCGTCGAATCGTTGAGCTGATATCGGCCGCTCGGTCCGCCGAACGCCATCGCGCCGATGCGGCCGTTGCCGAGAGGGGTCGCCTCCTCCCACAGTGTCGCGGGGGCGTCCCAGCTGAGGCGCAGTGTGTCGGTCATCGCACTCCGGTGTGTTCGATCGATCTCGATGTCACCGTCAGCGTAGGCGGCATTAATTGCCGCTGTCAAGTAATGTCCGACGCGCTGCGCCTCACTCGGGTCAGAACGTCAGCAGCACCTTGCCGACTCGGCCGGCGGTGTTGCTCGCGCGAACCGCGTCGGCCACGTCGGCCGCGTCGAAGACGCCCGCGACGGGAAGCGTCAGCGTGCCCTCGGTGACCCGCTGGATGAGTTCGCCGAACAGGGCGCCGCGGGTGGCGGCATCCATCGTCTGGATGACCTTGCTGCCCCAGAAGCCCTTGACCGTGGCCTGCTTGAAGATCACATCGCCCGATGCGATCTCCATGGTGGGGGAGTTCATCGCACCGAAGGCGACGAGCGTTCCCCCCTCGCCGAGGAGAGACAGCACGTCGCCGGCCGACGAACCACCGACCGAGTCGATGCCGAACGCGACATGGGCGCCGCCGGTGAGCTTCGCCACCTGGTCGCGCCAGTCGTCCTGGTCGGTCGACACGACGTTCTCGATGCCCTGCTCCCGAAGCTCGTCGACTCCGGCGGCGCGGCGAACCAGGCCGAGGACGTTCACGCCACGCGCGGCGCCGAGCTGCGCGAGCATCCGCCCGACGGCGCCGTTCGCCGCGTTCTGGACGATCCAGTCGCCCTTCTCAGCTCCCAGGAACTGCAGCAGGCTGATGGTGCTGAACGGCATCGACACCAGCTGTGCGGCGCTCTCGTCGCTGAGCGACTCGGGTACCGGGATGAGTCCTGCGGCGTTCGCGACCACGTACTCGGCCCAGGCGCCGAACGTGCCGCCCGTGGCGACGCGCTGGCCGACCGTGAGGTTCTCGACGCCCTCGCCCAGCGCATCCACGACGCCGAGCGCCTCGGTGCCCGATGCCGCGGGCAGCTCGGGCTTGAACCCGTAGGTGCCGCGAATGGTCCACAGGTCGTGGTTGTGGATCGGTGACAGCACGATCTTCAGTCGGACCTGACCGGGACCGGGTTCGGGGGTGGGGCGTTCGGAGACGGTCAGGACCTGTTCGGGTTCGCCGAAGGTGTCGTGGGTGAGGGCGCGCATGATGTTCTCCTTGTGGGATGAGTGTGGTGGATGCGGGTCTGGATCAGTCGTCGGTGACGGTGATCTGGACGTCGATGTTGCCCCGGGTCGCGTTGGAGTAGGGGCACACCTGGTGTGCGGCGTCGGCGAGTGCCTGTGCCTGCTCGTGGGGGAGGTCGGGGATGACGACCTCGAGCTGCACGGCGAGACCGAAGCCTCCCTCGCCGTTCGAGCCGATCTGCACGCGAGCGCCGACCGAAGAGTCGGTGATCTTCACCTTCTGCGTGCGGGCCACGGTCTGCAGGGCGGAGTGGAAGCACGCGGCGTAGCCGGCGGCGAAGAGCTGCTCGGGGTTCGCTCCGTCGCCGCTTCCGCCCATCTCCTTCGGGATGGCGAGGTCGATGTCGAGTCGCCCTTCGCTCGTGGCGACGCGGCCGTTTCGGCCGGCTCCGGTGGCGAGTGCTTCGGCGGTGTAGAGAGCGTCCATCGTGTGGATTCCTTCCGGGGTTGGGGTCAGTCGGCGCGAGGTGCGCGCGCGGTGGATTCGGGGGCGACTGCCGAGTTCTGCAGTCGCGAAGTGAGCTCGTGGAGCTCGGCGATCAGTCGGTGGCGCTGATCGTCGTCCTGCATGCCGGCGAGAGCGGCGATCGCGGTGTGGACCGGCGCGACCTCGGAGCGAAGGGCGGTTCCCGCATCGGTCAGCCCCACGGTGACGACCCGCTCGTCGGCAGTGCTTCGGGAGCGGGCGACGTAGCCCGCCTGCTCGAGGCGCCGGACGAGGGGGGAGAGGGTGCCGGAGTCGAGCTGCATGGCGTCGCCGAGCGAGCCGATCGTCTGCTCGCCCTCCATCCAGAGGATCGCGAGCACCAGGTATTGGGGATAGGTCAATCCCCACGGTGCGAGGAGGGAGCGGTATGCCTGCGTCGTCGCGCGGGCGGCGGAGTACAGGGAGAAACACACCATCTCGTCGGTCACGGCCATGACCTAAGTATTGCACGCGATTAGATTGTGCACAATTTAATTGCGAAGGCGTCGTCTCGCACTAGGCTCCGACTATGAAGGTGCGCCCGGTCGATCTCGTCGACGTGTTCGTCTACCTCGTCGTGCTGGGTGCCTTCACGCAACTCTTCCCCGAGGTCATCTCCGAGTCGTTCCTCCTCGCGCTGCTGACCGCGATCCTGCTCAAGCTGGTGCTCGAAGTGGTTCTGCTGGTCAAGAAGCGCATCGTCACCCGTATCCGGGGTGCACGCTCTCCCTGGATCCGAGTGGTGAACGTCGCTGCGCTCCTGCTCGTGCTCCCCGGCAGCAAGTTCCTCGTGCTCGAGCTCGTCGATGCGGTGTTCGGCGACGCCGTGTATCTGGGCGGCTTCTTCCAGGTGACGGCGCTGATCATCGTGCTGATGCTGGCTCGGGGTGGCGTCCGCCGGATCTTCGATCGCTCGGATGTGACCGAGCCGCGCTGAGGTTCGCACGCAGAGCCCGATGAGCGTGGTGCTCAGCGATGAATCGGCTATGAGTCAGCTGTGCAGAGGTCTTCCTTAGATCTGTCTCAGAGTCGTACCTCCACAGTGGGGCCATGACCACTCTGACGACGAGATCCCGAGCATCCGTCTCATCCTCCGGCTCGACACCCGTGGCGACCACCCGTCGTCGCGGACCTCAGCTCTGGCGTGCCGCCGCGATCACCGTGATCTGGGCGACCAGCCTGTTCGTCGTCGCCCTGTGGGTCGCGGGAGGAGGGGTGACGGCTGCGATCAGCATGAACGCCGAGACCGTGACCACGCTGGGGCGTCTGACGGGGCTCGTGGCGGCGAACCTCCTGCTCTATCAGGTGCTCCTGATGGCCCGCATCCCCCTGTTCGAGCGCGGCTTCGGGCGTGACGGCATCACCCGCCTGCATCGTTTCGTCGGGTTCTGGTCGTTCTGGTTGATGGGCGCTCACATCGGACTGCTCGCAGTCGGGTACGCGATGGCGGCCGGGATCAACCCGATCGTCCAGCTGTGGAGCTTCATCTGGGACTACCCGGGGATGCTGCTGGCGACCGCCGGCACACTGCTGATCCTGCTCGTCGTCGTGACATCGATCAGACGGGCCCGCCGTAAGCTGCGCTATGAGTCCTGGCATCTCCTGCACCTGTACGCCTACCTGGGAGTGGGCTTGGCGCTGCCGCATCAGCTGTGGACCGGGGCTGACTTCCTGTCGTCGCCGATCGCGACGCTCTACTGGTGGTCGATCTGGGCGCTCGCTGCGGTGTCGGTGCTCGTCTTCCGCATCGGAGTCCCGCTGCTGCGGTCTTCGCGTCGGGCGCTTCGTGTGGAGAGCGTCGAGCAGGACGGTGCACGAGGAGTGACGATCCACGTGGGAGGTCGACACCTCGACCGCCTCGGAGCGCGCGCAGGACAGTTCTTCGTCTGGCGGTTCCTCGACGGACCGGGATGGACCCGTGGGCACCCGTTCTCGCTGTCGGCGGCACCGGGTCGCGAACTCACACTGACGGCGCGCGTCGTCGGTGACGGCACGCAGCGGCTCGCCGTGCTCTCGCCCGGAACTCGAGTCATCGTCGAGGGGCCGTACGGAGAGATGACGGGCGAGCGTCGAACCGCGACCAAGCTGCTCATGATGGGTGCCGGCGCCGGTGTCGCACCACTGATCTCGTTGCTCGAGAACGAGGCCTATCTCCCCGGAGACGCCACCCTCATCGCGAGGGACTCGTCGGTGGTCGATGCGCTGCGCCAGGGAGCTATCGCTCAGCTCGTGACAGGCCGAGGGCTGCGATATCTGCCGCTCGCCGGCTCGCGCTCATCCGGACCGTCGAGCTGGATCCCGGCCACCCACGAGGCCTGGTCGGGGCCCGACCTGCTGCGCCACCTGATCCCGGACCCCGACTCCTACGACGTCTACATCTGCGGTGCCGAAGCCTGGATGAAGGATCTTCGACGAGACCTGGTGGGGGCGGGATTCGCCCCGCATCGCATCCATTCCGAGTCCTTCACGATCTGAACGGAGAGACACCATGAAGAAGATCCTCTACACCCTGCTCGCGACCGTGAGCGGTCTCGTGCTCCTGTTCAGCTATCGCACCTCGCTGGAGGCGGTCACTCCGACGGACGCCAGCGCGGCCACAGCGACGGGCGGGGCGACGACGACGAGCACCGATACCGCCACAGGCAGCTCCGGAAGCGCGTCGAGCAGCTCCGGAACCTCCTCCGACGCGACGACGAGCAGCGGTCTGACGGACGGAACGTACACCGGCGCGTCGTCTCAGACGCGATACGGACCGGTCCAGGTGCAGATCACCGTCTCGGGCGGACAGATCAGCGATGTGCAGGCGATCGACTACCCCGACAGCAACGGCCGTGACCGTCAGATCAACGAGACGGCGATCCCCCGTCTCGTCTCGGAGACGATGCAGTCGCAGAACGCGCAGATCCAGATGGTGTCGGGCGCGACGTACACGAGCAACGGCTACCTCTCGTCGCTGCAGAGCGCGATCGATCAGGCGCAGAGCTGATGCGCGCGCCGGGGAGAAGGGTGCAGGTCCGCGTCGAGGAGATCATGGGGATCCCCATGAGCATCCACGTGGTCTCCGTGCAGGGGACGATCGATCCCGATGCCGAGAGGGCGATCCAGGGGTGCTTCGAGGAGCTTCGTGACATCGACCGGCTCTTCTCGACCTACCGTCCGGATTCCGACATCAATCGCATCCGTCGAGGGGAGCTCTCGGTTGCCGAGGCCGATGCGCGCGTCGTGGTCGTCGCCGACGCCTGTGCCCGTGCCGAAGCCGCCACCGACGGTCTGTTCTCTGCGAGTTGGCGTGGGTGGTTCGACCCCACCGGATATGTGAAGGGGTGGGCTGTCGAGGAGGCGAGCCGCCGCCACCTCCAGCCACTGCTCTCGTCGTCGGTCGCGGTCGGGATCAATGCGGGTGGAGACCTGCAGCTCTTCACCGCGCCGGACGCCGACTGGCGGTGGCATGTGGGCATCGCGGATCCGCACGCACCCGGACGACTGGTCGCCACTATGGAGGTGGCGAACGGCGCGGTCGCGACGTCGGGCACCGCGGAACGGGGGCACCACATCATCGACCCGCGCACCGGGGATCCTGCGACAGGGGTCGCGTCGGCGACGATCGTGGCGGACAGCCTCACGCGTGCGGACATCTGGGCCACTGCGGCGGTCGTCGCCGGGACCGCCGATCGGTCATGGCTCGAGAAATCAGGTTCCCGTACGGGGATGCTCGTGGGCGACGACGGCGAGGTGACCCGGTGGGTGGGGGCGACGACGGTGGCGGTGCAGCCGTTCAGCGGTGTGTTGGCAGCGTGAGCAGGAAAGTCGTGCCCGCTGGCGTCGACGTCTCCACCACGATGGATCCTCCGGAGCGGCGGGCGACGTCGCGCACCAGCGCGAGGCCGAGCCCGAAGCTGCGCGGCCGCCCGCTCTCGCGCGGGCGTGCGAAACGTTCGAAGACCTGATCGGCGGGGATGCCGTCGATGCCGGAGCCCTCGTCGATCACGCGCACCATGGCGTGGTGGGCATCGTGGCTGATCCGGACCGACACGGTTCCTCCGGCGGGGGAGTGCTGCACCGCATTGTCGAGCAGTGCGACGAGGATCCGCACGAGCGTCACGTGGGGGATCTGTGCGGTGACTTCGGAATCCGACGTGACGCGGAGCAGCACCTGAGACTCCTGGGCGATCGTCGCGATGGTCGAGACGGCTGACGACGCTGCCGTCTCGACGTCCGCGGTGCCGCCCGCGTGGGACTCGCCCTCGGCGGAGATCAGCAGGTCGGTGAGGACATCGCCCATCATGTCGGCGTCGCGCCGCAGTTCTCCGAGCCCCTGGGCCACGTCCTCGCCGCGGTCATGGCGGCGCTGCAGGACCTGGATGCGGCTGGTCAGCGTCGTCAGCGGCGTGCGCAGCTCGTGACTCGCGTCGGCCACGAAGTTGCGCTGTTGACGCAGGGCGTCGCTGAGTGGGCGCACCGACCGCCGTGCGGCGATCGCGGCGACGACCCCGAGCAGGATCACGCCGACCGCCCCCAGCACGATCACCGTCGGCACCACGACGTCGATGTCGACGATGAAGTCGTCCCTCGGGCCGCCCTGTCCGAACCAGCCGCCGCCGTGCTCCTGCCCCTCACGTCGGGAGGTCGAGAGGATGACACTGATCAGGATCGCGATGCCGATCGCCACGATCACTCCCGAGGCGACGCCCACCCAGACTCCGATCGAGAGGGCGGCGCGGCGGACGCGTCGTGCGTCGGCCTCGCTCATGAGGGCATCCCCGCTCGGTACCCGCGTGCGCGGACGGTCTCGATCATGTCGGGCGTGGTCTTGCGCCGCACGTAATGCACATAGGTGTCGACGGAGCCGGTCGTGTCACCTTCGTGGAAGACCGCCCGAACGATCTCCTCGCGGCTGAACACGTGCTCGGGGCTGGTGCTCAGGAGTTCGAGCAGCGCACTCTCGGTCGCGGTCAGCGCGACGCGGAAACCGGACGGGTCGTACACGGCTTGCGCCTGTGGTGAGAAGCTCCACTCGCCGAGGCGCCGTCGCGCCCCGTCGGCACGGAATGCCCTGCGCAGCGCTCGGAGGCGGGCGAGCAGCTCGTCGTAGTCGAAGGGCTTCACCAGGTAGTCGTTGGCCCCGCCGTCGAGCCCGGTCACACGATCGTCGACAGTGCCGAGAGCCGTCAGCATGAGCACGGGAGTGGTGATGTGGGCGGTGCGAACCGCCTTCACGAGGGCGACGCCGTCCATGCCGGGCAGTCGTCGGTCGATGACCATCACGTCGTAGCGGTGGTCGAGGGCCATCCGCAGCGCCACCTCGCCGTCGGTTGCGTGATCGACGGTATAGGAATCCGCGAGCACCTCGACCGTCAGCGCCGCGATCTCCGCGTCGTCCTCGACGTAGAGAAGTGCGGGGAGAGCGGGACCATCCATGCGGGTCATGGGAGCCTCTCGAAGTCCGGTTCCGGTTGAGCATCAGCGTACGCCCGGGCGAGTATGGATCCTCGCACGGCTGTAGCCGCCGACTGGTTTCTGAAGGAGGAGCTACTCGTATCTCTATTTGCTAGCTAAGCTAGTAGTCATGGAACGATACTTTCGGCTGCGGTGGGTAGGGCTCGTCTTCATCAGCATCGCTGTCTCGCTGATCATCGTCGACTCGACGATCGTCAACGTGGCGATCCCGGCGATCGTCGACGACCTGGGCATCACGTCGACCGAGGTGCAGTGGGTGCAGGAGGCCTACACGCTGGTCTTCGCCGCGCTGCTCCTCGTGTTCGGCAGTCTCGCGGACCGCTTCGGCCGTCGCCGGGTGATGCTCATCGGCGTGGTGGTCTTCGCGGCGTCATCCGTGCTCGCGGCCTTCGCCCCCGACGGTGGGATGCTGATCCTCGCCCGCCTCGCGCAGGGCGTCGGCGGATCGATGATCCTGCCGACGACCCTCTCGATCATCAACGCGACGTTCCGTGGGCGCGAACGCGGGATCGCGTTCGCGGTGTGGGGCTCGACCATCGGCGGCATGGCCGCCGTCGGACCGCTCCTCGGCGGCTGGCTGACCACCGCGTTCTCGTGGCGGTGGGCCTTCGGCATCAACATCCCGCTCGGGATCATCATCGTCGTCGGCGTCCTGCTCACGGTCGCCGAGTCCCGCAGCGATCGTGCCTCGAAGATCGACGTCGTCGGGGCGCTCCTGTCGGTGGTCACGATGGGAAGCCTCGTGTTCGGTCTGATCGAGGGGCGCACCTACGGGTGGTGGCTCGTGGATCAGCGTCCCGAGATCGGCGACTGGACGTGGCCGCTCGACCTGTCGCCGATCCCGTTCGCCTTCGGGCTCGCCCTCATCTCGCTCATCGCCTTCATCGGTTGGGGAGTCCACCGTCAGCGTCAGGGCAAGTCGACGCTGCTGGCGCTGCGTCTGTTCGCGATCCCCTCTTTCCGCAACGGCAACATCGCGGCGACCGTCGTGTCGCTCGGAGAGTTCGGGATCATCCTCGCGCTGCCGCTCTGGTTGCAGTTCGTGCTCGGATTCGACGCGCTGCACACGGGGCTGCTGCTGCTCGCCCTCGCCGTCGGATCCTTCGTCGCCAGCGGAGCCGCGGGAGCGGCGAGCGGAAAGATCGCGCCCGTCTGGGTCGTGCGTGCAGGGCTGGTCGCAGAGATCATCGGCGTGGCCGGCGTCGGCTTCGTCATCGCGCCGGATGCCTCGTGGGTGCCGCTCATCCCGTTCCTGTTCGTCTATGGACTCGGTGTGGGGCTGGCGACCGCCCAGCTCACCGGAGTCGTGCTCGCCGACGTTCCCGTCGACGACAGCGGCGCGGCCTCGGGAACCCAGTCGACGTCGCGCCAGCTCGGTGCGGCCCTCGGTGTGGCCGTGCTCGGAACGGTGCTGTTCACCACCACCGCAGGCGTCCTCGCCTCGTCCCTCGATGACCGAGGACTGTCCGCGGATCAGCGCGACCAGATCGTGTCGTCCGTCGTCGACAGCGCGGGCGGAGCGATCAGCGGGCTCGAGGCGAATCCCGAGACCGCAGCCATCGCTGACGATGCGAAGGAGGCGTTCTCGGACGGCACGCGCTTCGCCGCGTGGACGGCTGCCGGATTCCTCGCCGTCGGTCTTCTGTCGACGATCTCCCTCGGGGCAGGGGCAGGGCCACGAGGTCGGAACGACGACGAGGCGAACGAGGACTCGCGTGCGGTGGGCGCCACTCCGGATCCGGAAGCCGATCCCGCGATCTGACGCCGGTCTCGCGCGCCCCACACGGGGCGCAGCGGAACTATCGGGCGAGTGACGCCAGCTCCCCGCGAGTCCGGCATCCGGTCTTGCGCAGCAGGTTCGACACGTGGAACTTGACCGTGTTGTCGCTGATCCCGAGCGTCGACGCGATCTCTCGGTTGCGTGAGCCGGCGACGACGAGACGAAGCACCTCTCGCTCTCGTGCCGACAGCTCGGTGACCTCGGTGAGCGGCTCCGGCGCGGCGGGCGGATCGAGGGGGAGGCGGATGTCGATCGCCGACCCCCATCCCTCCGTCGACGACACCGCGAGATCGCCGTTCAACGCAACCACGCTCTCGGCGGCGGGACGCAGCGCGTCGTCGCTGACCGAGAGCTCACCGCGCCCGTCGTCCCTGATGCCGATCAGCAGGTTCAGACCGTCGCAGTCCCACTGGATGCGCACGCGGCGCGCGGTCGTGTCATCGACGATCGCGAGCACGGAGTTGCGCACGATCGCTCGAGCGGCGTGGGCGACCTCGCTCGGCAGAGCGCGGCCGGTCGCGGGCGGCTCGATGAACTGCACGTCGAGGTTCCCGAACCGCTCGAGGGGGCGCAGGTCCGACTGCAATCGCGCGAAGGCGCCGACGACGGGCTCCAACACCGCCTCCTTCTGGCGATCGCTGGCGACCCGCAGCTGCACGAGCGCGTTCGCCGCCGACTCGATCGCGAGATTGCGCGCCGCACGGTCATCGAGTCGGTCGGAGCGCAGGATCGCGAGCAGCGACTCGAGGGCCACCGCGTGGCGATCGGCCAGCTCGGAGATCGCTCGCGCGCCGTCCTGATGCGCTCGCCGCAGGGCGGGGGAGTCGACTTCCGGTACTGCCTCGTTCGCACTCACCTACCCATCATGCACCACCCATCCTTTCGGGTAGGTCGAACCGTGCCGGCGGGCGGGGGCACGCCTCGCCGCTTCGGCGCACGATGGACACATGGACGTGATGGAGGTCGGCCTCGGGCATTCTCTGGGGCTCGTGGCGAATGAGGTCGGCGCGGTACTCGACTCGGTGATCCGCACCGATCCGGTGGCGCTCGCGCGCGTGTCCGACCTGGTGGCCGAAGCCCCGCGAGTGTTCGTGCTCGGAGCGGGGCGCTCCGGGCTGGCGCTGCGGATGACGGCGATGAGGCTCATGCACCTCGGTCTGGAGGTGCATGTCGTGGGCGAGACCACGACGCCGGCGATCGCTCGGGATGACCTCCTCGTGGTCGCGAGCGGTTCGGGCACGACATCCGGCATCGTCCGTGCGGCTGAGACCGCCGTGAACGTCGGAGCGAAGGTCGTGGCCATCACGACGGACGCCACGTCGCCTCTGGCGGAGCTGTCGGGCTCAGCGACCGTCGTCGTTCCCGCAGCAGGCAAGCTCGATCGTTCGGGAGCCGCCTCCGCGCAGTTCGCCGGCAGTCTCTTCGAGCAGGCGGTCGTCCTCATCGGCGACGCCCTTTTCCACGCTCTCTGGGCCCGAAGCGGACAGGACGCCGACGACCTCTGGCCGCGTCACTCGAACCTCGAATGACCGAAGCCCCCACATACTCACCCGCAGTAACGAAAGGAACACCATGAAGCTGCAGTTCGCAATGGACACCCTGACGACCGAGGCCGCGCTCGCGCTCGCCGAGGCAGCCGCCCCGCACGTCGACATCCTCGAACTGGGGACGCCGCTGATCAAGAGCGCCGGCCTCAGCGCGGTGACCGCGATCAAGAAGGCGCACCCCGACAAGATCGTCTTCGCCGACCTGAAGACCATGGATGCCGGTGAGCTCGAGGCCGACATCGCCTTCACGGCCGGCGCCGACTTGGTCACGGTGCTCGGCACCGCGGGCGACAGCACCATCGCGGGAGCGGTCAAGGCGGCGAAGGCGCACGGCAAGGGGATCGTCGTCGACCTGATCGGCGTCAAGGACAAGCCCGCACGGGCGAAGGAGGTCGTCGAGCTCGGCGCCGAGTTCGTCGAGATGCACGCCGGCCTCGACGAGCAGGCCGAGGAAGGCTTCACGTTCGACACGCTGCTGCGCGACGGCGAAGCATCCGGTGTGCCGTTCTCGGTGGCCGGCGGAGTCAACGCCGCGAGCATCGGTTCGGTGCAGAAGTCGGGGGCGCAGATCGCCGTCGCCGGAAGCGCGATCTACAGCGCACCGGATGTGGGAGCGGCCGCGGCCGAGCTCCGCGCAGCGATCGGCTGAGCGCGTCTGGCGGTGGGCGGGGTGACCTGTCCGCCTCGCACGCTGAGACGCAGAAGAACCCCGCCCGATGGGCGGGGTTCTTCGTCTGTGTGTGGGTTGTGCGGGGAAGGTGTTTTGCCGCGTGATTCCGGGGCCCTCGAGCAAGGCGGCTCGTGCGATCCTCTGAGGAACGGGTGGTTATCCTCCCCTTCGTCTCACGTCGCGACGGTGCGACATCGCTGATCTCCGGCCCTGCTGTGCGCGCACGCGTCTCGTCCGCGTCTACGCGGGAGGAGTGGTGCGCACCGAGCTCTCGGCAGCCCAGGAGGCGAGAAGGCCCAAGCGCTCCGCCGACGGCGAGCCCGGTTCCGCGGAGTAGATCAGCATGACCTGCCCGGGTTCCGCGGTGAGAGCGAGCTCCTCGTAGACGAGCGTGAGCTCGCCCACCACCGGGTGATGGAAGCGCTTGATGCCCGAACCGTGCGTGCGGACGTTGTGCGCCGCCCAGAGCGTCCGGAAGACGTCGCTTCGAGTCGAGAGCTCCCCGACGAGGTCTTGGATGCCCTTGTCATGCGGGTCTCGTCCTGCCTCGGCGCGGATGACGGCGACGCACATCTCGGCGAACAGATCCCAGTCGGGGTAGAAGTCGTGGGCTGCGGGGTCGAGGAATTGGAACCGAGCGAGGTTGGGCACCCGCCCGCCGTCGCCGATGACCGGGGAGTAGAACGCGCGTCCGAGCGCGTTGGTCGCGATGAGGTTCTGTCGCTGGTCGCGAACGAACGCGACGGCGTCGGTGATGGAGTCCAGGGCCCATTGCAGGCTCGGGCGCGGCGCGGCGGTCTTCACGGCTCGACGACGGTTGCGGCCGGAAGACGGTATGCCGTCAGCGGCCCGGGCCAGGTCGAGCAGGTGGGAATGCTCGGCGTCGGTGAGCTGCAGAGCACGGGAGACGGCGTCCAGCACGGACGCGGATGCTCCGGCGATGGCTCCGCGCTCGAGTTTGCTGTAGTACTCCACGGAGACACCGGCGAGCATGGCGACCTCGCTGCGACGGAGCCCTGCCACTCTCCGGTTCGTTCCTGCAGGAAGGCCCGCGGACTCCGTGGTCAGGTGCGCGCGGCGCGTCATCAGGAACTCGCGCACCTCTGCTCGATTGTCCATGGGATCAGCGTACGGTTCCTGTCCCGCGGGAGGGATGCCCTGAGAGTGCACCCCTCAGGCCGCCATTCATCCGGCGAGTGTCACGCCTGTGGTCTCTGCGAGCGCGGCGAGCAGGTGCTCGTGGAAGATCGAGTCTCCCGCTGCGGCAGCGGGCCGCTGGGTGCTCAGATGGTGCCAGTACCCGCCGGTGCGCGGAGTGATCGACTCGGCGGTCGCCAGGTGCACCTGGGTGAGGTGCCCTTCGCGCAGGTCGTCCGGTGCCCCGGCGCCGCCCATCCGCGTGGGCACCCATCCGGGATCCACCGCATGGACGTGGGCGTCTGGCCAACGGGTCGCGAGAGCGAGGGCCATGGCTGTCACCCAGAGCTTGCTGTCGCTGTACGATCCGGAACCGGTCCGCAGTCCCTCGAGATCCGTGTCTCCACCGCGATGCATGGAGCTGCTCAGGTAGATGAGCCGTTCAGGACGATGCATCGACGCGGTGAGGACATACGGTGCGATGGTGTTGACGCGCACGGCGTCGGGCGAGTGAAGCGCCCCGGCATTGTGCACGGCGGCGTCGAACCGACCGAAGGCGTCCGCCTCACGAGCGAGCTGCTTCACAGCATCGAGGTCGGCGAGGTCCCCGGTGAGTGTTCCCCGCCACCCGCCGGGAGGCACGCGAGAGGGTGTGCGCGCGTGCACCACGACATCATGCCCGCCGTCAGCGAGTGCCTGCGCGGTGGCGAGGCCGAGACCGGCGGAAGCCCCGGTCACCAGGATCAGCGACATCTCAGCCCTCGTCCGCGGGCAGTCGTACTCTCATCGATTGATACTCCTCAGGTCGTCCGAGCTTCTTATTCTGCAAGCGATACGTCACGCGAAGGGTTCCCTGTCAGTACACCTCTCACCAGGGACTCCCGGCGATCCGCCGGGAGCAGAACACTGGTGTGCATGACTTCCTCCGCCACGCAGCCGAAGATGAGTCGGATGCTGCCTGCACTCTTGCTGGTGCTGACCGTGTTCGGTCCGATCTCCATGGACCTGTACCTGCCGGCGCTTCCGGCGCTCACGCAGGAGTTGGGTGCGGCGACGTCCGTCGCGCAGCTCACGGTCACCGCCTGCCTCATCGGGCTCGCTGCCGGTCAGCTGCTCGCCGGGCCACTGTCCGACCGATACGGTCGGCGGAGCATCCTCCTCATCGGCGTCCTCGCCTACGTGGTGACATCGCTGCTGTGCGCGTTCAGCCCGACGGTCGGGACGCTCATCGCCGCCCGCTTCGTGCAGGGGCTCGCCGGCGGAGTGGGGATCGTCATCGCGAACGCGGCCGGCCGCGACGTCTATGCCGGCTCGCAGCTGATCCGGTTCTACGCACGGCTCACCGTCGTGGGCGGCCTCGCGGCCATCGTCGGTCCGCTGCTGGGCGGATTTCTGACGACATTCACCGACTGGCGCGGTCTGTTCGTGTTCCTCGCCGTCGCGGGGGCCGCGATTCTCGCGTTCATCGTCTTCGCATTCGGGGAGACGCTTCCAGGCGACCAGCGCACCTCCGGTGGGTTCGGTCATACTCTCCGCGACTTCGCGACGCTGTTGCGGGACCGGGTGTTCCTCGGAGCGGTACTCAACCAGGGGTTCCTCTACGCTGCCCTGTTCGCCTATCTCTCCGGTGCCACCTTCGTCTTGCAGGACGTCTACGGGCTCTCCCCGCAGTGGTACGCCGCCGCGTTCGGTCTGAACTCCGCCGGTTTCATGGTGTTCGGTCACTTCGGCGGGCGAGCGGCAGAGCGATGGAGCGTGGGCGGCACGCTCGCTGTCGGCGTGGGCGTGACCACGGTCGGAGCCCTCGGGCTGCTCATCGCCGGCGTGATCGTCGTCCCCCTCTGGGCCGTCGTCCTCGCCCTGTTCACGCTGGCCAGCGGCGTCGCCATCGCCTCCCCACCCGCGACCACCATCGCGCTCAGCGGATATCCGCAGATGGCCGGCACAGCGGCGTCACTTCTCGGAATGGCTCGGTTCGGTTTCGGTGGCATCGCTGCGCCGTTCGTCGGCGTCGCCGGAGCGCTCAGCATCCTCCCACTTGGCGTCGTCACCACCACCTCGGCCGTGCTCGCCGCCCTCGCATGCCTCCTCATCGTCCGGCCGCGTCATCACGCGCCGGAACCTGCCGTGACCACGGCATCCGCAACCACCCCCTGACCCTCGGAGAAAGGACACCACCATGCGTGGAGTCATGATGTACGCCCCCGGCGACGTGCGAGTCGAAGACCGCGCCGACCCCGTGATCCTCGAACCCACCGACGCCATCATCCGGCTCTCGGCCACCTGCATCTGCGGGTCCGACCTCTGGCCCTATCGCGGCGCCGAAGAGCTGCAGGAAACGCCTCAGCCGATGGGACACGAGTACGTCGGCGTCGTCACCGAGATCGGCGCAGACGTCAAGAACGTCGCCGTCGGCGACTTCGTCGTCGGCAGCTTCTTCACCTCCGACAACACCTGCGAGATCTGTCGGGCCGGCTACCAGTCCCACTGCGTGCACCGCACGCCCATCGGGGCCGAAGGCACTCAGGCAGAGCTCGCCCGGATCCCGAACGCGGACGGCACGCTCGTAGCCACTCCGGGCCAGCCCGACGAGGATCTGATCCCCTCGCTGCTCGCCGCCTCCGACGTGCTCGGCACGGGGTGGTTCGCTGCCGTCGCCGCGAATGCCGGACCGGGCAAGACCGTCGCCGTTGTCGGCGACGGAGCGGTCGGCCTGCTCGGCATCCTCGCCGCGAAGCAGCTCGGTGCGGAGAGCATCATCGCGATGTCCCGTCACGCCGACCGGCAGGAACTCGCGCGTCAGTTCGGCGCCACCGACATCGTCGAAGAGCGTGGAGATGAAGGAGTCGCGAAGGTCAAGGAGCTGACCGACGGACTCGGCGCACACTCCGTCATCGAAGCGGTCGGCACACAGGCATCCATGGAACAGGCGATTCGCTCCGCCCGACCCGGCGGCCACGTCGGATACGTCGGCGTCTCGCACGACGTGTCCCTCGACGGGTTCGAACTGTTCTTCTCCGGCGTGACCCTGCACGGAGGCCCGGCACCCGTCCGCCGCTTCCTGCCCGAGCTCATCCAGCTCATCTGGGACCGCAAGATCGATCCCGGCGTGGTCTTCGACCTCACGCTCCCGCTCGAGCAGGCCGCCGCGGGGTACACCGCCATGGACCAGCGCACCGCCACCAAGGTGCTGCTGACCGTTTGAGCCAGTGTGGGGCGGACGGGCCGCCCGTCCGCCCCACGACGAACAGGAGGACCACGTATGAACATCGAACCCGCCGCAGCCACGGCCAAGAACCCGCCCGAGCAGTTCGCCGGCCCACCGGGCCAGGATCACTGGCACGCATCCGCAGGTGACACGTTCATGGAGCACATCGCGATGCTCGAGAACGGCGACGACCCCGCGACCACCACCGCGTGGAAGGAACACATCACCGACGATGAGTACGAAGGGAAGGCAACACGATGACCGGATGGACCGGAGGGCAACGTGCCGTGGGCGACATCGCCCCCGCACTCGCGCACTACACCGACAAGGTCCTCTTCGACGAGGTGTGGGCTCGCCCCGAGCTCTCTCCCCGCGACCGCAGCCTGGTCACCGTCTCCGCGCTGGTGACGCTCGGCGCCACGGACCAGCTGGCCTTCCACCTCGGTTTCGCCCGAGACAACGGCGTCACCGAGCAGGAACTCATCGAGACCATCACGCACCTCGCCTTCTATACCGGTTGGCCGCGAGCGATGGCCGCGATCGGAGCTGCACGAGCCGCGTTCGCCGATACGGAGAGATGACGAGAAAAGCCGCCTGAGACCAGGCGGCTTTTCTCTGTAGGTATGTGCCCCCGACAGGAGTCGAACCTGCGACCTACGGTACCGGAAACCGGCGCTCTATCCACTGAGCTACGGAGGCGTACCGATCGACAATATCACTGCTCGGGAGTGGTCTCCGACCCACCCGCCTCGGTGACCGGCGCGTCGCCGAGCTCCGCGAGTGCGGCGGCCAGCTTCTCAGCGAGGTAGCGGTGGCCGTCGGTGGACGGATGCTTGCGACCGATCTCGACGTCGATGACCGACAGATAGTTCTGTTCGGTGATCCAGTCCTGCGCGACGGGGGAGATGTACCACCAGCCGCGGGCCGAGGCGAGCTCTCCGAGGTCCTTGTCGATACGGGCGGTCTCGGTGCCCACCGGAAGCTCGTGGGGAGCGGGGCCGAGAATGACGATCGTGGCGTCGGGGTACTTCGCCGCCATGGCGTCCCACGCGGCGGTCACGGCCTCGCGGTACCCCGCCTCGCCCTGAGTGCGGTCGTTGATCGATCCCTGCATGATGATGAGATCGGGGGTGAGAGCCGGATCCAGTGCGGCGATGCGATCGCCGAAGGCTGGTCCGTCGAGACCGGGCTTGAGATAGCCGCTGCCTCGCACGCCTTTCACGATCGTCTCGCCGTCGAGCAGGTCGGCGAGGACGTACGCGTACCCGAGTGTCGGCTCGGTCGCGGCAGAGCCGTAGGTCCAGGAGTCGCCGAAGACGAGGACAGTCGGATGCTCGGGGAGCAGCAGCGGCTCCGGGGCGATCGTGACCGCCTCATCGTCTGCGGCAGCGGCTCCGACGGGCACCGATGAAGGCACCGGAACCCACGGACGCCACACGCCGAGGATGACCGCGGCGAGAGCCAGGATCACGGCGACGGCGAGGCCTGCGACGGGCAGGCGGTGGCGGGCGGATGCGGCCTTCATGGCATGACTGTAGATCAGGAATCCGTCTGCGCAAATTCGGCGCCGTGACGCGCCGTAAACTGGGAGGCCTATGAACCCTGAAACGCTCGCCGAAGCCCTCCTCGCCGTCCTCGCACCGATCGCCGAGGAACGACGTCCCGGCGAGCCGCTCGCGCTCTCCACAACCGACATCGTCTTCGAGCGCCCGCGCAACCGCGATCACGGTGATTGGGCCTCGAACATCGCGATGCGTCTGGCGAAGCCGTTCGGCACGAACCCGCGGGAACTCGCGCAGCAGATCGCCGACGGCCTCGCGCAGGTCGACGGCATCGCGAGCACCGAGGTCGCCGGGCCGGGGTTCATCAACATCCGCCTCGACGCGGCGGCCGCCGGCGCGCTGGCGAAGGTGATCGTCGACGCGGGCACCGAGTACGGACACAACGACACCCAGGCCGGGCAGAGCATCAACATCGAGTTCGTGAGCGCGAACCCGACCGGCCCCCTGCACATCGGGCACACGCGCTGGGCGGCGCTCGGCGACGCGATCGCGCGCGTGCTCGCAGCATCCGGTGCGACCGTCGCCCGTGAGTACTACATCAACGACGCCGGTGTGCAGATGGAGCGCTTCGCGAACTCCGTGCTGGCTGCCGCGAAGGGGGAGCCCACGCCCGAGGGCGGCTACGCCGGAAGCTACATCGGTGACCTCGCGGCTCGCGTGCTCGCGTCTCGCCCCGATCTGCTCGATCTTCCCGAGGACGAGCGGGTGGTCGTCGCGCGGGAACTCGCCTATGAGTTCCAGCTCGATGAGCAGAAGCAGTCGCTCTCGAAGTTCAACGTCGACTTCGACGTCTGGTTCTCCGAGCGCGTGCTTCATGCCAAGAACGATCAGGGTGTGAGCCTCGTCGACGAGGCGGTCGACCGCCTGCGCGAGCAGGGCCACGTCTTCGACGACGAGGGTGCGGTCTGGGTGCGCACGACCGACTTCGGTGACGACAAGGACCGTGTCATCCGTCGCTCGAACGGCGAGTACACGTACTTCGCCGCGGATGCCGCCTACTACCTGAACAAGGGTGACCGCGGCTTCGAGTACAAGCTGTACCTGCTCGGTGCTGATCACCACGGATATGTCCACCGTCTCAAGGCGATCGCCGGAGCCGCAGGCGAGAACCCGGAGAAGAACGTCGAGGTGCTGATCGGCCAGCTCGTCTCGGTCGGCGGTGCGCGCCTCAGCAAACGCGCCGGAAACATCATCGAGATGGACGACCTGCGCGAATGGCTCGGCACGGATGCGCTGCGCTACTCGCTCGAGCGCTCGCCTGCCGACTCTCCTCTCGCGCTCGACCCCGAGCTGCTGCAGAAGCGCACGAACGACAACCCCGTCTTCTACGTGCAGTACGCGCACGCCCGCACGCACAATGTGGCGCGGAACGCGGCTGACTCCGGAGTGGACCGGTCGGAGTTCGCCCCCGAGACCCTCACGCACGAGACGGAGAGCGCTCTGCTGGGCGCCCTGCAGGAGTTCCCGCGCATCGTCGCCTTCGCCGCGGAGGTCCGCGAGCCGCACCGCGTCGCGCGCTACCTCGAGGAGCTCGCAGGTCTCTACCACCGCTGGTACGACAACTGCCGCGTGATCCCGCAGGGCGACGACCCGATCGAGACCGTGCACCGCACGCGCCTGTGGCTCAACGACGCCGCCGGCCAGGTCTTCCGCAACGGCCTCGACCTGCTCGGCGTGTCCGCACCCGAGCGCATGTGACTCGGCCGCCGTCCGCGCCGTAGGGCAGGATGGCAGCATGAGCGACGACAACCACACCCTCCCTTACCCCGCCGCCGATTCCGAGCATCCGACGCTCGTGATCCCGGGCGAGCAGGGGAGTGCAGACGGCGTCGCCGCCGCGCCCGTGAAGCGGAAGCGCAAGCGCTGGCCGTGGGTGCTGCTGATCGTTGTCGTCGTGTTGGCGCTGCTGGCCGTGGCGGCGGAACTCGTCGTGAGGTCGGTGCTCCCCGGAGTGGTGCGCGGGATCGTCATCGACCAGCTCGACCTCCCCGCCGATCAGCAGCTCGATGTGGAGGCCGACGGCATCCTGCTCCCGCAGCTCATCGGCGGCACGCTCGACACGCTGCATCTCTCCACGGATTCCGTCACGCTGCAGGGGATCACCGGGGCTGCCGACGTGACCGCGACCGGTGTTCCGCTGCGGGGCGGAGACCTCGGCGGCGCGACCGGAACGATCCGCATCGACGAGTCGCAGTTCACCGATCTGCTGGCCGGCACCGACCTGCCCGTCGAGACGGTGAGCCTCGACGCTCCGAACGCGACCGTCGCCGGCTCCGTGACGGCGCTCGGCATCGCCATCCCGATCTCACTCACCGTGATGCCCGGTGTGGCGGAGGGCGACCTCGAACTCACGCCTGTCAGTGCGACGATCGGCGGGCTCGAGGTCGACCTCGATCAGGTCGGCTCGTCGCTCGGTTCGCTCGGCGCCGGTCTCACCGAGACGCAGCGGATCTGCATCGCCGACCAGCTTCCCGCCGGGATCACCCTGACCGGCCTCGAGATCGACGGCTCCGAGGCCGTGATCGACGTGGATGTCGACGGCGCGATCGCGACCGACTCGACGCTGCTCGACAAGGGCGTGTGCCCGCAGGGCTGAGGTCAGTCCGCCGTCGAGCCGGTGCGGAACTCCTTCTCGGCCTTCTGCGCGGTGCGGAGGTCGGCGGTCGCGCGCGCGACGTCGGCTTCGGCCTGCTGCACCCGGCGCTGCGGGAAGGTGGTCGCCCCGAAACGGGCCCGCACTCTGTCGTGACGCTCCTCTTCGGAGGTGACGATGTACGCGCACGCGATCAGGATGACCTGCGTCGACAGGTTGAGCCAGATCAGCAGCGCCAGCAGCGACGCGAACGAGGCGAGCAGCGGGTTGCTGGTCGCTCCGCCGATGAAGAGACCCGACAGCTCCTGCAGGATGAGCAGCCCGACGCCGCCGAGCAGGGCTCCGGACCACAGCGACCGCGCTGCGGGCTGGACACCCGAGAGCATCCGGAAGACGCCGGCGATCAGCGCGGTGTCGAGCGCGAGCACGACGACGAGCGACACGATCCGGATGCCCCAGACGGCGACGGGGGAGTCGTCGGCGATGCCAAGCAGCCCGCTGATCCAGGTGATCCCGAGGCGGCCGACGAACGTGATGCCCGCCGCAGCGACGAACGACAGGCCGACGCCGATCGCGAGCAGCAGGTTGCGCAGCATCACCCAGATGAACAGGATGTCGTCCTGCGCCGTGCCTGCGAGGATCCGCACGGCCGTGCGGAGGGAGCCGACGGCGGCGAGAGCCGAGCCGGTGAGCGCGATGACGGAGATCACCCCGGCGATCGAGAAGGAGAGGGGAGCCTGCAGGTCGGCCGGATCGATGACGCCGCCGTCGCCGATGAGCCCCGGCACCACGGACTGCACGGCGGCGATGATCGCGTCCCACGCCTCCGGATTGCCGGCGAGCCAGAGGGCCGCGATCGAGAAGCCGAGGAGCACCGCCGCGAAGACGCTGAAGAGCGCACGGTAGGTCACGCTGTCGGCGAGCATGGCTCCCCGACGTTCCGAGTACAGCAGGAAGGCACGGACCGGTCGTCGTATCAGCGCCCAGCGGATCGCCGCCGAGCTCACTCGCGCGATCAGGCCGGGGCGGTCGGCGTCAGGGGCTGCGGATGCGGTGCTCATGCCACCACCTTACGAGTGGCGCCGAAGACGATTCAGGGGGTTGACGTCGGGCGTCACCATGACGGAGACGGCATACCGGGTGCCCTAGAATCGGGGGCAACCTCGCAGTGTGCGTTCCTGCCCGAGACCCGTTCCACGATTGGTGTTCCTTGCTTTCCCCTGCCGATTCGCTCGCCCCGGAATGGCTCGTCGAGCCCGTCGACGCGAACGACCTCCCGACCGCGGTATGGCCGGCGTCCACAGCTCGCGATGCCCACGGCGTCATCCAGATCGGGGGCGTCGCCGCCACCGATCTCGTGCACGCCTACGGCACACCGCTGCTCGTGATCGACGAGGACGAGGTTCGCGCCCGTGCACGCGCGTTCCGGCAGTCGTTCGACCGGGCCGCCGCTGACCATGGCACGACCGCGCAGGTGTACTACGCCGGCAAGGCGCTGCTGACCACGACGATCGCACGATGGATCATCGACGAAGGACTCCGGGTCGACGTCTGCACCGGGGGCGAGCTCGAGGTCGCCCTCGCCGCAGGTGTCGCTCCCGCATCCCTCGGCTTCCACGGCAACAACAAGTCCGTCGCCGAGCTCGAACGCGCCGTCGAGGTCGGCATCGGCACGATCATCGTCGACAGCGCGATCGAGATCGAGCGTCTTTCGGCCATCACCGCGCGGACGGAGGCGACGCAGCGCGTGCTGGTACGGGTGATCAGCGGGGTTCACGCCGAGACGCACGACTTCCTCGCCACCGCCCACGAAGACCAGAAGTTCGGCTTCCCGCTGCCCGAGGCCGAGCAGGCGGTCGCTCGCATCCGTGAGATCCCCGGTCTCGAATTCGCCGGCCTGCACTGTCACATCGGATCGCAGATCTTCGGCGTCGCCGGCTTCCGTGAGTCCGCATCGCGGGTGCTCGAGCTGCACGCGGCGCTTCTCGAGAGCGGCCCCGTACCGCAGCTCAATCTGGGTGGCGGCTTCGGCATCGCGTACACCAGCGTCGACGATCCCACGCCCATCGAGACGCTCGCCGGCGAGATCGTCACCGCTGTCGCCGAAGGGTGCGCCGCGCGAGGCATCTCGATCCCTGCCCTCTCCTTCGAACCGGGGCGTGCCATCGTCGGCACCGCAGGCGTCACGCTCTACGAGGTCGGCACGACCAAGGACGTCGCGCTCGAATCCGGGGCCACGCGCCGGTACATCAGCGTCGACGGCGGCATGAGCGACAACGCCCGTCCCGCGCTCTACGGAGCGCAGTTCTCGGCTCGTCTGGCCTCGCGCGTCGGCGTGGGCTCGCCACAGCTCAGCCGCGTCGTCGGCAAGCACTGCGAGTCGGGCGACATCGTCGTCGACCACGAATTCCTGCCCGTCGACGTGACACCCGGCGACCTGCTGGCCGTCCCGGCGACCGGCGCGTACTGCGCTCCGCTGGCGAGCAACTACAACCACGTTCCCCGTCCGCCGATCGTCGCCGTCCGCGACGGCAGGTCGACGGTCATCGTCCGCGGAGAGACCATCGCCGACGTCCTGTCGAGGGATGCCGGCATCGACGCGCCCGAAGCCCACAGGTGATCCGCGGGCCGCACGCGATGCGGCAGCCGATGACGCACGACTGATCCACCCTCCTAAGGAGAAGCAATGACGACTGAGTACCGACGACTTCGGGTGGCGCTCCTGGGCGCCGGCGCGGTCGGCTCCCAGGTGGCCGACCTGCTGCTGCGACACGGCGACGAGCTCGCCGATCGCGCGGGGGCCTCTCTCGAGCTGGCGGGCATCGCCGTGCGAAACCTCGACGCCCCTCGCGACGTCGACCTGCCCAAAGAGCTGTTCACGACTGACGCCGAGTCGCTGATCCTCGGATCCGACATCGTGATCGAGCTGATCGGCGGCATCGAGCCCGCCCGCACGAGCATTCTCCAGGCGATCGGCTCCGGCGCAGACGTCGTCACCGCCAACAAGGCGCTGCTTGCGACGCACGGCCCCGAGCTCTTCGAGGCGGCCGACCGCGTCGGCGCGTCCGTCTACTACGAGGCCGCGGCCGCGGGTGCGATCCCGATCATCCGCCCGCTGCGCGACTCCCTCGCCGGCGACCGGGTCGTGCGCATCATGGGCATCGTGAACGGCACCACGAACTACATCCTCGACCGCATGGACACCGAGGGCGCGGACTTCGCCGACGTGCTCGCCGACGCCCAGCGCCTCGGCTACGCGGAGGCCGACCCCACGGCCGACGTCGAGGGCTACGACGCCGCGCAGAAGGCAGCGATCCTCGCGAGCCTCGCCTTCCACACGGCCGTCCCGCTCGACGCCGTGTACCGCGAGGGAATCACGTCGATCACCGCATCGATGATCGACGAGGCTCGCGCAGCCGGGTTCGTCATCAAGCTGCTCGCGGTGTGCGAGCGCATCGAGGCCAACGGCGCCGAGTCGATCTCGGTGCGCGTCTACCCCGCTCTCGTCCCGAAGACCCACCCGCTCGCGTCGGTGCACGGTGCGAACAACGCCGTGTTCGTCGAGGCGGAGGCCGCCGGCTCCCTCATGTTCTACGGTGCCGGTGCCGGTGGCGTGCAGACGGCATCCGCCGTCCTCGGCGACGTCGTCTCGGCCGCCCGTCGCCACATCGCGGGCGGTGTCGGCGTGGGGGAGTCCACCAGGGCCAACCTGCCCGTCGTGCCGATCGGCCACGTCACCACCCGCTACCAGATCACCCTCGAGGTCTCGGACGCTCCCGGCGTTCTTGCGACCGTCGCCGGGATCCTGAGCGACGGCGACGTCTCGGTCGCCACGGTCGTCCAGACGGTCGAAGGCGAGGGCGAGCCCACGGCCCGCCTCGTGATCGGCACGCACCGCGCGACGGATGCGGCGCTCAGCGCGACGGTCGACGCACTCGCCGACAGCTCTGTCGTCGAGCGCGTCGTCTCGGTGCTGCGCGTGGAAGGCGAATGACGGTGGCAGCAGGGCGCACGGTCGAGGTGACCGTACCCGCGACGAGCGCGAACCTCGGCCCCGGTTTCGACACGCTCGGTCTGGCTCTGAGCGTCTACGACACGCTTCTGGTCACCGGGTTGCCCGCAGGCGAGCTCGAGATCGAGGTCTCGGGATCGGGCGCTGCGGAGATCCCGCGCGACGCGTCGAACCTCATCGTCCGCACGATCGCGCACGTCTACGCCGACGTCGACCGCCCGCTTCCCGGTCTGCGCATCGTGGCTGAGAACGGCGTCCCGCACGGTCGCGGTCTCGGCTCCTCCGGGGCGGCCGTGGCCGCGGGCATCCTTGCCGCCAAGGGGCTTCTCGAAGGCGACGTCGAGATCGACGACGCCGATATGCTGCGACTCGCCACGGAGATCGAGGGGCACCCCGACAACGTCGCGCCAGCGCTGTTCGGCGGACTGACGATCGCGTGGGTGGGCGAGCGCGGACCACAGCACAAGAAGCTGCTCGTGCACCGCGGCGTCTCGCCGCTCGTCCTCGTGCCGTCGTACACGATGTCCACCTCGAAGGCGCGCTCCCTGCAGCCGCCGCAGGTGTCGACCGCGGATGCCGTGTTCAACGTCTCGCGCTCGGCGCTGCTCATCGCGGCTCTCATGCAGAGCCCCGAGCTGCTGCTCGACGCGACGGCCGATCGCCTTCATCAGGACTACCGCGCCGAGGCGATGCCCGAGACGCAGCGGCTCGTGCAGGCGCTGCGCGCCGCGGGGTTCGCGGCCGTCGTGTCGGGTGCGGGGCCCAGCGTCCTCGTACTCGCGGACGGCCCCGGCAGTCGTCAGGATGCCGTGGAACTCGCCGAATCGACCACCGACACCCCGTGGGAAGCGCTGCTGCTCGCGGTCGACGTGCGTGGTGGTACAGTGGGGACTCGAGCGGAGGGCTCCACGTAACTGCGTGAATCTGGCCCCATTGCAACTCTGCAAGACCCGCACGCAAACCCCTGT
Organism: Microbacterium phyllosphaerae; assembly: GCF_017876435.1. Classification (NCBI taxonomy): domain Bacteria; kingdom Bacillati; phylum Actinomycetota; class Actinomycetes; order Micrococcales; family Microbacteriaceae; genus Microbacterium; species Microbacterium phyllosphaerae. Next base: position 2,049,077 of record NZ_JAGIOA010000001.1, read on the forward strand.
GGCACTGCTCTCACCGAGAACTCGTTCTTTTCGAGAACCCAGTGCCGAGGCTGGCTGACGCCGAGCGTCAGCCCGTGCGACCGCGCGCAGCACCCGTTGTGCGCGTACCGCTCACGTCTCCGAGACCAAAGAGGGAGTACTCGTGGAGAATTTCTCCGAGACCCAGAACGACAAGGCGGCACCCGCCGCCGAGGCTCCGGCACAGGCCGCGAGCTCCGACGCCGCGACCACCGCTGCGACCGAAGTGGCCCCTGCACGCAAGCGCGCACCGCGCCGTGCGACCACGGCGACGGCAGCAGCCAAGGCTGACAAGGCCGCTGCGGCTGACGCCCCCGCCGACAGCGCACCCGCGAAGTCCGAGGCCCCGGCGAAGGCCGAGGCGCCTGGCGCCGAGGCGCCGGCAGCTGAGGCCGCGCCCAAGGCGAAGGCCCCTCGTCGCAGTCGTGCCAAGAAGGCAGATGCAGAGCTGGCCGTTTCCGCTGAGACGGCCGCCGCTCCCGCCGAGGCGCCCGCAGCGCCCGCAGAAGCCGCTGCTGCTCCCGCTGCAGAGGCATCGGACGAGCCGAAGAAGACCACGGGTCGCGGCCGTCGCACGGCCAAGAAGCCTGCGGCAGAGTCCGAGGCCCCTGCCGTCGAGAAGCCCGCCGAGGCCGCACCGGCTGAGACCGCACCCGCCAACGATTCCTCGTCGGATCAGGGCGAAGGCAGCGACGAGCAGGGCGGCCGAGGCCGCAACCGCAACCGCAGCCGTAACCGCGGGCGCGGCCAGAACGGCAACGGCCAGGCCGGCGAGCAGCAGCAGTCGCAGCAGCCCCAGCAGCAGAACAACGCCGACGACGAGGGCGGCAACGGCCGGAACCGTCAGCGCAACAAGCGCCGCGGCGGCGCTGCTCCGACCGACGAGTTCGACACCGAGATCGGCGAGGACGATGTCCTCATCCCCATCGCCGGCATCCTCGACGTGCTCGACAACTACGCTTTCGTGCGCACGACCGGCTACCTCGCCGGCCCCAGCGACGTCTACGTCTCGCTCGGGCAGGTCAAGAAGTACAACCTGCGCAAGGGCGACGCGATCGTCGGCTCGATCAAGCAGCCCCGTGAGGGCGAGCAGCAGGGCCGTCAGAAGTACAACGCGCTGGTGAAGGTCGACTCGATCAACGGTCTGTCGATCGACGATGCCGCCACCCGCGTCGAGTTCGGCAAGCTCACCCCGCTCTACCCGCAGGAGCGCCTGCGCCTCGAGACGGCTCCCGAGAAGCTGACCCAGCGCATCATCGACCTCGTCGCCCCGATCGGCAAGGGACAGCGCGGCCTCATCGTCGCACCGCCCAAGGCCGGCAAGACGATCGTCCTGCAGCAGATCGCCAACGCGATCGCGCAGAACAACCCCGAGGTCCACCTCATGGTCGTGCTCGTCGACGAGCGTCCTGAAGAGGTCACCGACATGGAGCGCACGGTCAAGGGCGAGGTCATCGCCTCGACGTTCGATCGCCCCGCCGAAGACCACACCACGGTCGCCGAGCTCGCCATCGAGCGCGCCAAGCGTCTCGTCGAGCTGGGCCGCGACGTCGTCGTGCTGCTCGACTCGATCACCCGCCTCGGCCGTGCGTACAACCTCGCGGCTCCGGCATCCGGACGCGTGCTCTCGGGCGGAGTCGACGCGTCGGCTCTGTACCCGCCCAAGCGCTTCTTCGGCGCGGCGCGCAACATCGAGAACGGCGGATCCCTCACGATCCTCGCCACGGCTCTCGTCGAGACCGGCTCCAAGATGGACGAGGTCATCTTCGAGGAGTTCAAGGGCACCGGAAACAGCGAGCTGCGCCTGTCGCGTCAGCTCGCCGACAAGCGCATCTTCCCGGCCGTCGACGTGAATGCGTCGAGCACCCGCCGCGAAGAGATGCTGCTGTCGAACGACGAGGTCAAGATCACCTGGAAGCTGCGCCGGGCCCTCGCGGGCCTCGACCAGCAGCAGGCCCTCGAGGTCGTGCTGGGCAAGCTCAAGGAGACGCACTCGAACGTCGAGTTCCTGGTGCAGATGCAGAAGTCGATTCCGACGCTCCCCTCGGGCGCGCACGGTCACGACAACAACATCCGCTGAGCGGAGCCACTGTGTTCGAGTCCGTCCAGACTCTGATCGACGAGCATCGCCGGGTGCAGGAGGAACTCTCCGACCCGGCGGTGCACGCCGACGCTGCTCGTGCGAAGCGCGTCAACCGCCGCTACGCGGAGCTGTCCAGGATCGTCGCCGCCCACGACGCGTGGGTGGCGGCATCCGACGATCTGGAAGCGGCGCGCGAACTCGCCCGCGAGGATGAGGCGTTCGCCGCAGAGGTTCCGTCACTCGAAGAGGGCGTCGAGGCGGCGCAGGAGAAGCTTCGGCGCCTCCTCATCCCGCGCGACCCCGACGATGCGCGCGACGTGATCATGGAGATCAAGGCGGGGGAGGGCGGTGCCGAGTCGGCTCTCTTCGCCGCCGATCTGCTGCGCATGTACATCCAGTACGCGGCATCCAAGGGGTGGAAGACCGAGCTCCTCGAGCGCAATGAGTCCGACCTCGGCGGCTACAAAGACGTCCAGGTCGCGATCAAGGGCTCATCCACAGACCCCGCGCAGGGCGTCTGGGCTCATCTCAAGTACGAGGGCGGCGTGCACCGGGTGCAGCGCGTGCCCGCGACCGAGTCGCAGGGGCGCATCCACACGTCGACCACCGGCGTGCTGGTGTTCCCCGAGGTCGACGAACCCGACGAGATCGCGATCAACCAGAACGATCTGAAGATCGACGTGTTCCGCTCGTCCGGCCCGGGCGGCCAGTCGGTCAACACCACGGACTCCGCTGTGCGCATCACGCACCTTCCCAGCGGCATCGTCGTGTCGATGCAGAACGAGAAGTCCCAGCTGCAGAACCGTGAGGCCGCCATGCGCGTGCTGAGGGCCCGGCTGCTCGCCAAGCAGCAGGAGGAGCTGGATGCTGCGGCATCCGACGCGCGGAAGTCGCAGATCCGCGGCATGGACCGCTCCGAGCGCATCCGCACCTACAACTTCCCCGAGAACCGCATCGCCGACCACCGGACCGGATTCAAGGCCTACAACCTCGATCAGGTGATGGACGGCGCGCTCGAGCCGATCATCGAATCCGCGATCCAGGCCGACGAAGAGGCGCGACTCGCGGCTGTGGGCTCCGAGTCCTGAACCGCGCGCCCCACGTGCGCCCTGGCGCCCGGTGACCGATCAGGTGCGGGCGGCGTAGCGGTGTTCCGGACGTCCGGTGGCTCCGTATCGGAGTCGCACTTCGACGACCGTCCGCGCCGCGAGCGAGGCGAGGTGACGCTGTGCGGTGGCCCGTGAGATCCCGACGCGCTCTCCGACTTCGGCCGCCGATGCCTCGCCGTCGCCGAGTGCGGCCAACACCAGCTGCTCGGTCGCCGATCGTGAGACGGAGACCGGTTCTCCGGAACCGTGCAGGATGGCCAGTGCGCGATCCGTGTCGTCCTGGCGCACGGGGCGGTCGCCGGCGAGGATGTTCCGGTACCGCGAGTACCGATCGAGGAGGCCGGTCAGCGCCCGGCGCTCGAAGGGCTTCAGCAGATAGCCCAGCGCTCCCGACCTCAGTGCCCTCCGCACGGTCGGGGCGTCGTCCGCGGCGGAGATGAGGACCGCATCGACGCTGGCGTCTTGCACGAGGGCGATGCCGTCGCCGTCGGGCAGGAAGACATCGGCCAACAGCAGATCCGGGTGCGCGGTGCGGATGGCTTCCCGTGCCTCGGCGATCGAGCGCACGGGCTCCAGTGCGATGAAACCGGGTTGCTCGTCGATGATCGCGCGATGCAGCTCTCCGACTCGGAAGTCGTCGTCGAGGATGAGAACGCGGAGGGGATCGGTCATGGGTGCTCCTCGTGAGCTGTCGTGATGTCTGTGAGGGCGCCGTCGAGGCGCGCGGCGAACACGGCGCCGCACTCCGTGCCGCCGGGGTCGATGATCCAGAGGTCGCCGTTCCTGCGCCGTGCGATCTCGCGCGCGAGCGGGAGGCCGAGGCCGTGCCCGTGGATGCGGTCGGAGCCGACGTCGTCCGAGGGCTTCGGTGACATCGGATCGACGCTCCCGAGTCCCGCGCCCGAGTCCGCCACTGTGAGCACGAGCGCGTCTCCGTCGCCCAGTACGGCGACCTCGACCCAGCGAGGCGTGCGCTCCCCGGCGACGGCGGCGGTCACGGCGTTGTCCACGAGATTGCCCAGCACGGCGGCGACGTCTTCCGGTTCCGCCACACTGCCCAGCAGCTGGCTGTCGTCCGCGATGCGGAGGGAGACGCCACGCTCGCCCGCCTCGACACCCTTCGCGCCCAGGAACGAGGTCAGGAAGGGGTCGCGGAGGAGGCCGAGGCCGGCGACGGGGAACGCCACGGACCCGCGCTCGACGAGCTCGCCGAGGAAAGCCCGCGCGTCCGAGACCCGCTCGGCATCGATCAGCCCTGCGGCGACGTGCATGCGATTGGCGAACTCGTGTCGCTGCACACGCAGCGCTGCGGTCATCGTGCGCACCGTGTCGAGCCTCTCGGTGAGCGCGATCAGGTCGGTGCGGTCGCGGATGATCAACACGTCGCCGAGAGAGCGTCCGTCGCGTACGACAGGCCTCGCCTCGAGGTACAGCACTCGCTCGTCCACGACGGCAGTCGATCGCTCACGGTCGCCGGTCACGGTCTCGAGCGCGGTCGGGGGGAGACCGAGGGCGGTGAGGGGGCGACCGATCGGTGCGGTGAGACCCAGCATCCGATCAGCGGCGTCGTTGCTCACCCTCACGATGCCCGCGGTGTCGACGGCGAGCACTCCGTCGTCCACGCCGTTGAGGACGGCGGTCTGGTTCTGCACGAGCGCGACGAGCTCTTCAGGCTGCACGCCGAGCGTGAGGCGCTCCCAGCGACGGCGCAGAAGGAGGAAGGTGAGGACAGCGAGGGTGAGTGCCCCCACGGCGGTGACACCGATAACGGCGAGCAGCGGCGGCAGGTCGTCGAAGACGCCCGTCCGCTCGAACCCCACGCTGACCTCGCCGACGGGGGTGCCGGTCTTGTCGCGCACCGGCACCTTCGCACGCGCGGACTCGCCGAGGGTTCCGGTCTGCCAGTCGACCACCTCGTTGCCCGCGAGCACCTCCTCGAACGGGGTGCTCACCTCTTCGCCGATGCGCGAGGGCGTGGGGTGGGCGAGACGGATGCCCTCGTCATCCGCGATCACGACGAAGAGCGCGCCGGTGCGTTCGGCGACGTCCGTCGCGGTGCGCTGGAGCTCGCCGACTCTGAGCGACTCGGCATCCGGTCTGACCTCGGCGGAGGAGATGCGTGCGACCTCGGCGCGGACCTGCGGGTCCTCAGCCAGCGTCCTCGCGATGCCGAGAGCGGTGGACTCGGCCTCCGCGCGCAACTGTTGGACGGCGAGTGCCAGGTAGATGCCTGTGCAGAGGCCGACCACGAGTGCGACGGTGGCGAGGTGCAGGAGCAGCGCGCGGGTCGCGAATCGCGGCCGGTTCTTCGTCGTCATCGCCACGGGCGCTCCCTTCGCGCAATATGCGCAGAACCCACGCTACGCGCACAACGACAGGGAATGCGTCTTAACGCGCCAGTGCCGAGCGGATTGCCTAGTCTCGTCAGGATCCGTCACAGACGACGGAGCGACGACGAAGGAGTCACCGTATGCCCGACCTGCTCACCGGCCTGCCCGCGGCCGCAGAAGAGGCGCCCACGTATGACGTGGCGTTCGTACCACCGGAGTGGGTGCTCGTCCTTCTCGGATTCACGATGGTGCTCGCCTTCATGACGCTCATCATGACCAAGCGTCTGACCCCGATGGTCGCGCTGATCCTCGTCCCGACCGCGTTCGGTCTGTTCGCAGGCGCCGGTCTCGGTCTCGGCGACATGATCCTGGACTCGATCGCGACGATGGCCCCGACGGCCGCTCTCCTGATGTTCGCGATCATGTTCTTCGGGATCATGATCGACGTGGGGCTGTTCGACCCGCTCATCCGCGTGATCACCCGAGTGCTCGGTGACGACCCCGCGAAGGTCGTACTCGGCACCGCGATCCTCGCCGGCGCGGTCTCCCTCGACGGCGACGGCTCGACCACGTTCATCATCACGACGTCGGCCATGCTGCCGATCTACCTGCGGCTCGGCATGAGCCCCGTGGTGCTCACCTGCGTCGCGGGTCTCATGAACGGCACGTTGAACATCGTGCCGTGGGGCGGCCCCACTGTGCGCGCGGCGACGGCCCTCGGGCTCCAGCCGACGGACATCTTCGTCCCGATGCTCCCGGCACTCGGTGTCGGCATCGTCGTCACGCTCGGCTTCGCGTGGATGCTCGGGCTGGGGGAGCGGCGCAGGCTCGGTCGCCTCGATTCGGAGGGCCTCCTCGCCGGGTCCGGGGGCGGTGCGCTGTCGACCGTGCCGAAGATCTTCCGCGGATCCGACGCGAAGCCCGGAGCACGCGCCGCGCTGCGCACCGGCAACATCGTCGTCGTCGCCGGCGGACGGGCACCGGTGGCCGCCGCGAGCGTCGACCCGGCGGACACCGCGATGGCCGACACCATGCTCGACCCGGCTCGCCCCACGCTGCGTCCGACGCTGATCTGGTTCAACCTCGCTCTCACGCTCGCCGTGATGGTCCTCCTCGTCCTCGACATCATGCCGCTGCCCTACGTCTTCATGGTCGGTGCCGCCGTCGCCCTTCTGGTCAACTTCCGGGGGATCAAGGATCAGGCGTCCGAGATCGTGGCGCATGCGCCGAGCATCGTCGGCGTGGTGTCGATGGTGATCGCCGCGGGGGTGCTGGTCGGCGTCCTGTCGGGGACCGGCATGGTCGATGCGATGGCGACGTGGATCACCGACGTCCTGCCCCCGGCGCTCGGCCCGTTCCTCGCACCGATCACGGGTGTGCTGTCGATCCCGTTCACGTTCTTCATGTCGAATGACGCGTTCTACTTCGGCATCCTCCCGGTCCTCTCGCAGAGCGCCGCGACGTTCGGCATCGACCCTGTCGAGATGGCGCGGGCCTCGATCATCGGGCAGCCCGTGCATCTGCAGAGCCCGCTGGTGCCGGCGATCCTGCTTCTCGTCTCCCTCGCGGGAGTGAACCTCGGCGATCACCACAGGAAGGTGCTCTGGCGTGCCACGATCGTGTCGCTCGTGATGCTCGGGATCGGCATCCTGTCCGGAGCGATCCCCTTCTTCGTCGCCGCGTGACCGCATCCGCCGCGGGGACCCGGATGCGCCGGTTCCCCGCGGCTCGGTGCCGGAGCGATATGCTCAGCGCGTGATCACGTTCCTCTTCCGCGCGCTTCTGTACGTCGTGTCCGCCGGGCTCGGCCTCATCGTCGCCGACCTCCTGCTAGACGGATTCCAGATCCAGTGGGACAAGTGGTGGGGCTTCGTCATCTGCATCCTGATCTTCGCGATCGTGCAGAGCATCCTCGCCCCGTGGGTCAGCAAGATCGCCGATCGCTACGCGCCGGTGCTGATGGGAGGCATCGGGATCGTGTCCACACTCATCGCGCTGGTGGTCGTCGTGCTGCTGCCGATCGGCGGTCTGCGCATCGTCGACCTCGCGGGCTGGCTGCTCGGCGCAGTGATCGTCTGGCTGGTCACGGCGCTGGGAAGCGTGCTGCTGCCGCTGATCTTCCTGCGCAAGAAGGTCGACAAGGCGCGCGGCCGTTGAGGCGCCCGGCGGTCGCCGGAGAGTCTCAGATCGAGTAGTCGGGTGCGGTGAGCATCGCCTTGGTGTCTTCGCCGAGGATGCGTGCCCGTGCCTTCGCCGGGATGCCGACCAGGATGCTGTCGGCGGGAGCGTCGCGCGTGACCACCGCGTTCGCGCCGACCACCGATCCCTCGCCGATCGTGATCGGTCCGAGGATCTTCGCTCCCGCCCCCACGGCGACGCCGTCGCCGAGCGTGGGGTGCCGTTTACCCGAGTCCCTGGTGCGGCCGCCGAGCGTGACGCCGTGGTACAGCATCACATCGTCGCCGACCTCGGCGGTCTCGCCGATGACGACCCCCATGCCGTGATCGATGAAGAATCGCCGTCCGATCTGCGCGCCGGGATGGATTTCGATGCCCGTGAGCCAGCGCGAGACCTGAGAGGTCCCGCGCGCCAGCAGTCGAAGCCGTCTGCGCCAGAGCGCATGTGAGACGCGATGCGCCCAGATCGCGTGCAGCCCGGGGTACAGGAGCGCGACCTCTGCCGCGCTGCGGGCCGCGGGGTCGCGAAGTCGGGCTGCCGCGATGTCCTCGCGCATTCGGCCGATCATGCCCATCGGACGGATCAGGATTCGCGCAGGTGCTCGTACAGGGCGGTCGAGAGGTAGCGCTCGCCGAACGAGGGGATGATGACGACGATGGTCTTGCCTGCGGCCTCCGGGCGCTTCGCGACCTGCAGGGCGGCCCAGATGGCGGCACCGCTCGACATGCCGACGAGGATGCCCTCTCTGCGCGCTGTCTCGCGCGCGACCTCGATGGCATCGTCGAACGTGACGTCGATGACCTCGTCGAGGATGTCCCGGTCGAGGATGGGCGGCACGAAGTTCGGTCCGATGCCCTGGATCTTGTGCGGTCCGGGGTGGCCCTCGGTGAGGATCGGCGAGTCCTTGGGCTCGACGGCGACGATCTGCACGCCGGGCACGCGCTCCTTCAGCACCTGGCCGACCCCGGTGATGGTGCCTCCGGTGCCGATGCCGGCGACGAGGTAGTCGACGGCGCCCTCCGTGTCCCGGAGGATCTCCTCGGCCGTGGTCCGGCGGTGGATCGCGGGGTTCGCCTCGTTGGCGAACTGCTTCGCCAGCACGGCACCCGGCGTCCGGGCGGCGATGGCCTCCGCCTCGGCGACCGCGTGCGTCATGCCCTTGGTGGGGTCGGTGAGGACGAGCTCGGCGCCGAACGCCTTGAGGAGCATGCGCCGCTCCTTCGACATCGACGCGGGCATCGTGAGGATCACGTTGTAGCCGCGCGCTGCGCCGACCATCGCCAGGGCGATACCGGTGTTGCCGCTCGTCGCCTCGACGATCGTTCCCCCCGGCTTCAGCTCGCCGGACGCCTCTGCGGCGTCGACGATCGCGATGCCGAGCCGGTCCTTGACGCTCGACGCCGGGTTGTAGAACTCGAGCTTGGCGAGCACCGTCGCGCCGAGGCCCTCGGTGACCCGGTTCAGACGAACCAGAGGGGTGTTGCCGAAAGCGGTGGTGATGTCGGAGTGGATACCGGGCATGGGGAGAGCCTTCCTGTGCGGGGTGACTGCGGCTCCAGCCTAGGCGAGCGCCCCGGGGGGTCGGGCAATATGACACCTGCCAGCGCCCTACGCTGGTGGTCATGCCTGACATCTCCCTCGCATCCGCTGTGCATGCCGCCGCTCGGCGACTCGCGGAGGCCGGCGTCTCGGATCCTGTCGTCGATGCGGAGCTCCTCGCGGGTCACGTCCTCGGCTCGCGGCGAGGCGAGGTGCAGGCGGCCGTGATCAGGGGCGACGCGATCGCCGAGGATTCGGCCGCGGCCCTCGATGCGCTCGTCACGCGCCGCGCCGCCAGGGAGCCGCTGCAGCACATCACCGGGACCGCGCCCTTCCGCCACCTGGAACTCGCGGTCGGCCCGGGCGTCTTCGTCCCCAGGCCCGAGACCGAGACCGTCGTGCAGTACGCGATCGATGCCCTGCTCGGCTCGGCGCATCCGGAGCCGATCGGCATCGACCTCGGCACGGGCAGCGGGGCGATCGCCCTCGCCATGGCCACGGAAGTCCCTCATTCGAAGATCTTCGCCACCGAGCTGTCGCCGGATGCGTACCCGTGGGCAGTGCGGAACACGCAGGGCATCGCCAACCTCACGCTCGTCAACGAGGACCTCGCCCAGGCGTTCGGAGAGCTCGACGGCACGGCATCCGTCGTCATCTCCAACCCTCCCTACGTTCCGGATGCGGCGATCCCCCGTGACCCCGAGGTTCGGCTGTACGACCCGTCGATGGCGCTGTACGGGGGAGAGGACGGGCTCGACATCGTGCGCGTCCTCAGCGTGCGGGCTCTCGAGCTGCTGCACCCGGGAGGTCTTCTGGTCATCGAGCACGGTGAGCTCCAGGGCGAGGAGATCCGCAGCATCCTCACACAGGACGGATGGCGTGCGGCATCCACCCACCGCGACCTGACGCTGCGCGATCGGGCGACGACCGCGCTGCGTCCGTGAGGGCGGACACGCGCCGCTCAGGCATCCCCACGTAGAATCGGATCGTCATGTCCTCCATCTTCGATTGCGGCGACGAGGCCCAGCTCCTCGCCGGTATGCGTCACGCCCGCCAGGCCATCGCCCGCGGCGAACTCATCGTGATGCCCACCGACACGGTCTACGGTGTCGCCGCCGACGCATTCTCGCCCGCTGCGGTGCAGCGCCTCCTCGATGCGAAAGGGCGTGGCCGCGATCAGCCGCCGCCCGTCCTCGTCGGTACGAAGGAGACTCTGCACGCCCTCGCCGAGTCGGTCCCCGAGCCCGTGCAGAGGCTCGTCGACGCCTTCTGGCCCGGCGGACTGACCGTCGTCCTCCCCGCACAGCCGTCTCTCGTCTGGGATCTGGGTGACACCCAGGGCACGGTGGCCGTGCGGATGCCCGAGGGGCGCGTCGCCCTCGAGCTGCTGGCGGAGACGGGCCCGCTCGCCGTGTCGAGTGCGAACCTCACGGGTCGCGATGCGGCGATCTCCGCCTCGGATGCCGAGCGAATGCTGGGCGACAGCGTCGCCGTCTACCTCGCTGACGGCCTCAGCCGTGACGGCATCGCGTCGACGATCGTCGACGCGACCTCTCTCGTCCCGCGTGGTGCGGAGCCGACGACCGGCGGCGTGCGAATCCTCCGTGCGGGAGCGGTGAGTCGTGAGCGGCTGGAGGAGGTGCTCGGCGACCTGCTCGAGCCCGCCGAGCAGCCGACGGAAGCCGACGGGGATTCGTGAAGCAGTACCTCTTCACGATCATCCTCACCGCCGCGATCACCTTCGCACTGACCTGGGCGGTCTGGAGACTGAGTCTGCGTTTCAAGCTGTACCCGGGGATCCGTGAGCGGGACGTGCACACGACGCCGACCCCCCGCCTCGGGGGAGTCGCGATCTTCCTCGGCATCGCCGCGGCGATCGGCGTCTCGGCCGCGAATCCGTTCTTCGCCACGATGTGGATGCCCCCGCAGACGATGTGGTCGATCCTCGCCGCATCGCTGCTGATCGCGATCATCGGTGTCGTCGACGATCTCTGGGATCTCGACTGGATGATCAAGCTCGGTGCGCAGTTCCTCGCCGCAGCGATCATCACCGTGGGCGGCGGCCTGCAGATCCTGTCGCTGCCGTTCGGCGACCTGATCGTGTTCTCGAGCTGGTTGAGCATCACCATCACGATGTTCGCGATCGTCATCGTGATGAACGCGGTCAACTTCATCGACGGCCTCGACGGCCTCGTCGCCGGTGTCTGCCTGATCGCGAACGGCGTCTTCTTCGCGTACTCCTACATCCTGACGCGTGACACCGGCGCATCGAGCTACTTCAACCTCGCATCGTTCCTCGCTGCCGTGTTGATCGGCGCCTGCCTCGGATTCCTGCCGTTCAACTGGAGTCCGGCGAAGCTCTTCATGGGCGATTCGGGTGCTCTGGTGCTCGGTCTTCTCATGGCGACGTCGGCGATCGCCGTGACAGGACAGCTCGAGCCCTCGGCCCTCGACCCGGAGCGCCTGGGTCGCTCCCAGCTCCTCGGCGCGTTCATCCCGATCCTGCTTCCGCTGCTCGTCGTGCTCCTGCCGCTCCTCGACTTCGGACTCGCGGTGCTGCGCCGCATGAACGCCGGCAAGTCGCCGTTCTCGCCCGACCGCAAGCACCTGCACCACCGCATGCTCGACCTCGGACACCGCGATCGTGACGCGGTGCTGATCTTCTACGCCTGGACCGCCGTCATCTCGCTCGCCGTCCTCCTGATGTACGTGGGAGCCCGCGAGGACTGGCCGGGCCAGTACGTCCCGGGCGTCGTCTTCGGTGTCGTCGGCATCGTGGCCTGCCTCATCATCACCCTCAGCCCCACTCGCCGGCGGAAGTCCGCGGCGTCTGCATCCGACCCGACACCCGTGGAGTCCCCGTGAGCCCGAGCCCTGTTTCCAGCAATCCGATCCTGCGGAAGACGCTGCTCTGGTCAGCCCTGTCGATGGTCGTGCTCGCGATCGTCGCGGGCCTGATCGGTCTCCTCGTCGGCGGGGGAGAGGGGCTCGTGAGCGGCCTGCTCGGCGTCGTGCTCGCGATGCTGTTCCTCGGGATCACCGCACTCAGCATCCTCATCGCCAACCGCTGGTTCGGCGACCCGCTGTACGTGCAGCTGTTCTTCGCGATCGTGCTGGGTGGTTGGCTGCTCAAGCTCGGCCTCTTCGTCGTGATCATGATCGTGCTGAGCGGTCAGCCGTGGATACACCCGATGGTGTTCTTCCTCTCGATCGTGACGGGCGTCGTGGCGACCCTGGTCATCGATGTGATCGTCATCACGCGGATGCGGCTTCCGAACGTGAGCGACGCGTCCCTGCCCACCGAAGCGCCTGACGATCGCGCCCCGGGCGTGCAGCTGCCCACGGTCGTGCCGGAGGATCGTGCCCCCGGTCGTCATCACATCGTGCCGGAGCCCGGCGACCAGGACGGGCCGGCTGAAGCCGCCCCGCGGTCTTAGGTAACCCTCTTATTCTGATAGTGTTGACAAGTGCCCGCCGCTCGCCCGCGAGCGCTTGCGCTTGAAGCACACCGACCATCGTCGCCCCGGTTCTGACCGGTGCCCCGAAGCTGGAGCCCGCGCTGTTCAATCTTGCTGCGACCCTGATGCCCAAACTCGCCTCTGACGGCGAGTTCCACGGACCTTCGATCGACGAATTCTTCCCGGAGATCCTCTTCAACGTGGCGGGTATTCCCGTCCACCGGATCCACCTGGTTCAGTTCCTCGCCGTCGTCGCGGTCGTGCTGATCCTGGTTCTCGGAACCCGCCGGATGAAGATCGTCCCCGGTCGATTCCAGAGCGTCGTCGAGATGGGGCTGGACTTCGTCCGCTCCAACATCGCGCACGATCTGCTCGGACGCAAGGACGGCAACCGATTCCTGCCGATCCTCACCACGATCTTCTTCATGGTGCTGTTCATGAACATCACGGGAATCATCCCGTTCCTGAACATCGCCGGAACGAGCATCGCGGCCGTGCCGCTGACGCTCGCACTCGTGAGCTACATCACGTTCATCTACGCGGGTATCAAGAAGAGCCCCGTCGGCTTCTTCAAGAACGCGCTGTTCCCTGCCGGCGTGCCGTGGCCGGTCTACATCATCGTGACGCCGATCGAGTTCCTCTCGACGTTCATCATCCGTCCGGTCACGCTGATGCTCCGACTCCTGATGAACATGGTCGTCGGTCACATGCTCCTGGTGCTGTGCTTCGCGGCCACCCAGTTCTTCTTCTTCACCGCAGGTGGCGGCTGGGCCGCTCTCGGTGTCGGAACCCTCGCCTTCGGCGGTGCCTTCACTCTCTTCGAGATTCTGGTCGCCGTCCTCCAGGCATACGTCTTCACCGTCCTCACCGCGGTCTACATCCAGCTCGCGGTCGCAGAAGAGCACTGAGCGGGTCGGCAACTGCCGCCCCACCCAACGAAAGGAAAAACCCGTGGACGCTACTACGGTTCTCGCAGACATCAACGGTCACCTCGCTTCGGTCGGCTACGGCCTCGCAGCAATCGGCCCGGCCATCGGTGTGGGCATCGTCGTCGGCAAGACCATCGAGGGTGTTGCTCGTCAGCCCGAGCTGGCCGGCCGCCTCCAGGTCCTCATGTGGATCGGTATCGCCTTCACCGAGGCGCTTGCATTCGTCGGCATCGCCGTCGGATTCATCCCCTTCCCGTAATCTCTACCGACTTCTGAAGGAGACAGGATGCTGAACGCTCTTGTCACGAACCTCGCAGCAGAGGGTGAAGCGCACAACCCGCTGATCCCTGCGTGGTACGACATCATCTGGTCGGGTCTGTGGTTCCTCGTCATCCTCGTCGTCGTGTGGAAGGTCGCCCTTCCGAAGTTCACGGCGATGCTCGACAAGCGGTCCGCCGCGATCGAGGGCAACATCGCCAAGGCCGACGAGGCGCAGAAGCAGGCTGAGGCCGCTCTCGAGGAGTACACCCGGCAGCTCGCCGAGGCACGCACCGAGGCCGGTGAGATCCGTGAGGCCGCCCGCGAGGACGGCAAGAAGATCGTCGCCGAGGCCAAGGACAGCGCATCGACCGAGGCCGCTCGCATCACCGCGACCGCGCACACGCAGATCGAGGCCGAGCGTCAGGCTGCTCTCGTCTCGCTGCGCAGTGAGGTGGGCTCGCTCGCGATCGACCTCGCCGGTGGCGTGGTCGGCGAGACGCTCTCTGACGATGCTCGCGCGACGGCGGTCGTCGACCGCTTCCTCGCCGACCTCGAGGCATCCGAGAAGGCGGCTCAGTAATGGGCAGCGCGACCACTCAGGCACTCGCGGCATCCACTCAGGCGCTTGCCGCAGCGAAGGACGTCACTCTCGACTCGGCCAGGGAGCTGTTCGCAGCTGCCAGGACCGTGGCGGAGTCGTCTCAGCTGAGCGGCGCGCTCACCGATCCCTCGGCTCCGGCCGAGGCACGACAGAACGTCGTGTCGGCGGTCTTCGCCGGATTCTCTCAGGACGTGCAGAACATCCTGAAGACCGTCGTGGCCCAGCGCTGGTCCTCCTCGTCGCAGCTCGTCGACGGCGTCGAGGAGCTGGCCATCCGTGCGGCGGCGATCTCCACTCCCCAGGCCGACATCGGGGGAGAGCTGTTCGGCTTCTCCCGGGTCATCGCCGCGAACGCGGATCTCGAGCTCGCGCTCGGAACCCGCCTCGGGGGAGAGGACGCCAAGGGTGCACTCGTCGAGAGGCTTCTGGCCGGGGGCGTCAGCGACGCCGCCGCGCTGATCGTCTCATCGCTGGTCCGCCAGCCGCGTGAGCGTCGTATCCGGCAGATGCTGTCGCGTGCGACGCGAATCGTCGCGGACCAGGGCGATCGGGTGGTGGCGACGGTGCACACCGCGAAGCCGCTGACCGACGCACAGCGCACGCGCCTGAGCGCCGCACTCTCGCACCGTTACGACGGCAACGTATCCCTCAACGAGGTCTTCGACCCCGCCGTCGTCGGAGGCCTGCGCGTGCAGATCGCCGATGACGTCATCGACGGCAGCATCTCCGCTCGACTCGCCGACCTTCGCCAGAAGCTCGCGGGCTAACACGACTTCGCGCGGGGAACCGCGCACCCAGATACAAAGGGAAGACAATGGCAGAACTATCGATCAGCCCCGACGTCATCCGTGACGCGCTGAAGGACTTCGCCGCCGCCTACGAGCCCACCGGGGCAGCGGCGACCGAGGTCGGCACCGTCATCGATGCAGCGGATGGAATCGCGCACGTCGAGGGCCTGCCCGGCGTCATGGCCAACGAGCTCGTGGCCTTCGCGAACGGCACCAAGGGCCTCGCGCTGAGCCTCGACCAGGACCAGATCGGTGTGGTCGTCCTCGGCGACTTCACCGGTGTCGAAGCAGGCCAGGAAGTCACCCGCACGGGTGAGGTCCTCTCCGTGCCCGTGGGCGACGGCTACCTGGGTCGCGTCGTCGACCCGCTCGGAAACCCGATCGACGGCCTCGGCTCGATCGCCACCGAGGGCTCGCGTGAGCTCGAGCTGCAGGCGCCCGGCGTCATGCAGCGCAAGTCGGTGCACGAGCCGATGCAGACCGGCATCAAGGCCATCGACGCCATGATCCCCGTCGGCCGCGGCCAGCGTCAGCTGATCATCGGCGACCGCCAGACCGGCAAGACCGCGATCGCGATCGACACGATCATCAACCAGAAGGACAACTGGGAGTCGGGCGACGTCAACAAGCAGGTGCGCTGCATCTACGTCGCCATCGGCCAGAAGGGCTCGACCATCGCCTCGGTGAAGGGCGCGCTCGAAGAGGCCGGCGCCCTGGAGTACACCACGATCGTGGCAGCTCCGGCATCCGACCCCGCCGGCTTCAAGTACCTCGCCCCTTACACCGGTTCGGCCATCGGTCAGCACTGGATGTACGGCGGCAAGCACGTCCTGATCATCTTCGACGACCTGTCGAAGCAGGCCGAGGCCTACCGTGCCGTGTCGCTGCTCCTGCGTCGTCCGCCGGGCCGCGAGGCATACCCGGGTGACGTCTTCTACCTGCACTCCCGTCTGCTGGAGCGTTGCGCGAAGCTGTCCGACGAGCTCGGCGCAGGCTCGATGACCGGTCTCCCGATCATCGAGACCAAGGCCAACGACGTCTCGGCGTACATCCCGACCAACGTGATCTCGATCACCGACGGCCAGATCTTCCTGCAGTCCGACCTCTTCAACGCCAACCAGCGTCCTGCGGTCGACGTGGGTATCTCGGTGTCGCGAGTCGGTGGTGACGCTCAGGTGAAGTCGATCAAGAAGGTCTCCGGAACGTTGAAGCTCGAGCTCGCGCAGTACCGCTCGCTCGAGGCCTTCGCGATGTTCGCGTCCGACCTCGACCAGGCGTCGCGTCGTCAGCTCTCGCGTGGTGCGCGTCTGACCGAGCTGCTCAAGCAGCCGCAGTACTCGCCGTACCCCGTCGAGGAGCAGGTCGTCTCGATCTGGGCCGGAACCAAGGGAAAGCTCGACACGATCGAGGTCGCGGATGTCCTCCGCTTCGAGCGCGAGCTCCTGGACTACCTCCGACGCAACACCAAGGTGCTCGACACCCTGCGTGAGACCAATGTCCTCGATGACGACACGGTGGCTGAACTCGAGAAGCACACCGACGCTTTCCTCCTGGAGTTCCAGGGTGGCAAGGGGCAGGCCATCGGCGCTCCCGGTCACGAGGAGCACGGTGCGGCCGAGGCCGACGACGTCAACCAGGAGAAGATCGTCAAGGGTCGTCGCGCGTAATCGCGTGAGGAACTGATTTCATGGGCGCTCAACTCAGGGTCTACAAGCAGAAGATCTCTTCTGCTCAGACGACCAAGAAGATCACGAAGGCGATGGAACTCATCGCGGCTTCGCGCATTCAGAAGGCGATGGGACGCGTCAAAGCGTCCAGTCCCTTCGCGCGTGCCGTGACGAGGGCCGTGTCCGCCGTCGCGACGCACTCGAACGTCGACCACCCGCTCACCCGCGAGCCCGAGACGATCCGCCGCTCCGCGGTCGTGATCTTCTCGTCGGATCGGGGCCTTGCCGGAGCCTTCAACTCGCAGATCCTCCGAGAGGGTCTCGAGGTGGCGGAGCTCCTGCGCAGTCAGGGCAAGGAGCCGGTGTTCTACCTCGTCGGTCGCAAGGCCGTCGGTTACTTCCAGTTCCGTCGCATCGCGGCGGCCGCGGAGTGGACCGGCGACACCGACACCCCGTCGTTCCACACGGCGGAGGAGATCTCGGCCACGCTGCTCGAGGACTTCTCGCGCGGTGCGGACGAGGGCGGCGTCGACGAGATCCACCTCGTGTACAACCGCTTCGTCAGCATGATGACGCAGTCGCCGGAATCCGTGCGTCTGCTTCCGCTGGAGATCGCGGAAGCCGATGACTCTGATGCGGGAAGCGCCGTCTACCCGCTGTACGAGTTCGAGCCGGATGCCGAGACAGTCCTCGACGCGATCCTGCCGGTGTACATCCAGAGCCGCGTCTTCAACGCTCTCCTGCAGTCGTCTGCTGCCAAGCAGGCTGCGACGCAGAAGGCGATGAAGTCGGCCAGCGACAACGCCGACAAGCTCATCACCGACTACACCCGTCTGCGCAACAACGCGCGTCAGGCGGAGATCACGCAGCAGATCGCGGAGATCGTCGGCGGCGCCGACGCACTCTCGTCGAGCAAATAGACCATCAGGAAAGAGACGAAAATGACCACCACCGCCACGGCTGACCAGCCGGCGACCGCGGTCGTCGGGCGCGTCGCACGCGTCAACGGTCCGGTTGTCGACATCGAGTTCCCGCACGACTCGATCCCCGACATCTACAACGCACTGAAGACCACGATCACGATCGGCGACGAGTCCGTCGAGATCACGCTCGAGGTCGCTCAGCACCTTGGCGACGACCTCGTTCGCGCCATCGCCCTGAAGCCGACCGACGGCATCGTCCGCGGCCAGGAGGTGCGCGACTCCGGTGAGGCCATCTCGGTCCCCGTCGGCGACGTCACCAAGGGCAAGGTCTTCAACGTGATCGGCGAGGTCCTGAACCTCGAGCCCGGCGAGACGATCGAAGTCACCGAGCGCTGGCCGATCCACCGCAAGGCTCCGAACTTCGACCAGCTCGAGTCGAAGACCACCATGTTCGAGACCGGCATCAAGTCGATCGACCTCCTGACGCCGTACGTGCTGGGTGGAAAGATCGGTCTGTTCGGTGGCGCCGGTGTCGGAAAGACCGTCCTCATCCAGGAGATGATCCAGCGCGTCGCGCAGGACCACGGTGGTGTGTCGGTGTTCGCCGGTGTCGGTGAGCGCACCCGTGAGGGCAACGACCTGATCCACGAGATGGAAGAGGCGGGTGTCTTCGACAAGACGGCCCTCGTGTTCGGCCAGATGGACGAGCCGCCGGGAACGCGTCTGCGCGTCGCCCTCTCGGCTCTGACGATGGCGGAGTACTTCCGTGACGTGCAGAAGCAGGACGTGTTGCTCTTCATCGACAACATTTTCCGCTTCACGCAGGCCGGTTCCGAGGTCTCCACGCTGCTGGGCCGCATGCCCTCCGCCGTGGGTTACCAGCCGAACCTCGCCGACGAGATGGGTCTCCTGCAGGAGCGCATCACCTCGACGCGCGGCCACTCGATCACCTCGCTGCAGGCGATCTACGTGCCCGCCGACGACTACACCGACCCGGCTCCGGCGACCACGTTCGCCCACCTCGACGCCACCACGGAGCTCTCGCGTGAGATCGCGTCGAAGGGTCTGTACCCGGCCATCGACCCGCTGACCTCGACGTCGCGCATCATGGACCCCCGCTACTTGGGCGAGGACCACTACCGCGTCGCCACCACGGTCAAGCAGATCCTCCAGAAGAACAAGGAACTGCAAGAGATCATCGCCATCCTCGGTGTCGACGAGCTCTCGGAAGAGGACAAGATCGTCGTGTCTCGTGCACGTCGCATCCAGCAGTTCCTCTCGCAGAACACCTACATGGCCAAGAAGTTCACGGGTGTCGAGGGTTCGACCGTCCCGCTCAAGGAGACCATCGAGTCCTTCGATGCGATCACGCGCGGTGACTTCGACCACGTCGCCGAGCAGGCCTTCTTCAACGTCGGTGGCATCTCCGACGTCGAAGAGCAGTGGGCGAAGATCCAGAAGGAGAACGGCTGACCATGGCACTGCATGTCAGCCTCGTCTCCGCGGATGCGGAGGTCTGGACGGGAGAGGCGAGCCTCGTGGTCGCCAAGACCGTCGAGGGCGAGATCGGCTTCATGACCGGCCATGAGCCGGTTCTGGCGATCCTCGCCCAGGGCGAGGTCCGGATCACGCAGACGGATGGCACCAAGGTGCTCGCCAACGCACAGGACGGCTTCCTCTCGATGGAGAGCGACGTCCTGACGATCGTGGCAGGCAACGCGGCTCTCATCGCCTGATCAGTTCAGTTCATCGCGTCCGCCTCGGCGCCCCCAGTGGGTGCCGGGGCGGACGCGTCTGTATCCCCGAGGTCCCATGAAGATCCTGCTGCCCCCGTCAGAGACCAAGCGACCCGGCGGCGACGGCGCGCCGCTCGACGTGCACGCTTTGGCGCTTCCCGGACTGCACAGCGCACGTCAGGCGGTGATCGACGCGCTCGTCGATCTCGCTGCCGACGAGGATGCCGCGCGCAAGGTGCTGAAGCTGAGTCCGAAGCAGTCGGGTGACGTCGCTCACAATCGGATGTTGCGCTCCGCGGCGACGATGCCCGCTGTGGACCGCTATACCGGGGTGCTGTACGACGCGCTCGACGCGCAGACCCTGTCGGCGGCGTCGCGGCGTTGGCTCGGCTCCCACGCATGGATCCATTCGGCGCCCTTCGGCCCGATCGGTGCGCTCGACGGCATCCCGTCCTATCGCCTGGCAGCCGGAACATCGCTTCCCGGTGTGCCGGCGCTGCGCCGTCATTGGGCGGATGCGACCTCAGAGGCGATCGCGGGGGAAGACCCGGCATTCGTCCTCGATCTGCGCAGCGAGGCGTACGTCGCACTCGGGCCGGTGCCTGCATCCGTCACCTCCGCGTACGTGAGGGTGGTCACCGAGCACGGGCGGGCGCTCAACCACTTCAACAAGAAGTCGAAGGGCCTGCTCGTACGCGCTCTCTCCGAGGACCGTCCCCGCGTGCGTTCCGTGCGCACTCTGCGCACCTGGGCCGACTCACGTGGTCTCGTACTTCGCGTCGCCGCGGAACCCGGAATCCTGGAGTTCGTCGTCGCCGAGTGACGCAGCGTCACACGGGCGCGGACTCCTGCGTGTGTCGTTGCCTCATATATTGCCGCCCCGCTATGGTGGGTGACGCGGCGCGCACGGCGTCTGCTCCATCGGATCCGGAGGGATTCATGTACAACGACTATTACGACAGCGGGGCGGCCCTGGCAGGCTTCTTCGCTGCGCTCCTGATCGGTCTGCTGTTCGCAGCGGCGTTCTACGTGATCGCGTCGATCTTCCTGATGAAGATCTTCGAAAAGGCCGGCGTGCAGGGCAAGTGGCGCGCATGGGTGCCCGTGTACAACATGATGGTCTTCGCCAAGCTCGGAGACGTCTCGCCGTGGGTGGTCCTCATCGGCATCGGTCTCTCGTGCATTCCGTACCTCAACTTCCTGACCAGCATCGCGCTTGCGGTCGTGCTGGCTCTCGCCGCATGGCGGATCGGGCTCAAGCTGCAGAAGGACGCCGTCTGGGTCGTTCTCTACGTGCTGCTGTCCATCGTCTGGTACGGCATCAACGCGTTCGACAAGTCGCGCTGGAACCCGAACATCGCGCCGGCTCCGTGGGCTGCGAACGGATTCCTGGCAGACACGACCGTGTGGCAGGGCATTCCCGTGCAGCCGCGACCGGCCGCAGGCCCGGGATACGGCGCTCCGCAGGGCTACGGTGCACCCCAGCAGGGGTACGCGCCGCCGGTACCGCAGGGGTACGCACCTCCGGCTCAGCCCGGCTATGCACCTCCGGCTCAGCCGGGATACGCGCCGCCCGCCCAGCCCGGGTACACGCCTCCGGCCGCGCCGTCCGCTCCGGGCGCACCCGGTGTCCCGCCGGCAGCTCCGGCAGCGCCTCCTGCTGCTCCGCAGGTCCCGCCGGCACCGCCTGCAGCGCCTCCTGCTGCTCCGCAGGTCCCGCCGACGGATCCCACGCAGCCTCCGGCCTGATGATGTGACACAGAGCCCTCGACTCCGGTCGGGGGCTCTGTGCTGTCTCGGGGCGGTCTGCCTTCGATGCCGAGGGTGTCGGCGCGAGGCGATAGCGTGGAGACATGCTCATGTCGCAGCGCCGGGTCGGTGCCTCAGGACTCCTCGTCTCGTCGACGGGCCTCGGATGCAACAACTTCGGTCGCGCCGGCACCGCCACCGAGTCGCTCGAGGGCACCAGAGCGGTGATCGACGCCGCGATATCGAACGGCATCACGCTGCTCGACACCGCCGACATGTACGGAGCGACCGCCGGCGCGAGCGAGACGCTCATGGGGGAGGCCCTCGCCGGGCGCCGGGACCGCGTCGTTCTGGCCACCAAATTCGGGCACGAGCGCGACATGGGATACGCCTTCCCCGCGGCACGTGGTTCCCGCCGCTACGTCCGTCGTGCCGTCGAGGAGTCGCTGCGTCGCCTCCAGACGGACTGGATCGACCTCTATCAGCTGCACCTTCCAGACGCGGGAACACCCATCGCCGAGACGATCGACGCACTCGACGGACTCGTCGCAGAGGGCAAGATCCGCTACTACGGGCATTCGAACTTCTCCGGCTGGCAGGTCGCCGAGGCGGAGTTCGTCTCTCGTGAGCGCCACACCGGGCGCTTCGTGTCCGCTCAGAACCACTATTCGCTGCTCGCTCGGGCGGCGGAGCGCGAGGTGCTCCCGGCCGTCGAACGCTACGGGCTCGGATTCTTCCCGTATTTCCCGCTGCACAACGGATTGCTCACGGGCAAGTTCACCCGCGAGGGAGGCCCCGCGTCGAGCCGGATCATGTCCGCTCGTCGCCATGTGTGGGAGAACGCACAGTGGGACGCCATCGATGCGTTCCGCGATTTCTGCTCCGAGCGCGGCATCACCATGCTCCAGGCGGCATTCGGTTGGCTGCTGGCGAACCCCGTGGTCTCGAGCGTGATCGCGGGAGCCACGTCGGTCGAGCAGATCGAGGCGAATGCCGAGGCAGGAGAGGCGTGGCGACCGGATGCCGACGAACTGGCTCTCATCGATGACCTGTTCCCTCTGCCCGACGACCCGGGGGCGCGAGTGTGAGCGACTCGGTTTCCACTACGATGTGTGAGTATCCTGGGGCGGCCCGGCCCGCAGGAATTTCGGAGGCGACGAGTGTCTGACACGACGACGAAGACGCGAAGCGTCATGGTTGCGCAGCGCCCGCTGCTGCTGTCCTGGGCGGGCGTGACCGACGTCGGTCGGCGACGCGAGAACAATCAGGACGCGTTCTTCGCTGAATACCCTCTGTTCATCGTCGCTGACGGCATGGGAGGTCATGCCGGCGGTGAGATCGCGAGTCAGAGCACCGTGACCCGCCTCGAAGCCGTCGTCGCCTCCGGTGCGGTCGAGCGAGACGCCATCGAGGGTGCGTTGCAGCTCGCGGTCGGCGACATCGCCGATCATCCGGAGACGACCGACGAAGGCACCGGCACGACCCTCACCGGTGTCTTCCTCGAATTCGAGAACGACGAGCCCCACTGGGTGGCGCTGAACATCGGCGACTCGCGCGTGTATCTCCTCCGTGACGACCGCCTCGTGCAGGTGACGACCGACCATTCGGTGGTCCAGGAGCTCATCGCCGCGGGCAAGATCAGCCCGGAGGAGGCCGAAGGGCATCCGTACAGCAACGTGATCACCCGCGCGGTCGGGGCGAGCGAGCTCACCGCTCCCGACTACGTCACGCTCGACGTGAGAGCGGGTGACCGCTTCGTGATCTGCTCCGATGGACTGACGAAGGAACTGACGGACTACGGCATCCAGCACTTCCTCCGCGAGAACGCCGACCCCGGTGCCGCGGTCGATGCCATGCTCGCCGCCGCATTGGAGAACGGCGGCCGCGACAACGTGACGCTCGTCATCGTCCAGATCGCCGACGAGTCCTCCTCCACAACGGAGTCCGCAGCGGAGTAACGTCCCGTTCTCTGTGGAGGTCACCCCCGCGACCCGCGGATGAGATCGACTGATGGGCATGGATTCCCTGCCCATCGCCATCCCCGTGGCCCCTGCGGCTGCACGCCGTCCGCCGATTCCGTTCGTGGCAGCCCTCGTCCCGGTCGTCGGCGGCGTGGTTCTCTGGCTCGTGACCGGTTCGCTGTTCTCGCTGTGCTTCGCTGCCCTCGGCCCGTTGATGGTCGTGGCGTCCCTGATCGACGGTGCGCGCTCTCGGCGCAAAGCGCAACGAGAGGCTGAGGCGCATGCGGCGGAGGCATGGTCGCAGGCCGAGTCGCAGCTCTCCCGACTCCACGACGAAGAACGCAGGATCCGGTGGCACCGGCACCCGGATGCGGCCGCCTGCCTGGCGCAGCCGCCGCTTCGGGGCCCCGATCTCCCTGATTCCCGCACCGAGATCGTGGTCGGCACGGGCCGCGGCGTCAGCGCTGTCAGAGCGTCCGGGGGTGAGGGCGAGCGCGAGCGTGAATTCCGGGAACGATGCTCGGCGCTCGAGGGGGTGCCGCTCACGGTGCCGATCGGCGGGGGCGTGGCGTTGCGCGGTGCCCACCCGGTCGTCGCGTCGGCTGCCCGGGCGCTCATCGTGCAGATGTGCCTGCGGTTCTCCGCGTCGCAGCTCACGGTCGTGGGAGGTCGACTGGAGCACTGGGGTGTGGCGGGGCTTCCCCAGGCTCGCGCGGCGCGACGAGGTGCGTTCCGGCTCGGTGTGAGCCAGGCCGGAGAATCCCGACCGGTCGCAGATGCAGTGATCGCGCTTCTCGCGCGTGACGAGGAGGTGCCCGAGGGCATCACGACGGTCATCGACATCATCGAGCCGAGACGCGCGACTCTGCGCACCCCGCAGGGGATCGTCGAGATGGAAGCCGAGTGCATGTCGCATGCGCAGACGGTCGCCGTGGCGCTGGCGCGAGCAGGAGATGCAGAAGCGTTGGAGTCGCTTCCCTCAGGCGTGGCGCTCAGCGACCTCACGCAGCCGGGATCGGGGTCGGGCCTGGCTGCCGCGATCGGGCGAGGCGAACGTGATGAGATCGTTCTGGACATCGTCGACGACGGACCGCATGCCGTCGTGACGGGCACCACGGGGACCGGCAAGAGCGAGCTTCTGGTGTCGTGGGTGACCGCGATCTCGAGCAGCCACAGCCCTGACCGCGTCCTGTTCGTCCTGGCCGACTTCAAGGGCGGCACGGCGTTCGAGCCTCTCCGGATGCTTCCCCATGTGGTGGCCGTCATCACTGATCTCGATGACGAGGGGGCGCGGCGTGGCGTCTCCAGCCTCACGGCCGAGCTGCGCCGCCGCGAGTCCGTGCTGGCTGCGGCGGGCGTGCGCGACGTGAGCGAGAGCGAGATGCCGCGCCTCATCATCGTCGTCGACGAGTTCGCGGCGCTGCTGCAGGAGCACTCCGACCTCGGGGCCGTCTTCACCGACATCGCCGCACGGGGGAGAGCCCTCGGAATGCACCTCATTCTGGGCACCCAGCGTGCCTCCGGCGTGATCCGTGATGCCCTCGCGGCCAACTGTCCGCTGCGGATCAGCCTGCGGGTCGGGGAAGCATCCGACAGCCGCGTCGTGATAGGAACGGATGCGGCGGCTGATCTCCCGGGTGGTGTCGAGGCGCGAGGGCTGGCACTCGCGCGACGCCCCCAGGATTCGGAGCCGGTTGCGATGAGGGTCGCTCTGACGAGTGCCGCAGACCTGCGAGCCATCGCTGTGCAGTGGGAGCATGTCGACGTTCCGCAGAGCCCGTGGCTGCCCGCATTGCCTCGCGTCCTACCGCTCACGGCTCTTCGCAACGACGCGAACCACGGTGAGGTCGTTCTCGGCCGCGCCGACGAACCGGAACGTCAGCGACAGCCTCTCGTCACCCTGTCGATCGGCGAGGAGCGCGGCATCGCGTTGCTGGGAGCGTCCGGATCCGGGCGCACATCCGCGCTCCGGTCCCTCATGAAGCAGCACCCGGACGCACTTCTGCTTCCGGCGGACTCGGAGCTGGCCTGGGATGCCGTCACAGAACTGGCCGACGGTCGGACTCGACCCGCATTGGTGCTCTGCGACGACATCGACGCGCAGATCAACGATCTGCCGGTGGAGTACGCGCAGCATCTCGCCCACCTGTGGGAGCAGATCATCCGGGGAGCCGGGGGCACCACCTTCGTCCTCACCGCCACACGCTCCGCGGGCGCCGTGGGGCGCCTTCTCGATGCGCTCCCGAGACGTGGCCTTCTGCGGATGCAGAGTCGCGTCGATCACCTGGCAGCGGGCGGAGACTCCGGCGGGTTCGAGCGCGATCGGCCCCCGGGGCGGATGAGGATCGACGACCGTGAGGTCCAACTGGCGTGGGTGCCTGAGGACCGTCTCAGGTCAGCCCACCCCCATCGCGCGATGTCGCCGGGCGGTGGCCAGCAGGCGTGGTCACCGCGCGCCGCCATGACAGCACTGATCACACCGGGAGTCTCGACGGTCGCCGTCGCGGTTGCCGATGCCTATCCCGGGTGCGACGTCATCCCCTTGTCCGCTGACCTCCTGCAGGTTCCGGAGCAGTCCGGGCGATCGGTGATCCTGCTGGGGGAGCCCGACGCCTGGCAGCGCCACTGGACCCTCTGGCAGCGGGTACGTCGTGAGGGTGAAGTGCTCGTCAGGGCGGAGCACATCTCGGAACTCCGGCAGCTGGCCGGCGTGCGCCAACTGCCTCCCTACGCGCGATCCCACGCCGGACGCGCGTGGTCCCTCATCGGGGACTCGGGCCCACGCCGCGTCGTCATCCCCGCGCTCATCCCCGGGCACTGAGGCGTGGGCGCTGAGGCCCAGGCGCGGATGGGCGGATGGCGACTGAGTGTTGCACCGGACTCCTGCGAGCGTCTCGCCCGACACTCCTGCTCCGGATTCCCGACCAGGCCGGCGTGCCCGAATCGAGGGACGTGGATCAGATGCCGTTGCCCGCGCGGATCTTTCCGACGGGCTCGCCGCCCCCCAGCACGTCGAGCGAGAGGGCCGCGCCGAGGGACTCGACATCGGCTTCGGCGAGTGCACCCGCACGTGCCAGCAGAGTCGCCGCCACGATCGTCGACGCGCGGGCGCCGCCGTCGAGCATCTTCAGTGCGACGGTGGTCCCGTTCGGGGCGACCATCACCATGACTCCCTCGGCGCCGCCCTTGGCGAAGACGCCGAGCTTCTCGATCGCGATGGTGTCGGGGCGTCCGGGGCCGTCGATCGTCCAGGGGTGCTCGCGAACAGCGCGCACCAGCGATCCGGCCACGCGGTGGAGTGCGAACGGGGAACGGTCCGAGGCGGTCCCGATCCGGTGGATCGATCGTGCCAGCCCCGTGAGCGTGATGGCATACACCGGGGCTCCGCAGCCGTCGATCGCCGTGTGCGCGATCTTCTCGCCGGTGAGGCGTTCGATGACGTCGCGGATGTGCACCTGCAGGGGGTGAGCGGCGTCGAGGTATCCGTCTACGGGCCAGCCGGTCGCGACGCAGGCACGCAGCATCGCCGCATGCTTGCCCGAGCAGTTCATGCGGATGCGGGTCTGTGCGCCGTGCTCGCGCACGAGTTCGTCACGAGCTGCCGTGTCGCTCGGCCACGCGGGTGGGCAGCCCAGGGCATCTTCGGTGAGTCCGCCTGCGGTCAGCACGTCACGGACCACCGATGCATGACGGTCCGTGCCGCTGTGGCTCGCGGTCGACATGGCGAGCTGCTCTCCCTCGAGGGAGGCGCCTGCCGTGATGCATGCCACGGCCTGCAGAGGCTTGAGGCTCGACCGAGGCAGGATCAGGGCATCGGCGTTGCCGTGCCGGGCGATGACCTCGCCGTCGGGGGAGAGCACCACCGCCGCCCCCGCATGGCGGGATTCGACGAACCCGCTCCGCTCGACGACGGCAAGTTCCACAGCATCCTGAACGGTGAGAGTCTCCAACACCTCCCAAGGATATCGTCGGATGCTGCCGCCGCTGCGACAGAGCACCGCGGTTCCCGACGTCGGATGCGGCTGGCAGACTGTCGGCATGGCAGATCGTCCCACGCCCCTCGGCGAGCACCGCTACTCACTCACCTCGACCTGGACCGGTAACTCCGGGACAGGCACGAGCGGCTATCGGGATTATCGGCGCGACGTCACGCTGGAGGTCGAGGGCAAGCCCGAGATCCTGGCCTCCGCGGACAAGCCCTTCCGTGGCGATCCGTCGCGCTGGAACCCCGAAGATCTCCTCCTCGCCTCGCTGTCCGAGTGCCATCTGCTCTCGTACCTGCATGCCTGCGTCACGGCGGGCGTCGTGGTCGTCTCGTATCGAGACACCGCCTCGGGCATGATGCGGGAGAACGGTGCAGGCGGAGGTGCGTTCGTCGAGGTCATGCTGCGTCCCGAGGTCGTCGTCGCCGACGCATCCATGATCGATGCGGCCGAGCGCGCGCACGCTCAGGCGAACGAATGGTGCTTCATCGCGAACTCGATGAACTTCCCGGTGCGGCACGAGGCCACGGTGCGCGCGCAGCAGGGCTGAGGGTCCATCCGCGACTTCCGTCCGGACGGTCGCAGCCCGACACCGTGAGGTAGAGCGTACCCGAGAGGGCAGCGATCACGCGACCGAACAGCGTCAGCGGCGCTCGTGCGGCAGTGCCTGCTTGATCTTCTCGATCGTGCCCTGGGCGGGGGCTTCGTTGTACGCGTCCGCGAGCTCCTGCCCGGAGAGTGCGTGGATCGCAGCCATGATCTCGTCGGTCGCGAGTCTGCGCGCGCGCCCGCTGGTGGCGGGGCCGTGCGGAGACAGGTCGAGCGGCTCGCCGAACCTCACGGTGATGCGTTCCTTCAGCGTCGGAACCTTGGCGCCGACCGGCATCACGGTGTCAGTGCCGATCAGCCCCACGGGGACGACAGGCGCTCCCGTCTGCAGGGCGAGGAACGCGACTCCCGTGCGGCCCTTGTAGAGGCGGCCGTCGGTGGACCGCGTGCCTTCGGGGTAGAGAGCGACCGCGAGGCCCTCGTCGAGCAGCTGGCGCTGGACGTCGAGTGCATCCAGAGCGGCCTTCCCTGCGCCGCGGCGCACGGAGATGGCGCCGATGGACTCGAAGAAGGTCTTGCTGAGCCAGCCCTTCACGCCTGTCCCCTCGAAGTACGTGGACTTGGCGAGGAAGTGCACGGGCCTCGGCGCCGCGACCGGGATCGCGATCGAGTCGATGAACGACAGGTGATTGCTCGCGAAGATCACGGGGCCGTCGTGCGGCACGTTCTCGCGGCCTTCGATGCGCGGTCGATAGATGGTTCGAGCGAGCGGGGTGATGAGGCTGCGGCCCAGCGCGTAGGCGAAGCCGGCGTGACGAGGCTTCTCAGTCTCTGCGGGCGATGCTTCGGGCTCCACGGACTGCTCTGACGTCATCAGAGCAGATTACCCCCGGATCCATGCCTCGGTGGGAATGAAGCTTCAGGCGCGCCTCCCAGCATCGACAAAGGGGTATGGGGGATGATGGGGTGTCCCGCCCGCGATCCCGAGGTCTCACTGTGCGCAAGCGTCCGCTCATCGTCCTGTCCACCGTCGCTGCGGCGACCCTGCTCCTGGCCGGTTGTGCCGGCGGCTCGACCCCCGATGCGACGGAGACCCCTGACGCCTCTGCGCAGACCTCCTGCCTCGCCGATCTCCAGTCGGGGGCGGGGTCCGATGCCGTCACGGTCGACGGAACCGGTGCCGATGCGAAGGTGACCGTCCCCGCGGATGCCGATCTCACCGAAGCCCAGAGGTCCGTCGTGGTCGAGGGCGACGGCGACGACGTCATGCCCGGCGATCTCGTCTCCCTGCGCTATCAGCTCGTCGACGCCACGACCAACGAGGTGCTCAGCACGTCTGAGCGGGGCCCTGACGGCGTACTGTCGGCCCTTCTCGCGGTGCAGCAGCCGCAGCAGATCGTGGATCCGACCCAGTCGACCGTCTTCACCGTCGCCGCGGAGTGCCTTCCGATCGGCTCGAGCGTCGTCCTGACTCTTCCTGCAGCGCAGGAGGGCATGAACCCGAGCGTGCTCTACGTCGAGACCATCGAGGAGCTGCCGACCATCGCGTCCGGCTCCGACGTCGACGCGACCGAGGGCATGCCGACCGTGGAGCTCGACGACGCCGGCTCGCCGACGATCACCCTCCCGGACTCCGACGCTCCCACCGAGACGGAGGTCGCCGTCCTCAAGCAGGGCGACGGTGCCGTCGTCGGTGCCGGCGACCTGGTCACGGTGCAGTACCGCGGCGTGAAGTGGTCGGACGGCAGCGAGTTCGACTCCAGCTGGAGCCGAGACGCCGCGCCGTCGCAGTTCCAGACGAGCGGGGTCGTGACCGGCTTCAAGATGGCTCTCGAAGGCCAGAAGGTCGGCTCCCAGGTCATCGTCACCATGCCTCCGAAGGACGGCTACGGCGAGGGCGAGATCAACGAGAACGATCTCGTCGGCGAGACCCTGACGTTCGTCGTCGACATCCTCGCGACCACGCCGATCGAGCAGGCCGAGTAAGCACGGCGGGGTGCAGGGGGTGGCCTAGGCTGGCGGCATGCGTCGCATCATCGTCCTCGGCTCCACCGGCTCCATCGGCACTCAGGCGCTCGACGTCATCCGCGCCAATCCGCGGCGATTCGAACTCGTCGGCCTCGCTGCGGGGTCCAACGCCGAGATGCTGGCCGAGCAGGCGCAGCAGTTCCAGGTCGAGAGCACAGCCCTCGGCGCCGCCGAGGCCGAGCAGCTGGTGCGAGACGTAGACGCCGATGTGGTGCTCAACGCCATCACCGGATCGATCGGTCTCGGCTCCACGCTCGCCGCGCTCGAGGCCGGACGTACGCTCGCGCTCGCGAACAAGGAGTCGCTCATCGTCGGCGGTCAGCTGGTGCTCGCGGCTGCGGCCCCCGACCAGATCGTCCCGGTGGATTCCGAGCACTCGGCCATCGCCCAGGCTCTGCGC
Organism: Microbacterium phyllosphaerae; assembly: GCF_017876435.1. Lineage (NCBI taxonomy): Bacteria > Bacillati > Actinomycetota > Actinomycetes > Micrococcales > Microbacteriaceae > Microbacterium > Microbacterium phyllosphaerae. The sequence continues at coordinate 2,079,367 of NZ_JAGIOA010000001.1, forward strand.
AGCGGCACGCACGCGGAGGTGCGACGGCTGGTCGTCACGGCGTCCGGAGGACCGTTCCGCGGGCGTTCACGCGACGAGATGCTCCAGGTCACTCCGCAGGAGGCGCTCGCGCACCCGACGTGGGACATGGGACGCATGGTCACCACGAACTCCGCGACGCTGGTGAACAAGGGCCTCGAGGTGATCGAGGCGCACCTGCTGTTCGACATCGCCTACGACGACATCGATGTCGTCGTGCATCCGCAGTCGGTCGTGCACTCGATGGTGGAGTTCATCGACGGATCCACGATCGCCCAGGCATCCCCTCCAGACATGCGTCTGCCCATCTCGCTCGGTCTCGACTGGCCGAATCGCGTCGGTGGTGTGGGAAGCCCGCTCGACTGGACCAGGGCAACGTCCTGGACGTTCGAGCCTCTCGACGACAAGGCGTTCCCGTCCGTCGCTCTCGCCAAGGCTGTGGGGCGCGCGGGCGCCACGTTCCCCGCCGTCTACAACGCGGCGAACGAGCAGGCCGTCGACGCGTTCCACGAGGGACGCCTGTCGTTCCTCGGCATCGTCGACACGATCTCCCGAGTGGTCGACGCGCACGAGCCGCCTCAGGCTCTGACGGTCGAGTCCCTGGCGGCCGCCGAGGAGTGGGCACGACGCAAGGCCGACCAGCTGATCGCGAAAGCCTGACTCGACAGCGGCCGCAACGGATCGCTGCGGCCGCTGATCGGGTTCAGTCCTCGTCCGCGTAGGGAACGGGCCAGTGCGAGTCGGGCACCGGCCATCCCGCGGCCCGCAGCGCCCGTCGAGCCAGCTCACGCGCAGAGTACGGGGTGCGCACACCGCGGATGTCGCGGTAGTCCTGGTGTCCAGGACCCGCCCACAGGATCGAGTCGCCCTCGCCCACCATCCCGACGGCGGCCACGATGGCGGTCTCGGGCGGCGAGTACTCGAAGATCTCGGCGTCGGGTCGTGCCTTGCGGGCTCCGGCGACGAGGGTGGCCCTGATCGAATCCGGGTCCTCGAAACGAGGATGGTGGTCTGTCACGACGAGGATGTCACTGCCTTCGACAGCCGTGCGAGCCATGTCGTATCGCTTGCTGGCGTCGCGGTCGCCGTCTGCACCGAAGAGCATCAGCACCTTGCCGGGCGTGACGCGGCGCACGGCGGCGAGGGTCTTCTCGAAGGCGTCGGGGGAGTGCCCGAAGTCCACGAACACCACAGGCCCAGTGTCGCCGGACACGAGCTGGGTGCGACCGGGGAGGTGGGCGTCGATGCCGCCGTCGCGGTCGAGGGCCGCGACGATCCGATCCCACTCGTAGCCGCCTTCGAGCAGCATCACGATCGCCAGGGCAGCGTTCGCGGCCATGTGAGGTCCGATCACCGGGACGGTGGTCGTGTGGGATCCCGCAGGGCCGGACATCGTGAAGGTGGTTCCCGACGCGCGTTCGTCGTCGATCACGACGACCCAGTCGGCACGCGCCGCGGCGTCGGGATCGGCCGCGATGGACGGCGTTCCGACGGTGACGACGGGGATCTCCGCTCGCTGCACCACGATCGCCCCGTTGGGGGAGTCGAGGCACACCACACCACGCGTCGCGCGGTCGGGTCGGAAGAGCGGGAGCTTGGCCTCGAAGTACTCCTCCATGTCGGCGTAGTCGTCGAGGTGGTCATGGCTGAGGTTGGTGAATCCGGCGACGTCGAAGCGGATGCCGTCGACACGGTGACGCGAGAGCGCCTGCGCGCTGACCTCGACGGCCACGGCCTCGACGTCACGCTCGCGCATCAGCGCGAGCAGCGCATGCATCTCGGAGGCCTCGGGGGTCGTGAGCCTGGAGACGATGACCTCGCCGGCGATGTGCCGCTCGGCGGTGGAGGAGAGGCCGGTGACCACGCCGAGCTGGTCGAGGATGCCCTCGAGCAGGTGTGACACGCTCGTCTTGCCGTTCGTCCCCGTCGTCGCGAACAGCAGAGGCAGCGGCTCGCCTGCTCCGGTGCCGTAGACCCAGGCGCTCAGCGCACCGAGCACGGCCCGCGGGTCGTCGACCACGAGCACGGGGAGGCCCGCGGATTCGGCGATCTCAGCACCCGCCTCATCGGTGATGACCGCGACGGCGCCCTTCTCGGCGGCGGTGACCGCGAACTCGGCGCCGTGGCGGTTCACGCCCCGGATCGCGACGAAGGCCTCGCCGGGGCGGAGATCTGCGGTGGCGAGGGTGATCCCCGACAGGGTGACACCGCTCACCTCCCCGCGGACGTCTCGTGCGAATCGAGAGGCGAGTTCGGACAGCTCGCGCCGGGGCGGGTTCGCGGGGCGGAGCACGGGAGGCAGGCTCGGTTGTTGTTCAATCGACATGTCGCATCCATGATCTCACGGCTCCGGAGAGATCACGGGGTGCGGCACGTCTCCTCGACCACGGCAGGCCGAGGAGACGTGCGAGGCGTCACACCTTGCGGCGGTACGCCAGCACGGAGACGATGAGCGCGGCGATGCCGGCGACGAGACCACCTGCACCCAGCGCCGTGCCGAGAGCATCCGGCGTGTCCGTCTCGTCAGCGGCGGTCTCCGGCGTCGTGCTCGAGTCGTGCTCGCCGTGGCCGTCTGCGGCAGCGGCTGCCACGGACACCACGGGAGCCGGAGCGTCGAGGCTGTGCGGGTCCTCGCCGTCCTCCGCCAGCTGGGTCCATTCGGTGCTTCCCTCGACGCAGGTCTGGATCACGGGGAACGCGAGGGTCTCGGGCGTGTCCTCGTCGAGGCCGACCGACATGCTGACGGCGCCGCGCAGGTCGGTCGGCACCGGTGCGACCGCGGTGTAAGTGACTGCGCTGACGAGGCCGTCATCACCCTTCTCGATGTCGATCGTCCAGTCGCTGTCCATGGTGGGTGCGACCGAGGCGAGGCCCTCGGGCATCGTGACCTTCAACGAGGTGGTGGGGGAGTTGTCGCAGCCGTGGGCGAACGAGAACGTCAGCACGCCGTGGTCTCCGGCGACGAGCTCGTCGGGGCTGACGCTGACGTGGGCGCTGGCCATCGCGGGGATCGCGAGAGCGAGGACAGCGCCGCCGATCAATCCGACAGTGAGGTTGCGGCGGGTGCGGGTGGTGGTGGAACGCATGAGGGAACTCCTGATTGCTGTGGTGCGGGCGCGCCGAGATGAGCGCGGCATCCGCGAGGTGAGGAAAGGGGCGCCTCGATGAGGCGATGCGGTGATCAGGCGCGCGCCGGGGGTCCTCGACGCGAAAGGGAGGTGGAGAGAGCAGTGTCGACCAGCAGGGGGAGGGCGAAGATCGGAGCTGCGGGGCGCGCATGACCCGCGCGGAACAGCGTGACGGCGCGACGCCACTGCGCCTGCACCCACCCGGCGATCGCACGCACCATCGACTCGCCGTGCCACAGCAGCGCGGTGGTGGCGACGGCGGCGACGATGTGGCCGATCAGCATGAGCAGGTCAGGAGCGGTGGCTGCGCTGACCGGGCCGAGCGCGGAGAGATCGACGTGATGCTGGTGCCCGGAGATCACGGTCGTGCCGGTCGGGGCGCCCAGGAGCTGGAACACGACGTGGAAGGCGGCCTGGCTGACGAGCACTGTCGCCGCGACGCGGATTCGGGAGACGCGCGCCCCGATGATCAGAGCGGTGATCGGCACCACCAGCGCCGCGACAGCGAGCACGAGCAGAGGATGCGGTGCGGCTCCGCCCGCGATCGTGTGCGACGTCGCTGCGATGACCGTGGCCACAGCCGACGCCGAAGCCGCGCGCAGGAGTCGCAGCTGGCGGGAGGTCACCCGACAAGCCTAACGGGAGTGCGCGGTGAGCCTCGTCGCGGCGTGGGGCGTATTCCTAGACTGCGAGCACTAGCTTGGGGGAGTGGAAGCACTGCTCTATCTGGGTGGCATCGTGTTCATGCTGATCGGCCTCGGCCTGTCGATCGGCCTGCACGAGGTCGGTCACCTCCTGCCCGCGAAGCTGTTCGGCGTGCGCGTGGGCCAGTACATGATCGGGTTCGGACCGAGGCTGTGGTCGAAGCGCATCGGCGAGACCGAATATGGCTTCAAGCTGCTTCCTCTGGGCGGCTTCATCTCGATGTCGGGCATGTATCCGGCATCCACGACCTCCGGTCCCGCCAAGGGCGTCTTCCGGGCGCTCGTGCAGGATGCTCGCTCGGCCAACGACGAGACGATCGCGGAGGGCGCCGAGGATCGTGTCTTCTACCGTCTGCCCGTGTGGAAGCGCGTCATCGTGATGCTCGGCGGCCCACTGATGAACCTCCTCCTCGCGATCGTGATCTTCACCGTCCTGGTGTCGGGCATCGGCGTGCAGCAGGGGACCACCACGATCGCATCCGTGAGTGAGTGCGTGCTTCCGGCCGGGTCCGCGGCGACGGAGTGCTCGGCCGACGACCCTGCGACGCCCGCGGCGGAGGCCGGGATCAGACCCGGCGACGTGCTGGTGTCCGTCGGCGGTCAGCCGGTGTCGACGTTCGCGGAGGCGACCGCGATCGTGCAGGCGGCACCGGGTGAGACGCTCGAGCTCGTCGTCCTCCGCGACGGCGCCGAGAAGACGTTGAGCATCACCCCGGTCGAGGCGGAGCGCACCATCACGGATGCGAGCGGCCGGCCGGTCATCGGAGACGACGGTCAGCCGGTCGTCAAAGACGTCGGCTACGTCGGGATGGGTGCGCAGATGGGCTTCGTGCAGCAGCCGCTGTCGGCGGGGCCGCAGATGGCCGCTGACACGGTCGCGCGCGTCGGATCGATGATCCTGACGCTCCCGGTGCGCATCTGGGACACGGGTGTGTCCCTCGTGACGGGGAGCGAGCGTGATCCGAACGGGCCGCTCAGCGTCGTGGGCGTCGGACGCATCGCCGGAGAGGTCGCGGCCACGGATGCCCCGGTCCTGAACAGATTCTCGGTGCTGCTCGGTCTTCTCGGCTCGTTGAATGTCGCGCTGTTCGTCTTCAACCTGATCCCGCTGCTGCCTCTCGACGGCGGTCACGTCGTCGTCGCGCTGTGGGACGGCATCCGACGCGCGTGGGCGACGCTGTTCCGTCGTCCGCCGCCCGCGCCGGTCGACGCGACCAGGCTCGTGCCGCTGACGGTCGTCGTCGCCACGCTGCTCATCGCGATGGGCGCCGTGCTGCTGCTCGCCGATCTGTTCAACCCCGTGAACATCTTCGGAGGCTGAGCCCGCGCGAGTTCGCCCCGCGGGGCGACGCGAGACCCGGGGATCAGGCGAGTGCGTGCGAGACCAGGCGCTCCAGCGTGCGGATCCCATCGCGCGACAGGATCGACTCCAGGTGTCCCTGGATCGACGCGAAGTGCTCCCCGCGCAGGGCGTAGACGTCGCCGGACACGAGATCTGCGGACACTTCGGCGGCGCCGACGGAAGAGGTCCCCGGCGCGACCCTGGCGGTGAAGGTGTTGTAGAAGCCGATCGACGCATCCTCGCCGAAGACGGGCACCGCCTTCTGCAGCCCCTGATGTGGCGCGTCGAGGGGAGCGAGATCGATGCCGAGACTGTCGCTGAGGATCTGGTGGCTCAGGCAGACGGCGAGCAGCGGTGCGCCCTCATCGACGCGACGCGAGACGACCTGCCGCATGCGGGCGATGCGATCGCTGGCGGTGTCGCGGGGGTCGCCGGGACCGGGGCCCGCGACGACGAGGTCCGCGGAGTCGAGCTCCGCGCTGTCGACCTCGCTCCACGCTCTGATGGTGACATCCAGCCCCAGATGGCGCAGCTGGTGGGCGAGCATGGTCGTGAAGCGGTCCTCCGCGTCGACGACGATCGCCGTCCGACCGGCGAACGGGCCGGTGAGGTCATCGCCCTGGGGGTTCAGCCAGAAGTCCGCGAGGCGCGCGTTGCGTGAGGAGAGCAGAGCGGCGACCGTGGGATCTGCCGCGAGGGACAGAGGCGCGCCGGGTTCGTCAGCGTCCTCACGGGACTCAGCGGCCGTGTCTCGATCGATCGCGCCGATCGCGCCGAGCACCCCTGCGGCCTTGCCGTGGGTCTCGGAGACCTCGCCGTGCGGGTCGGAGTGGCGCACGAGCGTCGCGCCCACAGGCACGCTCAGCGAGCCGTCCTGCAGGTAGACGGTGCGGATCAGGATCGGGGCATCGAGATCGTGTCCGCCGTCGGCGTTCGGGGTGAAGAGCGCGGCGACACCGGAGTAGTACCCGCGCGGCTTCCTCTCGTGACGACGGATGACCGCGCACGCGTTCTGCATCGGCGAGCCCGTGACGGTCGGGGCGAACATGGTCTCGCGGAGGATGTCGCGGGGGTCCAGCGCGCTGCGCCCTCGGAGCATGTACTCCGTGTGCGTCAGGCGCGACATCTCCTTCAGGTGCGGACCGGTGATCCGCCCGCCGTCCGAGCACACCGCGCTCATCATCTTGAGCTCTTCGTCGACGACCATGAACAGCTCCTCCGTCTCCTTGGTGGAGGAGAGGAAGTCGACGAGCGTCTCCTTCGTGGCGCCACCGGCCGGGTGCCGGAAGGTGCCCGAGATGGGGTTCATCGTGACGACCCCTCCTCTGGCCACGACGTGCGCCTCGGGGCTGGCGCCGACGGCGATGTGGCCGGGGGTGACGACGGCGAAGGTCCAGTACGCACCGCGCTCGTGCGTGAGCAGCGCGCGGAACCAGGTGAGCGCCGCCGTGCGGTCGTCGACATCGATCTCGGCGGTGAAGTCGCGGCGGATCACGAAGTTCGCACCCTCGCCGCGGCCGATCTCGTCGGCGATCACGGTCTGGACGATCGCGGCGTAGTCCTCGTCGGCGATGTCGAAACCGCCGTCGCGGAGGGGGACCGCGGCGGACGGCAGCTCGGCGACGAGGTCGGGAGCCGGGAGATGGAGGTGCTCGTCGACCACGATGCAGCGCAGCGGCGCGCCGTCGTCCTGGGCGACGAACCCACGCTCGCGCACCTGACGGTACGGGACCATCGTGAAGATCTCGCGGGCGACCCCATCGATCGTGAGCGGGATGTCAGCGAGCAGGTCGACGTCGACGACCTCGCCCGTGAGCAGCTCGACGGTGTCGGCGCCATCGCGCGCGATCAGAACGAACGACGCAGAGGGATCTGCGGTGAGCTCGGCAAGACGTGAGAGGGTCATCGGTGTCTCCTGTGCGTGGCTCCGGCTCGGCTCAACGAAAAGACCGCCCCGGAGGCGGTCTGGATTCGTGGGAACGCGAACACACCGCCTAAGAGGCGGGCCACCAGGTGAAGTTCGCGAGCATGGGCTGAAAACTATCACACCGACGCGTTCCGGATCGGCCGCATGACGCGCGATGCGCGCCGCCCGGCATCCAGCCCGCGTGCATCCAGGCGGCGTAGGCTGGGGGTTGTGCCAGCAGTGAATCTTGGGATGCCGAAGATCCCCGAAGTCCTCGCCCCGCGCCGCAAGTCTCGCCAGATCAAGGTGGGCAAGGTGCTCGTGGGTGGCGACGCCCCCGTCACCGTGCAGTCCATGACGACGACGAAGACGACGGACATCAACGCGACGCTCCAGCAGATCGCCGAGCTGACCGCGTCGGGATGCGAGATCGTCCGTGTCGCCGTGCCCCACCAGGATGACGCCGACGCGCTGAAGATCATCGCGATGAAGAGCCAGATCCCGGTCATCGCAGACATCCACTTCCAGCCGCGGTACATCTACACCGCGATCGATGCAGGCTGCGGTGCCGTGCGAGTGAACCCCGGCAACATCCGCGAGTTCGACGGCAACGTCGGCAAGATCGCCGAAGCGGCCAAGGCCGCCGGAGTCTCGCTGCGCATCGGCGTGAATGCCGGATCGCTCGATCGCCGCATCCTCACCAAGTACGGCAAGGCGACCGCGGAGGCTCTCGTCGAGAGCGCCGTCTGGGAGGCCTCGCTGTTCGAGGAGCACGACTTCCACGACTTCAAGATCTCGGTCAAGCACAACGACCCCATCGTCATGGTCAAGGCGTACCGCCTTCTCGCCGAGCGAGGCGATTGGCCGCTGCACCTCGGTGTGACCGAGGCCGGACCGGCGTTCCAGGGCACGATCAAGAGCGCCACGGCGTTCGGCATCCTCCTCGGCGAAGGCATCGGCGACACGATCCGCGTGTCTCTCTCGGCACCGCCCGCCGAAGAGGTCAAGGTCGGTCACCAGATCCTGCAGTCGCTGAACCTCCGCGAGCGCAAGCTCGAGATCGTCTCGTGCCCGTCGTGCGGCCGCGCTCAGGTCGACGTGTACACGCTCGCCGAGAACGTGACCGAGGGGCTCAAGGACATGACGGTGCCGCTGCGCGTCGCGGTCATGGGCTGCGTCGTGAACGGACCTGGCGAGGCTCGCGAGGCAGATCTCGGGGTCGCCTCCGGTAACGGCAAGGGCCAGATCTTCGTCAAGGGCGAGGTCATCAAGACCGTGCCCGAGGCGGACATCGTCGCGACGCTGATCGAAGAGGCCAACCGAATCGCGGTCGAGATGGGGCCCGAGGCGCCTCTCGGGACCGCACAGGTCGTCACGGCCTGACCTCGCGGCGCGCCTCTGACGCGGTGCGATCGCGCGTTCCTCGCGGTGAGGGACGGTGATCGTCATGAAAATCTCAAGGAGTCCCATGCCCTCGTCCACTGTCGTGTCCTTCGCCGGCGGCGATGTCTCGGGATCGAGCACTGTCACCCGGGTCGAGCCCACCGCTGCGGGTGCCGTCGTCGTCGTGGACGCGACCCCGTTCCACCCTGTCGACCACACGTGGCCGGATCAGCCGGGGGACAGCGGCGAGATCGCGCTCGACGGGTCTGCCGTCCGGGTCTCCGAGGCTGTGATGGCGGCGGTGTCCGACGACGGCGAGTTCGCCGTCGGCTCCGACATCCCGGTCAAGCGCGGCGCGGAGGGATGGACCTGGCTCGTCGGGCATCCGCTCGAGGGCGAGGTGCCCTCGTGGCTGGTCGAAGGCGTCCGCGTCGAACTGTCGGTCGACTCGCCGCGGCGGGCCGGCCTCAGCCGAGGACACACCGCCTGCCACCTCGCGTCGTTGGCTCTCGATCTCGCGCTCGCGGATCTGTGGCGCAAGGATCCCGGAACGGATGCTCTGGGCGCCCCCGACTTCGAGCGCAAGGCCAACCAGTCGAGCCGCATCCATGCGGACGGGGCAGTCGACGAGTACCGGCTGGGCAAGAGCCTGCGCCGGGCCGGATTCGACACCGAGACCTTCGCGTCGACACTCGCGGATCGTGAATCGTCCATCAACGAGCGACTGGCCGAATGGGTCGCGTCAGGGGCGACGAGCCGGGTGGTACCCGAAGGATCGACGATCGTGGATCGTCGGAGCTGGCACTGCGAGCTTCCCGACGGCACGGCAGAGATCCTCTGCGGCGGCACACACGTGGCATCCCTTGCCGAGTTCGTCTCGATCTCAGTGACGCTCGACCTGTCCGACCCCCAGTTGCTGGTCATGACGACGAGGGCCGTACCCGCGTCCTGAGCCCCGCTCAGCGAGTGAAGCCGGTCAGCGCACGAATCCGCTCTGCACGCGGCCGCCGGCACGAACGAGCTCGTCTTCGACGCGCGCCGCGAACGTCGCGTAGTCGCGGTCGAGCAGGGGGACGGTCAATCGTTCGGCGCGCTCGCTGCTGAGGTTCCGGAGGCGCCGGGGGAGCCATTTGCCCGTGGCGATCCAGCGCCCGTCTCCGAGAAGCATGAGCTCCGCCGTCCTCTCGAACAGGATGGACGCCTCGAGGTGCTGCTCGAGGGGGTCTCTCGCATCTCTGAGGTCGTCGAGGACATCGGTGATGACGTAGCGCCGAAAGGCGGATTCGTGCTCACTCAGTGCGGGGCCCGCGTCGAGGACGCGCTGCCAATGCAGGCGGAGGGAGGGCATCCGGCCGTCGTCTCGGATCACGGTTCCTTCGACGAGCATGTGCACCGTGACCGGCCTGTGCTGCGCGACTCCTCGTTCGGCCCATTCGTCGAAACCGGCCGGTGTGTACGCGAAGACCTCGAACACCTCTCCCTCGAACTCGTGCGTCGAGGCTTCGCTCGTCTGGTCTTCGGCCTCGAAGAGCTCGCCTCCGATGAGCAACAGGTCGATGTCGCTCGTCGGGGTGCGTTCGCCGCGTGCGGTGCTCCCCGCCACGATGGCGACGTCTGCGCGGGGGTAGCGAGCGGCGACGAATCGTTCTGCGACGGCGAGGTGGTCCACGGCGACAGCGTAGCGTCCGTCGGCGGGGGCGCCGGGCTTCGTCATCGGGTCTCTCAGCGGGTCGCTGCGCCGAGCCGAGCGCCGAGTCCGCCCGCGAGCACATGCGCTTGGCTGAGCGGGATCCATCGGCACGTCCACGACACAGGGGAGCCACCGTCGGCGGGATCCGGCTCGCCGGCCCGCCAGACAGCCGTGGTGTCGGGGTCGGTGACGTCCATGCGGAAGAAATGACGGAGGGCGCGTTCGTCCCGGGCGGGCGACAGGTCATACAGCTCTGTGCCCAGGCTGCGCTGCACCGTTCCTCGGAGTCCCGTCTCCTCGAACAGCTCACGCTCAGCCGCCTGGGCGGGAGTCTCGTCGTCTCGCACTGTTCCTGCGGGCACCTGCACGCCGGTGACCTGTATGTCGGTGTCGTCGTGGGTGAAGACGAGCAACCGGTCTTCGGCGATCACGTAGCACACGGCCTTCTCCACGACGTCGGGTGGAAGGGCACTCTGCGCCTCGGGGACGCGGCAGGCATCGTCGATGATCCGATCCACCCCTCGGTCGCGCTGGAGCCGCTCGATCTCATCGACCGTGAACCACCCTGTCTCGACGAGCTCACCGTCGACGTAGGCAAGGTCCATTGCCTCCGGGATCGTGCACGAGAATGCGATCGTGGTGTAGCTGACGCGATCGCCGTTCGGGTACCGCACGTGCAGGTCTTCGCCTCCGTACGCTCCCACGATCCCGTGAACGGTGGCGGGAACGCCGATCTCTTCACGCACTTCCCGGAGGACCGCCTCTTCCGGCTTCTCGAGCGGTTCGATGCCGCCGCCGAGCAGGCCCCACTCGGGAGAGTGCGCCTGCCTGCACATCAGAAACCGATCGCCTCGCCGGATGACTGCGGTGACGGCGGGCAGCAGCAGAAGGTCATGACCCACTCGTGTGCGAAGGTCGCTCAGGTACGGCGAGATCGGCATGCTCCAGAGCCTAGGACGTCAGAGGGTGAACTCGATCTCGCCTCGAGCGATGTCGACGCGCACGACGCGGAGCCGCACCACTGCGCCAGGGACCGCGTCACCAGGGACCGGGGCGGAAGCGGTGACGGCGGGCTCGGCGAGCTGGACAGTCGCTCGCTCGCCACGGATCTCGATCACGGTCGCATCGACCGTGGAACCCACCAGAGGCGTCAGAAGCGCGGCCTCGACGCAGTTGATCGTCGCCGAATCGAGCCTGGACGCGCGCTGACCGGACTCCTGCATCAGCGCCGGGAGATCGGCGAGGGACTCGCGGACCCAGCCCGGCACCCTGCGCTTCTCGGAGACGGCGAGACAGATCTCGAGCGCCCACCGGTCGACGAGACGACGCAGAGGTGCTGTCGCGTGCGCGTACGGCGCGGCGATCGCCGCCTGCTCGGTGTCGGGCGGCACAGAGCCGTCGAACGTCACGTAGCCCGCTCCGCGGAAGAGCGAAGCCGCAGCCTCGAGAATCGGGAGAGTCATCGGATCCGCGCGATCCAGTTCGCGAAGGTAGTCGCCGTAGCGACCCGTCGCCCACGGACGGCCGAGCGCCTCGGTCTGATGACGGAACGCGTCGAAGGACTTCTCGTCGGGCTGGGGCATGGTGCGCAGGATCCCGATGCCGGCTTCGATCATCAGGGATGCCGCCGCCATACCCGTCATCAGGGACAGCTGGGCGTTCCATTCCTCGACCGGCAGTGGATTCCGGCGCTCGATCGCGTAGGTTCCGTCGACGCCACGCACGACCTCCTCGTCGGGGAGGTTCAGGCTCGCACCGCCGCGGAGCTTCTCCTGCTCGATCCGCAGCGCGCCGATCTCGGGCAGCAGCGCCGCCGGGCTGTCCTCGCCCCGGTCGAGCGCGGCCTGTGTGCTGACATAGTCCAACTGGGCGCGTGACCGGATCAGAGCCCTCTCGAGTCGGAACCCCTCGACCACTCCGGCCACATCGAGCGTGAACGTCCAGACGAGAGCGGGGCGATCGACGTCGGCGAGAAGGGACGCACGATCCTCGCTCAGCACCTTCGGATGCAGGGGGATCGTGCCGTCAGCGGCGTACAGCGTCTGACCTCGCCGGCGGGCCTCGGCATCCACAGCCCCGCCGGGCGCCACGAAGCCGGGCACATCGGCGATCGCATACCGAACGGTGTATCCCGATTCCCGCCTCTCGAGGTGGAACGCCTGGTCGAGGTCGCGGGATCCGCGCGGGTCGAGCGTGGCGAAGGGGATGTCGCGCAGGTCGAGTGTGGGAGACGTCGCTTCCGAGGCCGCGGCTTCGGCCAGCACCTCGGCAGGGAACTCGGTGGGAGCCTCGAGCGATTCCCGGAGCGCCGCGAGCGCCGCAGCGAGTTCGGTCTGCGCGGCGGAGGGAGCAACGTGGGATCGGCGCTGAGGCATGCCCCCACACTAGGCGTCGGGGCGTGCCGGATCATGACCGCGGATCCCAGATATGACGGTGCAGAGAGGATCAGGGATGAGCGTCGGACCCGATCGGCGCACCATCCGAAACCTGTGATTCCCGTGTCTGTCCGGCCCGCACCGGAATACTGGGCGTTAGCGTGGGGGCATGACCACTGCTGCGAAAGCCCAGACCCTGATCGGACTCTACGAAGCCCCGGAGATCCTCCGTGTCGTCAACGTGTGGGATGTCGTGTCCGCCCGAGCGGTCGCGAAGCTCCCGGAGACCAAGGCGATCGCCACCGCAGGACACGGCATCGCCGCGTCGTTCGGATTCGAGGACGGCACCATCACCCGCGACATCATGATCGACATGGTCGGACGCATCGCGGCATCCGTCTCCGTGCCCGTGACCGCCGACCTCGACGACGGATACGACGATGCGGGGGAGACGACCCGTCTCGCGATCGGCGCCGGCGTCGTCGGCGCCAACGTCGAGGACCGCCTCAAGCCCTTCGACGAGTCCGTCGCCGTGGTGGAGGCCATCGTCAAGGCCGCCGAGGCCGAGGGTGTTCCCTTCGCGCTCAACGCCCGCACCGACGCGTTCGTACGTGCAGGCCACCGACCCGTGGCCGAGAGCATCGCCGACGCGATCCAGCGCGGACGTGCGTTCCTCGACGCCGGAGCCACCGCTGTCTTCGTGCCGGGCATGCTCGACGCGAACATCACGCGTCAGCTCGTCGAGGGTCTCGGAGAGGGCAAGCTCAGCGTGATCGGCCTGCCCGGAACGCTCGCGGCGTCGGAGTACGAGAAGCTCGGCGTCGCGCGCATCTCGTACGGCCCCCTCCCTCAGCGCGTGGCGCTCACCGCCGTCCAGGAGCTCGCCGCGAGCCTTTACGCGGGCGGCGTGATCCCCAACGGACTTCCCGCACTCAACTGACGCATCGCGAAAACGAGTGACCACCGGTCAGTAGACTTGCCCGGTGGTCACTCGTCTATCGAAATTCTTCCTCCGCACGCTCCGTGAAGACCCTGCAGGCGCAGAGGTCGCGAGCCACAAGCTGCTGATCCGCGCCGGGTACATCCGACCGCAGGCAGCCGGCATCTTCGCGTGGCTCCCGCTCGGTCTGCGAGTCAAGGCGAAGATCGAGACCGTCGTCCGCGAGGAGATGGCTGCCGCAGGCGCACAGGAAGTGCACTTCCCGGCTCTGATGCCCCGCGAGTCGTACGAGGCGACCGGGCGCTGGGACGAGTACGGCGACTTGCTGTTCCGACTCCAGGATCGCAAGGGCGGCGACTACCTGCTGGCTCCGACGCACGAAGAGGCGTTCACCCTGCTCGTGAAGGACCTGTACTCGTCGTACAAGGATCTGCCCCTCACGATCTATCAGATCCAGGACAAGTACCGCGATGAGGCCCGCCCGCGTGCAGGCCTGCTCCGCGGACGCGAGTTCACGATGAAGGATGCGTACTCGTTCGACGCGTCCGACGAGGGCCTCGACGTCAGCTACCAGGCTCAGCGCGATGCGTACGAGCGCATCTTCCAGCGCCTGGGTCTCGAGTACGTGATCGTCCAGGCGGATGCCGGCGCGATGGGCGGTTCGCGAAGCGAGGAGTTCCTCCACCCGACCCCCGTCGGTGAGGACACGTTCGTCCGCAGCGCCGGCGGATATGCCGCCAACGTCGAAGCCTTCACGACCGCCGTCCCCGACGCGATCGCGTTCGACGCGGACGCTGCGCCGGTGGTCTTCGACTCGCCGAACACGCCCACGATCGAGACACTCGTCACTCACTCGAACGCGCACCTGGACGGCGACTATACGGCGGCCGACACGCTGAAGAACGTCGTGCTCGCGCTCACGCACCTCGACGGCACCCGTGAGCTCGTCGTCGTCGGAATCCCGGGCGACCGCGAGGTCGACGAGAAGCGCGCCGAGGTGGCATTCGCGCCCGCCGAGGTCGAGACCGCCACGGCAGACGACTTCGAGAAGAACCCGCTGCTCGTCAAGGGCTACATCGGCCCCTGGTCGCCCACCGGTGCGGTGCTCGGCGAGGAATCGGCGACGGGCATCCGCTATCTCGTCGACCCCCGTGTGAGCGAGGGAACGAGCTGGATCACGGGTGCGAATCTCGATGAGAAGCACGCGCACTCGGTCGTCGCAGGGCGTGACTTCTTCGCGGACGGCATCGTCGAGATCGCGAACGTCCGCGCGGGAGATCCCGCTCCGGACGGCTCCGGTCCGGTCGAGCTCGCACGCGGCATGGAGATCGGCCACGTGTTCCAGTTGGGGCGCAAGTACGCAGAGGCGCTCGGCCTCAAGGTGCTGAACGAGAACGGCAAGCTCGTCACCGTCACGATGGGCTCGTACGGTATCGGCGTCACTCGTATCCTGGCGATCATCGCTGAGCTGAACAACGACGAGAAGGGCCTCATCTGGCCCGCATCCGTCGCTCCGTTCGACGTGCAGGTCGTCGCCGCCGGTCGCGATCAGGTCGCTTTCGACGTGGCCGCCGACCTCTCGGCGCAGCTCGAGTCGGCCGGGCTCGACGTGCTCTACGACGATCGTCCCAAGGTCTCGCCCGGAGTCAAGTTCGGCGACGCCGAGCTGGTGGGTGTTCCGAAGATCGTCATCGTCGGACGTGGCGCTGCCGACGGTCAGGTCGAGCTGTGGGATCGCAGCACCGGTGACCGCACCTCGGTGTCGATCGTCGACGCCGTCGACAGTCTCAGCCGCCGCTGACGCAGACTCAGCGACAACGCCGCGCATCCCGGGACGGGATGCGCGGCGTTGTCATGAACGGGACCGTCAGCAGACGATGCGACCGTGGTTCATGATGTCGTCGTCGGGCGTGTCCTTGGTGACGAGCGCCTTGAGCGCTCCCGCGGCCATCGCGATCTTGCCCTTCGCCGGCTCCCAGAACTCGGTCACGGTCGGCGTCACCTTCAGGAGCGCGATGCCCGGGGTGTCGAGACCGTCCGCGAACCAGATCTCGAGCGACGGCGAGTAGAGCTCCTCCATCTTGGCCCGATCGTGCACGAGCGTGGCTTTGCCGGCGACCGAGACGTACCGCATCCCCTTCGCGTCGCAGTAGGAGAGCCCGACGTCGTGGTGCTTGCGTGCTTCGTCGACCTTCTCGGTGTCTTCCGCGGTGAAGAACCAGATGTCTCCGGCGTCGTCCATCTGTCTCGTCGACATCGGTCGGCTCACGAGGTTGCCGTCATCGTCGGTCGTCGTCAGCATCGTGAAGTCGATGTCCTCCACGAGCTCGGCGACGCGAGCCAGTGCTTCGGGTCCAGTGATCTCTGTCATGCCGACAGCATCGCGCGGGAGCCGCGCGCGGGCACGGGGATTGACAGGGAGGCGGCCACATGATCGCGAGCGGCGTTGCGCCCCACGCGTCTGGCGACGCGTGACAGGCTGGCTTCATGACAGAGGAACCGCTGCCGGAATCGCTGAGCACCGAGATCAACGCCGTGCTGGATGAAGCCGGGATCAAGACCGACCGTCGTCTGGTGATGCGCATGATGCGCACGGCGGTGCTGCTGGGCGAGGACGGCACCGACAGGCTCGACCTCAAGATCGCATCCGCGGCGCTGGCCGAGATGCGCGATGCCTTCCGGCTGTTCGCGCCGTTCGAAGGAGTCCCCAAGGTCACCGTCTTCGGATCCGCACGCACGCGTCAGGACGACCCTCTCTACATCCAGGCACGCAAGGTCGCGGAGGCCCTCGCTGCGGACGGCTGGATGGTGGTGACCGGTGCCGGACCCGGGATCATGCAGGCGGCGGCGGAGGGGGCAGGCCCCGCGCTCTCGTTGGGCGTCTCGATCCGACTGCCCTTCGAGGAGAAGGCGAACAGCCTCGTCGCGGGAAGCGATCACGTCGTCGCGATGAAGTATTTCTTCACCCGCAAGCTCATGCTCATCAAGGAATCCATCGGCTTCATCTGTCTTCCCGGGGGATTCGGCACGCTCGACGAGATGTTCGAACTCCTCACGCTGCAGCAGACGGGCAAGGCCGAGCCCACACCGATCGTTCTCCTCGACGAGCCCGGAGGCACGTTCTGGAACGGTCTCAAGCGCTTCATCGACGAGGACCTCGCACCGACCGGTGTGATCTCCGAGGGCGACTTCGACCGCGTCGTCATCACGGACTCGGTCGAATCCGCGGCAGCCGTGATCGCCGG
This sequence comes from Microbacterium phyllosphaerae, assembly GCF_017876435.1. Lineage (NCBI taxonomy): Bacteria > Bacillati > Actinomycetota > Actinomycetes > Micrococcales > Microbacteriaceae > Microbacterium > Microbacterium phyllosphaerae. The sequence continues at coordinate 2,096,098 of NZ_JAGIOA010000001.1, forward strand.
CTTCTGGCGCAATTACGACTCGCTGCGCTGGGTGGGTGACACACTCGTGCTCCGCCTTCGCGCGGAACCGACCGATTCCGAGATCGAAGGGCTCAACGAGCGATTCGCGGGGATGCTGGCAGGGGGCCGGATCGAGCGCACCGCGCCTCGATCACCCGAGGTCGCCGATGACGACGTGCTGCACCTGCCGCGCCTCGCCCTGCACCTCGACCAGCGCCAGGTCGGCAACCTGTTCCGTCTGATCGGCGCGATCAATTCTCTGGATTCTGCTCCCGCGCTCTGATGCCCGCCGCGAAGGCTGCGAGGTCGACCTCGTGCCCGAGTATGCGCTCGGCGGCGCGGTGCCCTGAATAGTACGCGGCCCCCACTGTGGCGGGTTCGTCTCCCCACGTGGCTTCTCCCGCGAAGTGCAGGACGCCGTCGACGGGGCCGGCCGCCTCGTCGTGATCGTGATGCGACGAACCGGCGGCCAGGTGCGAGTATGACCCGTTCGAGAACGGGTCGTGTCCCCAGCGGGTGATCCAGTGTGCTGTCGGCGCCCCCACGGAGTCTCCGTACAGCGCGCGCAGCGCGGCGACCACGTCGGCGACGATCTCGTCGTCGGGCAGGTCCTGCATCCGCCGTCCGAACGGGCCGGCCGCGAAGGTCAGAAGTGTCGGCAGTCCGCTGACGGCTGACACGTCGTACCAGGAATGCCAGTGCTCGCCCGCCTCGCCGAGCGCACGCAGCACATAGCTGCTCTCGTTCCAGAACCGCTCGGGGAACTGGATGAAGATCTTGTTGAAGACGCCCATGCCCAGGCGTGAGACGGGCGCGGCGACGGTGTCGGGCAGAGGCGGGACGAAATCGATCGAACCGGCCTTGAGCACGCCGAGCGGCACCGTGACCAGCGCGCTGCGGGCCGAGAACTCGCCGTTCTCGGTCGAGACGACGATCCCGTCGTCCGCGCGCGCGACTCGGGTCACGACGCTGTTCACGCGGATGTCGAGTCCGTGGCCGATGCGACGGGGGAGTTCGTCGTATCCCCGAGGGAAGATCACCTCATCGCCGTCGATGGCGTCCTCGTCGAGTCCGTGCGCATCGAGGTCGCCGATCCATGCTCCGCACTGCTCCTCGACACGGTGTCGGAAGAACTCGCGGATCTCGTCGATGCGCTCCGGAGCGAAGCCCGAGCGGTCGAGTGCCCGCTCGGTCACGTCGAGGTAGGTGTCACCGGGGGAGGACGCCGCGATCTCCTCGACCAGCAGGCGGTCGGCCGATGCGACGTCATCGACCCACTGCGTCGTGCTCGCAGCATCCATCGGCCGGCCCTCGCCGTCGAAGTTCTCGATCGGGCGTCCCCCTGCCTGGAAGCTGCCGACCGTGTACTCGATCGTGGGGATGTCAAGAGCCTGCACGAGGTCCCACAGGCGTGACCCCGCGATCCCGTGCACCCAGGACGCCCCGAGATCGACGGGGAAACCGGCGGTCCGGTCGGTGTTCATCCTGCCGCCGACCCGATCGCGTGCCTCCAGGACCAGGACGCTCGCGCCCTCATCGGCGAGCATGCGCGCGGCGGTCACTCCGGACATCCCTGCTCCGATGACGATGGTGTCGTATGTGGTCACTGGGATCCTCCTGCGCCTCTCGCACCGCTGCGGTGCGGCCGCCGCCGTGGCACGGGGCTGTGGGCACAGGGTATCGTGGTACGGATGTCGCGCGTGCACACCCGCGCGACGAGAGCTGAATAGGGAGTTGTCATGGATATCGAACTGAGTCTGCTGCGTGGGATCGAGAAGGAGAAGGCGATTCCCTTCGATGAACTCGTCTCGATCATCGAACAGGCCATCCTGACGGCCTACTCCAAGCACGTGTCCGCGGACGGTGCCACCCCCGAAGGCGTTCGCGTCGAACTCGACCGCCGCACCGGGCACGTCGCCGTGCTGCAGGTCGTCAAGGACGAAGAGGGCGCGATCATCGGCGAGGAGGACGCGACTCCGGACGACTTCGGACGCATCGCGGCCTTCGCAGCCAAGCAGGTCATCAGCCAGCGTCTTCGCGACATCGCGGACGACGTGGTCCTCGGAGACTTCAAGGACAAGGAAGGCGACATCGTCGCCGGCGTGATCCAGCAGGGACCGAACCCCCGGATGATCCACGTCGACCTGGGGTCTGTCGAGGCGATCCTGCCTCCCGAGGAGCAGGTGCCCGGCGAGGAGTACACCCACGGCTCGCGTCTGCGCGTCTACGTCACCAGCGTCGCCAAGGGGATGAAGGGTCCGCAGATCACCGTCTCGCGTACGCATCCCGGACTCGTGCGCAAGCTGTTCGCGCTCGAGGTGCCCGAGATCGCTGCCGGTCTGGTCGAGATCGTCGCGCTGGCTCGCGAGGCCGGTCACCGCACCAAGATCGCCGTCAGGGCGAACGATCCGGCGATCAATGCCAAGGGCGCCTGCATCGGCGAGATGGGCCGTCGAGTCCGAGCCGTCACCGAGGAGCTTGCGGGCGAGAAGATCGACATCGTCGACTTCGACCCGGAACTCGCGCCCTTCGTCGCGAACGCCCTCTCGCCCGCCAAGGTCACGAGCGCATTCATCCTCGATGCGAACACCAAGGCGGTGCGCGCTCTGGTGCCCGATTACCAGCTCTCGCTCGCGATCGGCAAGGAGGGGCAGAACGCCCGTCTCGCCGCCAAGCTCACCGGCGCGAAGATCGACATCCAGCCGGACAGCGTCCTGGACTGACCGCTCGTCACGTCCGACTCGCGCCGGTCGCGCGAGTCGGACGGGAACTCAGGTGTAAGATGGAACCCGTACGAATGTGCGTCGGCTGTCGCACGCGTGCTCCCCGCGCCGCTCTTCTCAGAGTGGTGTCCCAGAACGAAACGCTCATCATCGATGAGCGCGCCGTCCTGCCGGGGCGAGGCGCGTGGGTTCATCCGACACCGGAATGCATGGATGCCGCTCTGCGGCGTCGGGCTTTCGGACGAGCACTGCGCGTCTCCAGCGATCTGGACACGCGGATCATCGAACAGCACCCACCAAGAAACAAAGGCTGAACGGCTATGGAAACAAAGTGAACGGCTCGAAATGAGACCCGTCCGCGACTAGTGGTCTGCCCTGTCTGGGTGGACCGACCCCAGACAGGAGAATTGTGGCTGGTAAACCACGCGTACATGAGATCGCCGCTGAACTCGGCGTCGACAGCAAGATCGCACTTGCAAAGCTCAAGGAACTCGGAGAGTTCGTCAAGAGCCCCTCTTCGACCATCGAACCGCCGGTGGCGCGCAAGTTGCGCGCCGCGATCGAGTCCGACGCCTCGTTGAAGGCATCGGCCGATGTGGCTCCGGCTGCAGCGAAGCCCGCTGCAGCGAAGCCCGGATCCGCGAAGCCCGGCGCAGCTGCGTCCGGTGCCGCGAAGCCCGGCGCAGCCAAGCCCGGCGCGCCGACCCCCGGTCCCAAGCCCGGCCCCAAGCAGGCTCCCGCACCGGAGGCGCCCGTCGCTGCACCGGCTGCCGAGGCTCCGGCAGAGCCTGCTGCTCCGGCAGCGGCGACCCCCGGACCCGCTGCGCCGAAGTCGAACGACGGTGGCGCGCCGAAGCCCGGAGCCCCGCGCCCCGGCAACAATCCGTTCTCGTCCGCGCAGGGCATGGGACAGCGTCCCACCGGCCCGCGGCCGGGGAACAACCCCTTCGCCTCGGCGCAGGGCATGGGCCAGCGCCCGACGCCGGGTAACATCCCGCGTCCGCAGGCTCCTCGTCCCGGCGCCCCGCGTCCGGGTGCACCTCGTCCCGGTTCCCCTCGTCCCGGCGCTCCGCGCGGAGGCCAGGGTGGTCGTCCCGGTGGTGCTCCGTTCCAGCAGCGTCCGGGTGGACCCGGTCGTCCCGGCGGTGCCGGTGGACCCGGTGCAGGCCCCGGCGCTCGTCCCGGTGGCGGTTTCGCAGGTCGCCCCGGTGGCGGCGGCGGTCGCGGTCGTGGTCCCGGTGGAGGTACCGCAGGTGCCTTCGGCAAGGGTGGCGGCAAGAGCAAGCAGCGCAAGTCGCGGCGGGCGAAGCGGCAGGAATTCGAGATGCGGAGCGCTCCGGTCGTCGGTGGCGTCAACGTCACCCGCGGTAACGGAGAAGTCATCCGCATGCGCCGTGGTGCGTCCATCGCGGACTTCGCCGACAAGATCGAGACGCTGACCGGCTACACGGTTCAGCCGGGAACCCTCGTGACGATCCTCTTCAACCTCGGCGAGATGGCCACGGCCACCGAGTCGCTGGACGAGGCGACGTTCGAGGTCCTGGGTGCCGAGCTCGGCTACAAGATCCAGATGGTCTCGCCCGAGGATGAGGACAAGGAGCTCCTCGAGGGCTTCGGTCTCAACCTCGAGCAGGAGCTCGAGGAGGAGAGCGAGGACGACCTCGAGATCCGTCCTCCGGTGGTCACCGTCATGGGTCACGTCGATCACGGTAAGACCCGACTCCTCGACGCGATCCGTCAGACCAACGTCATCGATGGTGAGGCCGGCGGCATCACGCAGCACATCGGTGCGTACCAGGTGTGGACGGAGCACGAGGGCATCGAGCGTGCCATCACCTTCATCGACACCCCGGGTCACGAGGCGTTCACCGCCATGCGTGCGCGTGGAGCGCAGGTCACCGACCTCGCGATCCTCGTGGTCGCAGCCGACGACGGCATCATGCCCCAGACGGTCGAGGCGCTGAACCACGCCCAGGCGGCGAACGTGCCGATCGTGGTCGCGGTCAACAAGGTCGACAAGCCCGACGCCAACCCGGCCAAGGTCCGTCAGCAGCTCACCGAGTACGGTCTGGTCGCCGAGGAGTACGGCGGAGACGTCATGTTCGTCGACGTGTCGGCACGTGCCAACACCGGCATCCAGGACCTTCTGGACGCCGTGCTGCTCACGGCTGACGCGGGTCTCGACCTGACGGCCAACCCGAACAAGGGTGCCCGTGGTGTCGCGATCGAGGCGAAGCTCGACAAGGGCCGCGGTGCGGTCGCCACGGTGCTGATCCAGTCCGGAACGCTCCGGATCGGTGACGCGATCGTGGCCGGCACCGCCTATGGCCGCGTGCGTGCCATGGCTGACGAGAACGGCGAGCAGGTCCTCGAGGCCTACCCGTCGCGCCCGGTCCAGGTGCAGGGACTCAACTCCGTGCCCCGCGCCGGCGACGTGTTCATCGTCACCGAAGAGGACCGCATGGCTCGTCAGATCGCTGAGAAGCGTGAAGCGGTCGAGCGCAACGCCCAGCTGGCCAAGGCCCGCAAGCGCATCTCGCTCGAGGACTTCACCCGTGCTCTCGAAGACGGCAAGGTCGAGTCCCTCAACCTCATCATCAAGGGTGACGTCTCCGGTGCCGTCGAGGCGCTGGAGGAGTCGCTCCTCAAGATCGAGGTCGATGATTCGGTGCAGCTGCGCATCATCCACCGCGGTGTCGGTGCGATCACCGAGTCGGACGTGAACCTGGCGACGATCGACAACGCGATCATCGTGGGCTTCAACGTCCGCCCCGACACGAAGGCGCGCGAGCGTGCTCAGCGTGAGGGCGTGGACATCCGGTTCTACTCGGTGATCTACAACGCGATCGACGAGATCGAGAGCTCGCTCAAGGGCATGCTCAAGCCGGAGTACGAAGAGATCCAGTCGGGTGTCGCCGAGATCCGCGAGGTGTTCCGCTCCTCGAAGTTCGGCAACATCGCCGGTGTCATCGTGCGGTCGGGAACGATCACGCGAAACGCCAAGGCTCGCGTCATCCGCGACGGTGTGGTGCTCGCCGATGGCCTCGCCATCGAGTCGCTGCGTCGCTTCAAGGACGACGTCACCGAGGTGCGTACGGACTACGAGGCCGGTATCGGCCTCGGCAAGTACAACGACATCCAGATCGGTGACGAGATCGAGACGACAGAACTGATCGAGAAGCCTCGCGGCTGATCGAGTTCGATATCTTCGGGCGAGGGTGCATCATGCATCCTCGCCCGAAGGGTACGTAGAGGGAGAGAACAATGGCTGGAGAACGACAGGCCCGTCTGGCCGATCGCATTCGTGTGATCCTCGCTGAGCGACTCGAGAAGGGTCTGCGCGATCCGCGCCTCGGCTTCGTGACGATCACCGATGTCCGTGTGAGCGGCGACCTGCAGCATGCCTCGGTGTTCTACACGGTGCTCGGTACTGAGGAGGAGCGACTCTCCAGCGGAGCGGCACTGACCTCGGCCACCGGGATGCTGCGCAGCGAGGTCGGCAAGCAGCTGAGCACTCGCCTGGTGCCGACTCTCGAGTTCATCCCCGACGCGCTGCCGGAGAACGCCGATCACATCTCGGCGCTCCTCCGCGAGGCTCAGCAGCGCGACGCCGATGTGGCGAAGCTCGCTTCCTCCGCATCCCACGCAGGCGACGCAGACCCGTACATCCGCCAGGACGACGACGACACGCAATCCTGAATATCGGCACGCTCCAGTGAGGGCGTGCCGTCGTTGCTAACCTCTGCTGAGCGAGTGGATGCTCGTACGGGCTGGGGGGTTCGGCATCGACGTTCTGAGTGCGCACGGGGCGGCTTCGGTCGCGTCCGCGGTGATGGAAGGCATCCTCGAGGACCTTCTCGAGAACGACTTGAGCTGCGCGCCGCACGTCGTCGCCAGGATCGTCGCAGAGGTCACGGCCGACCGATCGTCGGTGAGAGAGGTCGCAGCCAGACTCGACCCCGCTCAGAGAGCGGGTCTGAGGCCGCTCCCGATGCCGTTGCCGATGGTCGGGGGCATCGACGCGCTGTATTCGGGCCTCGATGTCGATCCGCGCGATCACGATCTGCTGGTGGCGATCTCGTTGCGGCTCGACGACAGGCTGGATCCGCTCCTCGATTTCGACGGTCGGACGGCTGCCGACATCGCAGCGGGGCCGATCGGGCCTCTGATCCACATGCACGCGGGTCGGGTGCAGCTCTCTGATCCGCGCCTCGCCATCTGGCTGCGGGCGACCACGTCGACGACGTCGGCGGCCCGGGTGCACAGACGACTGCACCGGGTCTTCCATCGCCGAGGCGAGAGGGTGGATGCGGACTGGCATCGCGCTCGTGCATCGACCGGCCTGGATCCCACCACGGCGAACGAACTCACGCGCATCGCACGCGAGCATTCGGAGGCCGGGCTGAGCGAGCGGGCCTTCCATCTCGCGGCGGAGGCTGCTGCCCACACGGTGGGCACCGATCGCGACGAGGCCACGCTCGTCGCCGGCGTCGCGGCGATCGCCGCCGGGTACGCGGTCGAAGCCGCCAGACGACTCGCCGGACTCTTCCCCGGCGGGGAGGAACGATATCGACTGCAGGGGCTCGGCGGGCTCTTCGTCGCGCAGGCGCACCTGCGAGGTGCGGTGCCCGAGGTCGATCTCGATGCTCTCAGGCCGCGAGGCGACGATCCGGAGCATTGGTATTCCTGGGCGCGTGCCGCAGCATTCGCGGCGGTCCTCTGCGCGGAACGAGGTGACCGGCTGGGGATGCGCTCGTGGCTCGAGGCTCTGCGCGAGGGTACAGCGCGCACCGGCGCGGAACACGAGCTCCGCGATCCGGTGGTGGCCCTCGCCTGGCTCGTCCTGGGCGACCATGACGTCGACGACGTGCGTGGAGCCGGGCCTCTCACCGGGGGAATGCTCCAGGCGCTGCATGCTGCGATCGACGGAGATGTCGACCACGGTCTGCGTATTCTCGCCGTCGGCGATTCGGGCATCGGTGTCGAGGTCGATCCGTTCGTCGCCGGTTTCGAGGCCAGCCCTCTGGTGGGCGCCTACCGCGCGGTGGTCGAGGTGCTTCTGCTGATGTGGCGAGGAGACATGGGTGCCGCGCGCGACAGGATGATCCGCGCATCACTCGAGCTTCCCGTCGCGATCCCGTTCGCCGGTCTCGGAGTCGTCATCGCTCGTCGCCTCGATCTCGCGGTGCTCGGCAGGCTCGGGCCGTTCGCCCGATCCCTCACCGCAGCGTTGCCCGCTCCCGTGCGCATCGACCAGCTCGTCGATCGCGGGATCGAAGCATTCCTCGACGGCGCATCGGAGGAGGCGGCGTCATGCATGCGAGTCTGGCGGGATCGCGGGGCACCGCAGACGACCCTGTCCGTGCCCGGGCTCGAAGAGGCGATCGTGGTCACCGAGCCTGCGCTGCGTCATCGGCACCGGATCGAACCGCCGGAGATCGCACTCGCACAGCAGCTGCGTCTTCGCATCACGGGCTGCTCCGATGAGGACTGGCGCATGGAACGCGACCGCGTGGTCGCCGAGACGAGGACTCTCACCTCTCCGTTCTCACGCGGACGTGTCGAAGCGATGATCGGCACGCGGTCGCTCATTCGCGGCGACGTCGAGCTCGGGCGTGAGCACCTGGCCACCGCGGTCAAGCTGCTCGAGCTGTCCGGTGCCGACGCGTGGGCGCGCGCCGTCGAGGTTCGGCTGCGTCGGCTCGGGACGCAGGAACGCCCGACGGTCGTGGTCGGGGACCCACTCGCATCCTGTCGGCGAGTCTGGCGGTCCGTGCTGACCGCCCGAGAGTTCGACGTGGCGATGCTCGTCGTCGAAGGGGCATCGAACCGTGACATCGCCGATTCGCTCCACGTCTCGGTCCGGACGGTGGAGGTGCATCTCGGCCGCGTGTTCGCGAAGCTCGAGGTGCGCACGCGGGTCGAACTCACCGTACTGGCGCATCGGATCGGTCAGTACGTCTGAGCGACGGGGTCAGCGGGGGAGGGACAGCATCTCGCCGTCGGCCTCGGCCAGGCCATCGGCGATCAGCGAGTCGATGGCCCTGTCGCGCTGAAGCGGATCCGGCCACTCGGGAAGCACGGTCTCAAGGAGCACCGCGCGCGGTGCGGCGTCACGCAGAAGGCGCAGCACGGCGCCGCGGGCCTGCCGGTCCGAGCCCTCGAAGGCCGCCTGGCGCCGGCGGGTGTCGCCGGTGTCAGGGCGTCCGGCCGCGACCCAGGCGCAGGTCTCGATCAGAGGGCAGGCCTCGCATCGTGGCGCGCGAGCGATGCACACCGTCGCTCCGAGCTCCATGGCTGCAGCGTTGAACACAGCGGCGTCGGCATCGTCGACGGGGAGCATCGCGTCCATGAGGTCGAGGTCGCGGCGGGAAGGAGATCCCGGCTGTGCCTGGCCGAGTACGGCGCGAGCGAGCACTCGGCGCGTGTTGGTGTCGACGACGGGGTGACGATCGCCGTAGGCGAAGACAGCGACGGCCCTGGCGGTGTAGTCGCCGATTCCCGAGAGCTTCAGCAGAGCGTCCACATCTCGCGGCACCACACCGTCATGGCGGTCGGTGATCTCGATGGCTGCCCTGTGCAGCCACAGTGCACGGCGGGGGTAGCCGAGGTTGGCCCACTGGTGCACGACGTCCGCCGGCGACGCGGCGGCCAGAGCGCGGGGTGTGGGCCAGCGAGCGAGCCACGCCTCCAGGTGCGGGATCACCCTGTTGACGGGTGTCTGCTGCAGCATGAACTCGCTGACCAGCGTGCCCCAGGCTGCATACTCGTCGTGGAATTCGCGGCGGCGCCACGGCAGATCGCGTGCGGCACCTCGATACCATTCCGCGAGAGGCAGCGTCGTCGCAGCGATCGGATGCGGTGTCGAGGGCACTTCGACAGCCTAAGCGCACCGTAGGCTTGATGGATGGTCTCGCCCGGCATCCTTCTCGTCGACAAGCCCGCTGGACTGACCAGCCATGACGTCGTCGCACGCACTCGCCGTGCGCTCGGCACCCGCAAGGTCGGCCACGCGGGCACGCTCGATCCGATGGCCACGGGCCTGCTGGTGATCGGGGTCGAGGGCGCGACGCGCCTGCTCACCTACATCGTCGGGGCGAACAAGACCTACGAGGCGACGATCCGACTCGGGCAGACGACGAGCACGGACGATGCCGACGGCGACATCCTGACCCACGCGCCCGCAGAGGCGTGGGACTCCGTGACCCCCGAGCGCGTGACGGCGGGCATCGCCGCCCTGACGGGAGCGATCTCGCAGGTGCCGAGCTCGGTGTCGGCGATCAAGGTCGACGGCCGCCGTGCCTACGACCGGGTTCGCGCGGGGGAGGAGGTCGTGCTCGCCGCCCGTGACGTCACGGTGTCCCGCTTCGACGTCCTCGCCGAGCGCGCCGGCGAAGGGTTCCTGGATCTCGACGTCGTGGTCGACTGCTCGTCCGGCACCTACATCCGCTCGCTCGCGCGCGACCTCGGCGCGGGACTCGGACTCGGCGGGCATCTCACCGCGCTGCGGCGCACCAGGGTCGGCGACTTCGACGTCGCCGACGCCGTGGTGGTGGATGATCTCGCGGAAGCCGTGTTGCTGACCCCGGCCGCCGCAGCTGTTCGAGTGCTCGATCCGCTCCCCGTCTCGAATGCTGATGCTCGGGACCTCCGACATGGCAAACGGCTGACGGACCAGGCTTCTCGGCTGAGCGGCGCCCTGGCGGCAGCGATCGACGAAGACGGTGTGCTCGTCGGCGTCGTCGAGAAGCGCGGCGCCGATCTGAAGAGCGCGATGAACATGCCGGAGGTGTCCCGATGATCCTGTGGCTGACGATCGTCCAGGTGGTCGCGGCGGCGGCCGCAGGTCTCTTCTGCGTGGCTCTCGGGCTGATCGGTCGGCGACCGAGCGACTGGTCGGTCGGCGCGCTCGCGCTCGTCGAACTGCTCCTGATCGTGCAGGTGATCACCGCGGTCGTCTCGCCCCTCACCGGCAACCCGCCCACCGGCGACCTTCTCGAGTACTGGGTGTATCTGGTCTCCGCCGTGCTGCTGCCGATCGGCGCCGTGCTCTGGGCGCTGATGGAGCGAAGCAGATGGAGCACGGTCATCCTCGGAGTCGCGGCGTTCGCCGTCGCGATCATGGTGTGGCGCATGCATGTCATCTGGACCGTGCAGGTCGCCTGAGCGTCTCCGTGCGCATCCGGGATCCTCGGCCCGGACCTAGAATGGGTGGAGCTATGAGCACCACCGTCCCCACCTCCCGGATGACCGGCATCGGCCGTGTCCTCGTGATCGTCTACGCCGTCATGGCACTCGCGGCGACCGGTCGAAGCTTCGTGCAGATCTTCCGACAGTTCGACGAGGCGCCGCTGGCGTATTCGCTCTCGGCGCTCGCTGCCGTCGTGTACATCCTCGCGACCCTGGCGCTCGTGCTGGCGAACCGCCGCGGCTGGTACGCCGTGGCGTGGGTCGCGATCGTGTTCGAGCTCACCGGGGTTCTGGTGATCGGCGCGCTCAGCATCTTCTTCCCCGACCTCTTCCCGCACGACACCGTGTGGTCGATGTTCGGGCGCGGCTACGTGTTCATCCCTCTCGTGCTCCCGATCTTCGGTATCTGGTGGCTGCGCACGCATCGCCCGGCGCTCGATGCACAGGAGGCTCCCTCCGCCGAGGTGTCCGCATGATCGTCTTCCGCGACCCTCAGGAGGTTCCGGACGACTTCGGCCCCTCCGCCGTCGCGATCGGCAAGTTCGACGGAGTGCATGCGGGGCATCGAGCGGTCATCCGACGCCTCAAGGAGATCGCGGCATCCTCCGACCTGAAGACCGTCGCGGTGACGTTCGACCGCAATCCCCTGGCCGTCCTGCGCCCCGACCGGTGCCCTGAGAACGTCGTCACCGTCGACCGCAAGATCGAGCTTCTGGGCGAGCTTGAGCTCGATGCGACGCTGCTTCTCACGTTCGATGCCGAACTCGCCGCGCGCAGCGCCGAGGACTTCGTGAGCAGCATCCTCGTCGGCGCGCTGCGCGTGTCGACGGTGCTCGTCGGCGAGGACTTCCGGTTCGGACGTGGCGGGGCGGGAACCCCTGCGCTGCTGCGCGAGCTGGGGCCGCGGCTCGGATTCACCGTGGAGGTCGTCGATGACGTGTTCCTCGACGATTCCGAGCGGCGCGTCTCGTCGACCTGGATCCGCGAACTGCTGATGGACGGCGATGTCACGACGGCCGCACGTGTGCTCGACCGCAATGTCGATGTGCGTGGCGAGGTCGTGCACGGTCTCAAGCGCGGCAGGGAACTCGGATTCCCGACCGCGAACCTCTCGGCCTCGGTCGACTCGTTCGTGCCGGGTGACGGTGTGTACGCCGGATGGCTCGTCGACCACGAGACCGGGATACGTCACCGGGCGGCGATCTCCGTCGGCACGAATCCGACGTTCGACGACGTGCTCGAGCGGCAGGTCGAGGCGCACGTGATCGGCGAGACCGATCTGGATCTGTACGGCCACGACGTGACGGTGGAGTTCGTCGAGCGTCTGCGCGGCATGGTCGCATTCGAGGGCATCGAGAAGCTCAAGTCGCAGATGACGGCCGACGTCACCGACGCCGAACGGGTGCTCGCGGCGCCGAGAAGCTGAACGCCGCCCCAACTCTCCGTGACGTGATCTCGGCCCGATGGTCGGCATGGCGTAGAATGGTCCTCGGTGGTTGACGAATCTCGCGAGTGATTCGCGCGTCGATGGCCACCGGAACTACTGTTCGTACGGTCCTGGCTCACGCCACACGCGGACATCGAGAACGGCTGCCGCATCCTGTGGATGCTCGGCCTTCACGCTCAGGAGGAGCATGCCGACCACGGCGACTGCCGCATCGCGGCGCAAGAAGACGTCTCGTCGCGACGATGAGGCGCCCCTCATCCCGATCCTCGCGCGCAAGGTGCGCGAGATCGAGGCGAAGTCGCAGCGGGGAAAACTGGGCCCGACGAATCGGGTGAAGTTCCAGGTGATCGCCTTCCTGGTGCGCGAAGAGCGCGCCAGAGTGAAGGCGGATGCCGAGATCGCCGATGCCGCCCGCGCCGAGCTGCTCAAGCGGCTCGACGGTGTCGCGACGATCCTCGCCAAGACCGCTGCGCGCGACACGTCGCTGATCCAGCTGCTCGAGGCCGATCAGGCAACCTCGCCGGTGGCGAAGCGCATGCGTCGAGACTGGCTGCTCGAGTCGGGCGCGGAACTCGCGCCGGAAGAGCTCATCATCGCGGATGTCGCTCCGGTGCAGACCTCGGTGGTCTCGGCAGCGATCGCCGAGCGTCAGGTGACGCCGCCGTCGGTCGAGGCGCGCCAGCTCGCGAACCCGTTCCTCGCCCCGGATCTGACTCCTCGAGCCAGCACCACCCCGCGCCGTCGTCTCGACGGCTGGGAGCTCATGGGGCCGCTCTACAAGGCGTTCGAGACGGGCGCCGGGGGAGGCGCGGCGAGCATGGATCTGCCGCCCGCTCCCGAGTACGACCACCTCTCGCCCAAGGGGCTCGAGGTCATGGTGCACCAGTCGCGCTTCCTCGAGGCTGTGCGCGAAGGTCACCGCAGCTTCCTCCTCGCCGATGAGCCCGGTCTCGGAAAGACCGCTCAGTCCGTTCTCGCCGCGTCGGTCGCGGGTGCCTATCCGCTGCTCGTCGTCGTGCCCAACGTCGTCAAGATGAACTGGGCGCGTGAGGTCGAGCGCTGGACACCGCAGCGCCGAGCGACCGTCATCCAGGGCGACGGCGCCGACATCGACGCGTTCGCCGACATCTTCATCGTGAACTACGAGATCCTCGATCGTCACATGTCGTGGCTCGCATCGATCGGTCTGCGTGGAATGGTCGTCGACGAGGCGCATTTCATCAAGAACCTCAGCTCGCAGCGCTCCCAGAACGTGCTGTCGCTCGCCAACCGCGTGCGCGAGCGCACGCCTGGCGGCAACCCGCTGATGCTGGCCCTCACCGGAACGCCCCTGATCAACGACGTCGAGGACTTCGACGCGATCTGGCGCTTCCTCGGCTGGACGACGGGAGAGAAGCCCGGCCCCGAGCTGATGGAGAAGCTCGACGCGACAGGCTTCACGCCGGCCGACAAGTCGTTCTACCCGGAGGCGCGGGAAGCCGTGATCTCGATGGGCATCGTCCGTCGCAAGAAGAAGGACGTCGCAGCCGATCTCCCCGACAAGCTCATCGCCGATCTGCCGGTGCAGCTCGACGACGAGTTCGGGCGCAGCATCCGCCAGGCAGAGCGCGAGCTCGGCGAGCGCCTTGCCGCCCGCTACCGTCGGATCATCGAGGCGCGCGGCGACCGCGGGCTCGCGCCGGGTGAGATCGACGAGGACATCGTCCGTCTCGTGGCCCAGAACGAGCTCGAGGAGTCGAAGGCCGCCGGCACGGGGGGCGACAACGTCTTCACCATGGTGCGTCGCATCGGACAGGCGAAGGCGCACCTGGCGGCCGACTATGCGGCACAGCTTCAGCGCTCGGTGGGCAAGGTGGTGTTCTTCGCCAAGCACATCGACGTGATGGACCAGGCCGAAGCCCACTTCGCCTCCGCCGGCATCCGGTCAGTGTCCATCCGTGGCGACCAGACCTCGACGGCGCGTCAGCAGGCGATCGACGACTTCAACAGCGATCCGGACGTCGGCATCGCGGTCTGCTCGCTCACGGCGGCGGGCGTGGGCGTCAACATGCAGGCGGCGTCGAACGTCGTGCTCGCAGAGCTGTCCTGGACCGCCGCGGAGCAGACTCAGGCGATCGACCGGGTGCACCGCATCGGGCAGGACGAGCCGGTCACGGCATGGCGGATCATCGCGGCGCACACCGTCGACGCGAAGATCGCCGAGCTCATCGATCAGAAGCAGGGACTCGCGGCGCGGGCGCTCGATGGCGAGGCCATCGATGACGCGGCTGCGGAACCCGTGCAGCTCGGTGCGCTCATGCACCTCCTGCGCGAAGCGCTCGGAGCCGCCTGACGGGACAAGCTCTCGAAAGATCGGCGTTAAGAATCACGGTTCTTGGCGCCGATTTCTCGCTCTCATCGCCGACGCGAGGCATTTCTTGCAAATCGTCCCGAAACGACCGCAAGATCTTCGGTTTTCGACGCCTCGAATGGCGCCTGCGCGCATCAGGGCGCTAGTGTCGATCGCAGGCAGCGTCGCCTTTTCCCCCTTTCCCTGAACCCGTCTGAGGCAAGCATGAAGATCGGCATTCTGACGAGCGGTGGCGACTGCCCCGGACTCAACGCGGTAATCCGCGGAATCGTGCTCAAGGGCACCACGACCTACGACCTCGAGTTCGTCGGCATCCGCGACGGATGGCGCGGTGTGGTCGACGGAGACTTCTTCCCCCTCACCCGCCACGAGGTGAAGGGCCTGTCGAAGGTCGGCGGAACGATCCTCGGCACCAGCCGCACCAACCCCTACGAGGGTGTGCGCGGCGGGGCGGAGAACATCGCCAAGACGCTCTACGGGCACAAGATCGACGGCATCATCGCGATCGGCGGCGAGGGAACCCTGGCCGCCGCCGACCGTCTCGCGAAGGACGGCATCAACGTCATCGGCGTGCCGAAGACGATCGACAACGACCTGCGTGCCACCGACTACTCGTTCGGCTTCGACACGGCGGTGAACATCGCCACCGATGCGATGGACCGTCTGCGTACCACCGGCGACTCGCATCAGCGCTGCATGGTGGCCGAGGTCATGGGACGCCACGTCGGCTGGATCGCGTTGCACGCCGGTATGGCGGCGGGCGCCCACGCCATCTGCATCCCTGAGGTGCCGATGTCGATCGACGACATCACCGAGCTCGTCTCGAGCGCCCACGATCGCGGTCGCGCGCCGCTCGTCGTGGTCTCCGAGGGGTTCAAGCTGCTCGGCATGGACGAGGCCTACAGCGACAAGGGGCTGGATGCGTTCAACCGCCCCCGTCTGGGCGGCATCGGCGACCAGCTCGCACCGGCGATCGAGCGGATCACCGGAATCGAGACGCGTGCGACGATCCTCGGCCACATCCAGCGAGGCGGCTCTCCGTCCGCGTTCGACCGTGTGCTGGCGACGCGCCTCGGGTTGCACGCCGCCGATGCGATCGTCGATCAGGCATGGGGCCAGATGGTGGCCATGCAGGGCACCGATATCGTCCGCGTCCCCTTCGCCGAGGCGCTCGGCGAGCTGAACACGGTTCCCCGCAGCCGGTACGACGAGGCCGCCGCCCTGTTCGGCTGAGCCGCCAGGTACTGAGAACAGGAGGACCGACGCGGATCAGGAGCATCCGCGTCGGTCTTTCCTGTTCTCGGACGCTTCTCCTGAGGTGGGCCGGTCGCAGACTCAGCCCGGCCGATGCAGATTCTGAGCGACCGCCGCGCGTACGACGCTCTGCACGAATTCCGGTCGGAACAGGATCTGGTGGTAGTCGAAACGGAGCACGGTGTAGCCCCGCAGGCTGAGTCGTGCATCTGCTTCGATGTCGCGGCGCCGATCGGACGCGTTGCTGTGATGGGCGAATCCGTCCAGCTGCACCGCGAGCCGCGTGCCGATCAGTGCATCGAGTGGGTGCCCGTCGATCCACACCTGCTGAACGACGTCCACGCCGATCGCGCGCATCAGGACGACGAAGTGGGTTTCGAGTCCGGAATCGGACAGGAGGCCGGCGACGGCGGCGATGCGTGATCCCCTGGTACTCCGCCACTCGACGCGGCCCAGGAGCTCAGGTGCGATGAGCCGCTGGTTGAGCGCGGACTCCCAGACCGCCAGGGCTGCGGCCGGTTCCTGGCATCGTGCGACCTCGTGGAGCACGTTGATCAGCGGATCGACGACGCAGTGCTGCCCCGTCGGCGCCGGTCCCGACGACCAGTGCACCCGCAGACCGGCGGAATCGAATCGTGCCGCGGTCGGCGCGACGGCGACATGCACCCGCTCATGGGCGGGCGTCCACAGCCCGAGTCTCCGCGCGGCGGTCACGCAGGTGAGACGACCGCTGACTCCGACAGCGGCGAGAACCTCCGGATCGCACTCTTCGATGCGATCCAGGAGCGGCGGAGCCGGAGCATCCGCCCGGAATCGACCGCAGTGGCGACGACATATCGGCTGAAGCCCGCGGCGTAGATCTCCGTCGTGTGGGCCGCTCCGTCGTGCGTTCGAAGCCAGTCCTCGAGACTCATGTCTCCACTCTGCGGGTTTTCGCTTCTCCATGGCCCGCCGCAGGGAGATTGTGCAGGGATCTGCGTCCATCGCCGATCTGTGGAGGAGAGATCGGCTGGCGCGAGGTCAGGAGAACGGGCTGAGATCAGGAGACTTCTGAGCGAAGTCTCCTGATCTCAGCCGGTCGTCCTGAATCCGGGTGGGAGACAGGGGGCGTAGCGACAGCGGGGGTCAGCGCGAGGCGAGCCCGACCGTGTCGAGGATCCACGCCAGCTCGAAGGCGCGTTCCTTCCACGAGTTGTACCGCCCGCTCACACCACCGTGCCCGGCGACCATCTCGCACTTGAGCAGTGCGTCCGAGGCCCCTGCGACGCGCAGCGCCGCGATCCACTTGGCCGGCTCCACATAGAGCACGCGGGTGTCGTTCAGCGACGTGACCGCGAGGATGCGGGGATACCGGACGCCCTCGCGCACGTTCTCGTACGGCGAGTAGGACTTCATGTACTCGTAGACGTCTGCGCCGTGCAGAGGGTCGCCCCACTCGTCCCATTCGATCACCGTCAGGGGGAGCGAGGGATCCAGGATCGTCGTGAGTGCGTCGACGAAAGGCACTGCGGCCAGGATGCCGGCGAAGAGCTCGGGAGCGAGGTTTGTGACGGCTCCCATGAGCAGGCCGCCGGCGCTGCCGCCTTCTGCGACCAGCCTCTCGGGTGTCGTGATGCCCTGCTCGACGAGATGTTCGGCGCAGGCGACGAAGTCCGTGAACGTGTTGCGCTTGTTCAGGAGCTTGCCGTCCTCGTACCACTGGCGTCCCATCTCGCCGCCTCCGCGCACGTGGGCGACCGCGAAGATGATTCCGCGGTCGAGCTCCGACAGGCGAGCGACCGAGAAACCCGGGTCGATCGAGTGCTCGTACGATCCGTACCCGTACAGGTGCACAGGGCGGACCTCGGAGCCGGGCTCACCGAAGGATCGCTTCCAGACCAGCGAGATCGGCACCCGGGTGCCGTCGGATGCGGTCGCCCAGGCGCGCTGCTGACCGTAGTCGAGCGGGTCGTAGCCGCCCAGCACCGCGACCTGCTTGCGGAGTTCGAGCTCGCGCGTCGCGAGGTCGAGCTCGAACACCGTTCCCGGCGTCAAGAACGAGGTGTAGCCGAGGCGGAGGAACGGCGAGTGCCACTCGGGATTGCCGCTGACGCCTGCCGAATAGAGAGGCTCATCGAAGACGATGTCCTCCACGGCATCCGTCGCATAGTCGAGGAGCCCGACGCGCTCGAGCCCCTCGCTGCGGTACTCGACCGTGGCGAAATCCCGGAACGCGTCGACGCCGAGCAATCGCCGCCCCGGCTCGTGCGCGAGGACGACCCGTCGATCCCCCTGGGGCGCGGATGCCGCGACCGAGACGAGCTCGAAGTCCAGCGCGTCGTCGTTGTGGAGGATGTAGAGGCGGTCCTCTCCGTCGACCACGGCGTGCTCGAGCGAGTACTCGACACCCTCGCGCCGAGGCCACACGATCTCGGGGGCTGCGGTCAGGTCGCCCGAGAGGTCGACGAGGTACTCCTCGCTGGTGATGCTCGACCCCACGGCGATCACGAGGTACTTGCGGCTCCGGGTGATCCCGGCCCCGAGCCAGTACTTCTCGTCGGGCTCGTGGAAGAGCTTCACATCGTCAGACACGGGAGTGCCGAGGCGATGCAGCCAGAGCGTGTCGGGGCGCCAGGCGTCGTCCCTGGTCGTGTAGAGGACGCCGGTGCCGTCCGGCGTGAAGAACGCGCCGCCCGTGTCGGGGATCTCGTCGGCGAGGGTCTCTCCGGTGGCGAGGTCTCGGACGTGGACCGTGTAGAGCTCGTCGCCCTCGAAATCCGTCGCCCAGAGCAGCTTCGTCGCGTCGTCAGAGGTGTCGAACGCGCCGAGCGAGAAGAACTCGTGGCCCTCGGCCTCGACGTTGCCGTCGAGCAGAACCGTCTCTCCGGGGACGGCGACGCCGGGTTCGAGGACCGGGGGAGTCCAGTCGTCCTCGGCGGCCGCGGTGCGGCAATGGATTCCGTACTGGGCGCCTTCCTCCGTGCGGCTGTAATACCACCAGTCTCCGCGCCGAGTCGGCACGGAGAGGTCGGTCTCCTGCACGCGCCCCTTGATCTCCTGGAACAGCGTCTCGCGCAGCTCGGAGAGGTGGGAGAGTTCGGCCTCGGTGTGTGCGTTCTCGGCTTCGAGGTGCGCGATCACCTCGGGGGAGTCCTTCTCACGCAGCCATTCGTACGGGTCGTCGAAGGTGTCGCCGTGGTGAGTGCGGAGAGTCGAGCGGCGGTCTGCGGTCGGGGCATCAGTCACGGCATCCACGCTAGCCCAGGTCGAGTTGACCGGCACCCGACAGGGTGGGAGGATTGCGCGGGGCCGGTTAACGGAAGTCAAACCCACGGTGAACTCTTCGTTCGTCACGTCGATCTCGTCGACACCTCCCTCTTCCTCAACGACCGAAAGCGAACGGTGGAAACCGCAGCCCTCATCGTCGTGCTGGTTATCCTGCTGGCACTCTTCTTCGATTTCACCAACGGGTTCCATGACACCGCGAACGCGATGGCGACGCCCATCGCGACCGGTGCTCTCAAGCCCAAGACCGCGGTCCTGCTCGCAGCGGTCCTGAACCTGGTCGGTGCGTTCCTCTCGACCGAGGTCTCCAAGACCGTGTCGCACGGGATCATCCGCGAGGACACCATCCAAGGCGATGTGTTCCTGCCGATGATCTTCGCCGGACTCATCGGCGCGATCACCTGGAACATGCTCACGTGGCTGCTCGGTCTGCCGTCGAGCTCCTCCCACGCGCTGTTCGGCGGACTCATCGGCGCGACTCTGGTCGGCGTCGGGGTCGGCGGTATCGACTTCGGCATGGTGCTCTCGAAGATCATCCTCCCGGCGCTCATCGCCCCGCTCACCGCCGGCATCATCGCGTTCGCCGCCACCAAGCTGGCGTACTCGATCACTCGACGCTACGACGGCAAGCCCGACGGCCGCGACGGCTTCCGCTGGGGGCAGATCTTCACCTCCTCGCTGGTCGCGCTCGCGCACGGCACGAACGACGCGCAGAAGACGATGGGTGTCATCACCCTGGCGCTGATCACGGTCGGATGGCAGAGCAGCTCGCAGGCCGACCCGCACCTCTGGGTCATCATCGCCTGCGCCGTCACGATCGCGCTCGGCACCTACCTCGGCGGCTGGCGCATCATCCGCACCCTCGGAAAGGGGCTGACCGAGGTGAAGCCCGCACAGGGCTTCTCGGCGGAGAGCTCGACGGCCGCGACGATCCTCGCATCCAGCGCCTTCGGATTCGCCCTCTCGACGACGCAGGTCGCATCGGGGTCCGTGATCGGATCCGGTCTCGGCCGTCGTGGTTCGACCGTGCGCTGGCGCACTGCCGGCCGCATCGCGATCGGCTGGCTGCTCACCCTTCCGGCCGCCGGTGCCGTCGGTGCTCTCGCCGCGCTCCTGATCACGTGGCTCGGCAACTGGGGTATCGCGATCGACACCGTGCTGGCTCTCGCGGTCATCATCGGGCTCTTCCTGCGTTCGCGCAAGGATGCCGTGACCCCCGCGAATGCGATGAGTGATGTGGCGGAGTCGGGGCTCGCGATCGAGCACCCCGACACCACGCCGCTCACCCGCCGTCAGCAGCGCATCGCCGATGCCAAGGCCGAGGCGAAGGCTCGTGCGGAGGCGCGGGAGCAGCTCAAGGTCCAGGCGAAGGCCGATGCGAAGGCCAAGGCTGACGCGAAGGCCGATGCGAAGGCCAAAGCCGCGAAGAAGGCGGCGAAGAGCGGGGCACCCGCCACCAAGATCGACGATGCCGAGACGGCGAACAGCGAGGACTCGAAGTGAGCGTCGACATCGACTGGAGTGCGTTCGTCCAGGTGTTCCTCGCGGCCCTCGTCGGCGCGTGCGCCGTCGTGACGTTCTACGCGCTCGGCCTCCGACTGCTGGTCCGCAGTGGGCACGCGCCCGTGGTGAGCCCTGCCGAGTTCACCGACGCGATCACCGTGATCACCGAGAAGGAGCTCAAGCGCGCCGCGAAGCAGGCCGCCAAGGCTGCGAAGAAGAACCCCCTGACCGACGGGCAGCGCCGCCTGGCGCTCTTCGGCGCCTACGGATGCTTCGCGCTGTGCGCCGCGGCGGTCGTCGCCGGTATCCTCATCATCGTCGTCGGGCACTGATCGGGCGCCGAGGATCGGGCGATCTCAGGGCAGCAGCCCTGCGACGAGGTCGTCGACGATGTCATCCGTCGAGGTTTCGGGATCGATCGGAGTGGTGAGTCGATCGAGCATCAGCCCGTCGATCGCGTAGTGGAACAGCGCGATCTCGCGCCGGCCGCCCGGCAGTCCCGCAGACGAGTTGAACTCGACGTCTCCGTCGAACCCGGCCCGCTGCCATGCACCGAGAAGGGCGGCGACCTCGGGGCGGCGGCTGCTCTCGAGCCGCAGCTCGAAGAGGGCCAGCGTCACATCGCGATCATCCGTGAGGCGTCGGACGATGTCGCGGATGTAGTCCGCGAACAACTCTCTGCTCGGCGCCTCCGACGACCGGCGAACGAGATCGTCCTCGCTCGGGGCGAGCCGTTCCCCGATGCGCTCGACGAGCCCTTCGACCAGGGCATCGCGACTCCGGAAGTAGTTCGATGTCGTGCCGACGGGGACGCCGGCGACGAGGTCGACGGCGCGATGCGTGAGTCCGCGTGACCCCTCCGTCGCGAGGACAGTGAGCCCGGCATCCGCGATCAGTCGTCGTCTGGTCTCGTTCTTCGCCATGCAGGAACCCTATCTCGACTACTACACCTGATGTGGTGGCGCTCCTCGTACCGGTGTCGTCGTCGCGCTTAGGCTGAGATCATGTCAGCGCACTCCGAGTCCGCGTTCGTCTTCGGCCGTCATGAGCCGGCGTCGCACGTGATCATCCACGTGAGCGATCCGCATTTCCTCGCCGGTGGTGTCAGGCTCGGCGGTCGCTACGACGTGGAGTCGAACTTCGCTCGCACGCTGGGCGCGATCAGGACCGTGCACCCGCACCCCGCGGCGATCGTGATCACGGGCGATCTCACCGATCTGGGGGAGCCCGACGCCTACCGGCGTCTGCGCGCTGCCGTCGAGCCGGTGGCCGAGGAGCTCGGAGCTCCCGTGATCTGGGTCGCCGGCAACCATGACGAACGCCCGGCACTGCGGGAGGGGCTGCTCGACCTCGAGCCGACACAGGAGCCGATCACCGGCGTGTGGGATCTCGACGGGCTCCGATTGATCGCCCTCGACACCAGCGTGCCCGGCTGGCATCACGGCGATCTCGGCGACGATCAGCTCGCCTGGTTGGCCGACATCCTTCGCGAACCTGCACCGCACGGCACGCTGCTCGCGATGCATCATCCACCTCTCCCGAGTCATGTGCCTCTGTTCGACATCCTGGAGCTGCGGCATCAGGACGAGCTCGCCGACGTCATCCGGGGGAGCGACGTGCGCGGCATCCTCGCCGGTCACCTGCACTACTCGGCGCACGGGACGTTCGCCGGCGTCCCGGTGAGCGTGTCCTCGGCCACCTGCTACACGATGAACGTCGCCCGGCCCGCTGCCGATGTGAACGGCATGGATGCCGCTCAGGCGTTCCAGCTCGTGCATGTGCGGCCCGACACGATCACGCACACCGTCGTTCCGGTGACCGACGCCCCGACCGGCGACCACTTCTCGCCCGCCTGGCTCGAGAGGATGGCGAAGCTCAGCCCCGCGGAGCGTCTCGAGGCCTTCTCG
Organism: Microbacterium phyllosphaerae; assembly: GCF_017876435.1. Lineage (NCBI taxonomy): Bacteria > Bacillati > Actinomycetota > Actinomycetes > Micrococcales > Microbacteriaceae > Microbacterium > Microbacterium phyllosphaerae. The sequence continues at coordinate 2,118,736 of NZ_JAGIOA010000001.1, forward strand.
CGCAAACGCTGACGCGCCGTCGTATCCCTGTCGGCGCATGCGCTCGGGCGTAGACTGGATGCATCCCCCGCATCACACACTCGCCACTACCCACAAGGATGTGACATGGCTTCTGCCGCGCCTGCCCTCACCCGTACCGAGACCGATTCGCTCGGGAGCATGGAGATTCCCGCCGACGCGTACTGGGGGATCCACACCGCCCGTGCCGACGCGAACTTCCCGATCACCAAGCGTCCGATCTCGGTCTACCCCGACCTGATCGTCGCCCTCGCGATGGTCAAGCAGGCGAGTGCCCGCGCCAACCGCGAGATCGGCGTGCTCGATGCAGAACGCGCCGACCTGATCGACCGCGCCGCACAGCGTGTCATCGACGGGGAGTTCCACGACCAGTTCACGGTCGGCGTCATCCAGGGCGGCGCCGGGACCTCGACGAACATGAACGCGAACGAGGTCATCACCAACATCGCTCTCGAGCTCGCCGGCCACGAGAAGGGCGATTACGCGTTCCTGTCGCCGATCGACCACACCAACCGCAGCCAGTCCACCAACGACGTGTACCCGACCGCGGTCAAGATCGGCCTGTCGCTGACGCTGCGCTCGCTGCTCGAGGAACTCGATCTGCTGCGCGTGTCGTTCCTCAACAAGTCGCACGAGTTCCACGACGTCCTGAAGGTCGGACGCACGCAGCTCCAGGATGCCGTGCCGATGACACTCGGTCAGGAGTTCCACGGCTTCGCGTCGACACTCGGCTACGACCACACGCGCCTCACCGAGAACGCGTCTCTCATGTTCGAGATCAACATGGGCGCCACGGCGATCGGCACCGGCATCACGACCCACGTCGACTATGCGCCCGCTGTGCTGAAGCACCTGCGCGAGATCACGTCGCTCGACCTGGTCACCTCGGCCGACCTCGTCGAGGCCACCAGTGACACGGGCTCCTTCATGTCGTTCTCGTCGACGCTCAAGCGCAACGCGATGAAGCTCTCGAAGATCTGCAACGACCTGCGTCTGCTGTCGTCGGGGCCGCAGGCCGGCTTCGGCGAGATCAACCTGCCCGCGATGCAGGCGGGTTCGAGCATCATGCCCGGCAAGGTCAACCCCGTGATCCCCGAGGTCGTCAACCAGGTCGCCTTCGCTGTCGCCGGCGCCGACATGACCGTGACGATGGCGGCCGAGGCGGGGCAGCTGCAGCTCAACGCCTTCGAGCCCGTGATCGCGCACTCGATCTTCCAGTCGATCACCTGGATGCGTCAGGCGATGTGGACGCTCCGCGTGAACTGCATCGACGGCATCACCGCGAACCGCGACCGTCTCGGGGCGATGGTCGGAGCATCGGTCGGCGTCATCACCGCGCTCACCCCGTTCATCGGCTACGCGGCCGCGGCCGCGCTGGCCAAGACCGCACTCCTCACGAACCGCAACGTCGCCGATCTGGTCGTCGAGGCCGGTCTGATGTCGCGTGACGAGGTCATCAAGCAGCTGTCGCCGGCGCGTCTGTCGGGCCTCGAGGCGATCACCGCGGCGATCCCGGTGATCGCCCCCGAGGATCTCATCGAGATCTGACCGGACACGACGAAGGCCCCGGCGATGTCCGCCGGGGCCTTCGTCACGTATGCGCGGGTACTCAGTCGAGAACGCGGCAGTGCGTGGTGAGCTCGCCGATGCCGTCGATGCCGACGGTCACCGTGGAGCGGTCACGCAGGAAGATCTGCGGATCGCGCGAGTATCCTGCACCGCCCGGGCTTCCCGTCGAGATCAGGGTGCCGGGCAGCAGCGTCAGCGACTGCGAGAGGTGCGCGATGAGCTTCGCGACCGACCGGACCATCTGGTCGGTGCTGGCATCCTGCACGGTCTGTCCGTCGACGACGGCCCAGATGTGGAGGTCCTGCGGGTCGGCGATCTCGTCGGCCGTGACGGCGAAGGGGCCTGTCGGCGTGAATCCGTCGAACGACTTGCAGCGAGACCACTGCGCCTCGGAGAACTGGACGTTCCGAGCGGTGATGTCGTTGACCACCGTGTACCCCCAGACGTGGGAGAGCGCGTCGGCTTCGGCGACATCCTTCGCAGGAGTGCCGATCAGCACACCGAGCTCGGCCTCGTAGTCCACCGCCTCGCTCAGCGCGCGCGGCCAGGAAGTCGTCTGCTCGTGTCCGGTGAGCGAATTGGGCCACAGAGTGAACACGGTCGGTGCCGCGTCGGTCTTCAGCCCGAGCTCACTGGAGTGGGCCGCGTAGTTGAGTCCGACCGCGAGAACCGCGGGGGGAGCGATCACCGCGGAGGCGAACTCCCAGGCGTCGAGCGGATGCCGCGGTGCGTCGCTGCCCGCTACAGCGGATCGGAGTGCGGCGAGCATCTGCGCGCCGCCCTCGATCAGCTGCTGCAGCGAGGCAGGGGGGTCGGGAAGGAGATCGGAGACGAGGATGGCGTCGGCACCCTCCACCACTGCGAGATGCGCAGCGGGAGAGTCGGCACGACGCAGATGAGCGAACCGCATGCTTCTACGCTATCCGGTGAGGCGCGGGAAATGCTGGAGGAAGTCGCCAGACCGAGGGGAACTTGGTTGTTCCCCATATGCTTTTGCCTATGAGTTCCGGAGGACCGTCCCAGCCATCGCCATACACGCCGCCGCCCGCGCCGCAGCAGCCTCCGGCCCAGCAACCTCCGGCTCCGCCCCAGCCGCAGGGGTATCCGCAGCAGCAGCAGCCCGCTCCGCAGCAGCCCGGGTACTCGCAGCAGCCCGGGTATCCGCAGCAGCCCGGATACCCGCAGCAGCCGCAGGCGTACCCCGCGAACCAGCCGCCGGCCCCGCAGCAGTACTCCGCTCAGCAGTACGCGCAGTCGAGCTACATGCCCGCCCCTTTCTCGCAGCGTCCCGCGTACGCGTCCGTTCTCGCTCAGCCGACTCCCTACTCTCCGCCTGCGCCCGCGGCTCCGTCTCCTGCACAGGGGCTGCCCGCGCTGCCCGCTGCCCGTCGCGGCGGACGCATCGCCCTCTATTGCCTGTTCGGGTTCCTCGGCCTGCTGCTTCTGGCGCTGATCGCCTACTTCGGTCTGGCCCTGGGCCCGCTGGCATCGGTCATCGGCCTCGTACTCGCACTGGTTCCGCTCGCGATCGTCTTCTTCGTCGTACGGATGATCGATCGATGGGAGCCCGAGCCCAAGTCTCTCGTGTTCTTCGCGATCGCCTGGGGTGCCATCGCGGCCGTCGGGCTGACGCTCCTCGTCGATCTCGGTCTCACCGCCGTCCTCGGCATGAGGGGAGAGGTCGCCGGAGCGGTGATCCAGGCGCCCATCGTCGAGGAGTTCTGGAAGGGCTTCGGTGTCTTCCTGATCTTCCTGATCGCCCGCCGTTCGTTCGACGGCCCGGTCGACGGCGTCGTCTACGGCGCCCTGGTGGGTGCGGGCTTCGCCTTCACCGAGAACATCCAGTACTTCGCGATCAGTCTCATCGAGGGCGGTGGCGAGCAGCTCACCGTGACGTTCATCCTGCGGGCGATCATGTCGCCGTTCGCGCATGCGATGTTCACCTCGCTCACCGGCCTCGCGATCGGGCTGGCCGCTCGGCGCCACGCCTCGGCAGGTGCGGCGCTCGGGTTCGGTCTTCTCGGGATGCTCGGCGCGATGTTCCTGCACGGGCTCTGGAACGGGTCGTCGTTCGCGAACTTCTTCCTGCTCTACTTCGTGCTGCAGGTCCCTCTGTTCGTCGGTTTCATCTTCGGTATCATCGCGCTTCGGCGGGAGGAATCCCGACTGACCAAGGCGCGCCTCGGCGACTACGCCGCCGCCGGATGGTTCACGCCCGAAGAGGTCACCATGCTGGCCACGCCGGCCGGTCGCAAGACCGGGCTGGGCTGGGCCGCGCAACTGCGCGGAGACCGCCGCCCGCTCATGCGCGAGTTCATCAAGGACGCCACGACGCTCGCATCCGTTCGCCAGCGCGCCATCACGGGCCGCGACCCGATGGCTCCGGCGGACGAGCAGGCTCTGCTCGCTCGTACACGGGCCACGAGGGCGGCTCTCCTGGCCTACTGAGCGCCGGACTCGATGTCCGGTGACAGACTCAGCGCCCGGTGCTGCGGCGATGCCTGCATGTCTACCGGGCGCTGAGTTGATCTGTAAACAGGGTGCACCCGGTGTGCACGGGTGTCAAGAGCTTCGAGCGAACCGGGTCGGATTCCCTCGTATCAGCGTCCCGGCGCCGTGTTCGCTCTGAGCAGGCGTCACCGCGTTGACCCGTACCGGGGCGCTCGGGTTGGATGGAACCATGACTGATCGCACAAAGCCTGAGTTCGACGCCCCCACCGGCCCCGCTCCCGCGGAGCTCGTGATCCGCGACCTCATCGAAGGAGACGGCGCCGAGGCGAAGCCCGGCGACACCGTGACCGTGCACTACGCCGGTGTCGAGTTCGAGTCCGGCGAGGAGTTCGACTCGTCGTGGGGTCGTGGCGAGACCATCCAGTTCCCGCTCCGCGGTCTGATCCAGGGTTGGCAGGACGGCATCCCCGGTATGAAGGTCGGCGGACGCCGTGAGCTGGTCATCCCGCCGCATCTCGCCTACGGGCCCGTCGGAGGCGGACACTTCCTCTCCGGCAAGACCCTCATCTTTATCATCGACCTCGTCGCCGTCGGCTGATCCCGACAGATGCCGGAAGGCGCCGTGTCCCTCGGGGCTCGGCGCCTTTCTCATTCCCGAAAAGTTCTTCGCACACAGGGGAATATATGCATCTGCATGTAAGTTGTTATCCGTGACGCCGTGAACACGGCCCCTCATCCGTTGCCGCACAGTGCGGCTGATGTCTCCCGAGGAGAAACCATGACCACCATCGACATTCCCGGCTACCGCGCAGGCACCTGGGTGCTCGACCCGTCGCACAGCGAGGTCACCTTCAGTGTCCGCCACATGATGATCTCCAAGGTGCGCGGCACCTTCGGCGTCAAGAGCGCCACGCTCATCGCCCCCGAGAACCCCCTCGAGGCTCGCGTCGAGGCGAGCGTCGACGTCACGTCGATCGACACGAAGGACGAGGGGCGCGACACGCACCTGCGCTCGGGCGACTTCTTCGACACCGAGAACTTCCCGACCATGGAGTTCGTCTCGACGGGTGCGCGCGCCGAGGGCGGCGAGCTCTTCGTCGACGGCGACCTGACCATCCGCGGCATCACCAAGCCGGTCAGCTTCGAGCTCGACTTCGGCGGGTTCGGCTCCGACCCGTGGGGCAACTACAAGGCCGGCGCCTCGGCGAAGACCGTCATCAACCGTGAGGATTTCGGTCTGACCTGGAACGCGGCGCTTGAGACCGGTGGCGTGCTCGTCGGCAAGGACGTCACGATCAGCCTCGACCTGCAGGGTGCTCTGCAGCAGGACTGATCACCAGCAGATCGCGAGAACCCCGGGCCCCTCAGGGCTCGGGGTTCTCTGCGTCGTACGCGCGGAACCGGGTGCTGCGACGCGCGAGCAGAGCGACGAGGGCGATCACCAGGAATCCTCCGAGAAGGGGTGGGAACCACAGTGTCGTGAGCGAGGCGAGGGTGCCCGCGTACAGCGCGCCGACACGCGGCCCGCCGGCGACGACGATGATGAACACACCCTGAAGGCGCCCTCGCATGGAGTCGGGGACCGATGCCTGCATCATCGTGTTCCGATAGATCGAACTGACGTTGTCGGAAGCCCCGGAGGCGGCGAGCAGGATGCAGGCGGCGACGATCAGGCCGACGTTCGGGAGCTTTTCGGTCGCGGGCGCGGAGAAGGCGCCGATCAGCAGGACCACGCCGAATCCCATGATCGAGGCGCCGTACGCCTCGACCGCCCGCTCGATCCCGCGGCCGTGCCATCGGTACTGCACGACTCGCCCCGAGAAGAGGCTCGAGGTGAACGTGCCGACGGCGACGGCCGCCGTGAGGATGCCGGTCGTGACGGCGCCGCCGCCGAGCAGCACGGTGCCGAGGGCGGGGAACAGCACGAGGGGCTGGCCGAAGGTCATCGCGATGATGTCCATGACGTACTGCGTGCGGATGTTGCTCGCCCGCCGGAGGAAACGCCACCCGTCCACCAGCGACGCGAGGCCGGGGCGCACGACTTCGCCCTCGGGGCGCAGAGACGGCAGGGTCCACAGTCCGAGGAACATCGACAGCATCAGGACGACGTCGATCGTGTACGTCCACCCGTATCCGGTCAGGGCGACGAGTATGCCGGCGAGGGCCGGCCCCGCCATGACGGTGAGGCCGAACGCGACGCCGTTGAGCGCGGAGGCCGCAGCCAGCAGATCGCGGGGGATCAGGCGGGGGACGATCGCGGTGCGGGTCGCCATTCCCACGGAGTTCGCGGCGGAGTTGATGATGCTCAGGACGTACAGCCACCAGATCGTCTCCGCCCCGGTCCAGGTGAGCGCGGCCAGCAGGCCGGTCGACGCGAACGTCACGGTCGCGGCGATCAGCGCGACGCGCCGACGATCGAATGCGTCGGCGAGCATCCCGCCGTAGAGGCCGGCGAGGATCATCGGCACGAGCCCCGCCACGGCGATCATCGAGACGGCGAAGGTGCTCCCGGTGAGCGCGAACACGTGCAGCATCACGGTGACGATCGTGAGCTGGCCGCCGATGCCCGCGAGCACGGAGCCGATCCACATCCGCGCGAACGCCGGGCTGGCCTTCAGAGGGCTGAGGTCGATCAGATGACTGCGAGCCGTGCTCACGCCGCGTGCCTGTCGTGCATGACCCGAGCGTATCCGAGACGCGGAAGGTGCAGCCGACGGAGGTCACGCACCGCCATCGAGTCCTGGTAGACTCTTCAGGTTGCCGTTCGATCGGCCGCGGATAAAGAGAGCTCACGCATCAGGCGTCGGGCACCGCGCAACAAGCAGAGAGGGGATCGAATCTATGGCACTGGAAGCAGACGTCAAGAAGGCGATCATCGAAGAGTACGCGACGCACCCCGGTGACACCGGATCCCCCGAGGTGCAGGCCGCGATGCTGACGCAGCGCATCAAGGACCTCACCGAGCACCTGAAGGAGCACAAGCACGACCACCACTCGCGTCGTGGCCTGTTCCTGCTCGTGGGTCAGCGCCGTCGTCTGCTCGGCTACCTCCAGAGCGTCGACATCGAGCGTTACCGCTCGCTGATCGCACGCCTGGGTCTCCGCCGATAAGGCGCAGCGAGCCAGCGTACAATCGCGCAGAACATTCTTGAGAAGGCCGTCCCTGGTGTGGGGCGGCCTTCGTCATTGTCGGGGTTGACCTCCTACAAGCTTTCCATTAGGAAAGTAGTGAGCTTTCCAGATGGAAAGCGAAGGGGGTCACGCGATGGAGCAGAAGCCGGTCCAAGGACACGAAGCGCTCCCGCCTCCCAGTGCGGACATCGCCCGACAGTATCTCGATGAGGCGGACGCCGCGGTGAACCGGCGCGCCCGCGCAGTGGACCGGCGGTCGTTGGCGTGGCTGCAGCTCGTGAACGCGGTGACCACGTCGGTGTACCTCGTCGCTCTGGCTGCGGCGATACGCGGTCACGGCGGTGTGACGCCGCAGGTCTTCGTCTTCAGCTTTCTCATGTGGGGGCAGCTCTCCACGGGCATGGCTCAGCGCAGCGGGATGCAGCTGCGCCTGACGTGGTCGCGCTGGCCCGCGCTGGTGGCTGGCGGGGCGCTGACGATCGCGGCTCTCGTCGTCTTCGGCTTCGCGATCTTCGATCCGGGGTTCCCGGCCATCGGCGTGTGGATCCCGGCCATCCTCATACTGGTCGGGTTCGGTGGGTACGGTGCGGTGCAGCTCGCTCGTGCATCCGGCGACCCACGGCCACCGCGGTCGACGCCGAAGCCGCTTCCTCGCGGCATCCGATGGGGAACCATCTGCGTCGGAGTCGCTCTCGGAGTGATGGCGATGCTGGGCTCGGCGCCCGACGGGTTGTTGGCGAGCACGCTTCTCCTGCTCGTCCTGCTGATGACCTTCGCATGGCTCGTCGCGGCGCGCAGCGAGATGGGCCTCCCGGCGATCGGCGCGTCGTGGCGCTGGCCGCACCTCGTCGCTTTCGCTGTCGCCGCAGGCGCGCTGACGCTGCTCGTGCTGCTCGACGGCGTTCCGATCGGCCTCGGATTCGTCGGCGGCCTGGGCATCATCGCGCTGTTCATCGCCGTGTCCTTCATCCCCGGGCGTGATCTGCGTGACTGACATCCCGTCGGTGCCTCACCCGCGGACGCGACTCGACGACAACTTCGCATCGCCGATCCGCTTCTCGGTCCTGGCCTCGCTCGGGGACGGCATCGAGCTGGACTTCGCGACGCTGCGCGAGATCCTCCAGTGCGGTGACTCGCCGTTGAGCAAGGCCATTTCGCATCTGCAGGCCGCAGGGTACGTCGTGGCGCGCAAGGGCAGCCTCGGCAGCCGCCCTCGCACGTGGGTCTATTCGACGGCAGCGGGCCGCGCGGCCTTCGCCGGACACCTCCAGGCGTTGCGCGAGATCGTCGCGCTCGGAGGCGGCTCGGCGCTGTAGGTCACGTCAGGCGCTCGTCCCGACCAGGTCTGGATGATGGATCGCCGCCACGTCGGGGTGGGCGCGCAGTCGTGACTTCATGGCGTTCTCGCCGTAGGTGGCGTGGATGGGGTTGCTCGGGTCCTCGGTGATGCCGGTCGCCTCGGCGGCGAGGTCTGCCGGCAGTTCGAGGAGCGGCAGCTGCTGGTCGAGGGCGGGGTTGAAGAAGAACGGGATCGAGATGCGCTCCTCGGGCGCCTTCGGCGAGATCACGCGATGGTTGGTCGCCTTGAGGTAGCCGCCGGTCGCGTACTCGAGCAGTTCTCCGATGTTGACGACGAACGCTCCGGGGACCGGGGGAGCAGACACCCACTCGCCGTCGCGCTCCACCTGCAGCCCGCCCTTGCCCGGCTCCACCCAGAGCAGGGTGAGGACGCCGGAGTCCTTGTGCGCGCCGACACCCTGCTGGGGCTCCGGCTCATGGGTGCCCGGGTAGCGGACGATCTTGATGAGGGTCGACGGGTCACGGAAGGGTTCGTCGAAGTACGTCTCCTCCGCCCCGAGGGTGGTGGCCCAGGCTCGTAGCAGCTTGTGCGCGATCTCGGTCAGTGTGTCGTGCCATTCCGTGACGACCGCTTTGAGCTCGGGCTGCGCAGCGGGCCACAGGTTCGGGCCCACCAGGCGGTTGAAGGCCGGCCCGCCCTCGACGGGCTCGCGCTCCGGGCCGATGTCGATCTGCTCGCGCCAGTCGACCTTGCCCTGGGTCCGTTCTCCGCCGATGCGGGTGTACCCCCGGAAGTGCGGGCTGTTGACGTTCTCGATCGCGAGCTTGTCGTCGTCCGGCAGCGCGAAGAAATCCAGCGCCGCTCGATGCAGGCGCGCTTCCAGCTCGGGGGAGATCCCGGTGCCCGTGAGGTAGAAGAAGCCCACATCGTGGGTCGCGGCCCTGAGGTCGTCTCGGAATCGCGCGGCGGCCTCGGGGCCGGCATCGAGCTGGGACAGGTCGAGGATGGGGAGCGAGAGATCAGCCATTCACCGAGCGTAGATCGGTCCCGAGGGTGTGCGGCCGTGTGTTGCGTCGGATTACCGACCTCATCCCGAACGCCGATTTCGAGCGGGCGGGGATCTGGTGCTAACCTCCTTTAGGTAAGGGATGCCTTACCTTGGTCTTCTCCCAGAGAGTCTCCCTCCGTGTCTCCCTCCGTGCTCGCCACCTTCCTCATCGGTCTTCGTGAAGGCCTCGAGGCCGCGCTCGTCGTCGGCATCCTCGTCGCCTATCTTCGACGACTCGGACGCAGCGATGCTCTGCCGAGGCTCTGGGCCGGCGTGGGACTCGCGGTCGCGCTCGCCCTCGGCATCGGAGCCGTCCTGACCTTCGGAGCGTACGCTCTGACGTTCGAGGCGCAGGAGCTGATCGGAGGGCTGCTGTCACTGCTCGCGGTCGCCATGGTGACCTGGATGATCTTCTGGATGCAGAAGGCCGGTCGCACGATGAAGGCGACGCTCGAGGGCGGACTCGACCGCGCGCTGACCCAGGGAGGTATCTGGGCGCTGGTCGCGATCGGTTTCGTCTCGGTGGCTCGAGAGGGGATCGAGACCACTCTTCTGCTGTGGTCGATGGTCCAGTCCTTCGGAGGCGCGCCGTCCGCACTGATCGGAGCGGTGCTCGGCCTGCTCACGGCTGTGGTGATCGGCTGGCTTCTCGCGCGTGGCGCCATGCGACTCGACCTCCGTCGATTCTTCACCTGGACGAGCGGATTCCTCGTCATCGTCGCCGCCGGGGTGCTCGCCTACGCGATCATGGACCTCCAGGAGGCCGGTGCGCTTCCGGGCCCGTTCACCGCCGCCGCTCCGATCGACGCCGCGACCGGTGCCGTCGCCCTCGGCTGGGCGGCCTTCCCCTTCGGCTGGGCGCTCGACGTGACGAACGTCATCGCCCCTGACAGTGCCTGGGCCACGATCCTGCAGGCGACCGTCGGATTCATGCCGCGCATGACCTGGCTCCAGGTCGCCGCGTGGGTGCTGTATCTGGTCGTCGTCGGATTCTTCTTCGTCCGCGGGCTGTGCGCCCGCCGCCCCTCCGAACCTCGAACCCCGACCTCCGAAGAACAGGACCGGTCGGCATCCGCACTCACCCAGCAAGGAGCAGCATGACCACCTCTCGCCGAATCCTCGGTGTCGTCGCCGCCGCGGGCGCTGCAGCCCTCGTCCTGAGCGGCTGCGTCGCCAAGAGCGACGTCGCCGCCGGCGCGGCGTTCGACGTCTCGTCGACCGACTCGGAGTGCGCCGTGTCCGGCACGACCGCGAAGAGCGGAACGCTCACCTTCGACGTGACGAACGACAGCGGACAGACCTCGGAGTTCTACCTGCTCGCGGATGACGGGCTCCGTATCGTCGGCGAGGTCGAGAACATCGCACCCTCCGCATCGCGCACGCTGACGGTCGTCGCCCAGCCCGGGAAGTACTTCACGCTGTGCAAGCCGGGCATGATCGGCGACGGCGTCGGCAAGTCCGAGTTCACCGTGACAGGGGACCGGGTCGCCGTCGAGGGCGAGGACGCCGAGCAGAAGCAGCAGGCCGTCGATCTGTACGCCGCGTTCGTGAAGGACCAGGTCGGACAACTCGTGCCTGCGGTGGACGAGCTCGTCGCCGCCTACGAGTCGGGCGACGACGAGACCGCCCGCGCCCTCTTCCCGCAGACGCGGGCGTTCTACGAGCGCATCGAGCCCGTCGCCGAGGCCCTCGGCACGCTCGACCCGCGGATCGACTACCGCGAGGTCGACGCCGTCGCCGAGGGACTCGACTGGACGGGCTTCCACCGCATCGAGAAGGACCTCTGGGTTCCTGCGCAGGACGCTCTGAACGCCGACGGTGAGACGCCGGCCTGGCAGGATTGGGCACCGTCCACGACCGACGAGCGTGCCGACTACGGCGACCAGCTGCTCGCCGACGTGCAGGAGCTCTACGACTACGTGCACTCGGACGACTTCACCACCGCGCTGGACGACCAGGGCATCGGCGGAATCTCGAACGGCGCGATCGCGCTTCTCGACGAGGTCGCGACCGGCAAGATCTCGGGCGAGGAGGACTGGTGGTCGGGTACCGACCTCTACGACTTCGCGGCGAACGTCGAGGGTTCCAAGATGGCGTTCTCGCTCGTGCAGGACTTCGCCACCGCTCAGGGCGACGACGGCGCGGCGCTGGTGACCGAGATCGAGGACGGATACACCGCTCTCGAGGAGTCGCTCGCGGCTCACGGTTCCCTGGCGGACGGATTCGTCGGGTACTCCGAGCTGACCGACGCCGACAAGCGGGAGTTCACCGACCTCATCAACGCGCTCGCGGAGCCGCTGTCGCAGCTCACGGGCACCGTCCTCGACTGATTCGACGGGTACGATCTCGCAGGTGGAAGAAAGCTCGAAGGATGCCATGGTCGCCGACTCCGTGACGGGGGAGGCGGCCGCGGCGAACCCTGCCGCTGGTCTCAGCCGGCGAGGACTCCTCGGTCTCGCGATCGGCGGGGGAGTGGCTTCGCTCGCGGTCGGCATGGGCGCAGGCCTCGCCGGCGGGGTCGCACTCGGCCGGACCAGGGCTCACGCCGAGGCCGAGCACGCCTACGACTTCTTCGGTGCGCATCAGGCCGGGATCACCACCCCCGTCCAGGAGCACCTGCACTTCGCCTCGTTCGACATGATGCCCCGCACCGACCGCGACGACCTGGTCAGCCTGCTGCAGGATTGGACCTACGCCGCCTCTCGGATGTCCCAGGGGCTCGAGGTGAGCGCGACCGGCGCGGTCGGCGGCGATGCGGAGGTCCCGCCGGATGACACCGGAGAGGCGCTCGGGCTTCCTGCGGCGGGTCTCACGATCACGATCGGCTTCGGTCCGACCCTGTTCGAGAACGAGGACGGCGACCGGTACGGCATCGCGGAGCGACGCCCGGCCGCCCTCGTGCGCCTTCCCGCCTTCCTCGGTGACGACCTCGACCCGCAGACGTCCCACGGTGATCTCTGCATCCAAGCCTGCGCGGATGACCCTCAGGTCGCCGTTCATGCGATCCGCAATCTCAGCCGAATCGCCTTCGGGCGCGCGAAGCTGCGCTGGTCGCAGCTCGGCTTCGGCAAGACCTCCCGCACGACATCCGGTCAGGCGACCCCGCGGAACCTCTTCGGATTCAAGGACGGCACCGCGAACATCCTCGCCGACGACTCCGCCGCTCTCGACGAGAACGTCTGGGTGGCGCCATCCGACGAGCCCGCATGGATGGCGGGCGGCTCGTACCTGGTTGCCCGCAAGATCGCGATGCTGATCGAGACGTGGGATCGCGTGCGGCTCTCCGAACAGGATGCGATCATCGGGCGCGACAAGGGCGAGGGCGCCCCGTTGTCGGGCGGTGACGAGTTCGCCGCACCCGACTTCGGCACCTCGGCCATCGACGCCGACGCGCACGTGCGGTTGGCGCACCCGAGCCAGAACGACGGCATCCGCATCCTCCGCCGCGGGTTCAACTACGTCAACGGCAACAACGACCTCGGACGTCTCGACGCCGGGCTCTTCTTCCTCTCGTATCAGCGCGATCCCGCGCAGTTCATCACCCTGCAGCGACGGCTGTCCACCGATCGCATGAACGAGTACATCAGGCATGTCGGCTCGGGGATCTGGGCGATCCCCGCAGGTGCGACACCGGGGTCATACGTCGGGGTCGGTCTCTTCGCCTGACGCGAGTCCTCGCTCAGGTGTCGAGGGTGTCGACCGCGAATGCGGCCACGGCGTCCGCGCCGAAATGGTCGTCAGCCGTGATGGTCACGACCGCGTCGTCACGGAAGATCAGCAGCTGCCCATAGGCGCCGTGCAGACGCCAGCTCGGGCCGGGGCCGTCCCAGCCCGACATCGCGTAGCGCTCATAGCCGGGATTCGCGCCCGCCACCACCCAGTCGGAGTGCATCGCGTCGATCACTGAGGCCGGCACGAGGTGTCGTCCCTCCCACTCGCCGCGGTCGCGGATGAGGTGTCCGAGGCGTGCGAGCTCCTCCGTGCGCAGGGCGATGCCGCTCCCGGCGACGATGCGTCCCCGGGGGCAGCGCTCCCACTCGATGTCGTCGATGCCGAGCGGGCCGAGCAGCCGCGGGCGGAGGAACTCGACGACGTCGCCGACCCTCGCCGCGAGCACGGTCATCGCCGTGTAGGTGCTGGCGTTGGAGTACTGGAACACCCGCCCGCGCGACGGGCGTGAGAGGAACTCCCTCGCCAGATCGGGCCAATCCGTCATCAGGGTCTCGGACCAGGGGAGGTCGATGCCGCTCGACATGGACAGCAGGTGCCGGAGCGTGACCTGATCGACGCCGTCGCCGACCGTGAACTCCGGCAGGTACTGCGTCACCGGTGCGTCCGGTTCGATCAGGCCTTCGTCGGCGGCGAGCCCGACGGCGAGCACGCAGATGCCCTTCGCGACCGAGTGGATCTCCTCGCGGACGTCGGGCGTCCACCGATGTTCGGCGACATCGCCGCCGACACGGACGTGGAGTCCGTGGGCGCCGAATCCCGATTCGTCGACGTGCTCCACGATGCGGTCGCGGATCTGCTGGGCTCGCGTCATCGGCGCGGTTCGACCGGTGCGTGCGGAGGGCGAGGCCTGCGGGATCCGGTGGGATCGCTGCGGTGCCCCTCGCGGCCGGCGAGATCAGGGTCTCTGAAGAGCCAGCGGGGGCGCGGTTCGACGAGCGGTCGGAACACCCACCGCACCGGTTTCGTCGCGAGTGCGAGTGCCAGTGCGACCGAGAGCAGTGTCACCAGAGGCAACCACAGCCAGGTCGGGTCGAGATCGCGCAGGACGCCGGACTCGCGGAAGGGGTACAGGACGAACGAGTGCAGGAGGAACACGTACATCGTGTACTGGCCGAACCGCGTCCACCAGTATGTCCCTCGGGGGATCAGCGTGAAGAACGCCGCACTCAGCACCACGGCGAGCAGCATCAGTGCGATGCGCACGCCGCCGGCCCACCACTGCTCTCCGCCGAGATCGGCGTAGGCGTCCTCGTAGAACAGCCAGTGGCCGAGATCGATCTCCTTCCACACGTCGATCCAGTTCCAGGCGGCGAAGCCAGCGACTGCGAGGACCACGACGCTCGCGAGACGGATCCACCAGGGGCGGACGTCCAGAAGGCGCAGGCGAGACACGATGTCGCGCTCGCGCAGCCACCAGCCCAGAGTGAAGAACGGCAGCAGGCCGAGCGTGCGGGACAGGGAGAACGTGCTGTCGACGTTGGGGAGGTAGCCGACGCCGATGGAGATGATGACGGTCCACAGCAACGGCCATCGCAGCAGGGCGAGGTAGGGGAGCACGAGACGGAAGATGCCGAGAGCCAGGAGGAACCACAGCGTCCAGGACGGCTTGGTGAAGTTCGGATCTGCGTGTCCCTCGACGAGGAACTTCGTCAGGGTCCAGAGGAATTCGAAGATGAAATACGGGAGAAGGATGTCGGTGATCACGCGAGCCATCTGCACGCGGGTCGGCGAGCCCGACTTCGAGAAGTACCCCGAGATGATCGCGAACGCAGGCATGTGGAAGGCGTACAGCGCGAGATACGCCGCGAGTGCGATGTCGGAGTCGTAGGTGAGGCGTTGAATCGCGTGTCCGAGGACGACGAGGACGATGCAGGCGTACCGCGCGTTGTCCCAGAACGGGACGCGTCTGCGGGGCTTCTGGACGGATCCGGTGGCGGGGTTCGTCGTATCGGCTCCGGCACTGTGCATCCTCCGAGGCTACTCGGGGAATAATGTTGCTCGCATCGCGTTGACTCAGATACATTCAAATGAATAGAAGCGGGTGCAGGGCATCCGGTTCGGAGAAGACGGAGCAATCATGAGTGAGCAGGCAGGCGTCCCGGTGCAGTTCGGCATCATGTCGGTCAGCGACATCACCCGCGACCCCACCACCGGTGTCACGCCGAGTGAGCAGGAGCGGATCAAGGCCACCCTGGCGATCGCCAAGCACAGTGAAGAGGTCGGTCTCGACGTCTTCGCGATCGGCGAGCACCACAACCCTCCGTTCTGGTCCTCGAGCCCCACGACGTTCCTCGCCGCACTCGCCGCCCAGACCGAGCGGCTCATCGTGTCGACGTCGACGACGCTCATCACGACCAACGACCCTGTGCGCATCGCCGAGGAGTACGCGATGCTGCAGCACGTGTCCGACGGCCGAATGGACCTCATGCTCGGCCGCGGCAACACCGGACCGGTCTACCCGTGGTTCGGCAAGGACATCCGTCAGGGCCTCCCGCTCGCGATCGAGAACTACGCCCTGCTGCACAAGCTGTGGCGTGAGGATGTCGTCGACTGGGAGGGCAAGTTCCGCACCCCGCTGCAGGGCTTCACCTCGACTCCCCGTCCGCTCGACGGCGTCGCTCCGTTCGTCTGGCACGGCTCCATCCGTACGCCCGAGATCGCCGAACAGGCCGCCTACTACGGCGACGGCTTCTTCGCGAACAACATCTTCTGGCCGAAGGAGCACTACCAGCGTCTGATCGAGCTGTACCGCCAGCGCTACGCCCACTACGGACACGGCACGCCGGAGCAGGCGATCGTCGGTCTCGGCGGGCAGGTGTTCATGGCGGCGAAGTCGCAGGATGCGGTGAATCGGTTCCGCCCGTACTTCGACAACGCCCCGGTCTACGGACATGGGCCGAGCATGGAGGACTTCACCGAGATGACCCCGCTCACGGTCGGGTCGCCTCAGCAGGTCATCGACCGCTACGCCGCGATGCGCGAGCACTACGGGGACTACCAGCGCCAGCTGTTCCTGATCGATCACGCGGGTCTGCCCCTGAAGACGGTCCTCGAGCAGCTCGACATCCTCGGCTCCGAGGTCGTGCCGGTGCTCCGCAAGGAGCTGGCCAAGGATCGACCGGCGACCGTGCCGGACGCCCCGACGCACGCGGCCCGAGTGAAGGCGGAGTTCGGCGACGGGCCCACCCGTCAGGCGCGCCCGGGTGCGAACCGCGGCGACAACCTGACCGCGGACTCTCCGTACCAGGACACCCCGGCTCCGGCCGGTGCCGCCTTCGGACTCAGTCGGAAGGAGGCCTGAGATGGCCACTCGTCGGATCGCCGTCGTCTCGGCGGGGCTCTCGAACCCCTCGTCGACGCGGATGCTCGCGGATCGTCTCGCGGCCGAGACCGTGAAGGCGCTCGCCGCTCACGACCTCGACGCCAGCGTCGACGTGATCGAGCTGCGCGATTACGCGCACGACATCACGAACAACCTGCTCACGGGGTTCGCGCCGCCGGCGCTGGAGACCGCGATCAACACCGTCGTGTCGGCGGATGCGCTGATCGCCGTCACGCCGATCTTCTCCACGAGCTACAACGGACTGTTCAAGTCGTTCATCGACGTGCTCGACCCGGACGCGCTCACCGGCAAACCGGTGCTGATCGGAGCGAACGCCGGCACTGCCCGGCACTCGCTCGCGATCGACTACGCGATCCGTCCGCTGTTCGCCTACCTGCACGCCGAGGCCGTCTCGACGGGTGTGTTCGCGGCGTCCAGCGATTGGGGCGGAGCCGGTGACGATGTGGCACCCCTCGCGAAGCGTGTCGAGAAGGGCGCCCGTGAGCTCGCTGAGGCGATCGCGCGTCGCGAGACGGCTGCGGTCGCGGATCCCTACGACCCGGCCACCTATCTCGGTGAAGGACGCTCGTTCGGGCACATGCTCGGCGGCCTCGCCGGAGAATGAACGATGCCCCGGCTCGACCGGGACATATGCAGGGCCATGAGGCCGTAGACGATGTCCGAAGGGCGTCGTACGGTGACCTCATGGCCCTTCGTTCTGTGCTCGAATCCGCGCGGGATGCCCTGCGCGGCGACCTCATCCTCCCCGGCGACGAATCCTTCGAAGCTGCTCGCCGTCCGTGGAACCTGGCGATCGAACAGCATCCGGCGGGCGTTGCGGTGCCGGCTGATCTGCGCGATCTGCGCACGCTTCTCCACACCGCGCGCGACGCGGGAGTGAGGCTCGCGGTGCAGCCCACCGGTCACGGAGCCGACGGAGACCTCGCCGAGGCCGTCATCGTCCGCATGGCCGCCTTCGACGAGCTCTCGGTCGACCTCGGATCCGGTGTCGTCCGGGTCGGCAGCGGAGTCCGGTGGGGTGCCGTCGTCGAGGCGCTCGAAGGAACCGGCTGGGTGGCTCCTGCCGGTACGAGCCCGGTCGTCGCCGTCGCGGGGTACACCCTGGGCGGCGGCCACTCCTGGTTCAGCCGCACGGCGGGACTGGGGTCCGACAACCTCAGGGCCGCGTGGGTGCCGCGCGGCGACGGAACCCACGAGCGGATCGATGACGAGAGCGACCCGGAGCTGATGTGGGCGCTTCGCGGCGCGGGCGGCATCGTCGGAATCGTGACGGCACTCGAGATCGACCTCGTGCCCGCGCCGACGCTGTGGGGCACCGAGCTCGCTTTCGACGCCGCAGACGCCGGGTCGGTGATGCGGGCTGTCCGAGACCTGTCCGCGGACGCCCCGACGTCGCTCAACGTGTTCGTGAACTCGATGCGCATGCCCGACACCCCGCAGCTGCCCGAGGAGATACGCGGACGCAGCTTCCTCACCGTGCAGGCGCTGTCCACGGTCGGGGCCGCTGACGACCTGATCGACCGCGTTCGGCGAGCCGGTACCGTTCGGCGTGAGGTCTCAGGGGCGACGTCACCGAAGTCCGTCGCCGCAGCGAGCGGCGAACCCACCGAGCCGACGCCGGGCAAGGGAGTGTCTGCCGCGCTCTCGTCGCTCGACGACACGACGATCGACGACCTCTTCCGCTTCCGCGGGCTGCCGGAGCAGTGGCCGATCATGGGCATCGAGATCCGGATGCTGGGTGGCGCGGTGGATGACCCGAGGCGATCGGGATTCGCGACGCTCCAGGGTGTCGATTGGCTGCTCCACGCGCTCGTGCCCGTCTTTCCGGGAGTGCCGAGCGAACCGGGTGACGCGAGCATGTCGGGTTTCCGAGACGTGTTGGCCCGGGCCGCCGCACCGCAGACGGTCCCGACCTTCCTCGGTCCGGGAGAGACTCTCGAGCGGTGCGGTGACCCAGAGTCGATCGGTCGTCTCCGCGAGGTCAGGGCTGCTGCAGATCCGGAATCGCTGATCCACGAGGGTCGGCTCCCGCGCTGACTGCGGACGTCGACCACAGGGCAGTACCTGCGCCGTCCGAACAGATGGGGCCGGCGCTGGGACGCACGGGCGTCAGTCGTCTCCACCAGCGCGTCGGATCCAGCTGTACTCCGTTTCGGGGCGTCCACGTGCGCCGTACCGGGCGCTGCGTGTGATGATGCCCGAATCGGTGAGATGCTCCAGGTACCTCCGCACGGACACCCGCGACATCCCGAGCCGCGCGGCCGCCTCGCTCGCCGACACCGCGGCGCCGGAGGAACGCAGCTCGGACGTCACCTTCTGCAGCGTGGCCGCCGACAGTCCCTTGGGAATCGGGATCGTCCCGGTCGTGCGTCCGAGAAGCGCATCGATCTCCGCCTGGGTCGCCTCGCCGGCCGTCGACCGCGCCTGCTCCCGATACGTTCGATAGGCGGTCAGGCGCTCGTGGAACACCGCGAACGGGAACGGCTTCACGAGGTACTGGTACACCCCGAGAGCGGCCATCTGCCGCACGGTCTCGGCATCGCGCACACCGGTGATCGCGACCACGTCCACAGCCGCCGCGCGGGAACGGAGCCCGCGGAGCACGTCGATGCCCGAGCCGTCGGGCATCGTGATGTCGAGGAGGACGAGATCGAAAGGCTCCTCGGGTGGCTGTTCGAGCACCGCCCTGAGCGCGGCACGGGCTCCGGTGCACTCGCCGCCGACGACGAAGCCGTCGATCCTCTCGAGGTACGAGCGATGGAGTTCGAGCGTCAGAGCGTCGTCGTCGACGATCAGGGTGCGGATCACGGTGTCCTCCGTCCTCTCGCCGGTGGGAGGACGACGGTGAAGGTGGTCGGATGAGCGGTGAGCTCCACGGAGCCGCCCGCCCCGACGACGACCGCCTCCACGAGGGCGAGTCCGACGCCTCGCCCCTGCGCGCCCGCCGGTTTCGTCGAGTACCCGTGGGCGAAGACGCGCTGGCGCAGTTCGGAGGGGATGCCGTCACCGCCGTCCGACACCTCCAGGATGATTCCGCCCCCCGTCGAGGGCCGCAGCACCACCTCGACCCAGCGCTCGGTGCCCGCCGCTGCGGCATCCATGGCGTTGTCGATCAGGTTGCCGAGCACGGCGACGCTGTCGACGGGGGAGAGGGGTGACGCGGGGGTGTCCGGGTCGATGCGGACCCGCCAGTCGATTCCGCGCTCCCTGGCCTGTGACGCCTTGCCGAGCAACAGCGCGCCCACTGCAGGGTCGCGGGCCTGCCGTGCGGTCACCTGATCGACGAGGGACTGGCTCTGGCGCGAGGTCGCGGTCAGGATCTCGATCGCCTCGTCGGTGCGCCCCAGCTCGAGGAGCGCGACGGCGGTGTGCATCCGATTGCCGTGCTCGTGCGTCTGGGCGCGCAGCGCGTCTCCGAGCGTGCGCAGCGATTCGTACGACGACACGGCGTCACGTACCTTCCCCGGTGGCAGGTCCCCGGCGATCCCCCGGGTGAATCGACGCGCGATCCAGGCACCGAGAGCGCCCAGGGCGACCAGTCCGACCGTGATGCCGATCGAGAGCGGCAGGCGGCGGATCAGGGTCTCGGAGATGGATTCGATCGTGACCCCGGACGACACCCAGCCGTGCAGTTCGCCTCCGGACGCGACCACGGGCACGATGGTCCGCACCGAGGGGCCCAGGGTGCCGGTGAAGACCTCGGTGAGCGTGCGCGGCGCGTCGGGGATCGTGCCGAGATAGTCTCCGCCGATCTGATCGAGATCGGGGTGTGTGAGTCGTGTTCCGTCGGGCGTCATGATCGTCACGAAGTCGAGACCGGCGTCCGCGATCACCTCGAGCGTGTACGGCTCGAGCACTCGGGTCGCGTCGCCCGGCTCATCGGACGCGAGCGCGTCGATCACGAGTGGGGATGAGGCGAGCGTCGCCGCTGTGGCAGCGGTCACGCGCTCCGCTTCCGCATGGGTGGCGCGCTGCGCATCCACGACGAGGAAGACGGCCACCAGGGCGCCCACCACGACCGCTGCTGCCAACAGCACGAGGAAGACCCGGGAAGCGATGCTCCTCGTGTCGCGGGCGTGGCTCATCGCGTCCTTCCGATCGTCGGTGATCGCGGAGTCCGGGATACCGGTGGTGACCAATACGACCACAAATGGTGCTGCCGAGGGAAGTCCGCGACGGTGAGCTTACCGAAGGCGAGGGCGCCTGCGGGCATGAGACGACGACGTTCATGATCAAGGAGGAAAACATGGCCATCACGACAGGGTTCTCGCTTCCCGGTTTCCACTGGCGGCGGGGCAAGCAGGCCTGGGACAGGCACACCTGGCTGTACGTGTCGGTGATCATCGCCGTCGTGCTCGGTGCGGCGGTCGGCCTGATCTGGCCGGAGGTGGGCCAGAGCCTCGAGCCGATCGGCAAGGGCTTCGTGTCGCTCATCAAGATGATGATCGCGCCGATCATCTTCTGCACGATCGTGGTCGGCGTCGGCTCGATCGCGAAAGCGGCGACGGTCGGCAAGATCGGCGGCCTGGCGCTGCTGTACTTCATGGTCATGTCCACGTTCGCGCTCGCGATCGGCCTGGTCGTCGGCAACATCATCCACCCGGGTGCCGGCCTCGACATGGCGAACTCGAGCTACGACGCGACCGACACCGAGGCCAAGACCACCACGGAGTTCATCCTCGGGATCATCCCCACGACCTTCTTCTCGGCGTTCACGGGCGAGAGCGTCCTGCAGGTGCTCTTCATCGCCCTGCTGGTGGGCTTCGCGCTCCAGGGACTCGGGGAGAAGGGCGCCCCGATCATGGATGCCGTCAAGAACCTGCAGAAGCTCGTGTTCCGCATCCTCGGCATGATCCTGTGGCTCGCGCCCCTCGGCGCCTTCGGAGCGATCGCGGCGGTGGTCGGCAAGACCGGCATCGCAGCCATCTGGAGCCTCGGCGTGCTCATGATCGCGTTCTACATCACGTGCATCCTCTTCATCGTGGTGGTGCTGGGAACCCTGCTGTACGCGGTCACCCGCGTCAACATCTTCAGCCTGGTCAAGTACCTCGCACGTGAGTACCTGTTGATCGTCGGTACCTCGTCGTCGGAGTCCGCGCTTCCGCGCCTCATCGCGAAGATGGAGCACATCGGCGTCTCTAAGCCGGTCGTCGGCATCACCGTGCCGACGGGGTACTCGTTCAACCTCGACGGAACCGCGATCTACCTGACCATGGCGTCGCTCTTCATCGCCACAGGAATGGGACAGCCGATGTCGATCGGTGAGCAGATCGGACTCCTGGTGTTCATGATCATCGCCAGCAAGGGAGCCGCCGGTGTCACCGGTGCGGGGCTCGCGACGCTCGCCGGTGGTCTGCAGGCCTACCGTCCCGATCTGGTCGACGGCGTCGGCGTGATCGTGGGCATCGACCGTTTCATGTCCGAGGGGCGCGCGCTCACCAACTTCACCGGCAACGCGGTCGCCACCCTCCTGATCGGCACGTGGACTCGTCAGATCGATCGCGACCGCGTGCAGCAGGTGCTCAGCGGTGCGCTGCCCTTCGAGGAGTCGCAGCTCGACGGCGTGGACGAGCACGGGATGGCCGACGAGCGGGATGCCGTCGACGTCCAGGGCCTCAAAGAGTCCGCCCTCGACGAGATGGCGGCGAAGGAGGAGCGGGCTCGGCTTCGCGCCACGCGGAACTGACCTTCAGCGGAAAAGAGGGATGCGGGGGTCGACGTGTCGTCGGCTCCCGCATCCGTATGGTCAACCGCTCTTGCGTCGGAACTCGCGCCGCGTCTGCGGGGCCGGCGCGCCGTGGACAGCGGAGTCGCCGTCCAGGTGGGCCTCGCCCTGCCGGTGGTGCGCGTTCTTCTTCTCGAGCGCTTCCTTGAACTTGCGCTTCATCTCCTCGCTGGAGGAGGCGCCTTCTTCGGTGCTCATGTTCGCCAGCCTAGGGCACGCCTCTGATGGGCGGGGAGGATTACCGCCGTGCTCTGCGGGAGGCGAGATCGATCACCGCACCGAGACCGAGTGCGACCGCCACGGACACCCCGACGGCCACCACCGGGCCACCGGGAACGAGAGCGGCGACGACGGCGCCCACGGATGCCTGATACGTCGCCCACCCGAACGCCGCCACGGTCACCAGACACAGATACCGACCGGGATGTATGCGCGACGCGCCGGCGACGAGGTTGATGGCCAGACGCGCGAAAGGAACGAAGCGGGCCGTGAACAGCACCGTGGCCGTTCCGCCGTCGAGTCGGCGTCGCGCCCAGGCGAGAGCCTGACGAACGCGAGGCGTCCGCATCCACCGCCAGCGTTCCGTCCCGACCGTGCGACCGATCAGATAGCAGGCGCCGTCGCCTGCCGCGGCTGCGACTCCCGCGCAGACGATCACCGCCCACAGGGGAGGCACACCCGACGACGAGGAGACGGCGCCGAGCGCGGTGACGGCGATCTCGCCCGGCACGACGACGAAGAACGCGTCACCGAGTACGAGGAGGCTCATGATGGCGAGGGCCCAGGGACCGGTGAGCAGATCGGACACGGCTCCAGAGTGCTCGGCGCAGGTGAACGGGAACCAACGTCCGGATAGCCGGTGACGCGCGATCCAGCATCCGGTGAACTTCTGGTGATTCAGGGCACTTCGTGTCTTCGGCAGGCGTCGTCGACGGCATCCTGAGCATGTGAGAGTCGCGATCGTCACAGAGTCCTTCCTTCCGCACATGAACGGTGTCACCGGATCCGTCCTGCAGATCCTGAAGCACCTCGAGCGCACGGGCCATGAGGCGCACGTGATCGCACCCGATGCCGTCGGCATCCCCACCGAGATCAGCGGCGCGGCGATCGAACCCATCCCGAGTCTCGCGCTCCCCGGGTACCGCAATGTGCGGGTGGGGACCTCACCCGCCCACCGGGTCGCGGCGTCCCTTCGTCACTTCCGACCCGACGTCGTGCACCTCGCGTCGCCCTTCGCGCTGGGCTGGCGAGGAGCGCTCGCCGCAGAGCGTCTCGACGTCGCCGCGGTCGCCGCCTACCAGACCGATGTCGCCGCGTACACGGAGCGATACCGGGTCCCCGCGACGACCGGCATCGCACATTCGCACATCGCGCGGCTCCACCGTCGGGCGACCCTCACGCTCGCGCCGTCGGCAGACTCCGCCGAGCGGCTCGCCTCCCTCGGGGTCGATCGGGTACGCCGGTGGGGCAGAGGGGTGGACGCCGAGCGGTTCCAGCCCTCTCGCCGCAGCGTCGAGCTGCGAGCGCAGTGGGGTGGTGATGTCGTCATCGGATACGTCGGCCGCCTCGCGCCCGAGAAGCAGGTCGAGGACCTGGTCGCACTGCAGAGCATCCCCGGGGCCAGACTCGTGATCGTCGGGGACGGACCCAGCCGAGCGAGGCTCGAGTCGCTGATGCCGCACGCGATCTTCCTCGGCCACCTCGACGGGGGAGCGCTCGCCGCCGCGATGGCCTCGTTCGACGTGTTCGTGCACCCGGGAGAGAGCGAGACCTTCGGACAGACGCTGCAGGAGGCGCATGCGAGCGGGGTACCCGTCGTCGCCACCGGACGAGGCGGCCCCCTGGACCTCGTCAGGATGGGGATCGACGGATGGCTCTACCGCCCGGGTGACCTCGACGACCTGCGCATGAGGGTCGCCGACCTCGCCGGAGACGAGCGTAAGCGCAGAGCATTCGGCGCGGCCGGACATGAGGCCGTGCAGGGGCGCAGCTGGGCGAGCGTGTGCGACCAGCTACTGGGGCACTTCGACGAAGCGAGGATGCTCCGCGCCGTGGACTCAGGGCTCCGTGCACGTCGTCTGACCCGCCCGGAGATCACCGCCCCCGTCGAGGCCCGTCGCTGGCAGCGCTACGTCGCGATGGGGGACTCGCTCACCGAAGGCCTCTGCGACCCGGCGCCCGACGGCGCCCTGCGCGGATGGGCGGACCGCCTCGCACTCCTGCTCGCCGCCCGGGGCGGCCTGCACTACGCGAACCTCGCGATCAGGTCGAAACGCGTCCGGGACGTCTGCGAGATCCAGCTCCCCCGTGCCCTCGAGCTCGAACCGGACCTCGTGTCGATCCTCATCGGCGCGAACGACCTGGTGAAGCCGACCGTCGACATCCCTGCGCTCGCCGCAGAGGTCGAGCGGGCGGTGAGGCGGCTCCGGGGCATCGGAGCGGATGTCGTGCTGGTCACGCCGTTCCTCCCTCGTCGACGGGCTGCGGCGATCTACTCCCGGCGCTTCGCGGCCTTCGCGACAGCGCTCGCGGGCATCGCCGCCCGCACAGGGGCGGTCCTGATCGACACTGACCTGCACCCGACCCTTCCGGATCGGCCGAACTGGGGCGAGGACCTCGTGCACCTCAGCAGCCGCGGTCACCGCTTCCTCGCGTACCGAGTGGGCGAGGTGCTGGCCGTCCCGCACGCCGACGCTCTGGGCGCTCTCGACGCTGCACTGCACGAGCACGAGTCGATCGGTGCGGGGCTGTGGTGGCGCAGACACGCGCTGCCCTGGGTGTGGCGCCGGATGCACGGTCGTACCGCCGGCGACGGGCGCACGGCGAAGCACGACGATTACGTGTATCTGGGCAGGTCGAACTCGCCCAGCGGAGTGCGGGTGAGCTGACGGGCCCGAGGCGAGCGCGCCTGTCGCTCGAGTGGCCGGGTCGGGGCCGTGACGCGTGGACCCGCGTGCGATCAGCGGCGCCCCATGCCGTGATACGTCCATCCGGCGGCGCGCCAGGCGGCCGCGTCGAGACAGTTCCGGCCGTCGATCATGACTCGTCCCGCGACGAGGGACCCGGCGTGCTCGGGGGTCATCTCGCGGCGGTAGAGGTCCCACTCCGTGACGATCACGACGGCATCCGCGTCTCGCAGCGCCTCGTCGCGCTCGGCGGCGTAGCCGAGCTGCGGGTGCGCGGCCATCGCATTGTCGAGAGCGGCAGGGTCCGTGACGATCACGTCCGCGCCGAGACCGCGCAGTCGCACCGCCACATCGAGGGCGGGGGAGTCGCGGATGTCATCGCTGAAGGGCTTGAACGCGGCTCCGAGCACCGCGATCCGCCGTCCGAACACGAGCCCACCCAGGGCGTCGACGACGAGCTGGACGGCTCTGTCACGTCGCCGGAGGTTGATCGAGTCGACCTCGCGCAGGAATCCGACGGCCTCGGCTCGCCCCAGCTCCTCGGCCCGTGCGGCGAAGGCGCGGATGTCCTTCGGAAGACAGCCGCCGCCGAACCCGATGCCCGAGCCCAGATATCTCCGTCCGATCCGGGTGTCATGCCCGAGCGCGTCCGCGAGGAGGGCGACATCTGCACCCGCGGCCTCCGCGATCTCGGCCATCGCGTTGATGAACGAGATCTTGGTCGCGAGGAAGGCGTTCGCGGCGCCCTTGACGAGTTCGGCCGTCGCCAGATCGGTCACGAGGAACGGCGTCCCCGCCTCGACCGCGGGGCGATACGCCTCGCGGAGGAGGTCGGCGGCTCGTTCGCCATCGTCCCCGGAGGGAACACCCACCACGAGGCGGTCGGGCGAGATCGTGTCGTGTACCGCCCAGCCCTCGCGGAGGAACTCGGGGTTCCACACCAGGGTCGCGCCGGAGTCGGCGACCGCGGTGCTCAGGCGCTCGGCCGTGCCCACCGGCACCGTCGACTTGCCGGCCACCACGTCACCGCGGCGCAGATGGGGGAGCAGCGCGTCCACGGCGGCGTCGACGAAACGAAGGTCTGCCGCGTGCCCGCCCGAGATCTGTGGAGTGCCGACAGCGATGAAGTGGACGGCTGCCCCGGATGCCTCCGACATCTCGGTGCTGAATCGCAATCGACCTGAGGCGAGGCCCTCCTGCAGGAGCTCAGCGAGCTGTGGCTCGAAGAACGGCGCGGCGCCGCTCGTCAGCACCGCGACCTTCTGCGCGTCGACGTCGATGCCGACGACGTCGTGTCCGAGAGAGGCCATCGCTGCGGCGTGCACGGCACCGAGGTACCCGCATCCGATCACTGACATGCGCATGATGTCAGGACAGCGGATGCCCCTCACGCGCCGGCATCCGATCGGTGAACGCCGCGTGGCCGTCGCGTGTCCGAACATCCGGATGGCGCAGTCGCGGGGGTTTCCGGGGCGCCGCTGATAGGCTGGACGAGGTCGACGTCTGTCGGCCGCACAACTTCATATCGACTCATGGAGCGATCGGCGGAGAGCTGGTCCCCTGTGGTGGGTTCCTCGGCGGGTCGTCGGGTGGCTTTCTACTGGTGGCCAGCGCAGGTGACATTCGCGGGATTGCCCGCGCGCCCGTATCCGGCTGCATCCGCTCCTTCATGACACACGCTCGCGCGTCATACGGATTCGCGAGTCTAAACAAAGAAGGAGAGACCTCTTGGAAGGTCCTGAAATCACCGCCACCGAGGCCGTTCTCGACAACGGCCGCTTCGGCACCCGCACCATCCGCTTCGAGACCGGCCGCCTCGCGCAGCAGGCTCAGGGCGCAGTCGCCGCCTACCTCGACGGCGAGACCATGCTCCTCTCGGCCACGAGCGCAGGAAAGCACCCGCGCGAAGGCTTCGACTTCTTCCCGCTGACGGTCGACGTCGAAGAGCGTTCGTACGCAGCCGGCAAGATCCCCGGCTCGTTCTTCCGTCGTGAGGGTCGCCCCTCGACCGAGGCGATCCTCGTCTGCCGTCTGATCGACCGCCCGCTGCGTCCGTCGTTCGTCGACGGTCTCCGCAACGAGGTCCAGATCGTCATCACCGTGCTCTCGATCGCTCCCGGCGAGTTCTACGACGCTCTCGCGATCAACGCGGCCTCCGCGTCGACGCAGATCTCGGGTCTCCCGTTCTCGGGCCCCGTCGCCGGTGTGCGCCTCGCGTTCATCCCGGGCCAGGGCGAGCACGCCGACCAGTGGGTCGCGTTCCCCACCGCCGAGCAGGTCAGCGAGGCAGTGTTCGACCTGATCGTCGCCGGTCGTGTCGTCACCAAGTCCGACGGCACCGAGGACGTCGCGATCATGATGGTCGAGGCTGAGGCCACCGAGGGCAGCTGGAACCTGATCAAGGCCGGGGCCACCAAGCCCGACGAGGCCGTCGTCGCGCAGGGTCTCGAGGCGTCCAAGCCGTTCATCGCCCAGCTCGTCAAGGCTCAGGCCGAGCTCGCCGCCACCGCGGCGAAGGAGCCGGGCGTGTACCCGGTCTTCCCGCCGTACTCCAGCGAGGTCTACGACTTCGTGGCCGAGCGCTCCTACGACGACCTGGTGAACGTCTACCAGATCGCCGACAAGCAGGAGCGTCAGGGCAAGGACGACGAGGTCAAGGACCGCGTCAAGGCGCAGCTCATCGAAGCGGTCGAGGCCGGCAACCTGCCTGCGGGCGCTCCGCTCGAGTTCTCCGCGGCGTACAAGTCGGTCACGAAGAAGATCGTCCGCGGTCGCATCCTCACGGAGAGCGTGCGCATGGACGGCCGTGGCCTGGCGGACATCCGTCCGCTCGACGCCGAGGTGCAGGTCATCCCGCGCGTCCACGGCTCGGCGATCTTCCAGCGCGGCGAGACCCAGATCATGGGCATCACCACGCTGAACATGCTCAAGATGGAGCAGCAGATCGACTCGCTGTCGCCCACGACGAGCAAGCGCTACATGCACCACTACAACTTCCCGCCCTACTCGACCGGTGAGACCGGCCGGGTCGGTTCGCCGAAGCGTCGCGAGATCGGGCACGGCTTCCTCGCCGAGCGCGCACTCGTGCCGGTGCTGCCGAGCCGCGAGGAGTTCCCCTACGCGATCCGTCAGGTCTCCGAGGCGCTGAGCTCCAACGGCTCGACGTCGATGGGCTCCGTCTGCGCGTCGACCCTGTCGCTCCTGAACGCGGGTGTGCCGCTGCGCGCAGCCGTCGCCGGTATCGCGATGGGTCTCGTCTCCGACGAGGTCAACGGTGAGACGCGCTACGCCGCACTCACCGACATCCTCGGTGCGGAGGACGCGCTCGGCGACATGGACTTCAAGGTCGCCGGTACCAGCGAGTTCGTCACGGCCATCCAGCTCGACACGAAGCTCGACGGCATCCCGTCGTCGGTGCTCGCCGGCGCGCTGACCCAGGCCCGCGACGCACGTCTGACGATCCTCAACGTCCTGAACGCCGCGATCGACGCTCCCGACGAGATGGCGCCGACCGCGCCGCGCGTCATCAGCGTGCAGATCCCGGTCGACAAGATCGGCGAGCTGATCGGCCCGAAGGGCAAGACGATCAACGCGATCCAGGACGAGACCGGCGCGCAGATCTCCATCGAGGAGGACGGCACCGTCTACATCGGCGCGACCGACGGCCCCTCGGCCGAGGCAGCCCGTGCCCAGGTCAACGCGATCGCCAACCCGACCAACCCCGAGGTGGGCGAGCAGTTCCTCGGAACCGTCGTCAAGATCGCGACGTTCGGTGCGTTCGTCTCGCTGCTCCCGGGCAAGGACGGACTGCTGCACGTCACCGAGGTGCGCAAGCTCGCCGGTGGCAAGCGTGTCGAGAACGTCGACGACGTGCTGTCGGTCGGTCAGAAGATCCTCGTGAAGATCACGAAGATCGACGACCGCGGCAAGCTGTCGCTCGAGCCCGTGCTCGACGACGCTCCCGCAGCGGACGCCGCTCCTGCTGAAGAGGCCGCAGCCGAGTAATCGGAGCGCTTCGATACGAGGCCCGGGCCCGTCCTTGCGGACGGCCCGGGCTTCGTCGTATCCGATGTGACCAAACCGTTATGGGAAGTTCTTGCGCCGTTCCCCGGATTGGTCGGCGAGTTCGCGGATGTCGCTTACTCTCGAAGTACGCACCGGGGGGTGCATTACAGGCAGTGACGCAGGTCGGTACGCACCGACTGACGCGGGGGTGAGGATATGCGGTTGTTCAGCGTAGGCGCAGGCACGTCGCCCGAACGCGCGCAGCAGGGCGCGGCAGAGCACCCGTCCGCACCCATCCCGATCGTCGGACCCGGGATAGGGGAGAGCATCCGCGTCCCACTCGGCGAGACCGGCCTCGACACCTTCCCCCTGATGCTCGGCGCGGCGGAGTTCGGCTGGAACGTCGATCTCGAGACGAGCCACGGGATCCTCGACCGCTACGTCGAGTTCGGCGGCAACGCGATCCACACCGCTGACGGCTTCTCAGGCGGGCGCAGCGAGCACATCATCGGCCAGTGGCTGCAGTCGCGTGGACAGCGCGAGCGCGCGGTGCTCAGCGTGAGGATCGGCGCGCACGCTGACAATCCCGGTCTCGGATCCGTCAACCTGGTCCGAGCGGTCGAAGGCTCGCTCACACGGCTGGGAGTCGAGCGCATCGACGTGCTCTACCTCGACGCGACCCTCGACAAGACCACGAACCTCGAGGACACGCTCGCGACCGTCGAGTGGATGGTCGATGCGGGCAAGATCGGTGCCCTCGGCGCCTTCGGATTCGCGCCGGAGCGACTCGTCGAGGCTCGCATCCTCGCCTCGGCGGGGTACCCGCGCATCGAGGTCATCGACTCGCCCTACAACCTCGTCCGCCGACAGCCGTTCGAGGGTGATCTGCGCCTCGTGGCGGGTGCGCAGGGCCTCGCGGTGACACCGTCGCACGCCCTGGAGCACGGGTTCCTCTCCGGGAGGCATCGCAGCAAGGCGCTGACCTCGAGAGGAGTGCGTGGCGAGCAGCTCCGCGGTCATCTCAACCGTCGGGGGACCAAGATCCTGCGGGCCCTCGACCAGGTGGCCACCGAGCTCGAGGTGCCGGTCGCCGCCGTCTCGATCGCCTGGTTGCTCGCGCAGCGAACGATCGCGGCGCCGATCGTCAACACCTTCGCGACCGATCACGTCGACGAGCTGATGCAGGGCGCAGGGGTCACGCTGTCGCGTGCCCAGGTCGCTGAGCTCACCCGCGCCGGCAACTGAGCGTCGTAACGCCCTGTCACAGACCTGGCATAGGGTGGAGTGAATCCCGGCAAGCGCTGTCGATGAAGCGAGCGAGTTTGTGACGCATTACATATATCTGGTCAGACATGGTGAACATCAGGACGCCGAGCACGGTCTCGCCGACGGACCCCTGTCGCCACGAGGCCAGCGTCAGGCGGAGCTGATCGCAGACCGGCTCTCGGGTCTGCCGCTCGATGCCGTCTGGCATTCGCCGCTGCTGCGAGCCAATGAGACGGCTCGGGCGATCGCAGCCCGCCTGCCGTCCGTCGACCCCGAGCCGACCGCTCTGCTGTTCGACTGCGTGCCCACCGGCATGACCGAAGAGACGCCTGCAGCCTACGAACCGTTCTTCGGCTCGATCACCGAGGCCGAGCTCGAGGCCGGCCGGGCCCAGATGTTCGACGCGGTGAACGAGTTCCTGGTGCGCAAGCCGGGCGACGTGCACGAGGTGCTCATCACGCACAACTTCGTGATCTCGTGGTTCGTGCGCGAGGTCCTCGGCGCGCCCGAGTGGCGCTGGATGACCCTCAACCAGGCGCACTGCGGGCTGACCGTGATCGCTCAGAAGCAGGGGCGTCCGT
Source organism: Microbacterium phyllosphaerae (assembly GCF_017876435.1). Classification (NCBI taxonomy): domain Bacteria; kingdom Bacillati; phylum Actinomycetota; class Actinomycetes; order Micrococcales; family Microbacteriaceae; genus Microbacterium; species Microbacterium phyllosphaerae. The sequence continues at coordinate 2,149,812 of NZ_JAGIOA010000001.1, forward strand.
GGACGCTGCTCACCCACAACGACACAGGGCACCTCCCCGTGGAGCTGCGGACGGGGATCCCCGACACGATGCCGGTCTGATTCGCCGTGCTCCGGCCCGCCTGGGCGGTCGGGGAGCACCCGAGAAATAGACTGAACGCATGACCACGCAGGTAGCACTCGTCGGCGGCACCGGAAAGCTCGGCTCGATCATCCACGCGGTGATCGACGAGCTCGAGGGTTTCGAGGTGAGTCGCGTGCTCACGTCTCGGAGCGATCTCGCCGATCTCGAGGGCGCCGGACTGGTGATTGATGCGACCACGCCTCAGGTGAGCGTCGACGTCGTCCGAGCAGCGGTCGAGCGACAGATCAACGTCCTCGTCGCGACGTCGGGCTGGTCGAGCGAGCGCATCGCGCTCGTACGACCGCTCGTCGAGAACGCCGGCACCGGCGTCGTCTTCATCCCGAACTTCTCGCTCGGGTCCGTGCTCGGGTCGGCTCTCGCGGCGGCTGCGGCCCCGTTCTTCGGATCGGCAGAGATCATCGAGGCGCATCACGAGGCCAAGGTCGATTCTCCGAGCGGGACCGCGATCCGCACCGCCGAGCTGATCGCGGCCGCACGCGTCGAGCAGGGCCCCGTCAGCGCTCCGCATGCCGATCAGCGTGCACGGGGGCAGCAGGTCGGCAGCGTGCCGATCCATTCGCTGCGTCGTCCCGGCGTCATCGCCAAGCAGGAGGTCATCCTCTCCGGGCCCGGAGAGTCGTTGACGTTCACCCATGACACCGTCGACCCCGCTCTCGCCTACGCTCCCGGGATCCGTCTCGCCGTCCCCTTCGCGGCTCAGGCGACCGGTGTGTTCATCGGCCTCGAGAGCATGATCGACATCGGCATCCGCTCGTGATGTCGCGGATCGGCGTGGGTCTCATGGGTGCGGCCCTGCTCGTCTATCTCGCGGTCGCCGTCTGGCTCGCGGTGATGTTCTTCGCCGTGGGGACACCCGTGTCGATCGGAATGGGGATCGCGCTCATCGTGCTCGCCCCGATCGGAGCCTGGGCGCTCGTGCGAGAGATGCAGTTCGGCTTCGGTGCCGACCGTCTCGGCCGGCAGCTGGACGCCGAGGGCGGCATGCCTGAGGCGGAGACTGAACTCACCCCCAGCGGACGGATCGCCCGCGCCGATGCCGACCCGCTGATCCAGCGGTACGTCGCGGACGCGGACGCGGCACCGGGGGACTGGCGGGCCCGCTATCGCCTGGGTGTGGTGCAGGATGCGGCGGGGCGTCGAAAAGACGCCCGCGCCAGCATCCGTGAGGCGATCCGCCTCGCCCGGGTCTGACCCGATTCAGGCGAGTGTGGCCTCGAGCGTGATCTCGATGCCGGCGAGAGCCTGAGACACGGGGCAACCCACCTTGGCCTCGGCTGCGATCGTCTGGAACGCCTCGGGAGTGAGTCCAGGCACGACGGCGTTGACGTTGAGGTGGCTGCCGGTGATGCCGACCCCCGGCTTGAAAGTGACCGACGCGCTGGTGTTGACGCGCTCCGGTGGGGTGCCGTTCTCCGACAGGGCGTGGGAGAGCGCCATGCTGAAGCAGGAGGCATGAGCCGCGGCGATCAGTTCCTCAGGAGTGGTGGTGGTGTCGCTGCCCTCGCTGCGGGCCTTCCAGTTGATCGGGAAGGTGCCGAGCTTCGACGACGAGAAGGCGACGGTGCCCGAGCCCTCCGCGAGGGATCCGGTCCAGGTGGTGGTGGCTTCGCTGGTAACGGGCATGATTCCTCCGGTTCTCGCGCCGCGGGATGTGCGCTCGCGTGTGGGGCCAGCCTATCGACCGGGTGCGCCCGGCGGAACCGTGCTCAGGCGGCGGAGGGCGCCCGACCGAGGATGCCGGCTCGCTGCAGCAGCAGGTAGATCTGGCATCCGAGGCAGAACGAGAACGCGGCGTTGAGGAAGGCGGCGATGAACGCGGCAGCCGTCGCGATCGGCAGCGCCCACGGCACACCGACGAGGTGCAGGACGAGGCCGATCGTGACGACGAAGAGCCCGACGCCCTGCGCGAAGCGCGGAGGGCGAGGGTCCTCGAGCTCGGTGGGCGGCGCGAGCCGCGGGCGCACGAATCGGCGGAACACGACGCCCCAGGGTGCCGTCGCCGGGGAGAGCACGCTCCAGAGGAAGAGCAGGGCGATGACGGCCGTGAGGAGGAACCCGGGATCGATCGCCCGCTGGAGCAGCGTGGCAGCCTTGATGGCCGCGATGCCGCCGGCCGTCCGCGCCGTCGAGATGCCGATGAGGCCGAGGAAGGTCGCGGCGAGCAGCAGCACGGTCGTGATCGTCGCGGCGAAGCGCGGTCCACGAGGGTCGATACCTGCGGGAGTGGTCATCTCTGCTCCAGTCGTTCCCGCCTCAGACGGCGGCGAGTGCTTCGGTGAGTGCGTGGCGATGCGGGACGCCGTGGAACCGTGCGCGGACGGCGCCGGAGCCGTCGACGATGAACGTCGTCGGGGTCTGCAGCACCTTGTATCGTGCCGAGAGATCGGGTCGATGCGTGAGGTCGACCTCGAGGTGGTGCAGGCCGTCGGTGTCTGCGACGTAGCTCGACAGCATCCTGCGCACCTGCGGGCAGCGTGCGCACATCTCGGTGCTGAACTGCACGAGCGTGGCGTGCGCACCGAGCCGACCGGCGTCCGCATCGGCCGGATCGAACAGGAGGTGCCCGCCTCCTCGACGTCGTCCGTCGAGCAGCCGCAGCACGATCCCGACGACGGCGGCGACCACGAGGAGCGCTCCGATCACGGTGAGGGCGATTCCGGGCGACATGGATAGAGAATAAGTGCCACTCGAACACGCAGGGGCCGATGTGTCGCATCGTGACGAACGAGCTCGCTGCCCCGGCGGGCGGGTAGTCTGGCAGACATGAGCGCAGCCGTCCCGACGCCGTATGAAGACCTGCTCCGCGACGTGCTGGAGTCCGGCACGCACAAGTCGGATCGCACCGGCACGGGGACCACGAGCGTCTTCGGCAGGCAGATCCGGTTCGACCTCTCGCAGGGATTCCCGCTGATCACGACGAAGCGCGTTCACTTCAAGTCGATCGCCTACGAGCTCCTCTGGTTCCTCAGGGGTGACTCCAACGTCAAATGGCTGCAGGAGAACGGCGTCACCATCTGGGACGAGTGGGCGGATGCCTCGGGCGATCTCGGCCCCGTCTACGGCGTTCAGTGGCGGTCCTGGCCCACGCCCGACGGACAGAGCATCGATCAGTTGAGCGACGTGATCGATCAGATCCGCAAGGCTCCCGATTCCCGCCGACTGATCGTCTCGGCGTGGAATCCGGCGGACATCCCCGACATGGCCCTCGCGCCGTGCCACGCGCTCTTCCAGTTCTATGTCGCCGACGGCAAACTCTCCTGCCAGCTCTACCAGCGCAGTGCCGATCTGTTCCTCGGCGTCCCGTTCAACATCGCCTCGTACGCGCTGCTGACGCTGATGGTGGCGCAGCAGGTCGGCCTGGAACCGGGCGACTTCGTCTGGACCGGTGGTGACTGCCACATCTACGACAACCACCTCGAGCAGGTGCGCGAGCAGCTGAGTCGCGAGGCGTATCCCTACCCGTCGCTGCGCTTCGCCCGGAAGCCGGAGTCGATCTTCGACTACGCCTACGACGACTTCGTCGTCGAGGACTACCAGCACCACGCCCCGATCAGGGCGGCGGTGGCGGTGTGACGTGGGTCGGCCTGATCTGGGCCGAAGCGCAGGGCGGTGTCATCGGAGCCGAAGGCGGAATGCCGTGGAACGTCCCCGAAGATCTCGCGCACTTCAAGGAGAAGACCCTCGGGGCGCCCGTGATCATGGGGCGAAAGACCTGGGACTCCCTGCCTGAACGGTTCCGCCCTCTCCCCGGACGCGAGAACATCGTCATCACCCGCCGACAGGACTGGGCCGAAGAGGGCGTGACCCGCGCAGCCACCGTCACCGCTGCGGTGCGCGGACACGAGAAGGTCTGGATCATCGGTGGAGCCGAGATCTTCCGACTCGTGATCGCCGACGCCGACCGGCTCGAGGTCACCGAACTCGATCTCGCCGTCGCGGGCGACGCGTACGCCCCGTCGAAGGCCGGATGGCGTCTGGTCGACGAGGGGGAGTGGCAGACCTCGCGCTCGGGAGTCCGCTTCCGCTTCCTGGGATACGAGCGCTGATGCCCACCGCACTGATCACGGGAGCGAGCGCCGGGCTCGGCGTCGAGTTCGCCCGTCAGCTTGCCCGTCGTCGTGCCGATCTCGTGCTGGTGGCCCGCTCGGCGGATGCTCTCGAGAGCGTCGCGGCCGAACTGCGCAGCGAGTACGGCATCGCGGTCGAGATCATCGTCGCGGATCTCTCCGTCGCCGCCGATGTCGACAGGGTCGCCGACCGTCTCCGTGACGCCTCCGATCCGGTGGATCTGCTGATCAACAACGCCGGCTTCGGCCTGCCTCTGCAGTTCGCCGACAACGACATCGATGACGAGGTGCGGCACCTCCGCGTCCACGTCGAGGCGTCGATGCGCCTCATGCACGCGGCGCTCGGGTCGATGCGCGGCCGCGGTGGACGCATCATCAACGTCGCATCCGTCGCCGGTTTCATCTCCCGCTCGACGTACTCGGCCTGCAAGAGCTGGCTCATCGGCTTCAGCCGCTGGGCGAACGCCGAGTACGCCGCCGACAGGGTCAGTGTGACCGCGGTCTGCCCCGGGTTCACGCACACGACCTTCCACGAGCGGATGGGGCTCGCGCCCGGGCACGAGGGCGTCCCGGCGTTCATGTGGCTGGATGCACGTGATGTCGTGCGCGAAGGCCTCCGAGATGCGGCGCGAGGCAAGGCCGTCTCGATCCCGTCGCTGCGCTACAAAGCGATCGTCGCGCTCGCGAGTCTGCTCCCGAGCTCGGTGACCTCCGGCGTCGCGCGACGGGGTCGCGTCTGACCTGAGCCTTCCGTGCGTCGACGCCTCGGTCTCCCTAGGATCGACAGTATGGGATGGCTGTTCGGCAGGAAGCGGGACTCCGACGACGCGAACGAGGTTCTGCGGCGCTACAACGAGGCCGAGGCCGCGCGCCTCGCAGTCATGACAGCCGGGGGCTCCGCTGCGACGACGACCGGGCAGACTGCTCGGTTTCCGGCATCGGACCCTCTGTCTGTGAACACCTCCTCGACGGAATTCACCGTCGAGGACGTTTTCACCATCACGGGTCGCGGAGTGGTCGCGACGGGCAGCGTGACGTCGGGCGTGCTCCGGGTCGACGACGACATCGCGGTGCTGCGTGACGGTGCTGTGCAGGCGCAGACGCGGATCGTCGAGATCGAGATGTTCCGCAAGCGCGCGAACGAAGCCAAGGCGGGCGAGCTCGTCGGGCTGGTGCTCCGGGACAAGGTCGCCATCGCCCGCGGCGATGTCATCCGCGCTGCCCGGTCTGCGTGAGCGTCACGCGAACCGATACGCTTGGGGGCATGACGCACTCGGGCAACCCTTTCGGACAGGTTCTCGTCGCGCTCGTCACTCCGATGACGGCCGACGGTGAAGTCGATTGGCCCGCCGTCGAGAAGCACATCGATGATGTCATCACCGCAGGTGCTGACGGAATCGTCGTGACGGGAACGACCGGCGAGACCTCGACCCTCACGGACCCCGAGAAGCTCAAGCTGGTCGAGATCGGCAAGTCGGTCTCCGCCGGTCGCGCCAAGATCATCACGGGTGGCGGATCCAACGAGACCGCCCACGCGATCGAGCTGTACAAGGCCAGCGAGAAGGCCGGCGCCGACGGCATCATGATCGTCACGCCGTACTACAACAAGCCCACGCAGGCCGGCATCCTGACCCACTTCCGCCTGGTGGCCGACGCCACCGACCTCCCGGTGATCCTCTACGACATCCCGGGACGCACGGGCGTGCCGATCAAGTACGAGACCATCCTGCGACTCGCGAAGCACCCGAACATCCTCGCCGTGAAGGACGCCAAGGGCGACTTCTCCGAAGTGAGCCGCGTGCTCAACCAGACCGACCTCATGTACTTCTCGGGCGACGACGCGAACGTGCTTCCGCACCTCGCGATCGGCGCGACCGGTCTGATCGGCGTGACCGCGAACATCGCCGCGACTCCGTACCGCACCATCATCGACGCGGTGAACCGCGGCGACCTCACGACCGCGACCGCGGAGCACAAGCGCCTGGAGCCGCTGGTGCGCGCCGTCATGACGCACGTGCCGGGCACGGTCGCGGCGAAGTACATCCTGCACGGACTCGGCCGTATCTCGAGCCCGCGCGTCCGTCTGCCGCTCGTCGGTCCCGAAGAGTGGGAGGCCGCCCTCATCGAGGACGAGCTCGATCTCGTGAAGGACGTTCCAGGCGCAGACTTCTCCAACTTCCGCCCCGACCGCAACGCGGCCGCGGGCGGTGCCCTGCCGAAGGTGCACGGCACGACCCGCTGACACCGGGCGCGGTGAGCCGCGTCACAACGAACGAACGGACGCGTGGAGTGTCCGACTGAGGAGACAGCATGTCCACCCCGATCGCAGAACCCGCAGCACTCGACGAGGGGACGCTGCGGGTCACCCCGCTCGGCGGCCTCGGCGAGATCGGCCGCAACATGACGATCTTCGAGTTCGACGGCAAGATCCTGATCGTCGACTGCGGCGTGCTCTTCCCCGAAGAGCACCAGCCGGGCGTCGATCTGATCCTGCCGGACTTCGAGCCGATCAAGGGACGCCTCGACGACATCGTCGGAGTGGTCCTCACGCACGGTCACGAGGACCACATCGGCGCGGTTCCCTACCTGCTCCGCCTCAAGAGCGACATCCCCGTCATCGGATCGGGTCTCACGCTCGCCCTCGTCGAGGCCAAGCTCAAGGAACACCGCATCAAGGCCTTCACCCTCACGGTGAAGGAAGGGCAGCGCGAGCAGGTCGGCCCGTTCGATCTCGAGTTCGTCGCGGTCAACCACTCGATCCCCGATGCGCTCGCGGTCGCGATCCGCACGCCCGCGGGCCTCGTGCTGGCGACCGGTGACTTCAAGATGGACCAGCTGCCGCTCGACGGCCGCATCACCGACCTCCGTGCGTTCGCGCGCCTCGGCGAGGAGGGCGTCGACCTGTTCCTGGTCGACTCCACGAACGCGGACGTGCCCGGCTTCACGCCGACCGAGCGCTCGATCGGACCGGTGCTCGACCAGGTGATCGGCAAGGCTCCGCGCCGCGTGATCGTCGCGAGCTTCTCCAGTCACGTGCACCGAGTGCAGCAGGTCCTCGACGCGGCCCACGCGCACGGACGCCGCGTCGCGCTGCTCGGGCGGAGCATGCTGCGCAACATGACGATCGCCGAGGACCTCGGCTATCTGAAGGTGCCGAGCGGTCTGCTGATCGACTACAAGAAGGCGCGCGATCTTCCCGACGACAAGATCGTCTACATGTCCACGGGGTCGCAGGGTGAGCCGATGGCCGTGCTCAGCCGCATGGCGAACCTCGACCACGCGATCGAGCCCGGCCCCGGCGACACCGTCATCCTGGCGTCCAGTCTGATCCCCGGCAACGAGAACGCCGTGTACCGCGTGATCGACGGCCTGACCAAGCTCGGCGCGAACGTGGTCCACAAGGCCAACGCGAAGGTCCATGTCTCGGGGCACGCGGCCGCAGGCGAGCTGATCTACTGCTACAACATCCTCAAGCCGAAGAACGTCCTCCCCGTGCACGGCGAGTACCGTCACCTGATCGCGAACGCGAAGCTCGCTCAGGACACCGGCGTCGAGGCCGAACGGACGATCATCGCCTCGAACGGCACGGTGATCGATCTGAAGGACGGTGACGCCCGCGTGGTCGGTCAGCTCGACCTCGGTTTCGTCTACGTCGACGGCTCGACGGTGGGCGCCATCACCGACGCCGACCTCAAGGACCGCCGCATCCTGGCCGAAGAGGGCTTCGTCTCGGTGATCGTCGTGGTGGATGCCCAGACCGGGCGGATCATCTCGGGCCCGGAGATCCATGCACGAGGTATCGCGGAAGACGACTCCGTGTTCGACGACGTCACGCCGAAGATCATCGCCGCGCTCAAGGAGGCGTCCGGCAACGGCGTCCGCGACACGCATGCGCTCTCTCAGGTCATCCGCCGCACGATCGGACGCTGGGTCAACCAGAAGCTCCGCCGTCGTCCGATGATCGTCCCCCTCGTCATCGAAGCCTGATCACGCGGTCGCGCGTTCACAGTGGGACGACACCCGGCTGTAACGCGCGCACCGTAGGCTCTGTGCATGTCGGACTCCTTCTCGATCAGACCCGCCGCGCAGGCGGACGGGAGCTTTCTCGGCGACATGGTCGTCGAGGCGGCGAACTGGCGCTCGGGCGGAGCGCGGGCGCGCCATGAGATCCTGACCGCGACCGAGCACCGACGTTACATCGCAGGGTGGATGCGGCCGGCGGACGCGGGTTTCGTGGCGATCGACACCGAGGGGCAGCCCATCGGTGCTGCCTGGTACCGGATGCTGTCGCAGGATGACCCCGGCTTCGGCTTCGTGGGAACGGCGGTGCCTGAACTCATCATCGGAGTTCAGCCGATCTGGCGTGCCCACGGCGTCGGCCGGACGCTGCTGCGCCGGTTGGTGGCACACGCGGGGGAGCAGGGCCACCCGAGGATCAGCCTGAGCGTGGAACGCGACAACTTCGCACGCACCCTCTATCGGTCGGAGGGGTTCGTCGTCACGGACATCGGGGATGCCCGCGACACCATGGTGCACCGCGCGTCCTGAAGGGGGCCGCCGCACCCGCGCGAAGACGCCGGAATGCCGCGTCATTACGGGAAATGTCGGCCTCTGGTCGTAACGTGAGAGCATGGCCAGGAGTACCACGAAGTCAGCGCGCGCGTCCGAGAGCGCCACGCCTCGCCCCAAGAGGCAGGCCGCTCCGAAGGCTCAGGCTGCGCCGAAGAAATACATCGACGAACTCGACAAGCCTCCCGTCGCCGTGCGCGCGTGGGCCGGTCTTGCCCACGGCGTCGGCGGACTCTTCCGTGCGTTCGGTCCTGAGACCCTCGAGAAGGACGACCGGCGTGACGGCTTCCCGTTCCTGCTCGTGCTGCTCGCGATCGCCGGCGCAGTCAACGAGTGGTTCTTCATCGGCAACGAGGTCGCCTCGAACATCAGCGCCTACTCGGTCGGTCTGCTGGTCGGCCGCGTCGCCTTCGTGATGCCGGTGCTGCTTCTGCTGCTGGCCGGTTGGCTGTTCCGTCATCCGTCCTCCGTCCACGACAACGGGCGCATCGGCATCGGGTTCGGCCTCTTCGTGCTCACCCTCGCGGGCTTCTGCCACATCGCCGCCGGCCGAGCCGACTCGGCAGGACTGCTGGTGCGTGCCCAGCCGAAAGACGGCATGCCGGCACTGAGCGAGGCCGGCGGTCTCTTCGGATGGATGGTTGGCGAGCCCCTCTCGTACCTCACGCCCGTCGGCGCCTACATCGTGCTGACGCTCCTCGCGGGGCTCAGCGTGCTGATCCTCACCAAGACGCCGCCGAACCGCATCGGTCAGCGACTCGGCGACCTGTACGCGTGGATGTTCGATGCCGAGCGCACCGAGAAGCCGTCGAAGGACGCGGTCGCGATCGACGACGCCGACAAGGTCGACGACCCGGATGTCCTGCCCTGGTGGCGGCGGAACAAGACGGGTCGTGAAGAGGACCCCGACGAGGGGACTCTCGGATCCGACGACATCACCGCTCTCCTCACCACCTCCGAGCCGACGCCCGCCTACGACCAGGCCGTCGTGGTCGAAGACCCGTACGATGCCGCGACCGAAGTGCTGTCCGATGTGCGCTCCGTGACGGAGTCGTTGGCCGGTCAGCAGACCACTGCGCTGCTCGATGACGGGTCCGACACGGGCGAGGTTCCCGAGCTGCCGGGTCTCGACGGCTTCGGAACCTCCGGGCCGGGGGAGCGGGGCCCCCAGGCGCCCGTCGCTCCGTACATCCTGCCGTCCCCGGGGCTGCTCGTCGAAGGGCCGCCCCCGGTCGTCCGTTCCGAGGCGACCGACAAGGTGATCGAGCAGATCACGAGCGTGCTGAGCCAGTTCAAGGTCGATGCGAAGGTGACCGGCTTCTCGCGGGGCCCGACGGTCACGCAGTACGAGGTCGAGGTCGGTCACGGCGTCAAGGTCGAGAAGATCCTCCAGCTGAGCAACAACTTCGCGTACGCCGTCGCTTCCAACGACGTGCGCATCCTGTCGCCGATCCCGGGCAAGAGCGCCATCGGCATCGAGATCCCCAACGCCGACAAGGAGATGGTCGCGCTCGGCGACGTGCTGCGGTCCCCGGCCGCGCACAAGAGCACGCATCCGATGACCATCGGCGTCGGAAAAGACGTCGGCGGCAACATCGTCATCGCGAACCTCGCGAAGATGCCTCACCTCCTCGTCGCCGGTTCCACGGGTTCCGGTAAGTCGAGCTTCGTGAACTCCATGATCACGAGCCTGCTGATGCGCGCGCGGCCCTCGGACGTGCGGATGGTCCTCATCGACCCGAAGCGCGTCGAGCTCACGAGCTATGCGGGTGTTCCGCACCTGATCACGCCGATCATCACGAACCCCAAGAAGGCCGCCGAGGCACTCCAGTGGGTCGTGAAGGAGATGGACATGCGGTACGACGACCTCGCGTCGTTCGGATTCCGCCACATCGACGATTTCAACCGCGCAGTGCGTGCAGGCGAGGTCGAGCTGCCCGTGGGCAGCGAGCGGGTGCTCAAGCCGTACCCGTATCTCCTCGTGGTCGTCGACGAGCTCGCCGACCTGATGATGGTCGCTCCCCGTGACGTCGAGGACTCGATCGTCCGCATCACCCAGCTCGCTCGAGCCTCCGGGATCCACCTGGTGCTCGCGACGCAGCGACCGAGCGTCGACGTCGTCACAGGTCTGATCAAGGCCAATGTGCCCTCCCGACTCGCATTCGCCGTGACCAGCGTCACCGACAGCCGAGTGATCCTCGACAGCCCAGGTGCAGACAAGCTGATCGGGCAGGGTGACGCGCTCTTCTCACCGATGGGCTCGTCGAAGCCGTTCCGTCTGCAGGGTGCGTGGGTCGACGAGAAGGAGATCGACGCGGTCGTGAAGCACGTCACCCGCCAGGCTCGGCCGGACTACCGTGCCGACGTCCAGGAGGCGATGGAGCCGACCAAGAAGAAGGAGGTCGACGAGGACATCGGAGACGATCTCGAGCTGCTGCTCGCGGCGGCCGAGCTCATCGTGTCTTCGCAGTTCGGATCGACGTCGATGCTCCAGCGCAAGCTGCGCGTGGGCTTCGCGAAGGCCGGTCGCCTGATGGACCTTCTGGAGTCGCGCGAGATCGTCGGGCCCTCCGAAGGGTCTAAGGCAAGGGACGTGCTGGCTACCGCCGAGCAGCTGCCGCAGGTCATGGCGAAGCTCCGAGGCGACGACGCGCCGACCGCAGCACCCACAGTGGCCCCGGCGACGGCCGCGGGCCTGCCGCATGACCCGGTCGAGGCCCAGTTCCAGGGGCTTCCGGTCGTCGAAGCCGATGACGATGGCGATGAAGACGCCTGGGGATTGACGGGACGCGACTGATGGCCATCCCTCGGCAGCTTCCCAACGCGATCACCATCGCTCGCATACCTCTCGCGGTCGTCTTCCTCGTCCTGCTCCTGATCGGGGGAACCTACGGCATCGGTGACATCACTGTGCGCTGGATCGCGGCTGTCCTCTTCATCGTGGCGATCTCGACGGACTGGGTCGACGGCTACCTCGCGCGCAAGTACGAGATCGTCAGCGACTTCGGCAAGCTCTGGGATCCGATCGCAGACAAGCTCCTCACGGGGGCGGGCTTCATCGGTCTCGCACTGCTGGGCGAACTGAGCTGGTGGCTCGTCATCATCATCCTGATCCGCGAGTGGGGCATCACGATCCATCGCCTGATCGTCGCGAAGGAGCACGTCGTCGCTGCGGCGTGGATGGGCAAGATCAAGACAGCGGTGCAGGCCGTCGCCCTGTCCTGGGCGCTGCTCCCTCTCCACGTGGTGATCGGGCTCGAGCCGTGGGTTCTCGTGACGGCGATCCTGATGATCGTGGTCCTGATCCTCACGGTGGTGAGCGGCATCGACTACATCGTCGCGCAGGTCCGAGGGTCTCGGCAGTCGTCGTGACGACGGCATCGGGGGCACTGGACGCTCTCGTCGAACGCGGGTGGACGCTGGGCGTCGCGGAGTCTCTGACAGGTGGCGCCCTCGCGGCGGAGATCGTGTCCGTCCCCGGGGCGTCGCTCGCGCTGCTGGGCGCCGTCGTCGCCTACGCGACGCCGGTGAAGCGCACGCTTCTCGGAGTGGACGCCGACCTACTGGCCGCATACGGCCCCGTGCACCCCGAGGTCGCGCGGCAGATGGCAGACGGGGTGCGACGCGCGGTGAGCGTGGACGGGCGCGCTGCGGACGTGGGGGTATCGACCACCGGCATCGCCGGGCCCGCGTCCCCCGACGGTCAGCCCGTCGGCACGGTGCACATCGCGGTCGTGACGCCGACCTCAGCCGTGAGCGAGTCCCACATCTTCCCCGGCGATCGCGCGGAGATCCGCGCGCAGACCGTCGATGCCGCGGTCGCTCTGCTGCGTCGAATCGTGCGGGAATAGGCGCGGCATGAGTTCCGTTGTCATCAATGTGCTCACACCGAAAGCACAGCGTGCGAAGGTAGATTTTGTGAAGGTCGGTAGGACTAGACTGGCGATCTCATCGGGGGAGACCTCGAGAAGACGATCTGGGAGGAGGTTCCGATGATTCTTGTACGACAGGAAATCGGCGATGTGCTGAGGGACTTCCGCCTGCAGAAGGGGCGTACGCTCCGGCAGGTTGCAAGCAAGGCATCCGTCGCCCTCGGCTACCTCAGCGAGGTGGAACGAGGTCAGAAAGAGGCATCGAGCGAGATCCTCGCCTCGGTGGCCGATGCGCTCGACGTTCCCATCTCGATCATCATGCGCGAGGTCGGAGACCGCATCTCCGTGCTCGAGGGCATTCAGGTGTTCCCGGACGTCGTCCCTGACGACCTGGTCGCCTCGATCGAGCCCGAGCTCTCGCTCCACTGAACCCTCCGGGCGCTTCCTCTCCATGAGACGCAGTGAATTCCTCCGCGCCGTCGACGCGGAGTTCGGTGGCCGTGGGCCGTCTCTCGTCAGCGACCTCGTCCTGACACAGCTCTCCGGACGCACCGCCGATCAGGCGTTGGACGACGGAGTTCCTCCTCGCGATATCTGGCTCGCCCTCTGCGCAGAGACGGATGTGCCCGCCGAACGCCGTCATGGTGCCGGGCGCCTGGAGCCGCGCAAGAGGTGAGCCCTCGGCCCGCTCGACGTGTTCGACGCCTGACGTCGCGACACGCCATAGCGGCGTGTTGTCGAATATGTGTTCGAAACCGGCGTAGTCTTCTGCACAAGTGGTTCAGAGATCTTGTTCTCCCTGTTTCCCGGTGCCGGCGACTCAATGTCCGAGGCCCCTCGTACGGTGAGAAGCAAGCCGAAGAGCCATACGCCTTGTCGGAGAGTTCCGCCCAGCCGGGAGGACCGCGACAGCCTACAGGCGGCACCACGCGAGCATAAGGAGCCCGTCATGCCATCACCCGCTGACCGCGAGAAGTCCCTCGAGACCGCACTCGCACAGATCGATCGCCAGTTCGGAAAGGGCTCGGTCATGCGGCTGGGCAGCGACGAGCGTGCCCCCGTCGCCGTGATCCCGACCGGCTCCATCGCCCTCGACGTCGCTCTCGGCGTCGGAGGCCTCCCGCGTGGTCGAATCGTAGAGATCTACGGTCCGGAGTCGTCCGGTAAGACGACGCTCACGCTGCACGCGATCGCTAATGCTCAGCGTGCCGGCGGAATCGCGGCCTTCATCGATGCTGAGCACGCGCTCGACCCCGACTACGCGGCGAAGCTCGGCGTCGACATCGATGCCCTTCTCGTCTCGCAGCCTGACACGGGTGAGCAGGCTCTGGAGATCGCGGACATGCTCGTGCGTTCCGGGGCCATCGACCTCATCGTCATCGACTCCGTGGCGGCTCTCGTGCCGCGCGCCGAGATCGAGGGTGAGATGGGCGACTCGCACGTCGGTCTCCAGGCTCGACTGATGTCCCAGGCGCTGCGAAAGCTCACGGGTGGACTCAACCAGACGAACACGACGATGATCTTCATCAACCAGCTGCGCGAGAAGATCGGTGTCTTCTTCGGATCGCCCGAGACCACCGCGGGTGGAAAGGCGCTGAAGTTCTACGCGTCGGTTCGCATGGACATCCGCCGAATCGAGACGCTCAAGGACGGCACCGATGCGGTCGGAAACCGCACCAGGGTCAAGGTTGTGAAGAACAAGATGGCTCCGCCCTTCAAGCAGGCGGAGTTCGACATCCTCTATGGTGTCGGCATCTCACGCGAGGGCAGCCTGATCGACTTCGGTGTCGAGCACGGCATCGTCAAGAAGTCGGGTTCCTGGTACACCTACGACGGTGATCAGCTCGGGCAGGGCAAGGAGAACGCGCGTACGTTCCTGCTCAAGAACCCAGACATCGCACTGGCGATCGAGACGCAGATCAAGCAGAAGCTCGGTATCGGCGGCGCCGTCGAAGCACCGGCTGACGAGCTCGCTGAGCGTCGTCCGGCGTGATCGTGATGGTTCTGGGGTGTGTGGCAACCGGAGCGAACCATGAGTGAGGGCGGGGGCGAGCGGGATCAGCTCGCCCCCGTCATCCCGCTGTTCGGACGGACTGCCGCGCGCTCGGGCTCCACCGGCGACGGTTCAGGGGCCGGTGGGCCGGCTCGTGACGACCGCACCGGGTCTGGTCGAGCCGGAGCCGGAACCGACGGGCTGGCCGAAGTCACCGGATCATCTGACGCAGGTGCGCGATCCGGGTCGGAGCTGGCTGAGAATTCTCGAGCCGATGTCTCCACGTGGAACTCCACGTGGAGTGATCTCGGCTCGACGAAAGCCTCGACGCCCGATTCCCGAGATCCGAGCGACCGGCACCCCGCTCGCGGTGCCGCGGCACGGTCCGCACCGCGCTTGCGTGCACTGCAGCCGTCGGACGATCTCGGCGGCGAGGTCGGAGGCGTGGATCCTGCACGCGTGCGTGAAGCCGCGGAAGAGATTCTCGTGCGCAAGTTGCGCTCTCGATCGCTCTCGATCTCCGAAGCGCGCATGGTGCTCAAAGGGTACGAGCAAGACGGAGCGCGGCTCGACTCGGGCGCGATCGACGACGTCCTCGACGACTTCTGTCGACGGGGGTATCTCGACGATGCTCTCCTCGCCGGTCAACTCGTCACCTCGGGGGTCGAGCGAAAGGGTCAGGGCCGCGTGGCGCTCTCGAGAGCTCTGGCCCAGCGCGGGATTCCTCGTGATGTGGTCGACGCGGCGCTCGACGAGCTGCCCGACGACGATGCCGAGCGGGCGCTCGAGTACGCGCGCACCAAGGCACGGGGCCTGTCTCGTCTCGACGGCGACACCGCGTTGCGGCGCCTGGTCGGTCAGCTCTCCCGCCGCGGGTACAACGGCTCGGTCGCGATGACCGCTGCGAAGAGGGCTCTCGCCGAGGCCTCTTTCGGCGGGTCGACATCCGGGGTCCGTTTCGTCGACTCCGACTGACGAGTCTGGCCTCGAGGGTGTCGGGTTCCGGGTCGGTACCGCTCGGGCGTCCGCTCGGGAAGCGCTCGTACAATGGGGGAATCATGACTATCCCGCGCAGTGAACCGACGATCATCAGCTCGTCGTCGGCAGCAATCGACTCCGACGGTCGCACCCGCTCGTACGAGGTGCGCACCTTCGGGTGCCAGATGAACGTCCACGACTCCGAGCGACTCTCGGGGTCTCTGGAGAGCGCAGGATACGTCCGCGCCTCCGACGGCACTGAGGCCGACGTGGTGATCATCAACACGTGCGCGGTCCGCGACAACGCTGCAGGGAAGCTCTACGGCACCCTGGGCCAGCTGGCGGCGGTCAAACGTCGCAAGGACGGCATGCAGATCGCTGTCGGCGGATGCCTCGCGCAGATGGACAAGCAGGCAGTGCTCGACAAGGCGCCCTGGGTCGATGTCGTCTTCGGCACACACAACATGGGTTCCCTCCCCGCACTCCTCGAGCGCGCGCGCCACAACGGCGACGCCGAGCTCGAGATCCTGGAATCGCTCGAAGTCTTCCCGTCCACCCTCCCCACCAAGCGTGACTCCGCTCACAGCGGCTGGGTCTCGATCTCCGTCGGGTGCAATAACACGTGCACTTTCTGCATCGTTCCGAGCCTCCGCGGCAAGGAGAAGGACCGGCGGCCGGGAGACATCCTGAACGAGATCCGGCTCCTGGTCGAAGACGGCGCGATCGAGGTGACCCTGCTCGGACAGAACGTCAACTCCTACGGAGTCGAGTTCGGAGACCGTCAGGCGTTCGGCAAGCTGCTGCGCGCCGCGGGAGAGATCCAAGGACTCGAGCGCATCCGCTTCACGAGCCCCCACCCCGCCGCCTTCACGGACGACGTGATCGATGCGATGGCCGAGACAGCGAACGTCATGCCGCAGCTGCACATGCCGCTGCAGTCCGGCAGCGACAGGATCCTCAAGGCGATGCGGCGTTCGTACCGGAGCGAGAGGTTCCTCGGGATCCTCGACCGGGTGCGGGACCGCATTCCGAACGCGGCGATCACCACCGACATCATCGTCGGATTCCCCGGTGAGACCGACGAGGACTTCGAAGACACGATGCGCGTGGTCGAGCAGGCCCGCTTCTCGAGCGCATTCACCTTCCAGTACTCGATCCGAGAGGGCACGCCCGCGGCGACCATGGAAGACCAGATTCCCAAGGCCGTGGTGCAGGAGCGCTACAACCGCCTGATCGCGCTGCAGGAGCGCATCTCCCTGGAAGAGAACCAGAGGCAGGTGGGCCGCGAGGTCGAGGTGCTCGTCTCCACGGGCGAGGGAAAGAAGGATGCCGAGACGCACCGCCTCACCGGACGAGGCGAGGACAACCGCCTCGTGCACTTCGAGGTCACGCCCGGATCCGCTGTGCCGCGGCCCGGTGACGTCGTCTCGGTGACGATCACCCATGCAGCGCCGTTCCATCTGCTCGCCGACGATCCCACCGGGGCACCGCTGCGCATCCGTCGCACCCGCGGCGGAGACGCATGGGATCGCGCGCAGGCGGACTCGTGCGCTGTTCCGGCGGCGACCACGGGTGACGGACCCCGCGCAGTCTCACTCGGCGTGCCGACGCTTCGCGTCGGCGTGTGACCCTTCCCCGGCACATGACCGTTCCGGTCCCGCATGGCGGGGCGCACTCACCGCGGCTGTGGGCGATCGTCGGAGCCACAGGCACGGGTAAGAGCGACCTCGCTCTCGACCTCGCCGAGACCCTCCGCCAGCGCGGCAACCTCGCCGAGATCGTCAACGCGGATGCCATGCAGCTCTACCGGGGTATGGACATCGGAACGGCGAAGCTCGCTCCGGGCGAGCGTCGAGGTATCCCGCACCACCTCTTCGACGTCCGAGAACTCGACGAAGAGGCCGCGGTCGCCTGGTACCAGTCTCTTGCGCGCGCGGCCGTGACCGACATCCAGGGGCGCGGCGGCGATGCGATCCTCGTCGGCGGCTCCGGCTTGTATGTGTCGAGCGTCGTCTTCGACTTCGCCTTCCCCCCGCGCGACCCGGTGATCCGCGAGCGTCTCGAGAGCGAGCTCGCCGCTGATGGAGTCGGTGCGCTGCTCGAGCGGCTGCGCTACCTCGATCCGGCGACGGCGTCGAAAGTCGACCCCAAGAACAGTCGGCGCGTCATCCGTGCGCTGGAGGTCCTCGAGCAGGGGAGCACCACGCACGGTGCGGCGCTCCCCGAGAAGCCCTCGCTCTGGCAGCCCGACACACGCCTGATCGGTCTGCACGTCGACCGTGGGACGCTGGTCGACAGGCTCGACGCGAGAGTCGACCGCATGTGGGAGGCCGGGCTCGTCGACGAGGTGCGGGGGCTCCGCGAGCACGGACTCGAACGGGGCGTGACGGCCCAGCGAGCGATCGGCTACGCTCAGGCGCTCGGCGAGCTCGACGGACGGCTCTCCCGCGCCGAAGCGATCGCCGAGACGCAGGCGCTCACCCGTCGATACGCCCGTCGTCAGGTCTCCTGGTTCAAGCGGTACCCGGAACTGACCTGGCATGAACCGCCTGTCGACGCCGCCTCGCTCCTCGAACCGTGATGCGGATGTGCGTCGCGACCTGATGTCGGTGGTCGATGGGAAGCTGAGTACATGGCCACCCACTTCTACACCGCAAGCAGCCTCGACGGATTCATCGCGACTGATGAGCATTCTCTCGACTGGCTCCTGAAGCAGGACATCGACCAAGACGGTCCGATGTCGTACGCCGCCTTCGAGAAGACGATCGGCGCGCTCGCGATGGGAGCATCGACGTACGAGTGGGTCATGCGGCATGAAGAGGGGCGTTGGGGGTATGCCCAGCCGACGTGGGTGTTCTCGCACCGGACACTCGAGGTCCCCGAGGGGGCGGACATCCGCGTGACCCAGGGCAACGTGGCCGACGTCCACTCCGACATGCTCGATGCGGCGGCCGGCAAGGATCTGTGGGTCGTCGGTGGGGGAGACCTGGCAGGGCAGTTCGCAGATGCAGGCCTGCTCGACGAGGTGTGGGTGCAGTACGCACCGGTGACGCTGGGATCCGGGGCGCCGCTGCTGCCGAGGTCTCTCGACCTCGAACTCCTCGACGTCGCGCGCAACCGCAACTTCATGTGCGGTCGGTATCGGGTGGTTCGTGACTGATCCGGCGCCGATTCTAGACTGGGGGCATGGAGTGGGCAGTACGGGCGTTCGAGCGCGCCGACACGGAATCGGTGGTCGCGCTTTGGGATGAAGCGGGCCTGACCCGACCGTGGAACGACCCTCGGCTCGACATCGAACGCAAGCTCACGGTGCAGCCCGAGCTCTTCCTCGTCGTCGAGGAGTCGGAGGGAAGGGGCTCGGAGCGAGAGTCCGACGAGCGGCTGATCGTCGGCTCCGTCATGGCCGGGTATGACGGCCACCGCGGGTGGCTCTACTATCTGGCCACAGCGGCATCGCATCGCCAGCGTGGGGTCGCCCGATCGCTCGTCCGAGAGGCTGAGCGTCGACTTCTCGCGATGGGATGCCCGAAGGTGCAGCTCATGGTCAGAGAGGGGAACGACGCGGTGCTGGGCTTCTACGACGCGCTCGGTTATGAGCGGTTCTCCGTGTCGAACACGGGCAAGCGTCTGATCGTCGACGCATAGCGGAGATCTCTAGACTGGTCGAATGGTCGCATTCACCAAAGGTCACGGCACCGGCAACGATTTCGTCATCATCGCCGATCCCGACGGGGCTCTCGATCTGAGTGCCGAGCAGGTCGCCGTGCTGTGCGACCGACACTTCGGCATCGGCGCCGACGGCATCCTTCGTGTCGTGCGCTCCGCCGCGATCGCCGAGGGACAGGCCGCGCTCGCTGAGGAACCCGATGCCGAGTGGTTCATGGACTACCGGAACGCCGACGGGTCGATCGCCGAGATGTGCGGCAACGGGATCCGGGTGTTCGCGCACTACCTCGTGCGCTCCGGCCTCGCGACCATCGAACCGGGATCCACACTGCCGATCGGAACCCGCGCAGGCGTCCGCGACGTCACGCGGAGCGAGACCGGGTACCAGGTCGATCTCGGCCTCTGGAAGCTCTCGGGCGACGATCCGCTCGTCACTACCGACGGCCTTGCGGTGACGCGGCCCGGACTCGGAATCGACGTCGGGAATCCCCACGTGGTGGTCGCTCTCGCATCCGAGGCCGAACTCGCCTCGTTGGAACTCCACCGTGCCCCCGCGCTCGATCCGGTGCTTCCGGCGGGAGCCAACGTCGAGTTCGTCGTCCCGGGGGAGCCGCTCGTGCGTGACGGAATCGGTCACGTCACCATGCGCGTGTCCGAGCGTGGAGTCGGCGAGACGCTCAGCTGCGGCACCGGTGTGGCAGCCACGGCTCTGGCCGTCCGTCACTGGGCAGGCGAGAAGGCTCCCCACAACTGGCGCGTCGAGGTGCCGGGCGGCACTCTCGGCGTGCGTATGTTCCCTGCGGAGGACGGTGAGCACGTCGCTCTGTCCGGACCCGCTCAGCTGGTGTTCAGCGGCGAGGTCGACCTGATCTGATGCGTTCGATCGAGCCCGTCGACCTGGTCATCTTCGACTGCGACGGCGTTCTCGTCGACAGCGAGCGCCTCTCGATCGAGGTGGATCGCCGGGTCCTCGCCGACCTCGGGTGGACTCTCTCGCGGGAAGAGATCCTGCATCGCTTCGTCGGCCGTTCCTCCGCGCACTTCCGCTCCGAGATCGAAGCGCATCTCGGGCGGTCGCTCGCGGATGACTGGGAGACGCCCTACCAGCCCTGGTACGTCGACGCGTTCGAGCGCGAACTCACGCCAGTGCCCGGTATCGAGGCTGCGCTCGATGAGCTCTCGGTGACGACGTGCGTCGCATCGAGCGGGGCGCATTCGAAGATCCGACGGACACTGGGGTTGACCGGACTGCTCCCACGTTTCGCGGGGCGGATATTCAGCGCCGATGACGTCGAGAACGGCAAGCCGGCCCCGGATCTCTTCCTGCATGCGGCCGACCGTCTCGGAATCGTGCCGGATCGCTGCGCGGTGGTCGAGGACAGCCGCTTCGGAGTCCAGGCGGCTCGTGCTGCCGGGATGCGGGTATTCGGCTACGCCGGGGGCCTCACTCCGGCTGAGTGGCTGGAACGCGAAGGAGCGACCGTATTCACGGACATGCGCGGACTGCCCTCCCTGCTGGGGTGGTGAGCAGCGCGGGATCCGATCTCAGACGAGTGTGATGGGCTCGGTCGGAGGGGTGCCGTGCTTGCGGACCTTCAGCACCCGGTATCCCTTGGCGGTCGTCGTGCGGTAGACGCTGAAGCCGGGCTGGAACGTCGCGCCGATCCAGCGCTGCAGCGAATCCGCGCCCAGATTGCGCTGCACGACGAGCCAGGCGTCGCTGCGCTCATCGAGGCGGGGAATCCACTTCTCGAGGAGCCCGTGCAGCTCGTTCTTGCCCACGCGGATCGGCGGGTTGGAGCGGATGGAGCGGAACGTCACGTCGGAGGGAACATCCTGGGGCAGGGATGCGTTGACATTCTTGAGACGGAGAGCTGCTGCGTTGCGCCGAACCAGGTCGAGGGCTCGTTCGTTCACGTCCACGGCCCACACGGTCGCGTGCGGCGCGGCGATAGCCATCGAGAGGGTGATCGGGCCCCACCCGCTTCCGAGGTCGAGAAGATGGCCTCCCGGCGGAACGGGAGGCATGTTCGAGAGAAGGACGGCAGTACCGGCATCCAGCCGATCCGGGCTGAAGACGCCACCAGCGGTGGTGAGGTCCAGCTCACGGCCTGCGAGCGTCACACGGATCGATCGCAGGTTCTCGGGGCTTGCCGGGGCCGCGGTGAAGTAATGGTCGGACCCCATACCGTGAGCGTAGCGGACAGCGCGGGCTAAGGTTAAGGCTCGCAACAAAACCCAGAGATCAGGGACGGATGACGGAGACCACGACACACTCCACAGGTGACGAAGCAGTCGATCGCGTGCTCGCGAATGCGGAGAAGCGCACAGAGGCGCGCGTGTTCGGCGCTGCACAGGCGCTGCAGGACCGCGCCACGGCGTCGCACGCCTCATCGGACGGCGACCAGTGGGATCTCGAGGACCGTCATGCGCTGCGGCGCGTCGGCGGCCTCTCCACCGAGCTCGAAGACGTCACAGAGGTCGAGTACCGGCAGCTGCGGCTCGAGAACGTGGTGCTCGTGGGCGTCTACCCGCAGGGTGCGCAGGAGGATGCCGAGAACTCGCTCCGCGAGCTCGCAGCCCTCGCCGAGACCGCAGGTGCGGTCGTGCTCGACGGCGTGCTGCAGCGCCGCCCGCACCCGGACGCCGCGACCTATATCGGACGCGGCAAGGCCCAGGAGCTCAAGGACATCGTCGCCGCCACCGGCGCCGACACGGTGATCGCCGACACCGAACTCGCGCCCAGCCAACGGCGTGCGCTCGAAGACGTCGTCAAGGTCAAGGTCATCGACCGGACCACCGTGATCCTCGACATCTTCAGCCAGCACGCCAAGAGCCGTGAGGGCAAGGCGCAGGTCGAGCTCGCGCAGCTCGAGTACCTGTTGCCGCGTCTGCGCGGCTGGGGTGACTCGATGAGCCGTCAGGCGGGTGGTCAGGTCGGTGCCGGCGGTGCAGGTATGGGCTCACGTGGCCCCGGTGAGACGAAGATCGAAATCGATCGACGTCGGATCCGCACGAAGATGGCGCTGCTTCGCCGCCAGATCCGTGACTTCGGTCCGGCGCGTGAGGCGAAGCGCGCTGAACGCAAGCGCAACACGATCCCGTCCGTCGCGATCGCGGGGTACACCAACGCGGGCAAGTCGAGTCTGCTCAACGCGCTCACCAGCGCCGGTGTGCTCGTCGAGAACGCTCTGTTCGCGACGCTGGATGCGACGGTGCGGCGTTCGGAGACCTCCGACGGTCGCGTCTACACCCTCACCGACACGGTCGGCTTCGTGCGCAATCTGCCGCATCAGCTCGTCGAGGCGTTCCGGTCGACGCTCGAAGAGGTCGGCGATGCGGATGTCGTGCTGCACGTGGTCGACGGCGCGCACCCCGATCCCGCGGGTCAGCTGCAGACCGTGCGCGACGTGATGGGCGACGTGGGCGTGCGAGACATGCCTGAGATCGTCGTGTTCAACAAGGCCGATCTCATCGATGACAGCGAGCGGCTCGTGCTTCGGGGGCTCGAGCCCAAGGCTCATTTCGTCTCGTCGCGGTCAGGCGAGGGGGTCGACGAACTGCGAGCGGCCATCGAGGAGGCCCTGCCCAAGCCCGCGGTCGAGGTGCACGCGGTCGTCCCGTACGACCGGGGAGACCTTGTCGCCGCGATCCACGAGACCGGAATGCTTCTGTCGGTCGACCACCGCGAGGAGGGCACGGCCGTGCATGCGCGCGTGTCCGAGCGACTCGCTGCCGACCTCGCGCCCTTCGCAGCCGACGCCTGACGACGGATTCAGCGCGCGAGGAACCGCGCTTCGACCGTGGCGGAGATGACGATCTCGTCGGGTTCGTACTCCATCGACGAACCCCCGGCGTCGGCGGACGCGAGTGCGGCCCCGCGGGCCTTCGCCATGCCGGAGAACGGCTGAGCGGGTGTCGGAGCGATCAGTCCGACGTCGGCGATCTCGACGGGAACGACCTCGCCCAGCCCGAGGGCTGTGGCGTAGGCCTGTGCGCGTGCCACGGCCACGCCGACCGCCTCCGCTGCGACCTCGCGCTCGAGGCGCGCGTTCGTCTCAGGCGTGAGATGCCAATTCACCCAGCCGACCTCGACACCGTCCCAGGGAGAGACGTCCGACACCCAGAGCGACAGCTCGGATGTGTCGGCGAATGTCGCGGTCAGATCGATGCTCGCGTAGTAGACCGGAGCGAGTCGCTTGCCCTCGTTGTTCCACGGACGCTCGGCTCGCACCGAGAGCCGGGTGCTCGTCCAGTCGATCACGGTGCCCGAGTCCTTGCGCGCGGTGATGGTGTCGCGAACCGGCTCGGTGAGGCGCATCACCTGGTCGACCACGGAGGAACGCTCCGGCCCCTCTGCACGCACGCTCACGCGGATGGTGGCGCGCTCGGGCGCGACGCGCGCTTCGTGCTCGCCGCGGACGGTGACGGTGACTTCGCTCATGGGGCGACTCTACGCCAGCCGCATGGACAGGCGAGGAATGGCGGAGACGGTGCGAACGTTGTAGTCTGTGATGCTCGGGTACTCCGGTTCCCGAGTTGGAAATTCCACAGTGTGACAGCGGCTCCTTCGAGAGAAGGACCACGGGGCTGATCGGTTTCGACAGCGCCTGTGAATCCACGAGAAGCGGGCCGAGGATGCAGAGTTATCTCGTAAACGCTCTCTGCAAAAAAATAGTTGCCGAAACCAAGCGCAACGACTTCGCCCTCGCTGCATAAGCGAGCCCGATAGTCCGTCAGGCCGTATGTGATTCCGATACGGATCCTGGCGTCATTTAGGAATCTTGCTGCGTGATGGCGTCTGGACGTCACGTGGGACTCTTCCCAGGCTGGGCTCGTCGACTTAGGTGTCTGTGACAAAGGTCGGAGCCGAGCAGAACGTCTGCACAGACTGCGCCCGGAGAAGGCGTGGAGACTCAGCGTTGGACGGGGGTTCGATTCCCCCCAGCTCCACCAGGTCGCTGTCACGAGAGAGAACCCCGAGGTGGGCGCACACGCGCCGACCTCGGGGTTCTCTCATGTCCGGCGCAGCCCTGATACGTCGAAAGCGTCAGCGGCGGGCGAGGTCGTCGAGGGCCTTCTGCGCTGTCCGCAATTCGTTCTCGGTCTCGCGCACCCGCGTCGCGAGTCCGTGCTGCTCGCTCTCCGCGCGCTGCACGTCAACGTGAGCCCGCTTCGCGTCGCTCCGGACCGCCGCCAATTCGGCTTGCAGGTCGCGCTCGCGCCGATCGAGTTCTTCGACCCGCAGCGATGCGCCCCGCAGAGCGCGATCCGCCGAGGCGGCCTCCCGCACTGCGCGTTCGTGCGCCGTGTCTGCCTCTCGCAGCGCGCGCTCGGCGTCGCGACGTTCACGGCGTGCCTTGACCTCATCGGGAGGCGTGGTCGTGGTCTTCGGCGTGGACGGCTGCCCGCCGCCGACGAGGCTGTCCGCGATGTCAGCGAAGTCTCCTGAGGGCTCCAGCTCACGGATGAGTCGCCCGGAAGCGACGGCCGCAGCCGCAGCCGGGTCGAAGAAGGCCGCAGTGATCGTCAGTTCGACTGCGTCACGGGTCGAGGACGTGACCCGGGCACCGCCTGCTTGAGCCAGCTCGACTGCGCCGGCCGCAAGTCGGCTCGTGAGGGCGCGTCGGTCTCGTCCGAGTTGCGAGAGCGCCTTCGCGTCGAGATCCGCTTGCGCCTCGCGGAGCTCTTCGGCGAGTTGCAGCGCCTCACTGAGCTGCTCGGCGCGCTCCTGCGCGAAGACGTTGACGACCCAGGCCGCCGTCGAGGGTTTCTTCAGGGCCCGGATCTGAGCGGCCACGGCAGGGTCTGCGGCCCGGGCGGCGTGAGCGTTGCGTCCCGACACGAAGTCCGCCGGAGGTGCGGCGTAGAGCTCCACCGCGATGTCAGCGAGGGAGGGCTCCATGCGAGCGACGATACACCGCGTCGGATACGTGCACCGGAGCGCTCGCGTGTCCTCCTCGCCCGCGGCGTCAGCCAGTATTCTGGGCGGATGGCGACGCTGTTCTACGGAGCATCCGATGTTCCGATCCATATCGACGACCGTGCGCTCGCGCACCTGAAGATCGTCATCGCGACGAAGCTCCGCAGGCAGGAGAGCTTCACCCTCTCCTGGCGTCACCCCGACGGTGAGCCCGGCGGCCGATCCACGATCTGGATCCACCCGTCCATCCCGCTCCGGTTCACCTTCGATGAGCCGGAGCAGCCTCAGCTGAACGCGAGATGGATCGAAGACCTCATGCAGTCGGTCAACTCCACGGGCGGAATCCAGCTGATCGACGAGGTCATCGACGCGCCCACGCCATGATCGCGCGGCGACGCGATCAGCAGCGGTTCGCCGGAGATCGGGCGGGTCCTGCTCAGCCGGCCCATTCGATCAGGATCAATCCCTGCCGGGTGTCGGCGAACTTCACCCAGCCGTCGCCGAAGAGGTAGGTCATGCCGTACCCGTCGTCATCGGTACCCATCGAGTACTGGGGGTTCTCGGTGATGTAGATGCCGTCAGGGCCGTCTTCACGCGTCCACCCCTCTTTCAGCAGCGAGGACTGCGCGCTGCTCGCATCCTCAGCGGAGATCTCGGACCACCCGTAGAGCTGCCCGTGATCGGAGGCGACGGTGTAGTCGGCCCAGAAGCAGAGCAGTCCGTCGGTGAGGGTCACATCACCGATGACGAACTCCTTCTCCTCGAAGGTCCACCCCTCGTCCGTGAGGACCTTCACCGTGCCCGCCGACACGATGGTGTCGCACGTCGGTGCCACCGGTGTCGCGGGAGGCTGCGTCGCAACGGGCTCAGCGGTCGCCGTGGGGGACGGCTTCGGTGCGGCCGGCGTCGGGCTCGACTCCGTCTCCGGGGCGCCCGCGCAGGACGTCAGCGCTGCGGTCAGCAGCAGGGCCGCGAATGCGGCGGAGGATCTGCGGTTCATGATCGGGGCCTTCCTCAGCC
Organism: Microbacterium phyllosphaerae; assembly: GCF_017876435.1. Lineage (NCBI taxonomy): Bacteria > Bacillati > Actinomycetota > Actinomycetes > Micrococcales > Microbacteriaceae > Microbacterium > Microbacterium phyllosphaerae. Next base: position 2,176,023 of record NZ_JAGIOA010000001.1, read on the forward strand.
GTGGAGCAGCTCGAGCAGTGCGCTGTGGAGCACGCCGTTGCTCGCGAGTGTCGAGCGGTCCGAGATCGTCTCGGTGCCGTCGAAACCGGTGAAGCGGCCTCCGGCTTCACGCACGATCGGCACGGCGGCTGCGACGTCGTATTCCTTGACGCCGAACTCGGCGACCATGTCGATGCGCCCCTCGGCGAGCAGCATGTATGCGTAGATGTCGCCGTATGCTCGATCACGCCACACGCGGTCGGCGAGCTTCAGGAGCTGCTCGAGGTGGCCGGACTCGGCCCACTGGGTGATGCTCTGGAAGCTCACGCTGGCGTCGTCGAGCGACGACACGGCGGATGCCCGGATGCGGCGGGGCTCGGCATCCGTCGCCGTCCACGCCCCTGCCCCTGCAGCCGCCCACCAGCGACGGCCGAGCGCCGGCATGCTGACGACCCCGACCTGCGGGACGCCGTCGATGGCGAGTGCGATCATGGTGCCCCACAGGGGCACCCCGCGGAGGAAGTTCGCCGTGCCGTCGATGGGGTCGATGATCCACTGGCGATGGGTGCTGCCCTGTGCGCCGAACTCCTCGCCGGAGATCCCGTCGTCTGGGCGCTCCGAGGCGAGGATCTCGCGGATCGCCCGCTCGGTGGCGAGGTCGGCGTCGGTGACGTGCGAGTGGTCGGCCTTGGTCGAGACCTCGAGATCGGGGCTGTCGAAACGGGGCAACGACTGCGCATCTGCGGCATCGGCGAGTCGAAGGGCCAGTTCGAGGTCGCGAGCGAGTTCTTCGGCGCTGGGGGAGGCGGTCACGCTCTTAGGATAACCGCCCGCGATGAGGCCTCAGAGAAGGGCGGACACGGGGCGACACGCGCGGCGGACGCGATGTGTCCGCCTCGATTTCGCACCGGCGCCATCGGCTGGTAATGTAATTCCTCGGCCGGGGGTTTCCCGGGCCACGCACCTCTAGCTCAATCGGCAGAGCAACTGACTCTTAATCAGTGGGTTCTCGGTTCAAGTCCGAGGGGGTGCACGGATCAGCCTCGACGACTCTCGCCAGTCATCGGGGCTTTTTCGCATCCGCGGCGATGCCGCCGAGATCGGTATCCGTGCGCTAGCTTGATGCAAACGCTAAGGGGATGGCGATGCGGATACTGGTGGCGAGGTTCGTCGTCGTGGCGGTCGCGGCCGCCGTCGGGATGGGGCTCAGCGGCTGTTCTGCGGCCGCAGAGAAGACCGTCGATTACACGACGTCGTCCGTGAGCCTCGCGCCCGGCGAATCTCTCGTGGTCGACTTCGGCGAGGTGAATCACACGGTCGGTGACGAATGGGTGATCACCCAGGAGCCCGACCCGTCCGTCCTGGGGCCGGGAGACGAGCGCTCCCGCTACCTCGGAGAGGATGGCGAAGCGGGCGCTCCGAGCGAGCTTTCGTATCGCTTCGCTCCCGTCGGCACCGGCACGACGGTGATCCGGTTCGAATACGAGTTCCGAGGCTCGGTGCCTGAGGACGTGAATGATCGGGAGACCGCGGAGATCACCGTCACCGTGAAGTAGCCGATTCAGGCGACGGGGATGACCTCGCCGCCGGTGAGCAGTCTCAGGCTGTCGAACGTCAGCGGCATGACCGTGTGCGGGTGGCCTGCGGCGGCCCAGATGACGTCGTGCTCCCTGAGGTCTTCGTCGATGTAGGTGCGCAATCGCGACGGGTGGCCCACCGGCGCGACACCGCCGATCGCCTGTCCCGTTGCCTCGCGGACGACGGATGCCGGGGCCATGGCGACAGTGGCTGCGCCGATGCTTCGGGCGAGAGCCCCGAGATCCGCTCTGTGGCCTCCGCTTGTCATGACGAGTACCGGTGACCCGTCGGCCACGAAGACGAGACTGTTCGCGATCGCTGCGACGTCGCATCCGATCGCGGCTGCGGCTTCGGGAGCCGTGCGGGCGGAGTCGGGGAGGACGCGGATCTCTGCCTCGACGCCCGAGTCCGCAAGGTGCCGCTGGACGAGTCTGCTGCGTTCGGGGAGGTCGCTCATGGCCCCACGGTACCGAACGCAGCAGACTCGCGGATCAGGCGGCGTCGCCGAGCAGGATCGCTTCGGCGTCTTTGATCGCGGCATCCTCGGGCTCATCGTCGATGTGCGAGAGGACCTTCCGGCCGAGGAAGACCGTGAGGGCCGCGATGAGGACGGCGACCGCCGCGACGACGTAGGGGATCGTGGCGTTGAATGCGTGCCAGAGGGCTGCGGCGAGGGGCGGAGCGATCGCGCCGCCGAGGAATCGCACCGAGGAGTATGCCGACGATGCGACCGAGCGAGGCAGGTCGGTGGCTTCCATGACCGCTTCCGTGAGGACGGTGTTCATGATGCCGAGGAGCAGCCCGCCGATGACGATGCAGACGACGAGGGCGGTCGCGGATTCGACCAGGAACCCGGCGACGATCAGATCGACCGCGAGCAACGGCAGCACGGCGAGGATGACGCTCGTACGCGACATCCGACGCATCAGCAGCGGAGCGATCCACACGCTGGTGATGGCGAGAGCCAGGCCCCATCCGAAGAACGTGAATCCGATGCCCATCGCGCCGAAGCCGAGCGGGAACGGAGAGAAGGCCAGGAGGATGAAGAACCCGATGTTGTAGAAGAACGCGGCGATCGCGAGGATCGCCAGCGCGGGGCGACCGAGAGCCTTGAAGGGAGCCGAGAACGGCACGGGGGAGCGCTTCTCACCCGGACCGCGCAGAAGCACGAGGACCGCGAGGAAGGCGATCGCCATCAGTACCACCACGCCGAAGAAGGGCGCACGCCAGCTCTGCTCGCCGAGGAGACCGCCGAGGAGCGGACCGATGGCGATGCCGAGGCCGAGGGCGGCCTCATAGAGGATGATCGCGGCAGAGCTGCCGCCCGACGCTGCCCCGACGATGGTGGCGAGGGCTGTGGAGATGAACAGGGCGTTGCCGAGCCCCCAGCCGGCGCGGAATCCGATCACGGCATCGACGCTGCCGCTGAGCGCGCAGAACAGAGCGAACACCACGATGAGCGCGAGCCCGATCAACAGCGTCTTCTTCGCCCCGATGCGCGATGAGATCCAGCTGGTGACGAGCATGGCGAGTCCGGTGACCGCGAGGTAGCTCGTGAACAGCAGTTCCGTCTCGAACGGGCTCGCCTGGAGCGACTCGGCGATGGCGGGAAGGATCGGATCGACCAGACCGATGCCCATGAAGGCGACGACGCACGCGAAGGCGACGGCCCACACTTGTGCCGGCTGTTTCCACACTGTGGTGGTGGGGGTGCTCACTCTGATGCTCCTGTCGAGTCGTTTTCTGTGTGCGCTGCGAGGATCTCCGCAGCGCGGGTGAGGATGCTCCACTCGTCATCGTCGAGGCCGGCGAAGCGGGGAGTCAGGATGTCGCGGAACTCCGCGCGCCAGGCCTTGAGCGCTGCGGAGCCGTCTGCGGTGATCGCCACGGCGATCGCTCGCGAATCCTCCGCGACGGGGGAGCGGAGCACGAGGCTCTCGCGCTCCAGGTTGCCGATCAACCGGGTCATGCCCGGCTGCGTGGTGCGCGCGGCGGCGGCGAGCTCGCCCACTCTCTTCGGACCCGACTGCTCGAGCAGATTCAACACCCGCCACTGCGCGGCGGGTGCGTCGTTTCCGGCATCCTGGGCGGCTATCCGCCCCAGGGCGTACCCGGAGAGTACGAGTGAGGGGATGACATCCTGACGTTGCATACCATCAAGTATATACCTGTTGGTATGTAGTGTCGTCGTCAGCGCCGGGCGCCGGCGATCCGTGCGGAGAGCTGGTGCGCGTGGGCCAGGAGAGTCCTCCCGAGGTCCGCGATCCGGTCGGGGCCGAATCGGAAGCCGACGCCCGTCAGGCTCAGCGCCCACTCGGGGCGGCCCGACCGGTCGAACACCGCCGCCCCCAGTCCCCAGCTGCCTTCGACGATGAGGCCGGGGTTGACGGCGTACCCTCGCTCTTTGGTCTCGGCGAGGCGGGCGCGCAGCGGTCGCTCCCCGTGGGGGCGACCCCAGGTGGCCTCGAGGTCCGGATGTCTCTCCAGATAGGCGTCCACATCGTGGTCAGGAAGGAAGGAGAGGATCGCGAGGCCGGCGCTCGCGACTCCGAGAGGGAACCGCACCCCCTCACTCAGGACGAAAGAGCGTATGGGGAACGAGCCCTCTTCGCGCAGCAGGCAGACGGTCTCATCCGCGCGTCGCACGGAGAGGAACGCACTCTCCTCGGTCTTGACCGCGAGTGAGCGCACGAGATCGCGGGCCAGTGCTGTCACGTCGTATCGCGCGGCTGCCACGGTGCCCATCAGGAAGAGTTCCGGCCCCGGCATCCACTTCGTGCTCTCGGCGTCGCGGTCGACGAGGCCCTCCGCTCGCAGTGCCGACAGGAGTCGATGGGCCGTCGATCGTGACAGATCCGCAGAACGGGCGAGGTCTTGCAGCGAGGCGCCGTCGGGGCCGCTCGCGGTCACCAGCCTCAGGAGCGAGGCGGCCCGCGCGATGGCCTGGGCGCCGGGGATGCTACGGGGGGCGGATTCCATAATGTGGACGCTATGTCGTGAAGCGTCCACATCGCAAGAGTTGCCTTCCGATGAGGGTCCGTGCGGGCGGATGCTGGAGCCAGGCACGTCTTCGAAGGGGCACTCGTGATCGACAAACAGTGGGCATCGGCAGCTGAGGCTGTCGCGGACATCGCGGACGGATCGTCCCTGGCTGTGGGCGGGTTCGGGCTCTCCGGCAACCCGATCGCCCTGATCGAGGCACTCCTTGCGCAGGGGACGCGCGACCTCAGCATCGTGAGCAACAACTGCGGAGTGGATGACTGGGGGCTGGGGGTTCTGCTCGCTGCCCGCCGCATCCGGAAGATGACGTCGTCGTACGTCGGCGAGAACAAGGAGTTCGAACGTCAGTTCCTGTCGGGGGAGCTCGAGCTGGAGCTCACGCCCCAGGGGACGCTGGCCGAGAAGCTCCGAGCCGGCGGATCGGGGATCGCCGCCTTCTTCACGCAGACCGGAGTGGGCACGCAGGTCGCCGAGGGCGGGCTTCCCCGACGCTACAACCCGGACGGCACGATCGCCGTGGCATCCCCTCCGAAAGACGTGCGGACCTTCGAGACCGACGGAGAGCCGCGTGACTACGTGCTCGAAGAGGCGATCACGACCGATTTCGCGCTCGTGCACGCTCTGGCCGGTGACAGGCACGGCAACCTCATCTTCAACAAGGCCGCCAGGAACTTCAACCCTCTGGCCGCCATGGCCGGACGGATCTGCATCGCGCAGGTCGAGCAGATGGTCGAACCCGGCGAGCTGGACCCGGATCGCGTGCACCTTCCGGGCGTCTTCGTGCACCGGATCGTCGAGGTGGGTGGCGACATCCCGAAGCGCATCGAGCGGCGCACGGTCGCAGCGGAAGGAGCCTGAGATGGCACTCACACGTGACGAGATGGCGGCCCGTGCGGCCGCCGAACTGCAGGACGGGTTGTACGTCAACCTCGGGATCGGACTGCCGACGCTCGTGCCGAATCACGTGCCGCCCGGTGTGACGGTGGTGCTCCAGTCGGAGAACGGGATCCTGGGTGTGGGGCCGTATCCTCACGAGGATGCCGTGGACCCCGACCTCATCAACGCGGGCAAGGAGACCGTCACCGTCCTTCCCGGAGCGGCGTTCTTCGATTCGGCGCTGAGCTTCGGGATGATCCGCGGCGGCAAGATCGACGCCGCGATCCTCGGGGCCATGCAGGTGTCGGCGGCGGGCGACCTCGCGAACTGGATGATCCCGGGGAAGATGGTGAAAGGTCCCGGAGGCGCGATGGACCTCGTGCACGGCGCGGCCCGCGTGATCGTGCTCATGGAGCACGTGGCCAAGGACGGCTCGGCGAAGATCGTCGATGAGTGCTCCCTTCCGCTCACCGGGAGAGGAGTGGTGGATCGGATCATCACCGACATCGCGGTGATCGACGTCACGCCGGAAGGGCTGGTGCTCGTCGAGCTCGCACCGGGCGTGACCGTGGAGCAGGTCGTGGCAGCCACCGAACCGCCGCTCATCATCGCCGACGCGCTGCATCAGAGCTGAACGACAGGACAGGAACAGACATGACCGCACACGATCACAACGACCGCGAGGATGTCGTCATCGTCGCCGCCGCCCGCACTCCGCAGGGGCGGCTGAAGGGACAGCTCGCGAGCTTCACGGCGCCGCAGCTGGGCGCGTTCGCGATCCGCGGCGCCCTCGAGCAGGGGGGCGTCGACCCGGCCGATGTCGACGCGGTGATCGTCGGTCAGGTCCTCGCCGCGGGCTCGGGGCAGAACGCCGCACGCCAGGCGGCGATCGGTGCGGGGATCGGCTGGGAGGTGCCCGCTCACTCAGTGAACAAGGTCTGCCTCTCGGGGCTCACAGCGATCATCGACGCCGCAAGGATGATCCGCACGGGCGACGCGGAGGTCGTCGTCGCCGCAGGGATGGAGTCCATGACCCGCGCCCCTCACCTGCTGATGGGCTCTCGCGACGGCTGGACCTACGGATCCGTCGAGGTGATCGACCACATGGCCTACGACGGCCTCACCGACGCGTACGACCGGGAGAGCATGGGTGCGTCCACGGAGCGCCACAACGCTCGGTACGAGCTGACCAGAGAGGCGCAGGATGCCGTGGCGGCGCTGTCTCACCAGCGGGCGGCTGCCGCGCAGACGGCCGGGGTGTTCGACGACGAGATCGTTGCGGTCTCGGTGCCCCAGCGCAGGGGCGAAGACCTCAGGGTGACGGCCGACGAGGGGATCCGACCTGACACGACGGTGGAATCACTGGGTGGGCTTCGCGCGGCGTTCGCCGAGGGAGGATCGATCACCGCGGGGAACTCGTCGCAGATCTCGGACGGCGCCTCGGCGGTCGTCGTCACGACCCGCGAGGTCGCCGAGACCAAAGGCTGGCCGGTGCTGGTGACCATCGGGGCGAGCGGTCAGACGGCGGGGCCGGACAACTCGTTGCAGGCGCAGCCCGCGCGAGCCATCGAACGCGCGTGCGAGAAACAGGGGATCACCCTTGCAGATCTGGACCTCGTCGAGATCAACGAGGCATTCGGTGCAGTGGTGGCGCGGTCGCAGGTCGAACTGGGGTTGTCGAGCGAGATCGTCAACATCCATGGCGGTGGCATCGCGATCGGTCACCCGATCGGAGCATCCGGCACCCGTCTCGTGGTCCACATGGCACACGAACTCGCGCGCCGGGGCGGGGGCACGGCGGCGGTCGGGCTGTGCGGTGGTGGCGGCCAGGGCGAGGCGCTGATTCTCACCCGCTGATCGCCGCGTCGGCGTCAGCGCTTCGAGGGCGTGAAGTCCCGGGGGTTCTTCTTCGCTTCTTTCTCGAAGGCCTTCTGCTGCTTCGCATAAACGGGGGAGTCGGGCGACACCGGGCGTCCTTGTCTGGCGCGCCGAGTGTCGATGACGGCGCCGATGGCGAGGGCGAGGCTGATGCCCCAGCTCAGCCACGCGAGGGCGGATCGCCAGGTGATCTTCGTCTCGCGGGAACCGCGGAGCAGGGTGACCCCGGTCATGATCGCGCCGATGAGTCCGGTACCCGAGAGGTAGTTCATGCCTTCACGCTACCCGGCATCGGCCGTGCCGCGCCCAGCCTTGACAACCCGGTGCGGGTTCTGTCAGGCGCAGACATGGTGAGAGTCACGCGCCGCGCACGCCCGTCAGACCGCGTCACGCACGACGGTTCCGCAGATGCCCAGGCGTCGCCTGAGCCGGCGCGGTATCATGGGGGTGTCGCGGCTGGTCCGCGGCCGCAATCCGTGTATCTACCGGCCGCCGGCTTTCCGGCGGACAGCGGCGGCACCCGACCCGGCGTCCTCTGGGCGCGCGAGAGCCATGACGCACGCAACGACACCCGCACCTCAGCACCATCCCCAGAGTCCGACGCCGGAGGGGCCAGGTCTCCTCCGCATCGCGGGTCTGCCCTACTTCCTCATCGCCTTCGTCGCCCGGCTCCCGTTCGCGATGATGGTCGTCGGCGTCCTCACGGTGGTCGTCTCGGCGCGAGGCTCCCTCTCGCTCGGAGGACTCACCTCCGCAGCCGTCGGCCTCGGAACAGCCTGCTTCGGGCCCCTGCTCGGTGCGGCGGCCGACCGCTTCGGACAGCGCACCGTCCTCCTGATCCTCGCGATCGCGAACGGCGCGATGCTCGTGCTGTTCACCGTCGTCGTCTACGCGGGTGCCGCTGATGCGCTCGTCCTCATCTCCGCCTTCGGCATCGGGGCCACCGCGCCTCAGGTCGCACCCATGTCGCGCTCCCGGCTCGTGACGATGATCACCGATCGGATGCCCGAGGCCGTGCGCAGCCGCACGCTGTCGGGAACGATGGCCTACGAATCCGCGGCCGATGAGACCGTGTTCGTCTTCGGACCCTTCATCGTGGGCATCCTGGCCTCCGCCCTGTCACCGTGGGCTCCTCTCGTGGGCGCAGCCGTGCTCACCGTCGTGTTCGTCGGCGCGTTCGCGCTGCATCCGAGCGCGCGGGTCGTCTCCGTACACCGAGACGGAGACGGTCGCGCACCGTCGTCGGTCTCCGAGCTGTTCACGCCGAAGGTCCTGATCGTCGTCGTCGGCATCCTCGGTGTGGGGATCTTCTTCGGCACGATGCTGACCTCGCTGACGTCGTTCATGGCCGACCGCGGCGCCCCCGAGCAGGCAGGCCTGCTGTACGGGGTGATGGGCGTCGGATCTGCGATCCTCGCGCTCGGCGTCGCGTGGCTTCCGGCGAGGTTCTCGCTGCGGGCGCGGTGGCTGGTGTTCTCCGGCATCCTGCTCTCCGGCAGCGTGCTGCTCCTGTTCGTCGACTCGCCGGCCATGATGATGGTGGCGCTGGCGATCATGGGCATCGGCATCGGGCCGACCCTCGTCACCCAGTACAGCTTCGGCGCGGCGCGCAGCCCGCTCGGGCGCTCGGCGACAGTGATGACGATGCTCGGCTCGGGCATCGTCGTGGGACAGTCGCTCGGCGCGGCCGTCGCCGGAGAGCTCGCCGAGAACGTCGGGACGGGCAGCGCTCTGATCCTTCCGATCATCGCCGCGGCAGTAGCGTTCGCCGCGGGGCTTGTCAACTGGCGACTGAGCATCCCCGGACGTCGCGTAGCCTCGAACTGAGCCTCTGTAGCCTGAGGAGCACCACCACTGCAGCGTCAGGAGCCCCCACCCATGTCAGACGCAGATTTCGTCGTCGTCGCCAATCGACTTCCCGTCGACCGCGTCGTGGGACCCGATGGCGGCGAGGAGTGGCGCACGTCGCCCGGCGGTCTGGTCGCCGCCCTCGAGCCCATGATGCGCAGCGCGCGCGGTGCCTGGGTCGGGTGGCCCGGGCAGCCGGATGTCGAACTCGACCCGTTCGAGATCAACGGCATCGATCTCGTTCCGGTGCCGCTCAGCGCCGAAGAGGTGGCCGACTACTACGAGGGCTTCGCCAACGACACGATCTGGCCGCTGTACCACGACGTGATCGCGCCGCCGCAGTACCACCGCGAGTGGTGGGAGGCGTACGTCAAGGTGAACCGACGCTTCGCCGAGGCCGCCGCGGCGGTCGCGGCGCCGAACGGCACGGTGTGGGTGCACGACTACCAGCTGCAGCTGGTTCCTCAGATGATCCGCGAGCTGCGGTCGGATGTGACGATCGGTTACTTCCACCACATCCCGTTCCCCGCACACGGACTGTACGCGCAGCTGCCGTGGCGCGATCAGGTGCTCCGAGGACTCCTGGGCGCCGACGTCATCGGATTCCAGCGCGCGCAGGATGCCACGTACTTCCTGACCGCCGTGCGCCGTCGGCTGCGTCATGACGTCAAGGGCTCGGCGGTCACGATCCCGACCGACGACGGCGGCACCCGCACCGCGGTGGCGCGCGCCTTCCCGATCTCGATCGACACGGCGCCGTACCTCGAGCTCGCTGCCCGCCCCGATGTGCGCGCGCGGGCGGCCGAGATCAGAGAGAGCCTCGGCAACCCGAAGAAGATCCTGCTCGGGGTCGACCGACTCGACTACACCAAGGGGATCCGGCATCGGATCAAGGCGTACGGCGAGCTGCTCGAGGACGGTCAGCTCAGCGTCGAGGACGTCACGTTCGTCCAGGTCGCGAGCCCCAGCCGTGAGCGCGTCGACGCGTATGTGCACCTCCGTGACGAGATCGAACTCGCCGTCGGGCGCATCAACGGCGACCACGACACGATGGGCCACACGGCGATCCGATACCTGCACCAGGGATACCCGCGCGAGGAGATGGTCGCGCTGTACCTCGCCGCCGACGTCATGCTCGTCACCGCGCTTCGCGACGGCATGAATCTCGTCGCGAAGGAGTACGTCGCCACTCGCGCCGACAACCGTGGAGTGCTCGTGCTGAGCGAGTTCACCGGCGCGGCGGACGAGCTGCGCCAGGCCGTGAGGGTGAATCCGCACGACATCGCCGGCCTGAAGGACGCCATCATGACGGCCGTGTCGATGACGCCTTCGGAGCAGGGGAAGCGGATGCGGTCGCTCCGACGCCGCGTGCTCGAGAACGACGTGAACGCGTGGTCGTCGTCGTTCCTCCGTGCCCTCGACGAGGTCCGCAAGCGCTGATCACGGCGGTCATACTGGGAGGGAACCCGCCTCGATTGGAGACCCTGTGACCCGCACCTGGACCCCCGGAACCGCTGACGCGGCGCTGAGCGCCATCGCCGCGACCCCGAGACTTGTCGTCGCCCTCGACTTCGACGGCACGGCGTCGCCGCTCGTTCCGGACCCCATGGCCGCGCGCGCCCTTCCCGAGGTCGCGGCTCAGGTCGCCCGCCTCGCGGCTCTTCCCGACACGGTCGTCGCGTACGTCTCAGGTCGGAGCATGCACGATCTCCGCGAGATCACCGAGCACACCGACGACTCGCCCATCGCCCTGGCCGGTTCGCACGGGGCCCAGTACTGGTACCCCGGAATCGGGGATGCGGACGCCACCGGAGCCGACACGGCCGAGGGCGACCGCGAAGAACTGTGGGCGGCGGCACGCCCGATCATCGATCGTCACGAGGGTGCGGAGTTCGAGCCGAAGACCTTCGGAATGGGCGTGCACACCCGCACGGCCACGCGCGAGGTCGAGAAGGAGGTCTTCGCCGAGATCGACGCTCTCGTGGCCGAGCGCTTCCCGCATTGGCGCCGCCGCGCAGGGCACCGCGTTCTCGAGTTCTCATCGAGGAACGAAGGCAAGGATGCGGCTATGGCTGCTCTTCGCGAGCACTTCGATGCGACCGGCATCCTGTTCGCCGGCGACGACGTCACGGATGAGGACGCGATGCGTGTTCTCGGCGACGACGATCTCGGGGTCCGAGTGGGCCCGGGGGAGAGCGCCGCCGTACTCCGTGTGGAGAATCCACAAGAGATGGCTCAGCTTCTGGAGGCGCTCGCGGACGAGCGCACCTCTCAGCGGGAATAGACTTCCGTCATGTCCTCGCATGATCCCTCCAGCAGCGCGCCCATCGACATCAAGCCCCGCAGCCGCGTCGTCACCGACGGCATCGAGGCTACGACCTCCCGAGGCATGCTCCGTGCCGTCGGCATGGGCGACGCAGACTGGGACAAGCCCCAGATCGGTATCGCGTCCAGCTGGAACGAGATCACGCCCTGCAACCTGAGCCTCGACCGCCTGGCGCAGGGCGCCAAGGAGGGCGTGCACTCGGGTGGCGGCTATCCGCTGCAGTTCGGCACGATCTCCGTCTCCGACGGCATCTCGATGGGTCACGAGGGGATGCACTTCTCTCTCGTGTCGCGCGAGGTCATCGCCGACTCGGTCGAGACCGTGATGATGGCTGAGCGCCTCGACGGATCCGTGCTGCTCGCCGGGTGCGACAAGTCGATCCCCGGAATGCTGATGGCCAGCGCGCGACTCGACCTGTCGAGCGTGTTCCTCTACGCCGGCTCCATCGCGCCGGGGTGGGTCAAGCTGTCGGACGGCACCGAGAAGGACGTCACGATCATCGACTCGTTCGAGGCGGTCGGCGCGTGCCGCGCCGGCCTCATGAGCGAAGAGGACCTCAAGCGCATCGAGTGCGCGATCGCTCCGGGCGAGGGCGCCTGTGGCGGCATGTACACCGCGAACACCATGGCGTCCGTCGCCGAGGCGCTCGGTCTGAGTCTTCCGGGCTCGGCCGCTCCGCCCGCAGCGGATCGTCGTCGCGACTACTTCGCGCACCGTTCGGGTGAGGCCGTCGTCAACCTGCTCCGTCAGGGCATCACGACGCGCGACATCCTGACCAAGGAGGCGTTCGAGAACGCGATCGCGCTCGCGATGGCGCTCGGCGGCTCGACGAACGTCGTGCTGCACCTCCTCGCCATCGCCCGTGAGGCCGATGTCGAGCTGAGCCTGCACGACTTCAACCGCATCGGCGACAAGGTCCCGCACGTCGCGGACATGAAGCCCTTCGGCAAGTACGTGATGAACGACGTCGACCGCCACGGCGGCATCCCGGTCATCATGAAGGCGATGCTCGACGAGGGCCTGCTGCACGGAGACGCGCTCACCGTGACCGGCAAGACGCTCGCCGAGAACCTCGCTGACCTCGACCCGCAGCCGATCGACGGCGAGGTCATCCACACGTTCGACAACCCGATCCACGCCACCGGCGGCCTGACGATCCTGCACGGATCGCTCGCCCCCGAGGGCGCCGTCGTGAAGACCGCGGGGTTCGACGCCGCTGTCTTCGAGGGCCCTGCCCGTGTGTTCGAGCGCGAGCGCGCGGCCATGGATGCGGTCGCCAACGGCGAGATCGAGGCCGGCACGGTCATCGTCATCCGCTACGAGGGCCCGAAGGGCGGACCCGGTATGCGCGAGATGCTCGCCATCACCGCGGCCATCAAGGGCGCGGGGCTCGGAAAAGATGTACTACTCTTGACTGACGGACGATTCTCAGGCGGCACAACCGGCCTGTGCATCGGCCACATAGCACCCGAAGCGGTGGACGCAGGTCCTATCGCCTTCGTGCGCGATGGTGATCTGATACGGGTCGATATCGCAGCTCGCTCTCTCGACCTACTCGTCGACGAGGCGGAGCTCGCCTCCCGCCGCTCTGGCTGGGAGCCGCTACCCCCGCGCTATACCCGTGGCGTTCTTGCCAAGTACTCGCGTCTCGTGCGGTCCGCCGCCGAGGGCGCGACGACCGGCTGATCAGCGTCGGCTCCGGCCCCGGCCTCCGACGTCGCCAACAGACCATCAGAAGGAATGTCATGACTGCTGACACCGTCTCGGCTGTGCCGAGGCCGCCCGCGCCCAAGTCCGCCGCCCCTGAGATCTCCGGGGCCGAGGCCGTGGTCCGCACACTCGAGCTCCTCGGCGTGAAGGATGTCTTCGGCCTGCCCGGCGGCGCCATCCTCCCCGTCTACGACCCGCTCATGGATGCGTCGGAACTCCGGCACATCCTGGTGCGTCACGAGCAGGGCGCCGGCCACGCCGCCGAGGGGTACGCCTCCTCGTCCGGCAAGGTCGGAGTCTGCATCGCGACGTCCGGTCCCGGCGCGACCAACCTCGTGACCGCGATCGCGGATGCCTACATGGACTCGGTGCCGCTGCTCGCGATCACCGGCCAGGTGTTCTCGACGCTCATGGGCACGGACGCGTTCCAGGAGGCCGACATCGTGGGCATCACGATGCCGGTCACGAAGCACTCCTTCCTCGTCAAGGACGCGTCCGAGATCCCCGGCGCCCTCGCGGCCGCCTACGAGATCGCCTCGACGGGTCGCCCGGGTCCTGTTCTCGTGGACATCACCAAGGACGCCCAGCAGGCGATGGCGCCGTTCATCTGGCCGGCCAAGATCGATCTGCCCGGCTACCGTCCGGTGACCAAGGCCCACGGCAAGCAGATCCAGGCGGCCGCCGCGCTTCTGGCCGAGGCCAAGAAGCCGGTGCTGTACGTCGGCGGTGGCGTCATCCGCGGTCGTGCATCGGCCGAGCTGCTCGCCCTGGCCGAGACCACCAATGCACCGGTGGTCACGACGCTGATGGCCCGTGGCGCGTTCCCCGACTCGCACCAGCAGCACCTCGGCATGCCGGGTATGCACGGCACCGTTCCTGCGGTGCTCGCGCTGCAGGAGGCCGACCTCATCGTGTCTCTCGGAGCCCGCTTCGACGACCGCGTGACCGGCAAGGCCGCGCTGTTCGCCCCGAACGCGAAGGTGGTGCACGTCGACATCGACCCCGCCGAGATCTCCAAGATCCGCACGGCGGACGTGCCGATCGTGGGCGATGTGCGCGATGTGCTCGTCGACCTCGAGTCGGCGTTCCGCAGTGCGACCGAGACGACCACTCCCGACACCGAAGAATGGTGGTCGTACCTCGACGGACTCCGCAACGAGTTCCCCCTCGGCTACGCTCCGACGACCGACGGTCTGCTCGCGCCGCAGTACGTGATCCAGCGGATCGGCGAGCTGACGGGCCCGGAGGGCATCTACGCCGCCGGTGTCGGGCAGCACCAGATGTGGGCCGCGCAGTTCATCAAGTACGAGCGCCCCAATGCCTGGCTGAACTCCGGGGGAGCGGGCACGATGGGTTACTCCGTCCCCGCCGCGATGGGTGCGAAGGTCGCCGAGCCCGACCGTGTGGTGTGGGCGATCGACGGCGACGGATGCTTCCAGATGACGAATCAGGAGCTCGCGACCTGCTCGATCAACAACATCCCGATCAAGGTCGCGATCATCAACAACTCCTCGCTCGGCATGGTGCGTCAGTGGCAGACGCTGTTCTATGACGGACGCCACTCGAACACCGACCTCAACACGGGGCACGGAACCGTGCGCATCCCGGACTTCGTGAAGCTGGCGGAGGCCTACGGCTGCCTCGCCATCCGCGTGGAGAAGGAAGAGGAGGTGGATGCCGCGATCAAGCTCGCTCTCGAGACGAACGACCGCCCCGTGGTCATCGACTTCGTCGTCAGCGCGGACTCCATGGTCTGGCCGATGGTTCCCCAGGGCGTGAGCAACAGCTACGTCCAGTACGCCCGCGAGCACGCGCCCGCATTCGACGAGGAGGACTGACCATGTCGACTCACGTGCTGAGCCTCCTCGTGGAGAACACCCCGGGTCTGCTGACCCGCGTCGCAGGGCTCTTCGCCCGCCGCGGCTTCAACATCGACTCGCTCGCGGTGGGCGTGACCGAGGTGCCCGGCATCTCGCGCATCACCGTGGTCGTCGACCTCGAGGACCTTCCCCTCGAGCAGGTGACGAAGCAGCTCAACAAGCTGATCAACGTCATCAAGATCGTCGAGCTGGACTTCCCGACGTCGGTGCAGCGCGAGCACATGCTCGTCAAGGTGCGCACTGACAACGCGACGCGCTCGAACGTGATCGAGGTCGCGAACCTGTTCCGCGCCTCCGTCGTCGACTACGCGTCGGACGCCCTCGTGATCGAGGTCACGGGGGACCGGGGCAAGGTCGACGCTCTGCTTCGCGCCCTCGAGCCCTTCGGCATCAAGGAGATCGCGCAGTCGGGTCTGCTGGCCATCGGCCGCGGCGGCAAGAGCATCACGGAGCGCGTCCTGCGCGGCTGACCAGTCTTCACACACGTACACGAACACCAATCAAGGAGAGAAACCAGTGAGCACCGAGATCTTCTACGACGCAGACGCCGATCTGTCGATCATCCAGGGCAAGAAGGTCGCGATCGTCGGCTACGGCTCGCAGGGTCACGCGCACGCGCAGAACCTTCGCGACTCGGGCGTCGAGGTCGCGATCGCCCTCAAGGAGGGCTCGAAGTCGGCACCGAAGGCGGAGGAGGCCGGCTTCGCGGTCAAGACCGTCGCCGAGGCGACGCAGTGGGCCGACCTCATCATGATCCTCGCGCCGGATCAGCACCAGCGCACGATCTACAGCGAGTCGATCGCTCCGAACCTGACCGAGGGCAAGACGCTCGCCTTCGCACACGGCTTCAACATCCGCTTCGGCTACATCGACGCTCCCGAGGGCGTCGACGTCATCCTCGTCGCACCGAAGGCACCGGGTCACACCGTGCGCCGTGAGTTCGTCGCCGGCCGCGGCATCCCCGACATCATCGCCGTCGAGCGCGATGCATCGGGCAACGCCTGGGCGACCGCGCTCTCATACGCGAAGGCCATCGGTGGCACCCGCGCCGGCGTCATCAAGACCACGTTCACCGAAGAGACCGAGACCGACCTGTTCGGCGAGCAGGCAGTGCTCTGCGGTGGCGTCAGCCACCTCGTGCAGGCCGGCTTCGAGACGCTCACCGAGGCGGGCTACCAGCCGCAGATCGCCTACTTCGAGGTTCTGCACGAGCTCAAGCTCATCGTGGACCTCATGTGGGAGGGTGGCATCGCCAAGCAGCGTTGGTCCGTCTCCGATACCGCTGAGTACGGCGACTACGTCTCGGGCCCCCGCGTCGTCACCCCCGAGGTCAAGGAGTCGATGAAGGCGATCCTCGCCGACATCCAGAACGGCGCCTTCGCGAAGCGTTTCATCGACGACCAGGACAACGGCGCCGAGGAGTTCCTCGCGCTGCGCGCCAAGGAGGAGACGCACCCCATCGAGGCCACCGGCAAGGAGCTGCGTTCGCTCTTCGCATGGAAGCAGCAGGATGAGGACTACGTCGACGGCAGCGCCGCTCGCTGACGCTGATCCGACACGAAGGGCCCGGTGCGATCCGCACCGGGCCCTTCGTCGTGCAGCGGGGGAGTCACTCCGCGGCGGGAGCATCCTCCACCACGGCGGGGGCGTCGTCCCCGTTCGCCCATACGGGTGCGGGCAGCACGGTGTCGACCTGGCCGCCCTGGATCTCACGCAGTGCCGCCTCGATGTCGTCCGCGTTGAGCGGTACGGCGAGACCGCACGTGTTCAGCTCCGATGCGAACTTGAGGGTGAGTCGGCTCTTGCCCGCCTCGACGGCCTCTGCGGTGGTTCCGGTGCGCTTCTCGCTGCCGGTCTGGATGTCGGAGACCTCGTCGCACACGTGATACACCGCTCCGCCGTCGACCCAGACGACCTCGTCCTTGCCGAGCAGCTGGATCACCGCGGACTGATCGGCGGTGTACTGCTCGACGGAGGGCGGGGTGAAGTCGACGCCGATGACCGTCGCGAGCACGGCGAGGACGATGCCGACGATGCCGGCGGTGGCCTTCTGGCCCTTGTCCATGTCCTTGTTGAGGAAGATGAGGATGATCAGGGGGAGGAACGCGACGATCGCGATGATCGCACCGAGCTGGTTCTGCACGAAGAACCGCAGCGTCTCGGACTTCCGCGCAGGATCCAGGCGGTTGGCCTTCTTCCACAGGATCGAGCCGGTGATCGCGAGCGCGGCGATGACGACGAGCAGCACGAGCAGCGTGACGAACGCCCACTGCGGGAACTGCGGGGTGACCCCATGCTCCTCGAGAAGACCGGTGTCGGGGTCTCGCAGGAGCGTGCCGTCCTCTCCGACGTACACGCGCTGACGGAGCAGCCAGAAGATGCCGACGGCCTCGGCGGCGATCGCGACGACCCACAGCGCGACAGCGATCCAGCGGAAGGTGGTCGCTTTCGATTTCGCCGCGGCGGTCGGCTTCCACCCTGCGGCGGGCTCGTCGACGGAGCCACTCGGTGCGCTCTGCTCGACGTTCTTGTTCTGCTCTGCCACGGTGATCCTCTCCAGACCGGGCACCTGCGGCCCAGATGCCCCCGAGCATAGTGGACGCCGTGTCCTACGCTGGAGACATGACTTCCGATTCCGACGACGCCCTGAGCTGGGACGGCGATGAGGGCGTCGGCGCCGCAGAGCAGGCCTCGAAGGCGCCCGCTCCGAAGCGGTCCGAGCCGCAGGCCGCGCCCGCCGAACACCCGACGAGCGACCCCTCGCTGCCCGACGGGTGGAACGCGGTGGGCAAGGGGAGCGACACGGTCGGTCATCTCGAGACGGAAGAGGATCGGCAGCCGCTGAGCACGGCGATGCTCCTGATCCTCGGCGTCGTCGGAGGCATCTATCTTCTCTACAGCGTCGGCTGGGTCGTCGGAGGGCTGCGGCTCAAGCCGCTCGCGAACTTCTTCGTCATCGACGCGATGTTCCTGCCGTGGTTCGTCCTGGCCGTGGCTGCGCCCTTGCTGTGGTTCGTCGCGAGCTTGGTGCTCACTCGCGGCAAGGCGGGATGGATGCGGGTGGGTGCGCTGCTCCTCGGTGTCGTGCTTCTCGTGCCCTGGCCCTTCGTGACGATGGGAGCCGTCGGACTATGACCGGAACACAGATCTCACAGCCGGCTCCGGCGGCGTCGCCCCGCTGGCTGTCCGGGCTCGTGCTCGGCCTCGCCGGGCTCTTCTACGCGTATGCGATCTGGAATGCCGTCGCGCATCTGATCACCATGTCTCAGGTCGGATTGAGCGGTATCGGGTGGGCCACCCTGCTCTTCGGTGTCGTCTTTCCCGCGATCGTCTTCGTGTTCGCCTCTCTCATCGGCAGGCGGAGGTCCGCGGGCGAGCTCGCTCTCGTGCTCCTGGCGGGCCTCGGCATCGTCGCGGTCTTCTGGCTGAGTCTGCTCGCATACAGCCTGACGCTCGCGGCGTCCTAGTCGGTCCGACGGACGCTCGGGCGTCACACGGCACGGAGCAGCAGGGCTGCTCGGGTACAGTTGGAGTGATCGCGCCCCCACGGTGTGCGGCGCATCGGCCCCCTGTCGCGCTGCCCCGAAGGATCCCTGTGCCGAAGCCCGTCGTGCTCCTCGCCGAAGTTCTCTCACCCGCCACGATCGAGGCCCTCGGCCCCGACTTCGACGTCCGCAACGTCGATGGCACCGATCGCGAGGCGCTGTTCGCATCGCTCGCCGATGCTGACGCGGTGCTCATCCGCTCCGCGACGCAGATCGACGAGGAGGCGCTCACCCACGCTCCGAAGCTGAAGGTCGTCGCCCGCGCGGGCGTCGGACTCGACAACGTCGACATCAAGGCCGCCACGACGGCCGGTGTCATGGTGGTCAACGCGCCGACGTCGAACATCGTCTCCGCCGCGGAGCTCACGGTCGGGCACATCCTCAGCCTCGCCCGTCGCATCCCCGCCGCGCACGCATCGCTCTCGGCGGGTCAGTGGAAGCGCAGCTCCTTCACGGGGGCCGAGCTCTTCGAGAAGACGGTCGGAATCGTGGGCCTCGGCCGGATCGGCGCGCTCGTCGCCGCTCGCCTCGCCGCGTTCGACATGCGTGTCGTCGCGTATGACCCCTACGTCACCTCGGCCCGCGCCCAGCAGCTGGGCGTCCAGCTCCTGACTCTCGACGAGCTCGTCGCCGAGTCCGACTTCCTCACGATCCACATGCCGAAGACGCCCGAGACCACGGGGATGATCGGCGCCGAGCAGTTCAAGGCCATGAAGCCGACGGCGTTCGTCGTCAACGTCGCTCGTGGCGGACTCATCGATGAGGAGGCGCTTCACGCCGCACTCGTCGCCGGCGAGATCGCCGGTGCGGGTCTCGACGTCTTCACCTCCGAGCCCCCGGCAGAGGGCGGCACGGCGCGTCCGCTGCTCGACCTTCCGAACGTCGTCGTCACCCCGCACCTCGGAGCCAGCACCGAGGAGGCCCAGGAGAAGGCCGGCGTGTCGGTCGCGCGCTCGGTGCGCCTCGCTCTCGGCGGAGACCTCGTGCCGGATGCCGTGAACGTCGCCGGAGGCGTGATCGATCCCTACGTTCGCCCCGGCATCTCGCTCGTCGAGAAGCTCGGCCAGATCTTCGCCGCTCTCGCGACGTCGCCGCTCACGAGCCTCGATGTCGAGGTGCACGGCGAGCTGAACGACTACGACGTCAGCGTGCTCAAGCTCGCTGCCCTCAAGGGCGTCTTCACGAACATCGTCAGCGAGACGGTCTCGTACGTCAACGCGCCGCTGCTCGCCGATCAGCGCGGGATCGCGGTCCGCCTGCTGAAGGATGACGTGAGCGACGAGTACCGCAACGTGATCACCCTCAGCGGCGCTCTCTCCGACGGCTCGCAGCTCTCGGTCTCCGGAACACTCACCGGCCCGAAGCAGTCCGAGAAGCTGGTCGCCATCAACGACCACGCGCTCGAGCTGCCGATCGAGAAGCACCACGTCGTGATGCTCTACACCGACCGCCCCGGAATCGTCGCCGTCTACGGTCAGAAGTTCGGAGAAGCGGGCATCAACATCGCCGGCATGCAGATCTCGCGTCTCGGCGCAGGAGACCAGGCGCTCAGCGTGCTCACGCTGGATTCGCCAGTGCCGGACGACCTGCTCGACGACCTGCGCGGCTCCATCGACGCGGACCTCTTCCGTCAGATCGAGATCACCGAGGTCTGAGCGGGGGACACCCCGGTCAGCAGAGCGGGAGGGCGGCCGAAAGGCGGCCCTCCCGCTCTCTGCATTCGGGGCCGGTGTCAGGGTGCGGTCGCGCGCAGCACCAGCGCGATCAGATCCGAGAGCTCGTCGCTGCGGGGGACCAGTCGTTCCGGCCCGTGCACGTCGAGGGAGTTGTTGAAGTAGAGCCCGTCGCTCAGCAGCATCACGAGGTCCAGGCTCGCGGTGTCCCGCACATGGGGGCGGATCGTGGCCTCCCATCGGTCCCGGTTCCTGCGCAGCGCGTCGGCTGCCGGCGCCGAGCCGCCCTGCGCGAGTCGCGTCGCGGCGATCAGAACGCGATCCAACGCATCGTCCTCCATGACGGAGGTACGCACGTAGTACGCCACCGGTCCTTCTTCGGCCGTCGTCATCCGGTCGAGATCCAGGGTCGTGAGCGCGTCGAGGCGTTCGATCAGCCCGGCGGCCAGATCCTCTTTCGAGCCGAAGTGGTACAGAAGCCCGCCCTTCGAGACGCCGGCGACCTTGGCCGTCGCATCGAGCGTGGCTGCGCGTTCACCGTCTTCGATGACGATCGCTTCGAAGGCGTCGAGAACGCGTTCTCGCGCCAGGGGAGGTCGGGGCATCGGGATCCTCTGTTCGTCTCGCATCACAGTACCGCGGCAGTGTGACGATTCTGTTACTATACCATCTGGACGGTTTAGTAACGATGCCGTCGTGACTCTGAGAGGTGTTCCATGACCCGTACTGCGTCGATCCCGACGACAGAGACGGATGCTCCCCGCGTCGGAGCCCGAGGCTGGGCGGCGCTCGTCGTCCTCATGCTGCCGGTGCTCCTGGTGTCGGTGGACAACACGGTGCTGAGTTTCGCGCTCCCCGAGATCTCCATCGCGCTCGCGCCCACCGGCGCCGAGCAGCTGTGGATCATCGACGTCTACCCGCTCGTGCTGGCCGGACTCCTCGTGACCATGGGCACCCTCGGCGACCGCTTCGGACGTCGGCGGATGCTGCTGATCGGCGCGACGGGCTTCGCGGCGGTGTCGGCCCTGGCTGCCTTCGCGCCGACCGCCGGCCTGCTGATCGCCGCCCGTGCCCTCCTCGGCTTCTTCGGCGCGATGCTGATGCCGTCGACCCTGTCCCTCCTGCGTTCGATCTTCCAGAACCGGGATCAGCGTCGTCTCGCGATCGCCGTGTGGGCGTCCGCATTCTCGGCCGGATCCGCTCTCGGGCCGATCGTGGGCGGATTCCTGCTCGAACACTTCGACTGGGGCTCGGTGTTCCTGATCGCCGTCCCCGTGCTCATCCCGCTGCTCATCGCCGCGCCGCTGCTTGTGCCCGAGAGCCGTGACCCGAACCCCGGTCGCATCGACATCGTCAGCATCGTGCTGTCGATGGCCGCGATGATCCCCGTGGTGTACGCGATCAAGTCGCTCGCCGTCGAAGGACCGAGCCTCACCGCCGGCGGCTGGGCGCTGCTCGGCATCGTGATGGGCTACCTGTTCGTGCGGCGTCAGCTGCATGCCGAGGTGCCGATGCTCGACATGGCGCTGTTCCGCCGGGGCTCCTTCTCCGGTGCGATCCTGGTGAACCTTCTGAGCGTCGTCGCGCTCGTGGGCTTCCTCTACTTCGTGTCGCAGCACCTCCAACTGGTCCTCGGCCTCTCGCCGATGACCGCGGGGGCGGCGCTCGTGCCCGGGATGATCGCGATGATCGTGGCGGGACTCTCGGTCGTCCCGATCTCGCGTCGGGTGCGCCCGCACATCCTGGTGCCGGCAGGACTCGTCTTCTCCCTCGCCGGATACCTGCTCGTCGCGTTCACGACCTCCGATCACGGTGTCGCGCCACTGATCATCGCCTTCGTGGTGCTCGGAATCGGCATCGGTGCGGCCGAGACCATCTCGAACGAGCTGATCCTCTCGAGCGCGCCCGCCGAGAAGGCGGGAGCCGCGAGCGCGGTGTCCGAAACGGCCTACGAACTCGGCGCCGTCCTCGGCACCGCGGTGCTCGGTGGCCTGATCACGGCCTTCTATCGCGGGGCCCTGGTGATTCCGGCGGGTATTCCCGCGGATGCGGCGCACGCGGCGAAGGAGACCCTCGCCGGTGCCTACACCGCAGCGCAGGAGCTGCCGGCACAGCTCGGCGATGCACTGTGGGATGCGGCTTCCGCGGCCTTCGGCTCGGGCGTCCTGGTGACCTCGCTCATCGGTGCGGGCCTGGTCGTGCTGGCCGGACTCATCGCGGCCGTCACACTGCGCAAGACCCCCTCGCACTGACCAGTACGCTGGGAGAACCGGCCCGCTCGGCATCCGTCCGAGCGCTGGCCGGTTCATCCCGATGCAAGGAGTGTCATGTCGCGTGTCGTGAAGCTGGCCGTCATCCCCGGTGACGGAATCGGCCCCGAGGTCGTCGCCGAAGCGGAGAAGGTCCTGGATGCGGTCACCGCGTCGAGCGACGTGACGTTCGACAAGACCCGCTTCTCGCTCGGTGCCGCGCGGTACCTCGAGACGGGCGACACGCTGACGGATGACGACCTGAAGGCGATCTCCGACCACGACGCGATCCTGCTCGGTGCCGTGGGCGGGACCCCTGGGGACCCCCGTCTCAAGGACGCGAACATCGAGCGCGGGCTGCTGCTCAAGCTCCGCTTCATGCTCGACCACTACGTGAACCTGCGTCCGTCGAAGCTCTTCGCCGGTGCCGCGGGTCCTCTGTCCGACCCGGGCGACATCGACTTCGTGGTCGTCCGCGAGGGCACGGAGGGGCCTTATGTCGGCAACGGCGGTGCGATCCGCAAGGGCACACCGCATGAGGTCGCGAACGAGACCTCGGTGAATACGGCGTTCGGCGTCGAGCGCGTCGTGCGCTACGCCTTCGACCTGGCCGAGCGTCGCAGCAAGAAGGTCACGCTCGTGCACAAGACCAACGTGCTGGTGCACGCCGGCGCGATCTGGCAGCGCATCGTGAACGAGGTCTCTGCCGAGCACCCGGACGTCGCCGTGGACTACCTGCACGTCGATGCCGCGACGATCTTCCTGGTCACCGACCCCTCCCGTTTCGACGTGATCGTCACCGACAACCTCTTCGGCGACATCCTCACCGACCTCGCGGGCGCGGTCACCGGCGGCATCGGACTCGCGGCCTCGGGGAACATCAACCCCGACGGCGCGTTCCCCTCGATGTTCGAGCCGGTCCATGGATCCGCGCCCGACATCGCGGGACAGCAGAAGGCCGACCCCACCGCCGCGATCCTCTCGGTCGCGCTGCTGCTCGACCACCTCGGACTCACCGGAGAGGCCGCTCGCGTGAGCGCCGCCGTCGAGTCCGACATCGCGTCCCGCACAGGGGCGCGCAGCACCGCGGAGGTCGGCTCCGCGATCACCGCTCTGCTCTGAGCGACAGGCGTAGGCTGGAAAGGCGCGAGGACGCGCGCCGCACGAGGAATGGATGACGAGATGACGACCATCGACGCCGAGACCGCCGTGGCTCCGCTGGAGTTCGCGGTGACCAAGAACCTGACCGCCGCGACACCCGGTCGGGTCGCCGAGGTGCACGAGAACCCCGGATTCGGCGTTGTCTTCACCGACCACATGGTGGACATCTGCTGGTCCACGAAGGGCGGATGGCACCGTCCTCGCGTGCAGCCGTACGGACCGATCCCGCTCGACCCTGCCGCATCCGTTCTGCACTACGCCCAGGAGATCTTCGAAGGCATCAAGGCCTACCGCCACGCCGACGGCTCGATCCACACCTTCCGTCCCGACCGCAACGCGGCGCGTCTGCAGGCCAGCGCCCGCCGACTCGCACTGCCCGAGCTGCCGACGGAGTACTTCATCCAGTCGCTGCGCGAGATCATCGCCGTCGATGGCCGCTGGGTCCCGTCCGGCGAGGACCAGAGCCTGTACCTGCGCCCCTTCATGTTCGCCAAGGAGGCCTTCCTCGGTGTGCGTGCGGCCCAGAAGGTCGCGTACTACGTGATCGCGAGCCCTGCGGGCGCCTACTTCAGCGGTGGCGTGAAGCCCGTGCGGATCTGGCTCTCCGAGGACTACGCGCGTGCGGGCAAGGGCGGCACCGGCAAGGCCAAGACCGGCGGCAACTACGCGTCGAGCCTGTTGGCGCAGAGCGAGGCCTCGTCGAAGGGATGCGACCAGGTCGTGTTCCTCAACGAGGAGCGCAACGTCGAGGAGCTCGGCGGCATGAACGTCGTCTTCGTGTTCAAGGACGGCCGCGTCGTGACTCCCGAGTCCGACAGCATCCTCGAGGGCATCACGCGCGACTCCCTGCTGCAGCTCGCCGAGGATCGCGGCTACACGGTCGAGAAGCGACCGATCTCGATCGACGAGTGGCGCCAGGGTGTGGCATCCGGCGACATCGTCGAGGTGTTCGCCTGCGGCACCGCCGCCGTCGTGACTCCGATCGGTGCCCTCGTCGGTGAGGGCTTCGACGAGGCGCAGCCCCTCGGCGAACTCGCCCTCTCTCTGCGCGAGGAGCTGACGGACATCCAGTACGGACGTCGCGAAGACAGGCACGGTTGGCTCCTGCGCCTCGACGCCTGAGCTGAACGGCCCCGAGACCCCGCTGTGCGCACTGCGCAGAGCGGGGTCTCGTCTTTCTGCACCCTGGCTAGGCTGGTGGCATGAAGATCGCCCGATTCAGCCATGACGACGCCATCCTCTTCGGGATCGTCGATGACACCGACCTCGTCGTCCTCTCGGGCGATCCGCTCTTCGCCGGATACGAGCCGACGGGCGATCGTGTGCCGATCGCGGACGCGGTGATCCTCGCGCCGGTGATCCCGCGCTCGAAGATCGTGTGCGTCGGTAAGAACTACCACGACCACGCGGCCGAGATGGGGGGAGTGGCTCCTGAGGAGCCGCTGCTGTTCCTCAAGCCGAACACCGCCGTGATCGGCCCCGGAGATGCGATCGTGCGCCCGTCGATCTCGGACCAGACCGAGTACGAGGGTGAGCTCGCCGTCGTCATCGGCAAGGTCGCCAAGAACGTCACCCAGGCGGATGCGCTCGACCATGTACTCGGCTACACCATCGCCAACGACGTCACCGCTCGCGACCTCCAGCGCAAGGACGGACAGTGGTCACGCGCGAAGGGGTTCGACACGTTCTGCCCCCTCGGGCCCACCATCAGCACGGATTTCGACCCGTCGGTCGCGACCATCGAGACCCGCGTGAACGGGGAGGTCCGCCAGAAGGCGCCGCTGACCGACATGATCCACTCCGTCGAGGCGATCATCGAGCACGCGTCGGCCGTGTTCACCCTGCTTCCCGGTGACGTCATCCTGACGGGCACCCCGGCGGGTGTCGGCACGTTCGACGCCGGCGACACAGTCGAGGTCGAGATCACCGGACTGGGGATCCTGCGCAACACCGTGCGCGACGCCGTGCGCGCATCATGACCGTCGTCGCTCTGACGGCGACCCAGCAGGCAGCCGTTCAGCGACGCACGGTGCTGGTGCTGTCACTCGGACAGGTGCTCGGTGGGATCGCCTTCGGAGCGACGGTGTCACTCGGCGCTCTGCTCGCCGCCGATCTCTCGGGGAGCGACGCGCTCTCCGGTCTCGCCACGGCATCGGTCACCCTGGGGGCCGCGTTGTGCGCGATCCCGCTCGCTCGCCTGGCCTCGAGGGTCGGCAGGCGTCGTGCACTGACTCTGGGCAATCTGTTCGCACTCGTCGGCATCGCCGTGGTGATCCTGGCCGCGTCGCTGCGGGTGTTCCCCCTGTTGCTCGTCGGTATCCTCATGATCGGTGCGGGCAATGCCGGCAACCTCCAGTCGCGGTTCGCCGCCACCGATCTCGCCGCCCCGCAGCACCGCGGGCGCGATCTCTCGATCGTCGTGTGGGCGACCACGATCGGCGGCGTGGCCGGTCCGCTCCTGCTCGGGCCGGGAGAGATCGTCGGCGAGGCCATCGGCATGCCCCCGCAGACCGGCTCGTACGCGTTCTCCTTCGTCGCCCAGTGCGCGGCGCTCGCTCTGTACCTCGTCGCGCTGCGACCCGATCCTCTGCTCGCGGCCCAGGGACTCGCCAAGGCTGCGGCGGCGGTGCCCGGGCGGGTGGCGGCCGATCGTCCGGTCGTCGCCCGATACGCGATCTTCGCGATCGCAGGGTCACACGTCGTGATGGCATCCGTCATGGCGATGACGCCCGTGCACCTCGCCCACATGGCGCACGGCAGCGAAGGCATGGCACCGACGCCTGCCGATGTCTCCGCCCTGGTCGGAATCACGATCGCGCTGCACGTCGGTGGGATGTACGCGCTGTCGCCGCTCTTCGGCATCCTGGCCGATCGCTGGGGACGGCTTCGGGTGGTGCTGCTCGGTCAGGTGCTGCTGGGCGGGGCGCTCGCCTTCGCCGTGTTCGTGAACGATCAGGAGTGGGGTGTGATGGTCGCGCTCATCCTGCTCGGGCTCGGCTGGAGCGCCGCGACGGTCGCCGGGGCGGCATTGCTCACCGAATCGAGTGCACCCGAGGTCCGCACTCGACGGCAGGGCAGGAGCGATTCGCTGATGAGCCTGTCGGCTGCGGCCGGGGCTGTGATGGCCGGGGTGATCCTCTCGAACTTCCAGTACGCGGGGCTCGGCATCGCCGCATCCGTGCTCGTGATCGCGATCGTCGTGCTCTCGCCCCTCGGACGTTCCGCGACACGATGAAGGACTGGGCGGGTACGGGCCGCGCGTACGCCGATTCGTACGCCTCGCTGTGCGTCGGGACCGCTGCCTTCCTGCTCGACGAGCTCGGGGAAGCGCGTGGGCGCACCCTGCTCGATGTGGGCTCGGGCACCGGATCGCTCTCCGCGGCGTTCGCCGGCGCCGGCTGGAGCGTCACCGGATGCGAGCCGGAGTCGACGATGAGGGAGATCGCGTCGCGAGAGCACGCCGGGATCCCCGTGGTCGACGGGGCACTGCCGCAGCTGCCTTTCCAGGAAAGGGCCTTCGATGCGGTCGTCGCCAACTTCGTGCTGAACCACGTCGCCGATCCGCGGATCGCGGCACGGGATCTCTCGCGAGTGTCGGCCGACCTGGTCGCGGCGACCGTCTGGACGAACTCGCCGACGTGGCTGTGGCGCGAAGTCTGCGACCGCGCGGGGCTCACGCCGTCGGCGGGGGACCGGCTGCCCCCGGAGAAGGACTTCGAGCGGACGGTCGACGGCTTCGCGCGGATGCTGGACGACGCGGGCTGGACGGGCTCTCGGGTGTCGGAGGTCACCTGGACCTGGTCTGCCGGAGTCGCCGCGCTGTGGGCGTCCGCAGAAGGGGGGATCGGGGGAGCCGGGCAGTTCTACCGTGCGCTGGACAGCTCGGAACGCGGTGCTTTCCGCGCGGCCTTCGACGCGGTGTGCTCCCAGCGGACCGTCGACGGTCGTGTTCCGCTGGAGCACTCTGCGGCGATGGCGATCCGCTCGCGCCGCTGAGATCCGCGCGTCGCGAGGGGCATCCACCGGAGCACCGCAGTGCGGCCTGCGGCCCTCGGTGCCGCGTCCGCCTGGGACGGCGCGACACCGAGGCGTGGGAGTCGCAGCGCTCAGGTGTACCAGGTCGGCTCGGGCACTTCGTTCTTCAACACGAACGTCCCGACCTCGCGCTTCTTGTACGCGATCGGATCATGGAGGCTGTGCGTTCGCAGATTGCGCCAGAAGATGTCCAGTCCGACCGTGTTCGCAGACGCACGTGCTCCAGTGAGCTCGTAGACCTTCGTGGCGACCTCCAGACCGTCGTCGACGATCCGGAGCTTCCCCGCCGCGATCCGGACAGCGATCTCACCGCGACGGCGCGCCGTGAGATCCTCTCGGGGTGCATGCAGCACGCCACTGATCTCCGCACCCACGGCATCCAGCAGGGCCTCGTCGGCCCACAGCTTCGACGCGAGCTCGCCGTAGCCCTCGAGCAGGTACCACTCGTCCGTGGCGTGATGCTTGTCGTCTCCGCCGTACGGCCAGGGGCGGGTCGTGGTGCGCGTGTACGCGGACGCCGTCTCGAGCGCACCCTGCGCGATGCCGAGATAGAAGTTTGCGAACACGAGCTGGATCGCCGGGACGTTCAGCGTGTTGTAGGTGAGCGGCTGGAACTCCTTGTCGACGAATCCCGCAGCGGAGGCCCAGGGAACGCGTACGTCTCGGATCTCGACGGAGCCGGACTCTGTGAGTCGCTGCCCCAGGTTGTCCCAGTCGTCTGCGAAGACGATCCCCTCCTGCGCGGTCGGGACGATTGCGAAGACGTGTGTGTCAGTGCCCTCGAGGATGCCTTCGAGAACGGTGAGGTCCGAGACCTGCCCGCCGGTGGAGAAGGATTTACGCCCTGAGAAGATCAGATCGTCGCCGTCTTCTCGGATGACGAGGTCGGAGTCCCGGGGGTTGACAGCCCCTCCGAAGAGGAAGTCGTTCGTCGTGTAGAGCTCCTCGACGGAGGCGATCTGATCGTCGGTGGCGACGAGCCGCGCGGCCCACGCCCAGAGGTAGTGGTAGCCGAGCAGCTGGCCGATCGATCCGTCGCCCCTGGCGACGGTGCGGATCACCTTGTACGCCGTGTCCCAGCTCTCGCCCGCGCCGCCGTGGATACGGGGGCCCAGCAGCGTCACCAGTCCGGATTCCTTCAACTGCCGGACTTCGGCGTGTGGCGTCGCGTTCGCCCGATCGCGCTCGACGGCATCCGCCGCGAGGATGTCTGCCACCTCCTGTGCGCGGGCGAGCCAGCCTGCGCTGGTCTGTGGTCTTGCGGCGTCCTGCCATCGGTCCTCGAGACCCGTCGTCACTGCATTCGTGAGTGTCACGTTCTTGCCCTTCCGTCTGTGGGTTCGGTGTTACGTTGCGGCAACGATAGGAGCAGGTCGGCGCCGAACGCGGGTTGTTTCCCCGGGTGAGTGACTGTTACCCACGGTGACCCCGGGTCTCGTCCCTGGTCGCCCCGCCGTGAGCCCCTGTGGCGTGCCGCGCCGGCAACTAGAATCGGAGGGATATGGCTACTCCGCACCCCCTCACCACGACCGCCAGTGGCGCCGACGTCCGCGTCCGCTTCTGCCCTTCGCCGACCGGACTGCCGCACGTCGGCATGGTCCGCACCGCGCTCTTCAACTGGGCCTACGCCCGTCACACGGGCGGGAAGATGGTGTTCCGCATCGAGGACACCGACGCCGCCCGTGACAGCGAGGAGAGCTTCCGTCAGCTCGTCGATGCGCTCACGTGGCTCAAGATCGACTGGGACGAGGGCGTCGAGGTCGGTGGCCCGCACGCTCCCTATCGCCAGTCCGAGCGCCACGACATCTACCGCGGCGTGATCGACAAGCTGCTGGCGACGGGTGCGCTCTACGAGAGCTACTCGACCGCAGACGAGATCGACGCCCGCAACGAAGCGGCCGGGCGTGCGAAGCAGCTCGGATACGACAACTTCGATCGCACTCTGACCGACGAGCAGAAAGCGGCGTTCCGCGCTGAGGGACGTCAGCCCGCACTGCGTCTCCGAGTGCCCGAGGAAGACCTCACCTACGTCGACCTGATCCGTGACGAGGTGACCTTCCCGGCCGGATCGTTCCCCGACTTCGTGGTCGTGCGACCCAACGGCATCCCGCTGTACACCTTCGTGAACCCGGTCGACGACGCTCTCATGGGCATCACCCACGTGCTCCGTGGCGAAGACCTGATGCCCTCGACGGCTCGCCAGCTCGCCCTCTACGCGGCGTTGATCGAGGCCGGCGTCACGACCTTCGTGCCGCGCTTCGCGCACATGCCGCTGGTGCTGGGGGAGACCGGCAACAAGAAGCTCTCCAAGCGCGACCCGCAGGCCGACCTCTTCCTGCACCGCGATCGCGGCTTCATCCACGAGGGTCTGCTCAACTACCTGGCCCTTCTCGGCTGGTCGATCGGTCCCGACCGCGACGTGTTCTCCCTCGAGGAGTTCACCGACGCGTTCGACATCGTGAACGTCAACCCGAACCCGGCCCGCTTCGACCAGAAGAAGGCCGAGTCGATCAACGGCGACCACATCCGCACCCTGGGGGAGAAGGACTTCGCCGAGCGCACGATCCCCTACCTCGCGGCTGCAGGGCTCTTCGACGAGCCCACGCACGAGCAGCTCGTGATGGCGTTCCGCGTCGCACCGCTGGTGCAGGAGAGGGTGCAGCTGCTGGGCGAGGTGCCCGGGATGGTGGGCTTCCTGTTCACCGACGACGTGTCCTACGACGCCGACGCGCTCAAGGGTCTCCCCGCGAACGCCGCAGAGGTGCTCGACGCGTGTGTCGCTGCTCTCGAACCGGTGACCGAGTTCACCCCGGAGAAGGTCCAGGAGGCTCTCGCCGAGGCCCTGGTCGAGAAGCTCGAGCTCAAGCCTCGGATCGCCTACGGGCCGCCGCGTGTCGCGATCACCGGCCGCCGGATCTCGCCCCCTCTTTTCGAGTCGATGGAACTGCTCGGCAAGGACGAGTCGCTGCGACGCCTTCGCGCACTCTCGGAGTTCGTCTCGAACTGAGTCGTTCCGAGCGTGGCACGAGGGAGGGCATCCGACGGATGCTCTCCCTCTTCGCCTTCGTCATCGGAGTGCGACTCGCCCGGACGACCCGGGGCGTTTTGGCATTCGGGGCGAGGCTCGGGTAGGCTTGACTCTCGGTGCGAGGCTCAGGTTTCGCCCTTGGGGTATGGTGTAATTGGCAACACGGCGGTTTCTGGTTCCGTTGTTCTTGGTTCGAGTCCAGGTACCCCAGCAAGACAAAAACCCCCGCGAGAGCGGGGGTTTTGTCGTATCCGGTGGTGTCTACTCGCACTCTCCGATGAACCCGAGGTAGCAGACGGCCTCATGGGTCACTGCTGGCTCGTAGTCGTCGTTCGAGACCTGTCGGGTGTCGATCTCGGCGCTGCGGTGCAGGTTGCCGTAGGAGCCCAGCGTGGCCACGTAGTACCCGTCGCCGTCCTGGGCCTTCATCTCGTCGATCGCGCTCTTGTACTCGGTGCAGAGCAGTGTCGCCGTCTCGGTGAGCTCGACATCGGCGCACGCCGCGGTGTAGGTGGCGGACATCTGGTTCGTGCAGTCGGTCCAGTCCTGGTTGACCGTGCACGGGTTCACGTCGTCCATGCTGACGTCGTAGCGTCCGGTCTCATACTCTTCGCTGTGGAAGGTCTCGGGCTTCTCCGGGGAATCGACCTTGGTCCAGTGCCGGGCTGTGGTGAAGGCAACGACGACGACGATCGCGGCGATCAGCAGCAGTGCCCCGATGATCGAGAGGGCGACCCAGAGGCCGACCCTCCTCTTCTTGGCCGGCTCGCCGTCTGCAACAGGTCCGTACCCGGGATACGCCGGGTTTCCGGTGGCGGCGCCGTCGTACCCCGGGTACGCGGCCGTCGCGGCGTACGCCGGATCCACGGGTGCGGCGGTCGGCGCGCCGTACGGGTCGACGAGAGGAGCGGTCGGCTGCGCGTCGAAGGTCGGCTGCGCCTCGTAGGCGGGCGGAGGCGCATCGAAAGCGGGCGGCGGCGCATCGTAAGCGGGCGCATCCGATGCGGGCGGCGGAGGCGTCTGCGCGGCCGGCCGGAGCGAGAGCCAGTACGCGTACCAGCTCTGCGTGGAGCCCGGATCTGCGGCGACCTGCTGCGCTTCGACCTCGGTGAGCTGTAAGCCGAGGGAACCGCGCAGATCCGGTCTCGTCAGGGACTCACGGAACTCCTCGAGTGACATCGTCATAGTGAAGAGAATGGCAGACCTGAGCGTTCGCAGACAATCCGAGAGAGCGTGCCCTACCAGTCGGATCCCGCCCGCGCCATGCCCTTCACGTCCGTGCGCCGCCGCGGCATCGTTGCGAGCGATTCAGCACGCTGGCGGACAGGAAGGTCGAGGATGGCGCTCAGACGAGTCGTTCCGGGGGAGGAACCGGGAATCCGGCGTCGTCGATCCGGTTCCGGATTCAGGTACCTCGATGCGGGCGGCGACCCCGTCTCCGAGGCCGACCGTGAGCGGATCCACGACCTCGCGATCCCGCCGGCGTGGAAGGACGTCTGGATCGCCGCCGATCCTCTCGCGCATATCCAGGCCGTCGGCACGGATGACGCCGGTCGACGCCAGTACCTCTATCACCCGCTGTGGCGGACGGGACGGGACCAGCGCAAGTTCGCCCGGGCACTGCGACTGGCAGAGGCATTGCCCGCGGCCAGGGCGAAGGTGACGCGCGCGATCGGGGAATCCGGCCTGACACGCGAGCGGGCGCTCGCGGTGGCGTTCCGGCTCCTCGACGATGCGGCCCTTCGGATCGGCTCGGAACGGTACCTCGTGAAGCACGGCAGCCGAGGGCTCTCGACGCTTCGACGCCGCGATGTGCGTATCGACGGAAGCACCGTCTCCCTGAGCTTCCCTGCCAAGAGCAAGCAGCTGGCCTCGATCGAGATCTCGGATGCCGCCCTGGCCGAAGCGCTGTCGGAGTTCGCGGTCGGATCCCCGCGCGCCGCGCTGCTCGCCTATCGAAAGGGTCGCCGCAGGGTGCGTCTGACCTCGGGGGAGGTGAACGACTACCTGCGGGAGGTCGCGGGGGCTGCGTTCACGGCGAAGGACTTCCGCACGCTGCACGGCACGATCCTCGCGGCGGATGCGCTCGCGCGGATCGGTCGGCTCGAGACGAAGAACGAGCGACGGCGTGCCGAGCGTCTGGCCGTGCAGGCCACGGCCTCGGCGCTCGGCAACACCCTCGCGGTGGCTCGGGGGAGCTACATCGACCCGCGCGTCTTCCGGCTCTACGCGCGCGGCCGCACCCTCGATCTGACCGTGTCGCCCGAGACGGCGATCCGCAGGCTGCTCGGGCGCTGACCGCGCGTCAGTTCGCGCGCGGGTAGGTGTAGAAGCCTTCCCCGGTGGCGACGCCGAGCTTGCCCTTGTCGATGTACTGCTCCTTGAGCAGCTCGGCGAAGCGCTGCTGCTTCTCGCCACCCATGCGAGAGATGTTGTAGGCCGTCGTCAGCCCCACGATGTCGTAGATCTCGAAGGGCCCGGCCGGTGCCCCGGTGCCGATGCGCCAGGTCGCGTCGATCGCCTCCGGTTCCGCGATCCCGTCGACGAGCAACTCGGCGCCCGCCTCCAGGAATGGCACGAGAAGTGAGTTCAGGAGGTATCCCGCCTTCTCCTTCTTGATCTCGATCGGGACCATGCCGATCTGCGCGGCGAAGTCGACGACCTGGTCGTAGACACCGGGAGCGGTGTCGGGTGTGCCCATCACCTCGGCGGTGTTGTGCGACCAGATCTCGTTCGCGAAGTGCAGCGCGAGGAAGCGATCGGGGCGGCCGGTCGATTCGGCCAGCGCGCTGGGAAGGAGGGTCGAGGAGTTGGTCGCGAAGATCGTCGTCGCCGGCGCCACTCCGGCGAGCGTCCGGTAGATGCTCTGCTTGAGCTCCAGGCTCTCCGGCACCGCTTCGATGATGAGGTCTGCGTCAGAAGCTGCATCCGCGAGATCCGAGGTCAACCGGATGCGTCCGATCGCGCTCTGCGCGCCTCCGTCGGCGGCGTTCTCCACACCGTCCGCGACGTAGCGCGCGGCGAGTCCCTCGAAGCGCTCGGCTGCGCGGTCGAGCGCCGCCTGATCGATGTCGTAGGCCACGACGTCGAATCCGTGGAAAGCGGTCTGGAACGCGATCTGCGATCCGAGGACGCCGGTGCCGAGAACGGTGATGTTCTTCATTTCTCTTCCTTCTGTGGTGGCCTTGTGGGCCGTGGTCACGATGCGGCGTCGCCGCGGTCGAAGCGCAGGAGGTCATGCGCGAAGCGCGAGACCTCCGCGTCCGACCACTGCGCGAGATGGGTGTCGATCACGTGCCGCAGCGTGTCGAGTGTCCTGCGGAAGGCGTCTTCACCGTCCGGCGTGAGTGCGAGAGGGCGTCCGCGTCCTGCCGTCGAGGGCATCTCCTGAACGAGTCCCAGCGCGATGAGGGAGGAGAGCTGGCGGGACACCGTCGAGCGGTTGAGGCGGAACATCTGCGCGATGTCGGTCGAGCGGATCCCCGGCTCATCGGCGATGGCCATCACGATCGACTGGTCGGTGATCGACAGGTGCGTCTCGCCGGAGCGGGCGTCGACCAGACCGCGTCGCGTGATCGCCAGGAGGGATCTCAGCACCGTGGCGCTGTCCTGCCCTCGTGCGTCCGCATCCTCGATCTGTTGCATACTGCAACTCTAGAACTCACTGTTGCATAGTGCAACTCACGCGTCGTGACGAAGCGCGGACATCGGGCCCGGATGACAGGATGGAGGAATGCACACAGCCAACCTCACGCGAGAGGAGACCGCCGCGCGATCCGCCGCGATCTCCGTGCGCAGCATCCGCGTCGAACTCGATCTCACCGGAGCGCCCGAGCGGGCGCGCACGGGGTTCCCGACGGTGACGACGCTCGAGTTCAGCTCGACGGTCGAATCGACCTGGCTGGACTTCATCGGCGAGAGCGTGGAGCGCGTCATCGTCAACGGTGCCGAGCAGGAGGTCGTCCACGACGGTGCCCGCATCGCTGTACACGGTCTCGTGGACGCCAACATCGTCCGCGTCGAGGCCGTCGGCGCCTACAGCCGTTCGGGTGAGGGGCTGCACCGCTTCCACGATCCGGTCGACGACCGCACGTACCTGTACACGCAGTACGAGCCCGCCGACTCCCGGCGCGTCATGGCGTGCTTCGAGCAGCCGGACATCAAGGCGTCCTATACGTTCGTGATTGATGCGCCGGCGGGGTGGGAGGTCCTCTCGAACCAGTCCGCAGCAGCCGTCGACGTCGGTGTCGGCGTGCAGCGCGTCGAGTTCGCCCCGACGCTGCCGATCTCGAGCTACATCACCTCGATCGCCGCGGGTCCCTACGCCCGCGTCGACGGCGACTGGCGGCGCGACGAGCAGCACATCGCGCTGGGAGTGCTCGTGCGACAGTCGCTGGCGCAGTATCTGGAGTCGCACGAGATCCTCGACGTCACGCGTCAGGGCCTCGATTTCTTCACGGATGCTTTCGACTACCCGTACCCCTGGGGCAAGTACGACCAGATCTTCGTGCCCGAGTACAACCTCGGCGCGATGGAGAACCCGGGGCTCGTCACCTTCACCGAGGCGTACCTCTCGCGAGGCGCCGCGACGGACGCCCAGCGGGCGGCTCGCGCGAACACGATCCTGCATGAGATGGCCCACATGTGGTTCGGCGACCTCGTGACCATGAAGTGGTGGGATGACCTGTGGCTCAAGGAGTCCTTCGCCGACTACATGGGCTCGCACGCGTCTGCGGTCGCAACACGTTTCCATGATGCGTGGGTGAAGTTCGCCGCCAATCGCAAGGCCTGGGCCTACCAGCAGGATCAGCTTCCGACGACTCATCCGATCGTCGCGGACATCACGGATCTCGAGGCGGCCAAGCTCAATTTCGACGGGATCACCTATGCCAAGGGCGCAGCCGTCCTCAAGCAGCTGGTCGCCTTCGTCGGGGACGACGCGTTCTTCGAGGGCGCTCGGCGGTACTTCGCCGCGAACGCGTTCGGCAACACGACGCTCGACGACTTCCTCGTCGAGCTGAGCGCGGTGTCGGGTCGCGACATGTCCGCGTGGTCAAGGGCCTGGTTGCAGACGACGGGTGTCTCGACGCTCGAGGTCGAGACGGATGCCGAGGGGGCGACCGTGCTCGTCCAGAGCGATCCTCGCCCTCACCGCCTGCGCGTCGGGTTCTACGACCGCGTCGAAGGTCGCGTCATCCGCCGCGAGCAGATGGCGATCGACATCCACGACGAGCGCACTCCGGTGGACCTGCCCGACGCCGATCTCGTTCTGCTCAACGACGACGATCTCACGTACGCCAAGGTGCGCCTCGACGAGGCTTCGCTGGCGACCGTGCAGGACTCGCTGTCGGCCGTCGAGGACCCTCTCGCGCGGGCGGTCATCTGGTCGTCCCTGTGGAACGCGACGCGGGACGGCGAACTGCCGGCGACCCGGTACACCTCGATCGTGCGAGCACATGCGCCGCGGGAGTCGAACATCGGACTCCTGGCCGGTGTTCTGGCGAACGCGCTGTTCGCGATCCGACACTATGTCGCGGATGATGTCACGCGTGACGAGCAGCGACGGTGGGTGGAGACCGCGTGGAGCGCTCTGCACGCAGCGGATGCCGGGAGCGACGCGCAGCTCTCGTGGGCCCGTGCTCTCGCGGCGGCGTCGGCCTTCGACGATGCACGTGCCGGAGACCTCCGGGCGATCCTCGACGGCGACGCCCCTGAGGGGTTGATCGTCGATCCCGACCTGCGATGGCAGCTGCTGACGGCTCTCGTGACGACCGGCCATGCCGGGACCGACGAGATCGCGGGCGAACAGCACCGTGATGACACCGGAAGCGGTCGCACCGCCACGCGCCGGGCTCTCGCGTCGCGCCCGGACGAAGCGGTCCGTGCCGAGGCGTGGGCCGCGGCGTGGGGCGACGAATCGCTCAGCAACGACCACCTCGACGCGGTGATCGCGGGCGTCCGCGCCGGCGGGCGCCGCGACCTGATCGCGGGCTTCGATGAGCAGTACTTCGCCCGGATCGGCGATGCCTGGGCGGGGCGGAGCATCGAACTGGCGCGGCGTCTCGTCGTCGGCCTCTTCCCGGCGACGCCGAGTCTCGCTCTGGTGGATGCCTGGATCGCCGAGAACGGATCGGCACCTGCCGCCCTGCGCCGCGTCGTGGTCGAGCAGCGTGACCATCTCGCTCGAGACCTCCGCGTGCGAGCGGCCCAGGCTCAGTAGGTGTCCAGCGCCTCGGCGGTCGACTGCCCGACGGCGAGGTACTCGGGTCGATCGTCGCTCTGCGTCAGCAGGATGAGGGCGATGTAGGCAGCCCACGCTCGCGCCCGCACCCAGGTCGCATCGTCGTACCGCGAATCCGTGGCGTCCCGGAACGCACCCAGCCCCGGAGCATCGAAGAGCATCCATGCCGATGCGAGATCGTAGGCGGGGTCGCCGACGGTGACGTCGCCGAAGTCGATGAGTGCGGCGAGCCGTCCCTCGTGCACGAGCAGGTTTCCCGGGTGCAGATCCCCGTGGATCCAGACCTGTTCGACACACGGTCGTGCTGCGAGGCCGTCGACCCAGGCGCCGCGCAGGGCCGACCGTGCGGGAAGGGTGTCGAGTCGAGGACGCATCACGTCGTCTCGAGTGATCAGGGCTCGACCGCGCACGGGGTTGAGTGGTGCGTCGACGGGGGCGGGGGCATGAAGGGCCTGGAGCGCCGCTGCGAGTCGCGGTGCCCAGGCGGCGTTCTCGGCTCGCGGCGCGCGGAGGGCGTTCGTGCCTTCGATCCAGGGGGTGACTGACCACGGCCACGGGAAGACGTCGCCCGGTTCGCCCGCGATCACGGGGATCGGAGTCCGGATGCCGAGCACCGCGAGCGCCGGACCGATCTCGGGGAGGGCTCGCTGCTCGTTCGCGATGAGCGGGACGGCGAGGGCGCGGCGGGGGAGGCGGACGACGAGCTCTGATCCCAGCCGCCACATCGAGTTGTCCCACCCGTCGGCGAACAGCGTCAGGGGAAGGTCGGCCAGTTCCGGGGCAGCGGCGCGAAGCAGAGTGCGTACACCGCCCTCGTCGAGCGACCACTCGGCCGAGGGGGAGTCCGCCATGCTCAGATGTCGAGCGAGTCGCCCGGCTCGAGCACCGAGAACTCACCGCCGCCCTGCTCTGTCGCCCACTGCAGGCGCTGGCGATGCATGGTCTTGCCGGCCACCGAGAGCGTCATGTCGTGCGTCCCGAACGCGCGACGCGGCTTCACGGCGAGCACGTAATCCATCGCCTCGCCGATCTTCAGCCACGGAGCGCCGAGGGGAGCGGCGAGGGTGCCGACCTCGATGCCTTCCGGCACGGCATAGGAGTCTCCGGGGTAGTAGAAGTCGCCGTTCACGAGCACGCCGACGTTCTCGACGGTCGGGAGGGACGAGTGGATCACCTCATGCGTTCCTCCGAAGAAGCGCAGCGAGAACGCTCCGGCGTCCACCGCGTCACCGGGCGCCACGACCGAGATCTCGTAACCGTCGGCGGCACTCGCGACGCCGGCAGGCGCATAGATCGGCGTGCCGGGGGCGGCGCGCAGGATGCGATCGAGGTGCTCAGGGGTCCAGTGGTCGGGGTGCTCGTGGGTGATGACCACGGCGACGAGGCCGGCGAGATCGTTCAGGGGAGCCGTGAACGAACCCGGGTCGATGAGGAGGACGTCATCGCCCTGCTGGAGGCGAAGAGCCGCATGTTCGAATTTCGTGACGCGCATGGGATGAGTCAACTCCTTCCGAGCCTCACTGGCAAACCGCTGGCCGGTGCGCCACGCCCGGGAATCGAGGAGGGCGCGGCTCGATTTGGCGGCGCGAGAATCGTCGTGGCATACTTGAACAGTTGTCGCGGCACGGAAACGTTCCGCCAGACGGCCCCATCGTATAGCGGCCTAGTACGCTGCCCTCTCACGGCGGTAACGCGGGTTCGAATCCCGCTGGGGTCACACAACACACGAAAGCCCTCGGTTCTCCGAGGGCTTTCGTCGTATCCGCGGGCGATTCCTACCGCTCAGGTGGCCGATCTCCGCCGCGTGCCCGCCAGCCACAGCGCGAGAGCGGTGCATCCGAGCGCGATCGCGGCGAGCGGGAAGTCGAGGCCGTACGCGGTGATCGCGATGATCGGCGCGATGAAGACCAGCACAGCGGCGACGACGGCGCCGGTCGAGGGGAACCGTGCCGTGCCGCCGACCGGCACCTTCTCGAACCGGATCAACCAGAGCGACAGCACCCATACCGCGGCGAGCACCACGGCGAGGAACAGCGGCCGCGTACACCACCAGATCGCGCTCCCCGGTGCAGGGAGCGGAATCGGGAGTACGAGCTGGATGCCGATCAGCACCATGATCATGGGCAGATGCCACAGATAGACGGTCATGAGACGTGAGCCGATCAGGAAGACCACGCCCTGAGCCGCTCTCTGCCTCATGAGGGCGGTCAGGGGCCTGTGCAGCAGAGTCAGGGCGGCGGCCTGGATCACCGCGAGCATGACCATCGCTGTGGTGGGAGGCCATTGATTGCCGAGCATGTTCCACGAGTAGCCTCCGAGCGATACCAGCCCCCAGAGCGCCGCATAGCCCGCTGCGATGAGCAGCAGCAGCTGCCACCAGCGGCGTGCGCCGAACCAGCCGTCGAAGAGGAAGAAACCGATCTGCTGGGCGAACAGCCAGACGAAGACGATATTGGGGATGCCGAACAGCTCCTGGCCGAGTCCGTAGCCCGATCCCGCGACGGGCTGGATGCCGAGGAACCCGCCGATGACCGTGAACCGGAACGTGTCGACGAGCACTGCGCCCGCGAGGAGGCCCACGAGCACCCAGGCGCCGTAGCGCTCGTGCAGCCGCATCATCGCCGGGGCGAGAGCCTGGACGATCATGTACGCGGCGAGGAACCACAGCGGGGAGCCGACGCCGATCGCGATGGTGTCGACGAGGTCGGGATCGATCCCGACCAACCGGGTGGCGCCGAGGACCACGGTGAAGAAGATGAACAACGGCAGCGCGGGGCGGGAGAGCCGCAGCAGACGCACCCGGACGAAGTCCACCGCCGAATCTCCACGGGCCGATGCCGATCGCCACCCCGCGCGGGCCGCGTATCCGCCGACCACGAAGAACAGCGGCATGATGTTCGCGATCCACGACGCCGCCGTGAACCAGGACTGCGCCTCGACGGTGCGCTCGATCAGCAATGACCCGTCCGGTGCGCGACCGACCCCCGTGAACAGGATGTGCACGAAGACCACCAGGACGACGCACACGACTCGCGCCAGATCGAGGGTGAGATCACGACCTGCAGGTACGGTGCGGGTCGTCGAGTCGGTGGCGGCGCTGCTCATGCCGACGACTCTAGCGGCGGCCCGTGCCGCGCGAGGGGAACCGCAGCGGGCGCGGTGTCAGGCGCCGGGTGCGAGAGTGAGGCGCCGGAACGTGGCGGTGCTCAACGGCAGAGCCATGAGTGCCATCATCGTGCCGCCGAAGAGGGCGAACGGCACCCAGACCGCCGTGCTCGAGGCGAGCAGACCGAACCCGGCCATGGCGAGTGGCATGAGGCAGTCGTCGCCGAGACGGGTGATCGAACCCATCCGGCCGAGGTAGGCGGTGTCGACCGTGGCGGAGAATGTGGCGCTCAGGAGCACCGAGGCGTAGCCCGCGGTCACGCCGATGACGAAGGCTGCGATCGCGACCGTCCAGGCCGGCCCCCACCCGAGTGCGATGATCCCGGCACCCTGGACGACGAGCGCCCAGAAACCCGCGAACGCCTCTCTTCGCGGTCGCCACTTCACGACCGAGACCGCGCCGAGCGCCGCGCCCAGTCCGAGCAGCGCCTCGAACAGCCCCACAGCCTGGGCGCCCCATCCCGCGTCGTGCGCACGCAATGCGAGCCCGATCCCCACCGCCGGGCCGACGGCGAGGTTGAGTCCTGACAGCGCGATGACGAGGGTGCGGGTCGTCGGGTGGGCGCCGAGGTGGGCGAATCCGCGGGCGATGCCGTGCAGCGCGGATTCCCTCGCGGCCCGTGCCAGCACGAACCTCGGCCGGAGCCAGACGGCGATGAAGGCGACGACGACACTGAATGTGAAGGCGTTGACGGCTGCGCTGCCCGCGAGCCCCGCGTACGCCACGAGGACCCCGCCGATCGCAGCGCCCGCCATGGTGCCGAGGCGCGAAGCCGTCTGCGCGAGTGCTCCGTAGGACGGAAGATCGCTCGTTCGCACGAGCTGTCGGGCGACGGTTCCGGCGGACGGTTCGTAGAACGCGTCGCAGATCCCGAAGGCGATCGCCGCGAACAGCAGGATGCCGACCGTGGGCGGGGTCGCGAGCACCCACAGCGCCACGGCGACGAGCACACCGACCCGAAGCACGGTGAACAGCATCATGACCCTGCGCGCGTCGGACCTGTCGGCGATCACACCACCGAACAGCAGGACGATCGCGCGGGGGACGGTACCTGCGGCGACGATGAGACCGGCCATCGCCGGGGAGGCGGTCTGCACGGCTGTCCAGGCGAGTGCGATCGTCCAGAGCGTGTCGCCGGCATCCGAGAGTGCTTTGACACCGATCCAGGCGTGCACACGACGGTCGCGTCGGAACGCGGGCGGCTCCGCCAGCTGCAGGGGTTCGGCCGTGGACATCATGGCGTCGTGGGGAAGGCGTGCGCGAAGACGAAGATCGGCGTGCGCTGCTGCCCGTCGTCGAGATCGACGGACTCGCGCCATTCCTCCAGGGTGCGCAGGATGCGGGCGCTCAGGTCGCGGAGTTCATCGGGAGACGCCCACGCGGTCGTCTCGGTGTTCGACGCGTCGTACGCGGCGTATGCAGGGTCATCGTGTCGCCGCTGCCACCTCTGCAGGCGGTCGATCTGCATCCGGATGCCCTGACGCTGCGCCTCGCGGGCGAGGAGAGCGTCGGCGGGAGAATCGACGAAATCGTCTGCCGACCAGGTGAAGCCCCGGCGAGCGAGCTTCCACCAGCTGGTACGCCGGTCTCCGGAGGGGTCCTCAACTCGCTCCACGAGCCCCGCTCGCTCGAGCATGCGCAAGTGGTGGCTGATGCTGCCGACCTGGCTCTCGAGCGACCGCGCGAGCGTCGTGACCTGGGATGTGCCGTAGAGCAGCAGGTAGTCGTAGATGCGACGACGGAGGGGGTGATGCACGGCGGTGATCACCGAGATGTCTTCCATGGACGCAACGGTAGATCTGGCCCCACATTCGCACAAGGCTTCTTGTATATCGCGGAAAATCAACGAAAGAGCCGTCTCTCGCGGGGAGAAGCGGCTCTTTCGGCGCGGTTCTTCAGTCCTCGGTGGATGCCTCGCCGGTCGTGCGGCGAGTGCGTCGAGCTCGACGGATGAGCCAGACGACCAACACGACCGCGCCGGCGAGGGCGAGCCACGGCAGCACGAAGCCGACCGCGACCACCAGCGCGTTCAGCGAGACGACGAGGCCGTTCCATCCGGCGAAGAGACCGTCGGCGAATCCGGCGGGGTCGGCCGTCGTGGGCGGGGTCGTGCGGGTGAGCTCGACCTGGAGGTTCGACATGGCGACCTGATCGTCGAGTGAGGCGAGCTGCTGCTCGTAGGACTCGAGCTGCGCCTGGCGATCCGTCAGGGCGACCTCGGCCTCGATCAGTTCCGCGACCGTGCCGGTCTGCGACATCAACTCGGTGAGTCGCTTCACCGAGGCCTTCGTGGCGTCGACCCGAGCCCGCAGATCGATCGCCGTCGAGGTCACATCCTGCTTCGAGATCGACGAGGAGAGCAGATCACCGGAGTCCGAGAGTCCTTCGATCACGGTGGCGAGGTCGGCGGAGGGCACGCGGATGCTGATCCAGCCGTATCCGTCGTCCGCGGGGGCGGACTCGGATGTGCCGTCGACGGCGATGCTCTTCCCGATCTCGGTGCTCTCGACGTAGCCGTCGTACTTCTCGGCGAGTGCGCCGATCGCCGCTGCGGCGTCTGCGATGTCCTTCACCTCGAGGGTGGCGTTCGCGGTGGCGATGATCTCGCGATCGGTGCCGTCGACGGCACCGGGCGCCACGCTCGACGACTCCGCCGAGTCGGACGCGGCCCCGGGCACGCTCTGGTCGGCGGATCCGGAGGACGAGTCCTCCATCACGACCCCGGAGGACGTGTCGCCACCTCCGGCCGTGCTCATGGCGCTGCCGCCCATGACGCCCAGGATCGGGGGAGTCACGAGCACGCCCACCACGAAGGCGGCGGCGATGCCGGCGCCCGTCAGCCAGCGGCGACGGCGCGCTCGCGCTCGGACCGCGGTCGGCGTCTCCGGCCGACGCCCTTCCGCGATCTCCTCGAACACGGAGGCCTCGATGCGCGCCACCGCGGCATCCGAGAGCTCGGGCAGGCCATCGATGGGTGCGTTGTCGTTCATGCGTCGCTCGCTTCCTTCACGGCACCACGCAGGCGGGTGCGGACTCGGGAGAGACGGTTCCGGACGATGGCATGGCTCACACCGAGCTGTTCCGCCGCGGCCTGGTAGGCA
Organism: Microbacterium phyllosphaerae; assembly: GCF_017876435.1. Lineage (NCBI taxonomy): Bacteria > Bacillati > Actinomycetota > Actinomycetes > Micrococcales > Microbacteriaceae > Microbacterium > Microbacterium phyllosphaerae. The sequence goes on from NZ_JAGIOA010000001.1 coordinate 2,219,297, forward strand.
TAGCCTTCCGTGGCGCAGAGCCTGAAGATCTCTCGGTCGAGATCGTTCAGGGTCCCCACCTCGGCGGCGATCCGCGCGGCCAGAGCAGCGGTGATCACCTGCTCCTCGACGCTGATCGTCGAAGGGATGCTGTCGTCGACGGCATCCGTGGTGTGCGCCCGGTCGCGCAGGCGCTGTCGGAGCCGGTTCGCTGCCTGGAAGCGACAGATCGTCGCGAGCCACGGGAGCAGGGACTCTCCCTGCAGCTCGAGCCCCGGCAGCTTGCGCCACGCGGTGACGAAGGTCTCCTGGGTCACGTCCTCGGCGTCGGCGGGGGAGCCGAGAAGGCCATGGGCGATCCAGTAGACCGGTCGGACGTGCGAGCGGTACAGCTCGCGGAAGGCGCTCTCGTCGCCTGCCGCGGCCTGCGCCACCCATCTCTGATCTGTCGTCTGCACGGTATCCGGTTTCCGTTCGGTGTCTCTCACCAGGGAAGTGTCGAAGGATGCACCATCGTCTCAGATCGGTGCCGTCGATGGGATGCCGCTGATGCGGCCATCCATCGTCCGTCTGCGCTCCGCTAGAATCGGTGATGCGAGAGGGAGTATCCCGCAAGCGCATCCACCGTCATCACGAGCACCGACATCGCTGCTCCGGTCGTGCGACGCACTCTGTGCGTGGGAGAGACTTTCGGCGTTCTTCCGACCCCTCCCGAAAGGTGCACAGCGCCCGTGGACATCCCCGTCTGGTTCGAGATCACCTCGATGATCGTCCTCACGATCATCCTGATCGGCGACCTGCTCCTGATCCGTCTTCGTCCGCACATCCCCTCGACCAGGGAGTCGACGCTCTGGGTCGTCTTCTACGTCGGGCTCGCCCTGTTGTTCGCGGTTCTCCTCGGAAACGTGGCCGGATGGCGCAATGCGGGCGATTTCATCACCGGATGGGCGCTGGAGTACAGCCTCTCGATCGACAACCTCTTCGTCTTCGTGCTGATCATGGCGCAGTTCGCGGTGCCGCGACGCCTCCAGCAGCAGGTGCTGATGGTCGGCATCATCATCGCGCTCGTGCTGCGCGGCGCATTCATCCTCGTCGGCGTGGCCGTCATCGAGCACTTCTCGCCGATCTTCTACGTCTTCGGCGCGTTCCTCATCTACACCGCGATCAAACAGGCCATGCCCGAGGGCGAGCACGACGACGACGTCAAGCGCGAGAACTTCATCGTCCGGCTGCTGCGTCGCCGCATAGACATCAGCGAGACCTACGACGGCTCGAAGCTGCGCACCACGGTCGACGGCAAGCGGATGTGGACGCCGATGGTCATCGTGTTCATCACGATCGGCGTGACAGACCTGATCTTCGCGATCGACTCCATCCCGGCGATCTTCGAGATCACGACGAACGGATTCCTGGTCTTCGCGGCCAACATCTTCGCCCTGATGGGCCTGCGACAGCTCTACTTCCTGCTGGGAGACCTGCTCGATCGTCTGCGCTACCTGCACTACGGCATCGCGGTGATCCTCGGGTTCATCGGAGTCAAGCTGATCCTGCACGCGCTGCACGAGAACGAGCTGCCGTTCATCAACGGCGGTGAGCATGTCGAATGGGTGCCGGACATCGACAACCTCGTCTCGCTCGGTGTCATCGTCGTCTCGATGACCGTCGCGACCGTCGCGAGCCTCATCGCGGCGTCGCGCGAGAAGTCCGCAGCGAAGAAGGCGGCGATCGTCGAGTAGGGGCGGGTCGTCTCAGCCCGCCGACCACAGCAGCTCGGCGTCGAGCGTGAGATCGATCACCTGACGCAGCAGGGCACCGACGGTGGTCGACTGCAGGAGCGTGTATCGGTCGTACTCTCCGAGCGGTGCGATCGCGGCGAGCTGCCAGGCCGCTTCGAGCGGGTCGTCGGAGAGCTCGGTGTCGGGGTCCCAGGGCCCGTCGACGCGCGCGAGGACGCGTCGTACGATCGCCTCCGCTTCGGTGCGCAGCGGGGTGAGCGCGTCGTTCCACGTCGGCTCGGCAAGCGGCGAGATCTCGGCCCGAGGGTAGGGCGCGTCGTCCGTCCACTGCTCGGCCGTGAACCGAGTGGTGCCGACCGCGATGATGTGGAGCACGTCCGCATCGGCCGAGACGCTCACCAGCCGGGCGAGCGTGCCGACCTGGCTGCGCCGGTCGCCACCGCCGACCTCGTGACCGCGTTCGATGAGCACGACCCCGAACTGCGGGTCGTCTGCGTCGAGAAGTTGCCCGATCATCGTGAGGTATCGCGGCTCGAACACGCGGAGCAGAAGCGGGGTGTGCGGGAACAGCACCGAGCCAAGCGGGAACATCGGTCGTGCGGCCATGACCCCAGTCAACACCGCGAGACGTACAGTGAACAGATGCGCAGACCAGACGTCATCACACCTGCCCCCGGCCAGGAGTCCGTGTGGGACTATCCGCGGCCACCGCGGGTCGAGCGGGTGGCCGAGCGCGTCACCATTCGTCTCGGCGGTGAACTCGTCGCCGACACGACCGATGCGGTGCGGGTGCTCGAGACGAGTCATCCTCCTGTGTTTTACCTGCCGATCGCCGACTTCGTCGACGGAGCGCTCTCGGATGCCCCCGGTTCGTCGTTCTGCGAGTTCAAAGGTGAGGCACGCTATCTCGATGTGCGCGGCGGCGCCGTGGTGGCCGCCGGCGCCGCATGGAACTACCCGCATCCGACGCGCGGATTCGAGGCTCTGTCCGACCGGGTCGCGGTATATGCCGGACCGATGGACGAGTGCACGGTCGGTGGAGAAGTCGTCGTCCCTCAGCCGGGTGGCTTCTACGGCGGCTGGGTGACGTCGACCGTCGTCGGGCCGTTCAAGGGAGTGCCGGGCTCGATGGGCTGGTGAGCCCTGGGCGCTCGCTCAGAACGCCCGCAGGTTGGCCTGGAGGCCGCCTTCGACGTACTCGCGGCGCAGGATGCCGCGGCGTCGGAGCACGGGCACGAGCTCACCGAGCGTGCGATGCAGCGTGACCGGGTGGAAGTCGCCCCACAGCAGCACGCCGTCGTTGCCCCAGTCGCCGAGCTCTTCGATGAGATCGGCGAACTCGTCGGCGGTCCCGACGAATCCCGAGCGGTCGGTGATCCGGCCTGTGCGGGCGAGCGCCGTGAGGTGGGCGCGCAGCGGAGCATCCTCGCCTCGGTCTCCGATCAGGCGCTGGATGCTCCCGCGCGAGACGTGCTCCCCGAAGACCGACAGATCGAGCGGGCGGTCCAGGTCGAGCGTGGTCAGATCGGTTTCGAGATCGCTCGACTGCTTGCGAGCGATCTGCACCAGGGCCGCGTCGTCGGGATGGGCGGATGCGGCGACGATGCGATCCGCCTCCTCCGGCGACGATGTGATGACCGGCTGGATCGCGAACAGGATGGTGATGTCGGCGGCCGAACGGCCCGCCGCGATCGCCGCGTCGTGGATCTTCGCCCGATAGGCCCGCACGGATGCCTCATCCAGAGGGGCCAGAGCGAGCTGCACGTCGGAGTTCGCGCCGGCGAAGCCGAGTCCTCTGCCGGATCCGCCGGGGGAGATGATCGCGGGTTCGCCGTCTGTGAAGGGCACCGCGTTCAACGGGCCGTCGAACGCGAAGTGCTCGCCACGATGGCGCACGGGACGCAGCCTCGATCCGTCGGCGAACACGTCGGTCTCGCGGTCCTGCACCAGCGCGCCGTCGTCCCAGCTCCGCCACAGCGCACGGATGCCTGCGAGCCACTCCTCGGCGCGGTCGTACGCGGCGTCGTGACCCAGCTGCTCGGCAGCCGAGAAGTGGCGGGCGCTGCCGGTGTCGGTGACGACGTTGAGGCCGAGGCGGTGTGCGCTGAGGTGCTGCAGGGTCGCGAACTGCCGCGCCGCCGTGTACGGCAGGTAGGCAGCGGGGTTGACGGTCGGCACGACTCCGAGATGACGGGTGGCCTGGAAGAGGTAGGGCGCAAGGAGCAGCGGATCGTGCTTGGGGCCGCCGAACGCGTGGCGGACGCGCAGATCGAGCGTCTCGGGGGAGCCGAGCGAGGGCGCGTCCTCGATGATGACGAGGTCGAACCCGGCCTGTTCCAGAGTGCGAGCCGCCTCCTGGTAGATCTCGGGGCGGGTCCAGTCGTAGTCCCAGTCGAGTGACGGGTATCCCCAGCCCTGCGGACCGAAGCCGCGGGCCAGGAACCATCCGAAGTGCTGGGGCCTGCTCACGCGACGGCCTCTCGCGCGGGCTCGAGCACGCGCGCGAGATCCGCGAGGAGATCCGCGACGTCTTCGATCCCGATCGAGAGACGCAGGGTTCCCGGCTGCACGCCGAGGACGTCGCGTTCCTCCTGCGTGCGGTGGGAATGGCTGGTCGTCCCCGGGTGGAGCACGAGCGAGCGGACATCTCCGATGTGCGTCATGTGGGTGAACACCTCGACGCTCTCGACGAAGTCGCGTGCCGCGTCGAGCCCTCCGCGGAGGGTGAACGTGAAGATGGATCCGTAGCCGCCGTGCAGGTACCTCTGAGCGAGCGCGTGATCGGGGTGAGTCTCGAGGCCGACGTGGTCGACGCTCTCGACCGCATCCTGCGCGGCCAGCCAGCGTGCCACCTCGAGGGCGTTGCGGGACTGCCGCTCGACGCGAAGACCGAGCGTCTCCGCTCCCTGGCCGATCAGGAAGGCGTTGAGCGGAGACGGCGATGCACCGAAGCGGGGCGCGACGGATTCGCGGGCGTACGCGATGCGTGCCTTCCCGCCGTGCCGCGCAGCGACGCTGGAGAAGCCGCCGCGGCCGGGGAGCACCAGATGCGGTGCGTTATGCCCCGCCTTCGCCGCGTCGAAGCGACCGTCGTCGATGAGGACCCCGCCCAGGACCGAGCCGTGGCCGGCGAGGAACTTCGATGCGGAATGCACGACCATCGCGGCGCCGTGCTCGATCGGACGGACGAGGAACGGGGTGGCGAGCGTGTTGTCGACGATGAGCGGGATCGCGGCGTCATCGGCCACGGCGCTCACGGCCGCGATGTCGAGGATGTCATTGCGGGCGTTCGCGATCGACTCGGCGAACAGAGCCCTCGTGTTCGGACGGATCTCCCGGCGCCACGCCTCAGGGTCGCCGATGTCGTCGATGAAGGTCGCCTCGATGCCGAGTCGTGCGAGGTTGTCGAGGAGAAGCCCGCGGGTGCCCTCGTAGATGTGCGTCGAGGAGACGATGTGGTCCCCGGCTCCCGCCACCGTCAGGAGGGCGGTGACGACAGCCGCCTGGCCGCTGGCGACGAGAACCGCATCCGCACCGGACTCGAGCGCGGCGAGTTGCCGCTCGACCGCGTGCACTGTCGGGTTGCCGGTGCGTGTGTAGCCGAAACCCGCGCCCGTGCCGAAGTGGTGCGCGGCGTGGTCGAAGTCGTCGAACTCGAAGCCGGCGGTCAGATAGATCGGAGTCGCCCTGGACGACGCCGCACCCTGATTCCGGGCGGCGTGGACCGCCTTGGTGGCGAAGCCGGTGGTGTCGTCGGTCATGCGCGTGCCTCTCGAAGGTGCGGGTGACAGTAGCGTGTCACGCGGCGACTCCGTCCGCTGAAGCGGTGGTAATCTGACGTCATGCGGATCGTGCTCCTTCTTAGCGGCCGCGACGAGACCTCGTTCTGAGCCCCTCCTCGTCGCGGAGTCCAACATGGGCCGACCCGCCAGCTTCAGGAGAAACGCAATGAACATGCCCGCAGCAGACTCTGCTCCCGCACGCCGCCGGACCCTCGCCGAGAAGGTCTGGGACGACCACCTCGTCGTCAAGGGCGAGAACGGCGAGCCGGACCTCATCTACATCGACCTGCACCTGGTCCACGAGGTGACCAGCCCCCAGGCGTTCGACGGCCTGCGTGCCGAGGGGCGTCCACTGCGCCGACTCGACCTCACCATCGCGACCGAGGACCACAACACTCCGACGTGGGACATCGACAAGCCGATCGCCGATCTGACGAGCCGCACGCAGATCGAGACGCTGCGCCGCAACGCCTCCGAGTTCGGCGTGCGCCTGCACTCGCTCGGTGACGCCGAGCAGGGCATCGTGCACGTCGTCGGCCCGCAGCTCGGATTGACGATGCCGGGCATCACGGTGGTCTGCGGTGATTCCCACACCTCGACCCACGGCGCTTTCGGGGCCATGGCGTTCGGCATCGGCACGAGCGAGGTCGAACACGTGATGGCGACCCAGACGCTGCCGCTGAAGCCGTTCAAGACGATGGCGATCAACGTCGAGGGCACGCTGCGTCCCGGCGTCACGGCGAAGGACATCATCCTCGCCGTGATCGCGAAGATCACCACCGGTGGCGGCCAGGGCTACGTCCTCGAGTTCCGAGGCAGCGCGATCCGTGCGCTGTCGATGGAGGGGCGGATGACGATCTGCAACATGTCGATCGAGGCCGGTGCCCGCGCGGGCATGGTCGCCCCCGACGAGACGACGTTCGAGTATCTGAAGGGACGCCCGCACGCCCCCAAGGGTCAGGATTGGGACGACGCGGTCGCCTACTGGCGCACGCTCCCCACCGACGAGGGCGCGACGTTCGACGCCGAGGTCTTCATCGACGCCGACGAGCTCGAGCCGTTCGTGACCTGGGGCACGAACCCGGGCCAGGGCAGCTCCCTGTCGGCCGCAGTGCCCGACCCCGCCGAGATCGCCGACGCCAACGAGCGCGCGGCCGCCGAGCGGGCGCTCGAGTACATGGATCTGACGCCCGGCACGCCCCTCAAAGAGGTGCCGGTCGACGCCGTCTTCATGGGCTCGTGCACGAACAGCCGCATCGAGGACCTCCGCGCGTTCGCATCGATCGTCGAAGGCAAGAAGAAGGCCGACGGCGTGCGCGTCATGGTCGTCCCCGGCTCCGCCCGGGTGCGGCTGGAGGCAGAGGCCGAGGGTCTCGACAAGATCATCACGGACTTCGGCGCGGAGTGGCGATTCGCCGGATGCTCGATGTGCCTCGGGATGAACCCCGATCAGCTCGCACCGGGGGAGCGATGCGCATCGACCTCCAACCGCAACTTCGAGGGTCGACAGGGCAAGGGCGGACGCACGCACCTGGTGTCGCCGCTCGTCGCCGCAGCCACCGCGATCCGCGGCACGCTGTCGAGCCCCAGCGACCTGGATGCGGTGCCTGCGACGGCCTCCGCAGCAGCCGGAACGAACGGAGCACTCTGATGGAGAAGTTCACCACTCACACGGGCATCGCCGCTCCGCTGAAGCGCTCGAACGTCGACACCGACCAGATCATCCCGGCCGTGTTCCTCAAGCGGGTCACGAAGACCGGATTCGAGGACGCGCTGTTCCACGGCTGGCGTCAGGATCCTGAGTTCGTGCTCAACCAGCCTGCCTTCCAGGGCGCATCCGTCCTTGTCGCGGGCCCCGACTTCGGCACCGGATCCAGTCGCGAGCACGCCGTGTGGGCACTGCGCGACTTCGGCTTCTCGGTGGTCCTCAGCCCGCGTTTCGCGGACATCTTCCGGGGCAACTCGGGCAAGCAGGGACTCCTCGCCGCGACGATCTCGGAAGAGGATCTCGAGCGGATCTGGGCCGAGATCGACCGGAATCCCGGGGTATCCATCACGGTCGACCTCGAGGCGCGAACCGCCTCGATCGGTGAGATCCAGGCTGACCTCGGGATCGACGATTACACTAGATGGCGGCTCCTCGAAGGGCTCGATGACATCGGGCTCACGCTGCGCAACGAAGACAAGATCGCGCAGTTCGAGGCCCGTCGCGAGTCGTGGCGGCCCCGGACCCTTCCCGTTCAGCAGTGAACGGCGGGGCGGGGGAGCCGAGGGCGACCCCGCCCCGAATTCCGTTGAATGAAGTGAGGCTCCGAATGACGACACCTGTGCGCGACGCTCTTCCGGACGGAGTCCCCCCACTCACCGGAGACGTCCTCGCCATTCGCGGAGGGCGCCCGTTGCGCGGCCGCGTCGACGTCAAGGGAGCGAAGAACCTCGCGACCAAGGCGATGGTGGCCTCGCTGCTCGGAGACACCGTCAGCGTCCTGCGCGACGTTCCCGCCATCAGCGACGTCGCGGTCGTCCGCTCGCTGCTCGAGGTGCACGGTGTCCGCGTCTCCGACGGCGATGAGCCCGGTGCTCTCGTCTTCGATCCGAGCGACGTCGAGTCCGCGCACTTCGAGGAGATCGATGCCCACGCCGGTGCATCGCGCATCCCGATCCTCTTCTGCGGCCCGCTGCTGCACCGTCTCGGTCAGGCATTCATCCCCGACCTCGGCGGATGCCGCATCGGCGACCGGCCCATCGACTTCCACCTCGACGCACTGCGCAAGTTCGGCGCGATCGTCGAGAAGCTGCCGAGCGGCATCCGCCTCTCGACCGGCGGCGCTCGTCTGCACGGAGCGAACATCCACCTGCCGTACCCGAGCGTCGGCGCGACCGAGCAGGTGCTGCTGACGGCCGTCCGGGCCGAAGGCACCACCGAGCTGCGCAACGCGGCCATCGAGCCCGAGATCATGGACCTGATCGCCGTGCTGCAGAAGATGGGCGCGATCATCTCGTACGAGCCGAACCGCGTCATCCTCATCGAGGGCGTCGAGAAGCTCCGCGGCTACGACCACCGGTCGATCTTCGACCGCAACGAGGCGGCATCCTGGGCCTCCGCCGCGCTCGCGACCGACGGCGAGATCTTCGTCGGCGGAGCGAAGCAGCAGGAGATGCTCACGTTCCTCAACGTGTTCCGCAAGGCAGGCGGATGGTTCGACATCCAGGAGGACGGGATCCTCTTCCGCCGCGACGGAGAGCTCAAGCCCGTCGTCGTCGAGACCGATGTGCACCCCGGCTTCATGACCGACTGGCAGCAGCCTCTCGTCGTCGCACTCACCCAGGCCAAGGGACGCTCTGTGGTGCACGAGACGGTGTACGAGAACCGTCTCGGGTTCACGGATGCGCTCGTCAAGATGGGCGCAGACATCGTCGTGCACCCGCGCGGGCTGCAGGACGGACCCCGTCGCGTGCCGCGCCGTGACCTCGAGCAGGCGGCCGTCATCACCGGGCCGACCCCGCTGCACGCCGCCGACATCGTCGTTCCCGACCTGCGCGGCGGGTACAGCCACGTCATCGCGGCGCTGACGGCCGAGGGCGAGTCGAAGGTCTCGGGAGTCGACATCCTCAGCCGTGGGTACGAGAAGTTCCTCGCAAAGCTCGACGCCGTGGGCGCCGACTTCGACGTCATCCGGTGACGCCGATGGGTTCCCGTTCGACGGAGACCACGCGCCCGAGCCTTTTCTGGCCCGTCGCGGCGATCGTCATCCCCGCGGTGTCGCTGCTCGCGAAGGTCCGGGTCACCGGGGGGGAGAAGCTTCCGCGTGAGGGGGCCTTCGTTCTCGCACCGAACCACTACTCGGAGTTCGATCCGCTGATCGTGGCTCTCGCGGTCTGGCGCATCGGGCGTGCACCTCGGTTCATGGCGAAGGAGAGCCTGTTCAAGGTCCCCGTGCTGGGCTGGGTGCTTCGCCGTACCGGGATGATCCCGGTGGCGCGCTCGTCATCGGCATCCGCGGCCAAGCAGACGCTCAAGCAGTCCGCCGAGCTGGTTGAGCACGGTCGGGGAGTCATCGTGTACCCCGAAGGGACGCTCACGCGCGACCCTGACATGTGGCCGATGAGGGGAAAATCCGGGGCAGTGCGGCTCGCGCTGGCCGACGGCATCCCGCTGATCCCGATGGCCCACTGGGGCACGCAGGAGATCATGGGGCGCTATCAGAAGGGCCTGAGCCTCTGGCCGCTGCGCAAGCGGGTCGATGTCGTGGTCGGGGACCCGATCGATGTCTCCGATCTGCGCGGGCGCGCAGGAGAGGCCTCGGCGCTGAACGAGGCCACGACCCGTCTGATGAACGCGATCACCGCGCTGCTCGAGGAGCTGCGCGACGAGAAGGCTCCGGCCGAGCGCTGGAATCCGGCGTCGCACGGACAGAAGGAGACGGGTCGCCTTGACTCCTAAACGCAACGTCGCCGCAGGCCCGCGGGTCGCCGTCATCGGCGCAGGCAGCTGGGGTACGACCTTCGGCAAGATCCTCGCGGACGGAGGCGCGCAGGTCACGATGTGGGCCCGCCGCGCCGAGCTCGCCCACGAGATCGACGAGGCGAAGCGCAACTCGCGCTACCTGCCGGGGATCAACCTCCCTCGCACGATGGCGGCCACGCACGAGCTGGCCATCGCGATGCGCGACGTCGATCAGGTCTACCTGTCGGTGCCGAGCCAGTCGTTGCGAGAGAATCTGAAGGCTCTGCGGCCGCTGCTCGCCGACAGCGACACCAAGATCGTCAGCCTGATGAAGGGCGTCGAACGCACCACCGGGCTCCGTATGAGCCAGGTCATCGAGCAGGAGCTGCGCTGCGACCCCGACCGCATCGCGGTCGCCTCAGGCCCGAACCTCGCGCTCGAGATCGCCCGCGAGCAGCCGACCGCCGCAGTGATCTCGTCTCGCAGCCAGGAGACGGCCGAAGAGGTCGCCAGGGCCGCGCGCAACAGCTACTTTCGCACCTTCGTGAACACCGATGTGATCGGCACGGAGTTCGGAGGAGTGCTGAAGAACCTCATCGCCGTCGCGATCGGAATCGTCGACGGCGTCGGGTACGGCGAGAACACGAAGGCGTCGATCATCACGCGCGGACTCGTCGAGATGACCGACTTCGCGGTCGCCAACGGCGCACAGCCAGAGACCCTGCAGGGTCTCGCCGGGCTCGGCGACCTCATCGCGACCTGCCAGTCGCCGCTCAGCCGCAACAACACGGCCGGGCGCCTGCTCGGTCAGGGATACAGCTTCCAGGATGTCGTGAAGCAGATGCAGCAGACCGCTGAGGGCCTCGCGTCCGTCGCGCCGGTGCTGCAGCTCGCCCGCGAGTCCGAGGTGGACATGCCCATCGTCGAACAGGTGAAGATGGTGCTCGACGGGAAGATGAACCCGCGCGACATCGCACCCCACCTGACGACGGACGACGACACCCCTCAGGGTGAGAGGACCAACCATGGACAAGCAGACGGTGGTGGTGCTCTTCGGAGGGCGCTCCAGCGAGCATTCGATCAGTTCCGCAACGGCGGGCGGAGTGCTGGGCGCGATTGATCGCGACCGCTATGCGGTGATCCCCGTGGGGATCACCCGCGAGGGTGCGTTCGTCCTCGAAGACGACGACCCGGCGAAGTTCCCGCTGGATGCCGCGCATCTTCCCGAGGTCGCCGACAACGGAAGCCGCGTGCTCTGGCCAGAGCCGGGCGGCGACCGGACCCTGCGTGTCGTGCGCCCCGACGGCGGTACGGAGAGCTTCGGCGAGATCGACATCGTGCTGCCGATCCTCCACGGCCCGCACGGCGAGGACGGCACGATCCAGGGGTACTTCGACACGCTCGAGGTCCCGTACGCCGGCGGCGGCGTGCTCGACTCCGCTCTGTGCATGGACAAGCACTTCATGAAGATCGCGCTGCGTGCCGCGGGGCTCTCCGTGGCCGCGGGGCTGACGGTTCGCGCGCGGCAATGGGCGCAGGACGCCGCTGCCGTTCGGGCTGCTGCCTCGGAGCTCGGGCTGCCGCTGTTCGTGAAGCCCGCGAGAGCCGGATCCAGCGTCGGCGTGTCGAAGGTCGAGCAGCCGGACGAGCTCGATGCGGCGCTGGCGATCGCCTTCGCCGAGGACGACAAGGTCCTCATCGAGACCGGCGTGGTCGGTCGCGAGATCGAGGTCGCTGTGCTCGAGGGCGCCGACGGCGTACGCGCGTCGCTTCCCGGTGAGATCGTGCTCACGTCCCGCGGCTTCTACGACTTCGAGGGCAAGTACCTCGGCGGCGACGGTGTCGACGTCGTGTGCCCCGCCGCGCTCGAGGAGTCCGAGATCGCCGCGATCCAGGACGCCGCGATCCGCGCGTTCGAGGCCGTGGACGGGCGTGGCCTCGCCCGGGTCGATATGTTCCTGACCCCTTCCGGCGAACTCGTCGTCAACGAGCTGAACACGATGCCCGGCTTCACGCCGATCTCGATGTTCCCCAAGTGCTGGGTCGCTTCAGGGCTCAGCTACGGCGACCTCATCTCCGAGCTCATCGAGGCAGGTCTCCGCCGCTGACCGGGTGACGGCTAGCCCGCGTGCGGCGGCTGGGGCGGGTACGACGTGCTCGTCTGCGTCGCCTGGCCTGCCTGAGGCGGGTACGGGTAGGCCGTCGTCGCCGGGTGGCTGCTCGATGCTTCCCGTTCGACGTGCTCAGGGACGGGCGCCGACCGATGGATCAGGGTGACCACGATCGCTGTGATCCAGCCCCAGGTCAGGCCCCAGGCGGCACCAGCGGTGACGACCTGGAACCCCTGCACCATCAGGATCTCGGACTGCTCCGACGGGATGCCGAGCGCCGAGATCGCCAACGGCGCGCGCACCATGCCGGCGATCCACGATGCGATGATGACCGCGCCCCAGGTGCCGAAGAACACCGCGGAGCCTCGTTTCGGGAGGGCACTCCGCACCACGAGCCGGACGAAGAACCACGTGAGCGCGACGATCACGATGAGCGCCAGGAACATGGCGACGACCGCGAGAGGGATCGGCCGGGGTCGCAGGGCGAAGCCGATCGGATCCTGCAGGATCATCGTGCGCGGGAGGTTCGGTACGCCCCAGATCACGAACAGGAATCCGACGAAGCCGCTGAGAAGCGCCCCCACTCCGACCATGATCGCTGCGATGACGGATGCTCTGCCGGCAGGGTTGGGATTCATGCCGCGAGTCTAGGCGGATGCCTCGAGGCGTCGGCGGGGCCGGCTCCGCGCGTCGGCGGTTCCGTGAGCGGATGCGCTCAGCCCTTGTCGGAGCCGTCCTCCGTGGGTACGCGGTCGGTGCAGCGTGCGGTGGCCGGGGCGAGACCCGACTGGATGCTCGTCGACAGGCTCTCCACCACGGTGCGGAAGTCGATCTCCTCGCCGCGTCGGATGATCACCTCGACCGCGGGGTCGCGGCCGTAGGTCACGAGGCGCTGGCGTTCTTCCTCCTGATCGAGGACGAGCCAGTCGACGCTCCCGATCGTCGTGCACACGTCGGTGGAAGGCGCCGGGGGCTCGACGCCGCAGCGGAGCACCAGGGTCGGGTCTCCCCAGGCGCCGGTCGCCTGAGCATCCGTCCAGACGCGGTCCAGGTCGCCGACCGCATCGGGGAGCAGCACGGACACCTCCGCGCACGCGGGATCGTTCGCGTCCTCGGCGGGTTCCAGATGGACGGTGGTCGAGCATCCCGAGAGGGCCGTGACGAGGGCCAGCGAGCCCGCGATGACGGCGAGAAGGCGAAAGCGGGGCATGCTTCCAGGCTACCTTTGACTGCATGCCCTCCCGACCCCGCGACGACGATCCGACCCTCGGCGAGCTGTCCGAGGGGGAGATCCTGCGAGCGATCCTCGCGCGCACCGCGCAGGCCACGCACGCGCTGATCGGACCGGGCGACGACGCGGCGGTGATCGCGGCGCCCTCCGGGTCGGTGGTGGCCACGACCGACACCCTCGTGCACGGACCGGACTTCCGGCTCGCGTGGTCGTCGGGGTACGACCTCGGCTGGAAGGCCGCCGCGGTGAATCTCGCCGACGTCGCGGCCATGGGCGCTCGTCCGACCGCTCTGCTGGTGGCGCTGGCGGTTCCTCGTGATCTTCGACTCTCGTTCGTCGAGCGGCTCGCCGACGGCTTCCGTGAGGCATGCGCCGCACTCGCTCCGGGGTGCGCGGTGGTCGGCGGCGATCTGACGGTCTCCGACGTGCTCACCGTCGCCGTGACCGCGTTGGGTGACCTCGAAGGCCGTGCTCCCGTCACCCGTTCGGGTGCCCGCATCGGCGACGTCGTGGCGGTGGCCGGCGAACTCGGCCACGCCGCGCAGGGCCTCGCGGTGCTCTTCGGCAGGTTCCGCGAGGGCGATCAGCCTGTTCCGGTGGATGCCGCAGCGCTGGCCGCCGGCGAGAGTGCTGCTCTGGCCGCACAGCTGCGCCCGTCGCCGCCCATCGGTCTCGGTCCGTTCGCCGCCACGGCCGGCGCCACGGCGATGATGGACATCTCCGACGGGCTCGCGCTCGACGCACGGCGGATGGCTGCGGCATCCGAGGTGACGATCGCCCTGGACTCGGCCTCTCTCGGTGAGGACCCGCTGCGCGCCCTCGCCGGGGGAGAGGACCACGCTCTGCTGGCGACGTTCCCGGCCGGAATCCTGCCTCCGGGGTTCCGTGTCATCGGTGCAGTCGCCCCGCGCGGAGAGCACGATCTGCTCGTCGACGGCGCTCCCGCCGATGTGTCGGGTTGGGATCCCTATCGAGACTGGGACTCGACGTCGGGCTGACGCGCGCCAGCAGGCGCTGCGGGCTCAGCCCACCACAGCGTCGTGTCGCCGTAGGTCTTCTCCCGGATCAGGTCGAGCCCTGCCTCGGCGAGGTCGGGCGGCGTGGAACGGCGCGCGCGCTCGATGATCACGAGCGCGTCCGGGGAGAGCAGAGGCGCGAGGGCGACGAGATCGGCGGTCATCGCCTCGTCCTGGAGGTCGTAGGGCGGGTCCGAGAACACGAGGTCGTACGGGCCCGCCGTGCGCTGCAGAAAAGCCCGCACCGCACTCTGATGCACGCGGGCGGTGGGCAGCCCGGCTTTGGTGAGGACGGCGACGTTGCGGCGGACCACGGCTGCCGCCTCTCGGCCCATCTCGACGAGATCGGCGCTGGCCGCTCCGCGGCTGAGGGTCTCGAGGCCGAGCGCGCCTGATCCGGCGTAGAGGTCGAGGACGCGCGCGCCGGCGATCGCATCCGCCGACTCCAGCGCTCCGAACAGCGACTCCCGCACGCGGTCGCTGGTCGGTCGTGTGCCTGCGTGCGGCACATCCAGTCGAGCTCCGCGTGCCTTTCCGGCGATGATCCTCGTCACCCGTTCACGATACGACAGCTGAGGCGCATGCCGTGTCGGTGCGGCCTCCTAGACTCGGAGCATGTCGCTCACGCTCGATTCGTCGCTGGAGGACGCGCTCGGCGCCACCCCGGCGAAGACCCTCGATCGAGCCTTCAGCATGAAGACGGTCGGCGACCTGCTCTCTCACTATCCGCGGCGGTACGCCGA
This sequence comes from Microbacterium phyllosphaerae, assembly GCF_017876435.1. Taxonomy (NCBI): domain Bacteria; kingdom Bacillati; phylum Actinomycetota; class Actinomycetes; order Micrococcales; family Microbacteriaceae; genus Microbacterium; species Microbacterium phyllosphaerae. The sequence goes on from NZ_JAGIOA010000001.1 coordinate 2,234,342, forward strand.
TCCGGGTGAGCTCACCCCGATCCGCGAGCTCCCCCTCGGTGAGACGGTGACGATCGTCGCCGAGGTGCTGTCCTCCAGTGCCAGGGCCATGCGGAATCGGCGCGGAGCCATGGTCGACGTGGTGATCGGCGACGGCATCGGCAAGATGTCCCTCACCTTCTTCGCGAAGAATCTCGGTGCGGCGAAGTGGCGTTCCGAAGACCTCGCGGTCGGTCGTCGAGGTGTCTTCTCGGGCAAGGTCGGCGAGTTCAACGGCATGACGCAGTTCGCGCATCCGGAGTATGAGCTCTTCGACGATGAGGATGCCGCACGACGCCGGGCGGACGCGCGGGCGGCCGTGCTGATACCGATCTACCCCGCGACATCGAGTCTGCAGACCTGGCAGATCGCGAAGTTCATCGCGCGTGTGCTCGACGGACTCGGCGAGGTGCCCGAGCCGCTGGCCGCGGAGGTCCGCACGCGGGAGGAGCTGCTGACCGCGCGCGAGGCTCTCGAGCAGATCCATCGTCCGCAGACCCGGAACGACATCGACCCGGCCGTCCGTACGCTGCGGATGCATGAGGCGCTGACGCTGCAGACCGCTCTCCTGCAGCAGCGCGATGCCGTCCGGGCGCTCTCGGCCACGGCTCGTCCGGCGAAGCCCGGCGGGCTGGTCGAGCGTTTCGACGCCTCGCTGCCGTATGACCTCACTCCCGATCAGCAGACGGTCGGGGTGCAGGTCGCCGCCGATCTGGTCGGATCCTGGCCGATGAACCGACTCGTGCAGGGTGAGGTGGGCTCGGGTAAGACTCTGGTCGCGCTGCGGGCCATGCTGCAGGTCGCCGAGTCCGGGGGACAGGCCGCGCTCATCGCCCCGACCGAGGTGCTCGCCGGGCAGCACCTGCGATCCATCGCCAAGATGCTCGGTCCTCAGCTGGGGCCGCTGGTGATGCCGACCCTGCTGACGGGGCAGATGCCTGCTGCGGAGCGTCGCAAGGCCGCACTCCGAGTGGCCTCCGGGCAGGCTCTGATCGTCGTCGGCACCCACGCGCTGCTCGGCGAGAAGACGACGTTCGCCGACCTCGGGCTCGTGGTCGTCGACGAGCAGCACCGGTTCGGCGTGGAGCAGCGCGAGGCATTGCGCGCCAAGGGCTCGAGCCCGCACGCGCTCGTTCTCACGGCCACCCCCATCCCTCGCACGGTGGCCATGACCGTGTTCGGAGACCTCGACACGTCAGTCATCCGCACGATGCCGAAGGGCAGAGCGGGTATCGAGTCGTTCGTCGCCCCTCTGGCCGAGCACCCCGGGTGGTTCAATCGCGTGTGGGAGCGCGCGGCCGAGGAGATCGCCCAGGGGCGCCAGGTGTTCGCAGTGTGCGCCGCGATCGACACGACGAAGAAGACCGCGGAGGCGGGGGAGCAGCTGATCGTCCCGCCGGATGGAGCATCCGGTCCGCGTTGGGGTGTGGTGCAGCTCGATGAGGCCCTCGAGACGCACCCGAAGCTCGGTGGCGTGCGACGAGCGGTGCTGCATGGCCGCATGCCGTCCGACGAGAAGGACGCGATCATGCAGGCCTTCGCCAGGGGGGAGATCGACCTGCTCGTCGCGACGACCGTGATCGAGGTCGGCGTCGACGTTCCCAACGCCTCGACGATGATCGTCCTGGATGCCGATCGCTTCGGCGTCTCGCAGCTGCACCAGCTGCGAGGGCGTGTCGGCAGAGGCGGTGTCCCCGGCCTGTGCCTGCTGGTCACGGAGGCCGAAGCCGGGTCCGTGGCGCGCGAGAGGGTCGATGCTGTCGCAGCCACGCTCGACGGGTTCGCGCTGGCCGAAGTCGACCTCGATCTGCGCGGAGAAGGCGACGTGCTCGGTGCGGCACAGGCCGGCGTCCGTTCCTCGCTCAAGCTGCTCCGCGTCGTCAAGGACTCCGGCCTGATCGTCAGGGCCCGGGAACTCGCGGAGGTCATCCTGGCCGCCGACCCCGATCTCGAGAAGAACGCTGGGTTGCGTTCGGCGATCGAGCGACGGGTGAGCGACGACGATCGCGCGGCTCTCGCGAAGAACTGAGCTGCCGACGACGTGCCCTAGGCTGGGTGGCATGAGCAGTCGGATCGCCGTCGTCCCGGGTTCGTTCGATCCGCCGACCCTGGGTCACCTCGACGTGATCCGCCGCGCGGCGAAGCTGTATGACGAGCTTCATGTTCTCGTCGTGCACAACCCCGGCAAAGAGGCCATGCTGCCGATCGCGCAGCGGATGTCGCTGATCGAGCAGTCGATCGCCGAGGAGGGCATCGGTGACAACGTCGTCGTGGGCTCCTGGAGCATGGGTCTTCTCGTCGACTACGCGCGCGATGTCGGTGCCGGGGTTCTGGTCAAGGGCATCCGTTCGCAGATCGACGTGGCGTACGAGTCGCCGATGGCGATCGTCAACCGGCACCTCGCCGACATCGAGACGGTCTTCCTCCTTCCCGACCCCGCACACGCTCTGGTGTCCAGCTCTCTCGTCCGTCAGGTCGCGGGCCTCGGGGGCGATGTGTCGCCGTTCGTCCCTCGTGCGGTCGCAGCGTTCCTCGATACGGGCTCGCGCGGCATCTGAGCAGCCGGGCCGAGGCGTCGCGCACAGCGCGGAACCAGCCCGGTGCGACGCAGAGCCGGTACCATTGCGGGGTGCGTTCCCGAATGAATGGTCCCTTCGTCCTCCCCGTCCGCGACATCGTCCGCAGGCCGGGCGAGATGCGCGAACACGAGTTCTCCGTGACCCTCCGCGAGGCGTGGGGTGAGGGGATCGTCGCGTACGAGGCAGGATCCGATCTCGACCTGGATGTGCGCCTGGAGTCGGTGCACGAGGGCATTCTCGTCTCCGGAACGGCCGATGCGGAGTACTCCGGAGTATGCGGAAGATGCCTGATCGACATCGCTCGGCCCGTCGAAGTCGAGTTCCAGGAGCTTTTCGCGTATCCTGGTGAGGAAGAAACTGACTTCGAGGTTCAAGACGACCACGTGGATCTTGAAACTCTAGTCAGGGATGCGGCCGTGTTGTCGCTTCCATTTCAGCCGGTGTGTCAGCCGGATTGCCCCGGGCTCGACCCGGAAACGGGCGAGAGGCTGACCGAGAGCACCGGAACGGAGCAGGCCGCTCCCATCGATCCTCGGTGGAGTGCGCTCCAGAACATCACAGACCAAGACGGCACGGAAGAATCTCATGCCGTCGAGAAAGAAGAGAGCTAGTCATGGCTGGTAACCCCCCGAAGCGCAAGGTATCCCGTTCGAACACCCGCTCGCGCCGCGCGCAGTGGAAGGCGGCGCCCGTCGCGCTCGTCAAGACCATCGAGAACGGCCAGGTCGTCTACAGCCGCCCGCACCAGGCGAAGGTCGTCACCGACTCGCAGGGCACCGAGCTGTTCCTCGAGTACAAGGGCCGCAAGGTCGCAGACGTCTGAGTCGCGACTTCACGACTGTGACGAAGGTCCCTGGGGGGACGAGACCTCTCCCAGAGAAGCTCCGCGTCGATATCGACGCGGAGCTTCTGGAGTTGGCACTCACCCATCGCTCCTACGCGTACGAGCACGGCGGGATCCCGCATAACGAACGTCTCGAGTTCCTCGGCGATTCGGTGCTCGGTCAGGCTGTGACCGTGATGCTCTTCACGACCCATCCCGGCCTCGACGAGGGCGAGCTGGCTAAGCGACGCGCGAGCGTCGTGTCGACCGTTGCTCTCGCAGAGGTGGCGCGTGCCATCGACCTGGGCAGTCATCTGCTGCTCGGGCGCGGCGAGGAGCAGACCGGCGGACGCAACAAGGACTCGATCCTTGCAGACACCATGGAAGCCGTGATCGGCGCGACATATCTGTCGGCAGGTCCGGAAGCGGCGACCGAGCTCGTGCTGCGCCTCACCGAGCCTTTGCTCGCCGACCCCGAGCGGTACGGCGCAGCGATGGATCCGAAGACGAGTCTGCAGGAGCTCGCCGCGCGTCTCGGCGCGACCCCGCCCGTGTACACCGTCGAGGCCAGTGGACCTGACCACGATCGCCGTTTCGTCGCCACCGTGACGGTCGGCGACGTCGCGATGACAGGCAAGGGCAGCAGCAAGAAGACGGCCGAGATGGCGGCGGCGCTCAGCGCATGGCGCTTCCTCGACGAGCGTGCCTGAGCTCCCCGAGGTCGAGGTCGTCAGGGCGGGACTCGCTCCTGCGGCGGTCGGATCCCTCATCACGGCCGTCAGCGTGCTGGATGAACGGGCTCTCACCCGGCACACCCCAGGGCCCGCCGATTTCGTCGCGCGTCTCGAAGGGCGCACGTTCACCGACGCCGCGCGCCGAGGAAAGTTCCTCTGGCTCCCGCTCGACTCCGACGACTCCGCGCTGATCGCGCACCTCGGGATGAGCGGACAGATGCTCCTGCGGTCTCCGGACGCCGTCACGGAGCGGCACGAACGGATCCGCATCAGCATCGAGCATCCGCTGCACGGAGAGCTCGCGATCGTCTTCGCCGACCAGCGGACGTTCGGTTCGCTCGCTGTCGACCATCTGGTGGTCGACGGGCCGACGGCCGTCCCGACGCAGGTCGCGCACATCGCACGGGATCCGATGGATCCCCACTTCGACGACGCCGGGTTCCGCGTCGCCCTGCGCAGGCGCAGCAGCGCGATCAAGCGGGTGCTGCTCGATCAGCAGGTCATCAGCGGCGTGGGCAACATCTACGCGGACGAATCGCTCTGGGCCGCAAGGATCCACCCGGAGACGCCTGCGAGCTCGCTCTCCACACAGTCCGTGAGTCGTCTCCTCGCCGAGGTGCGGACGGTCCTGGCCAAGGCCCTGGCCGAGGGCGGCACCAGCTTCGACGCCCAATACGTGAACGTGAACGGCCAGGCCGGCTACTTCGCACACTCGCTCAATGCGTACGGACGCGGCGGGCAGCCGTGTCCGCGGTGCGGCACGCCGATCCGCCGCGAGGCGTTCATGAACCGTTCGAGCCACTACTGTCCACGCTGCCAGCGCCGACGCTGACAGCATGCTCATACCGCGTGGAAGGACCGCGCGAGGAGCGGCCTGGTGATGCGGGTGCTGGTCCAGACGAGCGCGATCCCCACGGCGACGACCGTCGCGATGGTGAGCAGCGATTCAGGTGCAGTGATGAGCGCGATTCCGATGAGCGGGAAGATCAGCACGGCTGCGCACAGTGCGGACCCGAGCGCGGTGACCAGCAGTGGCGACATGATCGCTCGTCGGCGGGCGCCGTCCACCGTGTCCATCGGCATGCCGAGATGGTGCAGACTGCGGTGGAGCTCGCCCTGATCCAGGACGGATGCGGCCTGGTTCACCCCGACCGATGCTGCGACCATGAGGAATGAACCGACCAGCGTGATGATGAGGCCGGTGCGCATGTCGGCCGCGAGAGCCGCGTCGGCGCCGTCGACCGCTTCGCCGCCCATGACGTTCATCAGGGAGACCCCGGTACCCGCGAACACCGCCATGAAACTGGCCATCGCGATTCCGCTGACCTGGCGCCACGCGGCCTTGGGGGAGTCGAGCACCATCCGAGCCGCGAGCAGCCGATCAGCACTGTCGGCGCGACGCAGCGCGCGGGACGCGGCGACCTTGAGCACCCAGGGGCCGACGACGTTGAGGATCGCCAGCGCGATCGCGAACAGCACCGCCAACACGGTGATCGTCGTCGCCAAGCCCGCGATCGAGGGGATGATCTTCACGAGGACGAAGGCGACGGCGATCACGCAGACGCCGATGATCGCCCGAAACCAGTGCACGGGTGACGCGGTCGTCCTGAGTCGCACACCGAGCGGCGAGATGATCACCTTCCTGAGGCCGAGCGCAGCGCTGCCGACGGCGACGACGAGGATACCGCCGACGACCGCGACGACACCGGCGGGTGGCAGCAGCACGGCATCGAGACCGAGTGCCGCTCCACGGAACGGGATGAGTCCGATGAGGGGAGAGATCGCGAGGTATCCGCTGATCCCGACGAGCGCGCCTGCGGCCGCCACCAGCATGGATTCGATGACGGTGGCGACGCCGACGCCCAGGGGCGTGACGCCGAGAAGGCGCAGGGTCGAGAGTCGCTCGTCGCGTCTTCTCGCCGAAAGACGAGCCGCTGCCCCGCCGAGGTTCGCGAGCGGAACGACGAGGAGCACCAGTGCGATCGCTGCAAGGGCTTGATAGAGCGGGCCATATCCGTCGTTCCAGGTCCAGAACGACTGCGCGCCGCCCACGACGGTGAGAACGAGCGCCGTGACGAGGGCGAAGGCGATGGTCGGGAGGGCGATCACCGCTGTCTGCCCCTTGGCGGGGCGGAGAAGGAGCGCGAGGACGCGCGCGTTCATGCCTGCACCGCCGTGGCCGTGACCCGGCCGTCACGGACCGACACGATCCGCGAGCAGCGCGCGGCGACCTCCGGATCGTGGGTGACGACGAGCAGTGTCCGGCCCTGCCCGGTCGTCGACCAGAGCAGCGCGTTCATCACCTCCTGCGAGGTGTGCGAATCCAACGCGCCGGTCGGCTCGTCGGCGAACACGAGGTCGGCGCCGGTGGCCTGGGCGCGTGCGATCGCGACGCGCTGTGCCTGCCCGCCCGACAGCTCACCGATCCGGCGGTCTTCCATCCCCGCGAGGCCGAGTGCGGCGAGCCACGACGCCGCGTGCGCCACGGCATCCGCTCTCTTCACACCGTTGATCATCGAGGCGAGCGCGACGTTCTCGACGGCGGTGAGCTCGGGGATCAGCAGGCCCTGCTGGAAGACGAACCCGAACCGCTCTCGTCGCAGCCGCGAGCGCGCCGATTCGCCGAGTCCCGCCAGCTCGACCGGGCTCCCGGTCGAGGGGTGGAAGCTCACGCTGCCCGAATCCGGGGTGATGATCCCGGCGAGCACATGGAGCAGCGTGGTCTTGCCTGATCCGGATGCGCCCATGATCGCCACGGACTCGCCACGATGGATGGTGAGATCCACTCCGGCGAGTGCGCGAGTGGTGCCGTAGGACTTCGTGAGGGATCGGGCGTCGAGGACGGATGCGTTCATGCTTCCAGCCTCGCGAGAGGATCCGATCGGTGCATCGGCCCGGCGGATGATCCGCGTCGAACCGCATACACCGATCGGATGATCTCGGTCAGATCCGCTTCTGCCACGCTCCCGCGTAGGAGACCGCGGTGAACCCGATCGCCTCGTTGATGCCGAGCATCGGACGGTTCTCCTCCGCGTTGAAAGTGGAGACCACGGGGGAGAGGGGCATCAGTTCGCGCCAGTGCAGCAGGTTGGCACATTTGACGAGCGCACCGAGACGGTGCCCCCGGTGCGCGCTCGAGACGAGCGTGCCGAGCTGATGCGTCACACCCGTGCGGTCCGACGCGATCAGCAGCTCGTTGTAGGCGACGAGGTCACCGCTCGGAACATGCTGCACGGCGACGACCGACAGTGCCTGACCGGCGCCGGTCAGGCGCTTCTCTCGGCGGACGACGCGCTCGGCATCCCAGACCTCGGCGACGAAGTCCATCTCGCCGCTCGGCGCATCTGTCGAGAGGCGCGCCAGGATCGCCGCGAAGCCCTCGCGGTGTTCGGGCGGTGTCGGTGCCAGCCACTGCAGCACCCGGTAGTCGGGTCCCGCAGCAGTCTGGGCCGCCTCGAGCGCCGCGCGCAGTGGAGCAGGATCCGAGTGCAGATCGAACTCGCTGTTGCGCTCGACCTGCTCGAACTCATAGCCCCGGGCTTCGAGCACGTCCGACAGCGGAATCGCGGGGATACGTCCCCATCCGGTTCGCGGAACGATCATGCGCTCGGCCTCGACCGGGCGGTGGAGCGTCCAGGTTTGGATGAGCGAGCGACCGTGCGCGCGTGTCTCCGTCTCTGCGAGGTCGAGGAGGGCGTCCTCGATGCCGCGTCCCCAGTGACGCTCCGGCACCATCAGGTCGATCTCCGCCGCGTGGGCGTCCTGCTCCTGCGCGTAGTCGATCGTGAGCAACCCCGCGATCTCGTCGCCGAGACGTGCGACGAACCCCGTGTGCAGAGTGTCGGTGCCGTCCTGCCACCCTGCGAGAAGCTGTGCGGCGTCGGGCGCGATGTCGGGCAGGCCGACGAGTTCGTCGCAGATCTGGCGGTTGAGGTCCCCATACGCGCGGAAGTCCGCGCCGTCGACGTCATCCAGAGACTTCGGGACGGTCAGCGCGGAGATCGTCAGTGCGACGGTCGTCATGTCAGTTCCTTCTTCCAGGCGCCTTCGTAGGCGATGGCGGTGAAGCCCATGGCTTCGTTGATCGAGAGCATGGGACGGTTCTCCTCGGCGTTGTAGGTGATGACCTCGCGCGATTCCGGAGCGACGTCGCCCCAGGAGAGCAGCGCGGCGCACTTCACGAGCTGTCCGAGGCGGTGCCCCCGATGCTCGACCAGCACGAGGGTGTCGTGCTGGTGTGTGGTCGCGGTGAGGTCCGGGCCGATCCCGAGTTCGGTGAAGGCGGTCAGCTCACCGGTAGGGATGTGCTGCGCGACCGTGACCTGCATGGTCTGGCCCATCTCCTCGATGCGCTTCTCGCCGTCGATCAGGCGCTCGGCGTCCCAGGACTCCTCATCCGTCTCGAGATCCCCCGACGGGGCGTCCGTCGACATGCGGGACTTCAGCCACGCATAGCCGTCGACGTGCTCAGACGGGGTGGGGAGCATCCACTGGAGCACCCGGTAGTCCGTCGACCACGAGCGGGCCTCCTCGTGCAGCGCTCGCGCGCGATCGAGAGTCGACGCTGTGACCTCGAGACGGCTCACGCGGTACACCTGCTCGAGGGTGAAGCCGTGACGCGTCAGGAATCGGGCGACGTGGTCGTCCGGCACACTGCCGAATCCGGTGCGCGCCTCACGGCGCGGCGCGTCGCTGGCCGGCTGTTCCGTCCAGTTCTGGATGACGGTGCGACCGTACTCCCGCGCGACGGCCTCGAGGTGCGGCAGGGCGGCCGTGCCGATCCCGCGACCCCAGACCCGCGGATGGATCTCGATCGACGCGATCGCCACGCGCGATCCCTCTTCATGGGGGATGTCGACGACGGCGCGGCCGACCATCTCGTCGCCGACTCTGACGGCCCACACCACGGTGGTGCGCTCCTTGCGGGAACGCAGCAGAGGAAGCAGTGCCTCAGGCGTGAGGTCCTGCTCGGTGCGGCCGGTGAGTTCGCGGTAGACGGCGTTGCGGACGCGGGCGAGTTCGCGGAACTCGCCCGCGTCCGCTGCATCCGCCCGTGCCGGCAGCACGAGCGGATGCAGCGATGCCTCATCGGTGAGTGGGATGCTCATCGTGATCTCCAGGTCAGCGCAGCTGACGCTGCAGGTCGTACGTGAGCAGTGCGAGCGTTTCGCCGGCTGCGCGGTCTCGTCGTTCGAGAGTCGAGCCGTCCGAGTACACGGGAGACGCGGTGCGGCGTTCCCGGCGAGGACGCTGAGCCCTCTGGAGCAGCCAGAGGCCGATCCGGAGGGAGAGACGGTCAGCGAGCGCGAGGCGCTGGAGTTCGTCGGGTGCGGGGATGTGGAGGACCAGCTGGTCCTCGGTATCCGGAGGGTGGGTGATGCTGCGGTACAGCGTGGTGTTCACGATGATCCTTCGAGAAGAGTGATGTGGATGGGTGAGGCGAGCACCTGTGCAGAACACCGAGAGGTGTCCTGGCGGGTGCGAGGAGTCGAGAGCCCGGGGGTCGCGAGAAGGCGATCGCCGGGATCGGCGGGAATCCGTGATCCGAGGGCGGATCAGAGGGTGGGCGCGGTGACACGCGTCTGAGGAAAGCCCCTCACGGGGCGGCGACCTGCGGGTGACGCAGGGCAGAGTCCTCGGGCTGCGGTTCTACGAGAGCGCAGTGGTGCGGACGCCGGCGGCTACCGAGTGCGCAAGACGCGGCGCGAATGGCGCGGCGAGGCCTGTGGCCTGAGCGTTGAGTGTGATCATCATCGGTAACCTCCTTTCGTGTGGCGATCCGGAGGTTACGGTAGCGAAGCCCGGGCGTGTCCGTCAAGCACCTTCGGCGTGGGTCGGCGTGTCGCACCCCGTTCCGGGTTCCCTCGGTACCCGCGCGGGATGCCGGTTCTGCGCCGTCATTCCGGTAACGTGTGGGCGTGATTCACCCCGGAAGCGCGGCCCGCGCATGCATCTGAAGAGCCTGACCCTCAAGGGGTTCAAGTCCTTCGCGCAGCCGACGAGTTTCGTGTTCGAACCGGGTGTCACCTGCATCGTGGGACCCAACGGCTCGGGTAAGTCCAATGTCGTCGACGCCCTGGCGTGGGTCATGGGCGAGCAGGGCGCCAAAACGCTCCGCGGCGGCAAGATGGAAGACGTCATCTTCGCCGGCACCTCGACCAGGGGACCCCTGGGTCGTGCAGAGGTGCTGCTCACGATCGACAACAGCGACGGGGCGCTGCCCATCGAGTTCTCCGAGGTGACCATCAGCAGGACGCTGTTCCGCAACGGAGCCAGCGAATACGCCATCAACGGTGAGAACTGCCGACTGCTCGACCTGCAGGAGCTGCTCAGCGACTCCGGACTCGGCCGCGAGATGCACGTCATCGTCGGCCAGGGGCGTCTGGACACCGTGCTTCAGGCATCCCCGGAGGATCGTCGTGGCTTCATCGAGGAGGCTGCCGGAATCCTCAAGCACCGACGGCGCAAGGAGAAGACCCTCCGCAAGCTCGATGCGATGGAGACGAACCTCACACGCCTGAGCGACCTGGCCGGGGAGATCCGTCGACAGCTCAAGCCGCTCGGACGTCAGGCCGAGATCGCACGCGAGGCGCAGACCATCGCGGCAGTCGTCCGCGATGCCAAGGCCCGGATCTTCGCCGACGATGTGGTCGCGCTTCGCACCGCGCTCGCGGATCACACCCGCACCGAGCATGAGCGGCACACCGAGCGTCTCGTGCTCTCGGACCAGGCCGAGGCGGTGCGCGGAAGCATCGCCCGACTCGAGCAGGACCAGAACTCGGTCGCCGTCGACCAGGCGAGGGGAGTCGCGTTCGGCCTGGAGCAGGTGCAGGAGCGGATGCGCGGGCTCTACACCCTCGCGAATCAGCGCCTCGCGCTCCTCGGATCCGACGAGGACGACGCCGCGGTGACCGCGGTGACGGTGACGCAGGCCACCATCGACGAGGCCAAGGACGAGATCACGGAGATATCCGCGGGACTCGGTGACGCGCAGGAGGCGGCGACCGTCGCGAGCCGAGAGGTCGTGCTCGCGAGGGCCGAACTCGACACGCTCGATGTGGACATCGCCGAGCAGAGCGCCCTGGTCTCGGAGTACGACATGCGCCTCAGCTCACTGCGTGGCACGGCTGATGCCGCAGCGTCGGCCCTCGCCGCGGTGCGCGGTGCCGTGCTGCGTCAGGAGAACGCTCTCGAGGCCGCTAACGCGCGCCGCCGCGAGGCCGCTGAGGCACTCGAGTCGATCGACGACGCCGAGGCCCCTGAGGGCACGGCGGCGGAGCATTCGGCCGCATACGAGACCGCGCAGCGGGCGGCCACGGCAGCGGAGACCGAGCGCGAGACGCTGCGGGAGCGGCTGCACGCGGCCGAACGCGAGGTCGATTCGCTCACGGCGAAGTCCGCGGCACTCGGAAGCGCGCTCGCGATCTCGGGCGGCGCTGCAGAGATCGTGAAGGCCGGAGGCGCAGGCATCCGGGGTCTGGTCGGCGACGCGGTCCAGGTCAGAGCCGGTTTCGAAGCGGCGGTCGCGGCCGTGCTCGGGTCCCTCGCCGAGGGGGTGCTCGTGGACGGGGCATCCGACGCGTTCACTCTCGCGGAAGAGGCCGCGGAGCAGCGCAGGGGCGTCGTCGACTTCGTCGTCGCCGATGCCCTGCGACCCACGGTCGATCTGCCTTCGCTCGCAGGGGTGACTCCCGCGGTCGATTCGGTCACCGCTCCGGACGGAGTGCTGGGGATCCTGTCGCACGTCCTGATCGCCGAGAGTCTTGACGCTGCACGCTCTGCACGTGCGGCGCTCGACGCGACCGGCGACACCACGACGACCATCGTCACGACCGGGGGCGATGTGATCACCGCCCAGACGCTGCGCACCGGCTCCGGAGGGGAGCGTTCGCGTCTCGAGCTCGCGGCCGAGCGCGATGCCGCTGACGATCGTCTCGCAGAGGTGCAGGTCATCGTCGATTCACTGCGAGAAGCGCGCGAGGATGCGAACGAGGTCGTCGAGAGCACCCGCCGCCACGCGAAGGATGCTCTTCGATCGCTCCGCGAACACGACGCTGCTCTCGCGAGCCACGCCGAGCAGGTCAATCGCATCACGGTGACGCACGAGTCCGCTGTCGCCGAGTGCGAGCGACTGGAAGCAGGCCTCGCGCAGGCGCAGTCGGCGGTCGAGGAGGCCGAGGCGAAGGCCGGGGCGGCGAAGGCGGAACTCGAAGCTGCGGTGTCGGCGCCGCGACCGGTACTGGATGCCTCAGCGCGAGACGGTCTGCTCGAGTCGCTCGAAGTCGCTCGTGAGGGTGAAGTGCGCGCGCGGCTCGAGATCGAGACTCTCCGCGAGCGGGTCCGAGCGGCGCAGGCACGGGTCGCGAGCCTCGAACGCCAGCGCGAGCAGGAGCGCGATGCTGCTGCGGAGGCCGCCCGCCGCGCGGTGATCCGACGTGCGCAGCGCGAAGCGGCATCAGGTGTCGCCGACGAGCTTCCGCGCATCCTGGATTCGATCGACCGCTCGGTCACCGAGGCCCGGGTCGCCCTGGCCGAGGCCGAGGCCGCGAGGTCCGCACAGAACCAGGAGCTCACCGCTCTGCGGGCGCAGGAGACGTCCCTCCGCGAACGGTTGGCGGGGCTCACCGAGAGTGTGCACGGACTCGAGCTGCAGATCCATGAGAAGAAGCTCCACCTTCACAGCCTGCTCGAGCGCGTCGCGTCGGAACTCGCGCTCGATGAAGATATTCTCGTTGCGGAATATGGTCCCGACCAGCTGGTTCCCCGTGATCCTGGCGTGGAGCACGCCGAAGACGATCTCGCAGAGGCCACCGCGATCCCCTTCGATCGACGCATCCAGCAGCGCCGACTGGCCGACGCGGAGCGCAAGCTCGCACAGCTCGGCCGCGTCAACCCGCTCGCGTTGGAGGAGTTCGCGGCGCTCGAGCAACGCCATGCCTTCCTCACTGAACAGCTGGCCGATCTGACCCAGACCCGCCAAGATCTGCTGACGATCATCGCCGACCTCGACGAGCGGATGCAGACGATCTTCGCGAGCGCCTTCGAGGATACGAGGGTGGCGTTCGGCGAGGTCTTCCCGCTGCTCTTCCCGGGCGGCGCGGGAAGCATCTCCCTGACGGATCCCGAGAACATGCTCACCACGGGCATCGAGGTGTCGGTTCGTCCCGTCGGCAAGAAGATCGAGCGGCTGTCTCTCCTCTCCGGCGGCGAGCGTTCCCTCGCCGCCGTCGCCCTGCTGGTCGCCATCTTCAAGGCCCGTCCGAGCCCGTTCTACATCCTCGACGAGGTCGAGGCGGCCCTCGATGACGCCAACCTCGGCCGACTCCTGACGGTGTTCGAGCAGCTTCGAGAGAGCTCGCAACTTCTCGTGATCACGCACCAGAAGCGCACGATGGAGATCGCCGACGCCCTCTACGGTGTCTCGATGCGACAGGACGGCGTATCCGCTGTCGTCGGTCAGCGCGTCGGTGACCGCGCCGCGGTCGCCGGCTGACCCGAGCAGGGGGCGAATGTCGGCAGAGCTCGGAAGTTGTGCTCAGAGCGTAGGCGTGGGCCGCAGGCCGCCGCGGCGCTACCCGTAGGCTGGAGTCATGGCGGAGAAGTCCTGGTCCCTCACCCGTGCGCTGCGCGGGATGTTCGTCAAGCCCACGATCGACGAGACGACGTGGGAGGACCTCGAGACCGCGCTCATCACCGCCGACTTCGGTCCCGACATCAGCGAGCGAGTCGTCGAGGAACTGCGAGAGAAGGTGGATCGCTATCGGACCACCGACCCGCAGGATCTCCAGCGCATGCTGCGCGAGACCCTCGAGGAGCACTTCGCGAAGTTCGACACGACGCTGAAGCTCACAGAGCGCCCCGCCGTCGTGCTGGTGGTCGGTGTGAACGGGGTCGGCAAGACCACCACGATCGGCAAGTTCACCAAGTTCCTGCGCGGCTTCCAGCGCAGCGTGGTCGTCGGGGCCGCGGACACGTTCCGCGCGGCAGCCGTGGACCAGCTCGCCACGTGGGCGCAGCGCGGGGGAGCGGCCATCGTCCGTCCCCAGCAGGAGGGTCAGGATCCGGCATCCGTCGCGTACCAGACCATCGAGTACGCGCAGCGCGAAGGCATCGAGATCGCGATCATCGACACCGCGGGTCGTCTGCACACCAAGGGCGGTCTGATGGACGAGCTCACGAAGATCCGCAGGGTCATCGAGAAGCAGGCGCCGATCAGCGAGGTCCTGCTGGTCCTCGACGCCACGACCGGCCAGAACGGCGTCATGCAGGCTGAGGCGTTCCTCGAGCATGCGGGCGTCACCGGCCTCGTCCTGACGAAGCTCGACGGCTCGGCCAAGGGCGGCTTCGTCCTGGCTGTGCAGGAGCGCACAGGCATCCCGGTCAAGCTCCTCGGCCAGGGTGAGGGCATCGACGATCTGACCGGTTTCACCCCCCATGTCTTCGTCCAGTCGCTTGTCGGCTGACGACGGGACTACCGCCGCGAGCACGAGGCTGGTTTCATAGCGTTATGGCGATCGAACACGACTACTTCGGCCTCCTGTCCTCCGGACCGGACGGATCGATCTTCTGGTCTGAGACGGTGGAGCTCGGTGACCAGAGTGTCACCGTCGACCTCACGGCGCCCGACCAGGACGACGTCTCCGCAGACGCGCTGGACATCGCCGCATCGCTGATCGCAGGACTCGAGAACGTCGACGCCACATCCCGACGGGGGATGCTCTCGGAGGTCGACGACCGCACGAGCGAGGTGACCGAGTACATCCTGCAGCAGCAGGAGGCCTACGGCGACGAGCTCGAAGACGTCCTCGTCGATGTGAGCGGTGACGCCGCTGTCGACATCATCCGCTCGCTCCGACTGATGAGCATGACGATCCTCGCTGACGAGCACGGGGGATCCGAGCCCTTCGCCGTGCTCGAGTACGCGCTCGACGCCTCGACCACCGACGACGTGCTGCTCGTCAATCTGGGTTCCGACGGCAGCGTGCAGTCGGTGATGAGCGCCGACTGACGCCGCGGGTCCTCTCGGACTCCGGTCAGACCGCCTGCGCGAAGCCGAGGTCTGCGCTCTCAGCGATGTGCGCCAGGTGCGGCGGGATCTCGCGACCCTTCGACACCATCGACTGCGCCCAGAGCCGCCCTGCCCGGTACGACGAGCGCACGAGGGGCCCCGCGAGCACGCCGAGGAAGCCGATGCGCTCCGCCTCCTCCTTGAATTCGACGAACTCTGCCGGCTTGACCCAGCGCGCGACCGGCAGATGGCGGGGCGAGGGGCGCAGGTACTGCGTGATCGTGATGATGTCGCATCCTGCGTCGTGCAGGTCGTTCAGCGCCTGGACGACCTCCTCGGGCTCCTCTCCCATCCCCAGGATCAGGTTCGACTTGGTGATGAGTCCGGCGTTGCGTCCCTGCGTGATCACGTCGAGCGAGCGCTCGTAGCGGAAGGCCGGCCGGATGCGTTTGAAGATGCGGGGCACGGTCTCGACGTTGTGGGCGAACACCTCGGGGCGGGCGTCGAAGATCTGCCCGAGGAACGCAGGATCGGCGTTGTGCTCGTTCGCGAGCAGTTCGACACCCGTGTTCGGGTTGAGCTCGTGGATCTTGCGGACGGTCTCGGCGTTGAGCCAGGCCCCCGTGTCGGGGAGGTCGTCTCGGGCGACACTCGTGACCGTGGCGTAGCGCAGGTTCATGCGCACGACGCTCTCGGCGACACGACGGGGTTCGTCCGTGTCATACGCGTCCGGCTTCCCGGTGTCGATCTGGCAGAAGTCGCAGCGCCGCGTGCACTGCGAGCCGCCGATCAGGAATGTCGCCTCCCTGTCCTCCCAGCACTCGAAGATGTTGGGGCATCCGGCCTCCTGGCAGACCGTGTGGAGATCCTCGCTCTTCACCAGCGAGTGGAGCGCGGTGTACTCGGGGCCCATCTTCGCCTTCGTCTTGATCCATTCGGGCTTGCGCTCGATCGGGGTCTCGGCGTTGCGGATCTCGAGACGAAGGAGCTTGCGCCCCTCGGGTGCGGCGGTCATGCGGTGACTCCAGCGTGGTCGGCGGGTGAGTATTCGGCGAGGAAGGCGGCGACGATCGAGTCGACGATGTCTACGGGCGAGACGTCGGCGCCCACGACCTCGCTCACGGTCGTGACACCCGCATCGGTGATGCCGCAGGGGATGATGTCCTGGAACCCGGACAGGCTGTTGTCGCAGTTGATGGCGAAGCCGTGCATGGTGACTCCCTGCTGCACCCGCACTCCGATCGCCGCGACCTTGTCTTCCGAGAGCGGCCGGCGTACCCACACTCCGCTGCGGCCCTCGACCTGGTGGCCCTCGACGCCGATGGGGCGGAGCACGTCGATCAGAAGGCGCTCGAGGTGGCGGACGTGCGCGACGACGTCCATGGGCTCGGGCAGACGGACGATCGGGTAGCCGACGAGCTGGCCGGGTCCGTGCCACGTGATTTTGCCACCGCGATCGACATCGATCACCGGTGTGCCGTCCTGCGGTCTCTCCTGGGGGTCGGTGCGCTTGCCCGCGGTGTACACGGCTTCGTGCTCGAGAAGGATCAGGGTGTCCGGTCTGGTCCCATCGACCACGTCGGCGTGGATGCGGCGCTGGAGATCCCACCCCTCGCCGTAGGCGACGAAGTTCGGGGCGAGTCCGGGAGTCAGGATGTCGAGCATGATCAGGTCGCTCTCACTCAATAAATGGATTGCGTCTAAGAATACTCCTCTCCGGCATCCGCGGCGCGCGGGAGCGACGCGCGGTAGCGTGTGACCATGAGCAGCACGAGCCGAGCGGGGCGCCCGAAGGCGTCTTCGCGCGAGACCCTCGCCGAGGCGGCCTGCGAGCTCTTCCTCGAGCGCGGATATGACGCCACGTCCGTCGCGGACATCACCCAGCGGGCGGGCGTGAGCCGCTCGAGTTTCTTCAACTACTTCTCGTCGAAGAGCGACGTGCTCTGGTCCGGGTTGGACGATCGCATCTCGAGTGCGGTCGGCGACCTCATCACGGTTCCGGAAGACCGCGACGGTGTCGAGGTGAGGCGCATCCTCTCCGCCCTCGTCGCAGGGTTCGCACCGGACAGTCTCGCCCTCGCCATGACCAATTCCTCGGCGATGGGCCTCGACGATGAGCTCGAGCAGGATGCCGCGCTGCGTCAGGCGCGGCTGTCGGCCGCTCTGGCGGATCTCGCCCGTCGATCCGGTGTCGCGGCACTCACCGCGGACATCGCGGCGGCGACGTGGGCCGCCGCCGTGCTCGCGGCCGTGCGCGCGTGGGCGGAGAGCGGTGCGGGACGCGGCTCGGTCGGAGACACGTTCACCGAGGCGGTCCGTGCGATCGACCGCCTGCCCTGGAGTGGCGAACGATCGGATGTGTGAGCGCGCGGACGAAAAGGCGTGAGCCGGACAGGTCGGTAGTGACAGCCGTTCCGACCGAGGAGACACCATGACCGCCGATCCGCTCGACGAGATGCTCGACCGTTCCGCGCCCGCACGCGTCGTTCCCGCGCAGGCCGACATCAGGGCGATGATCGTCGCCGCCCGAGACGAGACGCTGCCGCGGCGGCGGCGCCGTCGTCGGACCGCTCTCCTGAGTGGTGCCCTCGCGCTGCTCTTCATCGGAGGAACCGGCGTCGCGGTGGCGTCATCGGACTGGCTGTGGAGCCCTGGCCTGGACGACCCGGATCGGGTGTACACCTACACGTCTCCGACCTGGGGTGAGTGCGAGCTCCGCTTCAGCGCCATGGACACGCACAACCCGATCACCGACGCTCAGGTCAACGGCATCGTCGATGACTGGTTCGCGACCACGGATGTCGAAGCAGCGGCGGCACCGCTCATCCCCAAATACCTCGCGACGATGGAAGCCGCCGACGCCTCCGACCCGTCTGCGGATACGGATCCCCGGCGGGCGGACCTGAACGCGTGGACCGCACACGAACAGGCCGTCAGTGAACTGATCTACGCCGAGCTGAGAGAGAACGGCTTCGACAGTGCCGCCCTCGCCGGGGCGAACACGCACAGTCAGGTGCACTGCGACGGCGAGGACTGGGGGTCCGGGGAATGAGCCGTGAGCGTGACCTGACGAGGGTTCTCGAGGCGAGTGCGCCCGACCTGCTCGCCTACCTGGCGCGTCGAGTGGGACCCGATGACGCGGCCGACCTCCTCGGCGAGACGATGGTCGTCGCCTGGCGACGATCAGCGGACCTTCCCGACGAGCCGGAACGTGCGCGGATGTGGCTCTTCGGCGTCGCTCGCGGCACGCTGGCGAACCACGCGCGCGGGCAGCGCAGGAAGTGGGCCCTCGCGGATCGACTGCGTCTGCACCTGCGGGAAGCCTCCCACGCGCCCGCCGCGGACGAGGGGATCGAGGTCCGTGACGCCATCGCGCGGCTCGATCCGGATCTCGCGGAGATCGTCCGGCTGGTGCACTGGGAGCGGCTGTCGCTCGTGCAGGCGGCTGAGCTCCTCGGCATCCCCTCATCCACCGTGCGTGGCCGGTACGCCCGCGCGAGAGAACTGCTCAGAGCCGAACTCGCGGTCGGTGCCGTTCCGAGCGCGGAGAACGGGGCGGGATTCGCGTAAACTCGGTGACACCATGGCTACCTTTGGCACGCTCTCCGATCGGCTCACCGAGACCTTCCGCAATCTGCGCACGAAGGGAAAGCTCACCGCGGCCGACGTCGACGGCACTGTACGCGAGATCCGTCGCGCACTCCTCGACGCCGACGTCGCGCTCTCCGTCGTGAAGGAGTTCACCGCCAAGGTGCGCGAGCGTGCCCTCGGCGACGAGGTCAACAAGGCGCTCAACCCGGCGCAGCAGGTCGTGCAGATCGTCAACGAGGAGCTGGTCCAGATCCTCGGCGGCGAGCAGCGTCGTCTGCAGTTCGCCAAGACGGCGCCGACGGTGATCATGCTCGCCGGCCTCCAGGGTTCGGGAAAGACCACGTTCGCGGGCAAGCTCGCGAAGCAGCTCGAGGGCGAAGGGCACACGCCCCTCCTCGTCGCCGCCGACCTCCAGCGTCCCAACGCCGTGAATCAGCTCCAGGTCGTGGCGGAGCAGGCCGGTGCCACCGTCTACGCCCCGCAGCCGGGCAACGGCGTGGGCGACCCGGTCAAGGTCTCCCGTGACGGCGTCGAGCACGCGCGCCGCCATCAGCACGACGTGGTCATCATCGACACCGCCGGCCGTCTCGGCGTCGACGCCGAGCTCATGAAGCAGGCGTCCGACATCCGCAAGGCGACCGATCCCGACGAGGTCCTGTTCGTCATCGACGCGATGATCGGTCAGGATGCGGTCAACACCGCCCGTGCCTTCCAGGAGGGCGTCGACTTCACCGGTGTCGTCCTCTCGAAGCTCGACGGCGACGCGCGCGGTGGAGCCGCACTCTCGGTGGCGTCGATCACCGGCCGCCCGATCATCTTCGCGTCGACCGGAGAGCGACTCGAGGATCTCGAGCCGTTCCACCCCGACCGCATGGCGAGTCGCATCCTCGACCTCGGCGACATCCTGACCCTCATCGAGCAGGCCCAGCAGGCCTTCGACGAGGAAGAGGCCATCAAGATGGCCGAGAAGCTCGCCACCGAGCAGTTCACGCTCGAGGACTTCCTCGACCAGCTTCAGCAGATGAAGAAGATGGGGTCGATGAAGAAGATGCTGGGGATGCTCCCCGGCATGGGGCAGATGAAGCAGCAGCTCGAGGACTTCGACGAGCGCGAGATCGATCGCACGGAGGCGATCATCCGCTCGATGACCCCTGGTGAGCGCCGCAACCCCAAGGTCCTCAACGGATCACGTCGTCTGCGCATCGCTCGTGGCTCCGGCATGACCGTCACCGACGTCAACCAGCTCGTGCAGCGCTTCGATCAGGCCGCGAAGATGATGAAGACCGTCGCCCGTGGTGGCACCCCGAACATCCCGGGGATGGGATCGATGCCCGGGATGGGCAAGCCGGGAGCGTCCTCGAAGCGTGGGAAGAAGGCCAAGTCCTCGGGCGGGTCCCGTTCGGGCAACCCGGCGAAGCGCGCAGCCGAGAACGCAGGGCTCGCCAGCGCATCCACCCCGACCGGTTCCGGTTTCGGTCTGGGTGGCGCCAAGGCGCCCAGCGAGGCCGATCTCGCTGAGATCCAGAAGCTCTTCGGCAAGAACTGACGCGAGTCAGGGGCGGGACGCCTGCAACTCCTGCTCGCGGGCCGGAGTCGATGAGCGACGCGTCGTCCTGAGCGCCGTCAGCTGGCCCACGACCAGCGCGACGAGTACCAGTGCGATTCCGAGTGCCTGGAGCGGTGTGAAGGTCTCGCCGGCCACGAGCGTGCCCAGCAGCGTCGCGACCACGGGGGAGAGCAGAGCGAGCAGCCCCGGAGCGATGACCGGCAGCAGCTGGATGCCGCGGAACCAGAGCGTATACGCGAGCAGCCCTCCGACTGAGCCCAGCCACAGGTAGCCGAGCACGGCTCCGCCGTCGATCGAGGCAGGGATGCCTTCGAACAGCAGGGTGAGCGGCAGGAGGACGAGACCGCCCGCCGTCAGCTGCCATCCCGCATACGAGACCGGTCCGACGCCGGCAGGGCGGCCCCACCGCTTCGTGAGGATCATGCCGAGCGCCGTCGCCGTCACGCCTCCGAGTGCCGCCAGGACTCCGAGGGCATCGAGATGTGCCGCGGGCCCCAGCACGACGAGGGCGACGCCTCCCGCGCCCACGACGGCAGCGGCGGCGGTGAGTGGTCGTATCCGGTCTCGCAGGACGAGCGCGCTCATGCCGAGGATGATCATCGGTTGCACCCCCGCGACCGCTGCGGCGACGCCTCCCGGCAGCCGCTCGGCGGCGAGGAACAGCAGCGGGAAGAACGCTCCGATGTTGAGGGCTCCGAGAGCCAGCGACTTCAGCCACCATCCCCCGGACGGCAGGCGCCTGCCGATCACCAGCGCGATGATCCCCGCAGGGAGTGCACGGAGGAGCCCGGCCAGGAGCGGGTGACCGGAGGGCAGCAGCTCGGTCGTCACGAGGTACGTCGTTCCCCACGAGAGAGGAGCGAGCGCCGTGAGCAGCAGAAGGGTGACGCGGTTCATGTCTCCAGCCTGATCGGATCGAACCAATGAGTCCAACACATACTTGTCACACGAATCATGATGATGAATCATGGATGGGTGGATCTCCAACAGCTGCGATACGTCGTCGAGGTCGCATCCACCTCGAGTTTCACCCGTGCCGCGGAGCGGTGCTTCGTCACGCAATCGGCACTGAGTCACCAGATCGCCGCCCTTGAGCGCGAACTCGGACAACGTCTCTTCATCCGCTCGAGTCGCAGCGTCCGGACGACGGATGCGGGGGAGGCCTTCCTCGTCCACGCGAAGAAGGCCGTGATCGCTGCCGACGATGCCCGAGATGCCGCGGCTGCTGCGTCCGGCCGGATCGTGGGCACGCTCCGTCTCGGCGTGATCCCCACGGCAAGTGCGGTGTCGGTGCCGCGGGTGGTTTCCCGCTTTCGAGAGGCGCATCCCGACGCTCGCGTCGAGCTCACCGTCGGCAACAGCGGTACGCTCGCCGACGCGGTGCGACGGGGGGATCTCGACATCGCGCTCCTCGGCTTGCGCGAAGGGAGCGTGCCGAAGGGTGTCGCCGTGCGGGTGCTCGCCCGTGAACGTCTGGTGGCAGCGGTCGCCCCGACGCACAGGCTGTCCGGACGGACCGGCGTCCGGATCGTCGATCTCGTCGACGAGGTGTTCGCTGACTTTCCTGCCGGCACGTCGGGGCGTGCTCAGGGCGACGCGGCGTTCGCGTCATCCGGTGTCGCCCGCGATGTGGCCTTCGAAGCCGACTCGTCCGAGTTGATCCTCGGACTCGTCTCGGAGGGGCTGGCGATCGCGTTGCTCGCTCCCGCGGTCATCGTCGGCTCATCCACGGGTGCCGTCGCGGTCGAACTCGCCGACGGCCCGACGCGCGTGCAGTACGTCGCGTGGGACGACCGTGCGCCGCGGGGCGTCGCGATCGCCTTCCTCGAAGTGATCGACTCGATGATCGATGTCACGGAAGACGAAACGGGCCCGGAGGAATCCTCCGGGCCCGCCTCCTCAGAACTCTGAGGTCACTTCACGTCCTCGTCGACCCAGTCCATCGACTTGCTGACGGCCTTGCGCCACAGGCGAAGCTGGCGGTCGCGCTCTGCGTCCTCCATCGACGGCTCCCAGCGGCGGTCTTCCTGCCAGTTGGCGGACAGGTCGTCCAGACCGTTCCAGAATCCGACGGCGAGTCCGGCGGCGTACGCGGCGCCGAGCGCCGTGGTCTCCGCGACGACCGGTCGAACGACCGGAACGCCCAGTACGTCGGCCTGGAACTGCATGAGCGCGTCGTTCGCAACCATGCCGCCGTCGACCTTGAGCTCGGTGAGGTCGACACCTGCGTCGGCGTTGACCGCATCGAGCACGTCGCGCGTCTGGAAGGCGACTGCCTCGAGCGCTGCGCGCGCGATGTGGTTCTTGTTCGCGTAGCGGGTGAGACCCACGATCGCACCACGTGCGTCCGGACGCCAGTACGGCGCGAACAGGCCGGAGAACGCCGGGACGATGTAGACCCCGCCGTTGTCATCGACCTGCTTGGCGAGCTCTTCGACCTCGGGAGCCGAGCTGATGATGCCGAGCTGGTCGCGGAGCCACTGGATCAGCGATCCGGTGACGGCGATCGATCCCTCGAGCGCGTAGTGGGTCGGTCCGTCGCCCAGCTTGTAGCCGACCGTCGTGAGCAGCCCGTTCTTCGAGTGGACGATCTCTTCGCCCGTGTTGAAGATGAGGAAGCAGCCGGTGCCGTAGGTGTTCTTGCTCTCGCCCGTGTTGAACGCTGCCTGGCCGAACGTCGCCGCCTGCTGGTCGCCCAGGATGCCGGCGATCGGGGTCTCGCGCAGCAGCGACGAGTCCTCTGCGGCACCGTACACCTCGGAGGAGGAGCGGATCTCCGGCATCATCGAGCGAGGGACGCCGAACGCCTCGAGGATGTCGTCACGCCACTCGAGCGTCTCGAGATCCATGAACATCGTGCGCGAGGCGTTGGTGACGTCGGTCACGTGCACGCCGCCGTCGACGCCACCGGTGAGGTTCCACAGCACCCAGCTGTCGGTCGTGCCGAAGACGAGGTCTCCTGCCTCGGCCTTCTCGCGCGCACCCTCGACGTTCTCGAGGATCCAGGCGATCTTGGTGCCCGAGAAGTAGGTGGCGAGGGGAAGGCCCACGACCGGCTTGAACCGCTCGACGCCACCGTCGGCCGCGAGGCGGTCGACGATCTCCTGCGTGCGGGTGTCCTGCCAGACGATGGCGTTGTAGACGGCCTTGCCCGTCGTCTTGTCCCAGACCACGGCAGTCTCACGCTGGTTGGTGATGCCGACGGCCGCGATGTCGTGACGCGTCAGGTCGGCACGGCTCAGAGCGAGACCGATGACCTCCTGGACGTTGCGCCAGATCTCGGCGGGGTCGTGCTCGACCCAACCGGCCTTCGGAAGGATCTGCTCGTGCTCCTTCTGGCCGGTCGCGATGATGCTCCCCTTCTTGTCGAAGATGATCGCGCGGCTGGAGGTGGTGCCCTGATCTATGGCGATGATGTAGTCGGCCATTGTGTTCTCCTTTGAAGTCAGGTTCGGGTTCAGGCGAGGTTGAGCAGTGCGGGTGCTGCGACGGCGGCGAGGACACCACCGATGAGCGGACCGACGACCGGGACCCAGGAGTACGACCAGTCGCTGGAACCCTTGCCCTTGATCGGCAGGATGGCGTGAGCGATACGCGGTCCGAGGTCACGTGCGGGGTTGATGGCGTAGCCGGTCGGTCCACCGAGCGACGCGCCGATGGCGACCACGACGAGTGCGACCGGGAGCGCGCTGAGCGGTCCGAGGCCTCCGGGGGTACCGATGTCTGCGACGCCGTAGTCTGCGAACGCGAAGACCGCGAACACCAGGACGAAGGTTCCGATGACCTCGGTGACGAGGTTCCAGCCGTAGGAGCGGATCGCAGGGCCGGTCGAGAACACGCCGAGCTTGTTGGCGGCCTCCGGCTCCTCATCGAAGTGCTGCTTGTAGGCGAGCCACGTGAGGATGGCACCGACGATCGCGCCGAGGAGCTCGGCACCGGTTGCGACGGCGAACTGCGAGAAGTCGATCTTGCCGGCGACCAGGAGGCCGATACCGACCGCGGGGTTCAGGATCGCGCCGGAGTATGCCGAGGCGAGGACACCCACGAAGACCGCGAGACCCCATCCCCAGTTGACCATCAGGAAGCCGCCGCCGAAGCCCTTGTTCTTCGCGAGGGCGACGTTGGCGACCACACCACATCCGAGGAGGATCAGCATCGCGGTGCCGACGAACTCCGAGAGGAAGTAGAGACCGAGATTCACATCAGTCATGTCTTCATTGACCTTTCTTGAGTGCCAGGGCCCCTTAGCCCTGGCACTTGTTGGGATTTACACCGCGTGGAGGGCGGTGTTCGGATGTCTCGTCAGCCGCGTGCGCGGGACGAGATCTTCAGTCCATGTCGTTCGTTCAGCAGCGTGCGCGTCTGATCCAGTTCGGCATCGTGGCGTGCGCGGTCCCAGTCGAGCAGAGGAGCCAGTGCATCGGCAAGCTCTTCGAGCACATCCGCGTCGGCGTGTCCGGTGAACGCGATGCTGGTTCGGCGCAGGATCACGTCCTGGAGGCGCGCGACCATCTCGTTCTCCACCATCCAGGCGAGCTCGCGCGTCGAGAGGTCGCCACCGGCGAGGGGAGCGTCGTCGCCCTGCTCGATGTACTCCCAGACCTGCGCTGCGCGGGTTCCGTAGCGGGCGAGCAGGCTCTCGGCGCGCTCACCGGCTCCGGAGAGGTTCTCCTGGATCCAGATACGACGGGCCTTCTCGGTGCGCGGGAAGTCGCGGCCTCCACCGATCGCTCGTCCTGCCGTCGAGACCGTGCGGGTGCGGCCGAGCAGTCCGAGCACGACGTCGGAGAGGGACTCGCCGAGTGCGCGGAACGTCGTCCACTTGCCGCCGACCAGGCTCACGAGAGGCGCTGCACCCTTCTCGTCGACCTCGATGCGGTAGTCGCGAGACACGAAGCCGGGCGCCGTGTCCTCGTGGCGGGGAAGCGGGCGGATGCCGGAGAAGTTGTAGACGATCTGCTCTCGCGTCACGTCGATCTGCGGGAAGACGTGGTGGATGAGGTCGAAGAAGTAGTCGATCTCCTCCTCCGTGCACACCGGGGACTCACGCGGGTCGGCGTCGATGTCGGTCGTACCGACGAGGACGCGTCCCTTGAGCGGGTAGATCAGCACGATGCGGCCGTCGGAGTGCTCGAAGAAGATCTCGCGTCCGCGCGTCGCCTCGAGGAGCTCGGGGTGGTCGAGGACGATGTGCGAGCCCTTGGTGCCGCCCATGAAGCGCGTGTCGGTGCCGAGAGCGTCGTTCGTGAGGTCCGTCCAGGGTCCGGAGGCGTTGACGACCACATCGGCGGTGACGGTGAACTCGGTGCCGCTCTCGCGGTCGCGGAGCACGACGTTCGCACCGTCGCGGGCGACGGCCTCGACGTAGTTCAGCGCGATGGCGCCACCCGGGTGCGCGGCGCGACCGTCCTGCAGGACGTCGAGTGCGAGGCGCTCGGGGTCGTGCATGGACGCGTCGTAGTACGTCGCCGTGTACTTGATGTTCGGGTCGAGCGAGGGGAGCTCGGCGAGCGAGCGCTTGCGACCGAGGAACCGGTGACGGGGGACCATGCCGCCGTCGCGCGAGAACGTGTCGTAGATCGTGAGGCCGACCTTGATCAGGAACGCGCCGCGCTCCTGGGGCTTGCCGCTCTTGTGCGTGAGGAAGCGCAGGGGAGCGGACAGGATGCCCGAGAAGGTCGAGTAGATCGGGATGGTCGTCTCGAGCGGCTTCACGTAGTGGGGCGCGATCTTGAGCAGGCCGTTGCGCTCCTCGACAGACTCGCGGACCAGACGGAATTCGCCGTTCTCGAGGTAGCGTATGCCGCCGTGGATCATGTGGCTCGACGCCGCCGACGCGCCGGAGGCGAAGTCTCCGCGTTCGACGAGCAGGACGTCCACGCCCTGCAATGCGAGGTCACGGAACGTGGAGATGCCGTTGATCCCCGCTCCGATGACGAGGACGCTCGTGCGTCCGGATTCACGGACCGCGCGGACTTCGGCGCGTTCCGGTGATGAGTGTGTCGACTCGATCATCTTCGACCCTTCTCTGTGCTTGCCCCCAGCTTCGACCCATGTGGCCAGGGCGCGCAAGCCCGCTGCACATATGTGCAAAGATCGGGGTGAGGAGGTCGTCATGGGCCAGTCCGACGCGGGATCCCGCGACTCCAAGCTGATCGCCGCGCTCACCGCAGCGCAGCTCTACTACATGCAGGACAAGACCATGGAGGTCATCGCGCAGGAGCTGAAGACCTCCAGGTCATCTGTGTCGCGGCTGCTGAGCTTCGCGCGGGAGAGCGGGCTCGTCGACATCCGCATCAACTCACCGCTCGAACGGCTGGGGATGCTCGAGCAGCACATCCGAGACAGATACCGAGTCGTCGCTCATGTCGTTCCCATCCCCGAGATCGTCAGCGAGGTCGAGCGGCTGGAGCGTGTCGCGCTGACAGCGGGACGACTGCTCTCGCAGTTCGTCGACTCGAACATGATCGTCGGGGTCGCCTGGGGGTCGACCATCAGCGCGGTCAGTCGCGGTCTCACGCAGAAGGAGACGCACAACACGACGTTCGTGCAGCTGAACGGGGCGGGCAACACGCAGACGAGTGGCGTCGAGTATTCGAGCGACATCCTGCAGCGCTTCGGCAGCGCGTTCGGGGCCCAGGTACAGCAGTTCCCGGTGCCCGCATTCTTCGATGATCCTTCGACACGGGAGGCGATGTGGCGCGAGCGCAGCACGCGGCGGGTGCTCGATCTGCAGTCGAAGATGGACATCGCCGTGTTCAGCCTCGGCTCTCCCGCGGCGGAGGTGCCCAGCCGGGTCTACGTCGGCGGCTACCTCAGCCGCGACGACTATCGCAGTCTGCGTGAGGATCACGCGATCGGTGACGTCGCGACCGTCTTCTTCCGCGCGGACGGCTCATGGAAGGACATCCGTGTCAATGCGCGCGCGACCGGACCAGGACTCGACAGGCTGCGCCGCGTTCCACGACGTGTGTGCGTCGTCTCCGGCATCCCCAAGCTCGTGAGCCTGCGCGCGGCGTTCGCGGCCGATCTCGTCACAGACGTGGTCCTTGACGAAGGGCTCGCACGCCGACTCGTCGACGACTGAGCGACTACGGCTCGTCGGTGGACGCTTCAGGTCCTGACCGGAATTCGCGGATCAGATGCTGGACGACGGCCGCGAGGTCTCCGCCGGTCGCATTCGCGATCGTCAGCTGCCGTTCGTAGCTCGCCCCGTCGTTCAGGATCGTTCCGATGCTGCCGAACTCGCGCACGCAGCCGAGCTCGACGGCCACCGGGGCCAGGTCTTCGACGATCTGCGCGAGATGGTCGCGCACAGGTCGCTGCGAGCCGGCCGCGTCCACGATCACGCGCGCATCGAGGCCGTACCGCGCCGCGCGCCACTTGTTCTCGCGGTGATACCAGGCCGGCATCTGCGGAAGGGTGCGGCCTTCGTCCAGCTCGCGAGAAAGATGCTCGACGAGCACCTGCACCAGTGCGGCGACAGCGGCGAGTTCGGGAAGGGTGGACAGTCCGTCGCACGCGCGGATCTCGATGGTGCCCCATCGGGGCGCGGGCCGGATGTCCCACCGCACCTCCGTGGCGTCGGCCATGACACCGGTGCGGACCATGTCATCGAGGTAGGACTCGTACTCCGACCAGTCCTGCAGGGGCCAGGGGAGTCCGGCGGTGGGCAGCTGCTGGAACACGAGGGCACGGTTCGACGCGTACCCGGTGCGCTCTCCTGCCCAGAACGGGCTCGACGCCGCCAGCGCCTGCAGATGGGGGAGGTAGCCCGACAGTGCGTTGATGATCGGGATGACCTTGCGTTGATCCTCGACCCCGATGTGCACGTGGATGCCCCAGATCATCATGTTGCGTCCCCACCACTGCGTCCGCTCGATCAGGGTGTGATACCGGGTCTTGTCGGTCACCTCCTGGTCGTACCACTGGGCGAAGGGGTGGCTGCCGGCGGAGAGCAGCTCGATTCCCGCGGGGTCCGTCGCGGATCGCACGGCCGCGATCGCGTTGGCGATGTCATCCACCGCATGTGCGACGGAATCGCCGATGCCGCTCGTGACCTCGATCGTGTTGGTGAGCAGCTCGCCGGTGACCGTGTGCCGCTCGTCCTCGCTCTCGGCCTCGAGTGCAGAGAGGAGCTCCGGCGCACGACCGACCAGATCACCGCTCACCGGATCGGCGAGCATGATCTCCCACTCCAGGCCGACGGTGGACCGCGCCGAGGGCGCGAAATCGAGCTTCACGAGCACAGTCTGACACGCGGCCTCGGCGACACGGCAACCGCCGTGTCGCCGCGTTTCGCTCCTGGGCCGCTCATCTGGCAGAATAGAAGGTCGGACGACGTGCTCGACCCTCTATCCAGCATTCGTCCTCCCTCTTTGAGCTTCCGCCGGGTGTGCACCCCACTCTCCAGGCGATCGGTTCGTCAACTTCCACACAATTCAGGAGAATCGTGGCTGTCAAGATTCGTCTCAAGCGCCTGGGCAAGATCCGTGCGCCGTACTACCGCATCGTCGTCGCCGACTCGAAGACCAAGCGCGATGGTCGCGTGATCGAGGAGATCGGCAAGTACCACCCCACCGAGGAGCCCTCGTTCATCGAGATCGACTCCGAGCGTGCGCAGTACTGGCTCTCCGTCGGCGCGCAGCCGACCGAGCAGGTCGCCGCCCTCCTCAAGATCACGGGCGACTGGGGCAAGTTCAAGGGCGACAAGGACGCGAAGTCCACGCTCAAGGTCAAGGAGCCCAAGGTTCCGTTCGAGATCGACGCGTCCAAGAAGTCCGTCGTCAAGCCCAAGGCCGAGAAGAAGGTGGAGGCTCCCGCAGAGGAGGCTCCCGCCAAGGCCGACGCGGAGGCCGCTGAGGCTCCCGCCGCCGACTCGGAGTAATCCGTCGTGCTCGCCGCCGCGCTCGAACACATCGTCAAGGGGATCGTCGATCACCCGGACGATGTGCGTATCAACTCGTCCACCTCGCCGCGAGGCGATCTCCTCGAGGTGCGTGTGCACCCCGATGATCGTGGACGCGTGATCGGGCGCGGCGGCCGCACCGCGAAGGCACTGCGTACGCTCATCTCCGCGCTGGCCGATGGGCGACGCGTCCGCGTCGACGTCGCGGACGACTGACGTGGTGTCGAAAGATCGCAACCAGGGCAAGAACCAGCTGCGCGTAGGGCGCCTCGTGAAGGCCCATGGCCTCAAAGGTGCGCTCAAGCTGGAGCTCTACACAGACAATCCGGAGCGCCGTTTCACTCCGGGAGCCGAGTTCACGTTGCAGGTGCCCGAGGCATCTCCGTGGCACGGCAAGACCGTCGTCGTCCGCGAATATCGCGTGATGAACGGCAACCCGGTCGTCTTCCTCAACGATGTCGACGACCGTGAGGCTGCAGAGGGTCTGGTACGCGCCATCCTCTGGATCGATCAGGATGCCGACGAGGTCGAGGACAACGCCTGGTTCGACCACCAGCTCGTCGGACTCGATGTCGTCCGCGATGACGTCGTGGTCGGCAAGGTGGCTCGCGTGGAGCACTTCCCCGCGCAGGATCTGCTCATCGTCCGATCGGGCGATCAGGACATCATGGTTCCCTTCGTCCAGGCGATCGTCCCCACGGTCGATGTGAGCGCAGGACGCGTCATCGTGACGCCGCCCGCAGGTCTCTTCGAAGAGCTTCCCGACTCCTCCGAGTCGTCGGCTGCGGAGGAGTCCTCGGACTCCGACGCCTCCGAGTGACCGCTGGTACGGTTCCTCCGTGCGTATCGACGTCCTCTCCATCTTCCCGTCGTACTTCGACGGACTGACGCTCTCCCTTCTCGGGAAGGCGCAGAGCGCCGGCATCCTCGATCTGCGGGTGCGTGATCTGCGCGACTGGACCTCCGATCGTCACCGCACCGTCGACGACACCCCGTACGGGGGCGGTGCCGGGATGGTCATGAAGCCAGAGCCCTGGGGGCTGGCGCTCGACGAGCTCGCATCGTCGACTCCTTCCTCGACCGAGCAGCGACCGACGATCATCTTCCCGTCGCCCGCGGGCGAGGTCTTCACACAGGCGACGGCTCGTGATCTGAGCACTCGCGAGCATCTCGTCTTCGGCTGCGGCAGGTACGAGGGAATCGACGAGCGGGTGTTCGAGTATGCGGCGTCCCTCGGCGAGGTTCGGCTGATCAGCCTCGGAGACTATGTCCTCAACGGCGGCGAGGTCGCGACGATGGCGATGATCGAGGCGATCGGTCGTCTGATCCCCGGCGTCGTCGGCAATCCGGAGAGTCTGGTCGAAGAGTCCCATGAGGACGGGCTGCTGGAGTACCCCTCGTACACGAAGCCGTCCGTCTGGCGTGAACGATCGGTTCCCGATGTCCTGCTGAGCGGCAATCACGCGCTCATCGCCTCGTGGCGACGTGACCAGCAGCTCGAGCGCACGCGCCGCCGCCGCCCTGACCTCCTGCCGGACGACGAGTCCTAGAGCATCCGCTCCACACCTCGGTCGATCTCGAAGACGACATCATGAGGATGTCGGAGAGACAGAGCCGCTGTGGGGTCGAGACGCCGTAGGTCCGCTCTGAGCATCCGTCCGAGCATCTCGTGTGTCACGAGCACGGGGACCCCGCCGGAGGCCCAGCCGCACGCCGACAGCGCCCGGCGAGCCCGTGCTCTCGCCTGCGCGTAGCTCTCGCCGCCAGGGAAAGCCCATCCGTATCGGTTGGCGGCCCTGTCTGCTCGCGCAGAGGGGAATCGCTGGTCGACGTCATCCCAGGTCAGACCAGCCATGTCGCCGTGATGCACCTCGGCGAGTTCGGGAACCTCCACCAGATCCGCGCCGATCCGGTCGGCGATGATCACCGCGGTGCGGAGCGCCCGCCCGAGCGGGCTCGAGCAGACTGTCGTGATCCCGTGGCCGTCGAGCCGTTCGGCGACGCTCTTCGCCTGACGGATCCCGTCATCCGTGAGGGGCGAGTCCAGCTGCCCCTGCAGTCGGTGCTCGAGATTCCATCGCGTCTGCCCGTGTCGCACGAGGAAGAGGCGCTGCGGCACATGACGATCCTGCGGAATCATGCACCCAGAATGGCACAGCCGAGCCGTGCTGCGAGGGGCGAATCGGGTGTCGCCTGGTAGCGTCGGGGCATGGTCGACGAGGTACTTGCGAAGTCGTTCGAGCGCATCGGTGCGGACTACGATCGCTACCGGCCCGGGTTTCCCGCGGCGGCGGCCGATCTGATCCTGCCCGAGCGTGTGCGTGCAGCACTCGATCTCGGAGCCGGCACCGGGAAGTTCACGGAGCTGCTCCCGGAGCGGGCCGAACAGGTCGTCGCGGTCGAACCCTCGTCGGCGATGCTGGACGTCCTGAAGGCCAAGCTGCCGGGCGTGGAGGCTATGCAGGGGAGTGCCGAGCTGATTCCGGCGGCGGACGGATCCGTCGATGTCGTCACCGTCGCCCAGGCCTTCCACTGGTTCGACCGGGACCCCGCGTGCGCGGAGATCGCGAGAGTGCTCGCACCCGGCGGGACTCTCGGCCTGATCTGGAACCACTCCGACCCTGCGAGCACCTGGGACAGGGCAGCTCATCGCATCGCTCATCCCGCGGTGGCGGACGAGGACGGCACGACGAGCTCAGCAGCCGCGGTGCTGCCCGGTTTCGAGCACGTCCGGAACGAGCAGATCCACTGGGCGGAGCGAATCCGTCGGGAGGACTACCTCAAGCGATGGTCGACGGTGAGCAGCTTCCTGGTCGCTGATGACGACGAACGTGCGCGGATGTTCACTGCCATCGAGACCGTCCTGGACGCCGATCCCGACACCCGTGGGCGTGACGAGTTCGACCTGCCCATCGTGACGGACGTGTTCGTCTACAGACGCGACTGACCCGAGTCGACGGCTCAGTCGACGCCGAGGAACGTCCGATCGGTGAGGATGATGGGTCCGTCGTCGGTCACAGCGACCGTGTGCTCGGAGTGTGCGCCCCTCGATCCGTCGACACTGCGCAGCGTCCAGCCGTCAGGGTCTGTGACGAGCTCGTCGGTGGTCTCGAGCAGCCACGGCTCGAGCGCGAAGACGAGACCCTCGCGCAGCGGGAAGCCACGACCGGCTCGTCCGTCGTTGGGGACGTGGGGGTCGCCATGCATGATCCGGCCGACACCGTGGCCGCCGAAGTCGGTGTTGATCGAGTATCCCTCGCCGTGTGACACTGCCGCGATGGCCGCGGAGATGTCGCCGATCCGGTTGCCGACGACGGCGGCCGCGATAGCCGCGTCGAGCGCTCGCTCGGTCGTCTCGATGATGCGGAGGTCTTCGTCGCGCGGTGTTCCGACGACGAACGAGACGGCGGAGTCGGCGACCCAGCCGTCCACCGACACGGCGAAGTCGAGGGAGACCAGATCTCCGTCGCGGAGCGTGTAGTCGTGGGGGAGGCCGTGCAGCACAGCGTCATTGATCGACGTGCAGATCACCTTGCCGAAGGGGCTGGCGCCGAACGAGGGGTGGTAGTCGATGTAGCAGGACTCGGCTCCGGCCTTCCGGATCATCTCGTGCGCGCGGCGATCGATCGACAGCAGGTTGGTGCCGACCTTCGTCTCGTCGCGCAGCGTCGCCAGGGTCTCGGCCACGAAGCGACCGGCGGCGCGCATCTCGTCGATCTCGGCAGGGGTGCGCAGTTCGATCATCGGGTGTCCTCTCGTCGCTTCCATTCTCGCCGATGAGCGCGCCTCCGGACGCCCGCGCGCTCACAGCGAACACCACGACAACGACCGACGCCGCGTCGTACGATCTGTGACATGTGGTTGCGTCAGGCGTTCTTCCGGTGGCTCGTTCCGGCTGCGTTCCTGCTGCCGCTCTGGCTTCTCGTCGGCTGGGGAGTGTTCCAGGGCGGCTGGGCGATTCTCTGGGTTCTGTTCATCGCCATACCCTCGGTGTTCGTGGGGCAGCTCCTGCTCACGCTCCTCACGCGGTCTCGTCCGTCGGTGCGCGCCGATCGAGCCGTGTCCTGGTGGGACGTCGGCGGGTTCACCCTCTGGCACGGTCTGACGATCGCCGTCGGATGCTTCATCGACGGCGCGTTCGGATGGCTTCTCACAGCCGCGATCGTCGTCGGCATAGGACTGGTCTGGCTACAGCTCTGGCAGCTGTGGAGCGAGGCGAAGGGGAGTGGTGCGCGCTTCCGCGAGACCATCGCGTGGTCGACCGTCCCCGGCGTCGACGAGCCGGCGCCCGCGACCCGCGCACACGAGGTCATCGTCATCCGCGAGCACGACGCCAGGGAGTGATGTCGGCCCGACCGACGTTTTGGCCATGTGCGGCATCCGTGGCAGAATAGGTGGTTGTGCCGTGACCGGTTCTGCCTCAGGGGAACCCGCGGATGCTTCGGCGCCGTTCAGCACACACCCATTCTTGTTCCTTCCAGCATCATGCATCCGACCTGAGGCGAGTGCAGAGAGAGACGATCATGCAGATCCTCGACGCCGTCGACGCAGCTTCGCTGCGTTCCGACGTTCCCGTCTTCAACCCCGGTGACACGGTCAACGTACACGTGAACATCACCGAGGGCACCCGCTCGCGTATCCAGGTCTTCAAGGGCGTCGTCATCGGCCGCCAGGGCGACGGCGTGCGCGAGACCTTCACCGTTCGCAAGATCAGCTTCCAGGTGGGCGTCGAGCGTACCTTCCCGGTTCACTCCCCGGTGATCGACCACATCGAGGTCGTCACCCGCGGTGACGTGCGTCGCGCGAAGCTCTACTACCTCCGCCAGCTGCGGGGCAAGAAGGCGAAGATCAAGGAGAAGCGCGACAACTGACGCGCAGGTTCTCCACAGCACCCCGGGACACGATGTCTCGGGGTGCTGTGTTTTCCCCGGCGTGTGCGACCCTAGATGGTGCCGTCTCAGAACGGTGCGAGACTGTGAAGGAACCTTGATGACGACCGATTCCGCGCCTGCGTCCACGCCCCCGATCAAACGGCGTCGCGGGCTCGTCGTGTTCCTGCGGGACGTCCTCGTGATCATCGTCATCGCTGCGCTCGTCTCCTTCGTGGTCAAGACGTTCGTGGTGCGCTCGTTCTACATCCCCTCGGCGTCGATGGAGCGCACGCTCATCGTCAAGGACCGCATCCTCGTCGACGAACTCACGCCGCGGTGGACGGGATACGAGCGGGGTGATGTCGTCGTCTTCAAGGATCCGGGCGGTTGGCTCGACCCGCAGCCGCAGACACCTGCGCAGCCGCCGCTCATCCAGGCGTTCGATTGGGTCCTCAATGTCGTCGGCATCTCTGCGACGGACTCGCAGGATCACCTCGTGAAGCGTGTGATCGGGCTTCCCGGCGATCATGTCGTCTGCTGCAATGCACTCGGTCAGATCACCATCAACGGGGCACCGATCGACGAACTCAACTACCTCAATCTTCCCGACGGAGACACGGCGGCGTCGAACGAGCCGTTCGACGTCGTGGTACCCGAGGATTCGCTCTGGCTGCTCGGCGACAATCGTGATCGTTCGCGTGACTCGCGGGCGCACCAGGACCTTCCGAGCGGAGGGTTCGTGCCGCTCGAGAATCTGGTCGGCAAGGCGTTCCTCACCACCTGGCCGCTGGATCGCATCGGCACCATCGACGGTCATCACGACAGCTTCAACGGGGTTCCGGACTCGGAATGACCGTCGTCGCCCCCACGCTCAGCCTCGAGCGTCGGCTCTTGAAGGAGTGCGATCTCCTCATCTCCCTCGATGAGGTCGGCCGCGGTGCGCTGGCCGGTCCCGTGGCTGTCGGAGCCGCCGCGATGGATGCCGCCGGAGCGCGCCGCCGTGTGCCTGACGGCCTCAGAGACTCGAAGCTGGTGACGGAGAGACGACGCCCCGAGGTCGCTGCGAGAGCGGCCGCCTGGGTGCCGGCGTCCGCCGTCGGGTGGGCGAGCTCGGCCGAGGTCGACGAAGTCGGGATCATGCGTGCACTGGGGCTCGCCGCGTCCCGCGCGGTGCAGGCCATCGTCGACCAGGGCGTCGCGATCGACAATGCGCTCGTGCTCCTGGACGGCAACCACGACTACGTCTCGGCCGTGCACCCGGTGCCGCTTCGTGTTCGTCCGGTGATCAAGGCCGACAGGGACTGTGCGTCGGTCTCTGCGGCCTCGGTGATCGCGAAGGTCGCGCGCGACACGTACATGGCGGAACTCCACGTGGGGCACCCGGCCTATCAGTGGGACAGGAACAAGGGCTACGCGAGCCTAGAGCACCGGGATGCGATCCGGGCACTCGGTCTCTCGCCGCATCATCGCTCCTCCTGGGCGATCGCCGATGCCCCGACCCTGTTCTGACGCTCCGTGCGGCATTGACGTGTCGCCGACTCTAGGATGGAGTCATCATGGATGAGGAAGCCTTCGACGACTACGACCGCGAGCTCGAGCTCGCGTTGTTCCGCGAGTACCGCGACGTCGTCGCTCAGTTCCAGTACGTGGTCGAGACGGAACGACGGTTCTACCTGGCCAACGAGGTCAACGTCGTGCGTCGCGACACCGAGCACGACTTCTACTTCGAGATCTCGATGACGGACGTGTGGGTGTGGGACATCTACCGCGCCGACCGCTTCGTGAAGGCCGTGCGCGTGCTCACCTTCAAGGACGTCAACGTCGAAGAGCTCCAGCGCCGAGAGTTCGAGCTGCCACAGGAGCTGTCGCTCGACGGAGAGTGACCGCTCCTGCACACCCGGTGTTTCTGACGGGTTGTCCCCGCCCGTCGGGGATGCGGAGGATTCACGACGACGACGGTCGCATCCGGTCGACAGGCTGTCGACATGGCAGCGAAAGACGATCTCGGCAGAGCCGGTGAAGAGCAGGCGGTTCGGTACCTGACGAACCTCGGGTATGCAGTTCTCGACCGCAACTGGCGGTGCACTCAGGGCGAGATCGACATCGTCGCGGCTCACGGATCGCACATCGCGGTGATCGAGGTGAAGACCCGACGGAGCGAGTCCTACGGGCACCCGTTCGAAGCTGTGGATACCCGCAAGCTGCGCCGCCTGTGGCAGCTTGCCCACGCATGGGCCGCCGATCACCCTCAGCTCATGCGCGGGATGACGATCCGGATCGATGCGGTCGGGATCATCGGTCCGGACCCGGCGAAGGGCACGCTCGAGCATCTGGTGGGGCTGTCGTGACGACGGCGCGCACGTGGGCGGTCGCGCTGACCGGCGTCGACGGACACCTGGTCGAGGTCGAGGCCGACCTGTCGAACCAGACTCCCGACTTCAAGATCATCGGGTTGCCCGACAAGTCGCTGGCAGAAGCCGTTCAGCGGGTGCACAACGCCTGCAAGAACAGTTCGCTCGATCTCCCGCGTCGCCGTCTCACTGTCAACCTCTCACCGGCGAGCCTCCCCAAGCAGGGCTCCGGATTCGATCTGAGCATCGCCGTGGCGTCGCTGGCCGCCGGAGGCGCACTCTCGCAGCGCTCGGTCGCGCGCACCGTGCACCTCGGCGAACTGGGGCTCGACGGAAGGCTCCGTCCCGTTCCTGGAGTCCTGCCGGCCGTGTTCGCGGCGGCACGGGCGGGATTCGAGACCGTGATCGTTCCCTCGGGCAACGAAGCCGAGGCCCGGCTCGTCCCCGACATCGAGGTGCGCCCGGCCGCGACGCTCTCTCAGGTGGCTGTCTGGCACGGCGCTGACGTCGAAGTGATGGAGTCGGACCCTGTCATGCTGGCCGGTCCGCTGTCTGAGCCGATCGACGAGCTGGACCTCGCCGACGTCGCGGGCCAGGAGGACGCGGTCGAGGCATTGATCGTCGCGGCTGCCGGCGGCCACCACCTTCTCCTCAGCGGTCCGCCGGGAGCAGGCAAGACGATGCTCGCGCGGCGCCTGCCCGGCATCCTGCCGCGCCTCACCGAGGATGAGGCGCTGGAGGTCGCGTCGATCCGTTCCCTCGCCGGTGAGGCGGTGCGACGCCTCGATTCGACGCCGCCGCTCGAATCGCCGCACCACAGTGCGTCGGTCGCGGCGCTCGTCGGTGGGGGATCACGGGTGGTCCGTCCCGGAGCCATCTCACGGGCGCACCGCGGTGTGCTGTTTCTCGACGAGGCCGCGGAGTTCTCGCGCGTCGCGCTGGACGCCCTGCGGCAGCCGCTCGAATCGGGATCGATCGAGGTGATCCGCTCCGGCCTCACCGCTCTGTTCCCCGCCAGATTCCAGCTCATCATGGCGATGAATCCCTGCCCGTGCGGCAACTACGGAGCGCGGGGCTCGGAGTGCGTGTGCCCGTCGATCGCGATCCGTCGGTACGCGACGCGGCTCTCCGGTCCGCTGCGCGACAGGGTCGACATCGAACTGCACGTCGCTCGGGTCTCCGCAGTACGTGCGATGAGCGCGGATCGTTCCGCGATGACGAGTGAGCGCGCCCGCGCTCGCGTGGTCGAGGCTCGAGAGCGCGCGTGCGCCCGCTGGCAGGGCACGCCATGGCGGCGGAACGCCGAGGTCCCGGGTGCGCGACTGCGCCAGCCCGACCTGCGGGTGGCCGCGGACGCGCGAGCGCCCCTCGACCGCGCCCTCGAACGCGGTGCGCTCACGCTTCGCGGCTACGACCGGGTGCTGAGGCTGGCCTGGACCATGGCGGATCTGGGAGGGGCTGACCGGCCCGGGCGCGACGAGGTCGGTCGCGCGCTGTTTCTGAAGAGGGGATACACGTCATGATCGAATCGCTCGTGGAGGATCCCGAGGTGCGAATCGCGCTCGAGCGGCTCCGAGCTCACGGTGATCCCGAAGAGGCGCTCGCACGGGTCGCCTGGTCGGTTCTCGCCGAGCCGGGTGACGGCGTCGCCGGGGCATTGATCGCGGAGATGGGCGCGCGGGACGCGCTGGACCTCGCGGTGGGAGCGGGAAGCCGGGTTCGGCCCGGGACCAGGGGGAGAACACTCCTGGAGGGGCAGGCGCGGTGGAAGCCACGTGCAGATCCGCGGGCGGTCGCGGATGCGATGAGCGGTGCGGGGGATGTCGATGCGCGTCTCATTCTCCCGGGCGACCCGATGTGGCCGGTCACGCTCGACGACCTCGGCGTGCATGCGCCGACCGTGCTGTGGGTGCGAGGCGATCCGGAGATCCTGTGCGCGGAGCCGCGGGTCGCCATTGTGGGCGCACGTGCGGCCAGCGCCTACGGCGAGATGCTCGCCGGCGATTTCGCGGGTGAGCTGGCAGCGGGCGGTGCGGTCGTCGTGTCGGGCGGTGCATACGGCATCGACGGTGCGGCTCACCGAGCAGCACTCGGGGTCGAGGGCAGGACGGTCGCGTTCCTGGCCGGCGGGGTGGATCGCGCCTATCCGCAGGGGCATCAGCAGCTCCTGCGCCGTATCGTCGAAACGGGCGCTGTGGTGAGTGAGGTGCCCTGCGGCACGGCGCCCACCAAGTGGCGCTTCCTGTCACGGAACAGGCTCATCGCGGCGGTGAGTCATGCGACCGTCGTCGTCGAGGCAGGGTGGCGCAGCGGTTCGCTGAACACCGCCGGTCACGCGGCAGCGCTGGGGCGCCCTCTCGGCGCGGTGCCGGGGCCGGTCACGTCAGCGGCATCCGCCGGATGTCATCGACTTCTGCGTGAGTACGACGCGCGGTGCGTGACGACCCCTGCGGAGATCCGGGAGCTCTGGGGAGGCCGGACGGATGCTCCCGAGGTGGCGATGCGATCCGACCCCGATCAGGTGCGCCTCCTCGATGCGATCACCGGCCGCTCGGCGCTGACTGTGCGCGAGATCTGTCGCCGTTCGGGGGTCGCTCCAGAGAAGGTGAGCGCGATGCTCGGTGTTCTCGAGCTGGACGGCATGGTCAAGCGCGTCGAGGGCGGCTGGCAGAGGGCAGGCGGAGTCGGGCGGCGCGGCTGACGCGATGCCGGAGCCCGCTCCTGCAAGCTTGCTCCATGGAGTTCGCGGCCGCGGCACAGGCCTTCACCGATCACCTCGAGAAGGTGCGGAGGCTGTCGCCGGCGACGGTTCGGGCCTATCGATCAGACCTACGCGATCTGGCGCAGACAGTCGGGGAGCTCGGTGTGGAAGAGGTGTCGCTCGAGACGCTACGCGATTGGCTCTGGCGGGCGACGCAGCGCGGTGACGCGCGCTCGACTCTCGCGAGGCGCGCTGCGGCGGCGCGCTCGTTCTTCAGCTGGGCTCAGGAAGAGGAGATCATCGCGCACGATCCGAGCCTGCGCCTCGTTGCGCCGAAGCGCGGACGTACGCTGCCGACGATCGCCTCTCAGGACGCGATGACGGCGCTCCTCGATGCACAGCGATCTGCCGCGGCGACGGGGGAGCCTGACGCACTGCGAGACCATGCCGTCCTCGAGTTGCTCTACGGGGCCGGCATCCGCGTCTCCGAGCTCTGCGGACTCGATGTCGATGATCTCGATCTCACCCGCGGAACAGCCCGCGTGCTCGGCAAGGGATCGAAAGAGCGGGTGGTCCCGTTCGGGGTGCCGGCGCGCGACGCCGTCGGCGCGTACCTCACCCGAGGTCGCCCCGTGCACATGGCCCGTGGGTCTCGTCCGTCTCCCGCGCTTCTCCTCGGCGCACGGGGAGGGAGGATCGGTCCCCGTGCCGTGTACTCCCTCGTCGCACGCGTGCTCGCACCGTTCGTCGGTGCCGACACCGTCGGTCCGCATGCCCTCAGGCACACGGCGGCTACCCACCTCCTCGACGGTGGAGCCGACCTGCGGGCGGTGCAGGAGATCCTGGGGCACGCGAGTCTCGGCACGACACAGATCTACACTCATGTCTCGGCTGAACGGCTGACTGCGACATACCGGCTGGCGCATCCACGGGCGTGACACGCCTGCAGTGCCGAGCGTCACAATGGATCGCAGCAGGGGAGGAGCACTGCCCGGGGCACCTCTCCGAACAGCGTCATCGGGTTGATGTACTCCCCGCCGAGACGTACGCCGAGGTGCAGGGTCCCTGACTCCGCGTGCCCGCCGGCGGCCACGGTGCCGATCGTCTCTCCCGCTGACACGACGTCTCCGGGGGAGAGGTCCGAGGTCAACGGCTCGAAAGTCGACACGTATCCTCCGGCGTGCTCGATCGTGAGAAGCGGTCGGTCGACGACGGTTCCCCGGAACGCGACGATGCCATCAGCAGGCGCGCGAACGGCCCGCCCCTGGCTCGTCACGATGTCGATGCCCCGGTGCCCTGATCCGTACTCGTGAGCGGGTGCGCGAAACGGATTGGCGACCGAACGCGCGCCGTCGATCGGCCATACCCACGTCGCCGCGATCGTTGTGTGCGGAGGTGCGGCGGCGGGGGCCGACGCATCCGCCCGGATCTCGGGTCCGATCGGCAGTGCGCAGAGCAGCAGAAGTGCGAGGAAGGGGAGAGGACGCGCGTGCATCGGATCATGATCGGCGGTGGCAGCCCCGCTGCGCTCGGTCCGGCTCCGACCATCGCCCTGGATGTGCGGAATCCCCGGACCCACTGCTCAGTGCAGGGTGAGTGACGCCGCAGCATCCTGTATGCTGAAGGAGCACCTCGATCTCGGGGTGACTACGCGTGCCCAGAGCGACTTCAGTCGTGGCATCCACTCCCACAGGTCCTGTTACCGAACAGGTGGGTGTGCGCCGGGCACCAGGGAGTTCGATCGTCCGATCGACTCGACAACCTCAATGGCGCAGAATCGCGCCGGAACCAGGAGACGACCATGGCTGTGGTCACCATCCGCCAGCTGCTCGACAGCGGCGTGCACTTCGGACACCAGACCCGTCGGTGGAACCCGAAGGTCAAGCGCTTCATCCTCACCGAGCGCAGCGGCATCCACATCATCGACCTCCAGCAGTCGCTCGGCTACATCGACAAGGCCTACGACTTCGTCAAGGAGACCGTCGCCCACGGCGGCACGATCCTCTTCGTCGGTACGAAGAAGCAGGCGCAGGAGATCCTCGCCGAGCAGGCGACCCGCGTGGGTCAGCCCTTCGTCAACCAGCGTTGGCTCGGTGGACTCCTCACCAACTTCCAGACGATCTCCAAGCGTCTCGCACGCATGAAGGAGCTCGAGGAGCTCGACTACGAGACCCCGGCGAACAGCGGTTTCACGAAGAAGGAGCTGCTGCTCAAGAAGCGCGAGCTCGACAAGCTGCACAAGTCGCTCGGTGGTATCCGCAACCTCACCAAGACGCCGTCCGCCATCTGGGTCGTGGACGCCAAGCGTGAGCACCTCGCCATCGACGAGGCCAAGAAGCTCGGCATCCCCGTGATCGGAATCCTCGACACGAACGCCGACCCGGACGACTTCCAGTACCCGATCCCCGGTAACGACGACGCGATCCGCTCGGTCTCGCTGCTCACCCGCATCATCGCGGACGCCGCAGCAGAGGGCCTCCAGCAGAAGCACAACCCCGAGACGGGCGACGCCGAGCCGCTGGCCGACTGGGAGAAGGAACTCCTCGAGACGCCGGCTGACGCCGCTGCCGAGGCTCCGGCCGCAGACGCTGCCACCGAGGCTCCGGCCGAGGATGCAGCTGCTGAGGACGCAGCCGTCGAGGCTCCGGCCGCAGACGCCGAGGCCACCGAGGCTCCCGCAGCAGAGGCCGCAGAGGCCCCCGCTGAGGCAGACGCCAAGTAATTCCGCGACCACCACACACATCACGAAGCAAGGAGCCACCACACATGGCCAACTTCACCATCGCCGACCTCAAGGCGCTGCGTGAGCAGCTCGGCACGGGAATGGTCGACACCAAGAAGGCGCTCGAGGAGGCTGACGGAGACGTCGAGAAGGCCACCGAGATCCTGCGCCTGAAGGGTGCCAAGGGCAACGCGAAGCGTGCTGACCGTTCCACCAGCGAGGGCCTCATCGTCGCTCGGGAGCAGGACGGCGCAGTGACGCTGATCGAGCTCGCCTGCGAGACGGACTTCGTCGCGAAGAACGAGCGCTTCATCGCGCTGGCCGACAAGGTCGCCGACGCTGTCGCAGCGGTCAAGGCCGACTCGGTCGAGTCCGGTCTCGCCGCGCAGGCGGGCGACAAGAGCGTCGAGCAGGTCATCTCGGAAGAGGCTGCGATCATCGGCGAGAAGGTCGAACTGCGTCGCGTGCGCACGGTCTCGGGCGACAAGGTCGAGGTCTACCTGCACCGCACGAGCAAGGACCTGCCGCCGCAGATCGGTGTCGTCGTCGCCTACTCGGGTGACGACGCCGAGACCGCTCGCAGCATCGCGCAGCACATCTCGTTCGCGAACCCGTCGTACCTCTCCCGCGAGGACGTTCCGTCCGACGCCGTGGAGAAGGAGCGCGAGATCGTCACCGAGATCTCCCGCAACGAGGGCAAGCCGGAAGCGGCTCTGCCCAAGATCGTCGAGGGCCGTGTCTCCGCGTTCATCAAGCAGGTCGCCCTGCTCGAGCAGGACTACGCGAAGGACAACAAGCTCTCTGTCGCCCAGGTGGCGAAGGACGCCGGTATCACCGTGACGGACTTCGCGCGCTTCAAGGTCGGCGCGTAACATCGTCGAAGGGGTTCGGATCAACGCGATCCGGACCCCTTCTTCATGCCCAGAAGGCACTATCTTGAATCGGGACGAGAGGATCACCCCCATGACCGACCGCACAGGACGCCGCCGCGTTCTTCTCAAGCTCTCCGGTGAGGCGTTCGGCGCCGGCCAGCTCGGAGTCAACCCCGACGTCGTCAGCCAGATCGCGCGCGACATCGCCGCAGCGGTCGACCGCGTCGAGATCGCCATCGTCGTCGGCGGAGGGAACTTCTTCCGCGGAGCCGAACTCAGCCAGCGCGGTATGGATCGT
This sequence comes from Microbacterium phyllosphaerae, assembly GCF_017876435.1. NCBI lineage: Bacteria > Bacillati > Actinomycetota > Actinomycetes > Micrococcales > Microbacteriaceae > Microbacterium > Microbacterium phyllosphaerae. Next base: position 2,277,385 of record NZ_JAGIOA010000001.1, read on the forward strand.
GGTCGCGCCGACTACATGGGCATGCTCGGAACGGTGATGAACGCTCTCGCCCTTCAGGACTTCCTCGAGCAGGCGGGCGCACCCACGCGCGTGCAGTCCGCCATCTCCATGACCCAGGTCGCCGAGCCTTACATCCCCCTGCGTGCGGAGCGTCACATGGAGAAGGGTCGGGTGGTCATCTTCGGTGCCGGCGCCGGCCTGCCGTACTTCTCGACCGATACGGTCGCCGCGCAGCGGGCTCTCGAGATCGGCGCGGAGGAGGTCCTCGTCGCCAAGAACGGTGTCGATGCGATCTACACCGCCGACCCGAACAAGCACGCGGACGCCGAGCGCATCGAGCGCGTCACGTATCGCGACGCCCTCCAGCGTGGCCTCAAGGTCGTCGACTCGACCGCGTTCAGCCTGTGCATGGACAACAACATGGACATGCGCGTCTTCGGCATGGAGCCGGCGGGCAACGTCACGCGTGCTCTCCTCGGTGAGCACATCGGAACTCTGGTCACGGCCTGAGCGCCTGCCGGTGCTCGAGGGCCCGGCCCGATAGAATTTCAGAACACCCCGACGATAGGAGTCACCGTGATCGCGGATGTCCTCGCTGAAACCACCTCCCGTATGGCACGAGCCGTCGAGGCTGCCAAGGAGGACTTCTCCACGGTGCGCACCGGCCGCGCCAACCCGCAGCTCTTCCAGAAGGTTCTGGTCGACTACTACGGAACGCCGACTCCGCTCGCCCAGCTCGCTTCGCTGGCGAACCAGGAAGCACGCACTCTCATCATCACGCCGTACGACAAGTCGGCGCTGAAGGGCATCGAACAGGCCATTCGCGACATGCCGAATCTCGGAGCGAACCCCACCAACGACGGCAACCTCGTGCGGGTGACGATGCCCGAGCTGACGGCCGAGCGCCGCAAGGAGTACGTCAAGCTCGTCAAGACCAAGGCCGAGGACGCCAAGGTCCATGTCCGTGGAATCCGCCGCAAGGGCAAGGACGAGCTCGACGCCCTGAAGAGCGAACTCGGTGAAGACGAGATCGCCAGGGGAGAGAAGGAACTCGACGCCCTCACGCGCCAGCACGTCGACCTCATCGACGACGCACTTAAGCGCAAAGAGGCTGAACTCCTCGAGGTGTAGGCGGCATGTCCGACGAACCCACCGGTGACGGTACCGACAAGCCGCAGACGCGCCGTGAGGCGCGCGACTCGTCGACCTCGACCGGCGGGATACCCCTGGTTGACGGCGCCTTCCCGGCATTCGACACCACGAGCATCCCGCCACGACCTCCGCTTCCCGCAGAGGTGCCCGTGTTCGCGGCATCTCCTCTGGACACCGCTGACCACAACGCGATCCGGGAGCAGTGGCGCGCCGCCCGCGACGAGCTGGGCAACCACGTCTCGCATGCTCGAGGGCAGCTCGACCAGGCCAACGAACGCATCAAGGAGCGCACGGGCCGAGATCTGATCCTCGCAACCCTGATCGGTCTCGCGTTCGGAGCGGCGCTGCTCGCGTCTCTGCTGTTCATCAAGGTGCTGTTCGTGCCGTTCGCGCTGGCCGCAGCCCTTCTCGGCGTGTACGAGCTGTCGCTCGCCCTGCGCGCCTCCGGCCGTCGGATCGACGTGGTGCCGCAGTTCATCGCAGCGACGATGCTGGTGCTCTCCGCGTTCTTCCTCGACCTCTGGCTCGTGTGGGTCGTGCTCTTCCTCGCCGTCGCATTCGTGATCGTGTGGAGACTCGTCGCCCAGATGGTCGCCAAGGACGGCAGGACCTACGGCGATGTGCTCACGGATGCGGTCATCGGTGGCTTCGTCCAGATCTATGTGCCCTTCCTCGCGGCTGTCGCGCTGATCCTGCTCAAGCAGGAGGGCGGTCAGTGGTGGGTCCTGAGCTTCATCGCCATCGCGGTCGTCGCCGACACGGGCGCGTATGCCGCCGGCCTCTCGTTCGGGCGGCATCCGATGGCCCCCAAGATCAGCCCGAAGAAGACCTGGGAAGGTTTCGGCGGAGCTGTGGTGGGTTCGATCGCGGCCGGAGTGCTCCTCGCGATCTTCCTCCTGCATGTGCCGTGGTGGATCGGTGTCATCTTCGGCGTCGCGATCCTGCTCTCCGCCACGCTCGGCGACCTCGGCGAGTCGATGCTCAAGCGCGACCTCGGGATCAAGGACATGAGTTCCTGGCTCCCCGGCCATGGCGGATTGCTCGATCGGCTCGACAGCATCCTGCCGTCGACGATCCCGGCTCTGTGCCTCTACTTCCTCTTCTCCTCCTGGGCGGTGCTGTGATGGTGTCAGATGATGTGCAGGTCTCGGACGACGTCCAGACTCCGGACGAGGCCGAGCAGGCGCCGCCCGCGTTCTCGTTGACAAGCGGTCGCGTCCGCGGCTACCACCGCGCGGCGGTGGACACCTTCCTCGCCGCTGCACGCGCGGCGTTCGAGGGAGATTCGGACGACCTCAGCGCTGCGGAAGTCCGGGTCGCGTCCTTCCCTCTCGTGAAGAACGGGTACGTGGTGTCGGAGGTCGACGCCGCGCTCGGCCGCGTGGAGGACGCATTCGCTGCGCGCGCTCGAGAACGGGCCGTGCGGGCCGAGGGCGCCGGAGCATGGGTGGAACAGGCGCGTGACGATGCTCAGGTCATCCTCGATCACCTGGCTCGTCCGAAGCGTCAGCGATTCGGACGCACCGGCATCCTCTCCTTCGGGTACCGCATCGACGAGGTGGATCACGTGAGCACGCGCATCGCCCGATACCTGCGAGACGGAGAGCCGCTGACCGCCGAGCAGCTTCGTTCTGCGGCGTTCCGGATGCAGCGTGGGGGCTATCGCGAAGAGCAGGTCGATGCCCTCCTCGATGCGACCGTCGACGTGATCCTGGCGGTTCGCTGAGCGTTCCCGTGGCCGTCACAGGCCTCACCGGGTAGACTCCTTGCATCGTGAACTCCCGAAACGACATGACTCCTCATCGAAACGACGTCACCCCTGTGCCTTCGTCGGCGGCTCTGTCGCCGCGCAAGGGCAGCCGTCGCCGTGGCCTCGTGGGGTTCTTCAGCGCACTCGCGGTGGTCGGATTCGCCGCGGCGATGGTGGCTCCCACCGGCGTCGCGCTTGCCGACCCGCCGGCTGAAGCAGCGCCGGAATCCGCGTACTCCGCTGCCCTCGGTGAGACGCAGAATCTGACGGTGACCGTCGAGGGCGCGGCGATCGCGCCTGTCCAGCGCGGAACGTTCTCCGTATACGTCACCCCGAAGCCGACTCCGAAGCCCACCCCCAAGGTGGCGTCGTCCGATTCCTCGAAGTCGTCCAACTCCGGAGGCGGACCGCTCTTCTACACCGGTGGTGGAGCTCCTGCGCAGTGGATGGCTGCGGCGGGTATCGCAGAGTCCGACTGGGGCTACGTCGACTACATCGTCTCGCGCGAGAGCGGATGGAACCCGAACGCGACGAACTCCTCGTCGGGTGCCTGCGGCCTCGTACAGGCTCTGCCCTGCAGCAAGGTCCCCGGCAACGGCTACGACCCCGTCGACAACCTGCGCTGGGCGACCGGATACGCGACGGGTCGTTACGGCAGCTGGGCCGGCGCCCAGGCATTCTGGTCCAACAACCACTGGTGGTGAGCAGGCTTCATGGCCCGCTCCCGCAAGCGCCGTCCGACGCGCCCTGAGACCGAGGATTCGCTCGATCGACTCCTGGCCTCATGGAAGCGCACGGAATCCCGGCGCGGCATCGAGTGGACAGTCCAGCCCATCTCGGCTGTTCAGGCGCAGAAGGACTACATCTGCCCGGGTTGCGGACGCGACGTCGCGACTGGCACGGCCCACCTCGTGGTCTGGCGCGCCGACGGCGTGCTGGGAGACGCGGCCGACCTCGCAGCCCGGCGGCACTGGCACACACACTGTTGGAGGATTGCGTGAGCATCGAGATCCGTGGCCCTATCGAACTTCCCGCGCTGCGCGAGGACATCGTGTTGGAGACGGCGGACGAGCTGACGCTCGTCGGGGAGCTTGCGCTGCCTGAATCGGCGCCACCGGTCGCCACGCTCGTCACGCTGCATCCGTTGCCGACCGCGGGCGGGTTCATGGACTCGCACATCATCCGCAAGGCGGCCGCACGTCTGCCGGCCCTGGCGGACCTCGCCGTCCTTCGGTTCAACACGCGGGGTACGACCTCGCCTCGCGGGACGAGCGACGGCGCATTCGACGGGGGAGCGGCGGAGCAGTTCGACGTCGCGGCGGCGATGGAATTCGTCCGCGAGCGTGGTCTTCCCCGCCCCTGGCTTCTCGGATGGTCGTTCGGCACGGAGCTCGCGCTGAAATACGGGCGGGAGCATGACGTCGAAGGCATCATCCTGCTCTCTCCGCCCCTGCATCGGGCCACCGACGAAGAGGTGGCTGCCTGGGCCGGAGCCGACGTCGAGGTGGTCATCCTCGTGCCGGAACTCGACGACTACCTGCGTCCGGATGAAGCACGAGAGCGGTTCTCGACGATCCCTCATGCGAATCTGATCGCGGTCGAGGGCGGCAAGCATCTGTGGGTGGGAGAGAGCCAGACTCGACGGGTCCTCACCGAGGTCGTCGCCGCGGTCAATCCGGCCGCGCTTCCGCTTCCGACCGAATGGCCGGTCGCCTAGAGCTCGTTCATCCGCGGGATGAGCACCTGGCGGTAGAGGATCAGGATGCTCGCCGCCACCGGGATGGCGATCAGCGCGCCGAGAAGGCCGAGCAGGCTGCCGCCGGCCAGCGCCGCGACCACGACGACCGCTCCGGGCACCGAGACGGCACGGCTCATGATCCTCGGTGAGATCACGTAGGCCTCGATCTGCATGTAGATCAGGTAGTAGATGGCCGCCGCGATCGCCGTGGCAGGCGAACCCAGTCCAGGTATCAGGCAGACGAGCACGATGATCGTCGATCCGGTCAAGGTGCCGACGAGCGGGATCAGCGAGAAGAAGAACGCCACGACGGCCAGCACCGCGGGGAACGGAGCATCGATGATCGTCAGGAAGATCATGCTCAGGACACCGTTGATGACGCCCTGCGTGACCTGGCCCATGACGTAGTACCCGACGGAGTCGGTGATCTGCTCGGCGAGGTCGATGAACCGTTCGCGCTTCGACGCGGGAGCGAGCTGATAGACGGCACGCTTCAGGGAAGGGGTCGAGGCCGTCAGATAGATCGTCAGGATGAGCACGATGAATGCTCCGAACAGGCCGCTGACCACCGCGCCGCTGGCCGCGAGGACGCTCTGTCCGATCGAGCCGCCGATCTGCGTGAGGTTCGTCTCGAGCCAGGTGGTCACATACGCGAAGACGTCGTCGACCTTGAGATTGGGGAAGGTCTCGACCATCCATTCCCTGAGGTCAGGAAGGAACGTGCCTCGCTGAACGATCGCGGTGATCTGCGCGATCAGCTGGGAGATCTGGTCGACCAGCACGGGGATCACGATCAGGATGATCCCGGCGAAGATCCCGAGGACGCCGAGGATCGTGATCAGGACCGCGAGCCAGCGGGGGAGTCTCTTGCGCTCGAGGAAGGTGACCAGGGGGTCCAGGCCCAGACTCAGGAAGAGAGCGGTGCCGACGTAGAGAAGAACAGTCGAGAGGTTCTCGAGACTTCCGATCAGCAGGATCCCCAACCCGACGCCGAGCGTCGCCACGAGGGCGGTGCGGAACGGGTTGTGGATCTTCATCGGAGCTCCTCGAAACGGCGGATGCTGCAAGGTTATCGAGCGTCCGGTGGCTCGACCCCACGACGTGCCGAGTGATGCCGAGCAACGTGCTCGTGGGCAACGCACAGGTGATTTCGCTAGTCTGAAATGTCGAGTGTTCCGGCTCGGGCGCGTGTCCGGGCCGTGTGAGGAGACTATTCGTGCGTTTCGTATGGGCCGTCGTGGCCCTCGTGCTGGCTGCCGGACTGATCGCTGCGGGCATCGCCCAGCGAACCATCTTCCAGGGTCCGGCGACCCAGAAGGTCTCGGTTTCCGTGGAAGAACCCGCTCCCTATGTGCTCGTGGACGGCGACGTGCTTCGGGAGAACCCGGGTGCGCAGACTCTGCTGGTCAAGGGCGATGGCGACATCTTCGCCGCCTACGGCCGGACGGCTGACATGGAGGCATGGCTCGCCGACGCGACCTACAACCACGTCACCGTCGGCAAGAGCGGCACACTCGATGTCGAACTCGTCGCCGCGGGCGCATCGGAGGACGGGGGCGATGAAACTGCGACACCGGCTCCCACAGAGACGCCTGCCGAGGACGGTGCCGCCGAGCCGACCCCCGGGCGCAATCCCGCCGGTTCCGATCTCTGGCTGAACTCCTTCACCGACACGGATGCGCTGATCGCCGACATGCAGCTCCCCGAAGGAGTGAGCGTGCTCATCGCTCAGGACGGCACCCAGGACGCACCCGATGACATCGTCGTGTCCTGGCCGATCGACAACTCGACCCCGCTCGCAGGTCCGCTGATGGCAGCGGGCGCCGCGGTGCTCCTCGTCGGTCTGATCCTCTACGTTCTGGCCATCCGCCATCAGCGTCGCGGTCGCGGACCCCGGCGCAAGGGGCCAGGACCGTTGCCCGCGACCGAGCCGATAGACGTCGCGCAGCTGCCCCCGGCCGAACGCGCGGCGATCGAGGATTCTTCCGTGCCCGGATCGGACGACGCGGCGGTCTCCGACGGCACCGCAGACCCGAAGACCTCCGACGGGGACGCGCAGAGTCCTGCGGAGTCGGAGAAGACGACGGGCGAGCGCACGTCGGAGCTGCGCGCGGCGACACCGACCCGCAGACGCCGCCTGATCGCCATCCCGGCGATCGCGTTGACCGCACTGCTCGCGAGCGGTTGCTCGGCTGATTCCTGGCCCCAGTTCGGAGAGAGCAGCCCGACTCCCTCGCCGAGCGCGACCGTCATCGCTCCCGACAACCAGAAGCCGCCGGCCGTGACCGAGTCTCAGGCGAAGCGCATCCTCGACGAGGTGTCGTCCACGCTCTCCGAGGCGGATGCCACGATGGACATCGATCTGGCGGGAACGCGCCTCGACGGTCCCGCGCTGACGGCTCGCACGACCGAGTACACGCTGCGCACCGCTCTTCCGGACACGACTCCGCCGGCGGCCATTCCGACCGATGACATCGAGGTCGTGCTCCCTGAAGCCAGCGACCGCTGGCCGCGGACAGTGCTCCTGCTCTCGAAGAGCAAGGGCGACGACACGGTTCCGCCCGTGATCCTCACCATGACGCAGCAGGACCCGTGGTCGAACTACAAGGTCACCAACATGGCCGAGATGTCTGCGGATGCCGTCTTCCCGGATGTGGCGGCCGCATGGCTCGGGACCTCGCTCGTCCCCGACGATTCCGCCTTCCTGAGCATCCCGCCCGGGGAGCTCGCGGAGAAGTTCTCGGATGTCGTCGACGCGGGGGAGAAGAGCGAGTCCTACGGCCTCTTCGACGAGCTGTCGCAGAATCTCGCGACGTCGATCCGTGACAGCCGTCAGGCGGTGGTGCAGAACCTCGCGGACAACGGCGCGGCCAAGACGTCCAAGACGGCGTTCGACATCGCTCCGGCCGACGTGGCACCCGTCTCGTTGACCACGCTCGACAGCGGTGCGATCGTCGCCCTGTCTCTCATCGACACCGAGACCGTGACCCCGACGTCGGCCGATGCGGTCATCCGCTTCGGTGACAACGCGCAGGCGAAGGCTCTCACCGGGGTGACGGAGTCCGCGAAGGGCGTGACGACCAAGTACGAATTCCAGTTGTTCTTCTCCGTCCCCGCACAGGGGTCCACGGAGCAGATCCGGCTCCTGGCCGTGCGCCAGGATCTTCTCTCCGTCGAGGTGATCAAGTGACCGATATCTCTCCCGCCGCGCTCCGTGGAGCCGTCGACCTCTCCAGCCTGCGAAACCGTCCCGCAGCCCCGGCGCAGGCCACGGGCTCCGGCGGCGCTGCTGCAGCAGCCGGGGGCGGCGTGACGGATGTCGTCGTCGATGCGACCGACGAGTCCTTCGGTCAGATCCTCGAACTCTCTCGTACGGTTCCCGTGGTGGTCGACCTGTGGGCCGAGTGGTGCGGACCGTGCAAGCAGCTGAGCCCGATCATCGAGAAGGTGACGCGTGAGCTCGGCGGCAAAGTGCTCCTCGCCAAGGTCGACGTCGATGCCAACCCGCAGCTCGCGCAGGGCTTCCGTGCGCAGTCGATCCCGATGGTCGTCGCTCTCATCGCCGGGCAGCCCGTTCCTATGTTCACCGGAGCGGTCCCCGAGCAGCAGGTTCGAGAGGTCTTCGCGCAGCTGCTCCAGCTCGCCGCTCAGAACGGTGTCACAGGGTCGCTCGACATCGGAGAGGCTCCCGCGGGCGCGGACGAGACCCCCGAAGAGCCGCCGCTGCCCCCGCTGCACGCCGAGGCGTTCGCGGCCATCGAGCTCGGCGATTACGCCGCGGCGATCGTCGCCTACGAGAAGGCACTCGCAGAGAACCCCCGGGATGAGGATGCGATCGCCGGCCTCGGCCAGGTGCGTCTGCTCGACCGTGTGCAGAAGCTCGATCTGCAGGATGCCCGCGCGGCTGCCGCGGCAGGGCCGTTGGACGTGAAGGCTCAGTTCGATGTCGCCGACCTCGACCTCGCCGGCGGACACGTGGACGATGCCTTCGGACGCCTCCTCGACCTTTTCGCTCAGCTGCCGTCAGACCAGCGCACTCCCGTTCGCGAAAGGCTGGTCGAGCTGTTCGGTCTGATCGGCGCGGCCGACCCGCGGGTGATCTCCGCGCGCAACAGGCTCTCGTCCCTGCTGTTCTGACCTCGGTCCGCGGCGACGGTCAGCCGTGGCTGACCGTCGGGACGTGAGGGTCGCTCTGGTGACGGAGCCAGATCGTCGACAGAGCGGGGATCGTCATGGTCGCCGTTGCGACGCCACGGTCGTCGAGGGGAGCCACGACCACCCCCAGATTCCCGGATCCGCGCCCACCGTACTCTGACGCGTCCGTGTTGAGGACCTCTTCCCAGACCCCCGAGCTGGGCAGATCGAGACGGTAGCCGCTTCGTTCCACGCCGGCGAAGTTGCTGATGACGACGAGCCGCCCACCGTGGGCGTCGCGACGTTCGAAGGCGATGACGTTCGGATCCCAGGTCGGTGCGCCGAGGCGCGAGAAGCATGATGCGTCGTTGTCGCGTTCCCAGAGCGGTGCCTGCGCACGGTAGGTGTGGTTGAGCTGACCGACGAAGCCCTGCAGCTGCGCGTGGGACGGCTGTTCGAGCAGCCACCAGTCGAGTTCGCGGGATTCGGACCACTCGGCTATCTGGCCGAACTCCTGGCCCATGAAGAGCAGCTTCTTGCCCGGATGGCCCCACATGTACGCGAGGTAGGCGCGGACGTTCGCGAGCTTGTGCCAGTGATCGCCCGGCATCTTCGTGAGCAGGCTTCCCTTGCCATGCACGACCTCGTCGTGGCTGATCGGAAGGAGATAGTTCTCGCCGAACGCGTAGACGAAGGAGAACGTCATCTCGCCCTCGTGATGGGACCGGTACATGGGGTCTCGCTCGATGTACTGGAGAGAGTCGTTCATCCAACCCATGTTCCATTTGAACCCGAAACCGAGTCCCGCATGATCGGTCGGCGCGGTGACACCGGGGAAACTGGTCGACTCCTCCGCGATCATGAGCACACCGGGGTGCACGCGGTAGGCGGTCGCGTTGACCTCCTGCAGGAACCGGATCGCTTCGAGGTTCTCGCGTCCGCCGTGGATGTTGGGTTCCCACTCGCCGTCGTTCCGCGAATAGTCGAGGTACAGCATCGACGCCACCGCATCGACCCTGAGCCCATCGACATGGAACTCGCTGAGCCAGAAGAGGGCGTTCGCCACGAGGAAGCCCCGTACCTCCGGACGCCCGTAGTCGAAGATGAGCGTGCCCCAGTCCTGGTGTTCGCCTCGCCGGGGGTCCGGGTGCTCGTAGAGCGGCTGGCCGTCGAACCGAGCGAGCGCGAACGCATCCTTCGGGAAATGCCCGGGGACCCAGTCCATGATGACGCCGACGCCCGCCTGGTGCAGGCGGTCGATCAGATAGCGCAGGTCGTCCGGGCTGCCGAACCGGCTGGTCGCCGCGTAGTAGCCGCTCACCTGATAGCCCCACGAGCCTCCGAAAGGATGCTCGGCGAGGGGCATGAACTCGACGTGGGTGAACCCCGCCTCGGTGACGTGAGCGATGAGAGGCTCGGCGGCGTCCCGGTAGCTCAGACCGCCGCGCCACGACCCGAGATGAACCTCGTAGATCGACAACGGCTGTGCGACCGCGTGCGTCGCTGCTCGGCGGGTCATCCATGCGCCGTCCGACCAGGCGTAGGTCGACTGCGTGACCACCGATGCCGTCTCGGGTGGGATCTGCGCCGCCTGGGCCATCGGGTCGGCCTTGAAGATCCACGCTCCGTCGCGCGTCCTGATCTCGAACTTGTAGGTCGAGCCGATCGCGATGTCGGGGATGAAGAGCTCCCAGATGCCGCTCACGCCCATCGATCGCATCGCGTGCGATTCGCCGTTCCACCCGTTGTGGTCGCCGACGACGCGCACAGCGGTCGCATTGGGTGCCCACACCGCGAATGCCACGCCGGTGTCGCCCTCCGCCGTCCGCGGGTGGGCGCCGAGGACCTGCCAGAGACGCTCGTGACGGCCCTCGGCGATCAGGTGAAGATCGATGTCGCCGAGGGTGGGGAGGTGTCGATAGGGGTCGCCGACGGTGCTCTCGTCGTCGTCGCCGTACGCGGTCGCGAGACGATACGGCACCGGAGCGCCGTCGTGCTGGGCTTCCCAGATGCCGTGCGCGACGTGCTCCAGCGCCAACCGCGAGCCGTCTCCGAACACCGCCGCGACCGAGGCGGCGAGGGGGCGTCGAGCTCGGATCACCGTGACCGTGCGGTCACCCGCGTCGGTGGACGGGTGGGCGCCCAGGACAGCGTGCGGATCGTGATGGGTTCCGGCGGCCACCGCGGCCCACTCGGACGACGTCGTCGCATCTTCCACGTAGCTCATGCTCGCTTCCTCACCTTCAGGATGTGCACCGGTTCGGCGAAGGCGTCGAGGCGCACGTAGTTGTGATCGGTCCAGGCCCAGACGGCGCCGGTGAGGAGATCCTCGACCTCGAAAGGCTCGCCGAGAGGCACGCCCCAGATCGTCGTGTCGAGGTGGACCGTGGTCTCGCGCACGGAATGCGGGTCGACGTTCGCCACGACGAGGATCGTGTCCGCATCCCCGGTGCCGGTGAAGTCGGCGTCGAGATGCTTGCTGTAGACCAGCACCGAGTCATCGTCGCTCCAGTGGACCGCGAGGTTGCGGAGCTGGCGGAGCGCCGGATGGGTGCGACGGATCTCGTTCAGACGACGTAGAAGTGGGGCCAGAGAGTCGCCTGCGGCTTCGGCTCCCTCCCAGTCGCGGAGCTTGTACTCGTACTTCTCGTTGTCGATGTTCTCTTCAGACCCCGGGCGTGCCACGTTCTCGAAGAGCTCGTAGCCGGCGTAGACGCCGTAGACGGGTGCCGCCGTCGCGGCGATGCAGGCGCGGATGCGGTAGGCGGCACGCCCGCCGAACTGAAGGTACTCGGTGAGGATGTCGTGCGTGTTGACGAAGAGGTTCGGCCGCATGTAGTCGCTCGTCTCGTGCGACACGCTGCTGAGGAACTCCTCGAGCTCCGACTTGGTGTTCCGCCAGGTGAAGTAGCTGTAGCTCTGCTGGAAGCCCACGGCGGCGAGCGCGCGCATGACGGCGGGTCGGGTGAAGGCTTCGGCGAGGAAGATGACGTCGGGGTCTTCGGCGTTCACCGTGGCGATCAGCCACTCCCAGAACTGCAGCGGCTTGGTGTGCGGGTTGTCGACGCGGAAGATCTTCACGCCTTCGTGCACCCAGTGCTGCACGACCCTCAGCATCTCCTGGTAGATGCCCTCGGGGTCGTTGTCGAAGTTCAGCGGATAGATGTCCTGGTACTTCTTCGGCGGGTTCTCGGCATAGGCGATCGTGCCGTCAGGCAGTGTGGTGAACCACTCGGGGTGCTCGTCGACCCAGGGGTGGTCGGGCGACGCCTGAAGAGCGAGGTCGAGTGCCACCTCCAGGCCCTCAGCCCGCGCAGCCCGCACGAAGGCGCGGAAGTCGGCGGGCTTGCCGAGGTCGGGGTGGATCGCGTCGTGTCCGCCCTCGGCGGCGCCGATCGCGTAGGGGGAGCCGGGGTCGTCGGGCTCGGTGGTCAGCGTGTTGTTGCGGCCCTTGCGGTTCGTGATGCCGATCGGGTGGATGGGCACCAGATAGATCACGTCGAACCCCATCGCCGCGACCGCGGGGAGGCGCTTCGTCGCGGTGCGGAACGTTCCGCTCTTGATCGTGCCGTCCTTCAGCCGCTTCGCCCCCTCGGAGCGGGGGAAGAACTCGTACCAGGCACCGACGCCCGCCGCGGTGCGCTCCACCAGCAGGGTGTGCGTCGCAGACGCGGAGCGGAGGGAGGTCAGCGGCCGCTCGAGGAACACTCGAGCGAGGTCGGCATCGGTCGAGAGAGCGATGGTCGTCGCTCCGTCTCCGGCGAGAAGAGCGGCGGAGTCGGCAGTGAGGCGCTTGCGCTGCGCGAGAGGGCGGTCTTTCTCCGAGGCGGCTCGTGCGAGCAGTTCGGCCCCGAGCGCGGCCATCACGGGCACATCCACGCCGGCCGCCACTTTCAGCTCGGCGGCGTGCGCCCAGGTCGCGAAATCGTCGGAGAACGCTTCGAAGCGGAACGTCCATCGCCCCTGCACGTCGATCGCGATCTCGGCGCTCCACCGATCGGTCCCGTCGAGCAGGGGGGAGAGGCGGTGAAGCGACTCCTCGCCGTCGGGAGAGGTCAACCGCAGCTGCACACCGATGATGTCGTGGCCTTCGCGGAAGGCGACCACCGTGAAGGGCACGATCTCGCCGACGAACGCCTTGGGGGCGAACCCGCCGGGGACGGCGGGCGTCGCGTTCAGCAGCGGAATGCGAGTGGCTGTGAGCGTCTCACCGTCCGACACGGCGCCCAGCGGACGCAGCGGGATCTGAGCGGGACTCCGGAGAGTCTTGGAACGGGTGCTGCTCGTACGTGCGGCCACCCCCCGAATGTACCGCTACCGACGCACGGCGGGTAGCGAGCAGACGGTACCGGCGCGCCGCGCGTCACTCGACACGGAAGAGCCTCATGGAGGTGCCGGGGATGGGCAGGATGTCTCCGGGGGCGAATGTCTCCCCGCCCGCGTCGGGGCGCTCGTCTGCGCTGGACCAGAGCGACACGAATCGCGTCGCATCCTCGAGTTCCTCGGGCAGTCGCACATCGATCGGCGACTCCGTGCCGTGCACGATCAGGAGGATGCGGTTCGCGGCCTCACGATCCGGAGTCGACGCGGCGACGTACTGGAGCGTGCGGTTGCCGGGGTCGGTCCACTGGTCGCTCTCCATCGTCTCGCCGTTCTGGTCGAACCAGTCCATGACTGAGGCATTCGGGATGTGCTCGCCCAGGCGTGCGTACTTGCTCGGACGCAACGCGGGGTTCTCGGAGCGGAGCTCGATCAGCCTGCTGACGTGGGCACGCAGATCCTCCTGCCAGGGTTCCGGGTCCCAGCCGAGCCAGGTCATCGCCGAATCCTGCGCATACGCGTTGTTGTTCCCCCGCTGCGTGCGCCCGACCTCGTCACCGGCGGTGAGCATGGGGATGCCGGCGGACAGCAGCAGGGTGCCCAGCAGATTGCGCATGGCTTTGCGTCGGGCCGCGAGGATCGCGGGGTCGTCCGTGGGCCCCTCGATCCCGTGGTTGAAGGCGCGGTTCATGTCGGCACCGTCGCGGTTGTGCTCCCCGTTGGCCTCGTTGTGCTTGACGTCGTACGAGACGAGGTCGTTGAGGGTGAAGCCGTCGTGCGCCGTCACGAAGTTGATGCTCGCGAGCGGTCCGCGCTCATCCGCGAAGGTGTTCGACGAACCGGCGAGGCGTGTGGCGAAGCCGCCGATGCCGACCGGGGCCGAGGCCCTGCGCGCGTAGTCGATGTCGCTCAACCAGAAGTTGCGCACACGGTCGCGGTATCGGTCGTTCCACTCCAGCCAGCCCTGGGGGAAGTTGCCGGTCTGCCAGCCACCCATGCCGACGTCCCAGGGCTCGGCGATGAGCTTCGTGTCCTTGAGGATGGGGTCGTTCGCGATCGCCGTCAGCAGTGGATGCTCGGGCGTGTAGGTGTGCGACGCGTCGCGCGCGATGGCGGCCGCCAGGTCGAACCGGAAGCCGTCGATCTGCATCTCCTGCGCCCAGTAGCGCAGCGAGTCGAGCACGAGACGGGCACCGGCATCCGTCGAGGTGTCGAGCGTGTTGCCGCAACCGGTGGTGTCGATGTACGCGCCCGAGGAATCCTGTCGGTAGTAGCCCGCGTTGTCGATGCCACGCAGGCTCGAGCGAGGGCCTCCGAGACCCTCCTCCGACGTGTGGTTGTAGACGACGTCGAGGATGACCTCGAGACCGGCCTCGTGCAGCAGGCGCACCATGCCTTTGAACTCGGCGAGCACCGCTTCCGGACCGCCCTTGCGGGCATCCTCGGTCGCATACGCGTTGTGCGGGGTGAAGAAGTTGAGGGTGTTGTAGCCCCAATAGTTGGTGAGGCCGCGCTCGAGCAGGCGAGGCTCGGGCACGAACGCGTGGACGGGGAGAAGCTCGATCGAGGTGATGCCGAGCCCGTGGAAGTACTCGATCATCGCCGGGTGCGCGAGGCCGGCGTAGGTTCCGTGCAGCGCGGGTGGGATGTCGGGCTGTCGCTTGGTGAGACCCTTCAGATGTCCCTCGTAGATGACTGTGCGATCGAGCGGGATACGCGGCTTCACGGAGTCGCCCCAGTCGAAGCCGTCGACGATGACGACGGATCGCCACTCCTCGTACCCGTCACCCTGGGCGAGGCCGCGCGCGTACGGGTCGAGCAGGAGCGTCTCGGGATTGAAGGTGTTGCCGGGGCCGTGGGGTCCGCCGACTCGGATCGCATAGCGGGTGCCGGGCTGCAGCAACTCGGTCGTGACCTCCCAGACGCCGCCGGGGAGTCGCTCGAGGTCGACCTGATCGGTCACCCAGTCGAGGTCGGTGGCGTCGAAGACGACGAGTTCGATCGACGACGCGTTCTGCGACCAGACGCGGAGGGTTCCGACGCCGTCGTGAAGGCGAACGCCGAGGTTGTCGAGTGCAGTACCGCCGGGCACGGTGATGTCTCGGATCGCGGGCATGAATACACCATAGGGGGCTGCGCTCGGGTCTCAGGACCGCATGCACTCAGTTCCATGTGCGCTCCCGACCGTGAAAATGGGGGAGAGTTGAGGGATGCAGCACTATCTCGATCACGCCGCCACGACCCCGCTGCGCCCGGAGGCGCGCGAAGCATGGCTGGCCGCGAGCGAGACCGTGGGTAATGCGTCGTCGACGCACGGCGCGGGGCAGGACGCCCGACGTCTCCTCGAGGACTCCCGGGAGCGCGCCGCAGCGGTGCTCGGATGCGATCCCATCGAGGTGGTCTTCACCTCCGGCGGGACGGAGTCGATCAATCTCGCGCTGCAGGGGCTCTGGCACGCGCGCCGAGCGGGTACCGAAGCGATCGTGATGCCGGATGCCGAGCATCACGCGACCATGGACACGGTGGAGGCACTTGTCGCCGAGGGTGCGGTGCTGCGCGCTGTACCGGTATTTCGCACGGCGGCGATCGACGTGGACGCGTTCGCCGCGCAACTTCCCGGGTCAGCCCTGGCGACTGCGCTCATCGCCAACAACGAGGCGGGAACGATCAACGATGCCCAGGCGCTGGCGTCGTCGGCCGCTGTCGCCCAGGTGCCGATGCACTTCGATGCCGTGTCGGCGCTCGGTCATGTTCCCCTGTCGTTCCGTGCTCTGAGGGGTGACGCTGCGGATGCCGTTGGGCTGGTCGCGATGAGCGTCGCCGGCCATAAGATCGGTGCCCCCGTCGGCGTCGGCGCCCTCGTCACCTCGCGCACCGCGAAACTCGCCGCGATCCTGCGCGGGGGCGCGCAGCAACGCGGCCTCCGCGCGGGAACCCAGGACGTCGCGGGCGCCGCCGCGTTCGCCGTGGCCCTGGAACTGGCCGAGGTCGAGCGTCAGGCCGAGAGCACCCGGCTGAGTGCGATGCGCGACCGTCTGATCGAGGGCATCCTCGCTCGTGTCCCGACGGCTGAGGTCCTGGGGGACCCCGTCGAGAGGCTTCCGGGGAACGCGCACGTCCTGTTCCCCGGAGCGGTGGGGGAGAGCCTGCTCTTCCTGCTCGACATGGCGGGGATCGCGGCCTCGACAGGATCAGCATGCCAGGCGGGCGTGGCGGAGCCTTCGCACGTCGTGATGGCCATGGGACGCAGCGAGCAGGACGCGCGCAGCGTGCTTCGGTTCTCTCTCGGCCGCACGTCGACGGATGCGGACGTCGATGCGGTGGTCGCATCGATCGCCGACGCGTACTCTCGCGCATCCGGCTCCGGCTCAGCCACACGCTCGTAGACTGGGATCATGAGGATTCTTGCGGCCATGAGCGGTGGGGTGGACTCCGCCGTCGCGGCCGCCCGTGCGGTCGATGCCGGTCATGACGTCGTCGGCGTGCACCTCGCGCTGTCCCGTGCGGGGGGAACCCTGCGCACCGGTAGCCGGGGATGCTGCACGATCGAGGACGCGCTCGACGCCCGGCGTGCGGCGGATCTGCTCGGCATCCCCTTCTACGTCTGGGACTTCTCCGAGCGGTTCCGCGAAGACGTGATCGCCGATTTCGTCTCGGAGTACCAGGCGGGGCGCACCCCGAATCCCTGCATGCGCTGCAACGAGAAGATCAAGTTCGCCGCCCTCCTCGAGCGTGCGATCGAGCTCGGCTTCGACGCGGTGTGCACAGGGCACTACGCCACCCTGATCCCGACGGATGCGGGCCTGGAGCTGCACCGCGCCGCCGACAATGCGAAGGACCAGTCGTATGTGCTCGGCGTATTGACCGCCGAGCAGCTCGCCCACACATACTTCCCACTCGGTACGACACCCTCGAAGGCCGTCGTGCGGGCGGAGGCGGCGGAGCGCGGGTTGACCGTCGCCCAGAAGCCCGACAGCCACGACATCTGCTTCATCCCCGACGGCGACACCCGTGGGTGGCTCGCAGAGAAGGTCGGCACGGCGACGGGCGAGATCCTCGACCGCACGGGTGAGGTCGTGGGGTCGCACGAGGGTGCGCATGCGTTCACGGTGGGTCAGCGCCGCGGCCTCAATCTCGGGGTTCCGGCCGCCGACGGCAAGCCGCGATTCGTCCTCGAAGTGCGACCCGTCTCGAACACGGTCGTGGTCGGCCCGAAGGAGGCGCTCGCGATCCGCGAGATCGCCGGCGAGCGGTTCAGCTGGGCGGGAGCCGCGCCCGTCGATTCGGAGTTCGACTGCGAGGTGCAGATCCGCGCTCACGCCGAGCCTGAGGTCGCTCGCGCCTTCGTCATATCCGAGGGCGTGCGCGTCGTCCCCGAGGAGCCGCTGAACGGCGTGGCACCGGGGCAGACGGCTGTCCTGTACGTCGGCACGCGCGTGCTCGGTCAGTTCACGATCGATCGCACGGTGTCGGCGGTTCCCGTCGACGCGTAGCGTCTGCCTCTGGATGTCGGTGGCCGCTCGTAGACTGGCGGGGTGCCGGAGAACATCTCGCTGGAAGACGCCCGTATCGAAGCCGACGGGCTGACCACTCGCATCCTCGAGGCGAAGGACGCGTACTACGGGCGCGACACCTCCGTCGTCGACGACTTCACGTACGACGGCTGGATGCACCGGCTCGAGGAGCTCGAGCGGCTGCACCCGGAGCTGCAGGGGCAGGACTCGCCCACGCAGATGGTCGGCGCGGCCGAGGCGACGGGGCTCGCGACCATCGAGCACGCCGAGCGCATGCTGAGCCTCGACAACGTGTTCTCGATCGACGAACTCCGCGAGTGGGCCGCGAAGACGCGAGCTGCTGCGGGGCGCGATGTCGACTGGCTCACCGAGCTCAAGATCGACGGACTCGCGATCAATCTGCGTTACGAGAACGGACGCCTGACGTCGGCGGCCACGCGAGGAGACGGCCGCGTCGGAGAGATCGTCACCGAGAACGCCCTGCGCCTGCCCGAGATCCCCCTCGAGCTCAGCGGCGACGGGCATCCTCCGATCGTCGAGGTCCGCGGTGAGGTGTTCATCCCCGTTGCCGCCTTCGAACGGCTGAATGCCGCTCAGGCGGCTTTCCGCGACCGGGCGTATGCCGATGCGCTGGCCCGATGGGAGGCTCGGGGTGGTGCGAAGAAGCCGTTCGACGAAGAGAAGGCGCGAACGGCGGCGGCCCGACGGTTCCCCTCATTCGCCAATCCGCGGAACGCCGCGAGCGGCGGTCTTCGTCAGCAGATCGACAAGAAGGACGGCCTCGAGCTCGAAGCGGGGATGCTGCGCATCGAGTCGCTGGCACTCTACGTGCACGGCATCGGCGCCTGGGAGAACCCGCCCGTGGCAGCGCAGAGCCAGGTGTACGACAGGCTGGCCGAGTGGGGGCTCCCCACGAGCCCGCACACGAAGGTCTGCACGAGCGTCGACGAGGTCGTGGCGTTCGTCGAGCACTTCGGTGAGCACCGCCACGACGTCGAGCACGAGCTCGACGGGATCGTGGTCAAGGTCGACGAGCTCTCGCTGCACGACGAGCTCGGCGCCACGAGCCGCGCGCCCCGCTGGGCGATCGCCTACAAGTACCCGCCCGAAGAGGTGCAGACGAAGCTCCTCGACATCGTCGTGTCGGTCGGGCGCACGGGGCGCGCCACGCCGTTCGCGGTGATGGCACCGGCTCAGGTCGCCGGGTCCGTCGTCAGGCAGGCGACGCTGCACAACAAGGATGTCGTGAAGGCGAAGGGCGTGCTGATCGGCGACACCGTCGTGCTGCGCAAAGCGGGCGACGTGATCCCCGAGGTCCTGGGCCCGGTCGTCGAGAAGCGCGACGGCACCGAACGGGAGTTCGTGATGCCGGTCGAATGTCCCGAGTGCGGCACACCGCTGCGTGCGATGAAGGAGGGCGACATCGATCTGCGCTGCCCGAACGCACGGTCATGCCCCGCGCAGGTGCGCGGGCGCGTCGAGCACATCGGATCCCGCGGCGCCCTCGATGTCGAGGCGCTGGGCGAGGTCACCGCAGCTGCCCTGACGCAGCCGACGTTCCCGGAGATCCCCCCTCTCGAGACCGAAGCCGGTCTGTTCGCGCTGACGCTCGACGAGCTCGTGCCCATCGAACTCTTCGTGCGCGATGCCGAGACGGGTCTGCCCAAGGAAGACGAGGACGGCCTCTCGAAGACCCGCGCGCCGTTCCGGCGCAATCCCACGGCGGCGGAGAAGAAGTCCGGGCTCGAAGGACCCCAGCCGTCGTCTCAGGCGCTCACGCTTCTGGCCGAGCTCGAGAAGGCCAAGACGAAGGACCTCTGGCGTCTTCTCGTCTCGTTGAACATCCGCCACGTCGGGCCCGTGGCCGCTCGCGCACTCGCGCAGTGGTTCGGTTCTCTCGACGCCATCCGCGCCGCCTCTCGAGACGAGCTCGCTGCGGTCGAGGGGGTGGGCGGCATCATCGCCGACTCTCTGCTCGCGTGGTTCGACGTCGACTGGCACCAGGAGATCGTGCGGCAGTGGACCGAGGCCGGCGTGCAGTGGGCGACGCCCGGCCACCCCGGACCGGGCGCCGCCGTCGTCGAAGGCGGTGTGCTCGACGGGCTCACCATAGTGGCGACGGGATCGCTCGACGGCTACACCCGTGACGGCGCTCAGGAGGCCATCATCAAGGCCGGCGGCAAAGCGGCATCGAGCGTCTCGAAGAAGACCGACTTCGTCGCCGCGGGGCCGGGTGCGGGCTCGAAGCTCGGCAAGGCGGAGGAACTCGGCATCCGGATCCTCGACGCCGCACAGTTCCACATCCTCGTCACCGAAGGGCCGGACGCGCTCGGGTGACGCGTGAAGGTCGCGATCATCATCCCGGGGCGCTGCCGAGTGACGGCCGGAGCCACGCTCGTGCTCATCTGACTAGGGAACCGCTTCTCGAGGTCGTCGAGCAGCTCACTCGCGAGTGAGTCGGCCACGGAACCGTGTGCTCAGGCCTCGGCGGTGCGCTGGAGCAGTGTCGGAGACCCGGCGTACTGCAGCCGTCGGTACAGCGATACCGCCCGTGCACTCGAGTGCACCGTGATCCGAAGGGCGCCGGCGTCTTCGGCGTGCCTGCTCGCCGCGTCGACGAGAGCGGTGCCGAGACCTTCACCGCGGTGCTCGGGAACCACGAAGACGCTCTGGATGTCCGCCGACAGGCGGGAGGTGGAACCGGGGCTCGGTACGCGGGGGAGCAGGGCGACCCAGGCGGCACCGATGATCACCCCGTCGTCGGTGCGGGCGACGAACGCCGAGTGGGTGTCGTGATGCGTCTCCCACCAGGACGAGAGGTCGCTCACGAACGAGTCGAAGGCCTCGTCATCCGCGGGGTGGTCGGATCGGTCTCTCCACCTGACGCGCGCCAGCCCCCGGATGTCCCGGGAGCCGGCGCGCTCGATGTGCACGTTCGTGCCTGTCAGTCCTTGTGGCGGGGCTTGCGGTACGGCTTCTCGCCTCGCTCGTCGTTGCGAGCCGGGCGCTCGTCCCGGTCGTATCGCGGGCGGTCGTCGCGGCGGTCGAACCCACCACGAGCGCCGTCACGAGGACCGTCGTTGCGACGGGCTCCCGGTCCGCGGTCCGGCTTGATCTCGATCAGACGGCCCGAGATGCGGGTGTCCTTGAGCTTGTCGAGCACCGACGAGTCGAGGTTCGCGGGCAGTTCGACGACGGTGAAGTCCGGGCGGATGTTGATGGCGCCGAAGTCGTCGCGACCGAGACCGCCCTCGTTCGCGAGGGCGCCGACGATCTGACGGGGCTCGACGCGGTGACGGCGTCCGACCTCGATACGGTACGGCTTGTAGTCGCCGCGCCCACGACGCTCGCGAGGCTCACGACTCTCACGACGATCGCCCTTGCTGTTCTCACGCGGCGGACGATTGTCGTACTCGACGGCCTTCGACAGCGGGTCATCGGCCGGGTCGAGCAGTAGAGGAGTGTCTCCCTGCGCGACGACAGCGAGAGCAGCAGCCACATTGGCCTCCGGCACATCGTGATTGCGCACGTAGTGGTCGATGACGTCGCGGAACTTCTCGATCCGCGCGGCATCGCCGAGAGCCGCCGTGATCGCGTCGTCGAACCTGGTGAGACGTGTGGTGTTCACGTCGTCCAGAGTCGGGAGCTGCATCTGCGTGGGCTGCTGACGCGTCGCCTTCTCGATGGACTTCAGCAGGTAGCGCTCACGCGGCGTGATGAAGCTGATCGCGTCACCGGTACGACCGGCACGGCCCGTGCGACCGATGCGGTGCACGTAGGACTCGGTGTCGGTCGGGATGTCGAAGTTGACGACGTGGCTGATGCGCTCGACGTCGAGACCACGGGCCGCGACGTCGGTCGCGACGAGGATGTCGAGCTTGCTCGCCTTCAGCTGGTTGACGCTGCGCTCTCGCTGCACCTGGGGGACGTCGCCGTTGATCGCGGCAGCGGAGTATCCGCGAGCGCGGAGCTTCTCGGCCAGCGTCTCGGTCTCGTTCTTCGTGCGGACGAACACGATCATGCCGTCGAAGTTCTCGACCTCGAGGATGCGGGTGAGCGCGTCGACCTTCTGCGCGTACGACACCACGAGATAGCGCTGCGTGATGTTCGTGCCGGTCGCGGTCTTCGACTTGATGCTGATCTCTTCGGGCTCGCGCAGGTACTTCTGCGCGAGGCGGCGGATCTGCGGAGGCATGGTCGCCGAGAACAGGGCGACCTGCTTCTCCTCGGGCGTCTGCGCGAGGATCTGCTCGACGTCCTCAGCGAAGCCCATCTTCAGCATCTCGTCGGCCTCGTCGAGCACCAGGTACTGCAGCTGCGACAGGTCGAGCGTGCCCTTGGCGAGGTGGTCCATGATGCGACCGGGGGTTCCGACGATCACATGCACGCCTCGGCGGAGCGCCGACAGCTGCACGCCGTAGCCCTGTCCGCCGTAGACGGGGAGGACGTGGACGCCCTTCATCTTCGAGGCGTACGACTCGAAAGCCTCGCAGACCTGTAGGGCGAGTTCGCGGGTGGGTGCGAGCACGAGGGCCTGCGGGGTCTTCTGCGATACATCGAGGCGCTCGAGGACGGGGAGCGCGAAGGCCGCGGTCTTTCCCGTTCCGGTCTGCGCCATGCCGACGACATCGCGACCCGAGAGGAGCGTCGGGATGGTCGCGGCCTGGATGGGGGAGGGGGTCTCGTAGCCGAGGTCCTTGATGGCCTTGAGGACGGGGCCGGTGATGCCGAGCTCCTCGAATCCAGGGGTCTCGGGGGCGTCGGTGGGCACAGCGTCTTCAGGAGTCACTGACCAAGGGTAGCGCTTCGCGGGATTCCGCGCCTGTGAGGGCGCCCTCAGGAGCCGGATGTGAGGGCGAGGAGCCTCTCTTTGACCTGACGGCGCAGCACCTTGCCGATCAGGGACTTGGGCAGCTCATCGACGATGAAGATACGGCGGGGCACCTTGTACGGGGTGAGGATGCTGCGCGCGTACTCGCGGATCGCCTCGACATCGACATCCGAATCGCCGTCGACGACGATCGCCGCGACGACCTCCTCGCCCGAGTGATCGCTGGGGAGCCCGACGACGGCGGCATCCGAGACCTGAGGATGCTGACGCAGTGCGCTCTCGACCTCGGTGGGCGCGACATTGAATCCACCCGTGATGATGAGCTCCTTGATGCGGTCGACGATGCGGATGAAGCCTGCGTCGTCGACTGTGACGATGTCGCCGGTGCGGAACCACCCATCCACGAAGACGGCCTCGGTCTCCTCCGGCTTGCCGTAGTACCCGGTGAACACCTGGGGCCCGCGTACGAGGAGTTCGCCGGCGGATCCTGAAGGCATATCGACGGTCGGATTCTCCGGATCGACCACGCGGCACTCGGTGCCGGGCAGCGGCAGCCCGACGGTTCCGGGCACGCGATTGTCCGCGACGGGGTTCGCCATCAGCACCGGCGAGCACTCGCTGAGTCCGTAGCCCTCGACGAGGAATCCGTGGGTCGCCGCCTCGAACGGGACGACGAGCTCGTGCGGCAGCGCCATCGCACCCGAGATCGCGACCTCGATGCCGTCGAGCGATACGCCCTTGGCATTCGCGGCCGCCAGCAGCCGGTCGGCGATCGGAGGCACCAGAGGCAGGAAGGTCGCGGGGTGCTTCTTCATCACATCGAGCACGAGGTCGGGGTCGAACTTCGGGAAGAGCACGAGTCGTGCGCCCATGGACATCGCGAAGGTCAGGCAGAGCGTCAGACCGTAGGCGTGGAACATCGGGAGCACCGCGTAGACGACGCATCCCTTGCCCCGCTGGATCGACGGCACCCAGGCCTGCGACTGTGCGGCGTTCGCCAGCAGGTTGTGGTGTGTCAGAGCTGCGCCCTTCGGCGTGCCCGTGGTGCCGGAGGTGTACTGGATGATGGCGAGGTCGTCGGTGGCTGGCTTCGGGTGCGATGCCGGGAGAGGCACGGACTGAACCAGCGAGTCCCAGGTGACCGTCCCACGCACCTTCTCCGTGAGGGCCGCGCGCGACTCTCGGGCCTTCGCGACCGGAAGTCGCAGCGCGACCCGCGTGAGGAACGGCATCGCGCGAGTGACATCCACCGAGATCAGGTTCGCCACCGAGAGGTCGGCTGGGAACTCCTGCACCGTCGAGACGACCTTGTTCCACACGATCGCATGCTTCGCACCATGGTCTTCGAACTGTTTGCGCAGCTCCCGCGGTGTGTAGAGCGGGTTGTGCTCGACGACGACAGCGCCGAGGCGCAGCACGGCGTAGAACGCCACGATGTGCTGTGGGCAGTTCGGAAGGACGATCGCAACCGGGTCGCCCGCCCGCACCCCGAGATCCCGCAGGCCCGAGGCGGCGCGGGCGATCGCTTCCTGCAGCTCCGAGTACGTCGTCTCGCGCCCGAAGAACTGCAGGGCGGGAGCGTCCGGGTAATCGCGAGCGGATGCGGCGACGATGTCGACCAGGGATCCGGTCACGGGGGAGAGGTCTTCCGGGACGCCTTCGGCGTAGCTGGCGACCCACGGACGAGGAGGCTGATACGAGCTCACCCGCCCAGCATAGGGCGGGCGTCGCCGGACTGCAGGGACTCGGCGGGCACGGCAACTAGACTCGGGGTGTGTCTGAAATCACCCCTGATCTTGTGCGCCATCTCGGCGTGCTCGCGCGCATCCAGCTCAACGACGACGAGGTGACGAGGCTCACGGGCCAGCTCGACGCCATCGTCGACAACATCGCCAAGGTGTCGGAGGTCGCAAGCCCCGACGTCGCCGCGACGAGTCATCCGATCCCGCTGAGCAACGTCTACCGCCCCGACGTGGTGGGCGAGACCCTCACGCATGAGCAGGTGCTCCAGAACGCGCCGGACCAGGCGGACGGCCGGTTCCGCGTCACCGCGATCCTGGGAGAAGAGCAGTGAGCGACATCATCCGCATGACCGCGGCGGAGCTTGCGGACAAGCTCGCCAGCCGCGAGATCTCGAGCGTCGAGGCGACTCGCGCTCACCTCGACCGGATCGCCGCCGTCGACGGCGACGTCCATGCCTTCCTGCACGTCAACGAGGGCGCGCTCGATGCCGCCGCGGCCGTCGACGCGCGGCGTGCGGCGGGCGAGCAGCTCGGACCGATCGCCGGCGTGCCCCTGGCGATCAAGGACGTGCTCGTCACGACCGACCAGCCGACCACGAGCGGTTCGCGGATCCTTGAGGGCTACCGCTCGCCGTACGACGCCACTGTCGTCGCCCGCTCGCGTGCAGCCGGACTGATCCCGCTCGGCAAGACCAACATGGACGAGTTCGCGATGGGGTCCTCCACCGAGCACTCCGCGTACGGCCCCACCCGCAACCCGTGGGATCTCGACCGGATCCCCGGCGGCTCGGGCGGCGGATCCGCGGCTGCGGTGGCCGCTTTCGAGGCACCCCTCGCTCTCGGTTCGGACACGGGTGGCTCGATCCGCCAGCCCGCTCATGTGACCGGCACGGTGGGCGTGAAGCCGACCTACGGCGGCGTGAGCCGCTACGGCGCGATCGCCCTCGCCTCGAGCCTCGACCAGGTCGGACCCGTGAGCCGCACGGTGCTCGACGCCGGTCTGCTGCACGACGCCATCGGCGGCCACGACCCGAAGGACTCCACGTCGCTGCGCGACGAGTGGCCCTCATTCGCGGACGCGGCTCGTGAGGGTGCCCGCGGAGACGTGCTCAAGGGGCTCAGGGTCGGCGTGATCCGCGAGCTGCCCGACAGCGGATTCCAGGCCGGTGTGGCGGAGTCGTTCCGCAGCGCACTCGCACTGATGGAGGCGCAGGGAGCGGAGATCGTCGAGATCGGCGCTCCGCACTTCGAATACGGTGTCGCCGCGTACTACCTGATCCTCCCCGCCGAGGCCTCCAGCAATCTGGCGAAGTTCGACTCGGTGCGCTTCGGCCTGCGCGTGACCCCCGACGGCAACCCGACGGTCGAGGATGTCATGTCGGCGACGCGTGACGCCGGCTTCGGCGACGAGGTCAAGCGCCGCATCATCCTCGGCACCTACGCGCTGTCGGCCGGATACTACGACGCCTACTACGGCAGCGCGCAGAAGGTCCGCACGCTCATCCAGCAGGACTTCGCCCAGGCGTTCGCCGAGGTGGACGTCATCGCGACGCCGTCGGCTCCGACGACCGCGTTCAAGATCGGCGAGAAGATCGACGACCCGCTGCAGATGTACCTCAACGACATCACGACTATCCCGGTGAACCTCGCCGGTGTTCCCGGCATCTCGATCCCGAGCGGCCTGGCCGCGGAAGACGGTCTTCCCGTCGGCATCCAGTTCATCGCACCGGCACGAGAGGACGCGCGACTCTACAAGGTCGGCGCCGCCGTCGAGACTCTGCTGGTCGACTCGTGGGGTGCGCCGCTCCTCACCCGTGCACCCCAGCTCGCAGGAGGGAACCGCTGATGGCCACCGCAAAGCTCATGGACTTCGACAAGGCTCTCGAGATGTTCGAGCCCGTCCTCGGGTTCGAGGTGCACGTCGAGCTCAACACGAACACGAAGATGTTCTCGGACGCGCCGAACCCGGCCAACGAGCTCTATCACGCGGCCGAACCGAACACGCTGATCGCGCCCGTCGACCTCGGTCTTCCGGGCTCGCTCCCCGTCGTCAACGAGACGGCGATCAGGTCGTCGATCAGCCTGGGGCTTGCGCTCGGCTGCTCGATCGCCCCGTCGAGCCGATTCGCGCGGAAGAACTACTTCTACCCCGATCTCGGCAAGAACTACCAGATCTCGCAGTTCGACGAGCCGATCGCCTTCGAAGGATCCGTCGAGGTCGAGCTCGAAGACGGCACGATCGTGCAGATCCCGATCGAGCGCGCGCACATGGAGGAGGATGCGGGCAAGCTCACCCACATGGGCGGCGCGACCGGTCGCATCCAGGGCGCGGAATACTCGCTCGTCGACTACAACCGTGCGGGCGTGCCGCTCGTCGAGATCGTCACGAAGACGATCTTCGGCACTGAGCATCGTGCCCCCGAGGTCGCCAAGGCCTACGTCGCGACGATCCGAGACATCGTGCGCAGCCTCGGGATCTCCGAGGCTCGCCTGGAGCGCGGAAACCTGCGTTGCGACGCCAACGTGTCGCTGCGTCCCCGTGGTCAGGAGAAGCTCGGTACCCGCACGGAGACGAAGAACGTCAACTCGATGCGGTCGGTCGAGCGAGCGGTCCGGTACGAGATCCAGCGTCAGGCACAGATCCTCGCCGACGGCGGGACGATCACACAGGAGACGCGGCACTGGCATGAGGACACCGGAACGACCTCGCCGGGTCGCCCGAAGTCGGACGCCGATGACTACCGCTACTTCCCCGAGCCCGATCTGGTTCCGGTCGAGCCGGCCCCCGAGCTGATCGAGGCGCTGCGCGCCGAGCTCCCGGAGCAGCCGGTCGCCCGCCGACGTCGTCTGATGGCCGAGTGGGGCTTCACCGACCTCGAGTTCCAGGACGTGCGCAACGGCGGTCTCCTCGACGTCGTCGTCGCGACCATCGAGGCGGGCGCCACTCCTGCCACCGCGCGCAAGTGGTGGACGGGTGAGATCACCCGCCTCGCCAACGCGCAGGAGAAGGACGCGACCGAGCTCGTATCGCCCGAGAACGTCGCCGCCCTGCAGAAGCTCGTGGATGCCGGAACCCTCACCGACAAGCTGGCTCGTCAGGTGCTCGAGGGCGTCATCGCGGGCGAAGGCACGCCGCAGGAAGTCGTCGACAGCCGCGGACTCGCCGTCGTCTCGGACGACGGTGCGCTGATCGCCGCGATCGACGAGGCCCTCGCTGCACAGCCCGACGTGCTCGCGAAGATCAAGGACGGCAAGGTCCAGGCGGCCGGCGCCGTCATCGGCGCCGTGATGAAGGCGATGAAGGCCCAGGCGGATGCCGCCAGGGTCCGCGAACTCGTCCTCGAGCGCGCTGCGCAGTGACCGCATCCCCCGGGCCTCATGTCTGAGGTCCGGGGGAGAATGGTCTCATGGGACACGGTGACGGCAGAGGGCGCATCGTGTCGTCCGCCGACGCTGACGACACCGGTACGAGCATCCTGCACGTCGACATGGACGCGTTCTATGCGGCGGTCGAGGTGCTCGACGATCCGAGTCTTCGCGGGCTCCCGCTGATCATCGGCGCGCCCGACGGCCGGTCCGTCGTGTCGAGTGCCTCCTACGAGGCTCGTCGGTACGGAGTCCGCGCCGCGATGCCGGTGTCGCAGGCGATTCGGCTCTGTCCGTCGGCGAGGGTCGTGCCGCCGCATTTCCACCGCTACCAGGCGGTGTCACGCCAGGTGATGGGAATCTTCGAATCGATCACTCCGTTGGTCGAGCCTCTCTCGGTCGACGAGGCGTTCCTCGACGTGCGTGGTGTCCGGCGGCTGTGGGGGAGTCCCGTGCAGATCGCCAGGCTCGTGCGTGAGCGGGTGAGCGACGAGGTCGGCATCACCTGCAGTGTCGGCGTCGCGGCCACCAAGCACGTCGCGAAGATGGCGTCGACGATCTCCAAACCCGACGGCATGCTCGTCGTCGCCGCATCCGAGACGCAGGACTTCCTCGACCCTCGACCGGTGCGGGCGATGTGGGGCGTGGGCCCGAAGGCCGCCGAGGCCCTGGAGGGGCGCGGCATCCGCACCATCCGCGACATTCGCACGTCGTCGATCGACATGCTCGACCGAGCGGTCGGTCCGGCGCTGACCGCTCGGCTCGTGCAGCTGTCTCGGGGCGAGGACGCGCGCGCGGTCGAGACCGAGCGCATCGAGAAGAGCATCGGTCATGAAGAGACCTTCGACACCGATGTCACCGACCGCACGTACCTGCGTGCCGAACTGCTCAGGCTGGCTGATCGCGTCGCCGCACGTCTGCGCAAGGCCGGCTGGGAGACGTCGACGGTCGCGATCAAGATCAGGTTCGACGACTTCCGCACCCTGAGTCGGTCGCAGACCCTCGCCGAGCCCACGGCGGTCGGTCGACGGATCGGCGAGGCGGCACAGGCACTGTTCGAGCAGATCGACCGTCGCGATCCCGTACGACTCGTCGGTGTGCGCGCCGAGAAACTGCGACCGGCAGGCGGCGGCGGTATCGGGCTGTGGGACGACGATGAGGACTGGCGACGGGTCGAGGGCGCGGTGGACGATGCGGTCGCGCGTTTCGGCTCGGCGATGATCGGTCGCGCCAGACACATCGGCCGTGGTGAGGGGCGAGGAGCAGCTCAGCACCCGAAGGCGCACGGGCTGGATTGACCCTTCCGTGGCTCGATTCCTGGGCTAGCGTGGAGCCATGCCCAACATTGCACTGGAACTCGGAAAGCAGGCCGCCTCGTTCGGCGTCAAGACCGCGTACGGAGAGCCGCAGGACGTCGACGGCGTGAGCATCACCCCGGTCGCCTTCACATACTCGGGATTCGGCGGTGGAAGCGGTGACGGTGCCGAAGGCGGCGGCGGTGGGGGAATCTCCGTGCCGGTCGGCGTCTACGTGCGTCGCGAAGAGGGGCTTCGGTTCGAGCCCAACATCGTGACCCTGCTGGTCGTCGCTGTGCCGTTCGTCTGGGTCGCCGGACGAGCACTCTCTCGCATCATCCGTGCCCTCAAGAAGTGACGATCCCGTCGCGGCGGCGCTCGAGCGCGCCGCGACGCTGATCGTCGACGACATCCACGCCCTTTCCGCGGCGAACCCCGTCGTCATCCTCGACGGCCGCAGCGGAGCCGGCAAGACCACCCTCGCGCGCATGCTGGTCGAGCGCTGGCCGATCGTCGGCAGGGTGCAGCTGGTCGCCCTCGACTCGATCTATCCCGGCTGGGACGGCCTCGAGGCCGGTGTCGAGCACGCGCTCGACGGCATCCTCCGTCCGCACGGCCGCGGCTACCTCGGGGAATGGCGCCGGTGGGATTGGGAACGCCATGCCGAAGCGGAGAGCCACGCCGTGGACCCGTCGCTCGGAGTGCTGATCGAAGGAAGTGGGATCCTGACCCCGAAGACCGCCGCCATCGCCGATGTGCGCGTCTGGTTGGAGTCCGGCGAGGCCGGTCGCAAGGCGCGAGCGTTGAACCGAGACGGTGAGACCTATCGGCCGCATTGGGAACGCTGGGCCGAGCAGGAACGCGCCCATATCGCGAGAGATGATCCTCGCGCGCTCGCGACCCGAGTGATCGAGATCCCCTGAGGGGTCGAGTTCCTCTGAGGGTTCAGAGGAACTCGTCCGCAGCCTCGATCGTGAGTTCCAGCCGGTATCCGAGCCAGTCGTAGACGCCGAATCGCGCATCGTCAGGGTCATGATCGTCATCGTTCTCGATGCCGAGGCGCTCCGCGATCACCAGGCGCAGTGCAGTGAGGGTGCGCAACCACGCGTCGACATCGGCGAGTCGGATCAACAGATCGTGCTCGGCGAACGCCTCTTCCTGAGACATGGAGTCCAGATCACCCCGGAGCTCCGACAGCGCCGTCCGGACGATGTCGGCATCGAGAGCTCGTCGGTCGAGCAGGTCGTCGCGCGTCGCCTCCCGAAAGGCGCTCGATGCATCAGCGTCTTCGGGATACGGGTCGGGTGCCATGCGCTCGATCGCGGGGTCGGTCACGTCCCGGTCCGTGCCGACGAGTTCACGGAAATCGTCGACCAGCTGTGCGAGCTGCGCGCCCTCGACCCTGGCCATCCGCACGTGCACCATGTGTTCGGTCATCGCGCGGCCTTTCGCACTGTCGCCCACAGGCCGTAGTCGTGCATCGCCTGAGCGTGCACCTCCATCGTCTCGCGGGGCCCCGTGGCCACGATGGCCTGGCCTTCGTGATGCACGGCACGCATGAGCTGCGTCGCGCGCTCGAGCGAGTACCCGAAGTAGGTGCGGAACACGCGCACGACATAGCTCATCAGATTGACCGGGTCGTTCCACACGACGACCTCCCACGGCTCGAGGGGCGCGGCCGCGAGATTCGTGACCTCCTCGATGTCGGGCGTGGCCAGGGGACTCATGCCCACCCCAGCTCGTGCAGCTGCGCGTCATCGATGCCGTAGAAATGGGCGATCTCGTGCACCAGGGTCGTGTGGATCTCGTCGCGCAGATCGTCCTCGTCTTCGCAGACCGCGAGGTGCGGCTCGCGGTAGACGACGATCCGGTCGGGCAGCTCCCCGGACCCGTACTGGGTGCGCTCGGTCAATGCCAGACCGTCGTAGAGGCCGAGGAGGTCGAGGCTCCCGTCCTCGGGGCGGTCCTCGACGACGAAGACGACGTTCTCGAGTCCGTCGACCATCTCATCGGGCAGCCGGTCGAGTTCGTCGATCACGAGTTCCTCGAAGGGCGCAGCATCCATCTCCATCGGTTCCAGCCTATTGCCGCGAGCGCCCGCCCGGCGTCAGTGCAGGAAGACGAGGAGTGCGGCGACCGCGATGAACAGGATGCCGAAGACGCTGTTCAGGATCCGCTGCCCCCGCACTGAGCGGGTCAGGCGGCGGAACGGCCGGGCTGCTGTCGCGAAGAAGCCCCACATCACGACGACATCGACGACCATCACGGTGATGATCAGTGTGAGGTACTGGGGCAGCTGGGGCTCGTCCAGGCGGATGAACTGGGGGATGAAAGCCAGGAAGAAGACGATCGCCTTCGGATTGAGGAGGTTCACCCAGAATCCGCGACGGATCATCGACCAGTGCCCCTCGCGCAGATCGATGCCGGTCTCATCCTCCATGTCGGTGACGGCCGGCTTGGCCAGGATCAGTCGGATCCCGAGGAACACGAGGTAGGCGGCTCCGGCGTAGCGGATGACATTGAACAACATCTCCGACTGCGACACGATCAGGCCGAGCCCGGCGGCGACGATCGCGACGTGAACGATGAGGGCCAGCTGCTGGCCGACGATTCCCCAGATCGACCGACGCCATCCTTGGCTGAGCGCGTTCGACATCGTGTTGATGGCGCCGGCGCCCGGCGTGAAGCTGATCACCACGCAGGCGGTCAGGAGCGAGAACCACACGGCGAGTGACACCACGCAATCCTAGGGCTCTCGCTCCTTCGCCGTGTTCAGCCGTCGGCGGCGATGTTCGGCAGACGCAGGTCGAGTCGGCGGAGCATCTGTGCGTTCAGAGCCACGACGATCGTCGAAAGCGACATCAGAACCGCACCGACGGACATCGGGAGCACGAATCCGATCGGTGCGAGGACGCCTGCGGCCAGCGGCACGGACAGGAGGTTGTACCCCGCTGCCCACCAGAGGTTCTGGGTCATCTTGCGGTATCCCGCCCGCGAGAGATCGATGACCGAGAGGACCGCGCGGGGGTCATCGCCGGCGAGGATCACGCCGGCGGACGCGATCGCCACATCCGTCCCGGCGCCGATGGCCAGCCCGACATCGGCCTGCGCGAGCGCGGGCGCGTCGTTCACACCGTCGCCCACCATCGCGACTCTGCGTCCCTCGGACTGCAGCGAGCGCACTCTGGCGGCCTTGTCCTCCGGTCGTACCCCGGCGAACACCCGCTCGATGCCGATCCGGCCTGCGACGCTCTCCGCGACGGCCTGCGCGTCACCCGTGATCATCACGACCTCGATGCCCCTTGCGTGCAGCGATTCGACGGCCGAGATCGATTCAGCACGAATCTCGTCGGCGAGCCTCAGGGCACCGACGACCTGATCGTCGACGAGAACGTGGAGGATGATCGCGCCCTCCGTGCGCCATGCTTCGGCGATCGGAAGCTCCGAGGAACGAGTCTCGCTGAGCAGGTGCGGTCCGCCGACCTTCACCGAGCGGCCGTCGACGAGAGCGCTCACTCCGACGGCGGGCGACGATCGGAAGTCGCTGGCGGTCGGCACCTTCACGTTTCGATCATGTGCGGCGTTCACGATCGCCTTCGCGAGAGGGTGCTCGGAATCCTGCTCGGTCGCCGCCGCGAGGGAGATGAGGTCGTCGCTCGTGTACGGAGAGAGGGGCTCGATGGCGGTGACGGCCGGCGTGCCCTTCGTGAGCGTTCCCGTCTTGTCGAAGAGGACGGTGTCGATGGTGCGCATCGTCTCGAGGGCGAGCCGATCCTTCACGAGGATGCCTGCGCGTGCCGCACGCTCGGTCGCGATCGACACGACCAGAGGGATCGCGAGGCCGAGAGCGTGTGGGCACGCGATGACCAGGACGGTGATCGTGCGGACGACGGCCTCGTCGGGCATGCCGACGGCGGACCAGGCGATGGCGGTGATCGCGGCGGCTCCGAGCGCGAACCAGAAGAGCCATGCGGCCGCGCGATCGGCGATCCGCTGCGCCCGTGATGACGACGCCTGAGCCTCTGCGACGAGTCTCCGGATGCCGGCGAGAGTCGTATCCGAACCGACAGCTGTGATCTCGACGCGGAGTCCCGAATCTGTCGCCACGGTTCCGGCGACGACCTGATCGCCGACGGTCCGGCCGACGGCTCGTGACTCGCCCGTGATCATGGACTCGTCGATGCTCGCGGCACCCTGGGTGATGCGTCCGTCTGCGGGCAGGCGCCCGCCCGGCCGGACGACGACGATGTCTCCGATCCTGAGCTCGGCGGGGGAGACCCGGACCGTCTCGCCGTGTTCGATGCGTTCGGCCTCGTCCGGCAGCAGCGCGGCGAGAGAATCGAGCGCGGAGGTCGTCTGCGCCAGCGAGCGCATCTCGATCCAGTGGCCCAGAAGCATGATGACGATCAGCAGCGCCAGCTCCCACCAGAACTCCAGTTCATGATGCAGCAGGCCGAGGGTCGCTCCCCACGATGCGAGGAAGGCAACGGTGATCGCGAGTGCGATCAGAAGCATCATCCCGGGCTTGCGGCCGCGCAGCTCACTCCACGCACCGGTGAGGAACGGTGCACCACCCCAGACGTACATCACGGAGCCGAGGGCTGGTGCGATGTATCGGGCCCACCCCGGTACGTCGTACCCGATGATCATCGCGAACATCGGGGATGCTGCGACGACCGGGACGGCCACGGCGAGCATGATCCAGAACAGGCGTCGGAATCGTGAGGTATGGCCTGTGTGCCCGGCATGAGCGCGATGGCCTGTGTGAGCGTCATGCCCGGTGTGCTCTGCCGGAGTCGGTGTTCCGTGTCCCATGTCGTGTGAGGAATGATCGGTCGGTGTCGATTCAGCCAGATGAGTCATGTCCGGTCCCTTCGGTGTGGTCACTCAGAGGAACCAGATACCCCCTAGGGGTATTCCGAACTGCGGGATCGCGAATACAGAAGAGGCCCGAGTCAACAGACTCGGACCTCTTCTTGATGGGGTGAGTAACGGGACTCGAACCCGCGACATCCGGCACCACAAGCCAGCGCTCTACCAGCTGAGCTATACCCACCATGTGCCAACCGGAGTTGGCAACCAGACGAGTCTATTACATGTTTGGAGTGAACTCTGACACGGTGCGCGTCGCGATGTCTCGGGCATCGTCGCTCGACGGCCCCGGCTCGTCGACGAACACCGCTTCGCGGTAGTAGCGAAGCTCTCGGATCGACTCGAGGATGTCGGCCAGCGCCCTGTGGCCGCCGTCCTTGGCGGGCGCCTGGAAGAAGACGCGCGGATACCAGCGTCGCGACAGCTCTTTGATGCTCGACACATCGACGTTGCGGTAGTGCAGCCATTGATCGACCTGAGGCATGTACTTGGCCAGGAA
This sequence comes from Microbacterium phyllosphaerae, assembly GCF_017876435.1. Lineage (NCBI taxonomy): Bacteria > Bacillati > Actinomycetota > Actinomycetes > Micrococcales > Microbacteriaceae > Microbacterium > Microbacterium phyllosphaerae. The sequence goes on from NZ_JAGIOA010000001.1 coordinate 2,311,598, forward strand.
CATCCGATCGGTGCCGATCGTGTTGCCGGCCAGCGGTGCCTTGCGCTCGAGCGGCGCGAAGCGCTTGATGTAGGCGAGGGTCTGCTCTTGGGCGTCGGCGAGCGAGATGCCGTCGGGGATCTCGGTGATGAGCCCCGACGTCTCGTGCATCTTCGTGACGAAGTCGTTCATGTTCTCGAGCGCCGCATCACTCGCGCGGATGACGACCTGGAAGCCCGGATCGACGGGGCGCAACTCGAAGTCGGTGATGACGACGGCGATCTCGACGAGCTCATCGACTGAGAGATCGAGGCCGGTCATCTCGCAATCGATCCAGACGAGACGGTCGTTCTCTGACGCAGATACCATTCGGCCATCCTATCGACGGCACCGACATCAGAGCCGGGGCGGTACGGTATATCTGTGCGCCTCCGTAGCTCAGGGGATAGAGCAGGAGCCTTCTAATCTCTTGGTCGCAGGTTCGAATCCTGCCGGGGGCACATCCTCTGCCGGGTGTCTGTTCAGCCGTTGCGCAGGGCAGCCACGGCGTCATCTGCCTTCCAGAAGTCTCCGACGAGGCGAAAAGTCGCGGTGGCGAGGTGCAGACGCTCGGCCCGATACCGCACTCCGAGCGGGTGGTGGACGAGCCGGAGGTGTCCGAGCACCCGGCCTCTCGCGTCCTGTACACGCCACAGGTGAGCTGCGGCTCGAACCAGGTGCTCTCGCGGGCTCGACAGCCGAGGTGTCGCGTACGGAACCTCGGGCGGGGATGTGATCAGGGCGTCGGACATTCGATCTCTCCTTTCGTCGTTCGAACATATGACCGACCACCGACATTGCTCTTCCGCATGCGCCACGGCATGACTGTCACTCGTCCTGCACGGCCCGGATCGTTCGTTCGTTGTGCGCCGATCGCGTGTTCTGCACCCGGAGCGTAGGGAGTGAGCGCGCACTCTGGAGGCATCCGGGCGAGCGACCCGGGTCTTTGAGGAGAAGATCATGCATGACACCGTGACAATCGTCGGCAACGTCGCCACCGATCCGACGCTGGGGCGGACCGCCAGTGGCATTCCCGTCACGAACTTCCGCTTGGCGAGCACGCATCGCCGATTCGATGACGCGACCCAGACCTGGATCGATGTGGCGACGAACTGGTACTCCGTCGCCGCATTCCGCCAGCTCGCGGAGCACGCGAAGGTGTCGCTCCGCTCGGGGGACAGCGTGATCGTCACCGGCAGGATGAAGATCAGGGCGTGGGAGAACAACGGCAAGCAGGGTACGAGCGTCGACATCGACGCGGATGTGATCGGTCATGACCTGCGCTGGGGCACCACCGCGTACCGTCGCAGCGCGCGGTCGACCCCGGATCAGAAGGAGAGGGGCCGAGTCGAGGACGGCGACGATGCTCCGCCCGCGTCGTCTCGCAGGGAGCCGGCGGATGTCGACACGTCGTGGGCGGACAGAGACGCCGTCCCCGGTCCAGACCGCGAGCTCGTCGATCAGTCGTCGCCTTCCGCGAGGCTCACTTTCTGAGGCGGCGGGCCGAGATCGCGGTCTCAGAACTCGGCGCCGGTTCGATATCGGCGTTCGCGCGAGCGGGGGAGTCCGCCCGTAGACTCGGGTCGTGCTTCGACGACCGGACTCCTCCGCATCGCGTGCGGCAATCATGGCCGGTATCGCGGTCGTGCTCACAGCCGTGCTGACCTCGTGCGGACCGACACCGTCCCCGACGCCCGCACCGACGGAAGCTGGTGTTTCTCCGACTCCGTCGGCGACTCCGACGACGCCGGTGTACGTGGCGGATGGGACTGCCGATGACAACCTGCCGTTGTTCGCGGCGGTGACCGCGCAGGTGTGGGCCTCCGATCAGAAGGTCTCGGGCCGCGCCTACATCGACGCGCTCATCGCCGCGGGGTTCGATCGCGAAGCGATGCAGGTCACACAGGATGTGTCGACCGTCGGCAATCCGGCCGAGAGCATCCAGTTCTCGGTGCGCTGGGGAGACTCCGAGTGCCTGGTCGGGCAGGTGGGCCCGTCGACGGGTGCGCCCGTGACGGCGGTGATGCCGCAGCTCGCGGAGGGGCGCTGTCTGATCGGTGCCACTCGCGCCATCGACTGGTGATCATCGCTCCGGCGTCGGAGCATGACGTTCACCGACCCTGAGTGTGATCCGACGGTGACCCGCTGAGAGGCCGGTAGGCTGGAGTGTCGATCTTCGACGCCAACAGAAGGAGCGTTTTTCGGTGGCTGAGTACATCTACTCGATGGTTCGTGCGCGCAAGGCAGTGGGCGAGAAGCTCATCCTCGACGACGTCACGATGGCGTTCCTCCCCGGTGCCAAGATCGGCATGGTGGGCCCGAACGGTGCCGGCAAGTCGACGATCCTCAAGATCATGGCCGGCATGGACACGCCGTCGAACGGTGAGGCGAAGCTCTCCCCGGGGTTCTCCGTCGGAATCCTCATGCAGGAGCCGGAGCTCGATGAGACCAAGACCGTGCTGGAGAACGTCCAGGACGGCATCGCGATCAAGGCGAAGGTCGATCGTTTCAACGAGATCTCGATGCTGATGGCCGATCCGGATGCGGACTTCGATTCGCTTCTCGCCGAGATGGGAACACTTCAGGAGGAGATCGACGCGGCAGACGGCTGGGACCTCGACTCGCAGCTCGAGCAGGCGATGGACGCACTGCGCACGCCACCGGGAGACGCTGCGATCGCGCCGCTCTCCGGTGGAGAGAAGCGTCGCGTCGCACTGGCGAAGCTGCTCCTCCAGAAGCCCGATCTGCTGCTCCTCGACGAGCCGACCAACCACCTCGACGCCGAGAGCGTGCTCTGGCTCGAGCAGCACCTGCAGGCCTACAAGGGCGCTGTCATCGCCATCACCCACGACCGGTACTTCCTCGACCACGTCGCCGAGTGGATCGCAGAGGTCGACCGTGGTCGCCTGATCGGCTACGAGGGCAACTACTCCACCTACCTGGAGAAGAAGGGCGAGCGCCTCGAGATCCAGGGGAAGAAGGACGCCAAGCTCGCCAAGCGCCTCAAGGAGGAGCTCGAGTGGGTCCGCTCCAGCGCGAAGGGCCGCCAGACCAAGTCGAAGGCGCGTCTCGCTCGCTATGAGGAGATGGCCACGGAGGCGGAGCGGACCAGGAAGCTGGACTTCGAGGAGATCCAGATTCCTGCGGGTCCTCGTCTCGGAAGCATCGTGATCGATGCCAAGAAGCTTCAGAAGGGCTTCGACGGACGCTCGCTCATCGACGGCCTCAGCTTCAGCCTGCCGCCGAACGGCATCGTCGGTGTGATCGGCCCGAACGGTGTCGGAAAGACGACCCTCTTCAAGACGATCGTCGGCCTCGAGCCGCTCGACGGCGGTGACCTGAAGATCGGCGAGACCGTCAAGATCAGCTACGTCGACCAGTCGCGCTCGAACATCGATCCCGACAAGACGCTGTGGGAGGTCGTCTCCGACGGCCTCGACTTCATCACCGTCGGCAAGACTGAGATCCCGTCACGGGCATACGTGTCGAAGTTCGGTTTCAAGGGTCCGGATCAGCAGAAGAAGGCAGGCGTGCTCTCCGGTGGTGAGCGCAACCGTCTCAACCTCGCTCTGACGCTCAAGGAGGGTGGCAACCTGCTCCTCCTCGACGAGCCGACCAACGACCTCGACGTCGAGACCCTGAGCTCGCTCGAGAATGCGCTTCTCGAGTTCCCCGGCTGCGCCGTGGTCATCACTCACGACCGGTGGTTCCTCGACCGCATCGCGACGCACATCCTGGCCTACGAGGGCACCGACGAGAAGCCCGACCAGTGGTACTGGTTCGAGGGTAACTTCGAGGCGTACGAGGAGAACAAGATCCAGCGTCTCGGTGCTGACGCGGCGAAGCCGCACCGTTCTACGCACCGCAAGCTCACCCGCGACTGAGACCACGATGTCCGACCTGACACCGGGGCCCCGCCTGCACATCCCGATCCACCTCCGCTGGGGCGATCTGGATGCGTTCAATCACGTCAACAACACCTCGATGCTCAAGCTGCTCGAGGAGGCGCGCGTACGCGCGTTCTGGCGTGCGGGCCCCGGTGAGCAGGCACCGTCCACCGCCGTGCTCGATTCCGGGCTCGACGAGGGGATCCTGACGCTGATCGCGCGCCAGGAGATCGAGTACCTCGCCCCCGTGCCCTACCAGCGTCGTCCTCTCGAGGTGCAGATGTGGTTCGGCAAGCTGGGCGGCTCGAGCGTCGAGGTCTGTTACGAGGTGCACAACTCCCCGGAGGCGGAACCTCGGACGATCTATGCCCGTTCCACGGCCGTCATCGTCCTCGTCGACGCCGCGACAGGACGCCCGACCCGCCTCACGCAGGAGATGCGCGATGCGTGGCAGCCGTTCACCGGCGCCTCCATCGAGTACTCGCACCGCTGACCAGGCCGGCGCGTTGACCGGCCGCGAACCGGCGGTCTGAGGCGACCGGGTGCACGACCTGAATCGGTGGACACGTATGGCTCGTGTGCTCGGCCCGAATGGAGCGCGCGACGTCAGTCCTCTGACGGGACCCTGACCATGATCTCCTGCGCGACCGAGGCCACGAGCTCGCCGGCCTGCGTGTAGATCCGCCCCTGCGCCAGGCCGCGCCCGCCCCGGGCATTCGGTGACTCCTGCATGTACAGCAGCCAGTCATCGACCCGAGCCGGGCGATGCCACCACATCGCGTGGTCGAGACTCGCGACCTTGAGGCCGGGCAGCGCCCAGTACACGCCATGCGCGCGGAGGATCGACTCCTGGATGGTCATGTCGCTCAGGTACGCGAGAGCCGCGCGATGGATGCGCTGATCGTCCGGCAGGGGAGCGCGCAGCCGCATCCACACACCCTGATGGGGCACGCGGGCGTCATCACTCGGCAGGAACAGGGGCGAATCGATGTGGCGCACGTCGGCTGCTCGGTCGCTCAGCATGCGCGCGGTTCCCGGCGGCAGTCCCTCGACACGCTGCTCGTCGGGCAGCAGCGAGTCCGGCGAAGGCACACCGTCGGGCATCGAGACGGCATGCTCGACTCCGGGACCCTCGTCCTGGAACGACGCGATCATCGAGAAGATCGGAACGCCGTTCTGGTAGGCCTGCGAGCGACGCGTGGAGAATGAGCGGCCGTCGTGGATGCGGTCGACGGCGATCGTGATGCCCTGGTCGGCGTCGCCCGGGCGAAGGAAGTACCCGTGCATCGAGTGGACCGCGCGGTCCTCGGGAAGGGTCCTCTCGGCGGCGAGAAGGCTCTGAGCGAGAACCTGGCCCCCGTAGATACGGCCTGACGGCATCGCGTGCGACGAGCCGGTGAAGATGTCCTCGGTCGTGCGTGCCTGCGTGGAGTCGAGGTCCAGCACTTCGAGGAGCTGTTCGACGGTGCGGATCGCGTGTGCGTCGGCGGTCATGACTTCCTTTCCGCGACTGCGGATGCCGCTGGCGTTGCTAGTTTAGAGGGTGTGCCGCACCAGCTCCTTCTCGCCGATTCCGACACGTCCAAAGACGTCCTGACGTTCCTCGGACGAGCGACGCGCATCTCCGACGAAGGCGTGCGACTCCAGGCGGCGGACGGAGTTCTCGCACTCACGGGCGCTGCTCTCGCGCCCCACGGCCTGTTCGATCAGACCCCGACGGTGCTCGCGATGCGCATCGTGCGGGTCGACCCGGAGCTCGAGTGCGATGTGGTCGTCGCATCTCTCAGCGCCACGGATGACGATCGCGTGCTCACGCTCCCCGAAACCGGTCTCTCTCCCGCGTGGGCAGGGGTCGCACCGCCGCGGGGCCAGTGGCAGGCGACGTCGAGCCTTGCGGCATCCGTCATCGCCCAGCGCGCGCAGTGGGGGATCAGCGCCGTCGCTCGAGGCGCGACACCGGGATCCGGCGAAGAAGCCGTTCGTGCGCTGCGCGCGGCGATCTGGGGCGAGCCCGATGAGGACCTCGGTGGTCTGCCGAGGGGAGTGGCCTTCGCAGCGGATGCATTCGGTTTCATCTCCGGTGAAGAGGACGTGTCCGTCATGACCTCGGGGCGATGGACGCGCCTCGCCTTCCGCCGCGGTCATGTGCTCGCCCGCGGGCCCGTCGCCAGCGGCCTCACGGCCGTGCGGGGCACCGGCGCGACCGACTAGCTCGGCGTCATACCGCGACGCCGCGGCGTCATCGCGCTGCGGCGCGCCCCGCCTGCCTCCCGGAGAACAGGCAGCCGCCGAGGAAGGTGCCCTCGAGAGCGCGGTACCCGTGCACACCGCCTCCACCGAAGCCGCTCGCCTCACCCGCGGCGAACAGCCCGGGGATCGGCTCGCCGTCGGCGCCGAGAGCGCGTCCGTCGAGATCGGTGTTGATGCCGCCGAGCGACTTCCTCGTGAGCACGTGCAGCTTCACCGCGACGAGAGGGCCTGCTGCGGGGTCCTGCAGACGGTGCGGCGCGGCGGTGCGGATCAGCTTGTCGCCCCGGTATCCGCGCATGGAGCGGAGCATGCCGATCTGCGCATCCTTGGTGAACTCGTTGTCCATCTCCCTGTCGCGTGCGACGATCTCGCGGCGGACGTGATCGATGTCGAGAGCATCGCCGCCCGGGTGACGGTGCATCTGCTCCAGCAGAGATTCGAGATCGTTCTCGACGATGAAGTCCTCGCCCTCGTCGAGAAAGGCCTGGACGGGCCCGGTGGGCCCCTTGGCCAGCCGCGACTTGAGCAGCAGGCCCACGTCCTTGCCGGTCAGGTCCGGGTTCTGCTCACTGCCCGAGAGCGCGAACTCCTTCTCGATGATCTGGCGCGACGTGACGAACCACGAGTGGTCGTATCCCGTCGTGCGCAGATGCGCGAGAGTTCCCAGGGTGTCGAACCCGGGGAACAGAGGAACAGGCAGTCGCTTGCCCGTCGCATCCAGCCAGAGGGAGGACGGCCCCGGCAGGATCCGGATGCCGTGCGACGGCCACACCGGATCCCAGTTCTTGATCCCCTCGACGTAGTGCCACATCCGGTCACCGTTGATCAGGCGCGCTCCGGTGGCCTCCGACACGGCGTGCATCGATCCGTCGACGTACGCGGGCACACCCGTGAGCATCTGGGTGGGCGGCACCCCGAGGCTCGCCGGCCAGGCCGCACGCACGAGGTCGTGGTTGCCGCCGATACCTCCGGACGACACGATCGTCGCGCCGGCGCTGATCTCGAAGTCGCCGATCACCGCGCGGGAGGATTCGACGCCTCGAGCCGCCGGGCTGGATTCCAGGATGCTCCCGCGAGCCCCGGTCACGGCTCCGTCCGTCGTGATGAGCTCCGTCACCCTGTGGCGGGGGAGGATCGTGATTCGTCCCTCTCTCTCGCCCTGCTCGACGGCGGCGGCGAACGGCGCGACGACACCGGGGCCGGTGCCCCAGGTGATGTGGAAGCGGGGCACGGAGTTGCCGGGCCCCAGTGCCCCGTATCCGCCGCGCTCGGCCCATCCGACCACGGGGAAGAAGCTCACTCCGCGCTCACGCAGCCATGCACGCTTCTCGCCCGCGGCGAACTGCAGATAGGCCTCGGCCCAGCGCCTGGGCCAGTCGTCTTCCGGGCGATCGAAAGCTGCCGTCCCGAACCAGTCCTGAGTGGCGAGAGCGAGCGAGTCGCGGATGCCCATGCGTCGCTGCTCGGGGGAGTCGATGAAGAACAGCCCACCGAACGACCACCATGCCTGTCCGCCGAGGTTCGTGCGTGGCTCCTGATCGATCAGGATCACGCGGCGTCCGGCATCCAGCGCCTCACTCGCCGCGACAAGACCGGCGAGCCCCCATCCGATGATCAGGACGTCTGCAGACAGGGGCGTGTGCGTCATGTGTTCTCCGTTGATTCCTGACGTGATCGCGTCTCGAGCGTGGGGCGCCCGGCGGCGGACGTGCCGATGCCGGACGGCTCGAATGTGTTCACCATGGCATATGCGGCGCGCTCGAGATAGTCCCACAGCGTGGATTCGTGGAGCGGCGACAACTGTGCCTCGTCCACCGCGGTCCGCATGTGTCGAAGCCACCTGTCGCGGGCATCGGGGTCGACGTGGAACGGCATGTGCCGCATCCGCAGCCGAGGGTGACCTCGTGTCTCGCCGTAGGTGGTCGGACCGCCCCAGTACTGCTCGAGGAACATCAGCAGCCGCTGTTCGGCGGGACCCAGATCGTCTTCGGGATACATGGGCTTGAGCACCGGATCGAGAGCGACCTCGCGGTAGAACACCGAGACGATCTTCGCGAACGTCTCGCGACCGCCGACCTCGTCGTAGAACGTCACTTCTGGGGGCTCCCGTCATCGGTCGTCTTCTTGCGTCGCCAGATTCCGCGGTCGGGAATGACGGGCACACCCGTGACCGCGTTCGGGCGCGTCTTGGGCGGATTGGCGCCACGCACGCGACGAGCCCCGTCGAGACCGGTGGGGATGACGGTGGTCATGCTCGGGAAGGAGATCTCGTTCTCGAGCATGGCAGCACGCAGACGCTTGCGCAGTTCCTGCGCGACGTCGTCTTTCGCATTCGCGCGGGCCTTGATCACCAGGCGCACGACGAGGGCATCGCCGCCCACTGATTCCAGGCCCCAGAGCTCGGGCTTCTCGATGATGCGGGTGCGCCACTTCGGATCCTTGGCGAGCCCCTGAGCGGTCTCGAGCATGATCTTCTCGACCTTGTCGAGGTCGGAATCGACCGGCACGCCGAGGTCGATGATCGCGCGCGCCCAGCCCTGAGACATGTTGCCGATGCGCAGCACCTCGCCGTTGCGCACATACCAGAGCGTTCCGTTCACATCGCGGACCTGAGTGATCCGCACGCTGACGTACTCGACGACTCCCGTCGCGAGGCCGAGGTCGACCACATCGCCGATGCCGATCTGGTCCTCGGCGACGAGGAAGATGCCGTTCAGGACGTCCTTGACGATGTTCTGCGCACCGAAACCGAGACCGGCACCGACCGCTGCCGTGAGGAGGGTGAGGGAGCCGAGCAGGCTGTTGTCCAGGGCGTTCACGACCAGGACCAGCGCGATCACGACGAGCATCACGTTGACGATGTTCTGCAGGATCGTCCCGAGAGTGCGCGTGCGCTGCACGAGTCGCATGTCCGCGAGCGGGGAGCGCTCGAGGGCCTGCGTGTCGTCGACCGCGGCCTTGTTCTTCGCGCTGTCGACGATCCGGTGCACGACACGCCTGATGACCACACGCAGCACCAGGGCGATGACCACGCAGGCGACGATGATCAGCGCGACCTGCAGCGCTTTTCCTCCGACGACGCCGAGCACACTGAGGATGTCGGACCACACTTTGGGGACCTCGGTCGCGACGGGCTCGGGAGTGGCTTCGAATGGCTGCATCATCACCTCCAGAGTAGCGATCAGGCCTCTGTGCGGGCTGGATGCACCGCACAGAGGCCTGATCGTGGAACCGGGTCTCAGTCCTCCGCGTCGCGGGACTGTGCCGCGAGCGCGCGCTCGACGTCGGCGAGGTTCTCGAGTACGAGGCGACGCAGCGCGGGAGCGGCGTCCTGGTGCGCGGAGAGCCACGCGCGGGTCGCGTTGCGCAGTTCGACATCGGCGATCGCGGTCGGGAACAGGCCGACGACGAGGTACTGCGCGATCTGGTAGGTGCGCGCCTCCCAGATCGGGATCAGCATGTCGAAGTACGCCGGGACGAACTCACGGAGTGCATCGGCGCCGGCCGGGTGCACGAAGCCGAGCGCTGCGGAGCGCACGATCGTGTTCGGGGCATCGTCGCGTTCGATCAGCGATGCCCAGGCGGCCTTCTTCGACGCAGAGTCGGGTAGAGCGGCGCGGGCCTGAGCGGCGAACTCGCCACCCTTCGACGTGTTGTCCGAAGCCAGTGCGGCGTCGATCGACGCCGCGTCCGTGGCACCGATCGTGGCGAGGCCGACGAGCAGCTGCCAGCTCAGGTCGGCGTCGATCTCGAGTCCGGGAAGCGTCTCCTCGCCAGAACGCAGACGACCGATGATGCCGGCGTGCTCGGGCGTCACCAGTGCCCCGGCGAATGCCGTGACGAACTGGAGCTGACTGTCGCTGCCTGATTCCGCCGACTCCGCGAGGTTCCAGAGTCCGTCGGCCACCTTCTGACGTGCCGCGCGGCGATCTGCCGGCGTGACGTAGAGGGTCGCCGCCGTGCGCAGCTGCGCGAGCGTGGTGCGGACGGTGGTGGATTCGGTCTCTCGACCGATGTTGCCCAGGACGAGGTCGATGTAGTCGGACGCGGCGGTCTCGGCGTCACGCGTCTGATCCCAGGCGGCGCCCCAGACGAGCGCGCGGGCCAGTGGGTCGCTGATGTCGGCGAGGTGCGCGATCGCGGTGGCGAGGGAACGCTCGTCGAGGCGGATCTTCGCGTATGCGAGGTCATTGTCGTTGAGGAGCACGAGATCGGGGCGCTTGTGGCCGTGCAGCTCCGGCACCTCGGTGCGGTCGCCGTCGACATCGACCTCGGCGTAGTGGGTGCGCACCAGCGCACCGTCCGTGAGCGTGTAGAACCCGATTCCGAGACGGTGGGGGCGGATCGTCGGGTAGTCGGCGGGTGCGGTCTGGGTGACGGCGAAACGCGAGATCGTGCCGTCGGAGTCTTCGGCGATGACCGGCTCCAGCGTGTTCACACCGGCGGTCTCGAGCCACTTCTTCGACCAGGTGCTGAGGTCGCGACCACTGGTGGCCTCGAGCTCGACGAGGAGGTCGCTCAGCTCGGTGTTGCCCCAGGAGTGCTTCTGGAAGTACTGCGAGACGCCGGCGAAGAACTCCTCGATGCCCACCCAGGCGGCGAGCTGCTTGAGGACCGAGCCGCCCTTGGCATACGTGATGCCGTCGAAATTGACCTGCACGTCTTCGAGGTCGTTGATCGTGGCGACGATCGGGTGCGTGGAGGGCAGCTGGTCCTGGCGATACGCCCAGGTCTTCTCCATCGCGTTGAACGTGGTCCACGCCTCTGTCCACTCAGTGGCCTCGGCCGTCGCGATCGTCGACGCCCACTCGGCGAACGACTCGTTGAGCCAGAGGTCGTTCCACCACTTCATCGTGACGAGGTCGCCGAACCACATGTGCGCGAGCTCGTGCAGGATCGTGACGACGCGACGCTCCTTGACGGCGTCGGTCACCTTGCTGCGGAAGACGTAGGTCTCGGTGAACGTCACCGCTCCCGCGTTCTCCATGGCACCCGCGTTGAACTCGGGGACGAAGAGCTGGTCGTACTTCGCGAAGGGGTACGGCACGCCGAACTTCGACTCGAAGTAGGCGAAGCCCTCACGGGTCTTGTCGAAGATGTAGTCGGCATCGAGGTGCTGCCACAGGCTCTTGCGGCCGTAGACGCCGAGCGGGATCACACGACCCGACGCGCTGGTCAGCTCGGAGAACGTGGATTCGTAGGGACCCGCGACGAGGGCCGTGATGTACGAGGAGATGCGAGGAGTGGGCTCGAAGCCCCACGTGGCGACCGTGTCGTCGTCATGCACGATCGGCTCGGGCGTGGGGGAGTTGGAGACGACCTTCCAGGAGGCCGGTGCGGTCACCGTGAACTGGAAGGTGGCCTTCAGATCGGGCTGCTCGAAGACGGCGAACACCCGGCGCGAATCCGGCACCTCGAACTGCGAGTAGAGGTAGACCTCGCCGTCGACCGGGTCGACGAACCGATGCAGCCCCTCGCCGGTGTTCGTGTACTCGCAGTCGGCGTCGACGACGAGGACGTTCTCGACCTGGAGGCCGGAGAGAGCGATGCGTGAGTCGGCGAAGACGTCGTCGGGGTCGAGCTGTTCGCCGTTCAGCGAGATCTCACGGACCTCGCGGGCGATCAGGTCGATGAAGGTGAAGCTCTCCGGCGTCGCGGTGAAGCGCACGACGCTGCGGGAGCCGAAGACCTCGGCACCCTTCGTCAGGTCGAGCGAGACCTCGTACGACTGGGTGTCGACGACGTCGCGGCGCTCCTGCGCTTCGATGCGGGTGAGGTTCTCTCCAGGCACAGCTGTACTCCCAGGGGTGAGGGGATGCTGCCGCAACCCAGCGCAGTTGGCGCCCACGGCAACCATGACAGCCTACGCCAGCGGGACGGACGCTCTCGCTCTCAGGAGATGAAAGAATGGAGGGGTGACCGCGATCGAGCCGAACACCGTCCGCTTTGCCTCCGATGCCGCTGCCTCCGGCGCGCCGTATGTGACCACCCCGGTGGCCTACGACGGCATCCTCCTCGCCGGGTTCGGGGGACCGGAAGGACAGGATGACGTCATCCCCTTCCTCCGTAACGTCACCCGGGGGCGCGGGATCCCTGACGAGCGTCTCGAAGAGGTCGCGCACCACTACCGTCATTTCGGCGGCGTCAGCCCGATCAACGGTCAGAATCGCATCCTCAAGGACGCACTCGAGGCGGAACTCGCGCGCCGCGACATCGACCTGCCGGTGTACTGGGGCAACCGCAACTGGAGCCCGTACCTCGAGGAGGTGGTGACCGAGGCGGCGGCCGACGGCCGCACCACTCTGCTCGCCTTCGCGACCAGCGCCTACAGCTCGTTCTCGAGCTGCCGTCAGTATCGCGAGGACTTCGCCCGCGTGCTCGAGGAGACAGGTCTCGGCGACACGGTCACGATCGACAAGATCCGTCCGTTCTACGACCACCCCGGCTTCGTGGAGTCGTTCGAGACGGGCGTGCGCGAGGCGGTCGAGACGTTCCTCGCGCAGGGCATCGCCGCCGAGGACATCCAGATCCTCTTCTCGACCCACAGCATCCCGACCGCGGATGCCGAGCGCTCGGGCGCCCGGGACATCGAATGGGGCGAAGGCGGCGCCTATGCGGCGCAGCATCTCGCCGTCGCCGCGTGGGTCATGGACCGGGTTCGCGAGAGCATCCCCGCCGCCGCTGACGTCTCGTGGGAACTTGTGTACCAGTCCCGCTCGGGTCCTGCGTCGCAGCCGTGGCTCGAGCCCGACGTGTGCGACGTGATCGGCGAGCTCCCCGCGCGCGGCCGAAAGGCGGTCGCGGTGGTTCCCGTCGGCTTCATGAGCGACCACATGGAGGTCCTGTGGGACCTCGACACCGAGGCGGCGGAAGCCGCAGAGGAGGCGGGGCTCGCCTTCACGCGCACGCCGACGCCCGGTGTGGCGCCGTCATTCGTCACCGGAATCGTCGATCTGATCGTCGAGCGTCTCGAAGGACGGCCGAACGCGGAGCGACCGCACGTCACCGCGCTGCCCGGTGCGTTCGACGTGTGCCGTCCCGGATGCTGCGAGAACGTCCGTGCGGGTTTCAAGCCGGCCGCCGCCGGCGTCGCCCCATGATCACCGGCTGACCCTCTGCGCTTCTAGGATGGATGCCATGCGCATCCATATCGCCACCGATCACGCCGGTCTCGACTTCTCCACGCAGTTGCAGGACCACCTGCGCGGCGCCGGTCACGAGGTCGTCGACCACGGGCCGGTGGAGTACGACGCCCTGGATGACTACCCCGCGTTCTGCATCCGTGCTGCGCAGGCTGTGGTCGCCGATCAGGCGGCCGGTATCGAGACTCTGGGCGTCGTCTTCGGAGGATCGGGCAACGGCGAGCAGATCGCCGCGAACAAGGTCGAGGGAATCCGCGCCGCTCTGGTGTGGAACACCTCGACGGCCGAACTCGCGCGCGAGCACAACGACGCCAACGTGATCTCGATCGGAGCGCGCCAGCACACCTTCGACGAGGTCACCTCGTTCATCGACACGTTCATCGTGACGCCGTTCTCGCAGGACGAGCGTCACGTGCGCCGGATCGGTCAGATCGCCGACTTCGAACGCGACGGCTCGCTCCTTCCGGATCCGCGGGCCTGACATGCCTGAGGGACACTCCGTCCACCGCATCGCTCGTCAGTTCGAGCGGAACTTCGTCGGCAAGACGATGAGGGCGTCCAGCCCGCAAGGGCGCTTCGCGGAGGGAGCAGCCGTGCTCGACGGCCGCGAGGCGCTCAGCGTCCAGGCGGTCGGCAAGCAGATGTTCCTCGAGGCCGAGGGCGACCTCTGGCTGCGCGTGCACCTCGGCCTGTACGGGGCATGGGACTTCGCCGGGGAGATCCTCGTCGATCCCACCATCGCGTCCGCGAACGGCCGCATGGGACAGACGAATCAGCGAGGGACGGACGTCGGCGAGGCGATCCTCGACGACGCGGGGGAGAACTCCCTCGCATCGATCGGCGCCCCTCGGCGCACCCGCGTGCACGTGCGCATGTCCGAGCAGACGAAGGGACTCGCGGACGAGGGCATGGAGTGGCCGCCTCCGGTGGTCGGCCAGGTGCGCCTGCGTCTGATGACCGACATCACGGCTGCCGACCTCCGCGGGCCGACCGCGTGCGTGCTGCAGACCCCGGAGGAGATGCTCGCCAGCGTCGCCAAGCTCGGCCCCGACCCGCTGGTCGGCGACCCGGCGCTGAACGAAGAGCGTTTCGTGCAGGCGGTGCGCAAGAAGCCGACCGTGATCGCGTTGCTCCTGATGGACCAGGCGGTGGTGAGCGGCATCGGAAACGTGTACCGCGCCGAGATGCTCTTCCGTCAGAGGCTGAACCCGCATACGCCGGGCCGCGACGTGCCCGAGGGTGTGGTCCGTGCGCTCTGGCGTGATTGGGTGACCCTGCTGGCGATCGGGGTCGAGACCGGGCAGATGATGACCATGGACGACCTCTCGCCCGACCAGTATCGCGCGGCGATGGCGAGCCGCGACGACCGGCACTGGGTCTACCACCGGGCGGGACTTCCGTGTCGTGTCTGCGGAACGGAGATCGCGCTGGAGGAGATCGGTGCCCGCAAGCTCTACTGGTGTCCGCGCTGTCAGGCGTGAGCCTTCGGCCATAGGCTGAGAGGATGCGTCAGAACCCCAGCTTCACGCTCGCGGACGTCACCGAGATCCGGCGGGTCATCGATGCGAACCCGTGGACGACGATCGTCAGCAACGGTCCGGACGGACTCGTGTCATCGCACTATGTGGCGCTGCTCGACGACGATCGTGACGACCTGACGATCGTCGGACATGTCGGGCGTCCCGACGATCTGATCCACGGAATGGGAGAGCGGGAGCTCCTCGTCGTCTTCCAGGGGCCCCACGGCTACATCTCGCCGGGGTGGTACGGCGATGTCCAGGCCGTGCCGACCTGGAACTACACGGCGGTGCACCTGGCAGGAGTCCCCGAGATCCTGAGCGACGAGGAGAACCTCGCGGTTCTCGATCGGCTCGTCGACCGGTTCGAGGGAAGGATGCCGGAGCCTCGGCGCATGTGGGAGCGTCCCAACGATCCCGCGTTCGTCACCCGCCTCGCCTCGGGGACGGTCGGGTTCCGACTCACTCCGACGCGCGTGGTGGCGAAGCGCAAACTCAGTCAGAACAAGTCTGCGGAAACGGTCGAGACGGTCATCGCGGAGCTCGAGGGCGACGGGCCCTACGCGCATCCCGGGCTTGCCGCCGAGATGAGGCGCGCGCACGAAGCGCGCACGGGTGGGCTCCGATGACCGGCATCGACTCTCTGATCGGCACGATCACCTCCGTACGGATCGCGGGACCGGGACGAGAGTTCCTGATCGACGATGAACCGGTCGACATCTTCATCGACGAGGGCCTCATCAGCGATATCGCACCGGCGGGAGCGATCCCTCCCCGGGGTGAGGTGCTCGAAGGGAACGGCGCCTGGGTGGTGCCTGGTCTCTGGGACAATCATGTGCACACGGTGCAGTGGGCTCTCGCGACGGAACGCGTCGCTCTGGGCGGGGCGGCGTCTGCAGCGGAGGCGGCGGCGATCATGTCCGCATCCGCGCCGCTGCCCGACGGTCGCAAGGTCGGCAGCGGATTCCGCGACGCGATGTGGCCGGACGCGCCCACTCTCGACCTCCTCGACAACGCGACCGGATCGATTCCGACTTACCTCATCAATGCCGACGTGCACAGCACGTGGCTCAACTCCGCAGCGCTGTCGCTCGAAGGTTTCACGAGTTCCGATGGGATGCTGCGCGAGCAGGATGCGTTCGAGATCTCCCGTCGGCTGAACGCCGTGGATCCCGAGCGCGGCGACATCGCTGTGCGTGCAGCGGGGGAGCGAGCGGCATCCCGAGGTGTCACGGGCCTGGTGGACTTCGACATGGCGTGGAACGCGGACGCCTGGCCGCGGCGGGTCGCGGCGGGCTTCGCCTCTCATCGCGTCGAGTTCGCCGTCTACCCGTTCGATCTGACCCGCGCCATCGCGGCGGGCCTGAGGACAGGCGAACTCCACGAGGCACCGGACGCGCCGGAGGCCGGGCGCGGTCTGGTGCACGTCGGACCGCTGAAGATCATCAGCGACGGATCGCTCGGAACGCGGACGGCGGCATGCTCGCACTCCTACCCTGGCGACCCCGAGAACTTCGGTATCCTCACGGTTCCGCCGGCGGAGCTCACCGAGCTGCTGACGGTCGCGACAGGCGCGGGTCTCGCGGTCGCGGTGCATGCGATCGGTGATCGAGCCGTCACCGGGGCTCTCGATGCCTTCACCGTGTCGGGTGCCGTGGGGACGATCGAGCATGCCCAGCTCGTGCGGCACGCGGATCTCGCACGCTTCGGTCGCCTCGGCGTGATCGCGAGCGTCCAGCCGCAGCATGCGCTGGACGACCGCGACCTCGTCGGGAAGCACTGGGCGGGGCAGACATCCATCGGGTATCCCCTCGGCGCTCTGCGTGACGCAGGGGTCGAGCTGAGGTTCGGCTCTGACGCCCCCGTCGCGCCTCTCGACCCGTGGCAGGCGATCGCCGCGGCCGTCACGCGTACCGATGATGATCGCGACCCGTGGCATCCCGAGGAGCGGCTCACGCGAGAGCAGTCGATCCAGGCGAGCGTGCGCACGGCCCTGCGGCCGGGCGAGATCGCCGACATCGTCCTGTGCGGGCTCGACCCGCTGACCGCGTCTGGTGTCGATCTGCGCGGTATGCCCGTCCTCGCGACGCTCGTGGCCGGGCGAGTCACCCACGGCGCTTGACCTCGAGCCTCAACGAGAAAAGGGGCACCGGGAGAACCCGGTGCCCCTTTCGACGTGGTGCTTACGCGGCGATGTGCGACACGAGGAACCAGCGGTCCTTCTCGAGTCCACGCATGATCTCGATCGCGACGTCCTGGCTGGTCAGGTCGACCTCGTCCAGGCCGTCGATCGCGGCCTTGGTGTCGACGAGGATCGCGTCGATGTCGGAGATGACCGCACGGACGAGCTCGTCGGACTGCGTGAAGCCGGCGGGGACCGAGGTCGCGCTGCCCTTCGCGGCGACCGCGCTGATGCGTGCGTCGATCGGGAGGCCCAGGGCGACGATGCGCTCAGCGGCCGTGTCGGCGAAGTCGCCGGCATGGGCGACGATCGTGTCGAGCAGCTCGTGGACACCGACGAAGTTCGCGCCGCGGACGTGCCAGTGAGCCTGCTTTCCGTTGACCGTGAGAGCCTGAAGTCCGAGGACGACGGGCGAAAGGAACTGAGCCGCTGCAGCTGCCACGGTCGGGTCGCTGGCGGTGGTGGAAACGGTCTGTACCTTGCTCATCTTCGGCTCCTCTGAAGTGCTCTTCTCGTACCTGATGAAGACAACGCTACTCAGCTGAGAACATTCCGCAAGCAAGCGAAGGCTCGGCTTAGTGCCGCGGAATCACGCGGAAGTCAGGGGAGGTGAGGGTAGTCTCGCCTCATGAGCATCGCAGCCGGAGCCTCCGTTCTCGCACTCCCGGGGAAGGCTCCCTCGATCGCCGAAGACACCTTCGTCGCCGACGGCGCGCGCATCATCGGCGAGGTCTCGCTCGCGGCGGGCGCGAGCGTCTGGTACAACGCGGTCCTCCGCGGCGACTCGGCCGCCATCGTCATCGGCGAGGCGAGCAACGTGCAGGACAACGTGTCGCTGCACGTGGACGCCGGCCACCCCGTCGTCGTCGGGGCGAAGGTCTCCATCGGTCACAACGCGGTGGTCCACGGGTGCACGATCGGAGACGGGTCGCTCGTCGGCATGGGCGCCGTCATCCTCAGCGGTGCGGTCATCGGTGCGGGATGCCTCATCGCGGGCGGCGCTGTCGTGCTCGGTGGTACCGAGGTCCCTGACGGCTCGCTGGTGGCCGGAGTGCCTGCGAAGGTGCGCAGGATGCTCAGCGACGAAGAGAGAGCTGGACTGATCGCGAACGCGGACATCTATCTGGGACACCTCCGGACGCACGCCGAGGCGACGCCGATCTGACCAGGGTCGACCGGTAGGCTGGTGCTCACGGGGCGGTGGCCAAGCTGGTTAAGGCAGTGGGCTCATAACCCAACGATCGCGGGTTCAAGTCCCGCCCGCCCTACTCTCCGTGCAGTCTGTCGCGGCGCGTCAGACTCCGTCGCGGCGCGTCAGTGGGTCTTGGACGCGTCGGGCTGTCCTGCGGGCTCCAGGAGCTCGTCGACGAGAGTGATCCCGCCGCTCGAGTTCGCCGAGTGCGCCAGATCCTCGATCCATCGGCGGCTCAGCTCCGGTGCCTCGGTCTCGTCGAACACGAATCGGAGCGGGATGGACGGATGCAGCCAGACGGTCGAGCGCCCCTCGGACTGGCCGTCCTGGTGCTTCCAGGTCAGGGTGAAGCTCTCGTTACGGCGCAGCTTGGTGGCGACGACGACCTTGAGGTGGGCGAGCGCTCGGTCTTCGATCTGGATCGGCTCCGAGCCGCCGTAGTAGAGGGAACCCATACCTCGGAATCTAGGACGCTCCGAGGAACCGACCCGACAGGACCGCCCCGGCGCGCGAGCGATGCGAACACTCTGTTCGCGTGGTGTCATCGACGGTGGGTCGCCGCTGTCACGGAGGGAAGCACGCCGAAGCTCTCGCGGTACGCGACCGCGAACCGCGAAGGATGGGAGAATCCCCACTTCCGCGCGACAGCCGCGACGGTGCTCTGGGCTCCGGAACGGAGATCACGGTGGGCGCCGTCGAGGCGCGCCCGCCTCAGGCACTCGGCCGGGGTCGTGTCGAGCGCACGCCGGAACGCGTACTGCAGCCCGCGGGTCGAGATGTGGACGGCTGATGCGACGTCGTCGACGGTGATCGGGCGATGCGCGTTCTCTGCGATGAAGTCCAGGGCGCGACGCACTGTCGCGGGCGCAGGGGTCGTCTGAGCGGGTCGATGCCTGTGCAGCCGGCCCGTCGTGGAGAAGGTGGCCAGAGTCGTCGCTGCCGCATGTCGGGCGAGCTCGCTCCTGAGCAGCTCGGTGTCACCGTCATCGTCGAGAGACTCGGCGCTCTGCTCGAGGTACGCGAACATGCGAGACCACGCGTCGGCGGCGCGATCCGAACGCGGGGCGAGGTCGGCCACGTGCAGTGCCACGGTGTCGTCTCCGCTGATCTGCTGGGCGAGGCTCTGCAGGGAGGCACGCTCGAAGATGAGCGCGGTGACTCTGGCGCCACGCTCCCACTGCGCGTGCACTCGAGGGCCGTCGGACAGCCAGGGGCGACTCGCGACGAGCTCGGACCGGTCGGAGCGCAACTGAGCATCGGGGCCCTCGACACGGCACGCGATGAACTGATCCTCGGGTTCGGCTGTCGTGCGGACCTTGGCCGCGAGGTCATATCGAACCAGAGTCAACTCGCCGAGCTCGACGGACTTCCAGTCGAAGTAGAGGCGGTGGGGATCCACATCGTGCAGGACCGCCGAGGGCACGAACTGCTTCCAGGTGCTCTCGACGCGCGCGACATCAGCCGTTCGGAATCGCATCCGCGTCCACCCCCTCGGCGGTGCGGCGGGCACGAACGGGCCAGGTGCCGTCGAGGCGGTCTTCGGGATCGAGCCGACCGATGCGGATGAAGTACTCCGTCAGGCTTGCGGCCTGTGAGCGCGCCCAGCCCACCTGCCGCGTGTGCAGTTCTTCGAGTGTCTCCGGCAACACGAACTGGCGCGCCAGCGCCTGAGCCACGCGGCCGGCCGCGACAGCGTCTGCGGCGGCTTCGTGTGCGTCCTCGAGCTGCACCGCGTAGAGCGACGCGACGACCTGGAGGGTCCGCTTGCCGGGGCGGTATCGGTCGTACGCCTTGTCGATGACGAGGGGATCGATGATCGGTGCGGGATTCGTCAGCGCTTCGATGCCGTGGCGGTGGGCCTCGTGCGCCAGGAGCGAGAAATCGTACGCCGCGTTGTAGGCGACGACAGGGACGCCCTGCGAGAGGAGCGAGCGCAGAGCTGCGGTCACCTGGCCCACCACCTCGCCCGCCGGACGCCCGAGACGCCGCGCCCGCTCGGTCGTCACCCCGTGAATCGCGGTCGCACCCTCGGGGATCGGTATCCCGGGATCGGCGAGCCAGTCGCGCGCTGCGATCTCGCGGCCGTCCGCGTCGAGAAGCCCGACGTGTGCGGTGACGACGCGATCGTTCTCGACATCGACCCCGGTGGTCTCGAGGTCGAAGACGCCGACGCGCGTGATCCAGTGCGGAAGCGAAGGAGCCGGGGGCATGGAAACACCGTAGATCGAGGTGCCGACATCCGTGCGAAGGCACACGGACAGCGTCGAGGAGCCGCCCATAGACTTGGTCCATGAGCGTCCCCTCTCCGTACTCCGATCGCCTTCGACGCCTCCCGGTCGAGCGCCGCGAGGTGGAGGTGCGCGAGGGTACGACGGTCTACTGGGAGTATGGCTCCGCAGACGCCGAGGTCACCGTCATCGCGGTGCACGGCTTCCGCGGCGATCACCACGGCCTCGAGTCCGTCCTCGCCTTCCTGCCGGAGGCGCACGTCATCGCTCCCGATCTTCCGGGGTTCGGCGAGACGGCTCCGGTGCCGGGTCGTGCGTACGACCTGGCGGAGTACGTCGCATGGCTCACCGAGTTCGCGGCAGCCGTCGCCCCCGGTGCGGTCATCCTCGGACACTCCTTCGGCTCGATCGTCACGTCCGCCGCAGTCGCGGGCGGACTCGAGACCCCGCGTCTCATCCTGATCAACCCCATCGGCGCCCCGGCGCTGGAAGGGCCGAAGGGCATCATGACCCGTCTCGCGGTCATGTACTACGCCCTGGGCGCTCGGCTTCCCGAGAAGCTGGGCACCGCGCTGCTGCGCAACCGTCTGATCGTCCGGGTCATGAGCATCACCATGGCCAAGACCTCGGATCGTGAGCTCCGCCGATTCATCCATGACCAGCACGACACCTACTTCTCGCGCTTCGCCGACCGTGATGTGCTCCGGGATGCGTTCGTGGCGAGCGTGTCACACGATGTGAGCGAGTTCGCCGCCGCGATCGACGTGCCCACGTTGCTGGTCGCCGCGCAACGCGACGACATCACGCCGATCGAAGTGGAACGAGAGCTCGTGACGCGGTTCGACGACGGGACGTTGGTGGAGATCGCGCACGTCGGCCACCTGATCCACTATGAGACGCCCGCCGAAGCGGCGGGCGCCATCCGACGATTCCTCAGGATTCCCGCCGCGCGAGGCCGATGAGCCCCGCGACCCGGAACGGGATCACCTCGCCCATCGCAAGGGAGGTCTCGGTGCGCTCGACGCCGTCGATCGACAGGATGCGTGCATCCGTGTCGAACAGGTGGCGAGCGTCGCGGCACGCGACACGAGCGAGCAGGTCGATCGAGCCGCTGAGCCCGTGTGCCTGGACGACCTCCGGGATGCGAGCCAGCTCGTTGATGATGCGAGGCAACTCGGTCTGACGGACCCCGATGCTGACGAAAGCCTGCAGGGGGAATCCGAGGACGTCGGTGGAGAACGACCGCTCGTACGACATGAAGACGCCGGTCTGCTCGAGACGCGCCATACGCGCCTGGATGGTGTTCCGTGACAGCCCGAGATTCTCCGCCAGCGCGACGATCGTGACGCGAGGGTCATCGGCGAGAGCGGCGAGAAGTTCCAGATCGATGCGGTCAAGTCCGGCCATAGTGCCAAACGATAGCAGGGTCACCCCCGCCCGGATTTGGCAACATGCTCAAGCCGCTCCCGGTTGCTTGAGCGAGGTGATGAGCGGACGTACTCTCGAGTGAACCGGCGATGATGCTGGGGCCGCGCGTAGAACCCGTGACGACGGCCACTGATGAGGAGGACGATGATGTCACCGCAGATCACCCCGATCGCCGACACGGCACAGGATCTCGAACTCGCAGAGCGCATCCTCACGCCCGACGGCACGCGCATCGCGAACCCCCAGCTCGACGCGTTCGTCGACGACATCGATGCGGCGTCACTGCGCGCGCTGCACCGCGACATGATCATCCTCCGCCGGATCGATGCCGAGGGCGTGGCGCTCCAGCGTCAGGGACAGCTGGGCCTGTGGGCCCCGTGCCAGGGCCAGGAGGCGACGCAGATCGGCACCGCGAGGGCGCTCGCCCCTCAGGACTACGTCTTCCCCAGCTACCGGGAGACCGGCGTGATCTACGCGCGCGGCGCGAAGCCCGGTGACTATGTGCGGATGTGGCGTGGCGAGGAGGGTGCCGGGCACGACCCCGCATCGCTCCGTGTCGCTCCGCTGCAGATCATCATCGGCGCGCAGACACTGCATGCCGTCGGCTACGCGCTCGGCATCAGGCACGACGGAGCAGACGAGGTCGCCGTCACCTACTTCGGCGATGGCGCGACGAGTCAGGGGGACGTCAACGAGGCGATGATCTTCGCGTCGTCGTATCAGGCGCCCGTCGTCTTCGTATGCCAGAACAACCACTGGGCCATCTCGGAGCCCGTGTCGGTGCAGTCGCAGTATCCGATCGCCGGCCGTGCTCCCGGCTTCGGCATTCCGAGCCTCCGGGTCGACGGCAACGACGTCCTCGCCTGCATGGCCGCGATGCGCTGGGCGCTCGCACATGCGCGTTCGGGCAAGGGTCCCGCGTACATCGAGGCCGTGACGTATCGGATGGGACCCCACACGACGGCCGATGACCCGACCCGCTACCGCAAGGACGACGAGCTCGATGCCTGGCGCCGTCGCGACCCGATCGCCCGCGTGGAGGCGCACCTTCGCGCACTCGGCGAGCTCAGCGACGACCACATGGCCGAGACGCAGGCCGCCGCGGACGTCGTCGCCCGCGAGATGCGCGCCGAGTGCCTGGGTATGGTCACCCGGCCACCGCTCTCCGTGTTCGACGGCGTCTACGCGGAGCCGCACACGGGGCTCGACCGTCAGCGCGGCGAGTACGCCGCATACCTCGCATCCTTCGAAGGCGAGGCGTGAACGTGACCGAACTCACTCTCGGAAAGGCCCTGGGCGCCGGTCTCCGCCAGGCGATGCGCGACGATGAGAAGGTCGTCCTGCTCGGAGAGGACATCGGCAAGCTCGGCGGAGTGTTCCGCGTCACCGACGGGCTGCTCGATGAATTCGGAGCCTCGCGCGTGATCGACACCCCCCTCGCGGAGTCGGGCATCGTCGGCACCGCCGTCGGACTCGCCTTCCGCGGATACCGTCCGGTCGTCGAGATCCAGTTCGACGGATTCGTCTATCCCGCGTTCGACCAGATCGTCGCCCAGGTCGCGAAGCTCCACTACCGCACGCAGGGCCGGGTGAAGATGCCGATCACGATCCGCATCCCGTGGGCGGGCGGCATCGGTGCGGCGGAGCACCACTCCGAGTCGCCGGAGGCCTACTTCGTGCACACGGCGGGACTCCGCGTGATCGCGGTGTCGAATCCCGAGGACGCCTACCGGAGTCTGCGCCAGGCGATCGCGTCCGACGACCCGGTGATCTTCTTCGAGCCGAAGCGGCTGTACCACCACAAGGGCGACGTCGACCTCGACGCCCCGCTGGCGGACGCCGCGCCCATGGGCCTCGCCCGTGTGGTCCGGTCCGGCACGGATGCGACTCTGATCACGTACGGCGCCATGGTCTCCACGGCGCTGCAGGCAGCAGAGGCCGCCGAGGACGAGGGGACCTCCCTGGAGGTCATCGACCTGCGGTCGCTCTCGCCCGTCGACTACGACACGATCGCGACATCCGTCCGCAAGACGGGACGCGTGGTGGTGGCTCACGAGGCCTCGCGCGAGGCCGGTATGGCGGCAGAGGTCATCGCGAGCATCACGGAGCTCTGCTTCGAGTACCTCGAATCCGCGCCTCTCCGGGTCACGGGCCACGACGTGCCCTACCCGCCCGCGAAGCTCGAGAAGTACCATCTGCCGGATCTCGATCGCCTGCTCGACGCGGTCGACCGCGTGCTCGACCGCCCGAACAGTCTGACGGGAGCGGACGCATGATCGCCGAGTTCCGACTGCCCGACCTCGGTGAGGGACTGACCGAGGCGGAGGTCATCCAGTGGCTGGTCGCACCGGGCGACGCGGTGGCGCTGAACCAGACGCTCGCCGAGGTCGAGACCGCCAAGGCCGTGGTCGAACTGCCCTCGCCGTACGAGGGCGTCGTGTCGACACTGCACGCAGAGGCAGGGGAGACCGTCGCGGTCGGCTCGCCGCTGATCGCCTTCGATGTGGAGGGAGCCGAGGAGGCGCCCGCCACGAGTTCTCCCGCAGAGGAGAAGGCGCAGCCCAACCTCGTCGGGTACGGCGCCGCACCGTCGGCATCCGGTCGTCCCGCTCGCCGCGCACGGCGGGCGGGAGGTTCGACGCCGGCGACCGACACCGCGGTCCTCGAAGCGGCACCGCACGACGCATCTCCGACCGTGAGCGTCGAGACGGTCGTCGAACGTCCCCGCTCGACGCCGCCCGTGCGTGCTCACGCGAAGCGTCTGGGAGTCGATCTCGTCCTGGTGGCCGCTTCGGTGGGCGACCGCGTCATCCGGCGCGACGACATCGACGACTACGCGGCGCGCACCGGCATCGGCTCCGCGGAGACCGCCCCTCCGAGGGATGTGCCCGCTCCCGAGCTCGCGACGCTGCCGCACGAGGCATTGCGCGAGACCCGGATCCCGATCCGCGGGGTGCGCAAGCACACGGCGGCCGCGATGGTCGAGAGTGCGTTCACGGCGCCACACGTGACGGTGTTCCACACCGTGGACGTCACGGCCACCATGGATCTTCTCGCGTCGCTCAAAGAGGATCGGGCACTGTCAGCGCACCGGATCGGTCCGCTCGCCGTCGTCGCCAAGGCCGTGTGTCTGGCGCTGGGGCGGACACCGGGCCTGAACGCCCGATGGGACGAGTCCGCGGGAGAGATCGTCCAGTACCACTACGTCGATCTCGGTATCGCGGCGGCGACCGAGCGCGGTCTCATCGTGCCGAACATCCGCGACGCCGAGGCGCTCACCCTCCCGGGCCTCGCAGACGCGCTTCGTTCCCTCGCCGAGACGGCGCGTGCGGGGAAGACATCGCCCGCTGAGCTGTCGGGAGGCACGTTCTCGATCTCGAACATCGGTGTGTTCGGGATCGATGCCGGCACACCGATCCTGCCACCGGGGCAGTCCGGCATCCTCGCGGTGGGCGCGGTCAGACGTCAGCCGTGGGAGTACCGCGGCGAGATCGCGCTGCGCCAGGTGATGACGCTCAGTCTGTCGTTCGACCACCGTCTCGTCGACGGAGCGGAGGGAGCGACGTTCCTCAAGGACGTGGCCGACGTGCTGGAGGAGCCCGGGCGCGCGATGCTGCTCAGATAGCCGCGCGAAGCGCCGACTCCGCCATCGCGGCGAGCACTGTCGCGGTGGCGGAGCGCTGGCGGGCGGCCGCACGGGTGCTGTGCGGGGTGGAGTTGATGAGCCCGAAGCACGCCTGCACGCGCAACCGCAGCTCGTCGGCATCGGCATCGACGAGCGGGGCCAGCGTGCTGATCCACAGCTCGATGTAGGCGCGCTGCAGACGCCGCACCTCGGCGTGGTCGCGGGCGTCGAGCTGGGCCACGTCCCTGTCGTGCACGCGGATCACGTCGGCATGTCCGAGCGCGAAATCCACGTGGAAGGCGACGAGCGCACGCATCCGCTCCTCGGGGGTCGAGCCTTCGGCGGCGACGCGGGTTCCGCCGGCGACGAGGTCGTCGCTGACCTTGACGAGGACGGCCCCGAGCAGCGCCTGCTTCCCTGCGAAATGGCGGTAGACAGCGGGGCCGGACACCCCGACGGCTGCGCCGATGTCTTCGAGGCTCACGCCGTTGTATCCGCTGTCGGCGAAGAGTCGTGCGGCTTCTCGGAGGATCGCGTCGGAGCGCTCTGCCTTGGCGCGGTCTCGCGCGGTGACGGGGCTTGTCATCTCAGTTAATCCTCGCTAACCTGATGCAATCGGTTAGTGAACACTAACCGAGAACGCATCGAGTGCGCCAGAGCGAAGTCGCAGGCGCCACGTGGGTCGAGGAGGACAACACGATGCCCGCAACCCAGCAGTCTCTCGCTGCCGAGCTGCACCACCGGCTGACGGTCGTCGCTCAGGGTGGGCCGCAGGCCTCTCGTGACCGTCATGTCGCGCGCGGAAAGCTCCTGCCGCGTGAGCGCGTGGCCCGACTTCTCGATGAGGGGAGCCCCTTCGTCGAGATCGCTCCGCTGGCGGCCGACGGTCTGTACGGGGGAGAAGCACCCGCGGCAGGCGTGATCGCAGGCATCGGCCTCGTGCACGGGCGGCACGTGATGGTCGTCTGCAACGACGCCACGGTCAAGGGCGGCACCTACTACCCCCTGACGGTGAAGAAACACCTGCGCGCGCAGGAGATCGCCCTGGAGAACTGTCTGCCCTGCCTGTATCTGGTCGACTCGGGCGGGGCCTTCCTCCCCAAGCAGGATGAGGTGTTCCCCGACCGCGAGCACTTCGGTCGGATCTTCTTCAACCAGGCCCGCATGTCGGCCGAGGGCATCCCACAGCTCGCGGCCGTCCTCGGCTCGTGCACGGCCGGCGGGGCGTATGTCCCCGCGATGAGCGACGAGACCGTGATCGTCCGAGACCAGGGCACGATCTTCCTCGGTGGACCACCCCTGGTGAAAGCGGCGATCGGCGAGGTCGTCTCGGCCGAGGAACTCGGCGGCGGCGAGCTGCATGCCCGACGCAGCGGCGTCGTCGACCACCTCGCGGAGGACGACGAGCACGCCCTCGAGATCCTGCGCGACATCGTCGCCACGCTTCCGGCCCCGCATCGGCCCGCCTGGGAGGTGCACGACAGCCGTCCGCCCGCGGAGCTCGGATCGCTCTATGACGTCGTTCCGGTCGACGTCAACGCGGCCTACGACGTGCACGAGGTCATCGATCGCCTGATCGACGCCGACAGCTTGCGCGAGTTCAAGGCGGAGTACGGGAAGACCCTCATCACCGGGTTCGCCAGGCTCCACGGCCACCCGGTCGGGATCGTCGCGAACAACGGAGTTCTCTTCAGCGAATCGGCGCTCAAAGGGGCACACTTCATCGAACTCTGCGATCAGCGCGGCATCCCGCTGCTGTTCCTGCAGAACATCACGGGTTTCATGGTCGGATCGGATGCCGAGGCCGGCGGGATCGCGAAGGACGGCGCGAAGATGGTGACGGCCGTGGCGAGTACGCGGGTGCCCAAGCTCACGGTGATCATCGGCGGATCCTTCGGCGCGGGCAACTACTCGATGTGCGGCAGGGCCTACTCTCCGCGGTTCCTGTGGACCTGGCCGGCCAGCAGGATATCCGTGATGGGCGGTGCGCAGGCAGCCTCCGTGCTCTCCACCGTCAAGAGCGACCAGCTCGCCTCCCGGGGCGAAGACTGGAGTTCTGAGGAACGGGCATCATTCGAGACGCCCATCCGCGAGCAGTACGAGACGCAGGGCGAGCCGTACTACGCGACCGCCCGGCTCTGGGACGACGGAATCATCGACCCCGCGGAGACACGCGACCTCCTCGGCCTCGCTCTCGACGTGGTGGCACGCACCCCATTGCCCGAACCGCGCTTCGGCCTCTTCCGGATGTGACCGTGATGACTATGCAGACCATTCAGCGATTCGACACTGTCCTCGTCGCGAACAGGGGGGAGATCGCGCGCCGGATCATCCGGACCCTTCGCGCCCTCGGCATACGCAGCATCGCGGTCTACAGCGATGCGGATGCGGATGCGCCGCACGTCCGGGAGGCCGATGATGCCGTGCGGATCGGCGCCGCTCCCGCTGCCGAGTCCTACCTCGACATCGACGCCGTGATCGGTGCCGCGCGCGCCACCGGCGCTCAGGCCATCCATCCCGGCTACGGGTTCCTCTCCGAGAGCGTGGGCCTCGCAGAAGCCTGCGCAGAGAGCGGCATCGTCTTCATCGGTCCGTCGGTCGATGCCCTCCAGATCATGGGCGACAAGGCGAAGGCGCGGGATCACGTGATGCGATCCGGCGTGCCGGTGGTTCCCGGATTCGACGCCCGGGGGCTGTCCGACGCGGAGATCGCCGAAGAGGCGACGGCCATCGGATTCCCGCTGCTGGTGAAGCCGAGCGCCGGAGGCGGCGGCAAAGGGATGGAGGTCGTCGCCGATGCGACGGCGCTCAGCTCGGCGCTGGCGTCGGCCCGACGGGTCGCATCATCGGCGTTCGGCGATGACGCCCTCATCCTCGAGCGACTCATCCGGCGTCCGCGTCACATCGAGGTCCAGGTCTTCGGTGACGTCCATGGCACCGTGATCGCACTCGGCGAGCGCGAGTGCACGCTCCAGCGTCGACACCAGAAGGTCATCGAGGAGGCGCCGTCTGCGGGCATCCCGGATGCGACGAGGACTCGTCTTCTGGAGGCGGCGATCCAGGCCGCCGAGAGCGTGCGGTACGTCGGCGCGGGCACGGTGGAGTTCCTCATCGACGCGGACGAGCCCGACGACGTGTTCTTCATCGAGATGAACACGCGTCTGCAGGTCGAGCACCCCGTCACCGAGGAGGTGACCGGACTCGACCTCGTGGCCCTGCAGATCGAGGTCGCCGCGGGAGGGCGACTCGATGAGGCTCCGCCGGTACGCGGCCACGCCGTCGAGGCGCGCGTGTACGCGGAGTCGCCCGAACGAGGGTTCTTGCCGTCCACGGGCCGCGTGCTGCTGTTCGATCCGCCGCAGGGGGTGCGCGTGGATGCGGCGGTGGAGACGGGCTCCGAGGTCACAGGGTTCTACGACCCGATGATCGCCAAGGTCATCGCCGTCGCCGCCGACCGGGCCACAGCCCTCCGTCGCCTCGACGAGGCCCTGAGACGGACCGTCGTGCTCGGGGTCGACACGAACATCGCCTTCCTGCGCACGCTGTGCCAGGACGAGCGTGTGGTGGCCGGAGATCTTGACACGGGGCTGATCGAGACCCTTCTTCCTCTGCAGGTCGTCCCGCCGACGGCGTCGATGCTGGCCGTCGCGGGAGGCCTGGCACGGATCGACACCGCCTCGGGGGCGGGTGCACAGATCACGCGCCGCGCCGGCGCGGTGTGGAACGCTGTCAGCGCTGGCGCGTCACGCGAGGTCGCATTCCTCACCGATCAGGACGAGATCCTCTTCGCGCCGGAGGCGCGTGAAGCACGCGGCCCGGGCGTCGCGGTCGCCACCGACGGCGACGGCGCGGTCTGGGCGAGCGAGGACGGCCGCACTGCACGACTGCGCCCGGTCGATCGCCGCCAGCGCATGCAGCGACGCCTGCTGGCGCGTGACGAGCGAACCGAGGCGACAAGCCCCGAGGCCCGAGCCCCGATGCCGGGCAGCATCGTCGCCGTGCACGTGGGCGACGGCGACTCGGTGACGGCGGGCACGCCGATCGTCTCGATCGAGGCGATGAAGATGGAGCACCCTGTGCTCGCCCCGCACGACGGGGTCGTGAGCCTGCTGGTCGCTGTGGG
The DNA here is from genome assembly GCF_017876435.1 of Microbacterium phyllosphaerae. NCBI lineage: Bacteria > Bacillati > Actinomycetota > Actinomycetes > Micrococcales > Microbacteriaceae > Microbacterium > Microbacterium phyllosphaerae. The sequence continues at coordinate 2,341,190 of NZ_JAGIOA010000001.1, forward strand.
CGACCAGGTGCGGCGTGACCAGCCGGTCGCCCGCGTGACGACGGAGGAGAACCGATGATGCAGGACTTGACAGACGAGGAGCGCGAGCTCGCAGCGATGGTGCGCGACTTCGCCGACAGCGTCGTCGCGCCGCAGTCGTACGAAGCCGACCGCACGCATACGCTCTCGATGGACGTCGTGGGGCAGATGGGTGACCTCGGGCTGTTCGGGTTGCCGTTTCCCGAGGAGTACGGCGGGCAGGGTGGCGACTACATGGCCCTGGGCATCGCGATCGAGGCACTCGGTCGGGTCGACCAGTCGATCGCGATCACCCTCGAAGCCGGCGTCAGTCTCGGCGCGATGCCGGTGTTCCGATTCGGAACCGAGGAGCAGAAACAGGAATATCTCCCCGATCTGCTCAGCGGGCGCGCCCTGGCCGGATTCGGTCTGACAGAGCCCGAGGCCGGCAGCGACGCAGGCGCGACTCGCACGACGGCGCGCCTCGACGGTGGTGAGTGGGTGATCGACGGATCGAAGCAGTTCATCACCAACTCCGGGACGCCCATCACTCGATTCGTCACGGTCACCGCCGTCACCGGCAACGAGGGCGGACGCAAGGAGATCTCCACGATCATCGTCCCGAACGGCACGCCGGGGTTCACTGTGGAAGCTCCCTACGACAAGGTCGGGTGGAACGCCTCCGACACGCATCCGCTGACCTTCGACGGCGCACGGGTGCCGGCGGCGAACCTCCTCGGAGCGCGGGGGAGCGGCTTCCGCAACTTCCTCAGCATCCTGGACGAGGGGCGGATCGCGATCGCCGCCCTCTCGACAGGGGCGGCGGAGGGATGCCTGGAAGCGGCCGTCGACTACGCGAAGAGCCGCACGATCCTCGGAAGCGCGCTCAGCACCCGTCAGAACGCCCAGTTCACCCTGGCACGCATGCGCGCGCGGGTGCACACCGCGCGGCTCGCCTGGCGCCATGCTGCGAGGTTGCGGGACAGCGGACTCCCGTTCGCCGAGCAGGCCGCCATCGCCAAGCTCGTCGCAGGCGAAGCCGCGATGGACAATGCGAGGGATGCGACCCAGATCTTCGGTGGCAACGGATTCATGAACGAGTTCCCCGTGGCGCGCCACTATCGGGACTCGAAGATCCTCGAGATCGGAGAGGGCACCACGGAGGTCCAACTGCTCGTGATCGCGCGGGGCCTCGGGCTCGCCGGGTAGCGTGGCAGCATGCGACCTTCCGATCGACCGAGGGGGCGACAGTGACCGCACGTGACATCATCCAGCGAGGCCTCTACTTCGAGGAGTTCGTCCTCGATGCCCGCTACCTGCACCGTCCAGGGCGCACGGCCACCGAGGCCGACAACGTGCTGTTCACGACGCTGACGATGAACACGCAGGCACTGCATCTCGATGCGGCGTTCGCTGACGCGCAGGCGCCGTTTGGCGCGCGCCTGATCAACTCGATGTGGACGCTGTCGACGATGGTCGGCGCATCCGTGGCCCAGCTCACCCAGGGAACCCTCGTGGCGCAGCTCGGCTTCGGCGACGTCACGTTCCCGCACCCGCTGTTCGCGGGCGACACCCTCTACACGGAGAGCGTGATCACCGACAGGCGACTCTCTGCCTCGCGCCCAGGACAGGGGATCGTGACCATCGCTCACACCGGGCGCAACCAGGACGAGACGGTCGTCGCCACAGCGACGCGTTCGGTGCTCGTGCACTGCCTGCCGGACGGGGCATCCCGATGACCTTCGAACTCGGACCGGCACTGCTGTTCTGTCCGGCTGATCGCCCTGAGCGTTTCCGCGGCGCGCTGGAGAAGGCGGATGCCGTCATCCTCGACCTCGAGGACGCCGTGCTCGCGGACGCGAAGGCGACTGCTCGGGGCAACCTCATCGATGCCGATCTCGATCCCGATCGGGTGGTCGTCCGTGTCAACCCGCCAGGATCCGACGCGTTCGCATCAGATCTGGCGACGCTCTCGCAGACGGACTTCCGCACCGTCATGGTCGCCAAGACCGAGAGTCCCGAGAGCCTCGCCGCCTTCGACGAGAGGTTCTCGCTGATCGCACTGTGCGAGACGGCACGCGGCGTGCACGCAGCGGACCGGATCGCGGCCCATCCGCAGATCGTGGCGATGATGTGGGGTGCGGAGGATCTCGTCGCATCTCTCGGAGGGACCTCGAGCCGCCTCGCCACCGGTGGCTATCGCGACATCGCGCGCTATGCGAGGTCGCGCGTGCTCCTCGAGGCCGGCGCGCACGGCAAGGGAGCGATCGACGCGGTGCACATCGACATCGACGATCTCGACGGTCTCGTCACGGAGGCGGAGGATGCTGCGGCATCGGGCTTCGCCGGGACCGCCTGCATCCATCCGAGCCAGGTCTCGGCGATCCGTGAGGCCTATGCGCCCACCGAGGCTGCTCTCCGCTGGGCGCGGTCCGTGCTCACGGCGGCCGAGTCCGAGCGCGGTGTGTTCCGTTTCGAAGGGCGGATGATCGACGAGCCGGTTCTTCGGCACGCACGTTCGGTGCTCGCCCGAGCACGCTGAGTCGGTTCGGAGTCACTGAGTCGGTTCGGAGCGACGCTGATCTCGGTAACCGGGTCAGATCAGGACGGACTGGTCCAGCAGGCGCAGCATCCCGGGAGACGCCTCGAAGCGATGCGCGGACCCGTTGACGATCGGGTCGCCGTCGCGGGGGAGAGTGCCCCCAGAGACGTGAGCGATCAGCGAGCGGATCACGCCACCGTGGGCCACGACGATCACCGATTCCGCGAGGGGAGTCGAGCGTCGACGGGAATCACGGGCGATCGCGTCGAGAGCGCCCATCGAACGCTCCGCGACCTCTTCGAGCGTCTCCGCACCGGGGACCGGAGACTGCCAGTCACCGTAGGTCTGCATGTACTCGGAGACGAGCATCCCCTCGCCCTCTCCGAACTCGCGCTCCCGGATGTCGGGCACGAGCACAGGCGCGCCGAGTCCGAGCTGCGCTGCGATGATCTCCGCCGTCTCACGCGCCCGCGCGAGCGGGCTGCTGTAGATCGCGTGGTGCGTGGTGCCTTCGAGGCGCTCGGCCGCGGTCCGTGCGTCTGCACGACCCTTCTCGTTCAACGGGATGTCCGTCGAACCCTGGATCCGTCGAGCGAGGTTCCAGTCGGTCTGACCGTGGCGGACGAGGGTGAGCAGGGTCATTCGAGAAGCTCCTGGATGGCGGGGAGCACGTCACTGGTGCCTGCGGCGATGGTGACATCAGCCCAGACATCCGCGCGCGTGGGCTCGCGGTTGATGATGATGAGGGGGATGCTGCGACGCCGCGCCCGTTCGACGAGGCGGACCCCCGAGTTGACGACCAGCGAGGACCCGGCGACGATCATCGCATCGCTCGCACGGAGCAGCGACTCGGCGGCCTTGAAACGGTCCTGAGGGACGTATTCGCCGAAGAACACCACGTCCGGCTTGAGCATCCCGCCGCATACCGTGCAGACGGGGATGATGAAGCCTTCCGTGCTCTCGGGCAGCACGTCGCCGTCGGGGGCCAGTGCGACGTTCTCCGGCACCGAGATCCATGGGTTGCGCTCTTCGATCTGCGCCGCGATGTCTCGACGATCGAACACCTGCCCGCACTTCAGACAGAGCACACGGCGCATCGTGCCGTGCACCTCGATCACGTGCGAGCTGCCTGCACGGAGGTGAAGTCCGTCGACGTTCTGTGTGATGACGCCACTGACGTGGCCGGAGGACTCCATCGCCGCGAGCGAGACGTGCCCGGGGTTCGGGTCGGCTCTGGCGAACGCTCGCCATCCGAGGTGTCCGCCGACCCAGTAGCGGCGCCGAGCGGCTTCATCGGCCAGATACCGTTGGATGGTCATGGGGTCGGACCGGTTGCGGGATCCCTCGCCGCGATACGCCGGGATGCCGGAGTCTGTGGAGATGCCTGCTCCCGTGAGCAACGCGATCCTGCGACCCCGAAGGAGTTCGGCGGTGCGAGCGATGGTGGCCGACAACTCGACCGGACTCGATGTGCTCACAGGACCTCCTTCTGGGAGTCTACGGCGTGCGGTGAGGGCCACGCTTCGCCGTCGGTCGCGGAACGTGCCGAGCGAGCGATGGCAGACTGGGGCGCGTGGAACTGCTGCGCGTGACGAACCCCGACGATCGACGACTCGACGACTATCGGGGGCTCACCGACACGGCGCTCCGAACGGTGAAGGAGCCGGAAGGTGGGCTCTACATCGCCGAATCCACGAAGGTGATCGCCCGGGCTGTCGCGGCGGGTCACCGTCCTCGCTCCGTCCTCGTGCAGGAGCGTCGCATCGACGACATCCGCGCGATCGTCGGCGATCTCGACGTGCCGGTGTACGTCGTCCCCGACGAGGTCGCCGAATCGGTGACCGGCTTCGCCGTGCATCGCGGCACGATCGCGTCGATGCATCGACCCGAGCTGCCGCCCGTCCGCGAGGTGATCGACGGAGCGACCCTGGTCCTGATCCTCGAGAACGTCGGGGACCACACGAATGTCGGTGCGGCGTTCCGTGCGGCCGCGGGACTCGGAGCGGACGCCGTGCTGGTGTCGCCCGGGGGAGCGGACCCGCTGTACCGACGCAGCGTGCGCGTCAGCATGGGGACCGTGTTCCAGGTTCCGTGGACCCGCATCACCGACTGGGACACGGCCATCGTGGATCTCCACGGCGCGGGTTTCGACGTCGCCGCGCTGGCATTGCGCGACGATGCGGTGACGCTCGACGCGTACGTCGCGCAGCGCCCGGAGCGTGTCGCGCTCGTGATGGGATCAGAGGGGGACGGGCTCTCACGCACGGCACTAGAGAAGGCGGACACCGTCGTGACGATCCCGATGGCCGGTGGCGTCGACTCCCTGAACGTGGCGTCTGCGGCGGCGGTGGCGCTGTGGGCGCTCCGCTCGAACTGATCCGCTGATCCGCCGACCCGCTGACCCGGTCGTCAGTCGAGCTCGGGGAAGACGACCGGCGAGGGCTCCGGTCGCTTCGCCATGATGTGATCGCCCGACGACTCGTGGCGCAGACGCCGCAGGACCCAGGGAACGAGGTGCTCGCGCGCCCAACCCAGATCTTCGGAGCGCGCCTCGCGCCAGGTGCGGATCGGGATCGTCTCGGGCTGCATGGCCTCGAGGTCGTTGGGGACGTTGAGCGCGCGCAGAGCCATCCGCGCGACCTCGTGGTGGCCGAGCGGGTTGTAGTGGAGGCGGTCGTCGTCGAAGAAGCGCATGTCCTGCACGACCTTGAGAGCCCACTGGTCCGCGACGATGCAGTCGTGGCGCTCGGCGATCGCGCGGATGTTCTCGTTGTAGATCGCGACCTTGCCTCGGAAGGCGCGGAAGACCGGAGTGAATGCGGTGTCCACTCCGGTGAAGAGGAGTACTGCTGCCCCCGTGGACGACAGACGGGCGACCGCATCCTCGAGCTGGACGGCGATCGCATCCGGGTCGGTGCCGGGACGGATCACGTCGTTCCCCCCGGCGCAGATCGAGATCAGATCAGGATGCAGGGCGATCGCCGGCTCGATCTGGTCCTGCACGATCTGGGCGATCAGCTTGCCGCGCACGGCGAGGTTCGCGTAGGCGAAGTCGTCGACCTGCTGCGACAGCACCTCGGCGACCCGGTCGGCCCACCCGCGGTGATTCCCGGGACGCGAGGGATCGGGGTCGCCGATCCCCTCGGTGAACGAGTCGCCGATGGCGACGAAGCGGCGCCACGGGTGTGCACTGGCATTGTCGGTCTGCGGGGTTCGGGTCGAATCCTGGTCTGTCATCCAGCTCTCCTTCGCGAACGGACGCGGCCCGTCGTGGCGACCGCGCAGTGACCGAGCCTACTCGGATGCGCAGGCCGGCGGCGAGGACGCGCGCGGGCGTCACCATGATCGCGCCGAGTGTCGGTGGCAGCGATTATCGTTGTCTCGATGCTCTCTCCGTCCTTTCCTCAGCGCGCCCCCTGGGGTACCGCGAACAAGCTGCGTGCGTGGCAGCAGGAAGCTCTCGAGCAGTACTTCCAGGCCGACCAGCGCGACTTCCTCGTGGCGGCGACACCCGGCGCCGGAAAGACGACGTTCGCCCTCACGCTCGCGGTCGAGCTCATGCGCATGGGCGAGGTCAACCGCATCATCGTGGTCGCCCCGACGGAGCACCTCAAGACGCAGTGGGCCGATGCCGCCGCACGCGTGCACATCCGACTCGACCCGCGGTTCCGGAACAGCGACTGGGCGCCCGCCCGGCACTATCACGGCGCCGTGGTGACGTACGCGCAGGTCGCTGCGAAGTCGTCCGTCCACCGGCACCTCACCGAGGACGCGAAGACGCTCGTGGTCCTCGACGAGGTGCACCACGGCGGGGACGCACTCAGCTGGGGCGACGCGATCCGCGACGCCTACGGGCCCGCGAAGCGTCGGCTGCTTCTCTCCGGTACGCCGTTCCGCAGCGACACGGCGCCCATCCCGTTCGTCGAGTACCACCCCGACGAGTCAGGTGCGCGCATCTCCCGCACCGACTACAACTACGGCTACGGCCGGGCCCTGGCAGACGGCGTCGTGCGACCGGTGCTGTTCCACATGTACGCCGGCAAGATGCGGTGGCGCACGAGCACCGGCGACGAGCTCGAGACGCATCTGGGGCAGGACAACACGAAAGACGTCACATCTCAGGCGTGGCGCACGGCTCTCGACCCCGAGGGCGAGTGGATGCCGGCGGTGCTGTCGGCGGCGGACCGCCGCCTGACCGAGATCCGCAACCACGTGCCGGATGCCGGGGGGCTCGTCCTCGCCACGGACCAGACCGTCGCGAGGGCGTACGCGAAGATCCTCCACAGCATCACCGGTCAGCGGCCCACGGTCGTCCTGTCCGACGATGCGACGGCCTCCGAGCGCATCGAGAAGTTCAGCGCCAGCGAGGACCGCTGGATGGTCGCGGTGCGCATGGTGTCCGAGGGGGTCGACGTCCCTCGTCTCGCCGTCGGCGTGTACGCGACCTCGTCGTCGACACCGCTCTTCTTCGCGCAGGCCATCGGTCGCTTCGTGCGAGCGCGGCGCCGAGGTGAGGCGGCGAGCGTGTTCCTGCCCCAGGTCCCGGTGCTGATGGGGCTCGCGAACGAGATGGACAAGCAGCGCGAACACGCGCTCGACCGTCAGTCGAAAGACGACGACGGCCTCGAAGACTCGCTGCTCGAGTCTGCGAACCGCGAGGAGGAGACCTCTGACGCGCTGACCCAGGAGTTCAGCTACCAGGCGCTGTCGTCGGTGGCTCACTTCGATCGCGTCGTCTTCGAGGGGCAGGAGTTCGGACAGCTTGCCGAACCGGGGACGCCCGAAGAGGAGGAGTTCATCGGGTTCCCCGGACTCCTCGAGCCGGAGCACGTGCACGAGCTGCTCATGCAGCGCCAGGCTCGGCAGTCGCGTCTTCGTGAGGTGCGCGAGGCCGAGGCAGGGCCCGCAGAGACGACGACGCTCCCGGCGCCCCTGCATCGCACCCTGCGCGAACAGCGGCAGCTTCTGAACAGTCTCGTGGGGCTGTATGCGCGGCAGAAGGGCGAGCCGCACGGGTCCGTCCACGCGGAGCTCCGTCGTATCTGCGGAGGGCCCGCCGTCGCCCAGGCGACCGTCACCCAGCTGCAGTCGCGCATCGAAGTCCTGCGCAAGCGCGTCCGCACCTGACGGCGTCCGTGGTTGGCCGGAAAAGGCCCGGTTCGGAGTCCCGAAAAGCTGGCAATCGCTGCATCCCTGGCGTTGAGAGCGTCACGCGAAGCTAGCGTTGAACGGTTGCCCCGCCTGGGGATCCCTCGATCAGGAGACATCATGACAGCCCCCGCTGCCGCCGAGCCCACCGCCGCCGATCGTCGCCGCTGGGCGCGCTACCTCGTCGAAGAACGAGCTGAAGGTCGCGTGTATCAGAACCTCGCGAGTCGCCGCACCGGGGAGGAGAAGGAGATCCTGCTCCGCCTCGCCGATGCGGAGCGCCGCCACGAACAGCACTGGCTCGACCTGCTCGGAGACGAGCCCGCACGTCTGCCGCGTGCCGGCGTCCGCTCCCGCCTGCTCGGGTGGATGGCGGGCCGGTTCGGATCGATCTTCGTGCTCGCGCTTGCGCAGAGCGCCGAGGCTCGCTCGCCCTACGACTCCGAGCAGTACGCGACACCGGCGATGCGCGCCGACGAGAAGGTGCACTACGAGGTGGTGCGAGGTCTCGCCGCGCGCGGCAGAAGGCGTCTGTCCGGGTCGTTCCGCGCCGCGGTGTTCGGAGCGAACGACGGCCTCGTCAGCAACCTCGCCCTCGTGCTCGGCATCGGCGCGACCGGAGTGAGCTCGGGTTTCGTGCTGTTCAGCGGTATCGCCGGGCTGCTCGCCGGGGCACTGTCGATGGGGGCGGGGGAGTTCGTGTCCGTCCGATCCCAGCGGGAGCTGCTGGCGGCGACCGAGGCCAACGAGGATGCCGCTGCGTCCGCCGCCGACCTCGACATCGATGAGAACGAACTCGCGCTCGTCTACCGCGCGCGTGGGATCGGTCCGGACGAGGCGCTCGAACGTGCGCGAAGGATCGTCTCCGCGGCGAGGGCGGGCGTGGAGCGGACCGTGACCGGTCCGGTCACCGTGCACGCGCATGCGGGCGACGATCACGAGATCGTGGGAAGCGACTGGACCGCAGCGATCTCGAGCTTCCTGCTGTTCGCCTCCGGAGCGATCATCCCGGTGCTGCCCTGGATCTTCGGCCTCGACGGGGCCACGGCGGTCATCGTCGCACTCGTGCTCGTCGGGGTCGCGCTGCTGACCACCGGCGCCATGGTCGGAATCCTGTCAGGCGGGCCGCCCCTCCGGCGCGCGCTTCGCCAGCTGGCGATCGGCTTCGGCGCGGCGGCGATCACGTACGTGCTCGGCCTGGTGTTCGGGGTGGGAGCGGTCTGAGGCCCGGTGACGCGTGATCTGACACAGCAACAGGGGGCGGTTCTTCGCACGGAGATCCGCCTCCTGTCGCATCCGGAACGGGTTCGTCTTCGGATACGAAGAAGGCCCCGGTTATCGTGAAGATATCCGGGGCCTGTCTGTGCGCGGAGGGGGACTTGAACCCCCACGCCCTTACGGGCACTACGACCTCAACGTAGCGCGTCTACCATTCCGCCACCCGCGCAGGTGTTGGATGTTCGTTGCCGAACGAAGATTTACATTAGCACGAGCTTCGAGGCTCCCTGAAACCGGCCGTGACGCCCGGGCGCGCCACGGCGTTTCGGTAGCCTGAGCACATGACCGATCCCTCCCTTCCCGAGGTCGTCCGCATCGCGAGCGACCTGATCCGCTTCGACACCTCCAACTTCGGTGGAGGCAACGCGAAGGGCGAACGGGAGGCCGCCGAGTACGTGGGCGCCTACCTGGAGGAGCTGGGACTCGAGGTCGAGTACTACGAGCCGATCCCGCGGCGCACGAACGTGATGGCGCGCGTCCCCGGGCGCGATTCGAGCAAGCCTGCGCTGGTCGTGCACGGACATCTCGACGTCGTGCCGGCGATGGCCGAGGACTGGACCGTCGACCCGTTCGCCGGAATCGTCAAGGACGGGATGCTGTGGGGTCGCGGGGCCGTCGACATGAAGAACATGAACGCGATGATCCTCACCGCCGTCGCCGACATCCTGCGAGCGGGGGAGCAGCCCGAGCGCGACCTGGTGCTGGCGTTCTTCGCCGATGAGGAGAACGGCGGGGTCGAGGGGTCGGCACTCGTCGTGCAGAACAGGCCCGAGTGGTTCGCCGGCGCCACCGAAGCGATCAGTGAGGTCGGCGGGTACTCGATCACCGTCGATGATCGTCGCGCGTACCTGCTGCAGGTGGGCGAGAAGGCGCTCATCTGGATCAGACTCGTCGCGAAGGGGCGTGCGGGCCACGGCAGCCGTCTGCACGACGACAATGCGGTCACCACGCTCGCTGAAGCGGTGGCGGCGATCGGACGCACGCGGTGGCCGCTGCGACTCACCGCGACCACCCGGGCCCTGTTGCAGGGGCTGAGCGACCTCACCGGGCGCTCGGTCGACGATCCGGATGCTCTCGCCGCAGCCGCGGGGCCCGCGGAGGCATTCCTGCGTTCGTCGTTCCGCACCACCACGAACCCGACGGCGCTCACGGCAGGCTACAAGCACAACGTGATCCCCGAGCGGGCCGAGGCGCTGATCGACGTGCGCGTGATCCCCGGGACCGAGGACGACGTGCTGGGCGAGCTGCAGCAGATCGTCGGTGATGACATCGAGATCGAGATCGTCGTGCGCGACATCGGCATGGAGACGCCCTTCGCCGGCGATCTGGTCGAGGCGATGGTCGCAAGCCTCGGTCGCCACGACCCCGGGGTGCCGGTGATCCCGTATCTGCTGGGCGCGGGCACCGACAACAAGGCGCTCGCCTACCTGGACATCACCGGCTACGGCTTCGCCCCTCTGCGGCTTCCTGCAGACCTCGACTTCACGGGCATGTTCCACGGAGTCGACGAGCGCGTACCCGTAGAATCGCTTGTCTTCGGTCAGCGGGTGCTGGCCGATCTGCTGCGCACGTACTGAGCCGTCGGCTCGGTGCCCGCGCACCACGATTCAGAAAGCTCCTCCATGCACCTGCTCGAAGCGCTCATCCTCGGCATCGTCCAGGGACTCACCGAGTTCCTCCCGATCTCCTCCAGCGCCCATCTGCGCATCCTCGGAACCTTCCTGCCCTCCGGCGAGGACCCGGGCGCCGCGTTCACCGCGATCACGCAGATCGGCACCGAGGCGGCGGTGGTGGTCTTCTTCTGGCGCGACATCGTGCGGATCATCGCACAGTGGTTCCGCTCCCTGACCGGCCGCGTTCCTCGCAGCGATCCCGACGCGCGCATGGGCTGGATGATCATCATCGGCAGCATCCCGATCGTGCTGCTCGGACTGCTCTTCCAGGACCAGATCGAGACCGTCTTCCGGTCGCTGTGGATCGTCGCGATCATGCTGATCGTCTTCGGCATCCTGCTCGGCATCGCCGACCACGTCGGCGCCAAGCGCCGCAAGCTCGACCAGCTGACGTACCCGCACGGCATCGCCTACGGCTTCGCGCAGGCTCTGGCGCTGATCCCCGGAGTCTCACGCTCGGGTGGAACGATCACGATGGGGCTGTTCCTGGGCTACGAGCGCGCCGCTGCGGCTCGGTACGCGTTCCTGCTCGCGATCCCCGCGGTCTTCGGAAGCGGCTTCTATCAGGTGTTCAAGAGCTGGGACGAGCCGTCGTTCTTCTCGTTCGGCGACACGCTCGCTGCGACCGGCATCGCGTTCGTCGTGGCTCTCGGAGTGATCGCCTTCTTCATGAACTACATCTCGAAGCGCAGCTTCCTGCCGTTCGTGATCTACCGCATCCTGCTCGGAACCGTCCTGCTGGTCCTGCTCGGCACGGGCGTCATCGCGGCCTGAGCGCGGAGACACACCCGGGGACTAGCGCTTGTGGTCCCCGGGGCCGTCTCCGCGGCGCTTGAGATACCGCTCGAACGCCTGTGCGATCGCGTCACCCGAGGCATCGGGGGAGTCCCACGTGTCTCGGGTCCGCTCGAGCTGCTGGATGTACTCCGTCATGTCCTCGTCGTCTGCTGCGGCAGCATCGATCGAGGCCTCCCACGCGGCGGCCTCGGTGCGCAGATGATCACGCGGCACATCGACGCCGGTCAGCTCCTCGAGCCGGTCGAGCAGTGCGAGGGTGACCTTCGGCGACGGCGTCGCAGACGCGACGTAGTGCGGCACGCTGGCCCAGAGGCTCGCTGTCGGGATGCCGGCGCTCTCGGCGAAGTGCTCGATCACACTCAGGATCCCGACGGGGCCCTCGTACAGGGAACGTTCCAGACCGTGCGCCTCGCGCACCTGCTCGTTCTGGCTCGAGGCGAAGATCGAGATCGGTCGGGTGTGCGGCACGTCCGAGAGCATGGCGCCGAGGGTCACGAAGCCGGTGATGTCATCACGGAGCGCGACGTCGATGAACTCCGCCGCGAAGGCCTGCCACGTGCGCGCGGGCTCGACTCCGGTCAGCACCCAGAACTCCGGCCCGGGCGCGGGATTGCGCGGACGCCACAGTCCGGCCTCCGGCCAGGTGAGCTGACGGCGCCCTTCGGCATCCATCTTCGTCGCGGGGCGCGTGTACTGATAGTCGAAGTACAGCTCGGGATCGATCGAGTGCACGAGGTCGTAATCGGTCGTCTCGCGCAGTGCGGCGATCGCGCCGCTCGCCGCCTCGCCCGCGTCATTCCAGCCGTCGAAGGCGACGATGACGATGCGTGAACCGAGGACATCCATCATGGGCTCCCTTCGCGATATCCGGATCGGTATCCCTCCAGGCTAGTCCGACTGCGCGGGGAGGGCGCGGAGCCACGGCTAACATGGTTCAGTGAGCAGACAGCCCCGCGCGATCCTCTGGGACATGGACGGAACACTCGTCGACACCGAGCCGTATTGGATGGCGGCGGAGACCCGGCTGGTCGAATCCTTCGGAGGCACCTGGAGTCACGAAGACGCTCTGCAGCTGGTGGGCAACGGGCTGATCGACAGTGCGATCATCCTGCAGAACGCCGGCGTCGACATGGATGCCGAGGCCATCGTCGCGCTGCTCACCGACGGAGTGCAGGAGGCGCTGCGCACGCAGGGCGTGCCGTTCCGTCCGGGTGCGCGCGAGTTGCTCCAGGACCTGCGATCGGCAGGGATCCCGACCGGACTCGTGACCATGTCGCTCCGCCGGATGGCGTTGAGCGTGGTCGACCTGATCGAGTTCGACGCATTCGACATCGTCGTCGCCGGCGATGACGTGACCAATCCCAAACCGCACCCGGAGCCGTATCTGCACGCCGCAGGGCTGCTCGAGATCGACATCGCCGACGCGGTCGTGATCGAGGACTCGCCGACCGGACTCCGTGCCGGGATCGCCTCCGGAGCCGTCGCGCTCGGCGTCCCGCACATCGTGCCGCTCGACCATGTCGGAGCGCATGAGCTCTGGCCGACGCTCGAGGGACGCACCGCCGCCGACCTCATCGACCTGTTCGACCGCAAGAACTCCATGACGGGAGCCACCCGATGACGACCACCACCTCACAGCGGCCGAGCGGGCCGTTCCGAGAGGGCGACCGGGTGCAGCTGACCGGGCCCAAGGGACGCCTGCACACCGTGACGCTGCGCGAGGACGGCGAGCTCCACACCCACCAGGGAGTGCTGCGGCACCGCGACCTGATCGGTCTGCCCGACGGTTCTGTGGTGGCCAACAGCTCCGGTCATGACTATCTCGCTCTGCGACCCCTGCTGCGCGACTTCGCGATGTCGATGCCTCGCGGCGCTGCGATCGTGTACCCGAAGGATGCGGCGCAGATCGTGATGCAGGCCGACATCTTCCCCGGCTCCGTCGTGGTCGAGGCGGGGGTCGGTTCCGGTGCCCTGTCGCTGTCTTTGCTGCGGGCCATCGGTCACGCCGGCAGGCTGGTCTCGTTCGAACGGCGCGAGGAGTTCGCGCAGGTCGCGCGCGGCAATGTCGAGACGTTCTTCGGCGAGACTCCGGATACGTGGAGCGTCGTGGTCGGGGACCTCGCCGAAGCGCTCCCTGAGGAGTTCCCCGCCGGCACGGTCGACCGTGTGGTCCTCGACATGCTTGCGCCCTGGGAGTGCATGGACGTCGTCGCCGATGCGCTGACGCCCGGCGGAGTCGTGCTCTGCTACGTCGCCACCGCGACCCAGCTCTCCCGCGTGGCCGAGTACATCCGGAGCACGGGGCTGTTCACGGATCCGGAAGCCTCCGAGACGATGGTGCGCGGGTGGCACGTCGAAGGCCTCGCCGTGCGACCCGATCACCGCATGGTCGCGCACACCGGCTTCCTGCTGACCGCGCGTCGTCTCGCTCCCGGAGCGGTCGCGCCGCAGGTCAAGCGTCGCGCGTCGAAGAGCAGCTATGGCGACGCGGATGTGGAGCAGTGGACACCGGGGGCGGTCGGCGATCGCGAGATCAACGACAAGAACCTCCGCAAGCGTGCGCGCGAGGCCGAGAAGGCCGCCCAGGGGGCGCGCCTCGCCTCCGGTTCGCGCGAATCGGAGTCGTTGACGGAATAGACTTGAGCGCGTGCGTAAAACGTCCGCCGTTCTGGCCACCCTCAGCCTCGCCGTCCTCGCTCTGAGCGGATGCGCATCCGCTCCGTCGTTCGCGGGATCCGCGTGCGATCGAACGGCCGATTCCACCGCCTCCGTGGCCGACTCGGTCACGGTCGAGGGCGACCTCGGCGACGCGCCGGACGTGACGGTCTACAGCCCCGTCAAGTCGGATGAGACCGCATACACCGACATCATCACCGGTGACGGACGAACGCTCGAGTCCGTCTCCCAGCCGATGGTGCTCGATCTCGCCTTCTACGGCGGGAAGAGCGGCAAGAAGCTGTATGAATCGGAGTACAACGGCGACACCAGCCGTGTGCACAGCATCTCGTACTGGGCCCAGCGTTCGCCCGGCCTCGAGACGGTGCTCGAGTGCGCCACCGGCGGCAGCCGAATCGTCGCGGTGATGACTCCCGAAGACTTCGGCGATGCCAACGTGGAGGCCTTCGGCCTCGCCGAGGGCGAGAACATCGTGGCGGTCGTCGACGTCCTCGACGTCTACCTCGCGCGGGCCGAAGGCGCCTCCCAGTTCAACGACGCCCGTGGAATGCCGACCGTCGTGCGGGCACCTGACGGAACGCCCGGCGTGATCATCCCCGACAGCGCTGCTCCGAAGACCGCGGTGACGCAGACGCTGATCAAGGGAGACGGCGCCAAGGTCGAGAAGGACTCGACGATCGTGACCAACATCACGGGTCTCGGCTGGGAGGACAAGACCGTCACCTCCACCACGTGGGGAGCGGAGCCCAACATCGGACCCGCCGCGAAAGAGCTCGTCGGCGCGACCGTCGGATCACAGCTGCTGGTCGTCGTGCCCGAGGCGGACGGCAACCCGGCCACGGTGATCGTCGTCGACATCCTGGGCATCGTCCCCGCACCGGAGCAGTGATGGCGGCCCGTATTCCCGCGGAGGAGCGTCTGACGAATCTCGTCGTGGCGCTCATGGCCACGGAGATCGGGCTCACCAAGCAGCAGATCCTCGACAACGTCTCCGGTTATCGCCAGCGCGCCGACGCCGGAGTGCGGTCGGATGCGCTGGAGAAGATGTTCGAGCGAGACAAGGACGAGCTGCGCACTCTCGGCGTCCCTGTCGAGACGATCGGCGACCAAGCCGACCCCAATGACCTCCGTGAGGCTCGCTACCGTATTCCGCAGGCGGAATACGACCTGCCGAGCGACATCGAGTTCACCGCTGCCGAGCTCGCCGTGCTGCAGCTCGCAGGCAGCGTGTGGAGTGCGGAGTCGGCGTCGAGCGATGCCACGGCCGGCGTGCGCAAGATCCGTGCACTGGGAATCGACGGTGACGAGCCCATCATCGGCTTCGCGCCGCGGATCACGGCGCGTGATGCGGCGTTCCCTCAGCTGCAGGACGCGATCGAGAAGAGCCGGGTGGTCACGTTCGACTACCTCAAGCCGGGGGAGAGCGCCCCGCGTCGCCGCCGGATCCGCCCGTTGGCTCTCGTCGACTACGAGGCCCGGTGGCACGTCTTCGGCGTGGATGTCGACATCGACGCCGACCGCATGTTCCTCCTCAGCCGGATCGTCGGTGACGTCAAGATCACACCGACCTCGTTCTCTCCGGAGCTTCGCGAAGGGGCGGGAGAGCGCGCCCTGGCGGGACTCCAGCAGGTCGCGTCGCAGAACTCCGCTCTTCTCGAGATCACCCCGGGGACGGAGGCCTCGCTGCGTCTGGGTCGCCGTGGAGTCCCCGCGGCGACGCAGGGGATCCTCGTGCCTTTCGTCGACCTGCACATCCTCGCCGACGAGCTCGCCTCGTACGGGCCGGAGGTGCGCGTGGTCGAGCCGGCGGCTCTCCGTGATGCCGTGGTAGACCGGCTGACTGCCGTCGTGACCACCAACTCCGTGGCGGGGGAGACCGCATGAGCGCCCAGACGAAGCCGTTGCTCGCGGCCGATCGGGTGCGGGTGTACCTGACTCTCGTCCCTTACCTTCTCGAGCACGGACAGGTGTCGCTGGCGGAGGCGGCGGAAGAGTTCGGTGTCACCACCGCCGAGATGCGCCAGATGGTCGAGAAGCTCACCGTGATCGGCCTCCCGGGCGACTCCGGATTCTGGCAGCAGCCACAGGAGATGTTCGACATCAACTGGGATCTGCTCGACGAAGAGGACGTCATCGAGATCACGAACGACGTCGCCCTGCGCCGCGTCCCACGCTTCACCGCGCGCGAGGCGGCGGCGCTTCTCGCCGGTCTCCAGATGGTCGCCGCGGTACCCGCCGTCTCGGATTCGGGCCTCGTCACCGGACTGATCTCGAAGCTCTCCCGTGGCGCGGCCGACGCGCCGGCCGAGGTCGTGGTCGCTCCGAGCGCGGTCGACGAGGTGCGGCAGGTCGTGTCACAGGGCGTCCGGAGCGGTGTCGCGGTGTCGTTCACCTACCAGGCGCCGGATGCCGAGCCGACGACCCGCACGGTGGATCCCGTGCAGGTGATCATCACGAACGCGCAGTGGTACCTGCAGGGGTGGTGCCACATGCGCCAGGCGATGCGCACGTTCCACCTCGACCGGGTGAGTGACGCGCGCCTGACAGACATCCCGATCACGCATGCGGGAGACCACGTCCCCGAGGCCTTCTCCGCTCTCGACGACGAGGGGGAGGTTCGTGTCCGCGTGCCGGAGCGGGTGGCGCCGCTGCTCGGCGATTTCCTGACGTCCGACAACGTGGAGATCGAGGACGGCGTCGTGACCGCACGACTCCACCTCGCGGATCCCCGGGGGATCAAACGGCTCGCCGCACGCTTCGGTGGGGCGCTCGAAGTGGTCGAGCCGACGGTGGCGCGCACGGCGGCCCGAGAGTGGGCAGAAGCCGGACTCGCGCTGTATCGCCACCCGGATGGCGACAACGCCGGTTAGACTTGCAGGAAACGACGAAGGAGAATCATGGGCGCTTTCGGTTGGCCACATCTGCTGATCATCCTCGCCGTCATTCTGTTGCTCTTCGGTGCGGCGAAGCTGCCGGCACTCGCGAAGAGCCTCGGACAGTCCGCGCGCGTGTTCAAGGGTGAGATGAAGGCGATGAAGAACGAGGACGCGAGTGACGCCACGGAGCCCGGTGCGCCGACGCCCACCGCATCCGTCGCGGACACCACGGTGACGGCTCGCGACACGGATCCGGGTCAGCCTCCTCGATCCGCGTAGTCTGTGTCCGCTCTCGAATCCGCCGACCAGGAGACATCCGGCCGAGACAGGCGGATGTCTCTCGGTGCGCATCTGGTCGAACTCCGCCGGCGGCTGTTCATCGCCGCCGGCGCGCTGGTGGTCGGGATGGTCATCGCGTTCTTCGTCACCGGCCCGATCATCGAACTCCTGTCGATTCCGATCCGGACCATCGCCGAAGAGGCGGGGCGTGACTACGTCGGCCTCAACTTCACGACCGTCACGAGCGGTTTCGATCTGCGCATGCGCATCGCGTTCGCGATCGGGCTTCTGATCTCGGCACCCGTCTGGCTGTGGCAGGTATGGGCTTTCGTCATGCCGGGGCTCACGAAGAAGGAGACCCAGTACACGTGGGGTTTCCTCGGTGCCTCGATCCCGCTGTTCTTCGGCGGGTGCACCGTGGCGTTCTTCGTCCTTCCGCACGTCATCGAGATCATGGCGTCGTTCGTGCCTACGGGAATGGCGCAGTTCTTCGACTACTCGACGTACTACGACTTCGTCTTCAAGTTCCTGCTGGTGCTCGGCATCGCCTTCGTCCTCCCCGTCTTCCTCGTGGCGCTGAACCTCGCGGGAGTCATGTCGGGCCGCGACATCCTCAAGGGATGGCGGGTCGCGATCCTCGTGTGCACGATCTTCGCAGCGATCACCACTCCGCCTGCCGACGTCTTCTCGATGCTGCTCCTCATGGCATCCATGATCGTGCTGTATTTCGCGGCAACCTTCGTCTCGATGCTGTTCGACCGCCGCAAGCGAAAGCGCGATGAGGCCGCAGGCATCGAACCCGTGAGCGCATGAGCTCGCCCTCCGAGCGGTACGCCGCCGCCCGTGAGGCCGCCGGGCACCCCGCGACCGTCGCATTCGGTGCCAGCCAGAAGTTCGAGCTCGACCCCTTCCAGATAGAGGGCTGTCACGCGCTCGAGGACGGCAGCAGCGTGCTCGTGGCTGCGCCGACCGGGGCAGGCAAGACGATCGTCGGCGAGTTCGCGATCCATCTGGCGATGCAGACCCCGAGGGACAAGGCGTTCTACACGACGCCGATGAAGGCCCTGTCGAACCAGAAGTTCCGCGAACTGGTCGATGTCTACGGACCCGACGAGGTCGGACTGCTGACCGGTGACACGAACATCAACGGCAATGCCCGCATCGTCGTGATGACGACCGAGGTGCTCCGCAACATGATCTACGCGGACTCGGCCGCTCTGCGCGATCTGCAGTACGTGATCATGGACGAGGTGCACTACCTCGCCGATCGCTTCCGCGGTGCCGTGTGGGAAGAGGTGATCATCCACCTCCCGCAGCACGTGCGGCTCGTATCGCTCAGCGCGACCGTCTCGAACGCCGAGGAGTTCGGTGACTGGCTCGACACCGTGCGAGGCGACACCGAGGTGATCGTCTCCGAGATCCGGCCCGTGCCGCTCGAGCAGCACGTGCTGGTACGCGACGACCTCCTGCCGCTGTTCGACGACCGCGCGGGCGTCGCCACCGCGCAGGTGAATCAGGAGCTGATGCGCATCCGCTCCTTCACCGGCTCGAACTACGAGAACAACCGCGACGCGCAGTCGTACCGCAGCAATCGCCACGCGGGGCGACAGGCACAGCGCCCGCCGCGAGGCGGACGGCGACCGGTCCGCGCTTCGAACGTGCGCCGCATCGAGCGGATGGACAGGCCGGACGTCATCCGTCTCCTCGAACGCTCGAATCTCCTTCCGGCGATCTTCTTCATCTTCAGCCGGGTCGGTTGCGATGCCGCCGTGCAGCAGGTCAGGCGCTCGGGCGTACGGCTCACGTCGGCCGATGAGCGTGCCGAGATCCGTGCGATCGTCGAAGAACGCACGAGGTCTCTGCAGGACGAGGACCTCGGGGTGCTGGGTTACTTCGAGTGGCTCGACAACCTGGAACGAGGCGTCGCCGCTCACCACGCCGGTCTCCTTCCCGCCTTCAAGGAGGTCGTGGAGGACCTCTTCAAACGCAAGCTCGTGAAGGTCGTGTTCGCGACCGAGACCCTCGCTCTCGGGATCAACATGCCGGCTCGAACCGTCGTCCTCGAGAAGATGGAGAAGTTCAACGGCGAGGCGCGCGTTGCGATCACCTCCGGGGAGTACACGCAGCTGACAGGACGCGCGGGGCGTCGCGGCATCGACGTCGAGGGCCACGCCGTCGTGCAGTGGACCGAGGGCATGGATCCCCAGTCCGTCGCTGCACTCGCGTCTCGTCGCACGTATCCGCTCAACTCCAGCTTCCGCCCGACGTACAACATGGCGGTCAACCTGATTGACCTGTTCGGAAAGGCTCGTGCCCGTCAGATCCTCGAGTCGTCGTTCGCCCAGTTCCAGGCGGACCGCGCGGTCGTGGGACTCGCACGGCAGGTGCGAGAGGCCGACGAGTCACTCGAGGGGTACAAGTCGGCGATGGTCTGCGACCACGGAGACTTCCTCGACTACGCGTCGATCCGCCGTGAGCTGAGCGACCTCGAGAAGAAGAACCGCCAGGACTCGAACGCTCCGCGGGTCACGCGCGACAAGCGCATGAAGCAGATCCAGGGTCTGCGTACGCGAATGCAGCGACACGGATGCCACCGCTGCCCCGACCGCGAATCGCACGCGCGCTGGGCCGAGCGGTATTGGAAGCTCAAGCGGCAGACCGACCGCATCCGTCGCCAGATCGAGAACAGGACCGGAACGGTCGCGCGGGTCTTCGACCGGGTCGTCGAGGTGCTCGAGACGCTCGACTACCTGCGACGCGATGACGACGACGAGACCAGCCTCACGGAGGCGGGGCGCACGATGCGACGCATCTACGGTGAGCGCGACCTCCTGGTGGCCGAATCTCTCAGGCAAGGCCTCTGGAACGGGTTGGACGCCCCGTCGTTGGCGGCGATGGCGTGCTGCCTCGTCTACGAGCCGCGCCGAGACGAGGCGAATTCGGGGGAGCGTGATCTCCCACGCGGAGCCTTCCGCGCCGCATACGAGAAGACCACGACGCTGTGGGCGGAGCTTGACGACCTCGAGAAGGATCATCACCTTCCGGGCAGTGAGCCTCTCGCCGCCGGACTCGCCGGTGCCATGCACTCATGGGCGCGCGGGGGGATGCTGGATCGTGTGCTGGTGGACGCGGACATGGCCGCGGGCGACTTCGTGCGCTGGGCGAAGCAGACGATCGACCTCCTCGATCAGCTCTCGATCGTCGCCGAAGACGGGGCTCTCGCCCGGAACGCGCGCGTCGCACTCGACGGTGTCCGTCGCGGCATCGTCGCCTATTCTTCGATGTGACCAGAGGAACGATGCCTGACTCCCGAGCGCGACAGCGCCCACTTCTGCCGCTCTCGCTCGCGCTTCCCGCTGCAGCGGCCGCAGCGCTGCTCATGGATCTGTCGTATCCCGACACCGCGGTGTGGGTGCTCGCCTTCCCGGCCACCGCGTTGCTGCTGATCGCACTCATCGGACGCAGGGCGGGAGGTGCGCTGGCGGTGGGGCTGGTCTACGGAGTGATCTTCTTCGGGCTGCTGGTGTCATTCACCTCGCGTTACCTGGGTCCGCTGCCCTGGGCCGCACTGAGCGTGCTGGAAGGCGTCCTGACGGCCGTCGCGCTCATCCTGATCACGTTCGCCTATCGCTGGATCCCCAGGGCTCTGCCGGGTCTCTGGGCGCGGCTCCTGCTCCTTCCGGCAGTCGTCGCCGCACTCTGGGTTGGGCGGGAGCTGTTCGTGGGTTCGTGGCCGTACGGAGGCTTCCCGTGGGCCCGTCTGGGCATGAGTCAGGCCGAGAGTCCGCTGGCGCACGTCGCGTCCTGGATCGGGGTGAGCGGACTCAGCTTCCTGATGGTGTTCGTCGTCGCCCTGGTCATCCAGGTGGTGCGTGAGAGGGTCTGGCGTCACCCGACGGCCCTGGTCGCGCCGGTCGTCGTCGCTGTCGCGCTGCTCGTCACACCGTTGTTCCCCACGACCGTCAGCGGATCCATGCGCATCGCCGCCGTGCAGGGGAACGGGCCGAGCGGCTATTTCGATGAGCGAAAGCCGTACTCGCTCATCGATGCGCAGACGGATGCGACCGTGCCGCTCTACGGCGAAGACGTCGACCTGTTGGTGTGGCCCGAGGGTTCGCTCGACTTCGACCCGTTCCAGTCCGAGTCGCTGGCGAGGCGGATGAGCGCGATCGCCTCGCGCATCGGCGCACCCCTGCTCGCCAACGCCGCCACGGAACGTGACGGACTCTTCTACAACACCTCGCTGCTGTGGACCGAGGACGGGGCGACCGGACAGCTCCATGACAAGCGGCATCCGGTGCCGTTCGGCGAGTACGTGCCGGACAGGCCCTTCTTCAATGCCCTCGCGCCCGATCTGATCGGTCTGATCCAGCGGGAGTACACGCCTGGTTCGAACGCTCCGGTGGTCGACGTCGACGGCGTGAAGGTCGGTCTCGCCATCTGCTTCGATGTGATCTACGACGACGTGATCAACGAGGGAATGGCAGAGGGCGCCGAGGTGCTGGTCTTCCAGACGAACAACGCGGACTTCCGCGGAACCGACGAGAATCTGCAGCAGCTCGCCTTCGCACGGATGCGGGCGATCGAGACCGGTCGCAGCGTGGTCAACATCTCGACGGTCGGGACGAGCCAGGTGATCCGCCCGGACGGCTCCACCGTCTCGAGCCTGGATGCGGGAAAGGCCGGAGCGCTGCTCGAGGATGTCGAACTTCGCTCCGGCCTCACAGCGGGAGTTGCTCTCGGCCCCTGGATTCAGCAGATCCTGCTGTGGGGCGGCCTGGGCGCGCTCGCCTTCGGGTGGCTGCGCGCTCGGAGGCGTTAGGCGCCGATCTTCTCGCGGGTCGGGTCTTCACCGGCTCCGCGGCGGGCGCGGATGAAGGCGAGTCGTTCTTCGAGAAGCTCCTCGAGCTCCGCGCGGGTCCGACGCTCCAACAGCATGTCCCAGTGCGTTCGCGCGGCCTTCTCGTCGGCGGCGTCGAGCGTGACGGCCTGGCCGTCGACGTTCAGGCGGGCGTCCGCGCCGCAGGCACGGCACTCCCAGGTCTGCGGCGGCTCTGCGTCCGCTGCGAACATCAGGTTCGTGACATGGCCGCAGGTGTCACAGATGTAGGTGGTTTCACGGCGCTCCATGAACACGACGCCCTCTTCGCTCTGTAGGCTCTGGGCGCCGAGTCGGATGCCGCGTAGGCTGCGATCTGCCATTGTGTGGTCCTCTCGTCGCTGTCAGGTATAACGCTCCAGCCTGTGCGCTTCATCCACGCAAGCGGGTTCTCGGCGCTATTCACAGCGGAATCCCAGCGCGAGCGCGTATGGGCGGCGTGGCGCGTTCAGCCGGCCAATGTCGCCAGGGCGAGATCGGCGCGGTCCGAGACGATTCCGTCCACACCGAACGCGACGAGCCTGCGCATGTCGTCCGAGTCGTTCACCGTCCACACGTGCACTTCGGTGCCGTGCGCGTGTGCGGACCGGAGGAGAGCAGGGGTGAGGATCCTGAGTGCGCCGTGCCGTTCGGGAATCTGAAGCGCGTCGATGTCGCGCAGCACCCGCGCGGGGGAGAGGCGGAGAGCCGAGAGCCCGCGCACGGCGGCGATCGTGCGGCTGCCGCCCGAGGTGGCCGGTCGCAACGCTGCGCCGGCTCGGAGGACCGCGGCGACGGTGGCTCGACGGTTCGCATCGGAGAAGCTCGTGACGAGGACTCGCTCCGTGTGATCCACGAGGATCGGGCCGAGCAGGTGCGGCGCATCCGCCGTCTTGACGTCGATGTTGAAACGCGCGGTCGGGAACGAGGCGAGCGCGTCCGCGACCGTGAGGAGACCGCCGTGATCGGCGAAGATGAGGGCGAGCTCGCGTGTGCGCACCTCGCTGACCGCGCGGGGATCCCCGGCGAGGCGTTGCAGCGTCGAGTCGTGGAAGAGCACGACGTCTCCGTCTGCAGTCACCTGGCAGTCGGTCTCGATGTACTCCGCGCCCGCCGCATGCGCCGCCGCGAAGGCGGCCGCGGAGTTCTCCCACACACCGGAGTCCTCACCCGCCGCAGTGACAAGACCGCGGTGAGCGAGGACTCGGGGGTGACGTGCCTTCTCGAAGTACGGGTGCGTCACGCGCCGGGCAGGTTGGTCGGTGGCTGCCCGGGCTTCGGCGTGAACGCGCTGCCGATCCCCTTGAGGGCTTCGGTCAGCTCGCTCGGAATGATCCAGAGCTTGTTCGACTGTCCCTCGCTGATCTTCGGCAGCATCTGCAGGTACTGGTAGGCCAGCAGCTTGTCGTCCGGTGCACCCTGGTGGATGGCGGTGAAGACGTTCTGGATGGCCTCGGCCTCACCCTGAGCGCGCAGGACCGCCGCTTGCTTGTCACCTTCGGCTCGCAGGATCTCGGCCTGCCGCGAACCCTCTGCCTCGAGGATCGCGGACTGCTTGGTTCCTTCGGCCGTGAGGATCGCTGCTCGGCGATCACGCTCTGCGCGCATCTGCTTCTCCATCGAGTCCTGGATGGAGATGGGCGGATCGATCGCCTTGAGCTCGACACGCCCGACGCGGATTCCCCACTTGCCGGTGGCCTCGTCGAGAACGACGCGCAGCTGGCCGTTGATGTTGTCGCGGCTGGTGAGTGCCTCTTCGAGGTTGAGGCCACCCACGACGTTACGGAGTGTGGTCGTGGTGAGCTGCTCGACGGCGCCGAGGTAGTTCGCGATCTCGTAGGTCGCGGCCCGGGCATCCGTCACCTGGAAATACACCACGGTGTCGATCGAGACGACGAGGTTGTCTTCCGTGATCACCGGCTGCGGCGGGAACGACACGACCTGCTCGCGCATGTCGATCAGCGGACGCAGCCGATCGATGAAGGGGACGAGGATGTTGAGTCCCGGCATGAGCGTCTTGTGGTACCGACCGAGGCGCTCGACGACACCTGCCGTCGCCTGCGGGATGATGCGGATGGATCTGGCCAGCGTGACCACCACGAAGATGATGATCGCGATGACGAGGATCCACCCGATCGCAGCGGGGATGAACGATGCGTCGTCCAAGAGGTTCTCCTAGTCGTTGACGGGACGGACGGTGGCGGTCGCGCCGCTGATCGCGACGACCGCGATCGGGGACCCCTGCGGGATGGGCACGGGTCCGGCGGTGCGGGCTGTCCAGGTGTCGCCGTTGCTGAGCTTCACCTGGCCGGTGATCTGGGTGATGTCCTGAAGAGCGGTGCCTCGTAGTTCGAGGAGTGCATCGACGTTGGACTTCGTCGGGTCCTCGCCCCTGTGCAGCCGCTTGATCAGCGGTGGGCGCAGGAACAGGATGAACAGTGCTGCGGCCGCCGCGGCTATCAGGACCTGCACCCAGACGGGGATGCCGATGAAGTCGGTGACGAGTCCGACGGCGCTTCCGAAGCTGAGCATGAGGAAGGTGAAGTCGAGCGTCAGCATCTCGATGACGAGGAAGATGGCGATCAGGACCAGCCACCCGATCCATGCCCATTGGTCGATGAACTGAACGAATGTCGCGAAGTTGTCCATGCGGCCTCCTTTGCGGTCAACCTATCACGCGCCATCGGTCGGGTCTCGGGCCGCGGAGGCCGCCTTGATAGTCTGGAGGCGCCGTGTCATCACGGCGTTTCACGCATCAGAGGAGTCACCGTGACCGACGTTCTTCCCGCAGGATCCCTCGAGGGCAAGGTCGCCCTCGTCACCGGTTCGTCCCGAGGCATCGGCGCTGACACGGTCCGCTATCTCGCCGAGGCAGGCGCCGACGTCGTGATCAACTTCCGCAACAAGGCCCCGCGCGCCGAGAAGCTCGCCTCTCAGCTGCGTGAACTGGGTCGCCGTGTCCTCGTCGTCGGTGCAGACCTCACCGACCCCGCATCCGTCGCCGAGATGTTCGACGCCGTGAAGGCGGAGTTCGGACACCTGGACGTGCTCGTGCTCAACGCATCCGGCGGCATGGAGTCCGGCATGGCCGAGGACTACGCGCTCCTCCTGAACCGCGACGCGCAGCTCAGCGTGCTCGATGCGGCCACGCCGCTGCTCACCGAGGACGCGCGCGTGGTGTTCGTCACGAGCCACCAGGCGCACTTCATCCGCACGACGCCCACGATGCCGGAGTACGAGCCGGTGGCACTGTCGAAGCGCGCGGGGGAGGACGCCCTCCGGGAGCGCATCCCGGGCCTGGCAGAGAAGGGGATCGGCTTCACCGTCGTCTCCGGCGACATGATCGAGGGAACCATCACGGCGACACTCCTCGAGCGTGCCAACCCCGGCGCGATCGCCGAGCGCCGCGAGTCCGCGGGCAAGCTCTACAACGTGTCCGAGTTCGCAGCCGAGGTCGCACGCGCCGCGGTCGACCCGGTGCCGACGGACAACACGCGTCTCGTCGGCGACGTGAGCGCCTTCGCTGCCGAGTGACCCGCTGACACAGAAAGAGGGCCCCGTCCTGATGGACGGGGCCCTCTTCCTGTCTGCTGTCAGTTCGCGGTGTCGGCGTTGACCGACGCGACGAAGTTCTTCGCGTCCTTGCCGAGCGTGATCGCACGGACGATCTGAACGATGCCCAGGACGACCAGCGAGATGCCGAGCACCAGCCACAGGACGGCGGCGGCGTAGAGCGGCGAGAAGAGCACGACGATACCCGCGATGATGCTGAGCAACGCGTACAGGAGCGTCCAGACGCGCGAGCCGTCCTGTCCGAGCAGCGACAGGGCGACCACGCCGTCGACGATCCAGCTGATGCCGATGAAGATGACCACGACGAGCGCGAGTGTCGCTGCGGCGACGCCCAGGTTCGCGAAGGCGATGACGCCGGCGACGATGTAGAGCAGGCCGAGCACGATGTGTCCGGCGCGAGCCCAACCGCCCTTGACCTTCGAGAAGATCCCGAGGCCGATGTAGACGAGACCGGCGACGACGAGGTAGGACGCGAAGATGGCGGTGACGATCACCGCGGACTTGAGCGGCCAGACGAGCAGGATGATGCCGGCGATCAGTGCGATGACTCCGGATACCGCCAGGACGACCCGGATGGATTTGAAGAGCGACTTCGCTTCGGAAGCGAGGGGAGTGGCCATGGTGGGGGACCCTTTCTGAGAAATTCCTGTGAGGGATGATCACAGAGTAGCGCTGTCCGGGTGGGGATGGGGGAGCGAGTCCTCCGCGGTATCTCAGAAGCACATACCGCGTGATGAAGCGTCATGGCAGGATCTATTCGTGACTCCTGACGACGACGCCCGTCTCCGCGAGCTCGTCGTCATGCGCAAGGTGCGCGA
Source organism: Microbacterium phyllosphaerae (assembly GCF_017876435.1). Lineage (NCBI taxonomy): Bacteria > Bacillati > Actinomycetota > Actinomycetes > Micrococcales > Microbacteriaceae > Microbacterium > Microbacterium phyllosphaerae. The sequence continues at coordinate 2,367,706 of NZ_JAGIOA010000001.1, forward strand.
CCGTATCGACCGCGAGTACGCGAAGCCCCTCGATGTCGAAGCACTCGCGAAGGGGGTGCACATGTCGGCAGGTCACCTCAGCCGTCGATTCCGAGAGGCATACGGCGAGTCTCCGTACTCCTATCTGATGACCCGTCGGATCGAGCGGGCCATGGCGCTGCTGCGCCGAGGCGACCTCTCGGTCACGGAGGTGTGCTTCGAAGTGGGGTCCTCGTCGCTCGGCACCTTCAGCACCCGATTCACCGAGCTCGTCGGTGTCTCACCCAGCGTGTACCGTGAACGCGCGACCAACGTCGACGGCATCCCGACGGTGCACGCGAAGCAGGTCATCAGACCGATCAGGAATCAAGAAGCACCCCGCACCGACGCACATCTAGCCTGAACCCATGAAGATCAGCATCCACTACGCATTCCTTCCGCACACGGATGCCGAGGCAGCCCTCGGCTTCTATCGCGACGCCCTCGGCTTCGAGGTGCGCAACGACGTCGGCTACGACGGGTTGCGATGGCTCACCGTCGGCCCCGAGAATCAGCCCGAGACGTCGATCGTGCTGCATCCGCCGGCAACCGACCCGGGGATCACCGACGCCGAGAGGCAGACGATCCTCGAGCTCATCGCGAAGGGCAGCTACACGGCGCTCACCCTCGCGAGCGACGACCTCGACGGGCTCTTCGAGCGCTTGGTCGAGCAGGGTGCCGACGTCGTGCAGGAGCCCATGGATCAGCCGTACGGAGTGCGCGACTGCGCCTTCCGCGATCCCGCAGGCAACCTTCTCCGCATCAACCAGGCCGGCTGACACCGGCTGAGAACACTGAGGACCACCATGACCCATGTCGCCGACGGACACGACCTCATCCGCGTTCAGGGAGCCCGCGAGAACAACCTCAAAGAGGTCAGCGTCGACATCCCGAAGCGTCGTCTGACGGTGTTCACGGGAGTCTCCGGCTCCGGCAAGAGCTCGCTGGTCTTCGACACCATCGCGGCGGAGTCGAGGCGGATGATCGACGAGACCTACAGTGCGTTCGTGCAGGGCTTCATGCCGTCCGTGCCTCGCCCGGACGTCGATGTCCTGGAGGGGCTGACGACGTCGATCATCGTCGATCAGGAGCGGCTCGGGGCCAACCCCCGGTCGACCGTGGGGACGGTCACCGACGCGAACGCGATGCTGCGCATCCTCTTCAGCAAGCTCGGTCAGCCCTACATCGGAGGACCGACGGCGTTCTCCTTCAACATCCCCACGCAGAAGGCCAGCGGTGTGATGACCGGGCCCGGCGGTGAGAAGAAGATCGTCAAGGATGCAATCTATCTCGGTGGCATGTGTCCCCGGTGCGAGGGCAGGGGAGCGGTATCAGACCTCGACCTCGCTCAGATCGTCGACGAGTCGAAGTCGCTCGATGAGGGCGCCATCATGGTGCCCGGGTACACGGCCGACGGCTGGATGGTCAAGGGATTCTCCGCGTCAGGCTTCTACCCGGCGGACAAGCCTGTGTCGTCGTTCACCGAGAAGCAGCGGCACCTGTTCCTGTACGGCGAGGTCACGAAGGTCAAGATCTCGGGCATCAACATGACCTACGAGGGGCTCATCCCGAAGATCACGAAGTCGATGCTCTCGAAGGACCTGGATGCCCTGCAGCCGCACATCCGCGCCTTCGTCGAGCGCGTCGCCACGTTCGCGACCTGTCCCGAGTGCGACGGGACCCGCCTCACGGAGGGCGCGCGCTCGTCGAAGATCGCCGGCATCAGCATCGCCGACGCCTGCCGGATGCAGGTGACCGACCTCGCCGCGTGGGTTGCAGGTCTCGAGCTGCCCGGCGCAGCGCCTCTTCTCGAGGCACTGAGCGCCAATCTCGACGCATTCGTCACTCTCGGGCTCGGATACCTGAGCCTCGAGCGTCCGTCCGGCACGCTGTCCGGGGGAGAGGCGCAGCGCATCAAGATGCTCCGCCACCTCGGTTCGTCGCTGACGGATGTGACCTATGTGTTCGACGAGCCCACGATCGGGCTGCACCCACACGACATCCAGCGCATGAACACGCTGCTGCTCCGCTTGCGAGACAAAGGGAACACGGTGCTCGTGGTCGAGCACAAGCCCGAGACCATCGCGATCGGCGACCATGTGGTCGACCTGGGCCCCGGCGCGGGAAGCAAGGGTGGCGAGATCTGCTTCGAGGGCACCGTCGACGGACTCAAGGCCAGCGGCACCCTCACGGGTGAGCACCTCGACGATCGAGCAGCCCTCAAGCCCTCCGTGCGCACGAGCGACGGGGCGATCGAGGTGCGCGGCGCCACGGCGAACAACCTGCAGGATGTCGACGTCGACATCCCGACGGGTGTCCTGACAGTCGTGACGGGTGTCGCGGGTTCGGGCAAGAGCTCGCTCATCCACGGCTCGGTCTCGAAGCGCGAGGGTGTGGTGGCGATCGATCAGGGGGCGATCAAGGGCTCGCGTCGCAGTAACCCCGCCACATACACCGGGATGCTGGAGCCGATCCGCAAAGCGTTCGCGAAGGCCAACGGGGTCAAGCCGGCTCTCTTCAGCGCGAACTCCGAGGGCGCCTGCCCGACGTGCAAGGGCGCAGGCGTCATCATCACCGAGCTCGGGTTCATGGACACGATCGAGACGCCCTGCGAGGACTGCGGCGGCAAGCGCTTCCAGGCCGCTGTGCTCGAGTACAAGCTCGCGGGCAAGGACATCACCCAGGTGCTGGATCTGCCCGTGTCCGAGGCGCGTGTCTTCTTCTCCGAGGGCGATGCGAAGCTGCCTGCCGCTGCGGCCATCCTCGCGCGGCTCGAAGATGTCGGACTCGGCTATCTCTCACTCGGCCAGCCCCTGTCGACGCTGTCGGGTGGTGAGCGTCAGCGGATCAAGCTCGCCATTCAGATGGGGGAGAAGGGCGACACGTATGTCCTCGACGAACCCACCACAGGTCTGCACCTCGCCGATGTCGAGAACATCCTCGGACTTCTTGACAGGCTCGTGGAGTCCGGCAAGACCGTGATCGTCATCGAGCATCATCAGGCGGTGATGGCGCACGCCGACTGGATCATCGACATCGGGCCCGGCGCGGGTCATGACGGTGGACGCGTGGTGTTCGAGGGGAGCCCCGCAGACCTCGTGGCGGCGAAGTCGACGGTGACTGGGGAGCACCTCGCCGCCTACGTGGGCGCCTAGGTCGGGGCCCGATCAGGCGACGTCGGAGAAGGCCGTGTCCGTCAGTCCTTGCGGGCGACGATCGTGAACGTGCAGGGGATGAGGTTTCGCTCAGCCTCCGGCCACGCGTAGCCGCGGGGGACCTCGACCATTCGGGGGCTGAACCGCCACGGGAGCGTTCGTCCCTCATCGAAGTGGACGAGACGAAGGCCTGCGCGAAGCAGTGCGCCGAGGATCTCGGACAGAGGGTGCGGCCACTCGTACGTCCTCGAATGCGCGACCGTGCCGTCACCCGCATAGGTGGACTCGTCGTCCCACTGCTGCGCGCGGCCGTCTCCGAAGTACGGGTAGCGCGTCGTGAGTTCCTGCGCATCCTCGTCGAGGGCGAGAAGTGCGGGATGCCCGTCGCGGATGAAGAACGTTCCGCCCGGACGCAGCAGTGCGACGATCTGAGCTGCCCAGCGATCGAGGTCCTCGAGCCAGCAGATCGTGCCGATGCTCGTGTACACGACGTCGAAGTCGCCCGACACCGCGCTGCGCGCGTCGAGAACGTCCGTTTCCACCCAGGTGGCGGCGACCTGCGCGCGGTCGGCGAGCGCGGCCGCGACGCGCAGCGCGGGCGTTGAGAAGTCGACGCCTGTGACGACCGCCCCGGAACGCGCCCACGAGATCGTGTCGGTGCCGATGTGACACTGCAGGTGGCACAGGTCGAGCCCGGTGAGAGTGTCGCCGGGCAGGAATCGGCTGAGCACAGGCAGGTCGTCAGTCACGACGTCACTGATGTGCGTCGTGTCGTCGAACGCATCCAGCCCGTACGCCGCTTCGTGCAGTGGCACGCGGTCATCCCAGTTCTGGAGGTTGGCTCCGCGTGCGGCTTCCCAGTCGATCTCGACGTTGCTTCCGTTCACGCCTCGAGCCTAGCGAGGCCTCCGTTCGGCATGAACACGGTAACGCCGATAATGCACATTATGTCAGAACAGGCGGAAAGCGACTCCCCTCCGCAGGGCTCTGCTGAGCAGAAATGTCCTCGCTGATGATCCTCTCTGCACGGGCGACGCCGTCATCCGGTCGGTACTCGACCATGTCTCCTGGTGGGTGATGGCATGGTCCCGGTCAATCGTGAACGACACCGGTGCGCCGTCGCGCAGCTCGAAGTCACCTGCGCAAGCCGATCTCACTTGGGGTCTCTCAGTTTTCGCACGGTGAGGCGACCTGCCCGGTGCGTCGAAGCGAGAATCGCGGCCTGGGTAGGTGAGCGGCGAGCCGGTTATCTCTGGGACTGCCGCAGTATCGAGTGCCGACGGCTCTGAACGTGTAGGCGCCCGTCTGGGAGGACTGGCGCCGTCACCACTCCCCCAGTCAAGTTCTCAGATTCTGGAGGCGGTGACGTGCGAACCACGGCACAACCGCCTCCGTCAGCATCGAGGACAGCCGAACTCGCGTGCTCCGGTTCTGACGTCACCGAAAGTGCTGCCTGTGATGTCGCGTCGTCCGCGAGTCCTATCGAGGCCCCAGAGCGGGTTCGCGAACCGGAACGACGTCCGCGGTGTGGAATTGAAAGACGAGACGTGCTGGCACCGTGCCGGCGAGCACCTCCTCAACCGAGGAGTTCACGCTCTGAAGTTCGCGTGTCTCGGTGACCACCCGAGTCCTCCCTGCGGCATGCAGCGCGAACACCTCGGCGAGGTCCTGTCTGGTTCCGACGATCGAGCCGATGATACTGATCCCCTTCAAGACGGTGTCGAAGACCGGCACGGTCAGCTCCCCTCCGGCTGGCAGCGAGACGAGCACCAGTCTGCCTCCGCGATTCAGCGAGTCGAATGCCTGGTTGAAGACTGCAGGCGCGACGGCGAGGACCACGACGACGTCGGCTCCGCCGAGATCCCGGATCGCCTGAACCGGATCCGTCTCCCGCGCGTTGATGACATCGTCCGCGCCGAGGGCTATGGCCAGGTCGAGCTTCTCGGCAGTGACATCCACCGCGACGACTTTCGCGCCGACCAGGCGTGCGTACTGGACCGCGAGGTGCCCGAGTCCACCGACACCGAAGATGGCGACTGTCTCTCCGGGTGTGACGCGTGCATTCTTTATCGCCGCATAAGTCGTGACTCCGGCACAGGTGAGAGGTGCGGCGTCGAGGGCGCTGACGCCGTCAGGAACGGGAGTGGCGAAGCGCGCGTCGGCGAGCATGTACTCGCCGAATCCTCCGTCGACGGCGTAGCCGTTGTTGTACTGGTGTTCGCAGAGGTTCTCTCGGCCGCTGACGCAGTAGCGGCAGTCACCGCACGCGTGGCCGAGCCAGGGCATCGCCACGCGCTGGCCGATCGTCCGGGTGGTGACGCCGCTTCCGATCTGCTCGATGATCCCCACGCCTTCGTGGCCCGGGACCAGAGGCAGGTTCGGCTTCACGGGCCAATCTCCGCGCATCGCGTGGATGTCGGTGTGACAGAGTCCGCACGTTTCCAAGCGAACCAGGACCTGGCCGGCACCGGGCTGTGGGATCGGACGCTCGTCCACGTGCGCCGGTGAACCGAACTCTGAGACAACTGCTGCTCGCATCATTCCTCCTTGACGGGATGGGTACGCTCGAAGTCTTTCGCTGTGCAGGCGCACTGGTCGGGTCGAAGGTCCTTCGCCGCAGCGTCGACGAAGCTGCTGATCTCATGTATCAGGCCGACATCGCGTGCGCAGCTGCATGGTGCTCCGTGATCTGAACTTGCTGCTCTTGATCGGGCACCTGAGCCGGCCACCCCATCTCCCGTTCGATTCGGAGTCTGAGAGTGTCCGCTGCGGAAGGTTCGCCGTGGGTGACGTATACGGCCTGGGGCGGATGAGGAGCACGCTTCATCCATGCGATGAGCTCGTCGGCATCCGCATGAGCTGACATCGCATCGATCATCGCGACCTCGGCCCGGATCGGCACATCGTTACCGAAGATCCGGAGAGACCGTTCCCCCGCAAGAAGTCGAGCGCCGCGTGTGCCCCCGGCCTGACAGCCGGTCAGGACGATGGTGTTGCGGTGCTCGGGTCCGCAGGCGCGGAGATGGTGCAAGATTCGTCCGCCGTCGAGCATCCCGCTCGCGGAGACGATGATCATGGGACCGCCGCGCCTGGCGCGTAGTCGTGGCGTTCACGTGTGCACTCGTGTCGATGGGCCTGTCAGTGCCCGCGCGGTTGCCGCAATCTCACGGCCCCAGCGCAGTGCGCGGTCATGCTGGTCCGGGAGAAGACGACTGTCCTTGTCCACGAGGAAGCTCTCCGCTGCGAGAACCTCGCGCAGCCCGTGCTTCTTCAAACGCTTCCCGATCGCGGATGACGCAGCACCGGTGAAGATGCGTGGCATGTCGACACGGGTATCGAATGCCACGTAGCCGTGTCGTGCGGCGGGCGGTAGCTCGATCCACTCTCGGACTCCTGTGGTCAGACTCCCGCTCTCGAGCGCCAGGTGCCTCGAGGGATTGAGCGCCCATCGTTCGGCTTCTGTGCGTGATGCCGGGCTGCTCAACGAGTGTGCGTGGGTGGGAGCTCCCACCACGAGGACATCGCATTCTGGGAGCGCGGCTGCTTTCGCGACGGGCACGACGGAAACCGGCATGTGCTGTTCCCGGATGCCGTCCGCGATCGTTTCCGCGATGAGACGAGTGTTCCCGAACAGCGATTCGTAGACGATCGTGATCATCGGCCCCGGGCTGGGTGAGCTGGTCGCTGTCACGATTCCTTCTCCTCGCGCTTCAGAGCGGTGATGTCGATGGGCCGGGTCGGCGGGAGTGCCAGGTCAGCGGGGCCCACCTGCAGCGGTGGAAGGACGGCGAAGATCGAGTTGTTCATAGTGCTCCTTCAGCGATGTGATTTTCCCTCCTTCCAACGTTTCCTCTCACGAACTCGCCGGGCAGGGCCGAAGGTCCCCCGGCGAAATGGTGAGGCCAGGACCTTGGGCCCGGGCCTTCTGCGCCACAGAGGGCTGACGTTCGACGAATGACTATGGGAGCGCGGGAGGTCAACACAGCCGACGTCGATCAGGCGACTGCGATCGATCGATTCGCGGGAGCGTTCGGCCGAGCCGACGGACGCCTGATCACGGCCGGGCGCGACCTTCCCACGCTTCCGTTGCAAACACAGCAGCTTGGGTGCGGCGTTGCATGCCGAGCTTGGCGAGGAGCCCGGAGACGTAGTTCTTGACGGTCTTCTCGGCGAGGCCGAGGTGCTCACCGATCTGACGGTTGGTGAGCCCCTCCGCGATCAGCGTCAGCGCTTGGCGTTCTCTGAGAGTCAACTCCACCGCTGGCGATCGAGCTTCCGCTACTCGAGCCTCGAGCTTGCGGTGCACGCCATCGGAGACGTCCGTGGGGATGAGGTTCTCTCCCCGCGCCGCACGATGGATCGAGTCGACGAGGTCCGTTCCGCGGATCGTCTTGAGCACGTATCCGGATGCACCTGCAATCACCGCTGCGATGCTCGCAGCGTCGTCGTCGAAGGCTGTCAGGATGAGGCACCGGATCTCGGGGTGGTCGGATCGAATGAGTCGGCACAGATCCACCCCGTTGCCGTCCGGAAGGTTCACATCGAGGACGACGATGTCCGGAAGCGTCGCTGAGACACGGCCGCGAGTCCCCTGCACCGTGCCGGACTCCCCCACAACCTCGAGACCCGGTTCCGCGTCGATGATCTGGGCGATGCCGCGGCGAACGATCTCATGATCGTCCACGAGGAAGACCCGGGTCATGAGGCTGCCTGCGACGTCGATCCGAGCGGCACGCGCCAGCGTACCCGTGTGCCACCTGTGCTTCGCCGCTCGATCTCGCACGTACCACCATGCGCTTGTGCTCGCTTGCGGAGGTTCGCAGTACCGCTGGACCGCGGTAGTTTTTCGCGAACGCCGACTCCGTCGTCTTCCACGAGAACCGTGACGAGCGACGCTGTGACGGAGACGCTGACCTCCGCGCTGTCCGCGTGGGCGTGACGAGCCACGTTGCTAAGAGCCTCTCGCACCACCGCGATGACGTCTTCCGCGAGTCTGCCGGTCACCAGCAGATCGACCGGGCCAGCGAAAGCGATTCGGGGTGGACTCTGGAGCAGCGGCGCGAGTTCATTCGCGATATCGATGAGTCGGTGTCGAACGGATTCGGGGTCAGAGGTCTGAAGAGTGAAGATTGCCGTACGGAAATCGGCGATCGCAGCGTCGATCTCTGCCACCTGCGCACTAATGGCGACAGCGTGCGCAGGCAATCGTGCGGCAAGCGCCTGTAACCCTAACCCTGTCCCGAACAGGCGCTGGATGACATTGTCATGGAGATCTCGGGCGATACGAGCGCGCTCTTCGATGAGATCCAACCTCTGGCGATCAACACGGGCCTGGGCGAGCGCGAGGGCGAGCCCTGCCTGCGCTGCGAATTCCGCAAGGGTGGAAAGGTCCTCGGGCGAAAACCGACGACCACTCTCATTGCGCGTCACACAGAGCGCACCGACTGGTGCACCGGTGACGATGAGTGGCACGGCCACCGTGGATCCACCCTTGGTTTGCAGCTCGTCCGACAGAATCCCGAGGATTCCATCGGCTACCACGACACCTCCGCCGGAGATCGCCGCTGAGATCAGGGAGTTACTGGCCGGCACCTCGACCCCCTCAAGAGTTGCGGCGCCGAGCCCGCGCGCAGTCTCTACGCGGTACTCCCCCGAGAGCGGGTCAGAGACGACGATGCAGACCATGTCGACGTCAACCAAAGTCGCCACGCGTTCGGCAAGAACGCCGAACACGTCTCCCGCATCGGGAGACAAGAGTGCAGCATTGATCTCAGCGAGTGCGCCGCTCAGCCGCTGCAGCCTCCGTGACTCCTCGAAGCGTCGCGCGTTGTCAATCGCGATCGCCGCTGTCGACGCGAGGGCGAGCACGAGCTCCTCGTCCTCTTCCGAAAACGAGCCCGCGGCTGGGTTCGTGAGATACAGGTTTCCGTAGATTTCGTCTCGTACGCGAATGGGTACCCCGAGAAAGCTGCGCATCGGAGGGTGATGTGCGGGGAACCCGACCGACCGCGAGTCTTCTCCGAGATCGTCAAGCCGAATGGGATGTTCGCTCTCGATGACTGCCCCAAGGATGCCCAGCCCCTCCGGTAGATGGCCGATCTGGTGGGCCAGTCCCTCCTTCATGCCTACATGGATGAATTGCTCGAGACCTCCGTCGCGGTCGATGACGCCGAGCGCGCCGTACTGCGCTTCCACGAGGTCGACGGCTGCTTCCGCGATATGACGGAGCACATGCTCCAGTTCGAGGTCCTCCACGACGGCCTGATTCGCGCGCAGAAGGCTTCTCAGTCGTCCCTGATCCGCAAGGACGAGATGGGCACGATCCAGCAACTCCCCGATCGTTTTCTCTAGGTCCGCTTGTTTCTGGTCAGGCACTTGGAGGTGATCGTCGGCCATCACATTTCCCTTCCGGCCTCCCGCTGCTGATGACACTACTCGCACACCGCGCCCGGGGGACCTTCGACTCTGCGCCGCGAGTGAAGCGAGTCGCAACATGGGATGAATGCCCGATCTGATCTGCGAAGGCGATGCACGCATGCCCGCTCGATATGTACTTGGCGTCGGCGATTCCGACGCGGCTGCCGCAGGACGGTGGGCAGAGTCCCACGCCCGCCGTGATGGCATTCCGCTGGTGCGAGTGCACGTCGGTGGTGGCGTTACGGAGCAAACGCCTGCTCACAAGGTCGGCACACAGGAAATGGACATCGTCCATATCGGTGGGCGGGTTCCAGAAGCGCTCGCTCGCTTCGTGACCGCCGATGACGTTCTGGTCATCGGTACGGGCAAGACCGGCTTCATTCACAGTCGTGTCTTCGGCTCTGTGAGTCTGCAGATCGCCGCCGAGGCGCGCTGCTCTGTGGCGGTTATCCCGATGATCGATCTACGGTTCCGACGCGGAATCGTCGCCGGCGTGAAGGACGACGATCTCATGACTGCTATCATCCGCGCTGCCGCCGGTGAGGCCAGCGCTCGCCAGGAGCCGATCGAGCTCATCCATTCGTTTTTCAGCGGGGTGATTCCTGCCATGGTCGAAACGCGGGCCACCATCGCGGCTCGTGTCGCTGCCCTGGAGAGCCTGGTTGATGCGGGCACAAGGGTTCGAACGCGCTACACGCAGCGACCGCCCGCAGAGGCACTGCTCGACGCCTCGCGCAACGCCGCACTCCTCGTCGTAGGGGCAGGGCACCCAAGTGGCGCCGGGCACGCGCTCGGCGCTGTGACGCACGACGTCCTCGTGAATATCGATGCCCCTGTCCTCGTCGTGCGGCGCACTGCCGCCGACCGTACCTCACCGGAATCGGCCCAGAATTCATGAGCGACAACGCAAACACTCCGCCCGTAGTCGTCGGGGTAGACGGTTCCGCATCGTCGGTTGAGGCGCTCATCCGCGCCGCGACGATCGCGACAGCACTCCGCGCACCATTGGAAGCGGTCATCGCGTGGACCTACCCGGTGATGCTGGGTCTTTTCGACCCGAGCTCCGACTGGTCGCCGAAGGCAGAGGCGGAACGCCTGCTAGAAGACGCGATGCAGGAGGCCTTTCAAGGATCCCCTCCGGAGCGGTTCAGCCGGTCTGCCGTTCCCGGCCCGGCCGCTGCCGTACTGCTCGAACAAAGCGATCGCGCCACCATGCTCGTCGTGGGAAGCCGCGGACGCGGCGGATTCGCGAGGCTCTTGCTCGGTTCGGTAAGCGCCGTCTGTGCGTCCCACGCGCAATGCCCGGTTCTGATCGTGCATACGCCGAACGGGTCGGTCGGCTGACGTTCATATGGGCAGGGGTGGTTTGCCCGAAGCACCACCCCTGCCCACGTCCCCCCTCTGCGCCGCCCTTCCTCGTTCGCCAGGGCCCCACACCCTGCGAACGGTGAAGCCCCATGAGAGGCGGCTAACCGCGACCCTTTCGGGTGCGGTGGCGGAGCGTCGACGAGTTATCCGCCCCACGGCGGGAGGTGCGGGATGGGCTGCGGCTTATCGGCCGTCCGTGCCCCGGAAGCACCTTGATCGACATGCTCGTCACGTGCGCGCCTGCCCGAAGTGGAAGCGGATGGGACGTTCCTCCGCGTCGAGGATGGGCTGCGGACGGGGAAACGGCGGCCCGTCACTGTGTCGGGCACGAGACGCACGTAGTTGTGCTTCGCCGTGGGACTGTCGGATGCAAGCGTGAGAATGCCGGATGCTTCGATGTCAGCATCGGTGTCCATGCGCGTCGCGTTACCCCGGATCACGATGCTCCACTGGAACGCGCCATCCACCCCGTCGATCTCGAGAGCAACGTCCGGATGCCCGGCAAGGCTTCGCAGCTTGGCCCCGGGCGCCGATTTCATGAAGACGCTGCCCTCATGCACGAGGTAGTTGAGGGGAAACAGATCAGGGCGTCCGTCGATGCTCTGAATCGCAAGCCGACCGAGCGAGTTCGCCTCGACCAGTTTCCAACAAGCGGCTGTTCCGATCTCCTCCACACCGGCTGACGCGGCCGTCTCCGGCGCGGTCGGTGGCTCCCGGTAGTACGGGTTGGGGTCATCATTCGCCATGGTGGGTCTCCTGAGCATCGGGTCCTCGGATCAGCCGCCGACGTGTTCTCGTCGGCGGTCTAGACGCGTCCAGTCAATCGCCAACGCGCCCCTGTGAGCAGGGTCGAAAGTCCCGAGGGCGAGTCGCCGCGGAGTTGTACTCTGTGGTTACCCGTCAGTGTGAGGGGATCGGAGGACGACATGTTCCGGATCGTTCTCGTAGACGATCATGAGATGGTGCGGCGCGGGATCGCGGATCTCCTCGAGACGCAGTCTGATCTCAGCGTCGTCGGTGAAGCAGCAACGGTTCACGATGCACGAGAGGTCGTCGCCGCGACTCTGCCGGATGTGGCGGTCTTGGACGTGCATCTCCCCGATGGCAGTGGCATCGATCTGTGTCGCGAGATCCGCCAAACGCACCCACAGGTGCAGTGTCTGATATTCACGGCATTCGATGACGACGATGCCTTGTTCGCCGCCGTTCTCGGAGACGCGGCCGGCTACCTGATGAAGACGCTCCGAACCGATGAACTACTCCGCTCGATCCGTGCTGTCGCGCAGGGCCAGCGACTGATCAAACCCTCGATGGTGTGCCATGTCACTGGCACCGTCGATCGTGCCGACACTGCTGATCCTCGCTTCGGTGCTCTGAGCATGCGCGAGAAGGAGGTCCTCGCCCTCATCGCTGAGGGGCTCTCCAACCGGCAGATCGGCGACCGCCTCGGTCTCGCGGAGAAAACCGTCAAGAACTACGTCTCATCTCTGTTGAACAAACTGGGTCTCGAGCGACGCACACAGGCGGCGGTCCTGCAGGCCGAAAGAGCGAGCCGCGCGTTCGATCATCGCGCCCCGTAGGTCCTTCCCTCTGTTACCGGGCGCGAACGTCGATGCGGTTGTCCACGTATGTCACGTATGGTGAGGCCCAGGCCGCGTCTGCCGCTTGACTCTTCTCCGGCCAGGAGCGCACGGTGCCGGTGAGGATCGCCGTGGTCCCTTCAATCGCGACGGAGACCGCGTTCGCATCCACGGCCGCGTTCCGGAGTATGGCACCATGAATGCGGTCTTCTGCATCCGCTGCCGATGGTCGTGCACTCAACGTGATCAGGCTGTTGACATTCATGACCCCCCTGAGGTGTTGTACTGCGCGCTTCGCTGACCGGCGTTGATGGTCCCATTCGACCTCCCCCATGAGCGTGACCTCTCCCTCTTCGATCACCGCTTTGACCGTGATCGGCACGTTCGCGGCGGCGTGGAGCGCGTGATCGACTTCCCTGGCCACGTCGGTGTCCGTGATCTGCGCGCCGTCCATCGGCCGCACGACGATGTCGTCGACCAGGGTGCTCACGCCACGGACGCGGAGAGCCGCGTGCTTCACCGCCAGGCGCTCCGAGTAGGTGTTCACCTCACCCGACAGGGCAACCGCGCCATCCGTCACAGCCACTCCGATCGCCGCGTCATCGAGACCCGGTGTCCATTGCAGCTCCTGAGAGACAGCCCTTTGGACATCTCGATCGTCGATGTGTTCTGTCGTGTTCATCATCCTGTTCCTTTCGACCGCTCTTCGTCGCGGGCCTCACCACTTGGCTGTGGCTCTGCCTCCGGCTCCGGCTCGCGCCATTCCCAGTTCCTGATCTCAGGCGCGTCTTCTCCGTGGAGCCGCGTGTAGGCCCGCGCTCGCACGCGCGAGTCCTGCATCTCCTGACGCAGGGCGGCCTCCCGGGGTCCCAGGCCGGGCACATGGTCGATCACATCCATCACGAGGTGGAAGCGGTCGAGGTCGTTCATCATCACCATGTCGAACGGGGTGGTCGTCGTTCCTTCTTCGATGTACCCGCGGACGTGGAGCTGGTCGTGGCCGCGTCGCCGGTACGTCAGACGATGGATCAGCCAGGGGTAGCCGTGGTAGGCGAAGATCACGGGGCTGTCGGTGGTGAAGATCGCGTCGTATTCTCGATCTCCGAGACCATGCGGGTGCTCCCCCTCGGTCTGCAGGCGCATGAGGTCGACGACGTTCACCACACGCACCTTCAAGGAGGGAAGTCGCCGGCGAAGGATGGATGACGCCGCGAGGACCTCCAAGGTCGGTACGTCGCCCGCTGCGGCGAGCACCACATCGGGTTCCTCGCCGGCACGTTCGGAACCCGCCCAGTCGAAGATGCCGAGCCCACGGGTGCAGTGCTCGATCGCCGCATCCATCCCGAGCCAGTTCGGCGCGGGCTGCTTTCCTGCGACGACGACGTTGACGTAGCCACGTGAGCGCAGACAGTGGTCGTAGGTCGACAGGAGGGTGTTCGCATCGAACGGGAGGTACACGCGCACGACGTCGGCCTTCTTGTTGACGACATGGTCGATGAATCCCGGGTCCTGGTGCGAGAGTCCGTTGTGATCCTGCCGCCAGACGTGTGAGCTGAGCAGGTAGTTCAGGGAGGAGATCGGCCGCCTCCAGGGGATGCTCCGGGTGGTCTTCAACCACTTGGCGTGCTGATTGAACATCGAGTCCACGATGTGGATGAACGCCTCGTACGAGTTGAGGATGCCGTGGCGTCCCGTCAGCAGGTACCCCTCGAGCCAGCCCTGGCACTGATGTTCACTGAGCATCTCCACGACCCTGCCGGAGCGTGCCAGATGATTGTCGGCATCCATCGGCAGCGACTCCGCGTTCCACTGTTTGTCTGTCACCTCGAAGACGGCATCAAGTCGATTGGATGCTGTCTCGTCGGGACCGAAGATGCGGAAGTTCGCGGGGTTGGCCGTGATCACGTCACGAAGCCAGCCTCCGAGGACGCGGGTGGCCTCGCTCACCGTGGCGCCGGGGCTGGGCACGTCGACGCCGTACTCGCGGAAGTCCGGGAGTCGCAGTTCTTTCCTCAGCAGCCCGCCGTTGGCCACAGGGTTCGCACTCATACGGAGCTCTCCGACTGGACCGAGCGCCGTCACCCACTCAGCCACTGCACCGTTCTGATCGAAGAGCTCTTCCGGCCGGTACGACAGCAGCCACGAGCGAAGCAGCGCTGTGTGCGCTTCAGTGTCACGCGCGTCACGGAGAGGCACCTGGTGTGAACGCCAGTTGTTCTCCGCCGGATGTCCGTCGATCTCGCGCGGACATGTCCACCCTTTCGGCGTGCGCAGGATGATCATCGGCCATGCCGGCCGGGTGCGGAGAACGCCGGCCGTGGCATCCGCTTTGATCTGTGCGATGTGGTCGAGCACGTCATCCAGCACGATCGCGAAACGGCGATGTACGTCCATCGGGTCCTCACCATCGAACCCGCCGGAGACGAGATACGGAGTGTGCCCGTACCCACGCATGAGGGAGAGCAGCTCCTTCTCGGGGATACGTGCGAGCACAGTCGGGTTGGCGATCTTGTACCCGTTCAGGTGGAGAATCGGAAGAACGACGCCGTCGTGAAGAGGATCGAGGAACTTGTTCCCGTGCCAGCTCGTCGCCAGCGGCCCCGTCTCCGCCTCGCCGTCTCCGACGACTGCAGCGACGAGAAGGCCAGGGTTGTCGAACGCGGCGCCGTACGCGTGAGAGAGGGAATAGCCCAGTTCCCCACCCTCGTGGATCGACCCGGGCGTCTCCGGCGCCACATGGCTCGGGATCCCTCCGGGGAACGAGAACTGGCGGAAGAGACGGCGCAGTCCGTCCTCGGAGCGGTCGATGCTGTTGTAGACCTCGCTGTAGGTGCCGTCCAAGTAGGCGTTCGCGACCATCCCCGGTCCCCCATGTCCTGGCCCGGCGATGTAGATCGTGTGGAGAGAGCGTTCCCGGATCACTCGGTTGAGGTGGGCGTAGATGAGGTTCAGCCCCGGGGTCGTTCCCCAGTGCCCGAGGAGTCGAGGCTTGATGTGCTCAGGTCTGAGAGGCTCGCGGAGAAGCGGGTTGTCGAGAAGGTAGATCTGCCCCACGGACAGGTAGTTCGCTGCCCGCCACCAGGCGTTCAGACCCTCCAGGGTGGACGCAGAAGGCTGGTCTCCGGTTCCTAGCGGCCAAGAGGATGTGGTCGCGACGTCGACCGCGATCTCTGTCTGCGCGGGAGAGGAAGTCCGAGATGCGTCCATGCACGCAGTCTCGCCCGGGGACAGTCGCGGGATAGAGCCGAAGGTCCCTCGCCCGTGTCGATGCAGCCCACGCGATGACGGGACCTTGGTCCCCCGGGTCGCTGAGGCCCCCGTGCACGATGAGAGCGAGACAGGAACCTCTCCGGACGGGAGAATCATGACCGAGATCGAACGCTCGCCGACACGACAGCTGACCGAGGACGAGTGCTGGGACCGTCTCGCCCGAGCCCCCTACGGACGGATCGCCTGCGGTGCGGCGGGAGAGATCGACATCTTCCCGATCAACCACAAGACCGACGGTCGAACGATCATCTTTCGAACCTCAGCAGGCACGAAGTTGCTCGAGCTGACCATCCGCGCGGCCGTCGCCTTCGAGATCGACGGTTACGACGAGCATGAAGCCTTCAGCGTGGTGGTGAAAGGGACCGCCCAGGAATTCGACCGCGACGCCGACGTGCTCGCGGCAGAACGACTGGGTGTGCACCCATGGGCCCCGGAAGAGAAAGACCGCTGGGTACGGATCGATGCATCCGAGGTTCGCGGCAGGGTCTTCGATCTTGAGGCGCAGAGCGCGCCCTGAGCCCTCGAGGGCGAGGGTTCCGCCGCACAGTAGAACCGACGAAGTTCTGCTCCGTGTGACCTTTGGCCCAGTGGCCTGAAGCGAAAAGCAGGATCGTGAAGCTATGTCGAACACACACACGCACCACATCGTCGTCGGCGTGGACGGATCCGATTCCTCTATCGACGCCCTCCGCTACGCAGCACGTCTGGGGAAGGCGCTGAAGGAGCCTCTGCATGTCGTCACGACCTGGACGGCTCCCCCGATCGATCCCTACTTGGCTATCGAGTGGTCACCCTCTGAGTTCGCCCGCGAAGCTCTGGATGAATCGATCCGGGGAGCATTCGCCGGCAACCCACCACACGACCTCACCAGCGAAGTCCTGCTCGGGTCCGCCGCGCGAACCCTGATCGGCCTCAGCAACTCGGCATCGATGCTGGTCCTCGGCAGCCGCGGGCACGGCGGCTTCGTCGGGCTCCTCCTCGGATCGGTCAGCGCTGCCTGCGCGGAACACGCTCACTGCCCCGTCCTGATCGTGCACACGAAGAAGGCGGTCGACAGCGAGCCCTCTCAGTCATCTTCGGGCGAAGACCTGAACCGTTGAGACCAGTCCTGTTGCGGTACCCGATCATCACCCTCACGGTTCTCGTCTTCGTCGGAGTCGTCACGGCGCTGGTGATGGGAGCCGAAAGCACCGGTCATTGGGCGGCCACGATCTACGTCGCCGCATTCATCAGCTGGACACTGGTACGAATGGTGCGGGATGTGCTCCGAGGGCACGTAGGTCTCGACATTCTGGCGCTCGTGGCGATGATCGCCACGTTGGCCGTGGGCGAGTACATAGCCTCGCTGATCATCGTGTTGATGCTGTCGGGGGGCGAGGCGCTGGAGGACTTCGCCGGACGACGAGCAAAGCGCGATCTCTCCGCACTTCTGGACCGCTCGCCTCGCACCGCGCACGTCCTGGAGTATGCGGACGCGGACGCTGGCGAAGCCATTCATGATGTTCCTGTCGACGAGGTCAAGATCGGGGACGTGCTTCTCATCCGGCCCTCAGAGATCGTGCCGGTCGACGGGTCTCTTCTCACGGAGACCGGATCCTTCGACGAGTCGTCGCTGACAGGCGAGAGCATGCCGGTCACTCGTGAGGCGGGCGGAGAGGTGCTGTCCGGGGCGATCAATGGAAACCGGGCGGTGCGTATCCGAGCAATACGGACCAGCGAGGACAGCCAGTATCAACAGATCGTCGCTCTCGTGCGTGCAGCGGAAGACTCCCATGCGCCCGTGGTGAGGCTGGCCGACCGATTCGCCATCCCGTTCACCGCAGTCTCGCTCGTTCTCGCCGGGGCCGCGTGGGCGTTGTCGAGTGATCCGACACGGTTCGCAGAGGTCCTGGTCCTGGCAACGCCCTGTCCACTCCTGATCGCCGCTCCGGTCGCCTTCCTCGGTGGGCTCTCCCGGGCCGCGAAGGCCGGCGTGATCATGAAGGGCGGCGCCGTCATCGAGCAGATCGCCCGCGTGCGTTCCGCCGCCTTCGACAAGACGGGAACCCTCACCCAGGGCCGCCCACGACTCATCGACGTCCGACCCGGCGAAGGCTTCGATGCGGATGAGCTCCTGATGCTCGCCGCCTCCGCAGAGGAGTACTCCTCCCATGTTCTCGCCGACGGTATCCGTCGCGCTGCGGAGGATCGGGGCCTCGCGCTGCGCACCGCCAGCGCCGCACGTGAAGAAGCGACCAACGGCGTCGTGGCGACGATCGACGGGCGCACCGTGACCGTCGGGAAACCCGCCTACGTCACCGCTATCGCACCCGATACCCCCAGGGCCACGCTCGACGTCGGCGAAGCCGCCGCATACGTGGCCGTGGACGGACGATTCGCCGGCGTTCTGGTACTTGCCGATGACGCGCGTCCCGAAGCCGCGTCCGTGGTGTCCTGGCTCCGGAGTCACGGCATCGAACGGATCATCATGCTGACAGGCGACGTCCGGTCGACGGCGGAAGCCGTGGGCCATCGGATCGGCGTCGACGACATTCACGCGGAACTCCTCCCGCCCGAGAAAGTACGGCTCGCTCAAGACCTGCAGCCACGCCCGGTGATGATGATCGGCGACGGAGTCAACGATGCCCCCGTGCTCGCCGCCGCCGACATCGGCGTGGCGATGGGCGCGAAAGGCGCGACGGCGGCCGGCGATGCCGCCGACATCGTGATCCTCGTGGATTCGCTGTCGAAGGTCGTGGACGCCGTATCCATCGGCCGACACACGCTGCGGGTCGCGCTCACTGCGATCTGGATCGGTATCGGGCTGAGTCTCGCGCTCATGATCGTGGCGATGACCGGGATCATCCCCGCAGTCGCTGGCGCGGTCACGCAGGAGTTGGTAGATCTGGCCACGATCCTCTACGCATTGCGGGCGTTGCGGGGCCCACGGGATCTCGCTTAGCGGACCACGACGGTGGCGGTCGCGAGCCGGGCGAGGACTTCCTCGCTGGTGGACCCGAGAAGAAAACGAGCGATCGCCCCGCGCCCGTGAGACCCCACCACCACCAGTCGAGCTTTCGCTGCCCGATCGCTGATCGTCCGGCCCGGACTGCCCCTCTCCACCACGCGATGCACGACGAGGTCCGGATACTGTTGCCCGATCCCGGCCAGCGCGATGGCAAGTGTCTCTTCTGACGCCTGCTGCATCCCTGACAGGTAGGTCGACGGGTAGCCGTGCATACCCACAGGCAGCGGAACGGTCGTCCATGTCGTCACAGTCGTGAGGACGTCGCCACCTCTGTCCGCCTCCTCGGCAGCGAAATCGAGCGCCCGCTCGGAATCAACTGATCCGTCGATGCCCACGACAACGCCGCTGCGGTCGGTCAGATCGATGTCGGGCACCACCGCGACCGGACTATGAGCGCCCGCCGCTATGCGGACACCGTGCAGACCGCGTCGGTGCCCTTTCGACGGACCGCGATGGTCGCTTCCGATGACGAGGAGGTCGCCGACCATCGAGGCATCGATGAGTTCGCCGACCGGATCGCCGCGCCCCACACGCGTGTCCACGGTCAGTCCGCGCGACTGCAACCGAGTCGCCTCACGCGCAAGCATCGTCTCCGTCAACGAGAGAGCCTCCCGGAGCATCTTCCCCTCCCCGACCGCGCCTACAGCACCACCGACGATCGATATGAGGGTGAGTCTGCCGCTGCGGTCATAGGCGCGACGTGCCGCCCACTCGACCGCCTCACGCGAAGCGTGAGTGTCGACGACTCCGACCAGGATGCTCTCCGGCATGGGATCCTACTTTCCGCTCAAGTGCGCGCTCTCGACATCAATCCGACTGGACCCGCACATTGTTCTCGACCTCAGTGATGTGCGGAGAGGCCCACGCGGCACGACCTGCCTGCTCCTTCTCTGCCCACGACCGCACGTGTCCGGACAGGGTGGCCCTGTTCCCGATGACGGTGACGACGATGTGGTTGGCGTCGAGCTGCGCGTTGCGGACAAGCGCGTTCCTGATTCGCGCTTTCGCGTCGGTGGCAGAGACGCGAGCGAACAGCGTCACCCTGTTGTCGACCCGATGCACCCCGCGCAGATGCTGCACGGTTCGCTGCGCGGCCTGGCGTTGGAAGTCCCAGAGAACCTCGCCGGTGAGAATCACGTTGTGGTCCGACACCTCAGCTCTGACTGTGTCGGGGACATTGTCCGCCCACTGCAGCGCACGTCGCACCTCCCGGGCGACGTCCGTGTCCGTGATCGTGATCGAGGCCTTCGGGTGCACGGTCAATGCGTCGACAACCGTCGACACGCCCCTCACACGCCGTGCCGCACGCTTGGCAGCGAGACGCTCCGAATGCTGGTCGACCTCACCAGTGAGGATCACAGCGCCGTCCTCGACGGCAACGCCGATTCCGGCGGCGTCCACGTCCGGGGTCCAGTCGAGTTCGTCCTGAACGGCGGTCTGGATGTCGTGGTCGCTGCGCGCCACGGTGGGAGTGCTCATTGCTCGTCCTCTCTTCGGTGCGGGCGATATCGCGCGCTATCCACAGACTTCCCGACTTCGCGAACCCCATGCAGGGTCATTGGTCCCGCGTAGCGCTGGATCAGAGGCGACCCATGACCGTCTCGGTCATGGGTCAAGGGTGAAAGGACTTCCGACCCAGGCGCTGCGCCCGGGCTGTGTGAAGCTCCGTCCATGCACGAACAACCGAGTCGAATCAGGGTCGTTGAGAAAGCCGGCCCGTGGGGGTTCTTCTTCCTGCTCTGCTACATCGGTGCTGCCATCTATTTCGTTTCGAACTCCAGCGGGGGTTTCTGGGACGTCGCTCTCGGCCTGCTTCAGGCAGCGGTCTGGCCCGTCTACGTGACCTTCCACGTGCTCGGCATCCTCGGGGCGTGACGGCACACCCGGTGTGACGATGCAGATGGTGGGAGAAGACCTGTTCGTTCCGAGTGCACCGCTCTCTCTGTCGAGGTTGTCCATCCGTCGCCGCGGACCTGGATGCATCACATCGAGCTCCGCTCGGTCACCGATGTCGATGAGGAACTTCTTCGATGGGTCGTGCAGGCCTACCAGGAAGCCGCCTAGCTGGCTCCGCACTCGCCCTCGTTCACACTGTCGGTGGGACCTTCGGTCCGGAAGTCATGCTCCCTGCGGGCCATGCTGTCTGGGTGAGGCAGTCAGAGACGATCAGCTTTCTCGGCAAGGTCACAGTGGCCCATGTCGTCACCTACTTCGTGATGGGCGCGGCCGCAGCGGCGATGCTCGATTACGAGTCGGTGTTCGCAGCACCGATCGTGCGTGACTACATGAAGGATTTCGGATCCGTCGCCGTGCTGATCGGGCCGCTGGTGCAGGTTCTCCGTGGTCTTATCATCGCCGCCGTGCTTCTGCCGTTCCGCTCTGCTCTCATACCGCGCTACGGGTGGCTTCGCCTGTGGATGCTGCTCATCGGGATCGGCATCCTCTCGACCGCAGCTGCGGCACCATCATCGGTCGAAGGAATCATCTACACCAGACTTCCTCTGTGGTACCACTTGATTGGCTTGCCCGAGATGCTCGGACAGACCCTCCTCTTCAGCATCGCTACTGCGCTGATAGCCCGCCACCCGACGGGAGTGCTCGCCGCACTCCCGCCGATCTTCGAGCGCCTCCTGCGCGCACTCGTGGCGGCATCTCTGGCGTTCGCCGGCTATGCGGTCGTGTCGGTCCTCTTCGCTCTGTCCGCAGGCGCTGAGATCGACGCCGGGGAAAGCCTCACCCTCAAGGTCCAGGGCCTGTTCATCGCGCCGTTTCTCATCAACGGGATCATCGCATTCGTGGCGACTCACGGCTTGACTGCGCGGGCCCGCCTTGTCGCTGCCCTCGTCTCATTCTCCGCCGGTGTTGTCGTGATCGCCCTCTATCAAGCAGTAGTGAGCGGCGGCACGAACCTCCCTTACGCGCTGATCGCACCCGTTCTTCCCGCGGCCATCCTGTGGGTGCTGATGCCGCGAGAGTCGAGGCGGAGTGGCCCCGAGCCTCTGGCCGACGTTAGATAGCGTCGGGAAGCCGCTTCGGAGATCACGGAGTCAACAGCTGCCGCTCGTGAACGGTTCCGCGCTGCCGCGCCTCCGATGACGGCTCTCGATCCGACGGGTCAGCGTCGACGGCGAAGATCCGACCCTTGATGCTGATCGGTACGAACGTCACCCAGCGCCGGTCAGCGGGCGGAGACGGCTGCGGTGCATAGCCGTCGAGCCGGAGAGCCTCCGATCCTGGCGCGATGTCCTCTGCGTATCCGATCATGGACACGGTGAACGCCTCGCGCGTGTTGTATCCATCGATCTGAACGGACATCAGGCTGTGAGCCAGGAAGTCTCTTGAGCCATTGCCGGAGGCGGCGCAGAACGTGAGGCGACCGTCCTCTATTACGTGAGATACCGGCGTGGCCTCTCGACCAGTCACCACCTGCGCCGCGATACGGACGTCGGCGTCCGCGAATCTGTTCCAGCACTCGTCCTCAGCCATCTCTCTGCACTGTGCAGGGTCTCCCCACGGGGATCCGGAGCGGACTGGTTTCACCATGGTTCCACGCTGGTCCTTCCGACGCGGTGGCGTAGAGTCCAACGTCCCATGTGTGAGGGGATGACTAGCAGTGAGTGCTGTTCGCGGCTGCGCCGCTTGCGTGGGCCGCGTGGTCGACCTTTCCGTGTCGTGCCAGGGGCGCTGGCAGTGGATCTCGAGGAGCTGGGCGCCGAGTGGGACGAGGCTGAGCGCGACGCGCGTAGACGAGTCCGAGAACCCGGCCGGTGCGCACACCCCCTGGCGATACGTCGCCCTTCGGCGATTCCGGCCGGCTGATGCGTCGGACCGAGCCGGAGAGTGCTGACACACCTCCGAACCGTACGCGACGCGTTGATCGTCGTCTGTCCCCTTGCGTGCTCGTCTTCGCGCTCGTGGTGAGCGCCCAACAGATGCGGTCAGCAGGTGCTGCGGATCAAGTTCGGTTGTGGAGTCCGATAGGTAGGTTTCCCACATCGGACCCGCTGGGGCGACTTCCGCAAGACTCGAACGTCCCTCGGGCTGCGGCAAGGACGTACTCCAGGTGTCACATGCGTCATGCCTACCGACCGCCACCGAGGCTGCGCTTTGGGGCACCGCATAGTCGTGGGACCTTGGTCCCGCAGGCCTCCACCGAAGGGGCATAGCCTCGTGCATACGGGGTCGCACCCGGACAGTCGAACAGATCCAGGAGTCAAATCCACGATCGCACCGCGCCATTGACAAGTCACATGGATCGCGCGGGATGGCTGGTGTGACAGAGGCGGTAGTCCGACGGGAGTACCGCCTCGTTCTCTGTCTGAACCTGAAGGTCCGATGCCGTCCCGCAGGACGACGATCTCCGATCCAGGTCAGCGTTTGCAGATTCCAGAACGAACAACACGACTCGAAAGCTGGAGCGTTATGATCGACCGGTTGCGCGTTGTGTCATTGTGGACTCTGATCGCGCTGGCGATCTTCCAGGCCGTATCCGCATTCGCCGGAGGTATCGGCCTCATCGCGACGGCCGGGTTCGGAATGCCTCAGTCCTTTCTCGACGACGGCCCATTCAGATCTTTCGTATGGCCCGGTTTGATACTCATCGGCGTGGTCGGAGGATCCCAAGCTTTTGCAGCCGGACTGCTTTTGGCGCGCCGAGAGTCCGCTCTGCTCTGGTCCGCCGTGGCGGGGTTCGGCATGATCGTCTGGATCTTCACCGAGACCGGGATGATCCGCGGCATGTCCTGGCTGCAGGCGCTCTACTTCGCCACAGGCATCGCCCAACTGGCACTCGTGATGGCGATGCTCGGCGTCGCAGCGTGGTTCCCGCGAGCCTCGTTGTCACCTGCGAGCATGCCCGAGATCTTCGATCGCCAGGATCTTTAGGCACGCTTCGCGGATGACATGTCGCGCCACCACCCGCGCGCAACGAAGACGGATCTGAGCCGAGAGGACCTTCGGCCCCCGTCGGGCACCGAACAACGCGCACGCTGAGAAGCGAAAGGAGTAATCATGTCCATGAACCTCCCACGAGTCGAGTCACACGACGTCGGCGCACAACCGGCATCAGCGCAAGCGTCGGACCGGTCCTTCATCGCCACCTGGATGTTCGCCTGGCTTCTCGGCTTCCTCGGAGTCGACCGGTTCTATCTCGGCAAGACCGGCACAGGAATATTGAAGCTCCTAACCGCCGGCGGCTTCGGGATCTGGTGGCTGATCGATCTGATCTTGACGCTCGCCGGGGTGCAACGCGACAAGGCGGGACGCTTGCTCCCGGACTTCGACGAACACAAGACGATCGCGTGGATCATCACCGCTGCAGGGTTCGGACTCTGGCTTGTCGTGGCGGCGGTCTCCGGCATCTTCGAGCGGATGCCAGACCAGTTCTGGCCGATGATGCCGTGGTGGTACGCGCCCTGACCATCCAGCGTGGCGGGTGCGCGCGGTTCCACGCCCCCGTATTGTCGCGCCGCGGCCAACGCGACTGTGAGAGATCTCAAGCAGTACAGCTACCTGGCGTAGCTAGGACTGTGAGAGCTTTCGGCGCACTGCGAGCGGCCTGGGTGATTAGGTTCGTTGAACCAGCTTCGGCGATAAGGGCAGCGTCGCGGGCACTTCCCTAGCATCACGCGATCATAGGGAGATCTTGAACCGGTAGTGTCCCAATCGTGAATCGGAATATCGCGAGTCTCTCTGTTGCCTTTCTCGCGCTCCTTCTTCTCGCCGGATGCGCGGCTGCTCCCTCGACGAGCGGGCCGGATTCCAGCCCCAGCCCCAGCCCGTCGGCATCGGTGACTGCCGATACGGTCGAGAGAATTGAGAACACTTGGTCAGCGCCGGGAAGCGTGACTCTGGATGCGCTGCCACTCGGCGACGGCAACCTCTCCACCGAAACGGCCGCGGTCGGCTCTGTTCTCTCTTGCCGCCCCGCCAACCCGGACGCTCCCGGTGCACAGGTCGAGGGCCCGTGGATCAATGGCGACACGTGGAACGCGCGCGAGAAGATCGTGGTGCAGGGCGAGGTCTCATGGCCGATAGCCGCGATGTCTGAGGATGTCGAGGGGGCTACCCGGACGATCATCACCAACGGTCTCCCGATGGACTACGTGACTGGAGTGTTTCCTGTCGCGGCAACAGACCCGGCCATTGAATTCGACCGGAACCCCAACGCCATCAGCGAGTCGCTCGAGTACACGTTCTCGCTGCCGATCGCGCCTGCTGATAGCTCCGCCCCGAACTGCGTGGGCACCGGAGCGATCGGCGTGCTACTCAACGGGGTCGTGCTCTTCAGCGCCGTTGACGCTCGCGGAGACGATGCCGTTGCACACGAGGCCCAGGACGTCTGCCAGGGTCACCCCGAGATGACCGGCACCTACCACTATCACGAGGTTCCTACATGCCTGCGAGACAACGCGGCCGGAGCATCCACCGTGGTCGGCTGGGCCGTTGACGGCTATCCGATCGTCGTCGAGCGCGACGCGGGGGGCTTTCTTCCGACGAACGCCGATCTCGACGCATGCCACGGCCGAACGAGTCCGATCATGCTGGACGGAGAAGTAGTCGAGCAATACCACTACTCGGCGACGCTGGAGTATCCGTACACCGTCGGCTGCCTCAAGGCTCCGGCGACCGAAGTCCAGTAGAGGTTTCCGCTGACTCCCTTCCGCGGTAGCCCCGTTGTCCAGTCAACGAGGATGGTCATTCTCAGCTGGTGCCGAGGCCCAAAGGCCACGCTCTCCTTTCGGCCGACACTCGCCAGAATCACCAGGGGGTGCCACGAAGATCGATGTCCCCCGGCGGCCACGCGTCTGCGCCAGCGTGCGGCCTGGCTGCAAAGACGAGTATCGGACCCCCTGAGGACGCCACCGTCGCGCTCGAATCGGTCATCGACACATGCCGCTCCACGGCGTTCACCCGTGACCATCCGGTGCGCTGATAGAACGACACGACCTCTTCTCGGCACCCGAGGTAGCCGAAGTCGATACGATCGTCGTCGCGCATCGCCTGCTGGGCGTGGGTCATCACGCGGCGGCCAACTCCTCCGGAGCGCCAGTCCGGATGAACCAGGACTCCCCCAGTACCTGCGACCCTGACCTCCCTGGCGCCGACGCGGATGAGGCGGCGTTGAAATCCGACGTGCGCCACGGCGAGCGGGCCGCGGAAGATCACCGTGTGCATATCCGCCGGCGAGTAACCGTACGGCCGATCAGGATTCCATTCTCCGTGCTCCGCTCGATACTCGCGGTCGAAGAGCTCACCCAGTGCCGCAGACTGCGATACAGACAGAGCCTCATGCTCGACGGTGACGACATGTTCCATCATTCAGGGTGCACCTTGCGTCCCATTGACGGGGCATTCATCGGCGGCAGCGACATCACCGTCAGTATGTTCCGCCCGTGCTCGCTCGCGGGGCGATCCTGTCCTGAATCCACGAAGCCGAGTTTCGTGAGCACGCGGCGCGAGGCCGCGTTCCATTCCCAGACACTCGCCCACGCTCGCTCATGGCCTGCTGAGACCGCCCATGCGAGAACGGCGGTAGCGGCCTCCGTCGCGTACCCGCGATTCTGGGCGCTGCGCAGAAGCTCGAACGCGATCTCCGGCTCGCCCTCTGCTCCGTTACCGTCGAAGACGAGTCCGCAGTAGCCGTAGACATCGCCGGTCGCGCGATCCTGGACGGACAGGAGGTCGGAGCGCTCGCTCTCCTCGCCCGCGATATGGGCCGAGATATCGGAGACCGTGGGGTGACCCTCGGCATTGAGCTTTCGATGAGCCGGCACGCGTTCGTCGCGTTCGCTCCACAGTTGATGGAACACCTCCGCATCCGCGACAACCTGCGGTCGGAGAATCAACCGGTCCGTCCGCAGTGTCGTTGCGCCCAGCGCTCCTCGAGCGGGGGTCGACGTGTTCTCTCTCATGCCGCCTGTTCGGCCTCGACGAGTTCGGCCAGTGCCGACGTCACCGAGCCCCAGCCCTCGAAGAAGCCGAGGTCTTCGTGCAAGTTCCGTGCAGCGGGATCGCCATGGCGCACGATCACACGGTACATCGTGCCGTCGGGATGCTCGTCGAGCGTGATCTCCGCCGTCATCGAGACAGGTTCGGGCTTCGCGGGCCGCCAGGAGCTGTCGACCACGTTGGTGAAGACCAGTCGCCGCTCGGTCTCCACGACCAGGAAGATCCCATCCGAATGCGGGACGTACTCCCCCGCTTCCTCTTTCATGCTGGTGACGAAACCGCCCCCGGGCTGTACGTCGAGGCGGTCGACGCGTGCCTGCATGGGGGCGGGAACCCACCACTGTGCGAGAAGCTCCGGGTCTGTCCATGCGCGCCACACCGCCGACGGTGATGCCCGGATCGTCCTTTCCAGAGTCAGATCGAGACGCGGGTTGTGGGTTGTGCTGGTCATACTGTCTCCTCCAGGTCGGTCACCAGGGACTCGAGTCGGTCCGTTCGCTCATCCCAGAGCCGGCGTTGCTCGTCGAGCCAATCACCGACGACGGCTAGGCGGTCGTGATCAAGTGTGCAGGTGCGCACGCGTCCGCTCTTCGAGGTGCGGATGAGTCCGCTCTCCTCCAGTGCGCGAATGTGCTTCAGAAACGACGGAAGCGTGATCGCGAAAGGCCGGGCGAGCTCCCCCACACTCGCGGGGCCACGCCCGAGTGAGCGGATGACCTCGCGACGGGTCGGGTCGGCGAGAGCGAGGAACACCTCGTTCACACCGTCATGGTTTGCCATGAGGATAAGTATTGCTCACGCGGAAGGTTAGCGCAAGGGCAAAGTTTGGTCAGGTCTCACCATACAGACGAGTCCTTCGCGGTCATCCCAGGATGCGACCCGTTCGAACCCGCGGGATTCATAGAGCCCGATCGCCGGAGCCCGCCAGTCCCAGACGGACAGGCGCACGCGCCCGGCGGTCAGCGCCAACGCCGCATCCAACAGTGCGGATCCGAGTCCTCGCCCGCGAAGATCCGGATCCGCCCAGAGACGCTTGATCTCGGCCTCTCCTCCGTCGATCCGGATGATCACGACCCCGACGGGCCGCTGCTCGATCATGGCGAGCAGCGTGGTGCAGTCGGCGTAGGAGGCGCGCGGATCGGCCACCTCCCGCTCGTATCGTGGCGGCAGCGCCATGATCGACGCAGGCGGCTCGGCTCGACCGTACTCGTGCTTCTCCGATTCCGTCTGCAGGAGATAGGTGCGGACGAGCGCACTCACCGCAGTCGTATCGGCCTCGTCCCACCGCGATTGCCGGACGCGGATCGACAGCCGGAGTTCGTCAGACGACGAGTGCAGATGGGGCGAGGTCACACCTCTATTCTGCTCTCACTGGGCTGCCCAGACGCCCAGCTCGTTGCCGCTCGGGTCCACGAAATGCAGTCGACGACCGCCGGGGAACTCGTAGGGGCCCTGGGTGACGGCGCCGCCGGCCTCGGTGATGGCGGTGTGCGTGGCATCGAGGTCATCGGAGTACAGGAGCACGAGAGGACCTCCCGCGGGACGCGCCTGGTCGGAGAGCAACAGACCGCCCACCTCTGACCCGTCGCCTGTCGGCGAGGCGATGCCCGCGTAGGCAGGACCGTAGTCGACGAACACCCAGCCGAAAGTGTCGCCATAGAACCGCTTCGCGGTCTCGAGGTCATTGACGACGAGCTCGACGTAGTTGAGGGAGTGGTGAACGGGTGCGGGAGTCATGCGGCCACGGTAGCGAGAGCATCCGACATCCGGAAGGGGACTCTCCGGTGCGGCGCGCGACCGAGGAGGCCGCGCACCAGGAGTAGCGTTGAAGGGTGCAACAGGTTCCCCGCTCCCCCGTGACCGACCCGGGGTGGAGGGCCTGGCTCATCTGGGGCGTGGGCGTCGCGGCCTACGTTCTCGCGATCACGAACCGCACCTCCTTGGGCGCGGTCGGAGTCGAGGCCGCCGATCGATTCCAGGCAGATGCGTCCACGCTCGCGCTCTTCGCCGTGGTGCAGCTCGCCGTCTACGGCGGCATGCAGATCCCGATCGGCATCCTGCTCGACCGCTTCGGGTCCCGCCCGATCATGACGGTCGGCATGCTGCTCATGGCGGCCGGGCAGCTCACCATGGCGCTCTCCCCCAGCATCGGGATCGCAGTCTTCGCGCGCATTCTGCTCGGGGCGGGCGATGCGGCGATCTTCCCCGCAGTACTGCGTCTCGTCGCCACGTGGTTCCCCGCGCAGCGAGGGCCGATCATGGTGCAGTTCACCGGCATCATCGGCCAGGGCGGCCAGCTCATCGCCCTCGTCCCCCTGGCCGCGCTCCTGCACGCGACGACCTGGACGATCACGTTCGGCAGCATCGCCGGGCTCGGCGTGCTGTTCACGATCCTCGTCGCGCTCCTCATCCGCAACCACCCCGCCGCACGCGGCGCCGACGTCTCCGTCGACACCGACACGGGCGTGATCCGCGTCGTCACCTCGGCGATCGACACGGGCGTCGGCATCCGCGCGGCGTGGGCGCACCCCGGCACACGGCTCGCCTTCTGGTCGCACTTCACGACGCCGTTCGCGGGTACGGCCTTCATCCTGCTCTGGGGAATGCCGTTCCTCACCGCAGCCCAGGGCCTCGACACCGCTCATGCGGCCGGGATCATCTCCGTCTACGTGGTCGCCGGAATGGCCTTGGGGCCGATCATCGGAGACCTCTCGAGACGGCTGCCCAATCAGCGCTCGGTGGCGCTCGTCCTCCCTGCGGTCGGTGTGCAGTTCGTCGCGTGGGTCGCCGTCATCGCCATGCCGGAACCCGCGCCGATCTGGCTTCTCTATGTGCTCGCGGTGGCCCTCGCCACGGGTGGTCCGGCCAGCATGATCGCCTTCGACCATGCCCGCACTCACAATCCGTCGCATCGCCTGAGCACGGCGACCGGAGTGACCAATGCCGGCGGCTTCATCGCCGCCCTCATCGCGATCTGGCTGATCGGCCTCGCGCTCGACGTCCAAGGCGCCGGAACACCGGAGACCTACTCGTTCGAGGCGTTCCGGATCGCGTTCCTGATGCCGATCCCCCTTTGGATCCTGGGCGTCGTGTTCATCGTGATCGAACGCAAGCGCACCCGCATCCGGATGGGCCTGGATCCCGAGAAGCGGCGCTGACAGCTTCTAGGATGAGGCGCATGTCCTCCGCCTTCACGTTCTCGAACGACCCGTCCCTGATCGACCGGGACCTGGTGCACCACTGGCTCAGCGTCGAGTCCTACTGGGCGCAGGGCAGGAGTCGAGAGACCCAGGACGCCGCGATGGACGAGTCGAGGAACTACTCGGTGCGCGATGCCGATGGCCGGCAGGTCGCGTACGCCCGCGTCGTCACCGACGGGGTGACCTTCGCGTGGCTGTGCGATGTGTTCGTCGATGAATCCGCTCGTGGCAAGGGGATCGGGCGGATGATCGTCGAAGGAGTCATCCAGGATCTCCAGGACGGGTCGACGGTGAAGCGGATCGTGCTCGCCACGAGCACCGCGGACGGCCTGTACGCGAAGTACGGTTTCGCGGAATCGCCGGGGCCGAACCGCTACATGATCAAGCAGATGCCAAGGGACTGACCGTCCGATCGAGCGGTTCAGCGCCCGGGGCGTCGCAGCGGCGTCCAGCCGAACGGCACCGGGCCGTCGAACGCGGCCCGTTCGCGGTCGGCACGGTCCGACCACCCCTGCGCCTCGCCTGGCGTGTCGAAGGCGCCGCGCGCCACGCGCAGTCCGACGTCCTCGTGGTGCATCCGTGGTGCGCCCCCTCGTCGGACCGAGGCCCGGACGCTCCAGGAGTCGTCGGCGAAACCGCCCCCGCGGAACACGCGGTAGTCGTCGTACCGGGCGGGATCGAGGAGGTCCCAGCACCACTCCCAGACGTTGCCGAGCGTGTCGAACAGGCCGTGGAGATTGGGCAGTTTGCCTCCGACGTCCTGCGGCGTCGACACTCCGTCTGCGCTGGTCCATGCCGCATCGGTGAGCGGCGCATAGTGCGGTCCGGTCGAGCCGGCGCGGCACGCGTACTCCCATTCGGCCTCTGTCGGGAGCCGATAGCCGTCGCCGGTGGCGTCCCAGGTGACGTATTCTCCGTCGAACCGATAGACCGGATCGAGTCCCTCCCACTCGGACGCGGCGTTGCAGAAGTGGACCGCGCGCAGCCAGCTCAGATCCGCAGCCGGTCTGCGTGGGTGCGTCGAGGGGATCGGCAGCACCTCGGCGAGCTGCTCCTCCGTGATCGGGAACACACCGATCTCGAAGTCCTCCACGACCACGGTGCGCTCGACCTTGCGCCGCGCATCGTGCAGAGTCACCGAGCCGCCCGGAATGCGGCGCATCTCGATGTCGGTCACGCCTGGGGTGCTCTCTCTACCCAGTCCGCATACTTCGCCGTGCGTCCGTCCCCGGAGGACGTACGTGTGACGCGCCGCCTCACCCAGGGGCCGACGAACTCCCGGTAGTAGGCGAGGCCGGCCGGGCCACCCGCCGTGAGTGCGGTCGGCGACCACCACGACGACGGTGGCTCGAAGCCGAGGCCCTGAAGCACCCGGGCGGCGACCCGGTGGTGTCCCGCGGCGTTCATGTGCAGCCGATCCTCTGACCAGTACTTCGCATCGGCGAGCTCACGATCGGGCCAGTTGAGCGCGCGCACCACGTCGTCGCGCCCCTCGACCCTGCGAAGGACGGCATCGGAGAGCTGGTCGCCGCGGCGCTGCACGAGCGAACCCATCGGCAACTGCCCGCTGGGGTTCGCGCCCGACAGCAGGATCAGCGTGACGCCCTCTTCGTCGCACCGTCGAAGCACTCGACTGAACGCATCGGCGATGTGTTCGAGATCGGTCCTCGGGCGGAGCATGTCGTTGCCGCCGCCGTTGAAGGAGAGATGGGTCGGGCGCAGCGCCAGCGCCGGCTCGAGCTGCTGCTCGACGATGGGCCAGGCCAGCTTGCCGCGGATCGCGAGATTCGCATAGCTGATCGAGTGCCCGGCGGCATCGGCCCACCCCTGGGCGACCAGGTCGGCCCAGCCCCGCTCGCGTCCGTCCGGCAGCACATCACCCACTCCCTCGGTGAAGGAATCGCCGATGGCCACATAGCGCACGTCTGTCACCACGACAGCCTATTCCCGCCCACGGACATGTGGCCGCGTCAGCGGTCGTCGAGCGCGACTCCCCGTCGATCGACCAGGCCCCACGCCGCAGCGGCCGCCGCCACGAAGCACGCTCCGAACACGGCGAAGAGCACGGGCGCTCCCCCGGCGACCAGGATCACGGGTACGGCGAGAGGAGCCACGATCGAGGCGATCCTCCCGACACCCGCGGCCCATCCGGAACCGGTCCCCCGGAGCGACGTCGGATAGATCTCGGGGGTGACGGCGTACAGTGCGCCCCACGCGCCGAGGTTGAAGAACGAGAGCGCCATGCCGGAGGCGATGATCGCGGCTTCCGTCGTGGACGTGCCGAAGAACACCGCCGAGACGGCGGACCCGATCAGGAACACCGACAGAGTGGTCCGGCGCCCCCAGACCTCGATCAACCAGGCGGCCACCGCGTATCCCGGCAGTTGAGCGAGGGTGATGATGAGGGTGAACCCGAACGAGCGGACGAGATCGAAACCCGCATCGACGAGGATGCTGGGGATCCAGATGAACGCACCGTAGTAGGCGAAGTTCACGCAGAGCCAGACGATCCACAGGCACAGCGTGCGGACGCGGAACTCGGCATTCCAGAGGGTCGTGAGACGCGCCCTGGTGGTGACGGCGATCGCACGAGAGACCGGCTCGCGCCTGATCGCCGGGCCCGGCTCGACACCGGCATCCGCTTCGAACGTCGACACGATCCGATCGGCCTCGGCGATGCGTCCCCGCGAGGCGAGCCAGCGCGGTGACTCCGGCAGGCCCCAGCGCACGATCAGCGCGTAGACGGCGGGGATCGCGCCGAGCGCGAAGGCCCAACGCCAGCCGTCGTCGGATGCGGGGATCACGAAGAAGCCGATGAGCGCTGCGGCCGTCCATCCCAGCGCCCAGAACGCCTCGAGAATGACGATGAGGCGCCCCCGGATACGCGCCGGCGCGAACTCGCTCACGTATGTCGAGGCGACAGGGAGCTCGGCGCCGAGCCCGAGCCCGACGAGGAACCGAAGGACGAGAAGCGCGGCGAGTCCGCCGACGAGTGCGCTCGCCCCCGTGGCGATGCCGTAGATGAGGAGCGTGAGTGCGAAGACCTGGCGTCGCCCGAGGCGGTCGGCGAGAAGGCCGCCGAGCGTCGCGCCGAGAGCCATGCCGATGAATCCGACGGATGCGATCCAGCCGGCATCCGTCTTCGTGAGGCCCCACTGCTGGGTGAGCGCCGCGAGGATGAACGAGATGAGTCCGACATCCATCGCATCCAGCGCCCAGCCGACTCCGGAGCCGGTGAGCAGGCGCAGATGGCGACGCGTGAACGGAAGGTCGTCGAGACGCCCGGCGATCGATGCGCGGCTCGGCAGCGCGGTGTTGGCCATTCCTACATCGTAGGGGCGCACACCGCGCCGCCGAGCCTGTGGCTCAATCGCGGTCGGCGAGCAGCTTGCGCACGCGCGGGATGACCTCGGAACCGTACAGCTCGACGCTGCGCATCATCGCCTCGTGCGACAGGGTGCCCGTGGCGTACTTCATGTCGAATCGTCCGAGTCCCAGCGTCGTGACCGTGTCGGCGATCTTCGCGGCGACGCGATCGGGCGAACCGACGTACAGCGCGCCGGCGGGGCCGATGTCGTTCTGGAATCGAGCACGGCTGTACGGAGGCCACCCGCGCTCGCGTCCGATCGTGTTGTTCATCGCCTCGAAGCCCGAGTACGCGGCCTCCCACGCCTCGTCGTCGGTGTCGGCGATGTGTCCGGGTGAGTGGACGGCGATCGGATGCGAGGTCGTGCCGAACGACGCCACCGACCGGTGGTAGAGGTCGACGAACTGCCGGAACCGCCCGGCTGGTCCTCCGATGATCGCGAGCATCAGTCCGAGTCCGTGTCGCGCCACGCGCACGACCGACTCGGGGCTGCCGCCCACGCCCACCCACGTGCGCAGACCGTTCGCGGTCTTCGGGAAGACGTTCGCGTTCTCGAGAGAGGCGCGCATGGAGCCGGACCACGTCACGGGCTCCTCCTTGAGCAGTTCGACGAACAGCTCGAGCTTCTGCTCGAAGAGCGCGTCGTAGTCGCGGAGGTCGTAACCGAACAGCGGGAACGACTCGATGAAAGAGCCACGGCCGAGCACGACCTCTGCCCGTCCGTTCGAGAGCGCATCCAGAGTCGAGAAGCGCTCGAAGACACGCACCGGGTCGTCCGACGACAGCACGGTCACCGCCGTACCGAGGCGGATGTCCTTCGTCCTTCCGGCGATGGTCGCGAGCACCATCTCGGGGGCCGAGACGGCGAACTCGGTGCGGTGATGCTCCCCCACTCCGAAGAAGTCGACGCCGACGCTGTCGGCCCGCTCCGCCTGCTCGACGATGTTGCGGATCGTCTGCGCTCCTGAGAGGAGCTCGCCGTCGGCGCCCCTCGTGATGTCGCCGAAGGTGTCCAGCCCGAACTCG
This sequence comes from Microbacterium phyllosphaerae, assembly GCF_017876435.1. NCBI lineage: Bacteria > Bacillati > Actinomycetota > Actinomycetes > Micrococcales > Microbacteriaceae > Microbacterium > Microbacterium phyllosphaerae. The sequence goes on from NZ_JAGIOA010000001.1 coordinate 2,402,064, forward strand.
ATGCTCATGTCAGCCCTTTCTATTCAACTGAATGAACACGGTGCGCGCTGGACTCATTCCCTCATCGTGCGAGAAGAGCGGTCCGAAGCGTGTCGAGGCCGACGCCGCCCATATCGAGAGCTCGCTTGTGGAACTCCTTGACGTCGAAATCTGCTCCGCGCTCCGCCTGGTATGCGTCACGCACCTGCTCCCAGATGCGCTGGCCGACCTTGTACGACGGCGCCTGCCCCGGCCAGCCCAGGTAGCGGTTGACCTCGAACTGCACGAACTGGTCCGACATGTTCACGTTCTTGCGCATGAAGTCGAGGGCGTAGTCGGCGTCCCACGTGCCGTCGCCGTCGAGGCGGGGCTTGCCGAGGTGCACGCCGATGTCGAGTACGACGCGCGCCGCGCGCATCCGCTGCCCGTCGAGCATGCCGAGCCGATCGGCCGGGTCGTCGAGGTATCCGAGCTGCTGCATGAGCCGTTCGGCGTAGAGCGCCCAGCCCTCGGCATGACCGGACGTGCCGGCGAGCAGTCGCCGCCACGAGTTCAGCTCGGCACGGTTGTACACCGCCTGTGCGATCTGCAGATGATGCCCGGGAACACCCTCGTGGTACACGGTCGTCAGCTCGCGCCAGGTGTCGAACTCGGTCACACCCTCGGGAACAGACCACCACATGCGTCCAGGGCGCGAGAAGTCATCGGTCGGCCCCGTGTAGTAGATGCCACCCTCCTGGGTGGGCGCGATCATGCACTCGAGGGTGCGGATCGCCTCGGGGATGTCGAAGTGCGTGGCGCCGAGTTCGGCGACCGCGCGGTCACTCGTCTCCTGCATCCAGTGCTGCAGCGCCTCGGTGCCCACGAGCTTGCGCGCGGGATCGGCCTCGAGGTGCGCCACGGCCTCCTCGACCGAGGATCCGGGGAGGATCTCGTTCGCGATCGCCGTCTGCTCTGCGACCATGCGGGCGAGCTCCTCGCGACCCCACTCGTACGTCTCGTCGAGATCGATGGTCGCTCCGAGGAAGCGACGGGAGTTCAGAGCGTAGAGCTCGCGTCCTACGGCATCGACCTCGGTTGCGGCGGGAGCAAGCTCCTCCGCGAGGAAGCTGCGCAGCTCGTCGTAGGCCACGCGGGCGGCCGCGGAGTTGTCGGCCAGGGTGCGAGCGAGGGATGCCGGGAGGTTGCCCTCCGCGGGCGCGGCATCGGCGACGAATGCCGCGAAGAAGCCGTCGTCCGCCGTGTAGCGATCGATCTGCGTGGCGACCTCGACGACCTGACGGCGCGCAGGCGTGACGCCCTCGGCGATGCCGGCCCGAAGGGTCTCGGTGTAGCCCCGGAGCGCGTCCGGTACCGCGGCGAGGCGAGTCGCGATGACCGACCAGTCATCCGCGGTCGCCGTCGGCATGAGATCGAACGCCGAGCGCACGTCCTGTGCGGCCGAGGCGATCACGTTGAGGTCGCGCAGGTGCCACTTCGCGTCGTGCAGCTCGAGATCGAGGCTGAGCTCTGCAGACAGATCGGTCTTGGTCACCTCGTCGATTGCATCGACCGGCTCGAGGGCGGCGAGCTTCGCAAGCGTGGCACGCGTGGCCGACGCGATCTCGTCATGCCCAGCCGGGCTCAAGTCGCCGAACCGGTCGTTGACCTCGTCGCGACCGATGTAGGTGCCGAGTGTCGGGGCGAGCACCGCGATGGTGTCGACCCACTCATCGGCGACTTTGTCGATGGCAGACGGGGTGCGGGGAGAAGAGGTCATCCCTCCAGCGTAGCCCCGCCCCCTCCGCGCAGGATATCGGTGTGGTGCGCGTCGTCGACGATCAGTGCGCGGCCTCGTTCCAGTCGTGACCTCGGCCCACCTGCACGTCGAGGGGCACGGTGAGATCCGCCGCATCGCCCATTCGGGTCCGGACGATCCGCTCGGTCGCGTCCCATTCGCCCGGGGCCACCTCGACCACGAGTTCATCGTGGATCTGCAGGAGGGCGCGCGAGGTGAGGCCCTTGGTGCGCAGATCTTCGTGGATGTGCAGCAGCGCGATCTTCATGATGTCCGCGGCACTTCCCTGGATCGGTGCGTTGAGCGCCGCCCGCTCGGCGTTCTCACGCAGCACGCGGTTCGGGCTGGCGAGATCGGGGAACGGTCGGCGGCGCCCGAAGATCGTCTCGGTGTAGCCGACCTCCTTGGCCTTCAGCACCGACGCACGGAGATAGTCGCGCACCGCACCGAACCGGGCGAAGTACTCGACCATCAACTGCTTCGCCTCGGACTGCTCGATGCGCAACTGCTTCGACAGGCCGAATGCCGAGAGTCCGTAGACGAGCCCGTACGACATCGCCTTGACCTTCGTGCGCATCGCGGAGGTCACATCGCTCGGCTCGACCCCGAAGACGCGCGCGCCGACGAACCGGTGCAGATCCTCGCCGCTGTTGAACGCCTCGATGAGGCCCTCGTCTCCGGAGAGATGCGCCATGATGCGCATCTCGATCTGCGAGTAGTCGGCGGTGAGGAGGGCTTCGTAGCCCTCCCCGACCTGGAACGCGCTGCGGATGCGGCGCGACTCCTCGGTGCGGACAGGGATGTTCTGCAGGTTCGGGTCGGTGCTCGACAGGCGACCGGTCTGGCTGCCCGTCTGCACGTACGTCGTGTGGACACGAGCGTCGGCACCGATCGCCGTGTCGAGCGATTCGATGATCTGGCGCAGCTTCGTGGCCTCGCGGTGCTGCAGGAGCAGGCCGAGGAAGGGGTGCGGGTGCGAATCCTGCAGGTCGGCCAGCACAGCGGCATCCGTCGAGTACCCCGTCTTGGTCTTGCGCGTCTTCGGGAGCTGGAGATCGTCGAAGAGCACCTCCTGCAGCTGCTTCGGGGAACCGAGGTTGAACTCGCGCCCCACGATGCCGAAGGCCTCCTGGGCGAGGCCTTCGGCGCGGGTTGCGAGTTCGCCGGAGAAGGTCGAGAGGACCTCGTGCGACACCGCGACGCCGGCGACCTCCATGTCGGCGAGCGTGATGAGCGTGGGCAGCTCGATGTCCGTGAGGACCTTCGCGACCGACTCGGGGATGTCTTCTCGCAGGGCATTCGCGACACGCAGGGCGAACCAGGCCTCCTGCGAGGGTGTGGCGCCCTCCGTCTCGGGAACCAGCTGCGAGGGATCAGCCTCGGGGAGCTTCTCGCCGAGGTAGCGCTCGACGAGGTCACCGAGCGTCTTGTCGGGGAAGCTCGGGCGCAACAGCCACCCGGCGAGGCTCGTGTCGTAGGCGAGCCCGTTGACGCGGACACCCTGCCGCAGCAACGCCTTCACCTGCGGCTTCGCGTCGTGGATCACCTTGGGGCTCGTCGACTCGAGCCACGGGCGCAGTGCCGCGGCGACGTCGTCGGTCCAGTCGAGTTCGCGGAGTTCCTTCTCGGTCGCCGCGCCCACACGGGTGGGTGCTCCGCCCTGGACGAGGAGCCGTACTGCGACATCACCCGTCTGCGACTCCGCCCACGTGACGAAATCCGATGCGCCGACCTGGACGGGCTCGGGCAGGACGACCGCTGTGGCCGGGTCCTCGGCGACCTCTCCGGCTCCGACCGCATCGAAGACGCGGGGCAGCAGCGTGCGGAACTCGAGGCGGGCGAAGATGTCACGGACGGCCTGCGCATCGATCGGCGCGACCGCGAGATCGTCGGGAGCGACGGGCAGCTCGACATCCGTCAGCAGCCGGTTGAGTCGACGGTTCCGCCGCACGTCCTCGATGTGGTCGCGGAGGTTTCCTCCGACCACGCCCTTGATCTCATCCGCTCGTTCGAGGAGATCGTCGAGCGAGCCGAACTGCGTCAGCCACTTCACGGCCGTCTTCTCACCGACCTTGGGAACGCCGGGCAGGTTGTCGCTGGTCTCGCCGACCAGCGCGGCGATGTCGGGGTACTGTTCCGGGCGCACGCCATAGCGCTCCTGCACGGTCACCGGGTCGTAGCGCTTGAGCTGTGAGACACCCTGAACCGACGGGTACAGCAGGGTCACATCGTCGGTGACGAGCTGAATCGTGTCGCGGTCTCCGGAGACCACGAGGACGTCGTATCCCTTCTCGGCCCCTTGAGTCGACAGGGTGGCGAGGATGTCGTCGGCCTCGACGCCCTCCTTCATCAGCACCGGGATCGACATCGCGGCGAGGCAGTCCTGCAGCAGCGGGATCTGGCCGCGGAACTCCTGGGGTGACTCCGACCGAGTCGCCTTGTACTCGGGGTACTGGTCAGTGCGGAACGAATGACGAGAGGTGTCGAATGCGATCGCCATGTGCGTGGGCTGCTCTGCCTTGATGAGGTTCACCAGCATCGACAGGAAGCCGTAGATGGCGTTCGTGTGCTGGTTGTCCTTGGTCGTGAAATTCTCGACCGGAAGGGCGAAGAAGGCACGATAGGCGAGCGAATGGCCGTCGATGACCATGAGGGTAGGCTTTGCGGAGTCCGTCACCCTGTCAGCCTAACGAGGACGACAGACACCCGCTGAGGAGGATCCATGACCGAGACCGCGACGAGTGCAGGACTCGACTGGGCGACAGCCCGCGGGATGGGCGCACTCGCCCAGAAGATGGGCATGGAATTCCTCGAGTTCACCACTGAGCGTTGCGTCGCGACGCTTCCCGTCGAGGGCAACACGCAGCCGGTCGGCCTCATGCACGGCGGCGCCTATGTGGTCCTCGGCGAGTCGCTCGGCTCGATGGCGGCGAACCTCCACGCAGGCCCCGGCCGGCTCGCGGTCGGGGTGGACATCAACGCGACACACACGCGCTCCGCGACGTCGGGCGTCGTGACGGGTGTCTGCACGCCCGTGCATCTCGGACGCAGCATCACGGTCCATGAGATCGTCGTCTCCGACGATCAGGGCCGACGGTGCTCGACGATCCGGATCACCAACATGATCAAGGATGCTCCCGCGGCACGCTGAGCGGCTCTTCCAGCAGGAGCTGGAACAGCAGGTGGTCCTGCCACTCCCCCGCGATCCGCAGATATCGCGGCGCGAGACCGATGCGTTCGAAGCCGGTGCCGACGAGCACCCGCTGTGACGCGAGGTTGTGCAGCAGCGTCGCCGCCTGGATCCGATGCAACCGCAGCTCGTCGCGCGCGTAGGCGGCGACCTCGGCCACTCCTCGCGAAGCCAGACCTCGACGCAGCTGCGTCGCATCGACCCAGTAACCGAGGTCGGCGCTGCGGAACGCGCCGCGGACGATGTTGTTCAGGTTGACTCGGCCGCGGATCTCGCCGTCGGTCGATTCGATGACGAACCGGATGCTGCGGCCGGCAGCGGCATCATCCACGCACCGCCGCGCATCGTCCTCCTGCCAGGCGGTGGTGAAGAAGTCCTCCGGCCTGAGAGGCTCCCACGGCGCGAGGTGCTCGCGGTTCGCTGAATACGCCTTCGCAAGCGCAACGCCGTCACCGGCGCGGACAGGCCGCAGAACATGCTCCGCGTCGAGCGGCAGCAAAGACTACTTCTTCGGCGCGAGCTGCTCGATGATCGCCTTGGCGACGTCCTGCATCGTGAGGCGACGATCCATCGACGCCTTCTGGATCCAGCGGAAGGCCTCGGGCTCGGAGAGGCCCATCTTCTCGTTCAGCAGCCCCTTGGCGCGGTCGACGAGCTTGCGGGTCTCGAAGCGCTCGACCATGTCGGCGACCTCGGCCTCGAGCGTGATGATCTGCTCGTGGCGAGCCAGCGCGATCTCGATCGCCGGCAGCAGGTCGTTCGGGGTGAACGGCTTGACGACGTAGGCCAGCGCGCCGGCCTCGCTCGCACGCTCCACGAGCTCCTTCTGGCTGAAGGCCGTGAGGAGGACGACGGGAGCGATGTTGCCCTTGTGCAGCTTCTCGGCCGCGCTGATGCCATCGAGCTGCGGCATCTTGACGTCCATGATGACGAGGTCGGGACGCAGCTCGGTCGCCAGTGCGACCGCGGTCTCACCGTCTCCGGCCTCACCCACCACATCGAAGCCGTTGTCGCGGAGGATCTCGACGATGTCGAGACGGATCAGCGACTCGTCCTCGGCGACGACGACGCGTCGGGGTGCGGATGACGTGGGCTGCTCAGCTGCCTGTTCTTGCTCGGTCACAGATCCATCCTAGTGGAGACGACCTCTGAGGACCCCGATGGCGCGGCGAGTGGCCGTGATCACCGATCCTCTGCGATAAAGTCGAAGACGCGACACACGAGCCGGCGTGGCGGAATGGCAGACGCGGAGCACTCAAAATGCTTTGTCCGAGAGGGCGTGTGGGTTCGAGTCCCACCGCCGGCACAACAGGGATCAGATGCTGATCCACACCTCTCCGTCGATCAGCAGATAGCGATCGAGCGCGGGCGCCATGGCCGCATGGAGTTCACGTTCTGCCGTCGCGGGGTGATCTGCCTGCAGGACCGCCTCCGGCACCGTCGCACTGATGATCGCGCCGAGGTTCTCGTCTGATGCGGCCACGGGCATGCCGCCGACGAGCAGCGGCTCGTACGTCCGGTCGCCGTGGATCCGTTCGCCCTCGCGCCCCGCGATCGTCTCTGCTGAGCGGGTCTGCGCGAGGTAAGCGGGAACACAGGCGATCGCGTCGTAGGTACGGAAACGCCGCTTCAGTCGGTAACGCACCCCGATGCTGCCCGGCTTCAGAGGCGGCAGCGAGTCGGACGAGGCCGTCTCGACGAGATCGAGGCGAGACGTGCACGGCTCGACGGACACCGGTCGGGCGATCTCGGGTCGCTCGTCCACGGCGGGTTCGATGGTCAGGTCATCCATGGGTGCGGGGCAGACGTGTCGACGTGCGGAGGTCTGCGCCTGCACCAGAGTACAGGTCTGCGCCTGACAGCCCCATGGCCGAAAGTCGAGGGTTTGCGCGGACCCGCGCCGAACCGGCGCTGCTCATCGCTCGGACAACGCTGCGACCTCGGCGACGACGCGAGGGTCCGCGAGGATCCGGAAATGTCCTCCGGTCTCGATGCGCACGTTCTTGCGCGCACCGATCAGCTCGCTGCCCTCGGGGATGTGCGGGTCGAAGGCGGCGTAGACCGAGACGATCCTCTCGTTCACCTCGAGGTGCGTCGCCAGCTCGACGATCGACGGGTCCGAAGGGGAGAACGCCCACAGCGAGCGGACCGGCAGCAGGCGGGCGTAACGGGATCCGCCGAACGGCGTCGCGACCGCGAGCATCGCACGGATGCGTTCGCCCGAGGCGCCGGCCATGGCGAGCTTCCCCGCCAGTCCGCCCTTGCTGTGCGCGACCACGATCACGTCGGTCATCCGGTTCGTCTCGAGGAACTCCTCCACGACCCGCGCCGCGTCGTGCACCGGCCGCCGATTGTGTTCGAGAGCGTCGAGGACGTGGACGGGATGACCGCGATCATGCAGCGCGGTGATCAGCGGCTGCATGAACCTCCAGGTCTCGTAGACGCCCGGGAGGATGAGGAGCGGCGCAGCATCGCCGCTCGCGAAGGCATCCGCCTTCTGCCGACCGAACGCCGCCCGGAACTGCCAGTAGACGGCGTATGCGTAATCGGCGATCCACCAGCCCGCCTTCTTCACGAGATCGATGATCCACTCCCCTGCCACTCCCGCCGACGCATGCGCGTCGTGCTCGACGATACGCCGGAGGCGATCGCGTGCGCGGCACCGCCCTGGATACGACGAAGGGGCGGAACTGTCGTTCCGCCCCTTCGCTGCGATTCGATGTCAGACCGTGGCTTCCTTGTAGATCGGAGCCGCGCCGTTGACGGCGTCTCCGACCTTGTGCACTCGGATGTCGTTGGTCGAACCCACGATTCCGGGAGGGGAACCGGAGATCACGACGACCTTGTCTCCCTCGACGGCGAGGCCGCTCGAGAGCAGGTAGTCGTCGACCTGCAGGTACATCAGGTCGGTGTGCTGCACCATGTCGACGAGCTTCGACTGGATGCCCCAGGTCAGCGCCATGCGGCGGCGGATGTTCGGCTCGGGGGTGAACGCGATCATCGGGATGCGCGAGCGCAGACGCGACAGGCGACGCGCCGAATCGCCCGACTGCGTGAAGACGCAGAGATACTTCGCCTCGACGAACTCGGCGACCTCGAGGGCAGCGAGAGTGATCGCGCCACCCTGCGTGCGGGGCTTGGTGGTCAGGGGCGCGATGCGCTCGAGACCGTGCTCCTCGGTCGACTCGATGATGCGGGCCATGGTCTCGACGACGACCACCGGGTAGTCGCCCACGCTCGTCTCGCCCGACAGCATCACGGCGTCGGCACCGTCGAGCACCGCGTTCGCGACGTCCGAGGTCTCGGCGCGCGTGGGCACGGGGCTGTTGATCATCGACTCGAGCATCTGCGTCGCGACGATGACCGGCTTCGCCATGCGGCGTGCGAGCTCGACCGCGCGCTTCTGCACGATCGGCACGGCCTCGAGCGGGAGCTCGACGCCGAGGTCGCCGCGGGCGACCATGATCGCGTCGAACGCGTCGACGATCTCCTCGAGCGAATCGACGGCCTGCGGCTTCTCGACCTTGGCGATGACGGGGACCTTGACGCCCTCTTCAGCCATGATCTCGTGCACGCGGCTCACGTCTTCCGCGTTGCGGACGAACGACAGCGCGATGAGGTCGGCGCCGATGCGCAGACCCCAGCGGAGGTCGTCTTCGTCCTTCTCGCTCAGCGCGGGGACGTTGACGGCGACACCGGGGAGGTTGATCCCCTTGTTGTTGGAGACGGCACCGGCGACGATGACCTTCGTCGTCACGGTGACACCGTCGGTCTCGACGACCTCGACGCGGACCTTGCCGTCGTCGATGAGCAGGAAGTCTCCCGGCTTGACGTCCTGCGGCAGGCCCTTGAAGGTCGTGCCGCAGATGTCCTTGTTGCCGATGATGTCTTCGGTCGTGATCTTGAAGATGTCGCCCTTGGCGAGCTCGTAGGGGCCGGCCTCGAACTTGCCGAGACGGATCTTCGGACCCTGCAGGTCGACCAGGATGGCGACAGCGCGGCCGGCGTCGTCGGCTGCCCGGCGAACGTTGGCGTAGTTGTTCTCGTGCACGGAGTAGTCACCGTGGCTGAGGTTCAGACGGGCGACGTCCACGCCGGCGTCGATGAGTGCACGTACGGTCTCGTACGTGGAGGTGGCGGGTCCCAGGGTGGCGACGATTTTCGCGCGTCTCAAAGATTGCTCCAGGGTAGTGGGGGATGGAAATCAGGCGACGGTGCCGCGGCTCAGCCTACGCGGGCTGGAGGCCGATAGCGACTTCATGCGGACGCACCGGCTCGGGCAGCACGGTGGTTCCCATGAGGAACCGATCGACGTTCGCCGCGGCCGCACGGCCTTCGGCGATCGCCCAGACGATGAGCGACTGTCCGCGGCCCGCGTCACCGGCGACGAACACGCCGGGAACGGTGGACTCGTAGCTGTCGTCTCGACGGAAGGCACCACGGTCGGTCAGCTGCGGAAGCGTGTCCTCGGTGTAGCCGTCCTGCTCGGGGCCGGTGAAGCCCATCGCGATGAGGACGAGGTCCGCGGGGATCTCGCGCTCCGTACCGCTCTTGGGCACGCGACGGCCGTCGATGAACTCGGTCTCGGCGACGCGCAGTGCACGGACCTCGCCCACGTCGTTCGAGAGGAACTCGACGGTGGAGGCGAGGAAGACGCGCTCACCCCCCTCTTCGTGGGCGGAGGCGACCTCGAACAGCGTCGGCATCATCGGCCACGGCTGGTGCCCCGGACGCTCGGTGCCCGGCTGCTTGCCGATCGCGAGATTCGTGACGCTCAGCGCACCCTGACGGTGGGCCGTGCCGATGCAGTCCGCACCGGTGTCACCGCCACCGATCACGATGACGTGCTTGCCCTCGGCCGTGATCTGCTCGGGGACCTTGTCGCCGGCGACCGCATGGTTGGACTCGACGAGGTACTCCATCGCGAAGTGCACGCCGTCGAGGTCGCGGCCCGGGATCGAGAGGTCGCGAGGAACCGTCGATCCGGTGGCGATCACGATCGCGTCGTAACGAGCGCGCAGGTCGGCCCAGGAGATGTCCTTGCCGATCTCGACGCCGGCGCGGAAGCGCGTCCCCTCCTCCTGCATCTGGCGAAGGCGCGATTCCAACTGCCCCTTCTCCATCTTGAAGTCGGGGATGCCGTAGCGCAGCAGACCGCCGATGCGGTCGTCGCGCTCGAAGACGGCGACGGTGTGGCCGGCGCGGGTCAGCTGCTGTGCGGCTGCCAGCCCTGCGGGGCCGGAGCCGACGACGGCGACCGTCTTGCCGGTCAGGCGTGCGGGCGGCTGCGGCTCGACCCAGCCCTTGGCGAAGGCCTCGTCGATGATCGAGACCTCGATCTGCTTGATCGTCACCGCCGGCTGGTTGATGCCCAGCACGCACGAGCTCTCACACGGGGCGGGGCACAGACGACCCGTGAACTCCGGGAAGTTGTTCGTGGCGTGCAGGCGATCGATCGCCGCGCGCCCCTCACCACGCCAGGTCAGGTCGTTCCATTCGGGGATCAGGTTGCCGAGCGGGCAGCCCTGGTGGCAGAACGGCACACCGCAGTCCATGCAGCGACCGGCCTGACGCTTGAGCACCGCCTGATCGCCCGCCTCATAGACCTCTTTCCAGTCCATGATGCGTACGGGCACGGGGCGACGCTTGGGGAGCTCACGCTCCGTGGTCTTCAGAAAGCCTTTGGGGTCAGCCACCGGTCACCTCCAGGATGCGGTTCCAGACGATGTCGCCGTCGGGGTCGATACCCTCGGCGACTGCTTCCTCGCGCATGCTGCGCACGGCGGCGTAGTCTCGCGGAAGCACCTTCGTGAACTGGCCGGCGGTCTCATCGAACCGCGCCAGGATGTCGGATCCGAGCGGCGATGCCGTCTTCTCCACGTGAGCGACGATCAGGCTGCGCAGGACCTCGAGGTCGGCCCGGTCGAGGGGCTCGAGGCGCAATTCGCCGCTGCCGAGCGATTGGGCGTTCACCTTGCCGGTGTCGAGCGAGTGGATGTAGGCCACTCCCCCGGACATGCCGGCTCCGAGGTTGCGACCCGTCGAGCCGAGGATCACCGCGACGCCGCCGGTCATGTACTCGAGCGCGTGGTCGCCCACGCCTTCGACGACCGCGGTCGCACCCGAGTTGCGAACGAGGAATCGCTCGCCCACGACGCCCGAGAGGAACATGGTTCCCGCCGTCGCGCCGTAGCCGATGACGTTGCCGGCGATCACGTTCTCGTGCGGCGCGATGGCGGAGCCCCGTGCCGGACGGATCGTGATGTCGCCGCCGGAGAGGCCCTTCCCGACGTAGTCGTTGGCATCGCCTTCGAGGCGAAGCACGATTCCCGAGGGCAGGAACGCGCCGAGCGACTGACCGGCCGTGCCGTGCAGGGTGACGTCGATCGTGCCGCTGGGGAGCCCCGCAGCGCCGTGACGAGACGTGACCTGGTGGCCCAGCATGGTGCCGACCGCGCGCTCGGTGTTGGCGATGGGCAGCTCGACCACGACGGGCTCGCCGTTGAGGAGAGCAGGCTTCGCGATGTCGATCAGCTGCACGTCGAAGTGCTTCTCGAGCTCGTGATCCTGCGTACGGCGGTTGCGGCGCGGCTCGCTCGCGGGGAACGCGGGCCCTTCGAGCACCGGGCTCAGGTCGAGACCCTCCGCCTTCCAGTGCTCCAGGGCCGCATTCGCCTCGATCAGCTCCGCGCGGCCGACGATCTCGTCGATCGAGCGGAAGCCGAGCTCGGCGAGCAGCTCGCGCACCTCTTCGGCGATGAACTCCATGAAGTTCACGACGAACTCGGGCTTGCCGGTGAAGCGTTCGCGCAGAACGGGGTTCTGGGTCGCGACGCCCACGGGGCACGTGTCGAGGTGGCAGACGCGCATCATGATGCATCCGCTGACGACGAGGGGGGCGGTCGCGAAACCGAACTCCTCTGCGCCGAGCAGCGCACCGATGATGACGTCGCGTCCGGTCTTGAGCTGGCCGTCGACCTGCACCACGACGCGGTCCCGCATGCCGTTGAGCATGAGCGTCTGCTGCGTCTCGGCGAGACCGAGCTCCCACGGTGTTCCCGCGTGCTTGAGGGAGTTCATCGGGCTCGCACCCGTGCCTCCGTCGTGTCCTGACACGAGGATGACGTCGCTGAGCGCCTTGGCGACACCGGCGGAGACCGCTCCGATGCCCGACTGGCTGACGAGCTTCGTGTGGATGCGCGCCTCGGGGTTCGCCCGCTTCAGGTCGAAGATGAGCTGCTTGAGGTCTTCGATCGAGTAGATGTCGTGGTGCGGCGGGGGCGAGATCAGACCGACACCCGGCGTTCCGCCACGGGTACGTGCGACCCACGGGTACACCTTCTGCGGGGGAAGCTGACCTCCCTCGCCGGGCTTGGCACCCTGGGCGAGCTTGATCTGGATGTCGTCGGCCTCCGTGAGGTACAGACTCGTGACGCCGAAGCGACCGGATGCGACCTGCTTGATCGCGCTGCGGCGCTCGGGGTCGAGCAGACGGTCGGTGTCCTCGCCGCCCTCACCGGTGTTCGACTTGCCGCCGATCCGGTTCATGGCGATGGCGAGGGTCTCGTGCGCCTCCTTGGAGATCGAGCCGTAGCTCATCGCCCCGGTGGAGAAACGCTTGACGATCGCGGACACGGGCTCGACCTCGTCGAGCGGCACGGGCTTGCGGGTGCCCGTGCGCAGCGTGAAGAGACCGCGAAGCGTCTTGAGCTCGGCCGCCTGATCGTCGACGAGCTTGGTGTACTCGCGGAAGATGTCGAAGCGACGCTCGCGCGTGGCGTGCTGGAGCTTGAAGACGGTCTCCGGGTTGAAGAGGTGCGGGGAGCCGTCGCGACGCCACTGGTACTCGCCACCGGTCCAGAGACGCTCGTGTGCACGTGCGGCCTCGTCCTCGGGGTAGGCGTAGTCGTGACGCGCCTGGTTCTCGATGAAGATCTCTTCGATGCCGATACCGCCGAGCTTCGACTCGGTGCGCGTGAAGTATTTGTCGATGAACTCCTCGCTCAGGCCGACAGCCTCGAAGACCTGTGCGCCGGCGTACGACGACACGGTCGAGATGCCCATCTTCGACATGATCTTCAGCACGCCCTTGCCGAGTGCGTAGATCAGGTTGCGGACGGCCTTCTCGGGGCTGATGCCCGTGATGTAGCCCGTGCGCACGAGGTGCTCCACCGTCTCCATAGCGAGGTACGGGTTCACGGCCGATGCGCCGTATCCGATCAACGTCGCGACGTGGTGCACCTCGCGGACGTCACCCGCCTCGACGATCAGACCGACCTTCATACGGTTCTCACGGCGGATCAGGTGGTGGTGGATCGCCGAGACCATGAGCAGCGACGGGATCGGGGTCAGATCCTTGTTCGAGTCGCGGTCCGACAGGATGACGAACTCGGCACCCTGTGCGATGGCCTCGTCGACCTCGTCGTACATCTCGGTGAGACGCTTCTCGAGCGTGTTCGAGCCCGCGTCGAAGTGATAGAGACCCTTGATCGTCACGCTGGAACGGTCGGGCAGTGCCTTGTCGATGTGGCGGATCTTCGCCAGCTCGTCGTTGTCGATCACCGGGAAGTCGAGAGAGACGGTGCGCGTGTGGTCGGGACCCCACGTCAGCAGGTTGCTCTCGGGGCCGAGGCCGAGCTTCAGGCTTGTGACGACCTCTTCGCGGATCGAGTCCAGCGGCGGGTTGGTGACCTGCGCGAACTGCTGCGTGAAGTAGTCGAAGAGCAGACGGGGCCGCTTGCTGAGAACCGCGATCGGAGTGTCGGACCCCATGGCGCCCAGAGGCTCGACACCGGTCTGACCCATCGGGGTCAGGAGGATCCGCACCTCTTCCTCGGTGTAGCCGAAGGTGCGCTGGCGGCGCGTGATCGACGCAGGCGGGTGCACGATGTGCTCGCGCTCGGGGAGGTCGGCGAGACGCACGGATCCGGCATCCAACCACTCCTGCCAGGGGTGCATCGTGGCGAGATCGTGCTTGATCTCCTCGTCTTCGATGATGCGCTTCTGCGACGTGTCGACGAGGAACATCTTGCCGGGCTGCAGGCGCCCGCGGCGCTTGATGCGCTCGGGCTCGAACGTGAGCACACCGGTCTCGGAACCGATCACGATCAGTCCGTCGGTGGTCTCGGTCCAGCGCCCGGGGCGCAGGCCGTTGCGGTCGAGGGTCGCGCCGACCACGGTGCCATCGGTGAAGATGAGGGCGGCGGGGCCGTCCCACGGTTCCATCTGGTTCGAGTGGTACTCGTAGAACGAGCGCAGCTCCGGCGAGATGTCGGACTGCTTCTCGTACGCCTCGGGCACCATCATCATGATGGCGTGCGGCAGGCTGCGTCCGGTGAGGGTGAGCAGCTCGAGCACCTCGTCGAAGGAGGCCGAGTCGCTGGCTCCATCGGTGCAGATCGGCAGCAGCGGAGCGACGTCGCCGAGCAGCTCGGACTCGAGCTGGGACTGACGGGCACGCATCCAGTTGCGGTTTCCACCGACCGTGTTGATCTCGCCGTTGTGTGCGAGCATGCGCAGCGGCTGCGCGAGCGGCCACGAGGGGAACGTGTTGGTCGAGTACCGCGAGTGCACGACGGCGAGCTCCGACATGAAGCGCTCGTCCTGCAGGTCGGGGTAGAACGGCTCGAGCTGAAGCGTCGTGACCATGCCCTTGTACCCGAGGGTGCGGGCGGACAGTGAGACGAAGTAGGCGCCGAGCTCGTGCCCTGCGCGCTTGCGCAGACGATAGGCGACACGGTCGAGCGCGATGCCGGTGAGGGGTGCCTGCGAGTGCGTGGCTCCCCCGGCGCTCACGAAGAGCTGTTCGAAGGCGGGGCGTGCCTCGTCGGCGAGCTTTCCGAGGTTGTCGTTGACCGTCGGAACCTCGCGCCATCCGAGGACGCGGAGGCCCTCGGCTCGGGCGATCTTCTCGATGCCGGCCTTCTGCTGGCGGCGTTCGCTGGAGTCGCGCGGGAGGAATGCCAGACCCGCGGCGTACTCGCCGACCGGGGGCAGTTCGAAATCGGTGACCGCACGGAGGAAGGCGTCGGGCATCTGCGTCAGGATGCCTGCACCGTCTCCGGTGCCGGCATCGGAGCCGATCGCACCACGGTGCTCGAGGTTGCGCAGCGCTTCGAGCGCCAGCGCGATGATGTCGTGGCCCGCTTCACCACGCAGGGTGGCGACCATGGCCAGGCCGCAGGCGTCCTTCTCGAACGCCGGGTTGTACATGCCCTGCTTCGGGGGGTAAGCGCCGGAAGCGCCGTAGGGAGGCTGAAAATACACCAGTACCGTCCTCAGATCTTCGGATGACCCGGGGGCGTCATTGGCCGGGTGGATGCGATGGGGTCCGCACGGACCGGTCTGCTATCGAGAGCTTTCCGTGTCCGTGGGAGCGGTGCTTGTGGCGCTGGCTCCTGCGGCGACTTCTTCGGACGGAGGCTCACTCACGTCCACGAAATCGGAGGGATTGTCCTGCGATTCTACATCAGCGTCCAGGTCCTTCCGTCCGCGGCCGGGCTGGTACGGCGAAGGCTCCAGGCCGGGGTGACGACGCGACTGCACGATGAGGATCGCGAGACCCACGACGATGCCGATGATCGCGGCCCAGACGTTGCTGCGCAGACCCAGGATGATCTCGCTCGGGTCGATGCGGATCGACTCCCACACGACGCGGCCCGCGCTGTACCAGATGAGGTAGATCGCGAAGAGCCTGCCCCACTGCAGAGCGGTCACCTTGCGGCTCAGCCACAGCAGGACGACGACGCCGAGAAGGTTCCAGATGACTTCGTAGAGGAAGGTCGGGTGGAACAGCGTGCCCTCGGGAAGGCCGGGAGGGAAGGCCGAGTTGTCGGACTCGATCTCGAGGCCCCACGGCAGGTCGGTCGGCAGACCGAACAGCTCGTGGTTGAACCAGTTGCCGAAGCGTCCCATCGCCTGCGCGAGCAGGAGACCGGGAGCGAGGGCGTCGGCGAAGGTCCAGAAGCGGATGCCGGTCCAGCGGCAGCCCAGGTACGCACCGATGGCACCACCGATGAGCGCACCGAAGATCGCGATGCCACCCTCCCAGATCGCCCAGACGGAGCCGGGCTCGAACGGGTTCCAGGTGTTCTTGCCCTCGCCGAAGTAGAAGTTCGGGTGGGTGAGCACGTGGAAGATGCGCGCGCCGATGATGGCGATCGGAACGGCGAGGATCGAGATGTCGATCACGACCCACGGCTCTGCCCCGCGCTTGGTCAGGCGGTGGTTGGTCAGCAGCACGGCGGCGATGATGCCGGCGATGATGCAGAGCGCGTAGAAGTGGATCCGGAGCGGGCCGAGGTCGATGTAGGAGACCGGGGGGCTGGGGATGCTGGCGAGCACGCCGCTGAAGGTGCTGTGGAGCGCGAGGGACATGATTGCGATTCTAGTTCTCGTGTACGGGGCGCGACGACGACGTGCCGACGGCCAGGTTTCGGGTGACCTCGGCGAGGGCGGGGATGCCGCCGTCGCGCAGGGCGCGGACGAGTGCGGTGCCGACGATCGCGCCGTCGGCGTACTCGGACACGCCGGCGATCTGCTCGGCGGTCGAGATGCCGATGCCCACGCAGGCTCGGATGCTGCCGTGCTCGCGCAGGCGTCCGACCAGTGTGCGCGCCGCACGGTCGAGTTCGGTGCGTTCTCCGGTGATGCCCATGGTCGACACGGTGTAGACGAATCCGGTCGACGACTTCACCACGAGTTCGAGGCGCTCATCGGTCGACGTGGGGGCTGCGAGGAAGACGCGGTCGAGGCCGGTCCGCTCGCTCGCCGCGATCCACTCCCCCGCGACGTCGGGTGTGATGTCGGGCGTGATGAGCCCTGCGCCGCCCGCTGCCAGCAGATCGTCGGCATAGCGGTCGACGCCGTACTGGAAGACGGGGTTCCAGTAGGTCATGACCAGCACGGGGACATCGGTGGCGGCGGTGATCGCACGGATCGCGGTGAAGAGGTCCTTCATCTTGAACCCGTTCGCGAGCGCGGCGGTCGTCGCCTCCTGGATCACCGCGCCGTCCATCACCGGGTCGCTGTACGGCGGGCCGAGCTCGATGATGTCGACGCCGTTCTCGGCGAGGGCGATCGCGGCCTGGATGCTCGTCTCGAGGTCGGGGAAGCCGACCGGGAGGTATCCGACGAAGGCGCTGCGACCCGCCGCGTGGGCTGCGGCGATCGCCTGTTCGACGCGGCTCATAGCTCGGGCTCCCCCTTCGAGGCTGCGTCTTCGGCTGCGGTCTCCTGGGCGACGTCGTGCGCGAGCGCCTCGGCGTCGTAGAGGTCGAAGTAGCGTGCAGCGGTGTCCATGTCCTTGTCGCCGCGGCCCGAGAGGCAGATCGCGATCACGGCATCCGGGCCGAGCTCGCGTCCGAGGCGCAGGGCTCCCGCGAGAGCATGCGCGGATTCGATCGCCGGGATGATGCCTTCGGTGCGACTCAGCAGACGCAGCGCCTGCATCGCCTCGTCATCGGTCGCCGGGATGTACTCGGCGCGGCCGATGTCGGCGAGCCACGAGTGCTCGGGTCCGACCCCCGGGTAGTCGAGTCCTGCCGAGATCGAGTGCGACTCGACGGTCTGCCCGTCCTCGTCCTGTAGGACGTAGGTCTTCGCGCCGTGCAGGATGCCGGGGCGACCGCGTTCGATGGAAGCGGCGTGACGGGGCGTGTCGACTCCGTCGCCTGCCGCCTCGACGCCGTACAGCTTCACGCCCTCGTCATCGAGGAAGGCGTCGAACATGCCGATGGCGTTCGATCCTCCGCCGACGCACGCGACGACGGCGTCGGGGAGGCGGCCGACCTCGTCGAGAAGCTGCTGGCGGGCCTCCTCGCCGATGATCTTCTGGAAGTCGCGCACCATGGCGGGGAACGGATGCGGGCCCGCGGCGGTGCCGAAGATGTAGTTGGTGGTCTCGACGGTGGCGACCCAGTCACGGTACGCGTCGTTGATCGCGTCCTTGAGCGTGCGCGAGCCGGAGGTCACGGCGACGACCTCGGCACCGAGCAACCGCATCCGGGCGACGTTCAGCGCCTGACGCTCGGTGTCGACCTCGCCCATGTAGATCGTGCAGTCGAGGCCGAAGAGGGCTGCGGCGGTCGCGGTGGCGACGCCGTGCTGGCCCGCGCCGGTCTCGGCGATCACGCGTGTCTTGCCGAGACGCTTCGTCAGCAGCGCCTGCCCCAGCACGTTGTTGATCTTGTGCGAGCCGGTGTGATTCAGGTCCTCGCGCTTGAGGTACACGCGCGCGCCGCCGGCGTGCTCGGCGAACCGCGCGACCTCGGTCAGCGGCGACGGACGCCCGGCGTACGAGCTGAGCAACGATGCCAGCTCGGAGCGGAAGGCGGGATCGACGATCGCGTCGGCGTACGCTGCGGACAGCTCGTCGATCGCTGCGATCAGCGATTCCGGCATGTACCGCCCGCCGTAGTCGCCGAACAGTGGCCCGTGCTGATCACGCAGGCTCATCACGCCTCCAGGAAGCTCTTGAGAGTGGCGACCGGGTCGCCCGTGACGAGCGCCTCCCCGATCAGGACGACGTCCGCACCCGCCGAGCGGTAGTGCGTGACATCTGCAGGGGTGAGTACCGCGGACTCGGCGATCTTGACGGCCGAGTCGGGGATGCGCTCGACCAGTCGACCGAACAGGTCGCGATCGAGTTCGAGGGTCTTCAGGTCGCGAGCGTTGACCCCGATCAGAGGCGCACCGAGGTCGATCGCGACCTCGAGCTCGTCGGCCGAGTGGGTCTCGACCAGAGGGGTCATGCCGAGCTCCGTGATGAAGCCGAACAGGTCCTCCAGCACGGAGCGCTCGAGTCCGGCGACGATCAGCAGCACGAGGTCGGCACCCGCGGCACGTGCTTCGAGCACCTGGTAGCGGTTGGCGATGAAGTCCTTGCGGAGCACCGGAAGCGAGACGCGGGAGGTGACGGCCTCGAGATCGGCCAGGCTGCCGCCGAAGCGGCGCTCCTCCGTGAGGACGCTGATCGCCGAGGCTCCGCCCGTCTCGTAGAGCGAGGCCTGCAGCGCAGGATCCGGGATCTCGGCGAGGGCACCGCGAGACGGGCTCGCGCGCTTGACCTCGGCGATGATCTTGACGCGATCGGCGGGCGCGAGGAACGCGAGGGCGTCCTTGGCCGCAGGGCGCGCGAGAGCATCGCGCTCCACGTCGGCCAAGGGCCGGGTGAGCGCGCGACGTTCTGCGTCAGCGACTGCGCCGGCCGTGAGGTCGGCGAGCACCATTAGTGCGCCTTCGGCGAGTACTTGGGGCCCTTCACGCCGTATCCGGCCCTGGCGAGCAGCCAGCCCACGAGCGCGCCGATCGGGACGATGGCGGCGCCGACCCAGATCAGGGCGACCCACACGGGGCTGAACTCGGCGAGGCAGAACGCCAGCGTGCCGATCGTGAAGCCCGCGAGCATGATGATCACGGCGGTCCATGCTGCCGGCGAGTGTCCGTGGCCGGGGTCAGCGATCGGGTTGGTCATGGTCTCCTCCGGGGGACGACGTGGTGGGTCGGTTCAAGTCTATCGGGGTCATCGTGTGGGGTCGGTTCCGCGAGACAGGTCGTCCCACGAATCGATCGCATCCACAGGGCCTGCGGCGGCCTCGACGTGCGCGGCATCGGTGCGGTAGCGGCGTCCGCCCGTCTTCCATCGACGCCAGGTGAACAGGACGACGAGCGAGGCGGCCAGCAGCACGATCCACCCGATGAGCGTCATGACCGGCCAGGCCGAGAGCTCGATCCCCGCGACGACGTCGGCGATCGCCGAGCTTCCCGCGAGTCCGGTGGTCTCGGTCACGGTCGGTCCGACGGCGCTCAACGGTTCGGAGAGCAGCAGCTGGAATGTCGTCCACCCGAGGAACAGGGCGCTGGCAGCGCCGAGCACGCCGAAGAACAGCCGGAGCACGGGGCCGACGATCGACAGGGCGATGCCGAGCGCCAGCACGGCGAGACTCAGGGGCGCGAGCAACGGCAGCGCGGAGGCTCCCGGAACCAGGATCGCCTCTCCGGCATCCGCGCGCTCGACGGTCAGCCACGTCTGGGTCGACGAGATGATCCCGACTGCTCCGGACAGGAGGAAACCGGAGACGGCGAGGGAGCGTCCTCGGCGGGCGAACGTCACGAGGATGCGCCTCCTTCGACGGCTTCGAGGTCGTTCGAGTCGAAGCAGGTGCGTGTCCCGGTGTGGCAGGCGGGTCCGGTCTGGTCGACGCGGAGCAGGATCGCGTCACCGTCGCAGTCGAGGCGTGCCTCGTGCACGACCTGGATGTGGCCGGAGGTGTCGCCCTTTCGCCAGTACTCCTGCCGAGAGCGCGACCAGTACACGGCGCGCCCCGTCGTCAGTGTCCGGCGCAGTGCCTCGGCATCCATCCACGCGAGCATGAGCACCTCGGCGGTGTCCCACTGCTGCACGATGACCGGCGCGAGCCCGTCTGCGTTGAACGCGACCTGAGCGATCCGCTCCTCGATGTCGGTCATCGGACCAGCACTCCCTCTGCGCGCAGCGCGTCCTTCACGTCTCCGACGGTGAGAGCACCCGTGTGGAACACGCTCGCAGCGAGCACCGCATCCGCCCCCGCCTTGATCGCCGGAGCGAAGTCCGATGCCTTGCCTGCACCACCCGAGGCGATGACCGGCACGGACGCCGCCTCGCGCATGAGCTTCACCAGTTCGAGATCGAAGCCGTCGCGCGTGCCGTCCGCATCGATCGAGTTGACGAGCAGCTCTCCGGCACCGCGCTCGGCTGCCTCTCGCGCCCACTCGAGGGCATCGAGGGTCGTCTGCGTGCGTCCACCGTGCGTGGTGACCACGAAACCGGACGTGGTGGTGTCCGCGCGCTTGACGTCGAGCGAGAGGACGAGGACCTGCGCGCCGAACCGGTCGGCGATCTCACCGATCAGCTCGGGTCGCGCGATGGCGGCGGAATTGACGCCGACCTTGTCGGCGCCGACCGAGAGCAGCCGCGCGACGTCGTCGACGCTGCGGACTCCCCCGCCGACGGTCAGCGGCACGAAGACCTGCTCCGCAGTGCGCTGCACGACGTCGTAGGTCGTCGCGCGGGCGTCGACGGTCGCGGTGACGTCGAGAAACGTGATCTCATCCGCACCCTGCGCCGCATAGTGGCGCGCGAGTTCGACGGGGTCGCCCATGTCGCGGAGGTTCTCGAAGTTCACTCCCTTGACGACGCGGCCGTCGGCGACGTCCAGACACGGGATGACTCGGCTCGCGAGCGTCATCAGAGCCTCGCGTTGTGGATCGCCGTCACGAGGATCGCCCGGGCGCCGAGCGCGTACAGCGCGTCCATCACGGGGTTCACCCGTGCCCGCGCCACCATCACGCGGACAGCCACCCATTCGGGATCCCGCAGCGGCGAGACGGTCGGCGACTCGATGCCGCCGGCGATCTTCACCGCGTCGTCGAGCAGCGCCAGAGGCAGGTCGTAGTCGATCATCACGAATCGTCGGGCGACCATCACACCGCGCAGGCGGCGCAGCAGCGTCTCGGACCCCTCAGCGTCCTGCGGGCCGGCGATCAGGACCGCTTCGGACTGCAGGATCACGGGACCGAAGACGTCGAGGCCGGCCTGGCGCAGCGTCGTGCCTGTCTCGACGACGTCAGCGACGGCGTCGGCGACGCCGAGGCGCACGGCGGACTCCACGGCGCCGTCGAGCGGCACGAGATCGACCGCGATGCCGCGCTCGTCGAGGAACGCATCGACCAGCCCCGGGTACGAGGTCGCGATGCGGAGACCGTCGAGCTCCGAGACCTCGGTGTAGCGGCCGGAGGGCGCCGCGAAGCGGAAGGTCGAACCGGCGAAGCCGAGCGCCTCGATCTCGCGCGCTCCGGGCATCCGGGCGTCGAGCAGGAGGTCGCGACCCGTGATGCCGACGTCGATGGCGCCGGAGCCGACGTAGGTGGCGATGTCCTTCGGGCGGAGGTAGAAGAACTCGACGTCGTTGTCGGTGTCGACGACGTGGAGGGTCTTGGGGTCACGACGACCGGCGTAGCCGGCCTCAGCGAGCATGTCGGCGGCCGTCTCGGAGAGAGAGCCCTTGTTGGGAACAGCAATGCGCAGCATGGGATGCCTTCAGATCGAAGCGAGTGGGGCGGAGCGCTTCACAGATGTCGGTAGACGTCCTGCAGGCTCAGGCCCTTCGCGATCATCATCACCTGCACGTGGTATAGCAGCTGCGAGATCTCCTCGGCCGCGGCCTCGTCGGATTCGTACTCGGAGGCCATCCATACCTCGGCGGCCTCTTCGACGATCTTCTTGCCGATCGTGTGCACGCCGCCGTCGAGCTCTGCGACCGTCCCCGATCCTTCGGGTCGGGTCTCGGCCTTGAGGCTGAGCTCGGCGAACAGCTCGTCGAAAGTCTTCACGATTCCAGGCTAGCGGCTCTGGCGCGGTCCCTGAGCCGAGTGACGGCCGCTTCGACGTCCTCGGCGCCGTACACGGCGGATCCCGCGACGAAGGTGTCTGCCCCGGCGGCAGCGGCCGCCTCGATCGTCGCGTCCGAGATGCCGCCGTCGACCTGGAGCCAGACGTTCGAGCCGCGGCGCTTGGCCTCATCCGCGAGAGCGCGCAGCTTCGGCATCGTCTCGGGCATGAACCCCTGACCGCCGAACCCGGGCTCCACCGTCATGACGAGGATCTGATCGAACTCCTCGAGCACGCTGTACAGGCCCTCGGCAGGGGTGTCGGGCTTGATCGCGACGCCGGCTCGAGCCCCGATGCTGCGAAGCGTGCGGGCGAGGGAGATCGGGTCGGCCGCGGCCTCGAGATGGAACGTCACGCTCGCGGCACCGAGCTCTGCGTAAGCGGGCGCCCAGCGCTCGGGGTCGGTGATCATCAGATGCACGTCGAGTGGGATCGGGCTCGTCGCCTGGATCCGCTCGACCATCTGGGTGCCGAAGGTGAGGTTCGGCACGAAATGGTTGTCCATGACGTCGACATGCGCGAAGTCGGCCGACGCGATCTTCGCGAGGTCCCGCTGCATGTTGACGAAGTCGGCGGCGAGGATGCTGGGGTTGATGCGCGGTGCGCCCGGGAGTTCCACGTGTCTATTCTCCTTCGTCGGCGCGTGCGCTGCGCTTGTCGGACGCGGCGAGCGTGTCAGTCGTGTCCCGCTGCAGGAGCGCGAGGAACATCGCGTCCGTGCCATGGCGATGCGGCCAGAGCTGGACCCGACCCGAGCCGTCGTCTGCGAGGTCGATCGGTGAGTCAGCGACCCGTGCGACCACCGCACGTGCGTCGAGCTCAGTGATGTCGGTGCGTCCGCGCAGGACCTCCTGCACCACGCCCGTCGTCTCGGCGAGATGCGGCGAGCAGGTCGCGTAGGCGACGATGCCACCGGGCGCGAGCGCGTCGAGCGCTGAGGACAGCAGTTCGACCTGCAGCGGCACGAGCTCGGCGACGTCGGCCGGGGACTTGCGCCAGCGGGCCTCAGGACGCCGCCTGAGCGCACCGAGGCCGGTGCAGGGGGCATCGACCAGGATGCGATCGAACATGCCGCTGTGCGAGGCGCCGAAGGTCCGGCCGTCCTCCTCATGGACGACGATCTCCCCGGGCACGGCGCGCAGGGCGTTGCGCACGAGACGAGCCCGGGTCGGCACGACCTCGTTGGCCTCGAGTGTCACATGATGCGGGCCGGCGACCGCTGCGAGCAGCGCCGTCTTGCCTCCGGGGCCGGCGCAGAGGTCGAGCCACCGCTCGCCCTCTGCGATCGGTGCGGCTCCGGCCAGCGCGAGTGCGACGAGCTGCGATCCCTCGTCCTGGACGCGCACGGTGCCGCCGGACGCGGCGATCACGCGGTGCGGGTCTCCGCCCGGCGAACCGTATGCCGTCGGCGCATACGGCCGACGTGGCTCTCTCGGCTCCGCGAGGCCGGGGAGCGCGACCAGCGTCACCTCGGGTGAGGCATTGTCGGCGTCGAGGAGATCGTCGAGCTCATCCGCGCGTCCCTCCGCCGCGAGAGCGCGGCGGAGAGCACGGATGACCCACACCGGGTGGGCAGAGCGCAGGGCGAGCCGCTCGTCGTCGGAGCGCGCCGAGTCCTCGATGCGCTTCTCCCATTCCTCCGGAGTCTCCCGGGTGATCCGGCGCAGCACGGCGTTCGCGAAGCTCGACGCTCCACGCCCCTGTGCCATCGCGACGAGGTTCACGGACTCGTTCACCGCGGCGTGCGAGGCGACCCGGGTGGCGAGCAGCTGATGTGTCGCGAGCCGCAGTGCATCGAGCACGGCCGGATCGATCTCGTCGGCGGGCCGGTCGGCTGCCGCCGAGATGATCGCATCGTACGTGCCTCGGCGCCGCAGTGTGCCGTACGCGAGTTCGGTGGCCAGCGCCGCATCCTGCGGGTTGAGGCCGGCTTCCGCGATGGCCGGGGGCAGGATCAGGTTGGCGTACGCCTCGGACTCCGACACGGCGCGGAGCACGTCGTATGCGACCCTCCTGGCCGGCTGCACAGTGCGCTGCGGGCCGCGCTGCTGCCCCTCTCCCCCGGACGCACCTCGTCGGCCGGACGCAGGATCGCGCCGCCCCTGCGAGCGGCCACGGGGGTCTCCGGTGCGGCGACGACGCTCGCCCTGCTCGCCGCTCATGCTCCGGCCCTCACATTCTCGGTGTCGCGCTGACCACGCCACCAGTCGACAGCGTTCATGGCGCCCTTCCCTGCGGGCTGCACCCGCGTGACCGACAGCGGTGCGGATCCGGTCCCGATGAGCAGCGCCGACTTGGTCGCGACGATCTCGCCGGGTTCCAGTTCCGCACCGTCATCTCCGGGCACCGCTGCGAGGATCTTGAGTCGCAGACCGTCGACCGTCGTGTGGGCGCCGGGCTCGGGTGTGACTCCGCGGAATCGCGCGAACACCGATCCGAGCGACTGCGCCCAGTCGAGCAGCCCGTCGTCGAGGGTGAGCTTCGGCGCGAGCGTCGGCTCGCCGCGCTGCGGCACCGATCGGGCGGTGCCGTCGGCGATCGACGCGACCACCTCCGACATCAGATCAGCACCGTCGACCGCGAGAGTCTCGAGCGCCGCATCGGCGGTCGCCTCCGGGGCGACGTCGACGACGCGCGTGGCGAAGACATCGCCCGCATCGAGCGCAGGAACGAGCTGGAAGACGCTCGCGCCCAGCTGCTCATCACCCGCGATCAGCGCTCTCTGCACCGGTGCGGCGCCTCGCCACTGCGGCAGGAGCGAGAAATGGAGGTTGATCCAACCCTTCGCCGGGGTGGAGAGCAGCGGCTCGCGGACCAAACCCCCGTACGCGACGATCACTCCCAGTTCGGCGCCGAGCGCGGCGATCGCGTCTGTCGCCTCCGCATCGAGCCGTGCGGCCTTGATCACCGGCAGACCCAGTTCGGTCGCCACCTGGGCGACCGGCGACGGCGTCAACACGCGTTTGCGGCCCAGCGGCGCATCAGGCCGAGTGACGACGGCGGCGACGTCGTGCTCGGTCGCGAGGCGACGGAGGGTGGGAACGGCGGCCGACGGTGTGCCGGCGAAGACGAGACGCATGAAGGTGCTCCGGAGGGATGCGGTGGTGGATCGGGTGAGTGCTGAGCGTTCTTCGTGATCAGAGCTCTGGATCGAGGATATCGAGCCGAACCGAGAGCGCGATGCGAGTCGACTTGCCCTTGCCTCGACGAGCGCTCACGGCTTCGGCGACGACCGCGGCACGGAGCGTCGTCGCGACCTTGGCCCCGGCTCCGTAGTCGAAGCGGACGAGGGCGCGGACACGGGGCGGGTAGTCCTCGGATTCGACCGGCACCGGTCCGAGCACGGCATCCGAGGGAAGCGCGAGTTCCTGCAGAGCCGCGAGTGCCCGGCCGACCGCTGAGGCGGAACCTTCGACCAGCGCCACGCGCGCCGCCGGGGGCATGTGCAACGGTGCGCGTTCCGCCAACTCGGACCTCGCGTACCCGGACTGGTTCCACGTGGCGAGTGCCCTCGCGATGGAGCCGTCGACTCCGACGAGGTGGATCGGGGCACCGGGAGCCGCGAGAGCTGCGGCGTTGGACCACCAGCGCAGGCACGCCTCTCCGATGCGGAGGTCGGGCGCCTGCAGCATCCGCGGCCCGTCGAGCAGGACGATCGCTCGGTAGCCGCCCTCGGCCAGCGGCTCCGCTCCACGTGTCGCGACGATGAGGGACGGCTTGTCCGTGACGTGCTCCACGGGGTGTGCGCTGTCGGCCACGATCACGCGGATGCCGGGGAACGCCTTGCCCAGCTCATCGGCTGTGCGCTCGCTGCCCGACGAGGCGAGCCGCAGCTTCGTCGATGAGCACGCAGGGCAGGCCCAGACCCGTGCACCGCGCCCGCACCAGGCGCAGACGGGGACGGCACCGCGATGCTTCGCCCCCAGAGGGCCACCGCAATGGGCGCAACGGGCAGGAGCCCGGCACTCGGCGCAGACCAGCGAGGGCGAGAACCCGGGGCGGGAGACCTGCACCAGCACGGGTCCCTCTGCGGCGGCGTTGCGCGCCGAGAGGAACGCGGATGACGGCATCCGCTGCGCTGTGGGTGCGTCCATCTCCTGAGGTGTGCTCAACACGACCCGCGGCAGGACCCGGCGCGCGGCCCTGACATCCTGCAACCAGCCGTGCGCGACCAGACGCTCGACGTCGGTGGTGCGCGTGTGGCCGACGAAGAGGAGCGCCGAATCCTCCTGCTCCTGACGCAGAAGCGCTGCGTCCCTGGCATTGATGTACGGGGCGAGGGGCTCGCCGAGCAGCGGATCTCCGTCGTCCCACACCGCGACGAGCCCGGCGCGCACAGGGGCGTACACCGCCGAGCGGTTGCCGACGACGATGCACGGTGCGTCCTCCAGGGAGCGGAGGAACGAACGATATCGGTCGGGATTCGTCTGCCTCGAGTCGTACCGGGCGACCGCTTCGGCGGGAACCGACGTGGCGAGTACGGCGAGGAGCTGATCGAGGTCGCGGTGATCGGGCACCACCAGGATGCTGGACTGTCCGGCGGCCAGCATCCGCGCCGCCGACGATGCCAGCAGGGCGGCCCACCCCGGTGCACCGTCGTGATGCACGGGGATCGCCTCGACTGCCGCTCGTCCGCCGCTCTCGAGCACCTCTTCGAGACCGTCGTACGACGCGACCAGCTCGGCCGCACTCGCGAGTTGCTCCTCGGTCGAGACGACCTGCGGCGAGTCCGCTTTCCACGCCTTCTCGACGCGCACCTGTCTCTTCGGGATGACGAGTCGGAGCACATCGGATGCCGATCCCGCTGCACGGTCGGCGGCGCGCCGCGCGAGCCGGTAGAGCCTGTCGGGCAGTACGGGGACCTGCGAGACGACGCTGTCGACCTCGGACAGGGGTCTGTCGGCATCGTCTTCGCTGTCGAGCTCGATCACGTAACCGTCGATCACTCGCCCCGCCGTGCGCAACGGCACGCGCACCCGCACTCCGGGCACGACATCGCCGAGTTCATCCGGCAAGGCGTAATCGAACAGGCGATCGAGCTGAGGAAGCGGCGAGTCCAGGAGAACGCGCGCGATGCGTCTGCTCTGCGCGTCAGAAGGCAACAGGCTCTGCCCGTCGGAGGACAACAGGCACCGGCCCGTCAGAGGCCGGCAGCGCGCCGCAGCTCTTCGGCGCGGTCGGTGCGCTCCCAGGTGAACTCCGGCAGTTCGCGCCCGAAGTGTCCGTACGCAGCGGTCTGCGCGTAGATCGGGCGGAGCAGGTCGAGCTGCTCGATGATCGCCTGCGGGCGAAGATCGAACACATCGCTGATGGCGCGGGTGATGACCTCGTCGGACACCTTGCCGGTGCCGAACGTCTCGACGTACAGGCCGACGGGGCGTGCGACGCCGATCGCATAGGCGACCTGCACCTCGAGCCGGTCGGCGAGACCTGCGGCGACCGCGTTCTTCGCCACCCAGCGTGTGGCGTACGCACCCGAGCGGTCGACCTTCGACGGGTCTTTTCCGCTGAACGCGCCTCCGCCGTGCCGAGCGGCGCCACCGTACGTGTCGATGATGATCTTGCGTCCGGTCAGGCCTGCATCGCCCTTCGGGCCGCCTGTGACGAAGGGCCCGGCCGGGTTGATGTAGTAGGTGATGTCGTCGAGGTCGAGCCCGGTCGTCTCGAGGATCGGGTCGATGACATGCTCGCGCACCTGCGCCTTGATGTCGTCCTGCGAGATGTCGGGGTGGTGCTGGGTCGAGAGGACGATCGCGTCGACGGTCTTCGGCGTGAATCCGTCGTAGCCGAGCGTGACCTGCGTCTTGCCGTCGGGTCGGAGGAACGGCAAGACGCCGGAGCGTCGCACTTCCGTCAACCGCTCGGCGATCCGGTGCGCCGTCCACGCGGCCATCGGCATGAGCTGCGGCGTCTCGTTGGTGGCGAAGCCGAACATGATGCCCTGGTCGCCCGCGCCGAGGCTGTCGAAGGGATCGATCGATCCGCCGTCGCGGTGCTCCTGCGCGTTGTCGACACCGTGCGCGATGTCGGTCGACTGCTCACCCACCGAGATGCTGACACCGCACGAGTCGCCGTCGAAGCCGGTCTCGCTCGACGTGTAGCCGATCCGGTTGACGACCTGCCGGACGATGGTGGGGATGTCGACGTACGCCTCGGTGCGGATCTCGCCGGCGACATGCACGAGTCCTGTGGTGACCAGAGTCTCGACGGCGACCCGGGAATCCCGGTCCTTCGCGATGAGCCCGTCGAGGATGCTGTCCGAGATCTGGTCGCAGATCTTGTCCGGGTGCCCTTCGGTGACGGACTCGGACGTGAACAGACGCAGGGCGCTCATCAGGGCTCCAGAACGGGGTCGGACGGAAAGAAGGGGGTCGCTCCCATGATGGACCGCACCGCCGACATCAGCCGGCGGTGCGGTCATCGGACGTCACTCGGCGTGACGGAGGCGGAGCTTGTCCTCGTTGATCTCGTGCAGAGCGATCGTGAGGGGCTTGTCCTCGACCGACGAGTCGACCAGCGGGCCCACGTTGTCGAAGAGGTTCCCCTCGTGCAGGTCGGAGTAGTAGTCGTTGATCTGACGCGCGCGCTTGGCCGCGTAGATCACGAGCTCGTACTTGGAGTCGACACGGTCGAGCAGGTTGTCGATGGGGGGATCGATGATTCCGTTGGTGTGGTGTCCGGCCATGGTGGGACCTCCTGATCAGGCGACGGGATCGTCGCGAAGACGCTGCTCCGGGCGCGCGAAGACGCTCAGCGCGCAGAGCTTGAAGACAATTCTACGACCTCTGCGGCGGCGGTGGCGACGTCCTCGTTCACGATGAGGTGGTCGAACTCGTTCTGCGCGGCCAGTTCGACCTTCGCGGTGCGCAGCCGGCGGGCTCTCTCCTCGGCGCCTTCGGTGCCGCGTCCGACCAGTCGCTGGACCAGTTCGTCCCATGTCGGCGGCAGCAGGAAGATCAGCGTCGCCGCGGGCTCCGCCTTCCGCACCTGACGTGCGCCCTGGAGATCGATCTCGAGCAGCACGGTCTTGCCGTCGGCGAGAGCGACGTCGATCGGCGCCCGCGGAGTGCCGTAGCGCGACCGATTGTGCACGACGGCGTACTCGAGGAGCTCGTTCTCGGCTATCAGCCGATCGAACTCCGCGTCGTCCACGAAGTAGTAGTGCACGCCGTCGACCTCGCCGGGGCGAGGAGCACGGGTCGTCGCCGACACCGAGAGGTGGATCTCGGGGTTGTGCTCGCGGATGTGCGCGGCGACGGTCCCCTTGCCCACGGCCGTGGGCCCGGCGAGCACGAGCAGACGGCTCCGGGCGCCGCGCGGTTCGAGTACGGGGAACCGCGTGTCGAGCCACTGCGAGAGTGCGACTCGCTGACGAACGCCCAGACCGCCCAGCCTCTTGACCGGCGAGATGTGCAGCTCATCGAGGATGCGGTCGCGCTTGCCCGCGCCGATCGCCGGAAGGGCGAGGAGGAAGTCGGTGATCCGCATCGACCCCTCGACGGAGTCGGGGTCGGCGGTCGCGCGTTCGAGCACGACCTGCGGCGTCACGACGCGCATGGTCAGATCGCGCTTCAGCGACGCGCGGGCGCGACGACGCTCCACGGCCTTGCGTGCCGCTGCGGCCCGATCGACGTCGGGAACCGGACGGGACTCAGCCACGGGTGCTCTCCCTGTACTCTGCGACGCGGGCGTCGATGGCGGTGGCGAGACCGGCGGGTCCGGCCGAGAGGATGCTGCGGCTCTCGCTCGCGATGACCGCGTGGCTCATCGTGCCGAAGCGGTGGCGGAGGTCGGCGGGGGTCGCCCCCTGCGTCCCGAACCCGGGTGCGAGGATCGGCGCGGTCGGTGCGAAGGCCGCGATACCGGCATCCGTCCAGTCGACCGTGGCTCCGATGACGAAGCCGAAGCTCCCCCACTCCCCCGTGTCCGAGTGCTCCGCGTTGCGGGACGACACCACGGCGATGATGTCGGCGGACACAGCGCGCCCGGTCTCGGAGACCGCGCGCTGGAGTCCCTCAGCCTCGGGGTTGCTGGTCGCGGCGAGGACGAACAGGCCCTTGTCGTGCTGATTCGCCAGGGCGAAGGTGCCGCCCAGGGCGCCGACGCCGAGGAACGGATTCACCGTGAGCGCATCCGCCTCCAGCGGAGAGCCAGGGGTGAGCCAGGCCTCGGCGTACGCGTCCATGGTCGTTCCGATGTCGCCGCGCTTCGCATCGGCGATCACGATCAGATCCGCGGCACGTGCCGCGGCGAGAACGTCTTCGAGCGCTGCGATCCCGGCGGAACCGAACCGCTCGAAGAACGACACCTGCGGCTTCACGACGCCGACGCGGCCCGCGGCGGCCTCGACGGTCCGCAGTCCGAAGTCACGGACTCCGCGAGCGTCCTCTGTGAGCCCCCAGGACTTCAGGAGCGCCGCGTGCGGGTCGATGCCCACGCAGAGCGGGCCGTGCGCCGACAGGGCGTCACGGACCCGCTCTCCGAAGCGTGCGCTCACAAAGCGGCCTGTCGGTCGAGCGCGTACTCCTGCAGGCTCTTCACCTGGAAGCCCTCGTGCGCCGCATCCATTCCGCTCACCGCTGCGCCCAGGACGGCCATCGTGGTGAACAGCGCCTTGTCGGCCGCGACGGCTGCCGCGCGGATCTCGTAGCCGTCGGCACGGGCCGCTCCACCCGAGGGGGTGTTCACGACGATGTCGATCGCACCCTCGTTGATCAGGTCGACGATGTTCGTGGCACCCGACTCCTGGGTCTCGCTGAACTTCTCGACCACGGTCACGGCGATGCCGTTGCGCGAGAGGATCTCGGCAGTGCCCTCGGTGGCCACGATCGTGAAGCCGAGCTGCTGGAGGCGGTGCGCCGGCAGGATCACCGCGCGCTTGTCGGAATCGGCGACCGAGATGAACACCGTTCCCGACGTCGGCATGCCGCCGTACGCGGCAGCCTGGCTCTTCGCGAACGCGGTCGGGAAGTCACGGTCGATGCCCATGACCTCGCCCGTCGAGCGCATCTCCGGTCCGAGGATCGAGTCGACCGTCTTGCCGTCTGCGGTGCGGAACCGCTTGAACGGCAGCACGGCCTCCTTGACCGAGACCGGGGCGTCGAGCGGCACGCGCGAGCCGTCCTGCTCGGGCAGCATGCCCTCGGCGCGCAGCTCGGCGATGGTGGAACCGGTCATGACACGGCTCGCCGCCTTCGCCATCGGGATGCCCAGCGCCTTGGAGACGAAGGGCACCGTACGGCTGGCGCGGGGGTTCGCCTCGATCACGTAGAGCACTCCCGCGCTGATCGCGAACTGCACGTTCAGCAGACCGCGGACGCCCACGCCCTCGGCGATCGCGAGGGTGGCCTCGCGGACGCGGTCGATGTCGGTACGGCCGAGCGAGACCGGCGGGAGCGTGCAGCTCGAGTCGCCGGAGTGGATGCCGGCCTCTTCGAGGTGCTCCATCACGCCGCCGATGAACAGGTCGGTGCCGTCGTACAGAGCGTCGACGTCGAGTTCGATCGCGTCGTCGAGGAAGCGGTCGACGAGAAGGGGCTTGCCCTCCTCGATGATGACCTCTCCTGCCGTGCGCACGAAGTACTCGCGCAGCGAGTCCGAGCTGTAGACGATCTCCATGCCGCGCCCGCCGAGCACGAAGCTCGGACGCACGAGGACCGGGTAGCCGATCTCCTCGGCGACCGCGACCGCACCGTCGGCGTCGATCGCCGTGCCGTGACGCGGGGCGATGAGGCCGGCCGAATCGAGCAGCTGCGAGAAGAGCTCGCGCTCCTCCGCGATGTCGATGGCTGCGGGGCTGGTGCCGAGCACGGTGTAGCCGGCAGCTTCGATGCCCTTCGCCAGGCCCAGCGGGGTCTGTCCGCCGAGCTGGCAGACGACGCCCAGGATGGTTCCGCTGGCGGCCTCCGCGTCGAGCACCTCGAGCACGTCCTCCAGGGTCAGCGGCTCGAAGTACAGACGGTCCGAGGTGTCGTAGTCGGTCGATACGGTCTCGGGGTTGCAGTTGACCATCACGGTCTCGAAGCCCGCGTCCGACAGCGCGAACGACGCGTGCACGCAGGAGTAGTCGAACTCGACGCCCTGACCGATGCGGTTCGGACCGGATCCGATGATGACGACCTTGGTGCGCTCGGACGGCACGACCTCGGTCTCGAAGTCGTAGCTCGAGTAGTGGTACGGGGTGAGAGCCGGGAACTCGCCCGCGCACGTGTCGACCGTCTTGTAGACCGGACGGATGCCGAGGCCGTGGCGCACGCCGCGGATCTCGGCCTCCTTCTCGCCACGCAGCTCGGCGATCTGCGCGTCGGAGAAGCCGTGCTCCTTCGCGTAGCGGAGGGTCGCAGCGTCGAGCTCGGGGGCGTTCGCCACGATCTCGGCGACCTCGTTGATCAGCACGATCTGGTCGATGAACCACGGGTCGATCGCGGTGGCCTCGAAGGCCTGCTCGACGGTCGCGCCCTTGCGCAGCGCCTGCTGCAGGGTGACGATGCGCCCGTCGGTGGGCACCTTCGAGATCTCGAGCAGCTCGTCGACCGAGCGCTCCTCCGCACCCCAGTGGAAGCTGGAGCCGCGCTTCTCGAGCGAGCGCAGCGCCTTCTGCAGCGCGGTGGCGTAGTTACGGCCGATGGCCATCGCCTCGCCCACCGACTTCATGGTGGTGGTGAGCGTCGCGTCCGCCGCGGGGAACTTCTCGAAGGCGAACCGCGGCACCTTGACCACGACGTAGTCGAGCGTGGGCTCGAAGCTCGCCGGGGTCACGCCCGTGATGTCGTTCGGGATCTCATCGAGGCGATAGCCGAGCGCGAGCTTGGCGGCGAGCTTCGCGATCGGGAAGCCGGTGGCCTTCGAGGCCAGGGCGCTCGACCGCGACACACGAGGGTTCATCTCGATCACGATGATGCGGCCGTTGCTCGGGTCGACGGCGAACTGGATGTTGCAGCCGCCGGTGTCGACGCCGACGGCGCGGATGATGTCGATGCCGATGTCGCGGAGCTTCTGGTACTCACGATCGGTCAGCGTCAGCGCAGGAGCGACGGTGATCGAGTCGCCCGTGTGCACGCCGACCGGGTCGACGTTCTCGATCGAGCAGACGACGACCGTGTTGTCGGCGGTGTCGCGCATGAGCTCGAGCTCGTACTCCTTCCAGCCGAGGATGGACTCCTCCAGGAGCACCTCGGTGGTCGGCGAGTCGCGGAGCCCTGCACCGCCGATGCGACGCAGGTCCTCTTCGTCGTACGCGAACCCGGAACCGAGACCGCCCATCGTGAACGAGGGACGCACGACGAGCGGGTAGCCGAGCTCGGCGGCGCCCTCGAGCAGGTCGTCCATCGTGTGCGCGATGATGCTGCGCGCCACGTCTGCGCCGGCATCCAGCACCAGCTGCTTGAAGATCTGGCGGTCCTCGCCCTTGTTGATCGCCTCGAAGCTCGCACCGATCAGCTCGACGTCGTACTTCTCGAGGATGCCGTGGTTGTGCAGCTCGATCGCGGCGTTCAGCGCGGTCTGACCGCCGAGGGTCGGCAGGATCGCGTCGGGGCGCTCCTTGGCGATGATCGTCTCGATGACCTGCCAGGTGATCGGCTCGATGTACGTCGCGTCCGCGAAGTCGGGATCGGTCATGATGGTGGCCGGGTTGGAGTTGACCAGGATGACCCTGACGCCCTCTTCGCGGAGGACGCGGCACGCCTGGGTACCGGAGTAGTCGAACTCGCAGGCCTGACCGATGACGATCGGGCCGGAGCCGATGACGAGAACGGAGTTGATGTCGTCGCGCTTGGGCATTACTTGGCGTCCTTCTTGCTGGCGATGACCATGTCGCGGAACCGGTCGAAGAGGTAGTTGGCGTCGTGCGGGCCTGCGGCCGCCTCGGGGTGGTACTGCACCGAGAACGCGGGGATGTCGAGGGCGCGGAGGCCCTCGACCACGTTGTCGTTCAGCCCGACGTGGCTGACCTCGACCTTGCCGTAGCCGTTCGGGCTGTCGAAGGATCCCTCGAGCGGGGCGTCCACGGCGAATCCGTGGTTGTGGGCGGTGATCTCGACGCGTCCCGTGGACTTGTCGAGTACGGGCTGGTTGATGCCACGGTGGCCGAACGGCAGCTTGTAGGTGCCGAGGCCCAGCGCGCGACCGAGCAGCTGATTGCCGAAGCAGATGCCGAAGAACGGGAGACCGTCGTCGAGGACTGCACGCAGCAGCTCGACGTGATCGCCGGACGCCGCGGGGTCACCGGGGCCGTTCGAGTAGAAGACCGCGACGGGATCGATCGAGCGGATGTCGTCGATCGTGACGTTCTGCGGAAGCACGTGCACCTCGAACCCGCGGGCTGCGAGGTTGTCGATCGTGGCCTGCTTGACGCCGAGGTCGAGGACAGCGAGGTTGCCGACCCTCTCCCCCATGGCCGTCGTCACCGTCGCGACGTCGACAGAGACCTGCGCCGAGAGGTTCTGACCGGCCATCTGCGGGGCCTCGCGCACGAGTCGCAGCTGCTCCTCGGCGCCGAGCCGTGCGGCCTCTCCCGAGAAGATGCCGCCGCGCATGGAGCCGGCCGACCGGATGTGGCGCGTGATCGAGCGGGTGTCGATGCCGCTGATGCCGACGATGCCGTCCTGCACCAGCACCTCGTCGAGCGAGGCGTTCGCGCGCCAGTTCGAGACGACGCGCGAGGGGTCGCGCACGATGTAACCGGCCACCCAGATGCGGCGGGACTCGGGGTCCTCGTCGTTCATTCCGGTGTTGCCGATGTGCGGCGCGGTCTGCAGGACGATCTGTCCGGCGTACGACGGGTCGGTGAGCGTCTCCTGGTAGCCGGACATGCCGGTGGCGAAGACGACCTCGCCGATCGTCGTGCCCAGCGCGCCGTAGGCGCGGCCGGTGTGGCGGGTCCCGTCTTCGAGGACGAGGACGGCGGGTTCGGGGAGGGCTGTCATGACGTTGCTCCTGTGTCGGGGGCGGCTTCGTCGTCCGAGGCGCCGGAGGCGGGGACGAGTCGCTGCAGTTCTGAGATGAAGTTCTGGGGATCTCCGTCGGTCAGACGGAGGTAGGAGTCGACGATCGTGTCGTCGTCAGCGCTCCAGGCCACGCGGACGAGCCCACCGGGCTCGACGACGCGGTCGATCGTGACCGTCGCGCGGTCGACGCTCGCCAGGCGGGCCGAGGCTAGGAACACCGTCGGTGCTCCGTCGAGGCAGAGAGCGAGTCCCCGGTCGGTGACCGCGACCTCTCCTCTGGCGCGGTACGCGAGCGGCGACAGCGTCAGGCGCTCGAGCGGCTGATCGTGCTTGGTCGTCGACACGTACAGCACCTCGTGGCGGTCGAGCACCTGCGCGTGCTCGGGAACACCGAGGGGCGCCGTGAGTCCGGAGTCGCGTCGGAGTCGTCGTCGCCAGGCGAACAGCATCGTGAGCAGCACGAGGACCGCCAGCGCGATCATCAGCGCGATCGCGAGATCCCTGGGGATCATGCCAGGAGCTCCGAGACCACGGCACCGGCGTCGACGGTGAGGACGCCACCGTGCACCGTGTACTCGACGCGTCCGGGCAGGTCGCGTCCGAGGTAGGGCGAGTTCACGCTGCGGCCGTGCAGGTCGGCCTCGGTGAAGACCCCTGCGACCGACGCGTCGTAGAGCGCGATCTGCGCCGGCGCACCGACCTCGAGCGCGGTGCCGTGCCCCGACAGGCGACCGATCCGTGCCGGTGCGGCGCTCATCACGCGAGCCACGTCCTCCCAGCCGATCAGGCCGGTCTGCACCATCGACTGGTGCACGACGCGCAGTGCGCTCTCGAGCCCGACCATTCCGTTCGCGGCGGCCTGCCACTCGCACGCCTTGTGCTCGCTCGGGTGCGGGGCGTGGTCGGTGGCGACGATGTCGATCGTGCCGTCGGCGAGGCCCTCGCGTACGGCGAGCACATCCTCTTCGCGGCGGAGCGGCGGGTTGACCTTGTACCGGGCGTCGTAGCCGCGCACCAGCTCGTCGGTCAGCAGCAGGTGGTGAGGGGTCACCTCGGCGGTGACGTTGATGCCCCGCTTCTTGGCCCAGCGGATGATGTCGACCGAGCCGGCCGTCGAGAGATGGCAGACGTGCAGACGCGAGCCCACGTGCTCGGCGAGGAGCACATCACGGGCGATGATCGACTCCTCCGCGACCGCCGGCCACCCGGCGAGTCCGAGCTCGGCCGAGACGGTGCCCTCGTTCATCTGGGCGCCCTCGGTGAGCCGCGGGTCCTGCGCATGCTGTGCGATGACCCCGTCGAACGACTTCACGTACTCGAGCGCACGGCGCATGATCAGCGGATCGAAGACGCAGAAGCCGTCGTCGCTGAAGACGCGCACCTGGGCGCGCGACGTCGCCATCGCGCCCAGCTCGGCGAGGCGCTCGCCCTTCTGACCGACCGTGACGGCGCCGATCGGCTGGACCGTGGCGTAGCCTGCGGCCTCACCCAGCGCGAGCTCCTGCTCGACCACACCGGCTGTGTCGGCGACCGGGGAGGTGTTCGGCATGGCGAAGACGGCCGTGAAACCACCGGCCGCTGCCGCACGGGTGCCGGTGAGGATCGTCTCGGAGGCCTCGTAGCCCGGTTCGCGAAGATGGGTGTGCAGATCGACGAGACCGGGAAGTGCGACGAGGCCCGCCGCGTCGATGACACGGGCCCCCGTGCGGGAGAGACCGGTTCCGATCTCGGCGATCACCCCGTTCTCCACGATGATGTCGGCGCTCTCCGCACCGAGAAGCTGTGCGCCGGTGATGACGAGGGTCTCGCTCACTGGTCTCCCCCTCGTTCGTCGTCTCGTTCCCCTGCAAGAAGCAGGTACAGCACTGCCATCCGGATGGACACTCCGTTCGTCACCTGTTCCAGCACGGTGGAGCGCGGGGAATCGGCGGCTTCGGAGGAGATCTCCAGACCCCGGTTCATGGGTCCGGGGTGCATCACAATGCTACCGTCCGGAAGACCGGCGACTCGCAGTGCGTCAAGACCCCATCGTCTGGAATACTCCCGCTCAGTCGGGAAATACGCGGCGTTCATCCTCTCGAGCTGGATGCGCAGCATCATCACCGCATCCGGGCCTTCCGCCAGCGCCTGATCGAGGTCGTAGACGACCCTCGCCGGCCAGAGCGAGACGTTCTGCGGCACCAGCGTCGGCGGTGACACCAGCGTGACCTCGGCACCGAGCGTCGAGAGCAGCCAGACGTTGGAGCGCGCGACGCGTGAGTGCAGCACGTCGCCGACGATGACGACCCTGATGCCGGCGAGGTCGCGACCGCGGCTGTCGGCACCGAAGCGTCGCTTGCGGATCGTGAAGGCGTCGAGGAGCGCCTGCGTCGGATGCTCGTGCGTACCGTCGCCCGCGTTGACGACGCCCGCCGAGATCCAGCCGCTCGTCGCGAGAGTCTGAGGAGCGCCGGAGGCGGGGTGCCGGATGACGACCGCATCCGCGCCCATCGCCTGCAGCGTCTGGGCGGTGTCCTTCAGACTCTCGCCTTTCGAGACGCTGGAGCCCTTCGCTGCGAAGTTGATGACGTCGGCCGAGAGACGCTTCGCCGC
Source organism: Microbacterium phyllosphaerae (assembly GCF_017876435.1). Lineage (NCBI taxonomy): Bacteria > Bacillati > Actinomycetota > Actinomycetes > Micrococcales > Microbacteriaceae > Microbacterium > Microbacterium phyllosphaerae. The sequence continues at coordinate 2,439,977 of NZ_JAGIOA010000001.1, forward strand.
AGCCTCGAACGAGATGCGGGTGCGCGTCGAGTCCTCGAAGAAGAGGTTGACGACGGTCTTGCCTCGGAGCGTCGGGAGCTTCTTGACCTCGCGCGACTGCGTGTCGGACATGTCCTCGGCGACGTCGAGGATCCGCAGAGCGGTCTCGCGGTCGAGGGTGCGGGTGTCGAGGAGATGTCTCATGCTTCGATCGTCACCTCTTCGGAGCCGTCGTCTTCGGTGAGGCGCACGTTGACACGCTCCTGTCGGGACGAAGGGATGTTCTTGCCGACGAAGTCGGGGCGGATCGGCAGCTCGCGGTGACCGCGGTCGACGAGGATCGCCAGGCGGACCACAGCCGGGCGGCCGATCGACTGCAGTGCGTCGAGAGCGGCACGGATGCTGCGTCCCGAGAAGAGCACGTCGTCGACCAGGACCACGGTGCGTCCGTCGATGCCGCCGACCGGGATGTCCGTCGGACGCGGCGACCGGGTCGGGTGCTTCGCGAGATCGTCACGGAACATCGTGACGTCGAGCGCTCCCACCGGCACCGCGGTCTGTGCGATCTCGCCGATGACACTGGCGAGGCGACGGGCGAGAGTGACGCCGCGGGTCGGAATGCCCAGCAGGACGAGGTTCTCCGCCCCTCGGTTCGACTCGAGGATCTCGTGTGCGATGCGGGTCAGAGCCCGCGAGATATCGGCTTCGTGCAGAACGGTGCGTGCACTCATCAGCCGCTCCCTTCTCCGCCTCACAGGACGGTGTTAAAGGTTGCTTGATTCGTCCAGTCTAGCGCGTGGTCATCGCCAGCCGAGAACGTCGCGGACGACCGCCTGCGAGAACGGAGCGCCGTCATTCGGCACCCCACGCAGGAACTCGTGCGAGACCATGGCGCCTTCGGCGCCGGCAGCCGCGGTGATGCCCTCGAGCGCCACGCGGAGCCGCGGGCCTGCGGCCCATGCGTACTCCGCGTCTCCCCGGAGGGAGATGTGGGGGAATACGACGAGTTCGGCGACCCTTGACGCGACGTGACGAGCTGCCACCACCACGAGCGTGGGTGGGATCGAATGCTGCAGCGCACGCGGAAGCGGGAAAGGAAGGTCGTCGGTCAGGATCCCCCGCCAGAATCCGCGACGAGAGCGCTTCTCATCGCCGATCTCGAGTGTGGTCGACGTCCAGTCCGATCCCTGGGCGCGAAGCGTCGACTCGAAACCGTCCTCGCGCGGCTCGAATCCCTGCTCCTGCAGGAACTCCGCGGCGATGCGCACCAGTCTGGGAGCGTCGGATCGCACGACCCACCTGGCGCCCCGGAACGGTCCGTCGAACTGCAGACGCGAGGTCCGAGCATCCCGGCCCGAGCCCTGCGGATGCGAGGCGCCACGCACGTCAGCTGGCCTCGCTGAGCACCGCGTCGGTGACGTCGTCGATCTTGGTCGAGCGAATGGGGTGACCGCTGGTCGACAGGCATCGTCCGGTCTTGAGGTCCCACTTCCAGTCGTGCATGCTGCACGTCAGGATGCCGTCCTCGTCGACCTTCCCGGTCTTGGTGAGGTCGGCGCGCAGATGCGGGCAGCGTCGCTGAACGACCCAGTCGCCGACTTCGGCATCCTCGGTCTGGTCGGTCTGCTCCTGGTACCAGTTCTCGACGTACTCGATGCGATCGACCGAGAGGCACTTGAGGAACGTCGTGAGGAACTCGTTGAACTTGCCGCTGCGTCCGACCTGGAACTGCATCGACAGGAAGATCGAGTTCGACCAGTCGATCTCGTGGTCGCGGATGTTCGTCGAGACGAGATCGGCGGGGATCGTGTACCAGTAGATGCACTCCTCCCCGCCGTACTCGCGCACCTTGGCGCGGGGGAAGTCGACGACCATGTCGAGGTCGCCGATCTTGAACCGGACGCACCCGCCGACACCGAGGCGGATGGTGCGCGACTTCTTCAGCAGCGGCTCCCACCAGCCCTTGAGCGCCTCGAGGATCTCCGCCGCCGGAAGGACCTCCGCGCGGGAAGCCTCCTCGTCGCGGATCTCCTGCTGACGCGACGAGCGCTGCTCCTCGAGGTAGTCCCACTTCTCGTCGAAGATGTGGGCGAGTTCCGCCTCGGTGTAGAGCGACTGCTCGGTGGCGACGTCTCCCCCGTCGACCGTGACGACCGTGCCGGGGACGAACAGGTGGCCGTCGTACTGCGGCGACTGCCCTTTCATGTGCGCGAGGAACTGCTTCTGGTCGGTGAAGATCGACTCGCCGTTGCGGCCGATCCCGTTGAAGTCGAAGAGGTCGTCGCGCAGGAACATGGGCGGTCCTGCCATCGGGAAGACGTGCGGGGCGTCCACCTTGTCGATGTAGTACATCGCCCGCTTGTTCTGAGCATCGCGCTTGAGCTTCGCGAAGTTCTGCTTCGCGTCCATGGGCAGGTCGTAGACCATGGGCCACCAGATGGCCCCGGAGACCTGCGTGAAGTACGCGTCGGGCTTGCCGAAGTGCAGCAGGGTGTCGAGATCGAGAGGATGCGAATCGTTCTGGTTGAGGATCGACGCGGTGCCGTCGTCGACGCTCAGCGACGAGTCGCCGATCGGACCGTCGCTCGGGGCGCGGAGCGGCGTGATCATGATCTTCAGATCACCGCGTTCGATGATCTCCCCTGCGGGTGCGTAGGTGATGTTCGTGTAGCCGAGCGCCCGGATGTCCTGCTCGAGGTCGTCGATCGGGTACTCGGGCAGCAGCACCTCGATGTCCTTGCGGATGTAGCGCTCGAGCAGCTTCGGGTCGAAGTGGTCACGGTGCCGGTGCGAGATGTAGAGGAAGTCAGCCTCACGACCGAATCGCTCCCAGTCGAGCCCTCGGTTGTCGGGGAACGGGAACCAGGAGCCGAAGAACGAGGGTCCGAGGACGGGGTCGCAGATGATGTTCCCGCCGACCGTCTCGATGAACATCCCGGCGTGGCCGAGTCCCGTGATCCGCATGCAATCCTCCTGAAGTGAACCGTTCGATTCTACCGATGGGCCCCTGAGCGAACCCGATGACCGGGCCGGAAGTAATCAGCTCTCCTCGAAGAGCCCCTTGATGTCGTCGGCCGTGATCGACTGCGCGAACAGCTCGTCGTCGTCCATGACGGCGGTGAACAGGCGCGCCTTGCGCTGCTGCAGCTGAAGGACCTTCTCTTCGATCGTCCCGGTCGAGATCATCCGGTAGACGAACACCTGACTCGTCTGGCCGATGCGGTGTGTGCGGTCGATCGCCTGCTCCTCCGCCGCGGGGTTCCACCACGGATCGAGCAGGAAGACGTAGTCGGCCTCTGTGAGAGTCAGACCGAAGCCTCCCGCCTTCAGGCTGATCAGGAAGACCGGCTGCTCCCCCGCCTTGAACGCGTCGATGACCTGCTCGCGGTGTCTCGTCGAGCCGTCGAGATGGGCGTACGGGATGCCGGCCGCTTCGAGGCGGGCAGCGGCGAGGTCGAGGAACGACGTGAACTGGCTGAAGACGAGGGCACGGTGCCCCTCGGCCTGCAACTCGATCACCCTCTCGAGCAGGGTGTCGAGCTTGCTGGACCCGATCTCCGCATCCGCCTCGTCGACCAGGCCGGGCGCGAGGCTCAGCATCCTCAGCAGAGTCAGCGAGCGGAAGACGATGAACCTGTTGCGGTCGAGATCGTCGAGCAGCCCCAGCACCTTCTGACGCTCTCGCTGGAGCACCACGTCGTAGAGGGCTCGATGCTCGGGACTCAGCTCGACCTCGAGCAGCTGCTCCTGCTTCGCCGGCAGGTCGGAGGCGACGAGCTCCTTCGTGCGTCGCAGCATCAGGGGCCGAACGCGGCGACGGAGCTGGGCCAGACGCCGGGCGCGGTACTCGCCGCCCTCCTCGTTCTCGGGGACCTTGCCCTTCTCGATGGGCTGGATGTATCGGTCTCGGAACTTGCGCGCCGACGGGAACAGGCCGGGAGCCGCCAGGGACAGGAGCGACCAGAGCTCCGACAGGCTGTTCTCCATCGGCGTTCCGGTCACCGCGTAGGTCACGTCGGATCGGAACGTCGCGATGGCCCGGTGCAGTCGCGTCTTCGGGTTCTTGACGAACTGGGCCTCGTCGAGGATCAGACCGGCCCACTCGACCGTGCGGAACTCCTCTTCGTCGAGTCGGGCGACGGTGTAGGAGCTCACCACGAGGTCGGCCGACTCTGCAGCGGTGCGGAGAGCATCCGCGCGCCTGCCGCTGGTGCTGTCGACGATCGACACCCGCAGTCCCGGAGTGAACCTCGCCGCCTCCGACCGCCACGTGCTCAGCACCGACGTGGGAGCGAGCACCAGGAACGGCCGGGTCTCGCCCTGATCCTTCGCATGTTGGAGGAAGGTCAGCAGCTGCAGCGTCTTGCCGAGACCCATGTCGTCGGCGAGGATGCCGCCCATCCTGTGGCGCCACAGGAAGGCGAGCCAGTCGAACCCGGTCTTCTGATACGGCCGAAGCTCGGCCTGCACTCCCGCGGGCACGGGTGTCTCGGGAACGCCGGTGGCCTGACGGAGCCCCTCGGCCGTGGCTCGCCAGTTGACCGCGGGCTCCGCCTCGTCGGCGAGGTCTTCGAACTCCTCCCAGAGGTCGGTCTGATAGCGGCTGATCCGGGGGCCGGTCTCCCATTCCTGCAGCTCACCCGCCTCTTCGATCAGATCGCGGAGGCGGTCCAGAGCCGGGTGGTTGAGCGAGAAGTACCCGCCGTCGGAGAGCAGGAGCTTCTTGCGTCCCTTGCTCAGCGCGGTGAACAGCGGACCGAACGGGATCCTTCGCCCGTCGATCGTCACGAGGATGCCGAGATCGAACCAGTCCGAGTCGGTCGTCTCGACGGTCGTGACCTTCACCTCGGGAACGCCGGTCAGCTCGCGGTACTCCTTGGGTGCGCCGATCGACTCGACGGTCACGCCCACCGCCTCGAGGGCGGGGACGCCCTCGGCGACGAACGCCGCGGCATCGATGTCGTGGAACGAACCACCCGGCCGGAAGTTCGTCGCCCGGAACTCCTGCCAGGCCTCCTCGATCCGTGCCCGGGTCGTCGCCTCTGCCGAGGCGTCGCGCACTGCGGCGTCGTTCCAGGCGAACGGCACGCGTCCGAATCGGCCGTATGACCACTCGAACGAGTAGCTCACCACGTCTCCGCGTTCGTACGTGATCGTCAGAACGGGCGTCGGATCGGGCACCTCCGGCAGTGAGACGGCACCGACCGCGCGGACCACACTCCGCCGCGCGAGCAGCGGATAGGCGTCGGAGATGAACGCCTGCTCATCGGATGCCGGGACGACGATGGGTTCGGGGGCGGCCAGCAGCGCGCGGATCTGCTCGCTCAGGGGTGCCTCTGCGAGCACGATCTCGATCCGCGCCCCGATCAGAGCTGCCGAATACAGGCCGGTACGACCGATCGGATGTGCCGCGGATGCGGGCACGGTGGCATCCTCGATCTGGACTTCGGCGGCGACGGACAGCGAACCGTCCTCGACCCGCGCGATGCGCGCCGACACCTCGGCTGAAGTGGCGAGGCGCACGGACGCGTTCTTCTGACTCGCGACGAGAGGTATGCCGAGCTCCGCTCCCGTGCGGAGCTGGCCCCACAGCAGGGGGGACTCGACCTGATCGAGCACCAGCCAGTCGCCCGCGTTGCCGGAGAGCAGTGAATCGCGGGAGATGCTCAGCAGATCGCCGAACCAGCGGTTCTGCATGCGCCCGAACTGGGCCGCATCCCGACGCACGGCATCCCAGCCCGCACCGCCCTGGATCCACGACCCCGTCTGGGCGCTGCGCATGAGAGGACGGATCGCGAGCAGCAGCTCGCCGCCCGGCCGGGCGAGATCACGCGCGGTCGCCGCGCGCACCGGACGCGGACCCCAGTGGTTCTCCGACCGGGACTCCCGGTGACGCAGCTCGACGCCGAGCGCCAGCGGCTGCGGATGCCGCGAGACGGCCGGATCGAGCAGGCTGCGCCAGGAGGGAGCCGATTCCGGCGCGCGAGTCGTCGCCGGAGGAGGAGCCGCCTCCGCGGGCCGCTTCAGCGCGGCGGCCTGCTCGGTGTACTCGTGCACGTTGGAGGCGAGCAGCGTCGCGACGACGTGCTTGCATCCGCTGCGCACCGGGCATGAGCAGCGGGTCGTGCGGACCCGACGAGTACCGTTCGACGACACGAAGCCGACCTCGGTCTGGTACTGCGCATCGCCGCTGCCGCTGACGTGCCCTTCGAGCTCGAGGAGATCCTCGTGCCAGACCACATCGAGCACGTTCCCGGCGCGGAAGTAGGCGAGACCGCGCTGATATCCGCCCGCGTCCGTGATCTGCATGAGGTCGCGGAGGTCGACGTGCGGCGCGGGCATGGTCCTATCCTTCCCGCGGCCCCGGACATCGAGGTCGCCGCGGTCTGTGGCCTCGCTCAGGCCGCGCGAGAGACGCGTGCGAGCACGCCGTGCACGAACGCACCGGAGTCGTCGGTCGAGAACTCCTTGGCGAGCTCGACCGCCTCATCGATGGCGACGGCCGTCGGCACCTGGTCGTTGAAGAGGATCTCCCACACGCCGATGCGCAGCAGCGCTCGATCGACGGCCGGCATCCGCTCGAGCTTCCAGTCACGGCTGTGCGTGGTGATCTGCTCGTCGATCTCGTCGCGGTGATCGATGATGCCGTCGACGACCTCGCGGGCGTACAGCCACGAGGCCTCACGTGCGGGCTCGCTCGCTGCGCGCTTGGCTTCCGCGGCCAGCGTCACCGAGACCTCGTCGCCACGGACGTCGGCCGAGAACAGGATGTCGAGTGCGCGCTTGCGCGCCTTCGTACGGGCGCTCACGCCTTACTTCTCGCGGCCGAGGTAGTCGCCCGTGCGCGTGTCGACCTTGACCTTGGTGTTGGTCTCGACGAACAGCGGGACCTGGATCTCGTAGCCGGTCTCGAGCGTGGCGGGCTTCGTGCCCGCCGACGAACGGTCACCCTGCAGGCCGGGCTCGGTGTACGTGATCTCGAGGATCACGGAAGCCGGCAGGTCGATGTAGAGCGGGTTGCCGTTGTTGAGCGCGATCGTGACCTGCTGGTTCTCGAGCAGGAAGTTCTTCGCGTCGCCGACGGTCGCCGCGCTCACGGTGATCTGGTCGTAGTCGGTCTGGTCCATGAACACGTAGCCGTCACCGTCGGTGTACAGGTAGGTGTAGTCGCGACGGTCGACGTTCTCGATCTCGATCTTCGCTCCGGCGTTGAACGTCTTGTCGACGACCTTGCCGCTCATCACGTTCTTGAGCTTGGTGCGGACGAACGCGCCGCCCTTGCCGGGCTTGACGTGCTGGAACTCGACGACGCTCCAGAGCTGGCGCTCGATGCTGAGGACGACGCCGTTCTTGATGTCTGCGGTAGATGCCATGCGCTGGACTTTCCGTTTCTAGAGTCTGGGGGCCGCTCGCGTCCCGGTGGACTGGGTGGGCCGACAGTCGATTCTACGGGATGAGCGCTGCGAGCTGCCGCACAGCGTTCGCATACCCCGCCACGCCCTCGCCGATCACCCTGACCGCAGCGACATCGTGGAGGTAGGAGTGGTGCCGGAACTCCTCGCGCGCGTAGACGTTCGAGATGTGCACCTCGGCGAAGGGCAGCGAGACGCCGGTGAGCGCGTCGCGCAGGGCGACGGACGTGTGCGTCAGCCCGCCGGGATTGATCACGATGCCTGCACAGTCCTCCCGCGCGGCGTGGATCGCATCGATCAGGACGCCCTCGTGGTTGCTCTGGATCGCGCGGATCTCGAAGCCCTCGGCGGCGGCGGCCTCTGCGGTGAGCCGCTCGACATCGGCGAGGGTGGCCGTGCCGTAGACCTCGGGCTCGCGGCTGCCGAGCAGGTTGAGGTTCGGACCGTTGACGAGCAGGATGCGGCGGGGGAAGGTCACGCCCGGCACTCTAGCAGCGCTAGCGCGCGACGACGTCGAGAGCAACGAGAGCCCCCGCAGCATCCGCTCCGCAGAACCGACCGAAGGAACCGAAGTACGAGTCCGGATCCTCTCCGCCCGGCAGCGCGTCGAGTGGAACGGGTGACCCCTCGATCACGAGGTCGTCGCCGTCACCGGCAGTCGAGCCGTCTGAGAGGATCACCCGAGCGGCATCGTCCGCGTCGAGGCGCGTTCTCTCCGGCCAGATGATCCACACGGAGTCTCCGCCCGATCGGCTCAACGCGAAGCAGCCGTTGTCGCGCACCACGAGCACTCCCTCTTCGGAAGGAACACGGCCAGGTCCGACGCCGAGGGCCTTCTCGGCCTCGACGCTCGTCAACGTGGGCAACCCGAATCCGCCCTCGTCGGGGCTTCCGGCGCACGCCGACAGCATCAGAGCGGCTGCGACCGCCGCCGCTGACCCTGCCGCCATGGTCACTCGCCTGAGCATGACGGCACAGTATCAGTCGCCGATCTCCTGGTACGCGGCGAACAGCAGCGATTCGTCGGGTGCCTGCAGCACCGTGGGCTTCGCGATGTCGTCGAGCAGGATGAAGCGCAGCATCCCGCCTCGGCTCTTCTTGTCACGCTGCATCGTCGCCAGCAGCTGCGGCCAGGCACCCGCGCGGTACCCGGTCGGAAGGCCCAGCGATTCGAGGATCGTGCGGTGGCGCTCCGCGGCGTCGTCCGAGAGGCGTCCGGCGAGCCGTGACAGCTCCGCCGCGTACAGCATCCCGATCGAGATCGCCGCGCCGTGGCGCCACCGGTAGCGCTCCGCATGCTCGATCGCATGGCCGAGCGTGTGACCGTAGTTGAGGATCTCGCGCTGCCCCGCCTCCCGGAAGTCGTCGGAGACGACCTTCGCCTTCATGTCGATCGCGAGTTCGACCGCACGACGGAACTCGGGGGTCGTCGTGTCGACGGCGCGCGCCGGATCGGCCTCGATGATGTCGAGGATCTCGGGTGCCCAGATGAAACCGGCCTTCGCGACCTCGGCGAACCCTGCGGTCGCCTCGTTCGGGCTGAGGCTCGCGAGCTCGTCGAGATCGCCGATCACGGCGCGCGGAGCCCAGAAGGCGCCCACGAGGTTCTTCCCCTCGGCGGTGTTGATCCCCGTCTTCCCGCCGACCGAGGCGTCGACGAGTCCGAGCACCGTCGTCGGCACCTGGACGACCTGCACTCCGCGCAGCCAGGTCGCCGCCACGAAGCCCGCGAGATCCGTGACCGCGCCGCCGCCGTAGCCGACGACGGCATCCGTGCGGGTGAAGTCGGCCTGGCCCATGACCTGCCAGCAGAACGCCGCGACCTCGATGCGCTTGCCCTGCTCCGCATCCGGCACCTCGGCCAGCAGCACCTCGCGCGGTCCGTTCTCGACGTCGGCCAGAAGCCGATCGCGCAGCTCGGCGGCGCGGGCCGCGAGCGTCGGAGGGTGCACGACGAGGATCTTGCGCACCCCGGGATCCAGAGCCGCGGAGACCTGATCGAGGATCCCTCGTCCGATGGTGATGTCGTACGGGGTCTCCCCCGTCACGCTGATGGTGGTGGTGCTCATGCCAGTTCTCTCCTCCAGGCCACGATGTCGTCGGCGATGCGCTGCATGGGGCGCCGAGACGTGTCGAACGTCACGGATGCCACCTCGTCGTACCAGCCTCGACGTTCTTCGAAGATCTGCGTCCATCGCCCGACCGGGTCGTCTCCCGCGAGCAGCGGTCGACCACCGGCGTTGATGCGATGCACGACCACCTCCGGCGACACGGTCAGGAAGACCACGGGATGCTCGAGCAGCAGCGCCCGTGTTCCCGGATCGGTCACGGCTCCGCCTCCGAGGGAGACCACTCCACCCGTGCTCAGAGCGGCGGCCACCTCGGCGCGCTCGAGCGAGCGGAAATGCGCCTCCCCGTGGTCGGCGAAGATCGCAGGGATGGGCCCGTGTGCAGCGACGACGCGCTTGTCGGTGTCGACGAAGGGCACGCCGAGCTTCTTCGCGACACGGCGTCCGACGCTGGTCTTGCCGGCCGCCATCGGACCGACGAGAACCAGCGTCAGCTGCTCAGCCTCGCTCGTCATGCGCGATGAGCGCCGCCTCGGACGCAGGTGTCGTGCGCAGTTCGGCGGGGATCCCGTCGAGGTAGCCTTCGAGGTTGCGGCGCGTCTCGCGGATGCTGTCTCCGCCGAACTTCTCGAGCACGGCGTTGGCGAGCTCGACCGCGACCATCGCCTCGGCGACGACGCCCGCGGCGGGTACCGCGCACACGTCCGAGCGCTGGTGGTGCGCGGTGGCGTCCTCGCCCGAGGCGATGTCGATCGTGCGGAGAGCATGCGGCACGGTCGCGATGGGCTTCATCCCCGCGCGCACGCGCAGCACCGTACCGGTCGACATCCCGCCCTCGGTGCCGCCCGCGCGGTCCGAGCCTCGGGAGATGCCGTCCGCCGTGGCGAACAGCTCATCGTGCGCTGCGGAACCACGTCGACGGGTCGTCTCGAAGCCGTCGCCGACCTCGACGCCCTTGATCGCCTGGATGCTCATGAGCGCCTGCGCGAGACGCGCGTCGAGTCGACGGTCCCAGTGCACGTGGGATCCCAGCCCAGGCGGGAGGCCGTAGGCGAGGACCTCGACGATGCCGCCGAGGGTGTCGCCGTCCTTCTTGGCATCGTCGACCTCTGCCACCATGAGGGCGGACGTGGCCGGATCGAAGCAGCGCAGTGGATCGGCGTCGAGCGCCTCGACGTCATCGGGAGTCGGCAGCGCAGAACCGGCCGGCACCTGCACGGGCCCGATCGACAGCGTGTGGCTGACGAGGCGGATGCCCAGCTCGCCCAGGAACGACCGGGCGATCGCGCCGAGTGCGACACGGGCCGCGGTCTCGCGCGCGCTCGCGCGCTCGAGGATCGGCCGAGCCTCATCGAAGTCATACTTCTGCATCCCGACGAGATCGGCATGACCCGGGCGCGGACGGGTCAGCGGAGCGCTGCGGCCGCGCGACTTGTCGGTGAGCTCGACGGGTTCGGGGTTCATGACCTCGATCCACTTCGGCCACTCGGTGTTGCCGATGCGCAGGGCGATCGGGCTGCCGAGGGTCTTGCCATGGCGGACGCCGCCTGAGATGGTCAGCTCGTCCTGTTCGAACTTCATCCGCGAGCCGCGACCGTAGCCCAGCTTGCGGCGTGCCAGATCGGCCTGGATCGCCTCGGAAGACACGGGCACGCCCGAGGGCAGACCCTCCATGACGGCAATGAGTTCTGGGCCGTGCGATTCGCCGGCCGTGAGCACGCGGAGCATTGCTCTAGTCTCCCACGCGTTTCGACCAGACTCGTGCCGCGTGTCGTCCGTGGTTACAGAACCGCTCGCATCGCGCGGATCACATCGGCCTCCGAGGGCAGCGCGACGGTCTGATCGCCGTGGAGGAAGACCCGGATCTGACGGACGGCCTGATGCAGCAGCATCCCCTGTCCCGAGATCGTCGGGCGGCCGTCGGACCAGCGCGACGCGAGCGCGGACGGCCAGGGGGCGTATGCGACGTCGAACAGGGCTCCGCCGGCATCGCCCAGTCCTGCCGCGACCGACTCCTCCAGCGCTGTCCCGCTCGGAAGCGTCGCGATGGTGAGATCGACGCCGTCGAAAGCCCCGTCGAACGAGGCGGCGGTGACGGCGACGCCCAGCCGCTCCCCCAGCTCGACGAGGCCTTTCGCACGTTCCGGGCGACGCGCACGCACCTCGACCGTGTCGGCGCCGGACTCGGCCGCTGCCACGAGAGCGGATGAGGCCGTCGCGCCCGCGCCGACGATGCGCACCCGACCGAGACCGTCGAGACCGTGCTCCGCGAGGGCATCGACGATGCCGCCGACATCGGTGTTGAAGCCGTGGATGCGGTCGCTCAGGAGCAGCGTGTTGACCGCGCCCGTCAGGTCTGCGTATCGGTCGCGAACCTCTGCCGCCCGGTGGGCCTGCTCCTTCAGCGGCATCGTGAGCGACAGGCCGATCCACGACCGGTCCAGCCCCGCCAGCGCCTCCACGAAGCCGACCTCGTCGACCTGCCTGCGGGAATAGTCCCAGTCGAGACCGAGAACGCCGTATGCGGCCGCGTGCAGCCGGGGCGACTTCGAGTGTGCGATCGGGTCACCCCACACCGCGAGCTGCCGAGGCATCATCCGGCCGAGCATCCTCCGTCGGGGTTCTCCTGGCACCACTTCTCCCATTTCTCGACGCCCTGGAGATGCTCCTCGTACGTCACCGAGAACTGCGTCTCACCTGTCGCGAGGTTCACCGTCACGAAGTAGAGCCATGGTCCGTCCACCGGGTGCATCGCGGCGTCGATCGCGGCGTCGCTCGGGCTCGCGATCGGCGTGACCGGAAGCCCCGTGTGCACGTAGGTGTTCCAGGCGTTGTCGTCTTCGAGGGCTTCCGCGGAGCTCGAAACGACGCCTTCGTGCAGGGAGCCGTACCCGTACTGGGCCGTCGAATCCATCTGGAGCTTCATGTCGATGTCGAGGCGGTTCTGAATCACGCGCGACACCTTCGGGAAGTCGGCCGTGAGTCCCTCGCGCTGGATGATGGACGCGATCGTCAGCACGCGCTGAGCGTCTTCGGCGGGGACGCCCGCCGCATCCAACGACTCCTGCGTGCGATCCACCATGCGCTGGATGACCTGAGTGGCGGTCACACCGGGATCGAACGTGTACACGGCGGGGAACAGCCACCCTTCGAGGCTCTGCGCGTCAACGCCGTAGGTCGCGGGGTCGGCGTCGACCGCGGCCTGGAGGTCCTCGAGAGGCATCCCCAGAGACTCGGCCATGCCCGGAAGCGATGACTCGATCGTCGCGCCTTCACCGACGCTCGCCGAGTTCTCGAGCTTGTTCGCAGGATTCTGGATCGCCTCGAGTGCGGCCTCGGCCGTCATCTTCTCCTGGAGGCGGTAGATCCCGGGATAGAACGTGACCGAGATGCCCTCCTTCACCAGGTAGTCGTAGAAGACCTCATCGGTGCGCGTCACGCCCGCCTCGTGCAGTGCGGTCGACACGGGAGACCCGGTGTCGCCGTCCTGGATGGTCACGAGCACCTCGCCCTCGGCGAGACCGGGTTCCCAGTCGGCGGGCTCGCCCCAGCCGAGTGCGTCGCTGATCTTGTCGCCATACGTGTTGAACGCCCACACGCCACCCGCCACCAGTCCACCGATCACCGCGAGCACGATGATCAGGGCGACGAGGCAGCCGGTGCGTCGCTTCTTCTTCGGCGCGCGCCCGTCGGAATCCTCATCGGGGTGCGCGTGGAAGAGATCCTCCAGGCGACCGCCGCCTCCGGACGAGGCCGTGGTCGATGATGCGGCGGCGACCTCCGCATCGACGGGCTCGGGCGCGGTCTGCGCGCTTCCCTCGTCAGGAGCGCGGTCCGGATCGGAGGCGGTCAGCGGCGGCTCCTCACCGGCAGACCGCGTGTCGGAGTCCTGCACACGCGCACCGGCTGAAGCATCAGTTGCCGACGTCGTCGGGAGCGCCCTGGTGGCGAGATCCTGCTCGTCAGGTGAGTCTGCGGCAGGAGGAGTGGACGCACGGGCGCCCGTCGACCTCGCAGCCTCGCGGGCCGCTCTGCGCGATCCGGGCGGAGGCGGAGTGTTGTCGACCGTCGGAAGCTGCTGCGACGGTTCGGGGAGGTTCTCGAACAGATCGCCCAGACGGGCGTCCGGATCATGCTGAGGTGACGCGTTCTCACGTTCGGGCATTATCGGGGGGACTCCTCGTCGAGCGGAACAGTGGCACCAGGCGGGTTTCCGGTGCTCTTCTCCGTGTCGATCGCCTGCTGCAGCAGGACCACTGCGGCGATCTGATCCACAATGCTACGAGAGTTCTTCTGGGATCTGCCCGAAGAACGCAAGGCGGCGTGTGCGGTGACCGTACTCAGACGCTCGTCGACGAGCCGTACGGGCGTGCCGGTACGCACCTGCAGCGCGGCCGCGAATTCGCGCGCATCCGTCGTGGAGGGCGTATCCGCGCCCTGCATGTTGACGGGCAGACCGACGACGAACTCGAGCACATCGAAGTCGAGTGCGATCGTCGCGATGCGATCGATCGACGACTCGTTTCGCTGTACCGTCTCGACGGGGACGGCGAGCATGCCGTCGGGGTCGCAGCGAGCGACCCCGACGCGAGCGCGTCCGACATCGACACCGAGCCGCACACCACGGCGGAAGCCGCTCACGCTGACTGCAGCTCCTGCGAGACGGCCTCGAGCGCCGAGGTGAGTGCCGAAGCATCCGTCCCGCCGCCCTGTGCGACGTCATCACGACCGCCGCCTCCGCCGCCGAGAACCGACGCGGCGCGCTTCGCGAGCGCACCGGCCTTCGCGCCCGCGGCGCGTGCGGCGTCGTTCGTGGCGACGACGACGACGGGGCGACCGTTGACGACGGCACCGAGGGCGACCACCGCGGCGTCGGATCCGAGGCGTTCACGGACGCCCAGCACCAGTTCGCGCACGTCGTCGGCCGACGCGACCTCGCCGAGCGACTGGGCCGCGACGAGGAACGCTCCCACTCGACCCGCGGCGTCGGCGATGGCCGGGATCTGACCTGCCCGCTCCTTGGACTCGAACTGGGCGATGCGCTTCTCCGCCGCCTTCAGGCTGGCGGAGAGGTCGGCGATGCGCTCGGCGAGCTGGTCTCGCGGAGTCTTGAGCGAAGTCGTCAGCTGGGAGACGAGTGCGCGCTCTGCAGCGAGTTCGCGGAATGCGTCCTGGCCGACCAGCGCTTCGATGCGACGGTTCGATGCACCGACCGACGACTCGCCCACGACGCTGACGAGACCGATCTCCGCACTGGTGCTGACGTGGGTCCCCGCGCAGAGCTCACGCGACCAGGGACCGCCGATGTCGACCATGCGCACCACGTCACCGTACTTCTCGCCGAAGAGGGCCATCGCGCCGGCCTCTTTCGCCTCGTCGAGCGTCAGGATGCGGGTCGTGACTTCGAGTGCGTCGTTGACGGCACGGTTGGTGATCTCCTCGATCTCGGTGCGGGTCTGCGTCGAGAGCGCCTGAGACCACGAGAAGTCGAACCGCATGTAGCCGGCACGGTTCAGCGAACCGGCCTGGGTGGCCGTGGGGCCGAGCGTGTCGCGGAGCGCCGCGTGCACGAGGTGCGTCGCCGAGTGCGCCTGACGAGCGGCGCGGCGGTTCGCCGCGTCGACGACCGTGGTCGCCGCATCGTCGACCGCCACGGATCCGCGCGTCACCTCGACCGTGTGACTGATGAGGCCGGGAACCGGTCGCTGCACGTCGAGCACGTCGAGCTCGAAGCCCGCACCGACGATCACTCCCTTGTCGGCGACCTGGCCACCCGACTCGGCGTACAGCGTCGTCTCGGCGAGTACGACCTCGGCGATCTGCCCCTCGGCGGCACTCGTCACGACCTGGCCGTCGACCAGGATGCCGAGGATGCGCGAGTCGACCTCGAGCTCGCTGTAGCCGTCGAAGCCGGTCTCGCCCATCGCGCGCAGATCGCGGTAGACGGAGACGTCCGCGAGCTGGCGCTTGCGATTGCGCGCATCGTCCTTCGCACGGGTGCGCTGCTCCTGCATCAGGGAGTCGAATGCGGCGCGATCGACGTTGAGGCCCGCTTCCTCGGCGACCTCGAGCGTGAGGTCGATCGGGAATCCGTAGGTGTCGTGAAGCAGGAACGCTTCGCGACCGCTCAGCGATCCGTGGCCCTTCTTCTTCGTCTCGTCGAGGGCGAGGTCGAGGATCGTCGAGCCCGACGCGAGGGTGCGCCGGAACGTCTCCTCCTCGGCGAAGGCGGCGGCCGACAGCGTCGACCACTCCTTTTCGAGCACGGGATACGCCGACTTCATGGCGTCACGCGAAGTGGCGAAGAGCTCGGGGAAGACCGGCTCGTCGACGCCGAGCAGACGCATCGAACGCACA
Source organism: Microbacterium phyllosphaerae (assembly GCF_017876435.1). Taxonomy (NCBI): domain Bacteria; kingdom Bacillati; phylum Actinomycetota; class Actinomycetes; order Micrococcales; family Microbacteriaceae; genus Microbacterium; species Microbacterium phyllosphaerae. The sequence continues at coordinate 2,455,794 of NZ_JAGIOA010000001.1, forward strand.
GTGCGACGCATGAGGCGTCGGAGGATGTAGCCGCGCCCCTCGTTCGACGGGCGCACGCCGTCGGACAGCAGCATCAACGAGGACCGGACGTGGTCCGCGATCACTCGGAACCGGACGTCATCCTCGTGCGCCGCGCCGTAGCGGCGGCCCGAGAGCTCGACGGCGCGATCGAGGACCGGACGCACCTGGTCGGTCTCGTACATGTTCTCGACGCCCTGCTTGAGGAACGCGACGCGCTCGAGACCCATCCCGGTGTCGATGTTCTTCTGGGGCAGTTCCCCCACGATGTCGAACTCCGTCTTGCCGCGGATGTTCTCGATGAAGTCCTGCATGAAGACGAGGTTCCAGATCTCCAGGAACCGCGAGTCGTCGGCCGCAGGGCCGCCGTCCTTGCCGTAGGCGGGGCCTCGGTCGAAGAAGATCTCGGAGTCCGGGCCGCCGGGGCCGGGCTGACCGGTGTTCCAGTAATTGTCGGCGCGGCCGAGTCGCTGGATGCGCTCGGGCTTGAGCCCGATGATGTCGCGCCAGATCGCCTCCGCTTCGTCATCCGTCTCATAGACGGTGACCCAGAGGTCCTTCTCGTCGAAGCCCAGACCACCGTCGGACTCGGAGCTCGTCAGCAGCTCCCACGCATAGCGGATGGCGCCCTCTTTGAAGTAGTCGCCGAACGACCAGTTGCCCATCATCTGGAAGAACGTGCCGTGACGCGCGGTCTTGCCGACCTCTTCGATGTCGTTGGTGCGGATGCACTTCTGCAGGTCGGCGATGCGCGGGTGCGGAGCCGGAACGACGCCCGTGAGGTACGGGATCATCGGCACCATGCCGGCGACCGTGAAGAGCAGGGACGGATCGTCGCTCACCAGCGAGGCCGACGGGACGATGACGTGGTCGTTCTTCTCGAAGAAATCGAGGTAGCGCTGCGCGATGTCCGCAGTTTTCATAGGGGTGCCAGGTGTCCTTGCGTACAGGGTGTGTGGAAGTGCGGACGCGGAGCGCGGGCGGCCGACCGGCCGCGGCGCTCAGTCGTCCGCGGGGTCTGTGAGTCGCGCCTGCTGCTCGCGGTAGGCGTCACCGATGATCCCGGTGAACTCGTTGAAGCGAGCGTCGACCTCGGCGAGGATGTCGTGACCGCGCGGGTCCTTGTTCATGAAATGCGCCGCGACGAAGCCGCCGATCACACCGATCAGGAACCACAGCACATTCTTCATGTCGCCATCCTTGCCTTTGGCCCGCGAGGGCGCGGTGCCTCCATCGTATGCGGAAACGACAGAAGGCGTCGGGTGACCCCGACGCCTTCTGCGGAAAAGCTGAACTCAGCGAGCTGCGTAGTACTCGACGACGAGCTGCACTTCACAGGTCACGGGGACCTCGACGCGCTTCGGGCGACGAACCAGGCGAGCCTGGAGCTTGTCGAGCTCGACCTCGAGGTAGCCGGGAACGGGAGGCAGGACCTCGGCGTGACCGCCGGCGGCTGCGACCTGGAAGGGCTCGGTGCCCTCGCTCTTGGCCTTGACGTGGATGAGCTGACCCGGCTTCACGCGGAAGGACGGGCGGTCGACGAGCTGGCCGTCGACGAGGATGTGGCGGTGCACGACGAGCTGGCGAGCCTGCGCGGTGGTGCGGGCGAAGCCCGAACGCACGACGAGAGCGTCGAGACGCATCTCGAGGAGCTCGACCAGGTTCTCACCGGTCAGGCCATCCTGACGACGAGCCTCGTTGAACGTGTTGCGCATCTGCTTCTCGCGGATGCCGTACTGCTCGCGCAGACGCTGCTTCTCACGCAGACGGACGGCGTAGTCGCTGTCTGCCTTGCGCTTGGTGCGGCCGTGCTCACCCGGAGCGTAGGGACGCTTCTCGAGGTAGCGGGCGGCCTTCGGGGTGAGCGGGATGCCGAGGGCACGGCTCAGACGAACCTTGCGGCGGTCCTGGGACTTCGTGGTCACGAAGCGTTCCTTCCGATGACGTGGTCGCGTCTTTCGCGACTCACGGACGTATCGTCCGCGTTCTGCCTTGGAGCGCACGCCGGGGCGCCAGCAAGGTGTGGTGTGAACGAGGAGATGCCCGAAAACTCGGTTTCGAGCCGATCCAGTCTAACAGATCCGGGATCAACGCCCGTCGAGGATGCGACGGATGCGTTCGAGACGTGCCGAGATGTCGCGTTCGGCCCCGAGGTTCTTGGGCTCGTAGTAGCGCCTGCCCTGCAGCTCGTCGGGCAGATACTGCTGCGGAAGGATGCCGAACTCGCTGTCGTGGGGGTAGACGTAGCCGCGCCCGTGACCGAGGCGCTTCGCCCCCGGGTAGTGGGCGTCGCGCAGATGCAGCGGGACCCGGCCGAACCCGCCGGAGCGGATGTCGGCGATCGCGGCGTCGATGCCCGAATATGCCGCGTTCGACTTCGCGGTCGTCGCGAGGTAGACCGTGGCCTCCGCCAGCGGGATGCGTCCTTCAGGCATGCCGATGAACGCGACGGCGTCAGCGGCCGCGACGGCGATCACGAGGCCCTGCGGGTCCGCGAGTCCCACGTCCTCCGACGCGGAGATGACGAGACGCCTGGCGATGAACCGCGGGTCTTCCCCGGCCTCGATCATCCGGGCGAGGTAGTGGAGCGCGGCATCCGGATCGGAGCCCCGGATGGACTTGATGAACGCGCTGATGACGTCATAGTGCTCATCGCCCTGGCGGTCGTACCTCAGCAGCGCCTTGTCGACCGCCTGCGCCACATCATCCGCCGTCGCGGCGGGAACCACACCGTCTTCGCCGTTCGACAGCGCCACCGCGGCCGCGGCCTCGAGCCCCGTGAGCGCCCGCCGTGCGTCGCCGGAGGCGAGCCTGATGAGCGCGGCCCGCGCGTCATCGGCGAGCGTGACCGCTCCGTTCAGGCCCCGAGCGTCCGTCACAGCTCGATCGACGAGGACTCCGATGTCGTCGTCGGTCAGGGGCTGCAGGGTGAGCAGCAGCGATCGGGACAGCAGCGGTGAGATCACCGAGAACGAGGGGTTCTCGGTGGTCGCGGCGATCAGCAGCACCCATCCGTTCTCGACCCCTGGCAGCAGCGCGTCCTGCTGCGCCTTGGTGAACCGGTGGATCTCGTCGAGGAACAGGATGGTCGTCTGCCCGTACAGGTCGCGCTGCGTGATCGCCTCCTGCATCACTTCGCGCACGTCCTTCACGCCCGCCGTGATCGCGGAGAGCTCGACGAATCGTCGTCCGGACGACCGCGCGATGGCCTGGGCGAGCGTGGTCTTCCCCGTGCCTGGAGGGCCCCAGAGGATGATCGACACCGCGCCGGGTGAGCTGGCCGCCGGATCGGCGAGTGCCACGATCGGAGACCCCGCGCGCAGCAGGTGCTTCTGGCCCGCCACCTCGTCGAGCGAGACCGGGCGCATGCGCACAGCGAGAGGCGTCTGCCCGGAGAGCAGTGCGGCTGCGGATGTCATCCGTCCAGGCTAACGCGGGGTGCGGACACTTCGGGCAGGAACGGTGCGCGGCACTCGCGACGATAAGCTCTCAGGCGACGTCGCACATTCACGTCCAGTAAGGGAGCACGCAATGGCCGGACGCGGGTCCAAGAGCGCACAGCAGCGCACCGAGGCGGAGCGTGCACGACTCCACGCCGCCCGTACGTCATGGCACGAGGGACAGGTTCGCCGTCGCACTCGCGACAACGCAGTCGCCGTCATCGTCGGCGCCTTGGTCGTCGCCGGTGCGGTCGCGAGTCAGGTGGCGTACGCGCAGGTGAACCCGCCGGCTCCCGCACCGACGCCCACCGTCGAGCAGACGGACGCACCCGCTCCGACGGAGTCCACGACCCCGCTGCCCACCGACCTCCCCACCGACGCGCCCGCGGAGTGACGACGCACTGACCCGGCGCGTCGCCCGGTCGGCGATCAGTCTTCGGTGACGGCGAGGCGGTATCCGCGCTTGACCACCGTGTGGATCAGCTCATTGCTGCCGAGCGCGTCGCGAAGCCTCGCGACAGCGACCTCCACGGCGTGCGGGTTGCGCTCGGCCCCCGGCAGCACTCCCCCGAGCTCGGCGCGTGAGAGCACCCGACCGCCCGCAGCGGCCAGCGCCTCGATGAGCGCCGCGGCAGAGCGTGAGAGCGGTATGAACTCGCCGCCGACGAGCACGCCACCGCTGCGGACCTCGACGCGACCGGCATCGGTCGGCAGAGACGGCGCCCTGCCTCCCCCGAAGTGCGCGATCACGGTCCGCGCGAGCGATCCGAGGCGACCACGGTCGGCGATCGTCGTCCGCAGCTCTGCGGCGTGCAGGGGCGCGGCGGTGATCGGCCCGACGGATGCCAGGAGCAGACGACCGCTCTCGGCACGACGACGGATCCGTTCGAGTGCCTCCGCCTGCTCGGCGAACGCGAGCCAGGATGCAGCGCCCGGCGCCGAGGTGAAGAGCACGGCATCCGCCTCGCCGCTCGCGGCCTGAAGGGCCGAGCGCCTCACGATCTCAGGGTTGGGCGGCGGTCCCCAGCGGTAGACCGTGATGCTCAGGACGTCCGCACCGGCGTCCGCCAGGAGTTCGTCGAGACCATCGGAGCCGGCGCCGTGGTGCTGCACGAGCACACGCTTGCCACCGACCCCGGAGGCGAGGAGGTACTCCCCGACCTCGGCGGACGTCTCGGACTCGGCGACCCAGTCGGCGGCGAAGCCTGCCTGCTGGATCGCTCCGTGGGCCTTCGGCCCTCTGGCGACGAAATGCGCGTTCTCGAGCGCCGCGAAGAGCTGCTCGTCGAGTCCGTGCTCGTGGGCCGCGTCCATCCACCCGCGGAATCCCACACCGGTGGTGACGATCACGATGTCCGGCGGAGTCGCGATGACGAGTTCGGTGCGGGCGATCAGCTCGGCGTCGTCGGCGTTGGTCACGATGCTCAGCGCCGGCGCGCGGTGCACCACCGCACCGCGGCGCTCGAGAGCGGCCGCGAGGTCCACGGAGCGACGATCCGCCGCGACGATGATCGTGCAGCCGGCGAGGGCGGAGTCGAGCGTGCGCACGGTGGTCACGTGACGCTCTCGGACAGCATCGTGGCGGTCGGCAGAAGAAGGCCCGCGCGTGCGACCTGCCCGATCACGATCACCGCGGGGTTCACGACCTGAGCGGCGACCGCATCGACGACGACCTCGGCGAGGGTGCTGCGGATCGTCCGTTGACGTTCGGTGTGACCGTTCTCGACGATCGCGACCGGGGTGTCTCCCGGAACTCCGTGTCGCGCCGCCCTGGCGGCGAGACGTGGGAGAGAGGCCACTCCCATCAGCACGACCGTCGTCACGGTCGGATCTGCCAGCGCTTCGAGGGCACTCGGCGTGAGGTCACCGTGTCCGTTGACGATGTGCACCGCGGCTGCGACGCCCCGATGCGTGACCGGGATGCCCGCTGCCTGAGGAACCGAGATCGCGCTGCTGATCCCGGGGGTGACGGTGACCGGGACTCCGGCCGCCTCGCACGCCAGGACCTCCTCTCCTCCCCGGCCGAGGACGAACGGATCTCCTCCCTTGAGGCGCACGACCCGCCGACCCGCGAGTGCGTGTGCGACCAGAAGCTCGTTGATCTCGTGCTGCGGCACCGGGTGATGCCCCGGACTCTTCCCCACGTCGATCACCTCGACGTGCGCGTCGAGCTCTCCGCGCAGCTCTTCGAAGGGGCCGAGACGATCGGCCACGACGACGTCTGCGGCCATCAGCAGACGGTACGCGCGCACCGTCATGAGGTCGGCCGGACCCGGTCCTCCGCCGATCAGGTCGACGCGACCGACCAGCGCGCGTCTCATGGCGCAGCGCCTTCCGGGGAGCCCACGTAGACGGTCCCGGCGATCACCGCCACCGGCCACACGCGGAGCCTCGCCTCACCCTTGCCCTGCGTGTCGAGGCATTCCCCCGTGCGCAGATCGAAGACCTGCTTGTGCAGAGGCGAGGCGACGGTCGGCACGTCACCTCGGGTCCCGACGATGCCCCGGGAGATCACGTGGGCGTCGCTGTACGGATCGAGGTTGTCCACCGCGTGCACGGTGCCGTCCGGGAGCAGGAACAGCGCGACCTGCTCGCCGTCGATGAGCGCGGCTCGCCCGCGTTCGACCTCGAGGTCGTCGAGCGTGCAGACGCGTGTGCCGGTGGCGGTGTCGACGACGATGCTCATCGCCGCACCTCCAACGCGGTGCCGGCGATCAGGACGCCGCCGGTCCGGCGCTCCTCGGACGTGGCCGGTCGGATCTGGCCCCGCTCCGAGACGTACGCGAGCGAAGGATCCGGTGTGTCCGCGGCGTTGACGAACGACCGGAAACGCTCGAGCTTGACGGGATCGCGGAGCGTGGCCGCCCATTCGTCCTCGTAACGATCGACGTGGTGGGCCATGGCCGCGTCGAGATCGTCGCAGATCCCCAGCGAATCGTCGAAGATCACGCTGCGCAGGCCGTCGAGCCCGCCCTCCAGTTCCGCGCACCACGGTGCCGTGCGCTGCAGTCGATCGGCTGTGCGGATGTAGTACATGAAGAAGCGGTCGATCGCCCGGATGAGCCCGTCATCGTCGAGGTCCGATGCGAGGAGTTCCGCGTGCCTGGGTGAGAATCCGCCGTTGCCCCCGACATACATGTTCCAGCCGGTCTCGGTCGCGATGACCCCGACATCCTTGCCGCGCGCCTCGGCGCACTCGCGCGCGCACCCGGAGACGCCGAGCTTCAGCTTGTGGGGCGCGCGCAGCCCGCGGTAACGCAGCTCGAGCTTCACCGCCATGCCGACGGCGTCGAGGACCCCGTATCGGCACCAGGTCGAGCCCACGCACGACTTCACCGTGCGCAGCGATTTGCCGTACGCCTGTCCTGATTCGAAACCGGCATCGACGAGGCGCTGCCAGATCGACGGCAGCTGCTCGAGGCGTGCGCCGAACATGTCGATCCGCTGGCCGCCGGTGATCTTCGTGTAGAGGGCGTAGTCCTTTGCGATCTGGCCGATCGCGATGAGCCCCTCCGGAGTGACCTCGCCGCCGGCCATCCTCGGGACGACCGAGTACGTGCCGTCCTTCTGCATGTTGGCCATCACGTGGTCGTTGGTGTCCTGCAACGTCGCGTTCTCGCCGTCGAGCACGTGCGCTCCCACGAGCACCGACAGGATGCTGGCGATCGCCGGCTTGCAGATATCGCAGCCCCTGCCCCGGCCGAAGCGCTCGACGATCGAGCTGAACGTCGTGAGCTGTGCGACCTGCACGGCGTCGAACAGCTGGCGGCGCGAGAGGTCGAAGTGCTCGCACAGCGCGTGCGACACCGTCTGACCGAGCTTCGTGAGCTCCTGCCCGACGACCTTCTTCACCATCAGGACGCAGGATCCGCAGGTGGCTCCCGCCTTCGTGCATCCCTTGACCGACGCCGCGTCCGCGCATCCCTCCTCGTGCACCGCCTGACGGATGCGACCCGCGGTCACGTTCGAGCACGAGCAGACCACGGCTGCGTCGGGGAGTTCGCCGCCGGGTGCCTCGTTCCCGCCCTCAGGCAGCAGATACGCAGCGGGGTCAGCGCCGAGTGCGGCACCCACGAGCGGGCGCAGTGCCCCATAGGCGGCGGCATCTCCGACCAGGATGCCGCCGAGCAGCGTCTGTGCGTCGTCGGAGAGCACCAGCTTCTTGTAGACGCCCGCGACAGGGTCCGCATAGACCACGTCGAGCGCGTTCGGGGTGACGGCCATCGCGTCGCCGAAGCTCGCCACGTCGACCCCCGACAGCTTGAGCTTCGACGAGTCGTCGTATCCGGGGAACACCGCGTCGCCGCCGAGCAGCCGGGTCGCCGCGACCTCCGCCATCGCGTATCCCGGGGCCACGAGCCCGACACAGCGTCCCTCGAAGCTGGCGACCTCCCCGATCGCGAGGATGTGCGGGTCGGAGGTCGCGCACCGGTCGTCGATGACCACGCCGCCGCGCGGTTCGACGTGCATGTCGGCGTTGCGGGCGAGCTCGTCCCGCGGGCGCACGCCGACGGTGAAGACCACGACGTCGGCGCGCTCGACCGACCCGTCCTGGAACTCCAGCGCGGTCACCGCGCCGGAGGCGTCAGGGTCGAGACGCGTCGTGCGCGATTCGGTGCGCACCGAGATGCCCCTGGCCTCGAGCAGTCGTCGCAACATGCCCGCACCGGCGGAGTCCAGCTGCGCGGACATCAGGCGATCGGAGTACTGCACGACGGTCGACTCGACATCCATTCCCTGCAGCGCGCCCGCTGCCTCCAGCCCGAGCAGGCCTCCGCCGATGACCGCGCCCTTGAGCGGACGCCCCAGCATCCGGCTGCGCGACTCGACGAAGTCCTTGAGCCGACGGACGTCGTCAAGAGTCCGATACACGAAGCACCCCGGCAGATCCGCGCCGTCGACCGCGACCTTCGCCGCGTACGAACCCGTGGCGAGGACGAGCGTGTCGTACGGGATCGTCTGACGGGAACGCGTCGTGACGGTGCGCGCGGAGCGATCGATGCGCAGCACGCGATCGTCGGTCATGACCCGCACACGGAAGTCGTCGAACACCGAGCGGTCGAGCTCGAGCGCCTCAGGGGTCGCGCCCGAGAAGAAGCCCGTCAAGCCCACTCTGTCGTACGGGTGACGCCCCTCGTCTCCGATCACGGTGACGTGGATCGGCTTCTCGGCCCTGCTGATGAGGCTCTCGACGAATCGGTGCGCCACCATGCCGGCTCCGACGACCACGATCTCCTCTGGGGTGAGGATGGCCTCGTTCATGCTTCTCCATTCGCCGGGGGACGTCGTGATGGCGACGATAGGAGCACGGTGTTTCCCGCAAGTGACGCCGGGTGTTTCGTGCGTCGAACGTTCTGCTCACAGAACGGTAACGATGGTTGTGAGACGCGGTGACCACACCCGAAGGTCGCTCTCGTACTAGGCTGAACCTCGTCCTTTCCGCCTCCCGCGGGCCCTACCGCGCAAGGAGAATCACCGTGTCTGCCACAGAGCCGTCGAAGCCGACTCCCCCCGTTCCCGCTCCCCCGACGGCACCCCTGCCGCGAAAGCTGCCCAAGCCGGCAACCGTCGCTCCTGCTGCCGCCGCCGCGCCTGCCAGCGCATCGTCCTCCGCCGATGCCGCCAAGTGGGGCCGCGTGTCAGACGACGGCACCGTCGAGGTCCTCGAGGGCGAGGAGTGGCGCGTCGTCGGGCAGTACCCTGACGGCACCCCGGCCGAGGCGCTCGCCTACTTCGTTCGCAAGTACGACGACATCGCCTTCAAGGTGCACGCGCTCGAACAGCGCCACCAGGCGGGCGGCGCGCCTGCCGGCGACCTCGTCAAGCAGGCCGGTCACCTCCTCGCCGAGTCGACGGATGCCGCGGCCGTCGGCGACCTCGCCGGCCTGCGCGAGCGTCTCAACACCCTGACGTCCTCCCTCTCGGAGGCGACCGCGCAGGAGGCCCAGCAGGCCAAGGAGCTCGTCGATCAGGCGATCGCAGAGCGCACCGCTCTGGTGGAGCGCGCCGAGGCGATCGCCGCCCGCGATCTGTCGAAGGTGCAGTGGAAGCAGGTCACGGCAGAGCTCGGCGAGCTGTTCGACGCGTGGCAGGCCCAGCAGCAGAGCGGCCCGCGCCTGTCGAAGAGCGTCTCGCAGCAGCTCTGGAAGCGATTCCGCGACGCACGCGGAACCGTCGACAAGGCCCGTCGCGCGTTCTACTCCGAGCTCGACGACACCCACAAGGCCGCTCGTGACGCGAAGACCCGTCTGGTGGAGCGCGCCGAGGCACTCGCGCCGCGCGGGATCGACGGCATCCCGTCGTACCGGAACCTGCTCGACGAGTGGAAGGCTGCGGGCCGCGCAGGTCGCAAGGCCGACGACGCGCTCTGGGCGCGGTTCAAGGCCGCCGGCGACGCTCTCTACTCGGCCCGCGCCGAGCAGGCTGCGGCCGAAGAGGCCGAGTCCGGCCCGAAGATCGAAGCACGTCAGGCCCTGCTCGAGGAGGCCAAGGCGGTCGCCGACGAGCCGAACATCAAGCGTGCACGGGCACTGCTCACCGGCATCCAGCGCCAGTGGGACGAGATCGGTCGAGTCTTCCCCCGCGAGAAGGAGCGAGCGCTCGACGACCGTCTGCGTGTCATCGAGCAGGCGCTCAAGGCCCGCGAAGAGGTCGACTGGAAGAAGAACAACCCCGAGACCAAGGCTCGCGCCAACGACATGAGCTCGCAGCTTCTCGAGGCGATCGAGAAGCTCGAGTCCGAGCTCGCCGCCGCCGAGAAGGCCGGCGACAAGAAGGCGGCGAAGGCCGCTGCAGATGCGCTCGAGGCCCGTCGTACCTGGCTCAACGCACTCGGAGGCTGACGCTCTCCACAGATCCTCGGGTCCGTCAGGAACGCGGGATGCAGCACGCCAGACTGGCGTGGTGCATCCCGCGTTCCTGTATCTGCCCGGACGAAGACTCGACATCACCGAGCTCAGTGCGGCTCGACTCGACGGCCACGTGTTCGAGATCGGCGAAGGCTACATTCCCGCGGATCTCGTCGAAGGCCCCGCCACGAGGGCCGCTGCTGTCGCGACTCTCATCCCGGCGGACACCGCGGCGTCAGGTCCGACAGCGGCATGGATCCACGGCGCCGGAGATGCTCCCCCCGCCCGGCACCACGTGAGGCGGGCGGTCGATCATCGAATCAGACCGGCGATAGCCCCGAGGGTCACGCTGCACGACACTGCTCTCGCCGCGAGCGAGTTCGTCGTCCTGGGCGGGGTACCCGTGATGACTCCAGGGCGCACGATGATCGACCTCGCGCTCGGACTCCATCGTGATGAGTCGCTGCGACGCTGGATGCTGCTGCTCGCCGAGGTCGATCCGCGGCTCGTCGGAGATGCTGTCGCCGCCCTCGAGACGATGACCAGGGTTCCCGGCAAGAGGGCGGGACGTGGAGCCCTCGAGAGACTCTCCCTCAGGACGAGGTGACGCGGTAGACGTCGTAGACCGCGTCGATGCGGCGTACCGCGTTCAGTACTCGATCGAGGTGCACGGCATCACCCATCTCGAACACGAAACGACTGATCGCGAGGCGCTCATCCGTCGTGCTGACCGTCGCCGAGAGGATGTTCACGTGATGCTCGCTGAGCACACGTGTCACGTCCGACAGCAGGCCCGACCGGTCGAGCGCCTCGACCTGGATCTGCACGCGGAACACGCTCTTCGTCGTCGGAGCCCAGGAGACCTCGACGAAGCGGTCCTGTTCGCTCGCGAGCGCCTTGACGTTCACGCAGTCGGTGCGGTGCACCGAGACGCCACTTCCGCGCGTGACGAAGCCCACGATCTCGTCGCCCGGGACCGGAGTACAGCACTTCGCGACCTTGACGAGGATGTCGGACGCACCGCGCACGAGAACCCCGGAATCACCGGCACGAGGCTCCCGTGACGGCATACTGCCCGGAAGATCGATGGGACCGGTGACCGGATCCGTCGCCGCGACCAGAGCGGTGACCTTCTCGAGAACCGACTGCGTCGACACGTGGCCCTCGCCGACCGCTGCATACAGCGCGGAGACGTCCTCGTAGCGGAGCTGGTGCGCGACCTCGGCGAACGAGTCCTGACTCATCAGTCGCTGCAGCGGCATGTTCTGGCGGCGCATCGCACGGGCGATCGCCTCCTTGCCCTGCTCGATCGCCTCTTCGCGGCGCTCCTTCGTGAACCACCCGCGGATCTTGTTCCGGGCTCGGGTGCTCTTGACGAAGCCGAGCCAGTCCTGGCTCGGTCCGGCATCGGGGTTCTTCGAGGTGAACACCTCGACGACGTCGCCGCTCTTGAGCTCGGACTCCAGAGGCACCAGACGGCCGTTGACCTTCGAGCCCATCGTGCGATGGCCGATCTCGGTGTGCACGGCATACGCGAAGTCGACGGGGGTCGCGCCCGCGGGGAGACCCACCACGCGCCCCTTGGGCGTGAAGACGTAGACCTCCTTGGCTCCGATCTCGAACCGGAGGGAGTCGAGGAACTCACCGGGGTCGGCCGTCTCGGCCTGCCAGTCGGAGATGTGCGCGAGCCAGGCCATGTCGCTGTCCGACGCGCGGACCTCGGCCTTGCCGCCGTTCATCCGCTCTTTGTACATCCAGTGCGCGGCGACACCGTATTCGGCCTGCTGGTGCATCTCGTGCGTGCGGATCTGGATCTCGACCGTGCGGCCGGACGGCCCGATCACCGTCGTGTGCAGCGACTGGTAGAGGTTGAACTTGGGCGTGGCGATGTAGTCCTTGAAGCGACCGGGAAGCGGGGTCCAGCGCGCATGGATCGCACCGAGGACGGCGTAGCAGTCGCGCACGGATGCGACGAGCACGCGGATGCCGATGAGGTCGTAGATGTCGTCGAACTCGCGGCCGCGCACCACCATCTTCTGGTAGACGGAGTAGAGCTGCTTCGGCCGCCCGACGACCTTGCCGCGGATGCGCAGATCGCGGAGGTCCTCATCGATCTCCTCGACCACCTGGGCGAGGTACTTCTCACGCTGAGGGGTGCGCTGAGCGATCAGGTTGTGGATCTCGTTGTAGATCTTGGGATGCAGGACGGCGAACGAGAGATCCTCGAGCTCCGACTTGATCGCCTGGATGCCGAGGCGGTTGGCCAGCGGCGCGTAGATCTCGAGGGTTTCCTTGGCCTTCTTGGCCGCCTTCTCGGGAGGCACGAACCCCCACGTGCGCGCGTTGTGCAGTCGGTCGGCCAGCTTGATGAGAAGGACGCGGATGTCCTTCGACATCGCGACGATCATCTTGCGGACGGTCTCGGCCTGGGCGCTCTCGCCGTACTTGACCTTGTCGAGCTTGGTGACGCCGTCGACGAGCATCGCGACCTCGTCGCCGAACTCGGCGGTGAGGTCGGTCAGTGCGTAGCCCGTGTCCTCCACCGTGTCGTGCAGGAGCGCCGCGGCGATCGCGCGGGGCCCCAGGCCCATCTCGGCGAGGATCTGCGCGACGGCGAGCGGGTGCGTGATGTACGGCTCGCCGCTCTGACGCTGCTGCCCGGTGTGCTTCTCCTTGGCGACCTTGTAGGCACGCTCGATGACCGCGAGATCACCCTTCGGATGATTCGCCCGCACAGTGCGGATCAGGTTGTCGAGGTCGTTGACCCTGGGCGCGCGGGAGAAGATGCGGGGAACCAGTCGTCTCAGGCTGGATCCCTGCGACGCCGTCTGCGGTTCCGCCATCCGCTCACCTCCGAATCACAACAGCTTACGCGTGCTCTGTGGGGTGCGGCCCCGCAGAACGGGAACGATCAGACCTCGACAGCGGCTTTCGCGCGGGACTCGCGGATCCTCGCATCGCGGGCGGCGATTCCGGGCTCGTTCTCGCGGAACAGCGAGTACAGCGGAGCAGCCACGAACAGGGTCGAGTACGTCGCGACGAGGATGCCGACGAAGATCGAGAGCGAGATGTCGGTGAGCGACTCCGCACCGAGCCAGAAGGCGCCGATGAAGAGGACGGCACCGACGGGAAGCGCAGCCACGACCGAGGTGTTGATCGAGCGTACGAGCGTCTGGTTGACCGCGAGGTTGACCGATTCGCCGAAGAGCCGCGCGGACTTCTCGCCATCTTCGGTGGTGTTCTCCCTGATCTTGTCGAACACGACTGTCGTGTCGTAGAGGGAGTACGCGAGGATCGTCAGGAAGCCGATCACGGCCGCAGGCGAGATCTCGAAGCCGGCCAGCGCATAGACGCCGACGGTGATGACGAGAACGTCGAGGAGGCCGATGATCGCCGCTGCCGACATCTTCCACGTGCGGAAGTAGATCGCGAGGATCAGGAAGGTCAGGGCGAGGAAGATCGCGAGACCCCAGAGCGACTGCTTGGTGACGTTCTCACCCCACGCCGGGCCGATGAACGACGAGGTGACGCTGTCGGGCTCGACGCCGTACGCCTCGGCGAGGGCGTTGGAGACCTGCTGGGTCTCGGCCGCGCTCATCTGGTCGGTCTGGACGCGGATGTTGGTCTCGTTGATGACGACCACCTTGGTGGCAGCGTCAGGCACGACCGACTGCACGGCATCCGTCGCCGTCTGCTGATCGGTGCTGTCCGGAGCCTGCACCGTGAACTGCGAACCGCCCGTGAACTCGATCGAGAACTGGATCGGACGGATCAGCGGCACCAGAGCCGAACCCACCACCAGGACGATCGCGATGATGAACCAGAGTCGACGCTTCCCGACGAACGGGAAGGACGTCTTGCCCGTGTAGAGGTTGTTTCCGAACTCGTTCATGGAAGCCATCACGCGTCCCCCTCACTTCCGGTGCTGGTGGATCTGTCACCGGCGAGTGCTTCGGCGCGTTTGCGCTCTGCGATGGTCTGACGGCGTTCGGCTTCGCCCTTGGCTCTGGCGTTCTTCGCGCCTCGTCCGGCGGTCGCGGTCGACACCTGGCGGAACTGCGAGCGGCTGCGGTAGACGGCACCGAGCGACTCGGGATCGAGGCCGGAGAGCTTGTGTCCGCCGCCGAAGAACTTCGTGCGGGCGAGAAGCTGCATCACGGGGTGGGTGAAGATCACGAAGATGAACACGTCGATCAACGTCGTGAGGCCGAGCGTGAACGCGAAGCCCTTCACCGTGGCATCGGCCAGGATGTAGAGCACGACCGCGGCGAGGATGTTGATCGACTTCGAGATGTAGATCGTGCGCTTGGCGCGACCCCAGCCGTCTTCGACCGCCGCGGTGATCGACTTGCCGTCGCGCAGCTCGTCTCGGATTCTCTCGAAGTAGACGATGAACGAGTCGGCGGTGAATCCGATCGACACGATCAGACCGGCGACGCCGGCGAGCGACAGGCGGAACCCGAGTCTCCACGCCAGGATGCAGATGATGATGTAGGTCAGCACGGCCATCACCGCGATCGATGCGATGATCACCGACCCGAGAGCCCGGTAGACGATGAGCGAGTAGATCGCGACGAGCGCCAGACCGATCAGACCGGCGATGAGACCGATCTGCAGCTGCTGTGTTCCGAGAGTCGCCGAGATCGTGTCGGAGCTCTGCACGGTGAAGCTCAGAGGCAGTGCACCGAACTTCAGCTGGTCGGCGAGAGTGGTCGCCGTCTCCTGGGTGAAATCGCCGGAGATGCTCGGGCGGCCGTCGAGGATCTGCCCGTTCATACGCGGAGCGCTGATCACGGAGCCGTCGAGGACGAACGCGAACTGGTCGCGAGGCGAGAGCTCGTTGATGCGGTTCTGGTTGAGGCGGGTGCTGACCTTGCCGAACGCGTCAGCGCCATCGGCGTTCATGGTCAGCTGTACGAGCCAGGCGCCCGACTTCGGGTCGCGGCCGGCGGTCGCGTCGGTGATCGCATCACCCGTGAGCTCTGTCGGTCCGAGAAGGTACTTGGCCTGGCCGGACGGATCGCAGGCGATCAGTGGCTGGTCCTTGGGAGCGCTCGACGGGTCGTTCTCGGGGTTCGCGCAGTCGTAGGCCTGGAACTCCGCGGCCAGCTTGTCGCTGACCCACGACAGGTCGCTCGCGTCGGTCGGCGTGGCCGTCGGCGTCGCGTTCAGCGAGTCGTCCGGAGTCGGATACGCGGTTTCGTTGCCGTCCTCACCCACGTACGTGTTCGTGCCCGCGGTGGTGGCGAGGACAGGACGGAACTCGAGCTGCGCGCTGGACTGGATGCGCTCGCGCGTCTGCTCGTCGGCGACACCCGGGATCTGGACGACGATGTTGCGGCCGCCCTCGGTCGTGATGTCGGCCTCGGCTACACCGGAGGCGTCGACACGCTGCCGGATGATCGCCGCGGCCTGATCGAGCTGCTCGCTCGACGGAGCCGCACCGTCTTCGGTCTCGGCACTGAGCACGATCTGCGTTCCACCCTGCAGGTCGAGCGCGAGCTCCGGAGTCCACGAGCTCTTCTCGAAGACGTGCACGCCCAGCGCGTTGATGCCGAACAGGACGCCCGTCACCAGGAGCAGGCCCAGAAGGACCCGCCAGGCGTGACGGACCGGGGAGGAAGTGGCCACGTGTGATCAGCTTTCTACGATGCCGGAGTGCCGAGAGTGTGAAGCGGCGAGGGCTTACTTGTCGTCGGCGTCGCGCTCGAGGCGACGCCGGGTCTCCTCGGGAGTCTCGATGGCCGGTGCGTCCTCTGCGAGGGGCGTCTCGTCGACGACGACCACGCCGTCGTCGAGGCCGTCGACGACGGCGTCCTTCGGTTCGACGATGCGGAGGATCGCCTGGCTGTGGACCTCGATGACCGTACCGGGGGCGATCTCGACCAGAGCGGGCGAGTCGAGGTCGTCGTGGTCATAGGCCACGATCGTTCCGTAGATGCCGCCCTGAAGGAGCACCTTCACGCCGGGAACCGTCTTGGTCGCCTTCTCTTCCTGTTCCGCCTTCATCTGCTTCTGACGCTTGCGTCCGTTGACGAACATGAAGACGACGAGCACGGCGAGAAGGCCGAAGAGGAGGATTTCCATGGGCATGGTGGCAAAGGGCCTTTCTCAGGTGCGCGCACCAGAAGACGGGCGCGCAGTTTCATCGGGGGAAGTCTTCAGCGATTATAGGTCATCAAGACGAAGCGCCCCGTCCGGATGCGGCACGCCGAGGTGCGCGTACGCCTCCGGCATGGCCACGCGGCCCCGGGGCGTACGCCCGAGGAATCCGATCCGCACGAGGTACGGTTCCACGACGCTCTCCACGGTCTCGGCCTCTTCGCCGACCGCCACGGCCAGCGTGCTCAGACCGACCGGGCCGCCACGGAATCGGCGCACGAGGGATTCGAGCACGGCCCGATCGAGCCTGTCGAGGCCGATCGGATCGACGTCGTACAGCTCGAGGGCCGCCCTCACGCCCTCGAGCGTCGCCGCTCCTCCCCCGTGCACGAGTGCGTAGTCACGCACTCGTCGCAGAAGGCGGTTGGCGATCCTGGGGGTGCCTCGTGAGCGACGGGCGATCTCCGACAGCGAGTCGCGGGGAAGGTCGACCCCCAGGACCAGCGCCGAGCGGGCGATGACCTGCTCGAGCTCCGGTTCGTCGTAGAACTCGAGATGCCCCGTGAACCCGAACCGATCACGAAGCGGATTGGGCAGCAGGCCCGAACGCGTGGTGGCGCCGACGAGCGTGAACGGAGCGAGATCCAACGGGATGCTCGTCGCACCGGCGCCCTTCCCCACCATGATGTCGATTCGGAAGTCCTCCATGGCGAGGTACAGCATCTCCTCGGCAGAGCGCGCCATGCGGTGGATCTCGTCGATGAACAGCACCTCGCCCGGCACGAGGCTCGACAGGAGGGCTGCGAGGTCGCCGGCGTGCTGGATCGCCGGGCCGCTCGACAGGCGCAGCGGGCGTTCGCTCTCATGCGCCACGATCATGGCCAGCGTCGTCTTACCGAGACCCGGGGGGCCCGCGAGCAGGATGTGATCGGGAGGCCGGTTCTGGATGCGTGCCGCGTCGAGCAGCAGCTGCAGCTGACCGCGCACCTTCTGCTGCCCGACGAACTCCCCGAGACTCGTGGGGCGCAGGGCACCTTCGATCGCGAGTTCCGTGTCGTCGGTGGGTTCCGTGGCGTCGAGAGCGTCAGACACGCGCCGGCCCCAGGAGTGCGAGAGTGCGACGCAGCAGCGGCGCGACGCTTGCGCGCTCGGCGTCGGTCGCCTCGGCCGCCGTCTGCGCCGCCGCCTCGGCGGCGACCTTCTCGGACCAGCCGAGTCCGACGAGCGCCGCGGCGACCTGATCGACCACGTCGACAGGACCGCTGGATACCTGCTTGGACGGCGCCCCGACCGGGTGCACCTTGCCCGCGAGCTGCAGCACGATGAGCTTGGCCGTCTTCGGGCCGATACCCGAGACGCGGCGGAACGGCGCATCGTCTTCGGCGGTCACGGCGTCGGCGATCTGGTCGACCGTGAGGTGCGACAGCACACCGAGCGCGGACTTCGGTCCGACCCCGGTCACGCTGATCAGCAGACCGAAGATCTCCAGTTCGCTGCGGTCGGCGAAACCGAAGAGCGACAGCGAGTCCTCACGCACGATCAGGCTCGTGTGAAGAAGGATCTTCTCGCCGACCGTCGCCGTGTGCGCGACATCCGCGGGAACGGCGACCGAGAACCCGACGCCGCCGACGTCGACGATGACCTGATCGGCGGTCGAATGGAGGACGGCGCCGTGCAGCGAGGAGATCATCTCCTCAGCCTACGCACCCGGTCGTATATATGTTCGAGCGACACGCTCCGCGTCAGCCCAGGCGCGTTGGGCGGGCGTGAGCGCCCCCTGCCCCGGCGCTCCGGTGGCCCCACGACGCCAGGCATGGCACAGGGCGATGGCGAGGGCATCCGCGGCGTCGGCCGGCTGCGGAGGAGCATCCAGACGCAGGATGCGCGCGATCATCGACTGCACCTGCCGCTTGTCCGCCGAGCCGTAGCCGGTGACGGCCGCCTTCACCTCGCTCGGTGTGTGGGTGGCGGCGGGCAGACCGGCCTCCGCCGCGAGCAGCAGTGCCACGCCGCTCGCCTGTGCGGTGCCCATCACGGTGTGGGTGTTCTGCTGAGCGAACACACGCTCGACGGCCACCGCATCCGGGTTGTGCGCCTCGATGACCTCGCGGATGCCGGCGGCGACGAGCGCGAGCCTCTCACCGATCGGCAGATCTGGTGCCGATCGGATCACCCCGACGTGCACGAGCGTGCCGCGGCGCGAACCGTCGACGTCGACCACCCCGACACCGCAGCGGGTGAGGCCGGGGTCGATGCCGAGCACGCGCAGCGAGGAGGTCACTCCCCCAGGCTATTCGCCGTCATCGAGTCCGGACGCTCGCCGCGCCTACGCGTCGTCGTTCTCGAGCTCAGCCTGCACGTCTGCGGACAGATCGAAGTTCGTGAAGACGTTCTGCACGTCCTCGCTGTCTTCGAGGGCGTCGATCAGGCGGAAGATCTTGCGCGCGGTGTCGGCGTCGATCTCGACCTTGAGGTTCGGCACGAACTCGACGTCGGCCGACTCGTAGTCGATGCCGGCCTCCTGCAGAGCGCTGCGGACGGTCACGAGGTCGGTCGCCTCGGTGATGATCTCGAAGCCTTCCGCGTGCGGCTCGATCTCCTCGGCACCCGCTTCGAGAGCGGCCATCATGACGTCGTCCTCGGTGGTTCCCTCGGAGCCCACCACGATGACGCCCTTGCGGCTGAAGTTGTAGGCGACGCTGCCGGGGTCGGCGAGCGTGCCGCCGTTACGGCTGAGTGCCGTGCGCACCTCGGCCGCTGCGCGGTTCTTGTTGTCGGTCAGACACTCGATCATCATCGCGACGCCGTTGGGTCCGTAGCCCTCGTACATGATCGAGGTGTACTCGACGGCTTCGCCGCCGATGCCCGCTCCGCGCTTCACCGCGCGGTCGATGTTGTCCTTCGGGACCGAGGTCTTCTTCGCCTTCTGCACGGCGTCGAACAGCGTCGGGTTGCCCTGCAGATCGGCCCCGCCGAGCTTGGCCGCGACCTCGATGTTCTTGATGAGCTTGGCCCAGGACTTGGCGCGCCTGGAGTCGATGATGGCCTTCTTGTGCTTCGTGGTGGCCCACTTGGAATGCCCGGACATAAGTCTCCGCTCGTCGTATCCGCCCGTGGGCTCGGCCCAGGGCATCGTCCATTCTATCGAACCATGCGGTCGGCCCGTGGATGCACCCGGGTCGAGATCTCGTCCGATGCCCACGCTGTGCCCCTGGCGTGACGCGGATCACGGGTGTAGTCCTGACTCATGGACGAGAGAGTCGACGACGACAGGGCCCGCGGACTCGACGCCGCACACGAGGCCGCACTCCGATTCCTGGACTCGCTCGACGACCGCCCCGTGTGGCCGCGCGCGACCCTCGACGACATGCTCACCGCCTTCGGCGGGCCTCTGCCCGATGACGGATGCGATGCAGTCGACGTGATCGAGGAGATCGCGTCACGGGCAGACCCCGGACTGGTCGCGATACCGGGCGGGCGCTTCTACGGCTTCGTGATCGGTGGCACTCATCCCGCGGCACTCGCGGCCGACTGGCTGGTGTCGGCATGGGATCAGAACTCCGGCTCGGCGAGTCTCACCCCGACGACCGTCGCCATGGAGCGCGTCGCGGGCCAGTGGATGCTCGATCTGCTCGATCTTCCGGACACATCCAGCGTCGGGTTCGTCACCGGGGGCCAGATGGCCAACTTCACCTGTCTGGCGACGGCGAGGAACGCCGTCCTCGCCCGCGCAGGCTGGGACCTCGCCGAGCGAGGCCTGCGTGGATCTCCTCCCCTCCGGTTCGTGGTCGGTGCGGACCGCCACGGATCGATCGACCGCGCCGCCCGATTCCTCGGCATAGGGCGGGCCGATCTGACGGTCATCGAGTCGGACGACCACGGACGGATGCGACCGGATGCCCTGCGCGCTGCTCTCGCTGACCTTTCGGGGCCGCTCATCGTGTGCCTCCAGGCCGGCGAAGTGCACACCGGCGCCTTCGACGACTTCACCTCCCTCATCCCGATCGCGCACGAGCACGGTGCCTGGGTGCACGTCGACGGCGCGTTCGGGCTCTGGGCCGCGGCATCCGCATCTCTGCGGTCCCTCACCGCGGGTATGGATCTGGCCGACTCGTGGGCGACCGACGCGCACAAGACCCTCAACGTGCCGTACGACTGCGGCATGGCGATCGTCCGCGACCCCGCCGACTCGATCGCCGCGTTCCGCACCGGCGGCGACTATCTGATCTATACGAGCCTCGATCCGTGGGACGTCACCCCCGAGCTCTCCCGCCGCGCACGCGGGGTGCCCGCATGGGCTGCGCTGCGGAGCCTCGGGCGCAACGGCGTCGCGAGTCTCATGGACCGGCTCCACGACAACGCGGTGGCGATGGCGGAAGGACTCGCGTCGATCGAGGGAATCGACGTGGTGAACGAGGTCGTCTACACGCAGGTCATGTTCCGTCTCGCCTCCGACGACGCCACCCGCGACCTGGGCGCCGCGATCCTCGCAGAGGGAACCGCGGCCGTCACCGGCGCCGAGTGGCGTGGCCGTTCGGCCCTGCGCTGTTCGATGTCGTCCTGGGTGACGACGCAGCACGACATCGACCGCACGCTCGACGCGATCCGGGGGCTCGTGGCGGGGTGAGGGCGCGTACCGAGGTCAGCGCCGGTTCACGCGTCTTCGGCCGGCAGACCCACCTTCGGCCTCGCCCACGAGCGACCGCGCGTGTCCTTGAGGATGTCGTACTCCACGTCGACGTGCGGCTCGATCGCGCTGTACTTGTCGTTCGGCGCACCGATCACGAGCTGGAAGCCGAGCCCGCGCCATGCACCGATCGCACGCTTGGTGAAGTGCGCGTCCGCCTTGATCAAGGCCTCATCCATGAACACCGGTGCGTATCTCGGACGCGCCGCACCGGCATCCCCGAGCTGGTACCGCAGGGCGGCACCCACGATGAACGCGACGAGCTCCTGCGACTCACCGCCCGACTTCTCGCCGATGTGGTCGTAGAGGGCGACGTGTTCCCGCGTGACGGCGTGCACCCGCTCGGCGCTGACACGGACGTGGTTGCGCACGTCGATGAGTTCGGCGAAGTCCGGTGCCGTCCGACGCATGCGTCCGATCAGACGACTCATCCTGCGATAGACGTTCTCGCGCTCGGCATCCGTCGCCGCGGCGTCGATCAGCCCCCGCACCTCGCGCAGCTCCCTGCGGAACCGCCTGCGCGCCTCCGACTGGTTCTCGCGCGGGGAGATCTGCAACCGGTGGTCGTCGTCGTAGAACGGCAGCTCTTCCATGATCCGGTTGATCGGATCGATGCGGTTCTTGATCTCGCGCAGTGATCGGCTGAGTGTCGAGTCCAGGCTCGTGAGGTCGTTGCCCGACAGCTTGAGCAGACTGTCGCGCCATTCGGCCTCCAGCTCATGCAGGCCGTTCGTCTGCAGCGCGTCGAGGATCGCCTCGAACTCGGCGACCGATTCGTCGGGGTCGGGCAGGATCGTGAGCGTGTCCCAGCGCTCGAGGAAGCCGGTCATCAGGCGGCGCATCTGCTCGCGCTGCTCGGCGTGCGAAGACGCAGCGGCCGTCCGGTCTTCGAGGAGCCGTGCCGCCGCGGTCCGCAGCGCGGAGTCCAGATGGGCGAGTCGTTCGGATGCCGTCACGCTCACCGCCGCGTCCGCGCCGAGGAAGCGGGCGTCGAGGAAGGCACGGTGCCGCTCCTCGAGAGCGATGTCCGTCGCCTCCGCCGCATCGATGACGCGCTGGCATGCGTCGACCTGATCGGTGACGTCCACCCAGCGATCCTGGGCGAGCGCGAGCTCGCCGCCGAGACGTGCGCTCTCATCTCGCAGCCGAGCCGCACGGTGTCGAAGCTCGTCCGCCTGCGAACGCATCTCGGCGATCTGCGGGTTCTCGTCCGTGACCTCCGCCTCGACCGACAGCCAGCGCTGTCTCTCAGCTGAGACGGCCTCGACGTCGATCTGCTCCCAGGTGAGATCCTCGATCTTCGCGCGCGCCTTCGCGGTGGTGTCCAGCCGGTCGAGGCGACGCTCGGCGTCTGCCGCGTCCGCGGCGGTGACGTCGCGGCGTGCTTCGAGCTCGGCGATCTGCACGTCGAGCTCACGGAGTCGACGTGCATTCGAGAACCCGAGCATGTTCGCTCGCCCGTGACCGCCGTGGGATCCCCGGTCTCCCTGAGAGACCTGGCCCGCGAGGGTCAGCGCGCGCGGATGCGCCGAGAGTTCGGCGGACGAGTCGACGCACACGTACGCGAAGCGCTCCTGAAGCCGCTGCTGGAGCCATCCCGTGAACGGTGTCGATCGGAGATCGAGGCGCGCGGGAAGCGTACGCGGATCCGACGTGCGGGTCTCGGACAGTCCCGTCTGCACGCCCTCATAGCTGATCCGATCGGGCGTCCTGACGGATTCGATGGCTGCGCGGAATCGCCCCAGATGGGCGACGTCGACGAGCAGAGTCCTGGCGAAGCCTCCGAGCGCGAGATTGAAGGCCTCACGCCACGGCTCGAACTCGGTGCGCACCTCGACGAGCTCTCCGACGAAGGGCAGGTCGTCGGCGGAGAGTCCGGCGGCTCGGGCGAGCTCCGCCCGCGATTCGTGCAGGTGGGCGGGGACGCTTCCCCGCAGCTCCTCGGTCCGGTCGCGTTCGGTGCGCAGCTGCGCGAGTTCACGTTCCGCCGACCGACGGGCGGACTCGGCCTCGGCGAAGTCGGCGCGTGCACCGCGAAGTCCGTCTTCCGGAAGTTCGGCACGGACACGGGCGAGCAGACTCTCGAAGTCCGCCGCGCTCTGCACCTCGGCGCCGAGGTCGCGCACCACGGTGTCGAAACGATCCCGCTCCCGCCGGACGTCGTCGAGTCGGCGCTCGACCGCACGCAGTTCGCGCTGTGCCGTCTCGAGCCGGTCGCCCCCGGACTGTCGCAGGACATCGAGAAGGCCTTCGCGTTCGAGCTCGGCGGCCGCCACGAGGGCGTGCTTCTCGCGCACGGCGAGCTGCAGCGACTGGGTCCGGTCGCGCAACTCCCCCTCGACCTCGCGAAGCAGGTCGAGGCGACGCTCCGCACTCCACAGCGACGCGAGCGAGGATGCCTCCGAGAAGACCCCGACCTCGTCGACGACCCGCACCCGCTCCGCCGCCGCATCGATGCGCTGCGAGATGCCGCGGATCGGCTCCAGGGCCGCGACCTGCTGCTTGGCGACCAGCATGCGGGTTCGCGTGCTCTCGAGCTCGTCGAAGTGTGCGACCACGGCATCGGCGGTCGTCATGGTCTCGGGCTCCTCGAGCACGAGCTTCTTGTACAGATCGTCGACCGTCGTGATCTGTTGGCCGGCCTGGATGCGGGCGAGCAGACTGATCGCCTTCGCACCCGAACCGGCTGCGCCGATGCCGAGAACTGCGTGCAGGCGTGCTGAGAACTCCCGGTCGGTCGCCACCGGTTCGAGGCCCATCGAACGGGCCGCCGCGTCGCTGAGTCGATGCGTCGCCGCGTGTTCGAGACGCGAGAGGTCGAACGCGCCGTCGATCGTCGCCCGGAGCCGCGTCGTGTCGTCGAGGGTTCGGGCATCGGCAGGGATGTACCAGCCTCGGATCGCGGTGAATCGCGAACCGTCGTGGTCGAGCCAGGTCATGGAGACTGCGCTCCAGGTGTCCTCGCCGTCACCGCGCAGCACTCGGAGCTTCGTGCCCTCGTCCGTGCGCGACTCGTCGATCTTGCCGCGACCGTAGGAGAGGATGTTGCGCTGCTCCTCGCCGCGCGGGCGTCCGGTCACTCCGCCGTTGGATGCCCCGTTGAACGGCGTGGTGTGCGGCATCATCAGCGCGATGTAACCGTCCATCAGCGTCGATTTCCCCGAACCGGATCCCCCGCACAGCAGAGTCGCGTCCGGTGAGAACCGCACACGGTGCGGCCCGCCGTCGTAGCCGCCCCAGTTGATGAGCTGCAGTTCCTCGGCGACCCACTGCTGGCCGCGGGAGCTCGCGGGGATCATCCCGAAGAGCGTGTCCATCATCGTCATCGCGCCACCACCGCCTGGGCTCGCAGCCACTCCCGCAGCTCCTTGAGCGTCTCCGCACTCAGCACCACCTCGACGAGAGCGGTGATCCGATACCTTCCGCTCGTCTCCTCCTGCACGATGCCTTCTCGATCCAACCGGTCGAGCGCGCTGCGGATCGCCCGCTGCTGCTTCGCGGTGCCGCCGTCGACGTCCGCGAAGTAGCTGAGCACCGTCTGCTCGATGTCCTCGATGTCGATGCGCACCGATGCCTCCCCGGCGGCGGACTCCCGCTGATACACGGTTCGCAGATGCACGAGTACGAGGGTCTCCGCCCGGGAGTACGGGGCATCCTTCAGCAGCACGGGCATGTCGATCTCGTCGGAGCGGAGCTGCTGCTTGTAGGCGAATCCACGGGCGTGATCGATGACCAGTCGCAGATAGATGTCGTTGAGACGGGATTCGACCACATGCTGGTGGTCGAGCAGCAGCGCCCACTCACGGCGATTGCGCTCAGCCGAGATGAACCGACGCTGCAGCAGGTGCACTAGCACGCGTCGGATCTCGGGATCGAGAGTGCCGCGATCTCCCGGGAAGTGCTCCTCGAGATCCTGCTCCATCGCCGTCGGGGCGATGAACGGGTCGCTCACGCCGACCGCGGCGAGGTCTTCGTCAGTCATCTGCATCCTCTTTCGTGCTGCGGGCGATCACGGAACCGAAGGCGAAGCGGCGAGTCGTCCCGTCAGGGCGCAGCGCCTCGACGGTGGAGATCCCGTCGCCCTCTGTGAGGCCATTGCGGTGAGCGAGCTCGAGAAGCCCCAGCAGGTCGACGGGGCGCCGCGTGGCGTCGGGAATGTGTCGGAACGCCTCCGCGAGGTCGAACTCCTCATCGAGCCCTGCCACGTACTCCTCGAGTTCGGCGTAGCGCGGCCCGCCCCACGCGCGGGTGTCGTGATCGACGAAGTCGACGTCGTCGGCATCCGTGAGCGGCGCGGGCGCGCGCGGAGGACGGATGTCGCTCGTGGTCTGGCGCAGGTGCCCCAGATCGATCAGCGGCATGCTGCGCACAGGATCCACGTGTGCGGCAGTGCCCGACCAGCCGTGCAGTCCGGCGATCACGTCGCGCAGAAGGTCATCGATCTGGCGGTCGCGCAGCGGATCATGGGTCTTCACCTGCCCCGTGATCACGTGCGAGGCGCGCCGCTGCGCGGCCAGCACCTCTTCGACTCCGAGTTCGACGCGTCGGCCGACGGCGTCGAGCTCGGCGCGCTGAGAGCTGTCGAGGAGACGCGCGAACGGCTGGCTGAGGAGTCCGCTGAGCTGCTCGGTGAGGGCGTCGATGCGGTCAGGGTCTCCGATCAGGCGCAGAGCACCCGCGAACGCCCGCCCCTCCGCAGTCGACTGCATGACGTCCTGCGCGCGCTGCAGGTACTCGCGGAGCACCTCGCCGGTCGGCCGTTCGTCCCGGCGGAGGTGGGCGACGACATCCCGCTGCATGGCCTTGAGCGATTCGGCGACACGGGTGAAATCCGCGGGCAGCTCGCGTGCGAGGTGCAGGACGTTCTCCGCCTCCTCGAGGAGCTCGTCGTCGTCGAGCGGGTCTGCGCGCCCTGATTCCTCGACGCGCGAGATCTCGGCGTCGAGGAGGTCGCGCTCCGCATGGAGCCGAGCGAGACGGCGCACGGGGTCGGCCTCGGCGCTGTCCGAGAGGTGTTCGACGGCATCGAGCAGTGTGCGGACGCGGGAGTTCGACACTCGGGTGCGCCCTCCGCCGGTGCGACCGGAGATCTCCAGCGCCTCGACCGCGTGGGCCGAGAGACGGTAGACCTCGACCTCGTCGTCGATCTGCTGCACGAGCCAGCCGAGCCGAACCCAGTTGCGGCAGACGTCCCTGCCACTCCCCGACGGGATCCTGCGGTCGTCCTCGTCACCGGCGGCGCGGAGCTCGTCCATGACCTCGGCGAGCTCCGCATGCGCGTCGGCGATGGGCACGGACGCACGGTCGGCGGTGAACAGGATCGTGAGCGCTGCCACGACGAAAGGTGCGAACCGTCCGTGCAGGAGATCCAGGGTGGGTGTGCTGAAGGCGGCGACGGCGCGCGAGTACGCGGCTTCTGCTCGGGATCCAGTCACCCGATCGAGAGTAGTCGCGACGCCGTGCTCGTGCCGCCATGCCGTGGCCCCCGGGCGGGTCGGACGCGATGACCGTCACGCCGAGCGGACGTGGTCACTCACGTGCGCGAGGAACCGCGCGTGGAACCGAGTCTCACCGTCGACCTCCGGATGGAAGCTCGTTCCGAGCAGCCGCCCCTGCTCGACGGCGACGATTCCGCCATCGGGCAGCGTGGCGAGCACCTCGACGGGAGCTCCCGTGCGTTCGACGATCGGTGCGCGGATGAAGGTCGCGCGCACCGGCTGCTGCCCGAGCACCGGAACATCGAGTTCGGTCTCGAAGGACTCGGTCTGCCGGCCGAACGCGTTGCGCCGCACCGCGATGTCCATGCCGCCGAAGGACTGCTGCCCCTCGATGCCGTCCAGCACCTCGTCGGCCAGAAGGATCAGACCCGCGCAGGTGCCGTAGACCGGAAGCCCCGCAGCGATCGCAGCCCGGATCGGCTGCTGCATGCCGAAGGCGCGGGACAGCTTGTCGATCACGCTGGACTCCCCACCGGGGATCACGAGACCGTCGACGGCCGCGAGTTCTTCCGGCCGGCGCACCAGCGCCACCTCAGCGCCGAGCCCGCGGAGCAGGGCGGCGTGCTCGCGCACGTCGCCCTGCAGCGCCAGGACTCCGACCCGTGGGTTACCAGCCACGCTCGGCCAGGCGGTGCGGTGCGGGAAGATCCGAGACGTTGATGCCGACCATCGCCTCACCGAGTCCGCGCGAGACCTCGGCGATCACCTTCGCGTCGTCGAAGAACGTCGTCGCCTTGACGATCGCCTTCGCGCGTTCCGCAGGGTTGCCCGACTTGAAGATTCCGGAGCCGACGAAGACGCCGTCGGCGCCGAGCTGCATCATCATCGCGGCGTCGGCCGGAGTGGCGACGCCACCCGCGACGAACAGCACGACCGGGAGCGTGCCGGTCTCGGCGATCTCGGCGACCAGCTCATACGGGGCCTGCAGCTCCTTCGCGGCGACGAACAGCTCGTCCTTCGGAAGGGCGGTGAGCGCCGCGATCTCACCGCGGATCTTGCGGATGTGCTTCATCGCCTCTGAGACGTCGCCTGTTCCGGCCTCGCCCTTCGAGCGGATCATCGCCGCCCCCTCGTTGATGCGGCGGAGCGCCTCACCGAGGTTGGTGGCGCCGCAGACGAACGGCACGGTGAAGCCGAACTTGTCGATGTGGTTCACGTAGTCGGCGGGCGAGAGGACCTCGGACTCGTCGATGTAGTCGACGCCGAGCTCCTGCAGCACCTGCGCCTCGACGAAGTGGCCGATGCGAGCCTTGGCCATCACGGGGATGGACACCGCGTCGATGATGCTGTCGATCATGTCGGGGTCGCTCATGCGCGAGACACCGCCCTGGGCCCGGATGTCCGCGGGAACCCGCTCGAGTGCCATGACTGCGACCGCGCCGGCATCCTCGGCGATCTTCGCCTGGTCGGCCGTGACCACGTCCATGATCACACCGCCCTTGAGCATCTCGGCGAGACCGCGCTTGACGCGGGAGGATCCGGTGGTGGGCTGTTCGGTCATGAGAGCTCCTGTCGGGGAAGCACGATGTGCATGAGTGTGTCGAACGATGTCTCGTTTGATCTAGGCCAAACAGTATCACTGTCCACGACGACCTAGAATCGGTGAAGAGGACACATGAGCGACCAGATCACCGGAACGACCGCAGCCGACATCTCGGACAGCGTGCGCGACCTGCGCGACCGCGGAGTCCTGCGACCGGGCAGCGCGCTTCCCCCCGTGCGCGAACTCGCCACGACTCTCGGCGTGAACCGCAACACAGCTGTCGCCGCGTACCGTCAGCTCGCGCAGGCCGGAATCGTCATCTCGCGAGGGCGGGCAGGCACCGTCATCACGGGTCACGAGTCCGTCGCGCAGGAGGGCTACGCCTCAGACACCGTGCTGCGGGATGTCGGCACGGGCAACCCTGACCCTCGCCTGATTCCCGATCCGTCCGCGGCTCTCGCGACGGTCGCCGGTCGTCCCGTGCTGTACGGCGAGCCCGTCATCGACCGCGGCCTCGACGAGTGGGCGCGCGAGTGGATCTCGCAGGACCTCGATCACGTCGACTTCGGCATCACCGTCACCAGCGGCGCGGTCGATGCGGTCGAGCGTCTGCTCGCGCAGGCGCTCATGCGCGACGACGCCGTCGCGCTGGAGGACCCCTGCTTCCTGGCCAGCATCCACACGGTCCGCCTGGGCGGCTATCGTGCCGTTCCCGTGCCCGTCGACGATCAGGGGATGACGGTCGACGGTCTTCGCGCCGCACTGGACGCCGGCGTCCGGGCCGTGATCTGCACCCCCCGCGCGCAGAACCCGACCGGGGCGAGCCTCACCGCCACCCGGGCCGCGGAGCTCCGCGCCGTGCTCGTCGACCACCCGTACGTCCTGATCATCGAAGACGATCACTTCTCGATGCTGTCGCAGCGCCCGTACGAGTCGCTGATCGGCCCCGAGCATCGCCGCTACGCGCTCGTGCGCTCCGTGTCGAAATTCCTCGGACCCGACATGTGCCTCGCCATCGCGGCCACGGATGCCGCCACGGCCGAGCGGCTCGCGATGAGGTTGAGCCCGGGCACCACCTGGGTCAGCCATCTGCTGCAGCGTCTCACGCTCACGCAGCTCACCGACGATTCGGTGCTCTCACGGATCGCCGACGCTCGCGAGCACTACGCCGCGCGGAACGCGGCCTTCGCATCGCGTCTGCGCGAACAGGGCCTCGACTCCCCCGTCACCGACGGGCTGAGCCTGTGGATCGAGTTGCCGAAGCCCGCGCGCCTCGTCGCCGAGAGGCTCATGCGCCGTGGGTGGCTGGCACGCACCGGCGACGACTTCGCCCTCGATGAGCGCGCCGATCCCTCGCGCCACCTGCGTCTCACGGTGCACGACCTGTCCGAAGAGGATGCGGAGACGCTCGTCGCCGACCTCGTCTCGGCCGCACGATGACCCACCGCACGATGACCCACCGCCGCGGGAGCACTCCCGCCCTGAATGAAAGGATCGGGGAATGAAGGTCCTCTCCATCCAGTCCGCCGTCGCGTACGGACATGTCGGAAACTCCGCCGCGGTCTTCCCGTTGCAGCGCATCGGTGTCGAGGTTCTTCCGGTCTACACCGTGAACTTCTCGAACCACACCGGGTACGGCGCCTGGCGCGGCCCGATGATCGATCCGAACGACGTGCGCGAGGTCCTCACGGGCATCGAGGAGCGCGGCGTGTTCGGTGAGATCGACGCCGTGCTCAGCGGCTACCAGGGCGGCGAGGGCATCGGAGACGTGATCATCGACGCCGTCGTCCGCGTCAAGGCCGCGAACCCTGACGCGGTCTACGCGTGCGACCCGGTGATGGGCAACGCCAAGTCGGGATGCTTCGTCGC
Organism: Microbacterium phyllosphaerae; assembly: GCF_017876435.1. Classification (NCBI taxonomy): domain Bacteria; kingdom Bacillati; phylum Actinomycetota; class Actinomycetes; order Micrococcales; family Microbacteriaceae; genus Microbacterium; species Microbacterium phyllosphaerae. Next base: position 2,485,739 of record NZ_JAGIOA010000001.1, read on the forward strand.
ACCGGCGATCCCGATCCTGCTGCGTGAG